>NZ_FOYW01000007.1 GCF_900115285.1 Marinobacter daqiaonensis
TCCACAGGAATGCCCTCCTCGCGGGCAGGCCCGCTCCTACACTGGGCCGGTCACTCCGGGGATGGCACGAAACCCTGTAGGCGCCAGCCTGCTGGAGTGAGTTCCGCCGATACTTTGTGTTTTAATCCCTCCTGTTGTTTAATCCAGCACTTCGTGCCATATGCTTCATATCCGTCGTTTTTATCCGGGATCCCAGTCATGAACACAAAACCGCTTCTTTCCCTGCTTGCTGATGGACAGGTGCACTCCGGCGAATCTCTGGCTGACACTCTCGGCATCAGCCGAACTGCAATCTGGAAGCAGGTGAAGAAGCTCCAGGAAGGGGGAGTCCAGGTATCCACTATCCGCGGAAGGGGCTATCAGCTGGGAAAGCCAATGGATCTGCTCTCGGACGAGGGCATTCTCTCTGCTTTGAACAAGGCCTCCGGCGAGTACGTCTCGCTTCGGGTCTATGACTCCATCGACTCCACCAACAACGATATCAGCCGGCGCTGGCAGGACGATGAAACCGGGATCCTGGTGTCCATTGCCGATGCCCAGGAGCAGGGGAGAGGCCGACGAGGCCGCCCCTGGCAGAGTCCGGTCGGACAGAATCTTTACATGAGCCTCGGCCTTAACGTGACTCGGAGTTTTACGGAGCTTGACGGCCTGAGCCTTGTGGCTGGCGTTGCGCTTCAGCGGGCTCTGGAGGGCGAGGGGCTTGAAGGCGGTCTGCTGAAGTGGCCCAACGATATCCTGGTGGGCGGTCGCAAACTTGCAGGCATTCTCATCGAGCTTCAAGGGGAGCTCGAGGGCTCTGTGCGGGTCATCATAGGTATTGGTATCAATGTCCATATGGCTGAAGCACCTTCGGTGGATCAGCCCTGGACCAGTCTTCAGCTGGCCAACCCCGGTGTCTCATGGAAAAGGAATCGCATTGCCGCTTCAGTTATCGGACAGCTTATCCCGGCGGTACGCAAGTTTCAGGCGGAAGGCTTCGGGCCTTTCAGGGAGAGCTGGAACCGCAGCGATACCTTTGCCGGTCGTCAATTGACCGCCACCAGCGGCGAATTGAGTGGCGAGGGCTGTGGCGTTGATACCCACGGCAACTACGTCCTGAAAACAGCAGATGGTCGTTTTGAAAAGGTGCATGCTGGCGAAATCAGTCTTCGGGTCAGCTCATGAACCTCTATCTGGATGCTGGCAATACCAGGATTAAATGGCAATTGAGGGATGGAACCGGAGTCCTTGCTCAGGGTGCCGGGTTAATGGAATCGCCAGAGCTTTTCTCCGGTGTGACCCCCACTCAGTGGCGAGCCACTGTCCGCGTGGCTGTTTCGACTGTGCGGTCTGAACGTGCGCGCGAGCAGTTGCAGGAGTTGCTTGCGCAGTACACCGGCGCTCCCGTCGAGTTCTTCTGGACAGAGTCTCATTTCGGTTCCGTTCAATGTGCTTACCGAACGCCAGAGAGCATGGGGGCAGATCGATGGCATGCTCTTATAGGAGCCTGGTCTGAAATACGGGGCCGCTGTGTCGTCGTGGATGCCGGGAGCGCCATCACAGCAGACTGGCTTGAAGAGGATGGGCGCCACCTTGGTGGGTACATCCTTCCGGGAAAGCGGATGATGCTTGAATCCCTACAGAGGAACACGGCCCGGGTCCTGTTCAATGCGGATAACTCGCTGACTGATGTAATGCCAGGACGGTCCACGGACGAGTGTGTCTTCCATGGTGTGAACTGGCTCATGGGGGCAATAGGTTCGGAACTCGCCAGGATTGGTCCGATGCCCCTTCTGCTGACCGGTGGTGATGCCGTCCATATCAGGGAGGCGCTGCTAAGGGCCGGTTGTCCGGGAGAGTCCGTTCGAGTCAGGCCGGATCTGGTGATAGAGGGACTTGCTATCGTGGACGCAGCCAGATGAAGTGGTTCGTTCTCTCTCTGGTGCTGATCAATGGTGGTATCTTCCTCTGGTTTGCCTTTAACGAACCACCTAACGTCCGCTCCGTCGAAGAGGGGAGGTTGCCACGGGTCGCGGAGATCAAGCTGATTCAGGATCAGGAGGCGGCGCCGGGGGCAGAGCCGTCAGACGCGGTACGGAGTGACAGCTCGCGGATCGAACCGGACGCAACTCCGGAGATTTCGATAGAGAGTGGCCCGAAAAACGACAAACCCGGGAAGGGGAACGAGCTGGCTCGAGGTTCGGTGGATAAGGCCGGGCGTGAATGTTTTGGTATTGGCTGGTTCGATGACATTGCCCAGGCGCGGGACCACCTCCAGCGCCTTGAGCGAGCTCGGTCCGGCCTTGACAACACCGGAGTCACCGAGCGAGTCACGCCCCTTGAGGATTTCCACTGGGTATTGATACCGCCTATGGACTCCCGTGAGGCCGCGATGGCCCGTTACCGGGAACTGGTTGATCGGGGGGTTGAAGCTTACGTGGTGCCGACCGGTGAGAGCGAAAATGCCATTTCCCTTGGCTTGTTCCGGTCCCGGAAATCCGCCGAGGACCTTTTGAGTCGGCGCCAGGCAGAAAATATTGATGCAGTGCTGGCAAACTTCCCCCGAAATCGTATAAGCTACGCCCTCGTTTTTGAGGGGGCTCCGGACCGGTCATTGCTGACTGTTGACGGCGGCTCCGCCGTAGGCGAAGGCAAACTACAACTGATTGAATTTAGTGATTGTGAAGGTGTTGCAACCGCTGAAAAAAATCCGTAGTATACCGCCCTCGCTGATGAGGCGAATGTGAGCTGGCGTAGCTCAGTTGGTAGAGCAGCTGACTTGTAATCAGCAGGTCGGGGGTTCGATTCCGTCCGCCAGCTCCACTTAAGTTTTGGAGAGGTCTCCTTTGGGAGGTCTGCTCTGGAGGGGTTCCCGAGTGGCCAAAGGGATCAGACTGTAAATCTGACGCGTAAGCTTCGCAGGTTCGAATCCTGCCCCCTCCACCACTTAATGATGCGGGCATCGTATAGTGGCTATTACCTCAGCCTTCCAAGCTGATGACGCGGGTTCGATTCCCGCTGCCCGCTCCAATTTGGTTAATGCTCATGTAGCTCAGTTGGTAGAGCACACCCTTGGTAAGGGTGAGGTCGGCGGTTCAAATCCGCCCATGAGCTCCATTTTATCCGGTCAACGTTACTGTCCTGTTGATTAGGGAGTCTGGTCGAATGTCTAAAGCTAAATTTGAACGTAACAAGCCGCACCTGAACGTGGGCACCATCGGTCACGTTGACCATGGTAAGACCACTCTGACCGCGGCCCTGACCCGCGTATGTCACGAAGTGTGGGGTACAGG
>NZ_FOYW01000006.1 GCF_900115285.1 Marinobacter daqiaonensis
TGGATGAGATTGAATGCGACCGATCAAGGTTATCGCGGTAGTCTGTCTTGCAATTGTCTTGGGTGTTATATAGTCAAGCCGCACGAGCAATTAGTATCGGTTAGCTCAACGCCTCGCAGCGCTTACACACCCGACCTATCAACGTCCTGGTCTTGAACGGCTCTTCAGGGACCTCGAGGGTCCAGGGAGATCTCATCTTGGAAGGGGCTTCCCGCTTAGATGCCTTCAGCGGTTATCCTGTCCGAACATAGCTACCGGGCAATGCCACTGGCGTGACAACCCGAACACCAGAGGTTCGTCCACTCCGGTCCTCTCGTACTAGGAGCAGCTTTCCTCAAATCTCCAACGTCCACGGCAGATAGGGACCGAACTGTCTCACGACGTTCTAAACCCAGCTCGCGTACCACTTTAAATGGCGAACAGCCATACCCTTGGGACCGGCTTCAGCCCCAGGATGTGATGAGCCGACATCGAGGTGCCAAACACCGCCGTCGATGTGAACTCTTGGGCGGTATCAGCCTGTTATCCCCGGAGTACCTTTTATCCGTTGAGCGATGGCCCTTCCATACAGAACCACCGGATCACTATGACCTACTTTCGTACCTGCTCGACGTGTCTGTCTCGCAGTCAAGCGGGCTTGTGCCATTACACTAACCGCACGATGTCCGACCGTGCTTAGCCCACCTTTGTGCTCCTCCGTTACTCTTTGGGAGGAGACCGCCCCAGTCAAACTACCCACCACACAGTGTCCTCATCCCCGATAAGGGGACCAAGTTAGAACCTCAAACATGTCAGGCTGGTATTTCAAGGTTGGCTCCACGAGAACTGGCGTCCTCGCTTCAAAGCCTCCCAGCTATCCTACACAAACATGCTCAAAGTTCACTGTGAAGCTATAGTAAAGGTTCACGGGGTCTTTCCGTCTAGCCGCGGATACACCGCATCTTCACGGCGATTTCAATTTCACTGAGTCTCGGGTAGAGACAGCGCCCCCATCGTTACGCCATTCGTGCAGGTCGGAACTTACCCGACAAGGAATTTCGCTACCTTAGGACCGTTATAGTTACGGCCGCCGTTTACCGGGGCTTCGATCAAGAGCTTCGTCCGAGGACTAACCCCATCAATTAACCTTCCGGCACCGGGCAGGCGTCACACCGTATACGTCCACTTTCGTGTTAGCACAGTGCTGTGTTTTTAATAAACAGTCGCAGGGGCCTGGTATCTTCGACCGGCTTCCGCTCCACCCGCAGGGGCTTCACGTACACACCGGCGTGCCTTCTCCCGAAGTTACGGCACCATTTTGCCTAGTTCCTTTACCCGAGTTCTCTCAAGCGCCTTGGGATTCTCACCCTGACCACCTGTGTCGGTTTGGGGTACGGTCTCGAATAGCCTGAAGCTTAGAAGATTTTCCTGGAAGCAGGGCATCAATGACTTCCCGCCCCTAAGGGCAGTCGTCGTCACGTCTCAGGATTGTGGGCCCGGATTTGCCTAAGCCCACTCCCTACTCGCTTAAACCGGGACAACCGTCGCCCGGCTCACCTAGCCTTCTCCGTCTCTCCATCGCAGCTATCCAAGGTACGGGAATATTAACCCGTTTCCCATCGACTACACCTTTCGGTCTCGCCTTAGGGGCCGACTCACCCTGCGCCGATTAGCGTTGCGCAGGAAACCTTGGTCTTCCGGCGTGGGGGTTTTTCACCCCCATTGTCGTTACTCATGTCAGCATTCGCACTTCTGATACCTCCAGCAGACTTCTCAATCCACCTTCGCAGGCTTACAGAACGCTCCCCTACCCCGCATACAAAGTATGCAGCCGCAGCTTCGGTAACCAGTTTGAGCCCCGTTACATCTTCCGCGCAGGCCGACTCGACTAGTGAGCTATTACGCTTTCTTTAAAGGGTGGCTGCTTCTAAGCCAACCTCCTAGCTGTCTGAGCCTTCCCACATCGTTTCCCACTTAACTGGTATTTGGGGACCTTAGCTGGCGGTCTGGGTTGTTTCCCTCTTCACGACGGACGTTAGCACCCGCCGTGTGTCTCCCGGATAGTACTCACAGGTATTCGGAGTTTGCATCGGGTTGGTAAGTCGAGATGACCCCCTAGCCGAAACAGTGCTCTACCCCCTGTGGTATTCGTCCGAGGCGCTACCTAAATAGCTTTCGGGGAGAACCAGCTATCTCCGGGCTTGATTAGCCTTTCACTCCGATCCACAAGTCATCCCCTGGCTTTTCAACGACAGTGGGTTCGGGCCTCCAGTGCCTGTTACGGCACCTTCACCCTGCTCATGGATAGATCGCCCGGTTTCGGGTCTATGCCCAGCGACTAAATCGCCCTATTCAGACTCGGTTTCCCTACGGCTCCCCTAAACGGTTAACCTCGCCACTGAACATAAGTCGCTGACCCATTATACAAAAGGTACGCCGTCACGGAACAAGTCCGCTCCGACTGCTTGTACGCATACGGTTTCAGGGTCTATTTCACTCCCCTCACAGGGGTTCTTTTCGCCTTTCCCTCACGGTACTGGTTCACTATCGGTCAGTCAGGAGTATTTAGCCTTGGAGGATGGTCCCCCCATGTTCAGACAGGATTACACGTGACCCGTCCTACTCGTTTTCACTGAACTCAGGTTTCGGATACGGGGCTATCACCCACTATGGCGGCTCTTTCCAGGGCCTTCTCCTACCAGTCGTCCAGCTTAAGGGCTGGTCCCCGTTCGCTCGCCGCTACTTAGGGAATCTCGGTTGATTTCTTTTCCTTCGGGTACTTAGATGTTTCAGTTCCCCGAGTTCGCCTCTTACACCTATGGATTCAGTGTAAGATACCGACCCGAAAGTCGGTGGGTTTCCCCATTCAGAGATGCCCGGATCATAGCTTGTTTGCCAGCTCCCCGAGCCTTATCGCAGGCTTCCACGTCTTTCATCGCCTCTGACTGCCAAGGCATCCACCGTATGCGCTTAGTTGCTTGACTATATAACCCCAAGACAACTGACCCAATCACCAGCCACATCCGAACCACACCCTGGCAAGCCAGAGAGGGATTCATCCGAAGATGGTTCTCAGAGACAGTCGACTGAAGCTATAAACAACCACTTCAACGACACACCGGATAACGCTTGATCGTTATCGCTGAAACTCTGTTCTGAACTAGAAGAACAAAGCTTCGTGTTTCAATCTCATCCGAATTGTTAAAGAGCAATTCTGACCCAGTGATCAGAAAGGAAGGCTTCATGAACCTGAAACATTCGTTTCTGTACACTGACTTTCGTCAGGCATTCGATAAGGTCTTTCGTCAGTTCCGATATGGTGGAGCCAGGCGGGATCGAACCGCCGACCTCCTGCGTGCAAGGCAGGCGCTCTCCCAGCTGAGCTATGGCCCCGTCTGCTTGTCCAGCTTCCGTCACTCGTCGTTGCAGCACTCGCTCGTCTCAGTCATGACCCATCGAGGGTCACTCCTTCTCTCGCTCACACTGCGCCTAGATTGACGAAATCTGTCCTGCGCATCCGCGATCGCCTCAACTCTGGCGGCCTACCTTACTGAGCGGACCCGGAACATTCGGCCACCTCGAAAAATTGGGTTAGCCTAGGCATCGGAAGGTGTAGCGTGCGAGTAGCACGTGAGCCTTTCGATAACGACGGATAACGCAATTTTGGTGGGTCTGGGTGGACTTGAACCACCGACCTCACCCTTATCAGGGGTGCGCTCTAACCACCTGAGCTACAGACCCGGTTTTGCTTGTCTTCGCACCACCTGAGCTGCGTTGCAGTCTTCGTTCACTCGGTCACGTACGCATGTACGCCCCCTCGCTCTCTCAGCCTGCGCCTTGTCAGCTGGCGCAAATCCGGCGCCAAACCCTGAGCTCGCCTCCCACCAAGTGGTCAACCAACCAGCGCTCGACAAAACCGACATCGGGCCTGCAAAGACCCTATTGCTCTCTTTACGCTAACCAAGTAATTCGTGTGGACTCTGACCGAAACCTCCAGCTTTCGTTAAGGAGGTGATCCAGCCGCAGGTTCCCCTACGGCTACCTTGTTACGACTTCACCCCAGTCATGAACCACACCGTGGTGATCGTCCTCCCGAAGGTTAGACTAACCACTTCTGGTGCAATCCACTCCCATGGTGTGACGGGCGGTGTGTACAAGGCCCGGGAACGTATTCACCGTGACATTCTGATTCACGATTACTAGCGATTCCGACTTCACGCAGTCGAGTTGCAGACTGCGATCCGGACTACGACGCGTTTTGTGAGATTGGCTCCCCCTCGCGGGTTTGCAGCCCTCTGTGCGCGCCATTGTAGCACGTGTGTAGCCCTGGCCGTAAGGGCCATGATGACCTGACGTCATCCCCACCTTCCTCCGGTTTGTCACCGGCAGTCTCCCTAGAGTTCCCACCATGATGTGCTGGCAACTAGGGATAAGGGTTGCGCTCGTTACGGGACTTAACCCAACATCTCACGACACGAGCTGACGACGGCCATGCAGCACCTGTGTTTGGGCTCCCGAAGGCACTCCCTCATCTCTGAGGGATTCCCAACATGTCAAGGCCAGGTAAGGTTCTTCGCGTTGCGTCGAATTAAACCACATGCTCCACCGCTTGTGCGGGCCCCCGTCAATTCATTTGAGTTTTAACCTTGCGGCCGTACTCCCCAGGCGGTCTACTTAGTGCGTTAACTGCGCCACTAAAGCTTCAAGAGCCCCAACGGCTAGTAGACATCGTTTACGGCGTGGACTACCAGGGTATCTAATCCTGTTTGCTCCCCACGCTTTCGCACCTCAGTGTCAGTGTTGGTCCAGGTAGCCGCCTTCGCCACTGGTGTTCCTTCCTATATCTACGCATTTCACCGCTACACAGGAAATTCCACTACCCTCTACCACACTCTAGCCTGACAGTTCGAAATGCCGTTCCCAGGTTAAGCCCGGGGCTTTCACATCTCGCTTATCAAACCACCTACGCGCGCTTTACGCCCAGTAAATCCGATTAACGCTTGCACCCTCCGTATTACCGCGGCTGCTGGCACGGAGTTAGCCGGTGCTTCTTCTGCGAGTAACGTCAATCCTCCGGCGTATTAAGCCGAAGGCCTTCCTCCTCGCTGAAAGTGCTTTACAACCCGAAAGCCTTCTTCACACACGCGGCATGGCTGGATCAGGGTTGCCCCCATTGTCCAATATTCCCCACTGCTGCCTCCCGTAGGAGTTCGGGCCGTGTCTCAGTCCCGATGTGGCTGATCATCCTCTCAGACCAGCTACGGATCGTCGCCTTGGTAGGCCTTTACCCCACCAACTAGCTAATCCGACATAGGCTCATCCAATAGCGCAAGGTCCGAAGATCCCCTGCTTTCCCCCAAAGGGCGTATGCGGTATTAATCCGGGTTTCCCCGGGCTATCCCCCACTACTGGGCAAATTCCTATGCATTACTCACCCGTCCGCCGCTCGTCAGCATCCCGAAGGACCTGTTACCGCTCGACTTGCATGTGTTAGGCCTGCCGCCAGCGTTCAATCTGAGCCATGATCAAACTCTTCAGTTTAAATCATACAAGATCCGAAGATCTCTAATCTTGCTCAAGACAAAAACTCATTCTCGACGAGTCGCTTGCCTCGATTATCTGTCGCCAGATAGTCTCGGCCAGCGCCCACACGAATTACTTGGTCAACTTGTTAAAGAGCGTTTGAGCAGAAGCTCAATCAAGGCCGCGTATTCTACATCAGATCGC
>NZ_FOYW01000005.1 GCF_900115285.1 Marinobacter daqiaonensis
GCTCCGATCGCCATGGAAGATGGTCTGCGCTTCGCGATTCGCGAAGGCGGCCGTACCGTTGGTGCCGGTGTGGTTTCCAAGATCATCGAGTAATTATTCGATTGATCTGAAAGCGAAGGGGCTGCCTTTGGGTGGTCCCTTTGCTGCACCGCAAAAAAGGTTTCGGTGCAGGCCAGTAGCTCAATTGGCAGAGCAGCGGTCTCCAAAACCGCAGGTTGGGGGTTCGATTCCCTCCTGGCCTGCCATTTATCACACGTCTGGATACATAAGCTGATTCCTATGGAGTCAAAAGCCCAACAGTCGACCAGCCGCCTTGACATGCTCAAGTGGCTGGTTGTTTTTATTTTGATTGCCGTAGGTGTCGTCGGTAATCAGTATTTCAGTGGCGAATCAGTACTCTATCGGGTTCTGGGTTTGGTCGCGCTGGCTCTGGTTGCTGCGTTTGTCGCACTGCAGACCGATCGCGGCCGTCGCTTTGCGACACTGCTTAAGGAAGCCAGGGTCGAGATCCGCAAGGTGGTTTGGCCGACGCGCCCGGAATTGATTCAGACAACGGTGATCGTTGTCGTTTTCGTGCTCGTGGTCGCTCTGATTCTGTGGGGCATGGACTCGTTAATCGGTTTCCTGGTTCAAGGGTTCATCGGATAAGCAGGGGCAGGCAATGGCTAAGCACTGGTTCGTGGTTCAGGCGTATTCCGGGTTTGAAAAGCATGTCATGCGTTCGCTCAAGGAGCGTATTGCTCTGAATGGCATGGAAGACAAGTTCGGCGATGTGCTCGTTCCCACCGAAGAAGTTGTCGAGATGCGGGAAGGAAAAAAGCGCAAGAGTGAGCGCAAGTTCTATCCCGGATACGTGCTTGTCCAGATGGAAATGGACGACGCGTCGTGGCACCTTGTAAAAGATACGCCCCGCGTTCTCGGTTTCATTGGCGGAACCAAGGACAAGCCTGCGCCGATTACCGAGCGTGAGGCCGAGGCCATTCTTCGCCGCGTCGAAAGCGGTGTGGATCAGCCCAAGCCGAAAACGCTGTTCGAGCCAGGCGAGGTTGTCCGGGTCGTTGAAGGGCCGTTCGCTGACTTCAACGGCGTGGTTGAAGAAGTCGACTATGACAAGAGTCGGGTCAAGGTGGCTGTGCTTATCTTTGGCCGGTCCACTCCGGTTGAGCTGGAGTTTGGCCAGGTCGAAAAAGACTGAACAGCTGCCGGAAAACGAATGGCTCGCGCACGTTCGTGACGCGGGCTTTTTGTGTCTGAAACAGGGGAGCCGAAAGGCGATAGCACCCACAGGAGAACATCATGGCTAAGAAAATCCAGGCTTACATCAAGCTTCAGGTTGCTGCCGGTAAGGCGAACCCGAGCCCGCCCGTGGGTCCCGCGCTGGGCCAGCACGGTGTTAATATCATGGAGTTCTGCAAGGCGTTTAACGCTGCTACCCAGGAAATCGAGCCTGGCCTGCCGACTCCGGTTGTCATCACTGTGTACAGTGATCGCAGCTTTACTTTTATTACCAAGACTCCGCCCGCACCCGTTCTGCTGAAAAAGGCCGCTGGTATCAAGAGTGGCTCCGGCCGCCCGAATACCGAGAAGGTCGGCACCGTCACCCGCGAGCAGCTCGAAGAGATTGCCAAGACCAAGGATCCCGACCTGACCGCCGCTGATATGGATGCCGCCGTGCGCACCATCGCTGGTACCGCCCGTAGCATGGGCCTGAACGTGGAGGGTCTGTAAGATGGCCAAGCTGAGCAAACGTCAGAAGCTGATTCGTGAAAAAGTTGACTCCACCCGCGCTTACTCCGTCGAGGAGGCCGTTGCGCTGCTGGCCGAGCTGGGTAGCACCGTGAAGTTCAAGGAGTCTATCGACGTGGCAATCAACCTTGGCGTTGATGCCCGTAAATCCGACCAGGTCGTCCGTAGCAGCACGGTGCTGCCAAACGGAACCGGTAAGACCGTTCGGGTTGCTGTCTTTACCCAGGGTGCCAATGCCGAGAAGGCCAAAGAGGCGGGTGCGGATATCGTCGGCATGGATGACCTCGCCGATGAAGTCAAGAAAGGCAACATGGACTTCGACGTGGTCATTGCTACTCCGGACGCCATGCGGGTTGTGGGTCAACTGGGCCAGATCCTGGGGCCTCGTGGCCTGATGCCCAACCCCAAGGTTGGCACCGTAACCGCCGACGTCGCCAGCGCGGTCAAGAACGCGAAGGCTGGTCAGGTGCGTTACCGGACCGACAAGAACGGCATCATTCATACCCCGATGGGGAATGTCGATTTCTCTGCTCAGGCCATCAAGGAAAACCTTGAGGCCCTGATTGCAGACCTGAAAAAGGCCAAGCCTGCATCGTCGAAGGGCGTGTACCTGAAGAAGGTATCTCTGTCCTCAACGATGGGGCCCGGCCTGACTGTCGACCAGAGTTCACTGAACATCTGATCTCCGGTTGGCAGTAACTTTGTAGTCTAGGCGGAAGCCAAGGCTGTCAAAGACCGCAGGCCCCCGCGGCTCGCGCTTCTCCGGGAGCAGGGCCATAAGGGTTAAAGCAACGCCTGCGCAGACGGTGTGAAGACGTTCTCTCTGAACCCAAACACCGTTAGGCGCCCGTAAGGAAGCCGATCAGGGTCGTCGCGATCGACGGCCAGGTCAGGCGGAAAGGTTCGAATAAGTGCGGTGTACCGAAGGTATGCAGGCATTTTGAGATTCTTTCCGGTGACGCCTGGCCGAACAAAGCAGGACCTGAGGAGGCTTTCGGGGCAATGATGGGTTTGCCGGGAATACCCCTGGCGAAATCGAGGAGAAATCCAGTGGCAATTAGACTCGAAGACAAGAAAGCGATCGTCGCTGAAGTCAACGAGACTGCTGGTACTGCTCTGTCTGTTGTTCTGGCTGACTACCGTGGTGTTACCGCTGGTGACATGACGGCGCTTCGCGCCAAGGCTCGTGCGGAAAATGTGCGTCTGAAGGTTGTTCGCAACAACCTTGCAAAGATCGCCATTCGCGGTACCGAGTTCGAGTGCATCGATGAAGCTTTGGTCGGCCCGACCATCCTGGCGTTTTCTATGGAAGATCCTGGCGCCGCTGCGCGCCTGTTGAAGGATTTTGCCAAAGAGAAAGAGGCGTTTGAAATCAAAGGTCTGGCTGTCGGCGGTGAGCTGATGGGCGCAGAACAGATTGATCGCCTGGCCACGTTGCCGACGCTGCACGAAGCGCTGACACGACTGGCCATTGTCACACAGGCACCGGTTACCAAGCTTGTACGCACTCTGAACGACATTCCGGGCAGGGTTACACGCGTAGTAGCTGCAGTCCGAGACCAGAAGCAAGACGCTGCTTGATTCTGTTGAAAACCATTTTTTTATTTTTGGGAGAAAGTCATGGCTCTGTCTAAAGACGATATTTTGAATGCAATTGCCGAAATGAGCGTAATGGAAGTTGTTGAGCTCGTAGAAGCAATGGAAGAGAAGTTCAACGTTTCTGCTGCTGCCGCTGTTGCTGCAGCTCCGGCTGCTGCCGGTGGCGAAGCCGCCGCCGCTGAAGAGCAGACCGAGTTCAACGTTGTTCTGACCGGCCCCGGCGAGAAGAAAGTGAACGTAATCAAAGCCGTTCGCGAACTGACCGGCCTGGGTCTGAAGGAAGCGAAGGAAATGGTTGATTCCGCTCCGTCCACCGTTAAGGAAGGCGCTTCCAAGGACGACGCAGAAGCAGCCAAGAAGAAGCTCGAGGAAGCAGGCGCTTCTGTTGAGCTCAAGTAATCGCCGATTTCTGATCGGTTCCGTGCGTTAGCATGGGTAGGCTGGTGGCTACAGGCCACCGGCCTTTTTCTGTTGTATATATGCTATAGAGAGGGATGCAGTTGCTATAGTGATAGCTCTGTCTCCGTCACCTACAGCCAGAGTCTTGTTCAAGACAGCGCAGTATGCCGAGCAACTCGGCCCCGAAGCAGGTAAATGGTTGCTTCTTGATACCAGGTATCAGGTCTAAAGCTGGGGAATGCAGATGACTTACTCCTACACTGAGAAAAAGCGGATTCGCAAAGACTTCAGTAAATTGCCTTCCGTGATGGATGTCCCCTATTTGCTGGCTATTCAGCTGGATTCATATCGGGACTTCCTGCAAATGGAAGCCGCCGCTGCCGAGCGCCAGGAAACTGGTTTGCACGCAGCCTTCAAATCCGTATTCCCGATTGTCAGTTATTCTGGCAATGCGGCACTTGAGTACGTGAGCTACCGTATTGGCGATCCGGTTTTTGACGTCAAGGAATGTCAGCTCCGGGGTGTAACCTATGCTGCTCCCCTGCGTGTGAAAGTTCGCCTGATCATTTATGATCGCGAGTCTTCCAACAAGGCCATCAAGGACATCAAGGAACAGGAAGTCTACATGGGCGAAATGCCCCTGATGACTGAGAATGGTACGTTCGTGGTCAACGGTACCGAGCGGGTCATCGTTTCCCAGCTCCACCGGTCGCCCGGTGTTTTCTTTGATCACGACAAGGGCAAGACCCACTCGTCCGGCAAGTTGCTGTATTCAGCCCGGGTGATTCCTTACCGTGGCTCCTGGCTGGACTTCGAGTTTGACCCGAAAGATTCCGTGTTCGTCCGGATCGACCGTCGCCGGAAGCTGCCCGCCAGTATCCTGCTGCGAGCGCTGGGCTATACTTCCGAGCAGATGCTCGAGATGTTTTTCGACACCAGTAAGTTTGTAGTCGGCGAGGAAACGTCCAAGCTGGAGCTGGTTCCGAGCCGTCTGCGTGGCGATATTGCCACTTTCGACATCAAGGACAATGAAGGTAACGTCATTGTCGAGGAAGGGCGCCGTGTTACCGCCCGGCACATCCGTCAGCTTGAGAAGGCCGGCATCACCGAGCTGGAAGTGCCCACCGAATACCTCCACGGTCGTGTGGTTGCCCGTGACATGGTGGACACCAAAACCGGCGAAGTCCTGGTGGAGTGCAATACTGAAATTACCCCGGAAGTCATGGAGAAAATCCTTGGCGCCGGTATCACAGAGGTCGAGACTCTTTACACCAACGATCTCGATTGCGGTCCGTTCATGTCGGATACCATCCGCATCGATCCGACCCGCACCCAGCTTGAGGCGCTGGTGGAAATCTACCGGATGATGCGTCCGGGCGAGCCCCCCACCAAGGAGTCCGCTGAGAATCTCTTCAACAACCTGTTTTTCTCTGAAGAGCGCTACGATCTCTCCGGCGTCGGCCGTATGAAGCTGAACCGTCGCCTGGGTCGCGAGGAAAGCACCGGTGAAGGCACTCTGACCAACGAAGATATCATCGATGTTCTCCGGACTCTGATCGATATCCGTAACGGAAGCGGCAACGTCGATGATATCGACAACCTGGGTAACCGTCGGATCCGCTCCGTCGGCGAGATGGCTGAAAACCAGTTCCGGGTTGGTCTGGTTCGGGTCGAGCGTGCTGTACGCGAGCGGCTGAGCCTTGCCGAAAGCGAAGGCCTGATGCCTCAGGACCTGATCAACGCGAAGCCCGTTGCTGCGGCGGTCAAGGAATTCTTCGGTTCCAGCCAGCTGTCCCAGTTTATGGATCAGAACAATCCGCTGTCCGAGGTGACTCACAAGCGCCGCGTATCGGCTCTTGGGCCGGGCGGTCTGACCCGTGAGCGAGCCGGCTTCGAGGTCCGTGACGTCCATCCGACCCACTATGGCCGGGTGTGTCCGATCGAGACCCCGGAAGGCCCGAACATCGGCCTGATCAACTCGCTGGCGACCTATGCCCGTACCAACTCTTACGGTTTCCTTGAGAGTCCGTATCGGAAGGTTATCGAGGGTCAGGTTACCGATGAGATCGTTTACCTGTCGGCGATTGAAGAGAGCAACTTTGTTATCGCCCAGGCGAGTTCCGCGCTCACCGAGGAGGGCCGTCTGGCGGATGAACTGGTAACGGTTCGTCACCAGAACGAATTCACCGTGACACCGCCGGAAAACGTGAACTTCATGGACGTCTCTCCGCGGCAGGTTGTATCGGTGGCCGCTTCCCTGATCCCGTTCCTGGAGCATGACGACGCCAACCGGGCCCTGATGGGTTCGAACATGCAGCGTCAGGCTGTGCCGACACTGCGTGCCGACAAGCCGCTGGTGGGTACTGGTCTGGAGCGTATCGTGGCGCAGGATTCCGGTGTCTGTGTGACCGCGCGCCGTGGCGGCGTGATCGAGGATGTGGATGCGGGCCGTATCGTGGTACGTGTTCACGACGACGAGACCGAGGCAGGCGACGCAGGTGTGGATATCTATAACCTCACCAAGTACACCCGGTCGAACCAGAACACCTGTATCAACCAGCGCTCCATCGTCAACCAGGGTGATGTGGTTGCACGGGGTGATGTCCTCGCGGATGGTCCCTCTGTGGATCTGGGCGAGCTGGCTCTGGGTCAGAACATGCGTATCGCGTTCATGCCCTGGAACGGCTACAACTTCGAGGACTCCATCCTGATCTCCGAGAAGGTGGTGCAGGAAGATCGTTTCACCACGATCCACATCCAGGAACTGACCTGTGTGGCCCGTGACACCAAGTTGGGTAGCGAGGAAATCACCGCCGATATTCCGAACGTTGGTGAGAGTGCGCTGTCCAAGCTGGATGAGTCCGGTATTGTCTACATCGGTGCCGAGGTTGGCCCTGGGGACATCCTGGTGGGCAAGGTGACTCCGAAAGGCGAAACCCAGCTCACCCCTGAGGAAAAGCTGCTGAGGGCGATCTTTGGTGAGAAGGCGTCCGACGTCAAGGACACCTCCTCACGGGTTTCCGCCGGCACCCGCGGTACCGTTATCGATGTTCAGGTGTTCACCCGGGATGGTATCGAGAAGGATGAGCGTGCCCTGTCCATCGAGCAGGAGCAGCTGAATCAGTACCGGAAGGATTTGAAGGACGAGTATCGGATCGTCGAAGGGGCTACCTTCGAGCGTCTGACTGCCGCCCTGACCGGTCAGGAAGTCATCAGCGGCCCTGGGCTGAAAAAAGGCGCAGTGCTCGAGGAAGACTACCTGAAAGGACTGGAGCGCGATCAGTGGTTCAAGCTCCGCCTGAAGGACGAGTCCCTCAATGAACTTCTGGAAAAGTCCGAGCAGAGCCTTGAGGATCGCAAGAAAGAGCATGAGGAGCGGTTCGACGACAAGAAGCGCAAGCTTCAGCAGGGCGACGACCTGGCACCGGGCGTTCTCAAGATCGTCAAGGTCTATCTGGCCATCAAGCGCCGGGTGCAGCCGGGCGACAAGATGGCGGGCCGTCACGGTAACAAAGGTGTTATCTCTGCGGTCATGCCGGTTGAGGATATGCCCTACGATGACGACGGCAATCCGGTCGACGTGGTTCTCAACCCGCTGGGCGTACCCTCGCGGATGAACGTCGGACAGGTTCTGGAAACCCATCTGGGTGCCGCTGCGAAAGGTCTCGGTCGCAAGATCAATGAGATGCTTGAGCAGCAGCGCAAGGTCGCGGAGATTCGTGAGCTGTTGGGCAAGATCTATAACCACAGCGAGGAAGTGCCGCTGGTGGATCTGGACAGCCTGAACGACGATGAGATCGTCCAGCTTGCCAAGAACCTTCGTGGCGGCGTGCCCATGGCGACAGCGGTGTTTGATGGTGCCAAGGAAGCTGAGGTCAAGCACATGCTGGAGTTGGCCGACATCGACACCAGCGGCCAGGTCAGGCTGTACGATGGCCGCACCGGAGATGAGTTCGATCGCCCGGTGACCGTGGGCTATATGTACATGCTGAAGCTGAACCACCTAATCGATGACAAGATGCACGCCCGGTCTACCGGTTCCTATAGCCTGGTTACCCAGCAGCCGCTGGGTGGTAAGGCCCAGTTCGGTGGCCAGCGGTTCGGTGAGATGGAAGTCTGGGCCCTTGAGGCCTACGGCGCGGCCTACACCCTGCAGGAAATGCTGACCGTCAAGTCTGACGACGTGAATGGCCGCACCAAGATGTACAAGAACATTGTTGATGGTGACCACCGGATGGAGCCGGGAATGCCTGAATCCTTCAACGTTCTTGTCAAGGAAATCCGCTCACTGGGTATCGACATTGAGCTGGAGTCCGAGTGAGCCGAATCGTTTTTTGGCAGCGTGAGCGGGCACAACAGTGCCCGCCCGAGATTAACGCCATCCGGAGCTGTTACTGATGAAAGATTTGCTGAATCTTCTCAAGAGCCAGAACCAGAGCAAGGAATTTGACGCCATCCGTATCGGTCTGGCGTCACCTGACATGATCCGTTCCTGGTCCTTCGGGGAAGTAAAAAAGCCCGAGACCATTAACTACCGGACTTTCAAGCCCGAGCGGGATGGTCTGTTCTGCGCCAAGATTTTTGGTCCGATCAAGGACTACGAATGCCTCTGTGGCAAATACAAGCGCCTGAAGCACCGCGGTGTCATCTGCGAGAAGTGCGGTGTTGAAGTCGCGCTGGCCAGCGTTCGTCGTGAGCGCATGGGCCATATTGAACTGGCGAGCCCGGTGGCTCACATCTGGTTCCTGAAGTCCCTGCCTTCCCGTATCGGCATGATGCTGGACATGACCCTGCGTGATATCGAGCGGGTTCTGTATTTCGAGTCATTCATCGTCATCGATCCCGGGATGACCACCCTGGAGCGTGGTCAACTGCTGAACGATGAGCAGTACTATGAGGCTCTGGAAGAGTTCGGTGACGAGTTCGACGCCCGCATGGGTGCCGAAGCGGTCAAGATGCTGCTGGAAGATATCAACCTGCAGGAAGAGACTGACCGGCTGCGGGAGGAAATTCCCCAGACAAACTCCGAGACCAAGATAAAGAAGTTCACAAAGCGGCTGAAGATCCTGGAGGCGTTCCTGTACTCCGGTAACCGCCCTGGTGACATGATCATGACCGTGCTGCCGGTGCTGCCGCCTGACCTGCGTCCGCTGGTACCACTGGACGGCGGCCGGTTCGCCACTTCGGATCTGAACGATCTCTACCGTCGGGTCATCAACCGGAACAACCGTCTCAAGCGCCTGCTGGAGCTGAATGCTCCTGACATCATCGTGCGCAACGAGAAGCGGATGCTCCAGGAAGCCGTCGATGCGTTGCTGGACAACGGCCGTCGTGGTCGTGCCATTACCGGCACCAACAAGCGTCCGTTGAAGTCCCTGGCCGACATGATCAAGGGTAAGCAGGGCCGGTTCCGTCAGAACCTGCTGGGTAAGCGTGTCGACTATTCCGGTCGTTCCGTGATCGTGGTGGGTCCGTACCTGCGTCTGCACCAGTGCGGTCTGCCCAAGAAGATGGCGCTGGAACTGTTCAAGCCGTTCATCTTCTCCAAGCTTGAGCATCGGGGCCTGGCTACGACGATCAAGGCCGCCAAGAAGATGGTGGAGCGGGAAGAGGGCGTGGTCTGGGATATCCTGGACGAGGTGATTCGCGAGCACCCGATCATGCTGAACCGGGCACCGACTCTGCACCGTCTGGGTATCCAGGCGTTCGAGCCGGTGCTGATCGAAGGCAAGGCCATCCAGCTACACCCGCTGGTATGTGCGGCATACAACGCCGACTTCGACGGTGACCAGATGGCGGTTCACGTACCGCTGACCCTGGAAGCCCAGCTGGAAGCCCGGGCGTTGATGATGTCCACCAACAACGTGCTGTCTCCGGCGAACGGCGAGCCGATCATCGTGCCTTCCCAGGACGTGGTTCTGGGTCTGTACTACATGACCCGCGAGCGGAAGAACGCCCTCGGGGAAGGTCGCGTCTTTGCCGACGTCAAGGAAGTGCATCGAGCCTATGGCGCCGGTGCCGTAGACCTGCAGGCCAAGATCAAGGTCCGGGTCAAGGAAGTGACCTATGACGAGAACGAAGAGCTCAAGACCGAGTATGTGATCGTCGATACGGTTGTCGGTCGCGCGCTGCTGTTCGATATCGTGCCCGACGGCCTGTCCTACGATATCGTGAACCGGCCAATGACCAAGAAGGCGATCTCCAATCTGATCAACACCTGTTACCGGGTGGCGGGTCTGAAGGATACGGTCATCTTTGCCGATCAGCTGATGTACATGGGTTTCCATTACGCTACCGTGTCCGGCACCTCAATCGGCTTCAATGACTTCGAGATTCCTCCCGAGAAGTACATGCTGGTCGACGCGGCCACCGAGGAGGTGAAGGAAATCGAATCCCAGTACTCCTCCGGTCTGCTGACCCAGGGCGAGAAGTACAACAAGGTCATCGATATCTGGTCCCGTGCCAACGACAAGGTGTCCAAGGCCATGATGGACCGCCTCTCCCAGGAGCAGGTGGTCGATGCCGAGGGCAAGCCGGTCTTTGGCGAGGATGGTGAGCCGGTCATGCAGGAGTCATTCAACTCCGTGTACATGATGGCCGACTCCGGCGCCCGTGGCTCCCCCGCACAGATCCGGCAGCTGGCCGGGATGCGGGGGCTGATGGCGAAGCCGGATGGCTCCATCATCGAGACGCCGATCACTGCGAACTTCCGTGAGGGCCTGAACGTACTGCAGTACTTCATCTCCACCCACGGTGCCCGTAAGGGTCTGGCGGATACCGCCCTGAAGACCGCCAACTCCGGCTACCTGACACGTCGCCTGGTGGACGTTTCCCAGGATCTGGTTGTGACGGATGTGGATTGCGGCACCGAGGAAGGCCTGCTGATGACGCCGCACATCGAGGGTGGCGACGTGGTCGTGCCCCTTGGTGACCGGGTCCTCGGCCGGGTTACGGCTCGTGACGTGTTCACGCCGACCGACAAGGAGAACGCGGTAGTCGAGGCTGGCACCCTGCTGGACGAGAAGACCATCGAGGCGATTGAGCTTGCGGGCGTGGACGAGGTATGGGTCCGCTCCGCGATCACCTGTGAAGCTCGCCACGGAGTCTGCGCCAACTGCTATGGTCGAGACCTGGCACGGGGCCACCTGGTGAACGTGGGTGAGGCTGTCGGTGTTATTGCCGCCCAGTCCATCGGCGAGCCGGGCACCCAGTTGACCATGCGTACCTTCCACATCGGCGGTGCGGCCAGTCGGGCGTCCGCGGTGGACAGCATTCAGGTCAAGCACGGTGGGACGATTCGTCTCCACAACATGAAGTCCATCGAGAAGACCGATGGCTCCCTGGTTGTGGTGTCCCGTTCCTCCGCCCTTGCCGTGGCAGACGATCAGGGCCGGGAGCGTGAGTGGTACAAGCTGCCCTATGGCGCCATGCTCTCCGTGAAGAACGGTGACAAGGTCGATGCCGGCGCCGTGGTGGCGAAGTGGGATCCCCACACTCACCCGATTATCGCCGAGGGTGCTGGTAAGTCGCGCTTCGTGGGTATGGATCAGGGTATCACCGTACGTACCCAGACCGACGAGCTGACTGGTCTTTCTACCATCCAGGTGATTGATCCGAAAGATCGTCCCGCAGCGGGTAAGGACCTGCGTCCGGCCATCGAGATCCTCGACGAGAATGGAGAGGAAGTCAGCCTGCCTGGTGGTGCTCCGGCCCATTACTTCCTGCCGGCGGACGCTCTGGTGACCCTGTCTGATGGGGCCAATGTGGAAGTGGGTGACGTCGTTGCCCGTATTCCCCAGGAAAGCTCCAAGACCCGGGACATCACCGGCGGTCTGCCGCGGGTGGCGGATCTGTTCGAGGCGCGGCGCCCCAAGGAGCCGTCCATCCTGGCGGAAATTACGGGTACCGTGTCTTTTGGCAAGGAAACCAAGGGCAAGAAGCGCCTGGTGATCACCCCGAAAGACAGTGATCCGTATGAGGTTCTGATTCCGAAGTGGCGCCAGCTCAACGTGTTTGAAGGTGAGACCGTTGAAAAGGGCGAGGTTATCTCCGATGGCCCGTCCAACCCCCATGACATCCTGAGGCTATTGGGTGTGGTGGAGCTGGCGAAGTACATCACCAACGAGATCCAGGACGTTTACCGTCTGCAGGGTGTTGTCATCAACGATAAACACATCGAGGTTATCGTTCGGCAGATGCTGCGGAAAGTGGAGATCACCGATCCGGGAGAAACCAACCTGCTGGCCGGTGATCAGGTGGAATACAACCAGTTCCTGGATGCCAACGAAGCGGCCGTTGCGGCGGACAAGCAACCGGCAAGGGGCGAGCGCCAGTTGCTGGGTATCACCAAGGCCTCCCTGGCCACGGAGTCGTTCATTTCCGCGGCTTCGTTCCAGGAGACCACACGGGTACTCACGGAAGGCGCGGTTACCGGCAAGCGCGATTTCCTCCGCGGCCTGAAGGAAAACGTTGTTGTGGGTCGTCTGATCCCGGCGGGTACCGGCCTGGCGTATCACAACGAGCGTCGCCGCAAGCGTGAGCTGGAAGAACAGGGTGTTACCGCAGAGGATGTGGTGGAGGCCCTGAGCGCCGAGCTTAACCGCGAGGAGTAAGTGCGGCGGTCTGACCCCCGGGAACTACGGATCCCGGGTTGGTTAAAAAGAAATCAGTCGTCTTGACTGACCGGGGACGCGGGCTTACACTTGCGTCCCTTAATTTTTACCCCCGTTCTTCGGGGGTAAGTTTCATTGAAATGGTTTTTTTTGGAGTTTGCTTACATGGCAACGATCAACCAGTTGGTACGTAAGCCTCGTAAACGCAAGGTGGCCAAGAGCGATGTTCCTGCTCTGCAGGCTTGCCCGCAGCGTCGGGGTGTATGCACACGTGTATACACAACCACGCCGAAGAAGCCGAACTCTGCACTGCGTAAAGTGTGTCGTGTTCGTCTGACTAACGGTTACGAGGTTTCCTCATACATCGGTGGTGAAGGTCATAACCTTCAGGAGCACAGCGTTGTGCTGATCCGTGGCGGTCGTGTTAAAGACCTTCCCGGTGTGCGCTATCACACTGTTCGCGGAACACTGGACACCCAGGGTGTGCAGAACCGTAAGCAGGGTCGCTCCAAGTACGGTGCAAAACGACCCAAGTCCTGATGTCCCTGTTGGGTGTCTTTTATCGTTGCTATTGACGATAAGAGTAAGGCTGAGTAGCCGGTTGGCTATCTCAGGGGTTCCTGAAGACCTTAATTTTAAAAGGGCTTATCGATGCCTAGAAGAAGAGTTGCAGCAAAACGGGAAATTATCCCGGATCCGAAATTCGGCAGTTCACGTCTTGCCAAGTTCATCAATCACGTGATGGAAAGCGGTAAGAAGTCCGTTGCCGAGCGCATTGTTTATGGCGCGCTCGATATCGTGGCCGAAAAATCCAAGGAAGAGCCGATCGAACTGTTCGAGAAGGCCCTGGAGAACATCCAGCCGATGGTCGAGGTTAAATCCCGTCGTGTGGGTGGTGCTACCTACCAGGTGCCTGTAGAAGTACGGCCTTCCCGTCAGAACGCGCTGGCCATGCGCTGGCTCGTCGAATACTCGCGGAAGCGTGGTGAAAAGTCCATGGCTCAGCGTCTGGCAGGTGAGATCCTGGATGCCGCTGACAGCAAGGGCGCTGCTGTTAAGAAGCGTGAAGATGTTCACCGCATGGCAGAAGCCAACAAGGCGTTCTCTCACTTCCGTTTCTAATCAGCCGAGGTTTATACAGTGGCACGCAAGACACCTATCAAGCGTTACAGAAACATCGGTATCTGTGCTCACGTGGACGCGGGTAAAACCACGACCACCGAGCGGGTACTGTTCTACACCGGTATTTCCCACAAGATCGGTGAAGTTCATGATGGCGCGGCCACCATGGACTGGATGGAGCAGGAGCAGGAGCGGGGCATTACCATCACTTCCGCCGCAACCACCTGTTTCTGGCAGGGTATGGACAAGCAATACCCTGAGCATCGTATCAATATTATCGACACCCCGGGACACGTTGACTTTACCATCGAGGTAGAGCGTTCGCTGCGGGTTCTGGATGGTGCCGTGGTCGTTTTCTGTGGTTCCTCCGGTGTGGAGCCCCAGTCCGAGACCGTATGGCGTCAGGCCAACAAATACGAAGTGCCCCGGATGGTGTTCGTCAACAAGATGGACCGTGCCGGTGCCAACTTCCTGCGCGTTGTGGACCAGATCAAGAATCGTCTGGGCGCGACCGCCGTTCCCATTCAGCTGCCGATCGGCGCCGAAGAAGACTTCGCCGGCATCGTCGACCTGATCCGTAACAAGGCGATTTACTGGAACGAAGAGGATTCCGGTGCGACCTACGATCAGCGGGATGTGCCCGCGGAGATGGTCGATGAAGTGGCCATGTACCGTGAGCAGATGATGGAAGCGGCTGCTGAGGCCAACGAAGAGCTGATGGAGCGCTACCTCGAAGAGGGTGAGCTGGGCGTCGACGACATCAAGAAGGGTCTGCGCATGCGTACCCTGGCCAACGAGATCGTTGTTGCCACCTGTGGCTCTGCTTTCAAAAACAAGGGTGTTCAGGCGGTTCTGGATTCCGTTATCGAATTCCTGCCAGCGCCGGACGAAGTCAAGGCCATCCGCGGTGAAATCGACGAAGACGGCACCGAAGAGACCCGTCAGGCTGACGACGACGCTCCCTTTGCGGCTCTCGCGTTCAAGATTGCCACAGACCCGTTTGTCGGTACCCTGACCTTCTTCCGTGTCTATTCCGGTAAGCTCGAGTCCGGCAGTGCGGTATACAACTCTGTGAAGCAGAAGAAAGAGCGTGTCGGCCGTATGGTGCAGATGCACTCCAAGGACCGTCAGGAAATCAAGGAAGTACTGGCGGGTGACATCGCTGCCGCGATTGGACTGAAGAGTGTGACCACCGGTGACACCCTGTGTGATGAGAACCACAAGATCGTTCTTGAGCGCATGGAGTTTCCGGAACCGGTTATTTCTGTGGCGGTTGAGCCGAAGTCAAAGGCGGACCAGGAGAAGATGGGCGTCGCTCTGGGCAAGCTCGCTCAGGAAGATCCCTCATTCCGGGTCCGTACAGACGAGGAATCCGGCCAGACCATTATTTCCGGTATGGGCGAGCTGCACCTGGACATCATCGTTGACCGCATGCGGCGCGAGTTCAAGGTTGAGGCCAATATCGGTAAGCCTCAGGTTGCCTATCGTGAGCGGATTCGTAAGTCCGTAGACGTGGAAGGTAAGTTTGTTCGTCAGTCCGGTGGTCGTGGTCAGTATGGTCACGTCAAGATCAAGCTTGAGCCGCTTCCCCTGGATGATGAAGATGGCGAAAACTTTATCTTTGTGAACGAAATTGTTGGTGGTGTGGTTCCCAAGGAATACATCCCGGCGGTTCAACAGGGTATTGAAGAGCAGATGCAGAATGGCTGTCTCGCAGGCTATCCGCTGCTGCGTATCAAGGCCACCCTGTACGACGGCTCCTACCACGAGGTTGACTCCAACGAGATGGCGTTCAAGGTGGCCGGCTCCATGGCCATGAAGAAAGGTGCCCTGGAAGCAAGCCCGGCCCTGCTTGAGCCAATCATGAGAGTGGAAGTGGTAACACCTGAGGACTACATGGGCGACGTGGTTGGCGATCTCAACCGCCGTCGTGGTGTCATTCAGGGTATGGATGAAGGCCCTGCGGGCAAGATCATCCGGGCAGAAGTTCCGTTGTCGGAAATGTTCGGTTACGCCACTGACCTGCGTTCTGCAACACAGGGTCGGGCGTCTTATGCGATGGAGTTTTCCGGCTACTCAGAGGCTCCTTCGAACATTGCCGATGCGATCATTAAAAAGGGTTGATCCCCAGGACTTGAGAAACAGGAAGAGGTGTAACCGTGTCCAAAGCTAAGTTTGAACGTAACAAGCCACACCTGAACGTGGGCACCATCGGTCACGTTGACCATGGTAAGACCACTCTGACCGCGGCCCTGACCCGCGTATGTCACGAAGTGTGGGGTACAGG
>NZ_FOYW01000008.1 GCF_900115285.1 Marinobacter daqiaonensis
AATTACTCGATGATCTTGGAAACCACACCGGCACCAACGGTACGGCCGCCTTCGCGAATCGCGAAGCGCAGACCATCTTCCATGGCGATCGGAGCGATCAGGGTGACAGACATCTTCACGTTGTCACCCGGCATTACCATTTCAACGCCTTCCGGCAGCTCGCAGGAGCCGGTCACGTCGGTGGTCCGGAAGTAGAACTGCGGACGGTAGCCCTTGAAGAACGGGGTATGACGACCACCCTCTTCCTTGCTCAGGACGTACACTTCGCACTCGAACTTGGTGTGCGGCTTGATGGAGCCCGGCACACACAGAACCTGGCCACGCTCAACGTCGTCACGCTTGGTGCCACGCAGCAGCGCACCGATGTTCTCACCCGCACGACCTTCGTCGAGCAGCTTGCGGAACATCTCAACACCGGTAACGGTGGTCTTCACGGTATCACGGATACCAACGATTTCCACTTCGTCGCCAGTCTTGACGATACCGCGCTCAACACGGCCGGTTACCACGGTACCACGACCGGAGATGGAGAATACGTCCTCGATCGGCATCAGGAACGGCTGATCGATGGCACGCTCCGGCTCCGGGATGTAGTCGTCCAGGGCTTCTACCAGCTTCTTGACTGCGGTAGTACCCATCTCGTTGTCGTCCTTACCTTCCAGCGCCATCAGCGCGGAACCGGTAATGATCGGAGTGTCGTCACCCGGGAAGTCGTACTGGCTCAGCAGCTCACGAACTTCCATCTCGACCAGCTCCAGCAGCTCCTCGTCATCTACCATGTCGGCCTTGTTCAGGAACACGACGATGAAAGGAACACCTACCTGGCGGGACAGCAGGATGTGCTCGCGGGTCTGCGGCATGGGGCCGTCAGCCGCGGAGCAAACCAGGATCGCACCGTCCATCTGGGCCGCACCGGTGATCATGTTCTTCACATAGTCAGCGTGGCCCGGGCAGTCTACGTGTGCGTAGTGACGGCTCGGTGAATCGTACTCAACGTGAGAGGTCGCGATGGTGATACCACGGGCCTTCTCTTCCGGTGCGTTATCGATCTGGTCGAATGCACGGGACTCACCTGTACCCCACACTTCGTGACATACGCGGGTCAGGGCCGCGGTCAGAGTGGTCTTACCATG
>NZ_FOYW01000004.1 GCF_900115285.1 Marinobacter daqiaonensis
GCTCCGATCGCCATGGAAGATGGTCTGCGCTTCGCGATTCGCGAAGGCGGCCGTACCGTTGGTGCCGGTGTGGTTTCCAAGATCATCGAGTAATTCGCCGGATGATCCGGAAAAAGGGCTGCTTCGCAGCCCTTTTTTCTGTCCCGCAAGTACGTAACACCAGCAATATCAGTCGGTCAGGCAGCTGCTTGACACTGCTGGGTATTATGCATACAATGCGGCTCCTTTTTTTGAAGGTCGGCTAACAGTAGCTGCTACGAGTGGAGTTTGGTGCATCATGCAAAGCCAAAAGATTCGAATCCGGTTGAAGGCGTTTGATTATCGCCTGATCGACCAGTCCACGCAGGAGATCGTCGATACCGCAAAGCGGACCGGCGCTCAGGTGCGTGGACCAATCCCTCTGCCGACGCGGAAGGAAAAGTACACCGTTCTGATTTCTCCGCACGTCAACAAAGACGCGCGCGATCAGTACGAAATTCGTACGCACAAGCGTCTGCTCGACATTGTTGAGCCGACGGAAAAGACAGTAGATGCTTTGATGAAGCTGGATCTGGCAGCAGGTGTAGACGTTCAGATCAGCCTCGGCTAACACTACCTGGTGTTAGTCAGTGTAACTGTCCTAAGGCCATAGAGGGTGTGAGCCCCGTACACTTAAGAGGTGAAACATGGCAATTGGTGTAGTCGGTCGTAAGGCCGGTATGACCCGTATTTTTACGGAAGACGGGCAGTCTGTGCCCGTAACGGTAATTGAGGTTGAAGCCAACCGCATTACCCAACTGAAAACTCTCGAAAGCGATGGCTACCGTGCGGTCCAGGTGACTGTGGGCAACCGTCGTCCCTCCCGGGTTTCCAAGGCTCAGTCAGGTCACTTCGCAAAGGCTGGTGTTGAGGCTGGTCGCGGTCTGTGGGAATTCCGTCTTGCCGATGGCGAAGGCGATGAGTTCCAGGCTGGCGGCGAGATCACCGTGTCTGTATTCGCGGACGGTCAGGTCGTCGACGCCACTGCCCATTCCAAGGGTAAGGGCTTCCAGGGTGGCGTTAAACGCTGGAACTTCTCCATGCAGGACGCGACTCACGGTAACTCCCTGTCCCATCGTGCGCCGGGTTCCATTGGTCAGAACCAGACCCCGGGCAAGGTGTTCAAGGGCAAGAAGATGGCCGGTCAGATGGGCAACAAACAGGTTACTGTTCAGAACCTGGAAGTTGTTCGTGTTGATGCCGAGCGCAACCTGCTGCTGATCCGTGGCGCTGTTCCCGGTGCTACCGGTGGCAACGTGATCATCAAGCCTGCAGTTAAAGCCTGAGGAGCGGTGCGATGGAATTGACAATTACAGGTAGCGGTCAGGGGATTTCCGTCTCCGACGCCGCGTTCGCCAAAGAGTTTAACGAGTCGCTGGTTCACCAGGTTGTTACCGCCTACATGGCTGGTGGTCGCCAGGGTACCAAGGCTCAGAAGACCCGTTCTGAGGTCAGCGGCGGTGGTAAGAAGCCGTGGCGTCAGAAGGGTACTGGTCGTGCCCGTGCCGGTACTATCCGAAGCCCGATCTGGCGCACTGGTGGCGTTACCTTCGCCGCCAAGCCCCGGAGCTTCGAACAGAAAGTAAACCGGAAGATGTACCGCGCCGCGATGCAGTCCATTTTTTCCGAGCTGGTTCGTCAGGATCGTCTGGTGCTGGTTGATGACATTACCGTCGACAGCCCGAAGACCAAGGCGTTCAGCGAGAAGCTGAAGGGTCTGGGTGTGAGCAACGCCCTGATTCTCGCCGAGAATGTAGAGCAGAACCTTCATCTGGCGTCCCGCAACATTCCGCACGTTGACGTGCGTGACGTTGCGGGCCTTGATCCGGTTAGCCTGGTTGCCTTTGAGAAGGTTGTGATTACCGTTCCGGCTCTTAAGAAGATCGAGGAGATGCTGGGATGAATCAGGAACGTATCTACAAGGTTCTTCTGGGACCGCACGTATCAGAAAAAGCATCTCTGGTAGCGGAGAGCAATCAGGTGGTCTTCCGTGTGGCGCCTGATGCCACCAAGCCGGAGATCAAGAAAGCCGTTGAGCAGCTGTTCAACGTCACCGTCGAAGGTGTTCAGGTTTCGAACCGTAAGGGTAAGCTCAAGCGTACTATCCGCGGGTTCGGCAAGCGTAATGACATTCGCAAGGCTTATGTGAAGCTGGCGGAAGGTCAGGACATCGATTTTCTGGATGTGGAATAAGGTAAAGGGGTCGTAATATGCCGATCGTCAAAACCAAACCAACATCTGCCGGACGCCGTCACGTTGTAAAGCTTTACAACCCGGATCTCCACAAGGGGCGCCCTTACGAGCCGTTGGTAGAAAGTCAAAGCAAGTCGGGTGGTCGTAACCATTTTGGTCGCATCACCACCCGTCACGTTGGTGGTGGCCACAAGCAGCACTACCGCGTAATCGATTTCAAGCGGACCAAGGACGGCATTCCAGCGGTCATTGAGCGCCTGGAATACGATCCGAACCGCTCTGCGCACATCGCACTGCTGAAGTATGCCGATGGCGAGCGTCGCTACATTATCGCTCCCAAAGGTATGCAGGCCGGTGATCCTGTGCGTTCCGGTATCGACGCACCGATCAAGGTGGGTTCCACGCTGCCGCTCCGGAATATTCCGGTCGGTTCCGTAATCCACTGCGTCGAAATCAAGCCTGGCAAAGGTGCACAGCTGGCTCGCTCCGCGGGCGCATCCGTACAGCTGGTAGCAAGGGAAGGGGCATATGCCACCATCCGCCTGCGTTCAGGTGAAATGCGAAAGGTGCTTGTTGACTGTCGCGCGACGTTGGGCGAAGTGTCCAACAGCGAACACAGCCTCAAGCAGCTTGGTAAAGCGGGTGCATCACGTTGGCGCGGCAAACGGCCAACAGTACGTGGTGTTGCTATGAACCCAGTTGACCACCCACATGGTGGTGGTGAAGGGCGTACCTCTGGCGGGCGTCACCCGGTTACTCCGTGGGGTGTTCCGACCAAAGGGCATAAGACTCGTAAGAACAAGCGTACTGACAAGATGATAGTACGTCGTCGTTCGGCCAAGTAAACGACTACATAGAGGTAATTGCTGTGCCACGTTCTTTAAAGAAAGGTCCTTTTATAGACCTGCATCTGTTGAAGAAGGTCGAGACAGCTCTGGAAGCGAACGACAAGCGGCCGATCAAGACCTGGTCCCGTCGTTCCACGATCTTTCCGGAGTTCGTCGGTCTGACCATTGCAGTCCACAACGGCAAGCAACACGTGCCCGTGTACGTGACCGAAGACATGGTCGGTCACAAACTGGGCGAGTTCGCGGCAACGCGGACTTACCGTGGTCATGCAGCCGACAAGAAAGCTAAACGCTGATTGTGAGGGGAAATGAAATGGAAGTAGCAGCCAAGTATAAGGGCGCTCGCCTCTCTGCTCAGAAAGCACGTCTTGTCGCTGACCAGGTTCGTGGCAAGGCGGTTGAGGACGCCCTGAACATTCTGACTTTCAGCCCGAAGAAGGCGGCGGTCGTGATCAAGAAAGCTCTTGAATCCGCCATTGCCAACGCTGAGCACAACGAAGGTCTGGACGTAGATGATCTGCGGGTTTCCACCGTCATGGTGGATGAAGGTCCGACGCTCAAGCGGATCAAAGCTCGAGCCAAGGGGCGCGCTGACCGGATTATGAAGCGCACCTGTCATATCACCGTCAAGGTCGCCGACAAGTAGGAGATGCTCAGATGGGTCAGAAAGTAAATCCGACCGGTATACGGCTGGGTGTGGTCAAAGAGCACAACTCAATCTGGTATGCCGAGAAGAAGGACTACGCGAACAAGCTCCTGAATGATATTCAGGTTCGCGAGTTCCTGGAGAAGCGCCTTGAAAAGGCGTCAGTCAGCAAGATCGTGATCGAGCGCCCGGCTCAGAATGCCCGGATCACGATCCATACCGCCCGTCCCGGTATTGTTATCGGCAAGAAGGGTGAAGATGTTGACCGTCTGCGTCGCGAAGTCAGCGAGAAGATGGGCGTGCCTGTGCACATCAACATCGAGGAAGTCCGCAAGCCGGATCTGGATGCCAAGCTGGTAGCGCAAAACGTTGCCGGTCAGCTCGAGCGTCGTGTAATGTTCCGTCGCGCCATGAAGCGTGCGGTTCAGAATGCCATGCGTCAGGGCGCCAAGGGTATCAAGATCCAGGTTGGCGGTCGTCTCGGGGGCGCCGAAATTGCCCGTTCCGAGTGGTACCGTGAAGGTCGCGTTCCTCTGCACACACTGCGTGCAGACATTGACTACGCCACCTACGAAGCGAAGACCACCTACGGCATCATCGGCGTGAAGGTATGGATCTTCAAGGGTGAGATTCTTGGTGGTATGGATGAGGTCCGTGCTGACAAGAATGCCTCTCGTAAGAAAGGTTCCAAGTAAAGGGGCACTCGTATGCTGCAGCCAAAACGCACCAAATTCCGCAAGGTAATGAAAGGCCGTAACACCGGTCTGGCTCAACGCGCCAACAAGGTGAGCTTCGGTGAATACGGATTGAAGGCGACGACTCGTGGACGTATAACAGCACGCCAGATTGAGGCGGCTCGTCGTACCATGACGCGTCGGATCAAGCGGGGCGGTAAGATCTGGATTCGGATCTTCCCCGACAAGCCGATTACCGGCAAACCGCTTGAAGTACGTATGGGTAAAGGTAAGGGTTCTGTCGAGTACTGGGTAGCCGAAATCCAGCCAGGTCGTATGCTTTACGAGATGGAAGGGGTATCCGAAGAGATTGCACGTGATGCGTTCACTCTTGCGGCGGCCAAACTGCCCGTTCAGACCACCTTTGTAACGAGGACGGTGATGTGATGAAAGCAACAGAGCTGCGTGAGAAGTCAGTCGACGAGCTGAACAAAGAGCTGATCGACCTCCTGAAGGAGCAGTTCAACCTGCGTATGCGCAAGGCGACAGGTCAGCTGAATCAGAGTCACCTTCTCCCGAAGGTGAAGCGCGACATAGCTCGTGTGAAAACAGTAATGAATGAAAAGGCAGGACAGTGACATGACTGAAGCTACCAAAACTGCCAGAACCCTTAACGGCAAGGTCGTGAGCAACAAGATGGAGAAGTCCATTGTTGTTCTGGTCGAGCGCCAGGTGAAACACCCGCTTTACGGTAAGTACGTGAAGCGCTCGACCAAGATTCATGCTCACGACGAACAGAACGAGTGCAACATCGGTGATCTGGTTACGATCAAGGAAACCCGCCCGGTCTCGAAGACCAAAAGCTGGGCCCTGGTTGAAGTCACCGAACGCGCTTCCAAGGTGTAACTCGCCCCGACGGTGAGTCTTGTCGAAACTGCGATAGTGGTTTCTGCTGGAGAATAACCATGATTCAGACTCAAACAATGCTTGAAGTCGCGGACAACAGTGGTGCACGTCAGGTGCAGTGCATCAAGGTCCTGGGCGGTTCACACCGGCGTTATGCCAAGGTGGGAGATATCATCAAGGTGACCGTTAAGGAAGCCATCCCCCGTGGTAAGGTGAAGAAGGGCCAGGTCCTCAATGCTGTTGTCGTGCGTACCCGTAAGGGTGTGCGTCGTCCTGACGGATCACTGATCCGCTTCGACGGCAACGCGGCAGTACTTCTTAACAACCAGAACGCGCCGATCGGCACCCGTATTTTCGGGCCGGTAACCCGCGAGCTGCGTACCGAGAAGTTCATGAAAATTATCTCACTGGCACCCGAAGTACTGTAAGGACTAGAGGCCGGTTATGAAAAAGATCAAACGAGATGACGAAGTAATCGTCACCACGGGTAAAGACAAGGGCAAGCGCGGTAAAGTTCTGAAAGTTCAGGATGACGGCCGGGTTGTGGTTTCTGGCATCAATATGATGAAGAAGCACACCAAGCCGAACCCGATGCTGGGCACCCCAGGTGGCATCGTCGAGAAAGAAGCGCCAATCCAGGCTTCCAACGTGGCAATTTTTAATCCGCAGACCGGCAAGGCCGATCGCGTAGGCTTCCAGATCAAGGAAGACGGCGCAAAAGTGCGGATCTTCAAGTCCACGAACGAAGCTGTCGATAACCAGTAAGGGTGGTGGTTACGATGCTTAATATGAAAGAGCAGTACAGTAAGGAAGTGATTCCCGCCCTGCAGAAAGAGTTCAGCTACAAGAACATAATGCAGGTTCCGCGGATCCAGAAAATCACCCTGAACATGGGTGTCGGCGAAGCGGTTGGCGACAAGAAGCTGATCGAGAACGCTGTTGCGGATCTGGAGCGGCTGGCCGGCCAGAAGGCTGTGGTCACCAAGGCGCGCAGATCCGTTGCCGGCTTCAAGATTCGTGAGGGCTGGCCAATCGGTTGTAAGGTTACCCTGCGCGGCGAGCGCATGTGGGATTTCTTCGACCGGCTGGTACATATTGCCATTCCGCGTGTTCGCGACTTCCGTGGTCTCAACCCGAAGTCCTTCGACGGTCGTGGCAACTACAGCATGGGTGTGCGTGAGCAGATCATTTTTCCGGAGATTGAATACGATCGCGTAGACAAGATCCGTGGTCTGGATATCACCATCACCACCAGTGCTGAAACCGATGACGAAGGCCGCGAACTGCTGAAAGCCTTTGGCTTTCCGTTCAAGAAATAAGGAACGAGTGACATGGCGAAGGTTTCAATGAAGAACCGCGAGCTCAAGCGCGAACAGACGGTTGCGAAATACGCAACCAGACGCGCCGAGCTCAAGGCGATTATCAAGAACCCGAATATCAGCGAAGAGGAACGTTGGGACGCACAGATGAAGCTGCAGAAGCTTCCTCGCGATGCAAGCCCTTCGCGTCTCACCAACCGCTGTCAGATGACTGGCCGTCCCCACGGCGTTCTCCGCAAGTTCAAGCTCTCGCGCATCAAGCTTCGTGAGCAGGGCATGGCGGGTAACGTACCGGGTCTGACCAAGTCAAGCTGGTAAGCGTCACCGCGACTCGTCGCGGTGGCCGTTGGTAAGCGGTGCGGCACGCCGCTGCACAACTAAAAAGATCAGGAGCCTCATACAAATGAGTATGCAAGATACGCTTGCGGATATGTTTACCCGTATCCGTAACGCACAGATGGCACAGAAGGCCGACGTGGTCATGCCGTCTTCCAAAATGAAGATCTCCGTGGCCCAGGTCCTTAAGGACGAAGGTTACGTAGAAGATTTTTCCGTTTCAGCTGACGCCAAGCCGGAACTGACCATTTCCCTCAAGTACTTCGGTGGCAAGCCGGTTATTGAGGAAATCAAACGGGTGAGCCGCCCCAGTCTGCGCCAGTACAAGGGCACAGGCGAACTGCCGAAAGTGGCAGGTGGTCTCGGGGTCGCTATCGTGTCTACGTCCAAGGGCGTTATGACCGACCGCGCTGCACGTGCTGCCGGCGTGGGTGGCGAAGTCATCTGCACCGTATTCTAGGAGAAAGACATGTCCAGGGTTGCCAATAATCCTGTCGTGCTGCCTTCCGGTGTTGAGGTTAAGCTGAACGGACAGGAAATCAATGTGAAGGGCTCCAAGGGAGCGCTTCAGTTCACCATCCACCAGGCGGTTGAAGTCAAGCAGGAAGAAAACGTTCTTCGCTTTGCTCCCCGCGATGGTGCAAAGCAGTCCCGCGCTCTTGCTGGCACCACCCGTGCGCTGGTAAATAACATGGTTACCGGTGTTTCCGCCGGGTTCGAGCGCAGGCTCAACCTGACCGGCGTTGGTTACCGGGCGCAGGCGCAGGGCAAGAAGCTCAACCTGACACTTGGGTTCTCACACCCGGTTGAGTACGAACTGCCCGAGGGGGTCACCGCTGAAACTCCGTCTAATACGGAAGTTGTTATTCGCGGGATCGATAAGCAACAGGTTGGCCAGGTCGCTGCTGAAGTCCGCGCATTCCGTCCGCCAGAGCCTTATAAGGGCAAGGGTGTTCGGTACTCGGATGAGCAGGTCAGACGCAAAGAAGCCAAGAAGAAATAAGGCGGGACTATGAGCGCTAATACAGAAAGATTGCGTCGCGCACGCAAAGTGCGCATGAAGATCCGTAAGCTGGGTACAGACCGCCTGTGCGTTCACCGCACGCCGCGTCATATGTATGCCCAGGTCACCACTGCAGACGGCAGCAAGGTTATCGCTTCTGCCTCCACACTGGACAAGGATCTGCGTCAGGGTGCTACGGGTAACGTGGATGCCGCCAAGAAGGTCGGTCAGCTGATCGCTGAGCGTGCCAAGGCTGCCGGCATTGAGAAAGTGGCGTTTGACCGCTCCGGTTACCGTTATCATGGTCGCGTTCAGGCCCTGGCCGACGCTGCCCGTGAAGCTGGCTTGCAATTCTAAGAGGTGGAGAAGATGAGCGTTAACGAACAGAAGGCGCCTGAGCTCCAGGAAAAGCTGGTTCAGGTAAACCGCGTGGCCAAGGTGGTCAAGGGCGGTCGTATCTTTGCCTTCACCGCACTGACTGTTGTGGGTGATGGCAAGGGCCGTGTTGGTTTTGGTCGTGGTAAGGCCCGGGAAGTACCGGTTGCCATCCAGAAGGCCATGGAAGCCGCACGCAAGAACATGGTGGATGTGCCTCTTGATGGCACCACCCTGCAGTATCCGGTCCGCGCCCAGCATGGCGGCTCCAAGGTCTACATGCAGCCGGCCTCTGAAGGTACCGGTATCATCGCCGGTGGCGCGATGCGTGCGGTACTGGAAGTAGCAGGTGTTCAGAACGTACTTTCCAAGTGTTACGGGTCTACCAACCCGGTCAACGTGGTACGTTCCACCATCAAGGGTCTCCAGGCAATGAAAGCGCCTGAAGATGTTGCAGCCAAGCGCGGCAAGACCGTGGAAGACATTCTGGGTTGAAGTCATGGCGAACAAGACAATCAAGGTTACACTGACCCGCAGCCCAATCAGCTGTCAGCCCAAGCACAAACTGTGCGTGAAGGGCCTGGGTCTTCGCAAAATTGGTCACACCGTGGAAGTGGAAGACACACCTTCCATCCGCGGCATGATCAACCGGGTTAACTACCTGGTAAGGGTTGAGGAGAACTAAGATGCGCCTGAACGAACTGAGTCCGGAACCGGGTTCACGCCCGTCCGCCAAGCGCGTTGGCCGGGGTATCGGCAGCGGCCTGGGCAAGACAGCCGGTCGTGGTCACAAGGGCCTGAAAGCGCGCTCCGGCGGCCGGGTAGCCCCCGGTTTCGAGGGCGGTCAGCAGCCGTTGGCCCGTCGTCTGCCGAAATTCGGTTTCACCTCCCGCCAGCAGCGTTACGTTGCTGAGATCCGGCTGAATGAGCTGGCCAAGGTGGACGGCGACGTCGCTGACCTGGACGCACTGAAAAAAGCGGACATCATTCGTGAGGAAATTCGCGCGGCTCGCGTGATTCTCTCCGGCGAACTGACCCGTCCGGTGACCGTTAAGGGTCTGAAGGTGACCAAGGGCGCCCGTGAGGCAATCTCTGCCGCGGGTGGCAAAGTCGAAGAATAAGGCGAGTCGAGGACTGCATGGCCAAGACATCATCAATGCCCGCGGGCGCAGGAAAAGGACTGGCAGAGCTGCGTTCGCGGCTCTGGTTTGTGGTCCTGGCGCTGCTGATCTACCGGATCGGTGCGCACATTCCTGTTCCCGGGATCAATCCGGATCGCCTGGCGGCACTGTTTGAGCAGAATCAGGGAACCATCCTGAGTCTGTTCAACATGTTCTCCGGTGGTGCGCTTGAGCGGATGAGTATCTTCGCCCTCGGCATCATGCCCTACATCTCGGCGTCCATCATCATGCAGTTGATGACCGCGGTGAGCCCGAAACTTGAGCAGCTCAAGAAGGAAGGCGAGTCCGGACGGCGCAAGATCAGTCAGTACACCCGGTATCTCACGGTTGTGCTGGCCCTGGTCCAGGGCATGGGTATCTCCATGGGACTTGCGTCCCAGGGGGTTACCTTCAACGACAGCTTCAGTTTCCACTTTGTGGCCGTGGTGTCCTTCGTTTCCGGTGCCGTCTTCATGATGTGGCTGGGCGAGCAGATCACCGAGCGAGGTATCGGCAACGGTATTTCACTGCTGATCTTCGCGGGTATCGTCGCGGGACTGCCTGGTGCCATCGGGCAGACTCTTGAGCAGGCCCGTAACGGTGAAATGAGCCTGTTGGTGGTGCTGGGCATTGGTGTGCTGGCGATTGCGGTGGTGGGCTTCGTGGTGTTCATGGAGCGTGGCCAGCGGCGTCTGACCATCAACTATGCCAAGCGGCAGCAGGGCCGACGGGTATTTGCCCAGCAGTCCAGCCATCTGCCCCTGAAAGTGAATATGGCCGGTGTCATCCCGCCCATCTTTGCTTCTTCCATCCTGCTGTTCCCAGCATCACTGGGTCAGTGGTTCGGGCAGGGTGAAGGCATGGAGTGGCTGAGTGACGTGTCCCAGGCACTGGCTCCGAGTCAGCCCCTGTACATCATCCTGTTTGCTGCGGCAGTCGTTTTCTTCTGCTTCTTCTATACGGCGCTGATGTACAACCCGAAGGAAGTCGCGGATAACCTGAAGCGGTCCGGTGCCTTTATCCCCGGCATCCGTCCCGGTGAGCAGACCGCCAAGTATATTGATGGGGTGCTCACCCGGCTGACTCTGTTTGGTGCTATGTACATCGCAGCGGTATCCCTGTTTCCCCAGTTCCTGATGGTGGCAGGTAATGTTCCGTTCTACCTGGGCGGTACGTCGCTGCTGATCGTGGTAGTCGTGGTGATGGATTTCATGGCGCAGGTACAGTCGCACCTGATGTCCCATCAGTACGAATCACTGATGAAAAAGTCCAATCTGAAGGGCTATGGTCGCTGATCCGTCAGCCCCCTTGAAATCTGGAGTCGACAATGAAAGTACGCGCTTCGGTAAAGAAAATTTGCCGTAACTGCAAAGTAATTCGACGCAATGGCTCGGTTCGGGTCATCTGCTCGGAGCCTCGTCACAAGCAGCGCCAGGGCTGATTTCTAACGGAATCGACTCTGGTTACGCCTGGGCCTGATTGATAGCGCTTGACTCCATGCGGGGTCAGGCGCTATTATTTCGCGCCCTTTTCGTGGCGGAAAATTCACACAGCAAAGCTTTGAACGCGGAGTAATCTGAATGGCACGTATAGCCGGTGTCAATATACCCGACAACAAACATGCTGTTATCTCGCTGACCTACATCTTTGGTGTTGGCAAGACGGCAGCCCAGAAGCTTTGCGATGCAGCAGGTGTCCAGCAGGACGCCAAGGTCAAGGACCTGTCTGACGAGCAGCTTGAATCCCTTCGTTCTGAAGTGGGCAAGCTCATCGTTGAAGGTGACCTGCGTCGTGAAGTTCAGATGAACATCAAGCGTTTGAAGGATCTCGGTTGCCACCGTGGTCTGCGTCATCGTCACGGCCTTCCGGTTCGTGGCCAGCGCACCAAGACCAACGCGCGCACCCGTAAAGGTCCTCGCAAACCGATTCGAAAGTAAACAGGTAGGCAAACATGGCAAAGCCAGGTACACGTACCCGTAAAAAGGTGAAAAAGACGGTTGTTGATGGCGTCGCGCATATTCACGCGTCCTTCAACAACACTATCGTGACCATTTCCGACCGTCAGGGCAACGTCCTGTCCTGGGCCACCTCCGGTGGTTCCGGTTTCCGTGGGTCACGCAAGAGCACACCTTTTGCTGCGCAGGTAGCAGCTGAAAGAGCCGGTAATGCGGCTGCTGAATACGGCCTTAAAAACCTGGACGTAGAGGTTAAGGGTCCCGGGCCCGGACGTGAGTCTGCAGTTCGCGCGCTGAACGCGTGTGGCTACAAGATCACCAACATTACTGATGTGACGCCGATTCCCCATAACGGCTGTCGTCCGCCCAAGAAGCGCCGCGTTTAAAGGAGACAGTGAGATATGGCACGTTACATAGGTCCGAAATGTAAGCTGTCTCGCCGTGAGGGGACAGATCTTTTCCTGAAGAGTGGTGTTCGTGCGCTTGATTCCAAGTGCAACATTGAAACACCCCCGGGCATGCACGGCGCGCGTCGTGGTCGTCTGTCCGAGTATGGCGTTCAGCTCCGTGAAAAACAGAAGGTCCGTCGTATTTATGGCGTACTCGAGAAGCAGTTCCGCAATTATTACAAGGAAGCGGCCCGTATCAAGGGCGCGACCGGCGAGAACCTGCTTCAACTGCTGGAAGGGCGTCTGGATAACGTGGTTTACCGCATGGGCTTCGGCTCAACGCGGGCGGAATCACGCCAGCTGGTCTCCCACAAGGCGGTTCTGGTGAACGATAAGCCGGTGAACATCCCGTCCTACCAGGTGCGTCCTGGCGATGTGATCAGTATCCGTGAAAAGGCAAAGAACCAGCTGCGCGTTAAAGGCGCCCTGGAACTCGCTGCCAGCCGTGCCCCGGTAGAGTGGGTTGAGGTTGACGCCAACAAGATGACCGGCACATACAAGTCGGTACCGGAGCGTACCGAGCTGTCGTCGGACATCAACGAGAACCTCATCGTCGAGCTTTACTCCAAGTAAAGTCCATTAGCAACGAGAGCAGATAGGGGCGTCTATGCAGCGTTCAGTACATGAGTTATTGACACCTCGTACCATTGACGTAAAGGAACTGAGCACCACTCGCGCCAGGGTGACTCTTGAGCCGCTCGAGCGTGGCTTTGGTCACACTCTGGGTAGTGCCCTGCGTCGTATCCTTTTGTCCTCAATGCCAGGGTGTGCGATCACCGAAGCGCAGATCGACGGTGTGCTGCACGAATACAGCGCGATTGAGGGTGTCCAGGAAGACGTCATTGAGATTCTCCTGAACCTCAAGGGCGTTGCCCTGAAGATGGGGGGGCGTGACGAAGCCGAGGTCTCCCTCAGCAAGAAAGGCCCGGGTGTCGTAACAGCCGGCGACATCTCGCTTGATCATGATGTCGAGGTCACCAATCCGGATCATGTGATCTGTCACCTGAGTGAAAAGGGTGAAGTGAGCATGCGTCTGAAAGTGGTGCGTGGCCGTGGTTATGAGCCTGCAGATCAGCGTGGTCTTGACGAAGACGAGACCCGCGCGATCGGACGCCTTCAGCTGGACGCGACTTTCAGTCCGGTCCGTCGGGTTGCGTACGCGGTTGAAAGCGCCCGTGTCGAGCAGCGCACTGACCTGGACAAGCTGGTTATTGATCTGGAAACCAATGGCACGATCGATCCGGAAGAAGCAATTCGCCGGGCGGCAACCATTCTCCAGCAGCAGCTGGCGGTATTCGTCGATTTCGATCATGAGAAAGAGCCCGAGCGAGTAGAGGAAGAGGAAGAAATCGATCCGATTCTGCTGCGCCCGGTGGATGATCTGGAACTGACAGTGCGTTCAGCGAACTGCCTCAAAGCAGAGAACATTTACTACATCGGCGATCTTATTCAGCGCACTGAAGTCGAGCTGTTGAAGACGCCTAACCTGGGTAAAAAGTCGCTGACCGAAATCAAGGACGTCCTGGCCTCACGTGGGCTGTCCCTGGGTATGCGTCTTGACAACTGGCCGCCGGCAAGCCTTCGTGGTGATGACCGGGTTCTGGGCGGTTGATCGCCGATTAGTTTGAGTTAAGGAATAAGAGCAATGCGTCATCGTAAGAGTGGTCGTAAGTTCAGCAGGACCAGTGCGCATCGCAAGGCCATGTTTCGTAACATGACTGCGTCACTGGTTGGTCATGAGCTGATCAAAACAACCCTGCCCAAGGCGAAGGAACTTCGCCGGGTAGCGGAGCCGTTGATCACGCTCGCCAAGAATGATTCGGTTGCCAATCGTCGTCTGGCGTTTTCCCGCCTGCGCGACGACGCAGCAGTCGCCAAGCTCTTCGATGAGCTGGGCCCGCGTTACAGCGAGCGCCCGGGTGGCTACCTGCGCATCCTCAAGTGCGGTTTCCGTGCCGGCGACAATGCCCCCATGGCATTCGTCGAGCTGGTCGGCCGTCCGGTGGATCTGGAAGCTGAAGAGATGAGCGACGACGAGTAATACCGTTGGAGTTCACAAAAAGGCCGGGGACTGAGAAGCCCCCGGCCTTTTTGCTTTCAGGCAAAGCCAATTCCGGGCGTAGGAAGCTGTCAGAAGGCGGAGATATAGGCTGGGGAGCCAGGGCAGAGCTAACCGCCCTGTAGGAGCTTGCCAGCAAGCGAAGAGGCAGGCGCTGAAGGTGAAGCCACCCTCCGCCCCAAGTGGACCTCACAACCCTGTAGGAGCTTGCCTGCAAGCGAAGAGGCAGGCGCTGAAGGTGAAGCCTCCTCTCGAGAGCCAATGTCGGCCTCGCAATTCTGTAGGAGCTTGCCTGCAAGCGAAGATGAAAGCTCAGAAACCGAGCGTTTCCTCCTCGCTTGCAGGCAAGCTCCTACAGTGCCCAGCCCCAGCCCCAGCCCCAGTCCCAGGCCCGGCCAGACACCGGTTCCAGTCCGGCCCCAGCCTCCGTCCAGGATCAGCCCGTTACCCTCTGCCCGCGAGCAAAGGCTTCAGGTAACGCCCGGTGTGGGAGTGCTTGCTCTCTGCCACCTCCTCGGGCGTGCCCTCGGCGATGATCATGCCACCCCCCGAACCACCTTCAGGGCCAAGGTCGATGATCCAGTCGGCGGTCTTGATGACGTCCAGATTGTGTTCGATCACCACGATGGTGTTGCCGTGGTCCCGGAGGCGCTGGAGTACGGTCAGCAGTTGCTGGATGTCGTAGAAATGCAGGCCTGTGGTGGGTTCGTCAAGAATGTAGAGGGTCTTGCCCGTATCGCGCTTGGACAGCTCCCGCGCCAGCTTGACCCGCTGGGCTTCACCGCCGGATAGTGTGACAGCGCTCTGGCCCAGGCGGATGTAGGACAGGCCCACGTCCACCAGGGTTTGGAGTTTGCGGGCCAGAAAAGGAACCGCATCAAAGAAAGCGCGCCCTTCCTCCACGGTCATCTGCAGCACTTCATTGATGTTCTTGCCCTTGTAGCGCACTTCCAGGGTTTCCCGGTTGTAGCGTTTGCCCTTGCAGACATCACAGGGGACGTAGATGTCAGGCAGGAAGTGCATCTCCACCTTGATCATCCCGTCCCCCTGGCAGGCCTCGCAGCGGCCGCCCTTGACATTGAAGCTGAAGCGACCGGGCTTGTAACCCCGGCTTCGGGCTTCCTGGGTGCCGGCAAAGAGTTCGCGGATCGGGGTGAAGATCCCGGTGTAGGTAGCCGGGTTCGACCGTGGGGTGCGGCCAATGGGACTCTGGTCGATGTCGATGACCTTGTCCAGATGCTCCAGTCCCTCAAGGCGTTTATAGGGGCCATGGCTGAGGCTGGTCGCCTTGTTCAAACGCGTTGCGGCCACTGGATAGAGCGTGCTGTTGATGAGGGTGGACTTGCCGGACCCGGATACTCCGGTGACACAGGTCATGATGCCCAGCGGCAGCTCCAGGGTGACGTCCCTGAGGTTGTTGCCGCTGGCGCCCTCCAGGACGAGGGTCTTGCCATTGCCGGTATTCCGGACCGCGGGTACTTCGATTCTGCGAGTGCCATTGAGGTACTGACCGGTGAGTGAGTTGTCATTGGTGATAATGTCTTCCGGTGTTCCCTGGGCAACCACATGGCCGCCGTGAACGCCGGCGCCCGGGCCGATATCGAGTACATGATCAGCGGCGCGGATGGCATCCTCATCGTGTTCAACCACAATGACCGTGTTACCTAGATCCCGAAGGTGGGTGAGGGTGGCCAGCAGGCGGTCGTTGTCCCGTTGGTGCAGGCCTATCGAAGGCTCGTCGAGAATGTACATCACCCCCACCAGGCCTGCGCCGATCTGGCTGGCGAGCCGGATACGCTGGGCCTCACCGCCGGAAAGGGTATCGGCACTCCGCTCCAGGGTGAGGTATTCGAGGCCGACATTCACCAGGAACTGGAGCCGCTGCCGGACTTCCTTGAGGATCTTTTCGGCAATCTCCCCTTTCCGTCCCGGCAGGACGAGAGTGTCAAAGTAGCCGTGGGCGTCACCAACCGGCAGGCGGGTAATCTCCGGCAGATTGTGCTCGTCGATGAATACGTGCCGGGCGCTTCGCCGGAGCCGTGAGCCGCCACAGTCCCGGCAGGGTTGCTGGCTCAAGTGACGGGCCAGTTCCTCACGCATGCTCTGGGACTCGGTTTCCCGGTAGCGACGCTCCAGATTGGGCAGCACGCCCTCGAAGGGGTGCTCCTTCTGCATGATGTGGCCCCGGGAGTTAACGTAACGAAAGGCAATGTCTTCATCGCCAGAGCCATGAAGCACCACGTCCTGGAACTCTTTCGGGAGGTCCTCCCATGGAGTGTCCATATCCACGCCATAGTGGTCGGCAACGCTCTTGAGCATCTGGAAGTAGTAGACGGCGCGACGGTCCCAGCCCCTGATGGCGCCTTCAGCGAGGGTGGCGGCGGGGGTGTGGACAACCTTTTCCGGATCGAAGAACTGACGGACGCCAAGTCCGTCGCAGGTGGGGCAGGCGCCGGCGGGGTTGTTGAAGGAGAAGATCCGCGGCTCCAGTTCGCTGAGCGAATACCCGCACTGGGTGCAGGCGTAGCGGGCGGAGAAGGTCTGGTCCTCCTCCTTGCCTTCCATGTCTGCCAACAGGGCGATGCCGTCGGAGAGCTCCAGAGCGGTCTCGAAACTCTCCGCAAGGCGCTGTTCAAGGCCCGGCTTCACTTTGAAACGGTCAACCACCACGTCGATGGCGTGCTTCTTTTTCTTGTCCAGGGGGGGGACGTCGTCGATGTCGTAGACGTAACCGTCCACACGCAAGCGGATGAAGCCCTGGCTGCGCATTGTGTCGATTACCTGCTGGTGCTCTCCCTTGCGATCGCGGATCACCGGCGCGACGATCATCAGCTTGCTGTCCTCCGGCATGGCGAGGACCTGATCCACCATCTGGCTGACGGTCTGGGCCTCCAGCGGCTGGCCGTGGTCGGGACAGCGGGGTTCGCCAGCGCGGGCAAACAGCAGGCGCAGGTAGTCGTAGATCTCGGTGATGGTGCCCACGGTGGAGCGGGGGTTGTGGGACGTGGACTTCTGCTCGATGGAGATGGCCGGGGAAAGTCCCTCGATATGGTCCACATCCGGCTTTTCCATCATCGACAGGAACTGCCGGGCATAGGTGGAGAGGGATTCCACGTACCGTCGTTGTCCCTCGGCATAGAGGGTGTCGAACGCCAGGGAGGATTTGCCTGAGCCGGACAGCCCGGTAATGACAATGAGCTTGTCCCGGGGCAGTTCCACATCGATATTCTTCAGGTTGTGCGTGCGTGCGCCTTTGACCTGGATGGAATCCATAGTGCTCCTCTGGCCGTCAGGGAATAAGAAGGGGAATACGCCAGTATAACCGCTTCAGCCTTGTGGCCAAGTGCTGGAGGCTACCCGCTCAGTGTGCCGCCGGTATTGTTACCAGGGGAACCGGGCTCCGGCAGTATGTCGGGCGGGAGTTCATCCAGTGTGGTAGGGGTTTCCCGAGGGTTGTCGGGCAGGGCCTACGATAGTGCCGTTCATGCCGGGTTGCCGGGGCAATGTCGGCCAGGGGGCTGAGGCGTCCCACTGATCACGCTGTGTCGGACGCGGCCTGGCAAGGTTGTGAAATCCACGGCGAAGATTCCCGGTTGCCTTGCCTCATCTGATAAACTCCCGGCTTTACCCGAGATGCTGCGAATTCTGATGAACGATACTGAACGACGAGCCGTTGCGGCGCTCGCCTCTGTCTACTCAACGCGAATGCTCGGCCTCTTCATGGTCCTGCCGGTATTTGCCCTGCTGGGCCCCGACCTGACCGGCGCGACGCCCGCGCTGATCGGTCTGGCCATCGGGATATACGGCCTGACCCAGGCCTGCCTGCAGGTGCCGTTTGGTTTGCTGTCCGACCGCCTCGGCCGCAAACGGCTCATTTATATCGGTTTGGTGATTTTTGCCGCCGGCAGTGTTCTGGCCGCCGCCTCCGATCATATCTACGGGGTAATTGCGGGCCGGGCCCTGCAGGGGGCCGGTGCCATAGCCAGTGTGCTGATGGCGCTGATCAGCGACCTGACCAGGGCGGAGGAACGCACCAAGGCGATGGCCACCATCGGGATCAGCATAGGCCTGTCGTTTTCCCTGTCGCTTATTCTGGGGCCGCTGCTGGGGGAGATCGCCGGCCTGGCAGGAATTTTTTACCTGACTGCCGTTCTCGCGCTGGTGGCCATGGTCATTGTATGGAGGCTGGTGCCCAACCCCAGTGCCATGATCACCCAGGGTGAGCACCTGCCGGCCCGGTCCATGGTGGGCAAGGTACTTGCCGATCCGCGGCTTCTGCGCCTGGATTTCGGAATCTTCGCTCTGCACCTGGTGCTGACAGCTCTGTTCATCCAGGTGCCCGTCCTGTTATCGGAAACCCTGGCCCTGGCCATTGATTCCCTCTGGTGGTTCTACCTGACTGTGATGGTGACCTCATTTTTTGCCATGGTGCCGTTTATTATCTTCGGAGAGAAAAAACAGCAGATGAAAATCGTGCTGTGCGGCGCGGTCGGCCTCCTGGTGCTGGCCAGTGCCGGGCTGTGGCAGTGGGCAACGTCCCTGACGGCAGCATGGTTTGCGTTGTTTTTCTTTTTCATGGCCTTCAACCTTCTGGAAGCCAGCCTGCCGTCGCTGATCAGCAAGGAGGCCCCGGCCGGCGCCAAGGGCACCGCCATGGGGGTCTATTCCACGGCCCAGTTTTTTGGTGCGTTTCTAGGGGGAGCGGCTGGCGGGGTGCTCTCCGGCTGGGCCGGGGCCGATGGTGTTTATACCTTGATGGTGCTGGTGCTGCTGGTGTGGCTGTTGCTGGCTGTTACCATGCCGTCCCCGAGTTACCGGGATCGATTCGTGATAGAGTTGAATGAAAATGGCGCTGACGAGGGATCGTCCGCAGTGGACAATGAGAGAACAGGGGTGAACCATGGCACGAGGTGTTAACAAAGTCATTCTTATCGGCAACCTGGGGCAGGACCCGGAGACCCGCTACACGCCAAACGGCAACGCGGTGGTCAACCTGAACCTGGCGACCGATGAAAGCTACAAGGACCGCCAGACCGGGCAGCTGGTCCCCAAGACCGAATGGCACCGGATTGTCATGTTCGGCAAGATCGCGGAAGTGGCCGGGCAGTATCTGCGTAAGGGTTCCAAGGTCTATATCGAAGGCAAGCTGCAGACCCGCAAGTGGCAGGGACAGGATGGCCAGGACCGCTACACCACCGAGGTGGTGGTCGATATCAATGGCCAGATGCAGATGCTCGATAGCCGTGGCGAAGGCGGCGGAGCGAGCCAGGGAGCACCCCAGGGGCGCCCCCAGCAATCCTCCCAGCAGGGTAACTACAACGCTCCCGCAGGTCCGCAGGGCGGGCAGCAGGGCGGTTATAGTCAGCCAGCGGGTGGCCAGGGTTCGGGCAGCATGCCGGAGCCGGTGGATGATTTCGATGATGATATTCCGTTCTAGGCTATGGTCTGGAAGCAACTACGCCCAAGTGTGATAAAGGCCCTGCTTACAGGGCCTTTATTATTTCGGATCCTGTCCGCCGCGCTCCGGCAAGTTCATCGAGGCGGGCCCCTTTTTTCAGGGGGATGGGGCTCGTCTGTGTCCTGATTGAAAACATGCACCTTGCTGCGCCCATCCTCCTGCGCAATGTGACGGGCACTGTTGGCGTTGTGTACAGCGTGTTGGGCTGACGGAACGTGGGCATCGACCAGGGCAATCCCGATGCTCATGCCAACCTGATAGGTTTTTCCGTTCCAGGTGAAAGGGGCATTGTATGTGAGGGCCCGCATATCCTCGGCGATGCGGCAGGCGTGTTCTTCCGCGCAGTTCTCCAGAATGGCGGCGAACTCGTGGCCCTCCAGGTGCGCCAGGGTGTCGCGCTGACGTACCTGCACCTGCAGTTTTCCGGCGACCTCCCTGAGCAGTTCGTTGACGGCCGCTGTTCCGCCGGTCTCTTCGACAGGCCGGCATCGGTCCAGGCTCATTAAAAGCAGCGCATGTACCTTTCCGGTTTTCCGGGCACTATCAACAGCCATGGTCAGGCGGTTTTCGAACTCAGTGCGACTGACCAGCCCGGTGAAATCCTTATGGAGAACGCTGGCATACCTGTTGTTTCCTCCCACAGCTGGACTGATGCTGGTTATAAGACCCCGGGAGTCAATGGTGATCGAGGTTTCGACAAGGGGTTTCAGTGTCTTTGGGGACTGGTCCTTCACGGCCTCCGGCGCCCCGGCTCGCTGGGGCATCTGTTTCTCCAGCTTCTCCCGGGCCCACTGTAACGCCCGGGAGGAAGGTCCGTGCCGGGAAATCTTGCGAACGACACCGCACATTGCCTGGTTTTCCCCGGGCTGAACGTCCCATTCGAGCCAGTGATAGCTCCCATCCCGGAGCCTGAACCGGGCATTGGTAGTTACCGGCTGTCCCTGGCTCCGAGCCTTTTTTATATCGTTCTTGAACCTGGTCAGGTCTTTCTGGTGGATCAGATCCAGATAGGGCCGCTCGTAGAGTTCGTCCAGCTTCCAGCCGAAAAGGTCTTCCCAGGCCGGGTTCAGGCGCTGGAAATAACCGTCTGGTGCCATGACAAAAAAAGGTACCGCCGAGAGCTCGAAGAATGCGTCCCGCTCACGGGCGGCGCGCTCCCGCTCCCGCAAATGAGCCTGTGCTTCACGGGTACGCTCTTCCACACTTTGCTCAAGTGACTGAGTCATCCTGCTCAGTTCGTCCTGAGTGTTTTTCAGGCGGGTGATGTCGGTGTAGGTGATTGCCACACCATCAGCCCGCTCTCCCTGGATGCGATAGGGCGCGATCCGGCGTAAATACCAGCTACCGTTGTCTGCAAAGACCTCGCTTTCCGATGGGGCAAGGGTTTTCAGGGACATCGTCACCTCCTTGAGAAGATGGCGGTCGTCGGCCTTCAGGCTGATCTCATTCAGTGTCCGCCCGATATCGGACTCGGCCAGATTGAACAGGCTCTGGCAGCCGGATGTGAAGAGGCGGATACGATGCTCCGGGTCAACAAAGAGCGTTGCCGGAGCGATATCCCATAGCAGCCTGTCCGGATCGCTGCAGGCTCCGGGTGCTGTGCCGGGCTGGGTGTCCTGGTTCCGTTCGGTTTTTCCCATAAGCGACTCGGACCTCCGGAATGCTCCTGGATTGGCGACAAGTTGTTCGCCGTGCCAGCGCCATGCGAAGAAGGCTGGTTAGAACTCCTCCTGCAAGAAAGCATAGCTGAAATATTGCTCCGGGAAGGTCGCGAATGAAGTTCAGGCAGACGAAAAACTGTACTGCTTGCCCACACAAGACAGGAATAAGGGGATCGGAGTACAGTAGCGAAATTCGACCCTTACAGATAAGGACGTCCATTGGAACGGTTGATGAAACTGCGGCGGCGGTTCCTGCCGGCTGACGTAACAGGGAATGTATTCCGCGGCATGGCCACCCTGGCCCTGGGCAGCAGCGTCGGTCGATTTATCGGCATTGCCTCCATGCCGGTACTCACCCGTCTTTATGGGCCGGAGGACTACGGCGTCCTCGCGGTTTTCAGTGCGATGGTGTTCATGCTGGCACCGGTACTGACTCTGCGCTATGTAATGGCTGTTCCTCTGCCCCGTCACGATGGCACAGCCATCAATCTGATGGCGCTTTCCCTGGCTCTCACAGTCGTGATCACCCTGCTGGTAACGGCTCTTCTCTTCGCCTTCGCGGACCCGATCCTGAGCTCCCTGTCCATGACCGAGCTGGCGCCCTGGTGGTGGCTCGTTTTGCTGGCGATGGTGGGTACCAGCGGTTATGAAACCCTCACCGCCTGGGCCACACGCCGCCGGGGCTACCGGACCATTGCCCGGACTCAGGTATCGCAGAATCTGATGGGGGCAGCCATCAAGATTGGTCTGGGCCTGCTTGCCATCAAGCCTGGTGGTCTGCTGATCGGCCAGATGGCCTCCCAGGTGGGAGGCATTGGCACCTATCTCCGGCACTTTCGCCATGATATCCGTGCCAATGCCCGTTTCGTGAGTCTGCGCCGCATGAAACTGGTCGCGGGCCGGTATCGCGGATTCCCAGTGTATCGTCTCCCTTCCAAGTTCCTGCTGGTCTACTCGGTGCAGGCACCGGTGCTCTTTTTTTCGGCCATTTACGGTGCCGGTGCCACCGGGCATCTCGGCCTGGCCCTGGCGGCTATGGCCCTCCCTGTCACTCTGGTCTCCCAGAGCCTCGCGGATGCGTTTTTTGCCGAACTGTCCACTCTTGATCGGCGGGACATTGATACCCAATGGCATATCGTGGTCAGGGTCATCAAGGTGGTGTCCGCCATCTCGGTGCCGGTCTTCCTGTTGCTGTTTTTCTTCGCAAAACCGTTCTCGGTGGTGGTTTTCGGGGAAGACTGGGCCACCACCGGGGTCTTTCTTACCGCCCTTTCGCCCTACATAGTGGTCCAGCTGATCGCCAATCCGGTGACCAAAGTTCTTGCCGTGCACGAAATGCACCGGGTCTTTCTCTGGATCAATATCCAGCGGGCATTATTGATCTCCGCCGTTTTTCTCCTCGCGTTCTGGCTCGACTGGCCCGCAATTATCGCCATTTCGGTCTTTTCGGGCGTCCTCTTTGCCCACTACGTGTTCTGTGTGGTGGTAACCCTGAAACTGCTCAGAAACAAAATGAAAAACAGGTCGACCGGCTAGCCATGGTATGGTTGATACCCGATTGGCCGTGGTGGGGTGAGTCCGGGACGACCGATGCCGCGTATTAGAGGCATGTCCTTCTTCTTCACCACAGCAGCAGCTTTCAGGATCCTCTCGGGCGACGATCTTCCGATGTTAATTCGGATCATTATTCGTCAATAAAATGTCATGCTCAGGGAACCTGTCTATAGAGCCTCCATAAGCGGGGGCTCTTGTGTAACTGGAGTGCAAAAGGATGTGAAATAGTGCGAAAAGTCATATTTTTATGAGTTTTTCTTTAACTAAAATGTAAGATCACGAAGTGTTCAATTCCGATAATCCAGCAGGCTGTGCGTGCCCCTGACCCAGATCTTCCAGAAGTTGCTGAACCGCTCCCGAAGCCACCACCGGATTTCCATGGAAGTCCGTCCGGATGGTATTGCCTGGGCGGTCGGCGGGAACTCTGGTGAGCCGGGTGTCGGGTTCATCGAGTGTACGCCCGCAAAGCGCCTAGGCGCCCTTCAGGACTTTGTGGCACACCGGAAACTGTCCGGGGGGAAGGTGGAACTGGTCCTGCCTCTGGATCAGTACCAGGTTTTCCAGCTGGAGCGCCCCGAGGGGGTGGAAGACACCGAGCTTGCCGATGCCCTCAAGTGGAAGCTCCGGGACGTTCTGGAGTTCAGCCCGTCGGATTCGGTGAGTGATGTGTTTCCCTTTCCCGAGGATGCTGCCCGGGGCCGTGGGGAACTGGTCAACGTAGTGGCGGCCCGCCGCTCGCTGGTGGCCGAACTGGTTGCCCTGGTAACCGATGCCGACCTGGATCTGGTCGGCATCGATATTGCCGAGCTGGCTCTGCGCAACCTCGTGGCCCGGCTCGATGGGTCCGGTCGCGGGGCAGCCCTTGTTCATTTACGGGACCGTTTCGGGCACATGGTGATCTGCAAAGGACCGACGCTCTATCTTTCCCGTCGTCTCGATGTGATTTCCGATGACCTGCGGGACGCGGCCCGGCAGGAGTCGGCAGTGCAGTCTCTGGCGCTGGAGGTGCAGCGTTCACTGGACTACTACGAAAGCCAGCTGGGGCAGGTGCCGCCGCCTGTCGTTAACCTGGTGGCCAGGGACACGCTGCTGCCTTTGACGTCGATGCTGGGAGGGTACCTTGCCGCAACCGCCCGCACCGTGGACTGGTCTGTATTCGGGCTGGACCGTGACCTGGACAGTCGCTGTCTGCTGGCGTGGAGTTCGAGTATCGGGCTGCCGGAGGACCAGCAATGATCCAGCAGGTCAATCTCTACAAGGCCGAGTTTCAGCCGCGGCGGCAAAAGCTGACCGCCTTCACCCTGATATTGCTCTCGGTCGCTGCCCTGGTGGTGGTTCTGGCTGTCGGCGGCTGGTTTCGCTACGAGGCAGGCCATCTTTCGACGCAGGTCGCCGCCGAGCGAGCCGATAACGAAAAGCTGTTGGCAACCATCGACCGATTGGGGCAGGAAGTCCAGGCACGTCGTCCCGACCCCGAACTGGAGGGGGCTCTGGAGCGGGTTACCCAGACCCTGGAGCGACGCCGCCGGTTACTTGAACGGGTCGAGCGGCTCACCGGCGACCGCTCGGATGGGTTTGCCGCGCCCATGGCCGCGCTGGCCAGGCAGGTTCCTGATGAGCTCTGGCTGACCCACGTGCTGTTGAGTGGCAACCGGGTGATGCTGGAGGGGCGTACCCGGGCAGGTCGATTGGTGCCGTTGTATCTCGAGCGACTGGGTGAGGAGCCTGCGTTCACCGGCCAGGGCTTTGGTCGCTTTGAGCTGAGTCGCGGAGAAGATCATCCCTGGATCGATTTCCGGGTGGCCACCCGCCGTGACGGGGAGGATGGTTCATGAGCCCACTGCGTCGCCAACTTGCTCGCGTTACCACCTGGTTCGATGAGCGCCCGATTCGGGAGCGCGGCCTGATCCTGGTGACGGTGCTGGCGCTGATTGCGCTGACGGGCTGGGAGTTGTGGGCAGGGCCAGCCATGGACCGGGTCAGCCGTCTCCAGGGCGAACTGGCCGGTGTCCGTTCGGAACAGGCCAGCCTTCAGTCCCGGGAAGCGGAACTGGAACAGCTATTGCAGCAGGATCCCTCTGCGGAACTCCGGCAGACATTGGCGGCACGACAGCGCCGTCTGGAGCAGCTGGACCGGCAGATTACCGAAACCACCGGCCAACTGATTCCGCCCAGAGCCATGGTGGTAATGCTCCAGGACATGTTGGCCACCGAAGAGGATCTGGAACTGGTGGGTGTCCGGCTGCTGGCGCCGGAGGCCATTTTCGCGGAGGAGGATGACGCCCGCGGTCAGGAAAACCCGGAGGCGCTGATGTATGCCCATGAGGCTGATATTACCGTGCGCGGTGGCTACCTCAAGGTACTGAACTATCTGCAGAGGCTGGAGTCCCTGGATGAGCGCCTGGGATGGGTGCTGCTGGAATACGAGGCCGGGGAATGGCCCAGGGGAACCGCCCGGGTAAGGGTAAGGACCCTGAGCCTGGAACCGGCGTGGTTGGGAGTCTGAAATGCCCCGACTTCAGGTAATCGTGCTGCTCTTTGTCCCCGTCCTGCTGGCGCCACTTCAAGCCCAGGCTCTGCAGGACCCCACCCGGCCGCCGGGGCGGGCGGTGTCCCAGGAGCCCGTGAGGGAGGCGAAAGTGTATGACCTGGCTTCCATCCTGTTCGGTCCTGACAGAAGAGTTGCGGTAATAGACGGCGTGCCCCGGCGCGAAGGGGAGAGCTTCGACGGCGCCCGGGTGCAGCGGATACATCCCGACCGGGTTGAACTGGTGGTTCAGGGCCAGTTACGGCTACTGCGTCTGGCGGCACCGCCCCGGGTGCGGAGTTCCCAATGAACAGACAACGAGCGGCTATGACACCGAAACCACAGCGAGCGGCTATGACGCTGATACGAACAGGCACCCTGGTCTTCCTGACCCTGATACTGGCCGCCTGCGCCAGTAACCCCTCCATGCGGACGGGCAAGGCGACGTCGACGGATGCCGCCGAGGCCATTGATGACAGCCTGGAACAGGCACAGCGGCGGGGGGCGACAGACCCTGTTCCAAGGGACGGCGCCGGCACTGTTCCCGCAGATGTGAGTGCGGCCCTGCTGCCGTCCCTGGAGTCCTCCGCTGAGGCTGAGGACCGTTTTGACGTCAACGCCCGGGATGTGAAGGCCCGGAGTTTCTTTGAGGCCCTGGTGGCGGGTACCGGGTACAACGTGGTTGTGCATCCGGGTGTTGAGGCTACCATAGACCTCCGCCTCACGGATGTGACGGTGCCGGAAGTCATGGACATCGCCCGTGACGTCTATGGTCTGGATATCCAGCGGCAGGGACGCCTGTACCGGGTGGATGCCGACCGGATCCAGACCCGCCTGTTTCCCATCAATTACCTCCACTTCAAGCGCAGCGGCAGTTCCGAGACCCGGGTCAGTTCCGGCCAGGTGAGCAGCACCCGCGGCAATGACAATGGCGGCAGATTCGCTGATGATGCCGGCAATGGCGGCGAAAGCGAGGTCCGTAATGTGATCGGCACCCGTATTTCCACCGATACCGAGTCCGATTTCTGGCAGGACCTCAATCGGGCCCTCTCCATGATCATTGGTGCAGGGGAGGGGCACCAGGTCATCACCAATCCCGGCGCCGGCCTGGTGATGGTTCAGGCCGATGGCCGTACGCTCCGCCTGATCCAGGATTATCTGGAACGCACCGAACTGATCATGCAGCGGCAGGTGGTGCTGGAGGCAAAGGTACTGGAGATTGCCCTCAACCAGCAGTACCAGCAGGGTATCGACTGGTCCGATGTGCAGAGTGCCGCCGGTCGGGCGGATTATTTCACCGCCCAGTCCCTTTCCGGCCAGGTTATCCGGCCCTCTGAAATCGGTGGCCTGTTTTCCGCCACCATCAGTGCCGGGGATTTCACGGCCCTGATCGAGCTGCTGGGCAGGCAGGGCAATGTGCAGACCCTGTCGAGCCCGCGGATCTCCACCGTTAACAACCAGAAAGCGGTCATCAAGGTGGGCACGGATGAGTTCTTCGTCACCGATATCGACTTCAACGATACCGACTCGGCTATCACTCCGACGGAGCGCACCTCCACCTCCGTTGAGCTGACGCCCTTCTTTTCCGGCATCTCCCTGGACGTGACACCGCAGATCGATGAGGACGGCACGGTCATCCTCCATGTCCATCCGTCTGTCAGTGAGGTGAGTGACCAGGAGAAGGTGATTACCGTCGGCAACCAGGACGTGACCCTGCCCCTGGCCCGAAGCACCGTTCGGGAAACCGACAGTGTGATCCGTGCCGAGAGTGGCCAGATCGTAGTCATTGGCGGCCTGATCCAGAACACCAGCGAAGACAATAACGCCGCGGTGCCCTTCTTCAGCGAGATCCCCATTCTGGGCGAGGCGTTCAAGCAGCGCCGGTTCCAGTCCCGCAAGAGTGAGCTGGTGATTCTGTTGCGCCCCGTCGTGGTGGGAGCGGAAAGCATGAATGCGGAGATCGCGGCCAGCCGGGAACGCATGCAGGTCCTCCAACAACTGCTGGAATCCTCCGAGACGGTGAAGCCGGAGCTGGAGCAACCTGCCGACTGACATGTATGAAGCCCACTTCGGACTGCAGGAAGCACCGTTTGCATTGACGCCCAATACCCGCTACTTCCTGCGGGCGCCGAGCCATAACGACGCCCTGGAATTGCTGCTGGTGGCGTTGCGGGAGCGGGAAGGGTTCATCAAGATCACCGGTGAAGTGGGTACCGGCAAGACCCTGCTCTGCCGTTTGCTGCTCAACGCCCTGGACGGTGAGGCGAGCACCGCCTATCTGCCCAACCCCCATCTTTCAGCCGAAGCCCTGTATGAAGCGGTGGCGGAGGAGCTGGGTGTTGAGCCGGTCGCCGGCGCCAACACCCATCAGGTTCTGAAAGCCCTGAATGAGCGCCTGATCTCTCTGGCGATGGACCGGACTCCGGCGGTACTGGTTATCGATGAGGCCCAGGCCATGCCCGAAGCCACCATCGAGGCTCTTCGCCTGTTGACCAATCTGGAGACGGAAAGCACCCGGCTGCTTCAGGTGGTCCTGTTCGGGCAGCCGGAACTGGACGCGCTTCTGAACCGGGACAGCCTGCGTCAGCTCAAGCAACGCATCACCTTCCATTACCGGCTCCTGCCCCTGGACCGGGACTCGGTTGCCCAGTACCTGCGCCATCGGCTGGCCCTTGCCGGCTATAACGGCACGGACCTGTTCCAGCCCACTGCACTCAGGCTGATCACCCGGGCGTCCGGTGGTATTCCCCGCCTGATCAACGTGCTGGCCCACAAGTCCATGCTGGCGGCGTGGGGCCAGGGGGACAGCCGGATTTCCCGGGGTCATGTGCTGCGGGCGGTCCAGGACACGGAAAGCGCACGGGCGCCCGGCCTGTTGGCGAGGTGGCTATGAGCCTGCTGAACGATGCACTCAGGGCGGCGGAAAAACGCCAGGGTCAGTCCCGGGCCCCGGCTGCGTATGTGAGTCAGTCCTCCGGAAAAGTCCGGCGCAGGTCCGTCTGGGTGCCGCTGCTGGTATTGGTGGTGTCGCTGGGGGGCGTTGGTGGTGTCTTTCTGTACCTGAACAAGGGTGACAGGGCACCAGGCCCGTTGCTGGCAGACGGGGAAAAAACCGAGGCGGCCCCGGTTTCCGCCGACGACCATGAGGCCGCGCCGGCCACCACTGAAGAAATCGAGCCACAGGTTGTTGATCAGAATCCGGTAAAGGCGGCGGCAGAGCCTGATGGAGCGGTGCCGGAACCGCCCTCAGCCCAGGCGCAGAAAGCTGCCGTTGCCGCCGTCACCCGGCCTCCGGAGTCAGCGTCGGGTTCCGCTGAATCTCAGGCCCCCGGGCAATCCGAAAGCCCGGGTCGGGCGAGCGCACCAGGGGCGAGTCAGGGCGAGGGTACTTCGGCGACTGCATCCGGGGCGACACCGTCCGCTGCCGATGGGAGCGACTCCCCATCGCGGGTTTCCGGGGAAACCGCTACCGCCCCCGCAACCGATGAAAACATCAAGCGTGCCCGCCAGACCCCGGAGCAGGTGGATCGTGACGCCCGCCGCGATCTGGAGAAACTGCTGTCCCGGGGTGGGATTGAAGAGGCGGAACGTGTCCTGGAGGCGGTAACGGCAAATCAGGACGCGCCCGCCAGCCGCTATGTGGTCGCCCGCTGGTTGCTGGCGAAAGGCAGCGCCGGGCAGGCGCTGGGCTGGGTGCCGGAGGATCTTGCCCGGCGCTATCCGGAACTGCGCCTGATCCGGGCCCGGGCACAACTGGCCAGTGGCGAACTGGACAGGGCCGTGGCAACGCTGGAGACACAGGTTCCGCCAGTGGCCCGGCAGGTGGAATACCGGATAACACTGGCCACCCTGCTCCAGCAGCAGGGGCGCAGTGACAGGGCGGCCCGTCACTGGGCCGAGCTAATCGCCTGGGACGACGGTCAGGCGCCCTGGTGGGTGGGTCTTGCCATCGCCCTGGAGGGGCGCGGCGACCTCCAGGCGGCACGTCGCGCCTACCAGCAGGCCGCGGCACTGCCCGGGTTGGCGCCCTCGCTGGCGGACTATGTTCGCCAGCGCTTACAGTCATTGAGCGCAGGATAGTCATGGCCGAGCCGAAACGAAAAATCCGCATTGGCGACCTGCTGGTCCAGAACGATGTCATCACTGAGGATCAGCTGCAGACCGCCCTGCGGGAACAGAAGAGTACCGGCCGCAAGCTGGGCCGTACCCTGATTGACCTGGGCTACGTGGATGAGGACAGCCTGCTCAATATCCTCTCCCGGCAGCTGGATGTGCCCTTTGTGCAACTGCGCAACTACCAGTTTGACCCTGCCCTGGTAAAGAAACTGCCGGAAGCCATGGCCCGCCGTTTCCGGGCCATTGTGCTGGCGGAGCAGGGCGGCGAGCTGCTGGTGGGCATGGCGGACCCCCTGGACATCTTCGCCTACGACGAGCTGGTGCGGGTGCTAAAGCAGCCTGTGAAGCAGGCCGTGGTGCGGGAGAGCGAGCTGCTCAATACCCTCGACCTAGTCTATCGGCGCACTGAGGAAATCGCGTCGCTGGCGGAAGAGCTGGAAGACGAGCTGGGAGACGATGCCTTCGACCTGGCGGAACTGTCGGCGGAGACCGAGAGCGAAGAGGCACCGGTGGTCAAGCTGCTCAAAACCCTGTTCGAGGATGCCATCCAGGCCCGCAGCTCCGATATCCACATCGAACCGGATGAGACCGTGGTGCGTATCCGCCAGCGGGTGGACGGCGTGCTTCAGGAGCAGGTGATGAAGGAGAAGCGGGTCAACGCCGCCCTGGTTCTCCGCCTCAAGCTGATGGCCGGCCTTAATATCTCAGAGAAACGTCTGCCCCAGGATGGCCGCTTCAACGTGCGGGTCAAGGGTCGCAGCATCGACGTGCGGGTGTCCACCATGCCGGTGCAGTACGGCGAGTCGGTGGTGATGCGTCTGCTGGATCAGAGCGGCGGGACCCTGGAACTGGACAGCACCGGTATGCCGGACAGGCTGTTGCGGAATTTCCGGCGGATGATCAAACGACCCCATGGCATGATTCTCGTCACCGGCCCCACCGGCAGCGGTAAGACCACCACTCTCTATGGCGCCCTCACTGAGCTGAACCAGCCGGAGGTGAAAATCATCACCGCCGAGGACCCGGTGGAATACCGGCTGCCCCGGATCACCCAGGTTCAGGTGAATCCGAAGATCGGTTTGCATTTTGCCAACGTCCTGCGGGCCGCGCTGCGCCAGGACCCGGACATCGTGCTGGTGGGCGAGATGCGGGATGCGGAAACCGTGGAAATCGGGCTCCGCGCCGCCATGACCGGTCACCTGGTGCTCTCGACCCTGCATACAAATGACTCCATCTCCAGCGCTATGCGGCTGATTGACATGGGGGCGGAACCTTTCCTGGTGGCCAGTTCCCTGCTTGGCGTGGTGGCCCAGCGCCTGGTGCGCAAGGTCTGCGATAACTGCCGCCAGCCCTATGAGCCCACCGAGCAGGAACGTGTCTGGCTGAATAATTTCGACCTGGACCCCCTGGACCTGGAAGCCGGATTCGTCCATGGCCGTGGCTGCTACCAGTGCGGCAATACCGGCTACAAGGGGCGTATGGGCGTCTACGAGATGCTGGAGATGAACGAGCCCATGCTCGACGCGCTGCGGCGCCGGGACGTGTCCGGCTTCACCCGGGCGGCACGGGAAAGCTCCCTCTACCGGCCCCTGGGCATGTGCGCCATGGACTACGCCCTGCGTGGCATCACCAGCCTGCAGGAAGTGGCCCGGGTGGCGGCCACGTCGGAAGCGGATGTCTCCCTCGAGGATCAGGAGCCGCCGGTTCTGGCCGAGATGGAAGATGGGCCTGATGGCCAGGATCGGGAGAGCATCTGATGCAGTTCAGCTACCGGGGCAAAGACGGAAAGGGGGGCCTCCAGCAGGGTGTACTGGCGGCACCCACGCCGGATGCCGCCGCCTCGGAACTGCTGCGCCGGGGCATCACGCCCCTGGCCATCGAGGAGAAGCCGGAGACGGTTTCCCTGACGGACCGGTTGAACAATCTTGCCTTGTTCCGTCGCAAGGTCACCCTGGATGAGCTGATCGTCTTCTGCCGCCAGATGCACGCCCTGACCCGGGCGGGGATCCCCCTGATCCGGACCATGCGCGGCCTGGCGGAAACCTCCCGCTCGCCGGTGCTGGCGGAAGTGCTGGACGATGTCACCGACCGGCTGGAAGGCGGCTCCAGCATGGCCACCGCCATGCAGGCCCATCCCTACGTGTTCTCGGATCTGTTCATCGCCATGATCCATGTGGGGGAAAACACCGGCATGCTGGATGACGCCTTCAAGCGATTGTCGGACATTCTTGAACTGGAGCGGGACACCAAGCGGCGTCTCAAGCAGGCGATGCGCTATCCCATGTTCGTGGTGATTGCGCTGTTTGCCGCCCTGATGGTGGTGAACTTCCTGGTGATTCCCAAGTTCGCCTCGGTGTTCAACAAGCTGGGAGCGGACCTGCCGTTCCTGACCCAGGTGCTGGTAGGAACCTCCAACTTCCTGCTGGGCTACTGGTTCGTACTGCTGTTCGGGATTGCGACCGGGGCGGTGCTGGTGCGCCAATGGAAGCAGACCGAGCAGGGCCGGCTGACCTGGGACCGGTACAAGTTAAGGTTGCCGATCATCGGCCCCCTGCTGGAGCTGATTACCCTCAGCCGGTTCTCCCGTAATTTCGCCAGCATGCTGGCGGCAGGCATGCCGGTGACCACGGCCCTGACGGTGTCCGCGGACGCCACCGACAACGCCTGGATCGCCATCCACATCCGGGACATGCGGGCCGGTATCGAGCGGGGGGAGAGCCTGCTTCGCACGGCAGGTAACAGCGGCATGTTCACCCCCCTGATCATCCAGATGATCGCGGTGGGGGAGGAGACCGGTGCCGTGGACGAGATGCTGGTGAACGTCGCTGATTTCTATGACGAGGATGTGGACTACGGCCTCAAGCGGCTGGCGGAATCCATTGAACCCATCCTGATTGTGGCCATGGGGGTACTGGTGCTGATCCTGGCCCTGGGCGTGTTCCTGCCCATCTGGGACCTGGGGGCGGCGGCCATGGGACGTGGCTAGGTCATGGCAGGCCTCGGGCTTATAACCGCCGACAGCCACCGCCGCTTCCGGTGGCTGGTGGTGCTGTGCCTGCTCGGGGTGGCGATGTGGCTGCTGTTGAGCGCGATTGAAGACCAGCTGCACCGGGCGGAAACCATGGCCGCACGCCTGATGCTGAACCAGGTTCGCAGCGCCCTGGTGGTGCGAGGCGCCGAGGCCATGCTGGCCCGGGACGAGACCCTGGAAGAGCTGGCGGGGATGAACCCCTTGCCACTGCTGGATACGAGCTACGCCCCGGGCCTTTGCGGCGAGCAGTCCGGCCCGGAAGAGGGCTGGTGTTTTGATAGCGAGGAGAGCTGGCTTGTGTACGGGCCACGTCAGCCTCTGGCGCTGGAGGGCCGCTACCGGAATACCGGGGAGCCATTCCACTGGCAGGTCAGGGTCGACTACGCCGGAACTGTAAAAAACGGAAAAATCGACGATAAACGGGGTATCGGTCTCAAACTGGTTGAGATTAACCGGTATCAAGTACGCGAAAATGAGTAGAAGGCGCTAGAGTTCAGGCATGAGACAATTACCATCGATTGGCAAATATGAGGAAAGACAATGATCAGCGAACGTAAGAGTATGGGTTTTACCCTTATTGAGCTGGTGGTGGTCATCGCCATCCTGGCGATCCTGGCAGCCTTTGCGTTGCCGAGGTTTGCCCAGCTTTCCGAGCAGGCCCATGAATCCAGCATCCGGGCCACCGCTGGCGCCTTGGCTGCGGGCGTGGCCCTGGCGAAGACCCAATGGGTCTCCAACGGTTTCACCACTGCCACAACCGACGTCATCGGCTTTGGCAACGACAACGTGGATGTCAGTGACGAGGGATGGCCCACGTCCGTAACCTCTGACAATACCTCTCCGAATATGGGGGTGCCGCGCTGCAGGGAAGTCTGGCTGGGCGTTATGCAATCCAATGCCCCCACTGTTACGGGAACCAATCCGGACTACGTAGTAACTGCACCCGGCGGAGATTGCCTCTTTACGTACCAGTTGGACGGCGAAAACAGCACAATCGCCTACGACGCTGACACCGGCTCGGTAACAACCAGCATCAACCCATAGCAAACTAACCAACCTAAAAATCACTGATTAACACAAGCAGTAGCGCGAGGTAGTTATGAACACAATGAACAGCATGGTTGCAGCAAGAAAGCAGGAAGGTTTCACCCTGATCGAACTGGTTATGGTGATTGTGATTCTGGGTATCCTGGCGGCATTTGCTTTGCCGCGGTTTGCGGATCTAGGAGGAGACGCCAGAGAATCTTCCCTGCAAGGCCTGGCCGGTGCAATTAAATCCGCCGCGTCGATTGCGCATTCTGCGCAATTGGCTTCGGGAGCTACTCTTGGGACCTCAGTAACTTTAGAGGGTGATGAGGTTACTATGGTGAATGGATATCCGACCGCAGACGCTGATGGTATCGTCGTGGCCGCAAATATTGATACTGCAAATGATTATACGCCTTCCGGCGGGGGTACAGCGGGCGGTGCTACCATCACCTTCTCGCTACAAACAGATTGCACAGTGCAATATACGGCTGCTACTGCTGAAACCACCGAGAATGTCCCGCCGGTGGCTGATCGCTATTCCGTTACTGTTACAGACAGTGGCTGTTAAGACAGCTTCAGTATAGGTTGTTGATCAATCGCTAAGCTGGATTTTCTTTCACTGGCGGTCGTGTGGTGAGAATGAAGACATGAAGGCACTCTATGCCTCAGAATCGTCTGGCTTCACACTGGTCGAACTGGTAATGGTAATCACGCTGATCGGAGTGCTCTCCGTTCTGGGTATTGGCCTGTTCGCCGGCCACTCGGCCTTCTCCCCCCTGCTGGCCACCCAGCAGTTGTCATCCGCCACGCTGCTTGCCCAACAGGCAGCGCTGGCGGGCAACGAGGCCAGTTCACTGTCGGTCACCCAGGGTACGGATGATTTCGTCTTCACCGTCGGCCCTGGCACGGCCTCCGAGCGGGAATTCCGCATCGGGCGTCACGGCACCGCTTTCTCGGTCAGTGGCGCGACTCTCCCTATTGATTTCGATAACATGGGCCGGCCCGAGACGGGCGGCAATGTACAGTTTGCCTTTTCTGGCGAAAGTACCTTCACGGTGTGCCTGAGCTCCCTCGGCGCCGTCTATGGAGGTGGCTGTTGAGACGGCCAGACGTGGCATCCCAGCAGGGGGCTACCCTGGTGGAGCTGGTGATCACCATTGTGATTATCAGCGTTGCCATCGCCGGGGTGGTAGGGGCTTTCGCCCTCATCAGCGGGCGCAGCGCCGACCCCCTTAACCAGACCCGGGCTGTGGCCTTGTCTCAGCTCTACATGGATGAAATTCTGTCCCGGAGATACGACGAGAGCACGCCCCCAGGCGGTGTCCCGAAGCAGAGCGGCTGCTCGATCACCACGGAAGAGAGCCAGCGGGAAGACTACGACGATGTCGACGATTACAACGCCATCGACAGTGCAGCACCGGCGAATGCGGACGGCGACTCGCTGGGCCCGGCTTATTCCAGCTTTGTGGTCTCGGTGACCGTGACCTGCGCGGGCAGCGAGTTGGGGCTGCCGAATGAGGAGGCCAAGCGCATCGACATCACCATTGTGGATCCGTCCAGTCAGGATTACCTGTTCACCGCCTACCGGGCGAATTTCTGATGCGGCGGGCGGCGGGCTTCACACTGGTGGAACTGGTCATGGTGATCGTGCTGCTGGCCATTGTCGCCACCATCTCGGTGCAGTTCGTCGCCCTTTCTACCCGTGGCGCCATCGACGTGAGCGCTCGCCAACAGCGCGCCTTACAGGGCGTCGTTATCAGCGAGCAGATTACCCGTGAACTGCGGGAGGCGTTTCCGCTCTCCATCCGCACCGCCGGCAACTGCCTGGAGTGGCTGCCCATCCTGGCCGGCACCGCCTACACGAGCCTGCCTCGCGGGGCGAGTTCCGACGAGATCTCCGTTGCTCCGTTCGTGGATGCTCCGCCGGCGGGCACGACGCGAGCCATTGTTTATGGTTACGGTACTTCCACGGATTCGCTTTACGGCGATGCGGACCCGGGCCCGGTGTCACCGCCTATCAGCAGTATCGACAACAGCACCTCACCAGCCGTCATTACCCTGAGCGAGAGTCACCGGTTCCGTGAGCGCTCGCCCCAGCGGCGCCTGTTCGTGGTCGGCCAGCCGGTCAGCCTCTGCCAGAGCGGTCGCTTTCTCTATCGGTACGGTGGTTATGCACCAGGCAGCAGCCAGCCAACGCCCCCAGGCGTTTCCCCCGAGGTGCTGGCGGCGGACCTGACCGGCAATGTCCAGTTCCAGTACACGCCGCCCTCCCTCCGCCGGGCCGCGGTTGTGCAGTTCACCTTTACCCTGAAAGATCCCCAGGGGGATGAGACCACCACGATCAGCCAGGAGGTTCAGATCCGCAATGTACCCTGAGCTTTCTTTACGACACCAGTCCGGCGCCGGCCTGCCCATTGCCCTGTTCATCATCACAGTGCTGGCACTGATCGTGGTGGGCATGGCCCAGCTGCAGGAGGGCAGCGGCCAGGCCGTGAGCCTGCAGATCCAGTCCCAGCGGGCTTTCTTCGCCGCCGAGAGCGGTGCTCAGGTGGCGGTCAGGGATGTGCTGGAGGCGGGAAGCTGCAGCGCTGTGAGCAGTTCGGTCGCTTTCAGTGCATCGGCCCTGCATGGCTGTAACGCGTCGCTGACCTGCGAGTCGGCGGCTGTGAACGTCAGTGTCCCTGGTGGTGACACGATCTTCTCGATCGTCAGTGCAGGGCAGTGTGGTGCCGGGGCCGATCAGGCAACGCGAATGGTTGAGGTGCGTGTCCGATGAAAATTCTCCATAACGCCGCCGGACCGACTACTTTGCGCAAATGGCTCGGGGCGGTCGGTCTTTTTGTCGCTTCGGTTCTGGCGCCTGTCGCCGGTTATGCTGAGTGCTCGGATGACTATCTCGGTCTGGCGACGATCAATGAGGTCTTCAAGCAGTCTGAGGCCGCTGACACATCGATGTTCATCGAAGTCCGTCTACTCAGCCCGCTGCTTGAGGAATCGGACTACAATGGCTGGAAGCTCAGTGCCTGTACGAGTGACGGTTGTACGAGTGATATCAGCCTGGCGGATATGGATGATTCGGGTTCACCCTGGATCATCGCGAATGAGCGTCTCATCGGAAGCCCGGACTACATAGATCTGGGCACTCAGGGAAACCAGCGCGGTAGAGGCATGGATGTCACCCTTGTGGATGCAAAAGGGCACTTGATCGATTATGTGCAGGTTGGTGATTTCCAGCGAAGCGGATTTACGCTCGACTGCACGCTCCCGTATCCGTACCAGGCACCTTCCTCCAACACGAAAAATATCCAGCGGATACCTGATGGCGTAGGGCCCTGGCTACTGGAACCAGGTGGCAGTGGTGGTGAGACTCCGGGGAGCAGCAATGATGGTTTGCCCGCCTTCCCCGGTGCCACACGTCTGGAAATCAGTGCGCCTCCCTCAGCCAGTGTATGTGCTCCCGCAGATGTCACTATCAGTGCCTATGATAGCGATGGCAACCTGGTGACAGATTACGAGGGGCTTATCGATCTATCGACAACGAGCGGACATGGCCTGTGGGAAGTCGGTGACGGCTCCGGCAGTCTGAGTCCTTCCCCGGATAACACCGACGATGGCTCCGCCCAGTACCAGTTTGTCAGTGCTGACGGAGGCGACGTCACGCTGCGGTTTGCTAACGTCCATGCAGACGAACTCTGGATTGAGGTAAGAGACCAGGATACGAACGTCGTGGGTGTGAGCCAGACCGTGGTTTTCCGGGAAAATGTTCTTTTTGTCGAAAACAACGACCCCCTTGGTGATGATCTGATCGCAGGACGTCAGCACCGCTATCAGCTCAGTTTGCTGAAGCGCGATCCGGACGGCGGTGAGTGCGGCGTCGCCCCGGGTTATGAAGGAACCTTCAGTCTCAAGGCCTGGCTGGACCGGGCCGGCGACGATCCGGGCGGCACTGCTCCGGTACTGGCTTCCGGTCAGGGCGCCGTGGCCTTGCCGGACGCCGCGCCAGCAAGCAGCAACCTGGATGTTGCGTTCATCGACGGTCGGGCGGACATTTCTCTGACTCCTTTGGATGTAGGGCGCTATACCCTCAGATTGCTGGACGAAACCAGCGGTTTTGCAACGGACACCGCGGGCTCGCCATTGCCTGTTGTTTCCGCCTCGGCGTCGTCACCCTGGACAGCCCGGCCGTTTGCCATTGCCATCGAGGTGCCCGGTAACCCCGGCAGCGAGGCGGCCGATGGGCCGGTTTTCCAGGCCGCGGGATCGGAATTCTCCCTCCGTGTCGGTGGGGCCCTTTACGAGAGCTCCGACGATGCCGACAGCGACGGCGTTGCAGATGGCGGCGCCAGTCTCATGGACAACGGCTTTGCACCTTCTTTCGGTAACGACGGCGAAACGGTGGATCTTTCCTCAATATTGCGGGCGCCGACCGGCGGTGTTGACCCAGGTCTGGACGGGCCAGCATTGCAGTCCTCCGACTATAGCTCTGGGGTGGCAAACAGGTCCGGCTTTCGGTTTCAGGAAGTGGGAATTATCGACATCGAAGGCGCAGTGACTGACGGCAATTACCTGGGGGCAGGCAGTCTGCGGACAAACAGGCTAACCGGCAACAGTGGACCGGTGGGACGTTTTGTGCCGGATCGTTTCGAGCTTGATGTGGAGGACCAGGGAACCCTGGCGGCATTCTGCAGCGGTCCTGGCGGCTTTACCTACAGTGGCCAGGAGACCGGCTGGATGACCGAGCCTTCCATTGAAGTCACACCCCTGAATACGTCGGGATCGGAGACCCGCAATTATCTGATCGGAGGCTTCATGCGGCTTTTGTCCGGCGGGGTGACCCGGACCTGGCCAGCGGAGGACGACAGTGCTTTGCTGACCGACGACACGCCGTATCCGATAGTGACCGCCAAGCAGATAGGCACCATCGCACCAAGAGTCGATCTGGATCCGGTCGTCTATCGCTATAATGCGAATGACACTGTCACCTATACCAAGTCGCCTGAAGCCGCGGTCGCTCCGTTCACCCCTTCGCTGACCCTGACCATCGACCAGGTTACGGATCAGGACGGCGTTACTGCTGCTGGCAGTGTCCCGCTCTCACTATCACCCACCAGCGATGGAGAGATCTACTACGGCCGGCGGTTTATGGAAAACGTTTATGGTCCGGAAAACGCCAGCCAGTTGACCATGCCGTTTGCCATGGAATACTGGAATGGCTCCGCATTTGTGGTGAACCTGCTGGACAGCTGCACCACCTGGGACGCGGCGGCCAGTCAGCTCAGCGACCCCGAGCAATACCATGAGCTGGTCAGCGAAGGCGATACCGGGGATTTTGCCATGGGTCAGGCAGAGCCGTTAGTGCTTGAGCCCAATGGTACCCGGGGAACCGAAGAGCTCATCTGGTCCGTTCCCGTCTGGCAGCAGGATGATTTTGATGGTGACGGAACCCTGGATCTCCCCTCCGCTTTGGCCACCTTCGGCGTCTACCGCGGCCATGACCGTGTTATTTACTGGCAGGAGGTCCTAAACTGACGGGCCGGAGGTGGGGCGAGCCTCAGGGCTCGTCCACCTCCTCATGATCCATCCCCAGCTCGTTGATCTTTCGGGTCAGGGTGTTGCGGCCCCACCCCAGCAGGACTGACGCGTCCCGGCGCCGGCCACCGGTGTGCTTCAGGGCGGTTTCAATCATGATCTTTTCGAATTCCGGCACCGCGCTTTCCAGAATGCCCTTCTTGCCCCGTCGCAGTTCCTGCTCCGCCCAGTTGCGCAGGCCTTCCTGCCAGGTCTGACCGGTGGCGGGGGTGTCGGCCTGCTGCAGCAGTTCCGGCGGCAGGTCATCGATGTGGATTTCCCGGCCACTGGCCATGACGGTGAGCCAGCGACAGGTGTTCTCCAGCTGGCGTACGTTGCCGGGCCAGGGAAGCGTGGTCAGGTACTCCTCTGCGTCCGGTCGCAGGATCTTGGGCTCGACAGCCAGCTCCTTCGCCGCCCGCTTGAGAAAATGCTGCATCAGGCGGGGGATGTCCTCCCGACGCTCCGCCAGCTTCGGCAGGTGCACGCGAATCACGTTCAGGCGATGGAACAGGTCTTCCCGAAAAGTTCCGGCCTGGACCAGTTTCTCCAGGTCCTGGTGGGTGGCGGCGATGATCCGCACATCGACCCTGATGGAGGTTGTACCTCCCACCCGGTAGAACTCGCCATCGGCCAGCACCCGGAGCAGCCGCGTCTGGGTGTCAGCGGGCATGTCGCCGATCTCGTCCAGGAACAGGGTGCCGCCGTTGGCCTGCTCGAAGCGACCCTGACGGGCCGCCGCCGCGCCAGTGAAGGCGCCCTTTTCATGGCCAAACAGCTCCGACTCGATCAGGTCCTTGGGAATGGCTGCCATGTTCAGGGCAACGAATGGGTGATTCGCCCGTGGGCTGTGATTGTGCAGGGCCTGGGCCACCAGCTCCTTACCGGTACCGCTTTCGCCGTTGATGAGCACGGTGATGTTGGAGTGGGAGAGCCGCCCGATGGCCCGGAAAACCTCCTGCATTGCCGGGGCTTCGCCGATAATCTCGGCACTGCGGTGGGCAGGTTCCGTGACCGGCTCGGACGTGGCTCGGCGCTCATGGCTGTGGGCAACGGCCCGCTTCACCAGGCCGACGGCATCATCCACATCGAAAGGTTTGGGCAGATATTCGAAGGCGCCGGTCTGGTAACTGGTGACCGCGCTTTCCAGGTCGGAATGGGCGGTCATGATGATTACGGGCACATCGGGGTTGCTCTCGACAATGCGGGAAAGCAGGGAAATACCGTCAATACCGGGCATGCGAATGTCACTGATGATCGCATCCGGCTCCTCGTGCTCGAGCCGCACCATGACCCCATCGCCATTCTCGAAAACCCGGGGGCGCATTCCGGCCTGGGTAAGGGCGCGTTCCAGCACCCAGCGAATGCTGCGGTCGTCGTCTATGATCCAGACGTTTGCCGGTTGACTCATTTTGCGGACTCCTCCAGCGGCAGAAAGATTATAAAGTCGGTCTTGCCGGGTTCACTTTCGCATTCCACCAGTCCATGGTGCTGGCCGATGATGCTCTGGGTAATGGACAGCCCCAGACCGGTGCCGTTGGCCCGGCCACTGATCATGGGGTAAAAGATATTCTGAAGCAGGTCCGGGGGGATGCCCGGGCCGTTATCCATGATGTCGACACGGCACACCAGTCGGTGACGCTTCTGGCCAATGGTGAACTGGCGCAGTACCCGCGTACGGAAAACAATGGTTGGCGGTTCCGGGCTGCAGGGCCTGTCCCGATACTCGAAAGCCGCTTCCATGGCGTTCCGGGCGATGTTGAGGAAAGCCTGGATCAGCTGTTCCTTGTCGCCCGGAAACTCCGGCAGGCTGATATCGTAGTCCCTCTGGAACCGGAGCCGGCCCCGGCTCTCGGCTTCCAGCAGGGTGCGTACCCGTTCGAGTACCTCGTGGATATTGGTAGGGGCAAGCCTGAGGGCGCGGTTGGGGCCGAGCATGCGGTCCACGAGGCTGCGCAGTCGGTCCGCCTCGTCAATAATGACCTGGGTGTATTCCTTCTGGCTGTCGTCGGTGAGTTCCCGGTCCAGCAACTGGGCCGCGCCCCGTATTCCCCCGAGGGGGTTCTTGATTTCGTGAGCCATCCCCCGCACCAGGATGCGGGTGGTCTCCTGCTGCACCAGCATGTCTTCCTCGCGGCTGATGCGCATCAGGCGGTCCCGCGGCTGGATTTCCATCATCAGTTCCCCCGAGTCATTCCCGAAAGGGCTTACTGAATAGTCCACCGTAAACCTGTTGCCGGTGGCGAGCAGAAACTCGGCCTCCCGGCGGGTGTAGGCCTGACCGGTTTCAACCGCGGCCCGAAGGGTATCCAGGGACTGATTGGTTTCCAGGAGCAGGCTTGCGAGCCTGACCCTGCGCACCCGCAAAAGGCTGGTTTCCAGCATGCTCTCCGCAGCCGGGTTCAGGTACTGAATCCGCAGACTCCTGTCGACGACCACCACGGCGGTGGTCAGGCTTTCGAGAATACTCTTGTAGTCCGTAACGGCTGCCATGGATCTCCCCCAGTTTCTGCATTGGGAACTGCAAAAAACGATCCAGATTTGAGATGGTGTCGCAGTTTTTGCTTTCGCTGCGCTGTTTGCGGGCAAAGTGGCGAATTTACTGGCAGGGCAGCGATACGCTTTGGTGCGAATCCGATACAAGGGCATTCGATGCCCTGGGGAATGCCCCTTGCCTGAACAGAGTATGGACGTTTTTTGGTGCGAGCGCACCAGAATGGTGCAATGATGGCGGCAGGGCAGGCTGATCGGGGTCTGGCAGGCGTGCCAGACCCCGTGTTTCAGGTCAGTTAAGGACGGAGGGGCGGTGGACGGTGAATTCGATCTGCTGCCCGGTGTAGATGCGCTCACCAGCTTCGTTGATAACATGGACACCGGCACTGTGAGTGCCGCGGAAGACATTCTGGACGCTCACAGAACCGGAGCGGGTCTGACCAACGGGCTGGCCGTCCAGGGTTATCTCGAAACGGTGCCCCTCACGCAGGGCTGGCTCACTGGTCACCCGAAGCTCGATATTGCCACTGCCGCTGTAGAAAGCTTCCTCGTCCACAGGGGACACAAAGGTGGCCGATTCGTAAGCGCTCTGGTCGCCGATTTCCTCGTCTTCCTCCACCTGCCTCAGGACCGTCTCCGGTTTGGGCATGGTAATGGTGGTGACCGGCTTGACCTGAATTCTCTCCGCGCCTTCTGTGGGCTCGTCGGTGAAGGTGACATTGCCATCCTTGTCCACCTGGCGGTATACCTCCGCACTGACCGGAAGGGACAGGAACGCCGTGGCGAGTGAGCAGAGCATTAACCGCGTTATTCTCATAGCCAGAACCTTTTAATGGACCCAGACAGAATTATCGGCAGAGGGCCAGGCCAATGCAATGCGCCACACGTAGCCAGAAGTTACGGTGAGGTAACAGTCACAAAAAAAGCCCCGCCGGGGCGGGGCTTTAGGGAGCGGCCGACAGCACCGCCCCGATTCACTTCCGGAATCAGCAGGAGTAGTACAGCTCGAACTCAACCGGATGGGTGGTCATGTTCAGACGCTGAACTTCCGCACGCTTCAGGTCGAGATAGCCTGCGATCATGTCCTCGGTGAATACGCCACCACGGGTCAGGAACTCGTGGTCCTTCTCCAGGTACTCCAGGGCTTCCTCGAACGTTCCGGCCACGGTCGGAATGTTCAGGGCCTCTTCCTTCGGCAGGTCATACAGGTCCTTGTCCATGGCATCGCCAGGGTGGATCTTGTTCTGGATGCCGTCCAGGCCGGCCATCATCAGGGCGGCGAAGGCCAGGTAGGGGTTGGAGCCCGGGTCAGGGAACCGAACCTCGATACGGCGGGCCTTGGGGCTGCTTACGTACGGGATACGGATGGAAGCGGAGCGGTTACGGGCGGAGTAGGCCAGCATGACCGGCGCTTCGAAGCCAGGTACCAGACGCTTGTAGCTGTTGGTGGTGCTGTTGGTGAAGGCGTTGATGGTCCTTGCGTGCTTGATGATGCCGCCGATGTAGTACAGGGCCATCTCGCTCAGGCCGGCATAGCCGTCACCCGCAAAGAGGTTCTTGCCGTCCTTGTTCAGGGACATGTGAACGTGCATGCCGGAACCGTTGTCACCCACCACCGGCTTGGGCATGAAGGTGGCTGTCTTGCCGTAGGCGTGGGCCACGTTGTGCACGCAGTACTTCAGAATCTGTACTTCGTCCGCCTTGCGGGTCAGGGTATTGGGGCCAACACCGATTTCACACTGGCCGGCAGTCCCCACTTCGTGGTGATGCACTTCGATAACCAGACCCATGGACTCCATGGCGGCACACATCGCGCCACGCAGGTCGTGCAGGCTGTCCACTGGCGGAACCGGGAAGTAGCCACCCTTGACGCCGGGACGGTGACCGATGTTGTTGCGCTCGAAATCTTCGCCGGAGACCCAGGCAGCTTCTTCCGAGTACAGCTCGTACATGGCGCCCTTCATGTCGATGGACCACTTGGCGGAGTCAAAAATGAAGAACTCCGGCTCCGGGCCGAACAGGGCACCGTCAGCAATGCCGGTGGACTTCAGGTACTCTTCGGCACGACGGGCAACGGAGCGGGGATCACGCTCGTAACCCTGCATGGTGGTAGGCTCCACGATGTCGCAGGTGATGTTGACCGTGGTTTCCTCGGTGAACGGGTCCAGCACGGAGGTTTCATCGTCCGGCATCAGGATCATGTCGGACTCGTTGATGCCCTTCCAGCCAGCAATTGAAGAGCCATCGAACATTTTGCCGTCGGTGAAGAAATCCTCGTCCACCTCGGTGGCCGGCAGGGTAACATGCTGCTCTTTGCCACGGCTGTCGGTGAATCGCAGGTCGACCCATTTGACTTCGTGTTCTTTGATCAGATCAATCGTCTTCGTCTTCGACATTGTGCTTTACTCCGTAAGTTAACCCGCAGCGCGGGTGATTTCGGTGTTCGGTGTGCCGGATCGTTCAGCGCCTGGCTGAGCTCCGATCATTCTTCTGGTGCGGGCAGCTTATCAGAAGATTGCCGTCAGTCACCTTGAAAATCGGCTGTAACAGCTGAAGCAATCGGCTTGCCAGTTTTTGATGCATGGCGTGAAATCGCCCAACCATGCGCTTTGCAGGCAATTTTGTCGTTCCCATGTGAACCCGCTCTTCATGTGTGCACCCAAATAGTGCACCATTATCGTGCGCATTACCCTGTTTGTGTTCGGTAATGGTGCATGAGGGTCTTTTGTGCACCGAAACAGAATAGGCGTTTTTCTTCATATTAACGCCATCGGGTTTCCGATATACTTCGCGCGCTTGAATGTCCGGCAGGATTCGCATCTGCCAGGACCCGGGCGCCCGCCCGGACAACGCCATTCATTTATTTCGGATTTGAGACGGCATGTGAACGCCCCGGGAGCAGGGTCTGCGTCCCTGAACCCTCTCAGGTCATCGGGACATGCCGCAGGAACCTCTTGTGATTGATAAGCTTAGAAATGTAGCCATTATTGCCCACGTTGACCATGGAAAGACCACCCTGGTGGACCAGCTGTTGCGCCAGTCCGGCACCCTGGACCGAAAAGAGCTCGAGAGCGAGCGGGTCATGGACTCCAATGACCAGGAAAAGGAGCGTGGTATCACCATTCTGGCCAAGAACACGGCCCTGAAATGGCACGACTACGCCATTAACATTGTGGACACCCCGGGTCACGCCGACTTCGGTGGTGAGGTTGAACGTGTCATGAGCATGGTGGACTGCGTGCTGCTGGTGGTGGATTCCATCGACGGCCCCATGCCGCAAACCCGCTTCGTGACCCAGAAGGCATTCGCTGCCGGCCTCCGTCCCATCGTGGTGGTCAACAAGATTGACCGTCCGGGCGCGCGCCCGGACTGGGTGGTGGATCAGGTTTTTGATCTTTTCGACAACCTCGGCGCCACCGACGAGCAGCTCGATTTCCCCATTGTCTATGCCAGCGCCCTGAACGGTATCGCCGGCATGGATCACGAGGCCATGGACGACAACATGGACGCTGTCTTCCAGGCGATTGTCGACCATGTTCCGGCGCCTGCGGTTGATCCGGACGGGACTTTCCAGATGCAGATTTCCCAGCTGGATTACAGCAGCTTTCTGGGCGTCATCGGCATTGGCCGCATCATGCGGGGCAAGGTGAAGACCAATACACCGGTGGCAGCCATCGGTGCCGACGGCAAAAAGCGCAGCGGTCGTATCCTCAAGATCATGGGGCATTCCGGTCTCCACCGGGTGGAAGTGGAAGAAGCACAGGCCGGTGACATCGTCTGCGTCAGCGGTCTCGACCAGCTGCACATCTCTGACACCCTGTGTGATCCCAATGCCGTGGAGGCACTGCCGCCGCTGACCGTGGACGAGCCCACGGTATCCATGACCTTCCAGGTCAACGACTCGCCGTTCGCCGGCAAGGAAGGCAAGTACGTCACCAGCCGCAACATCAAGGAGCGACTGGAGAAGGAGTTGCTGCACAACGTCGCCCTGCGGGTAGAGGAAGGTGAATCCGCCGACAAGTTCAAGGTTTCCGGACGTGGTGAACTGCACCTGTCGGTGCTGATCGAAAACATGCGCCGTGAAAACTTCGAGCTGGCGGTGGGACGGCCTGAAGTGGTTATCCGCGAGATTGACGGCGTAAAGCAGGAGCCCTACGAGAATGTGATCGTCGACATCGAGGAGCAGCACCAGGGCCCTGTCATGGAACAGATGGGTCTTCGCAAGGGTGACCTGACCAACATGATTCCCGATGGCAAGGGCCGCATGCGGCTGGAATACACGATTCCCGCCCGCGGGCTGATCGGCTTCCGGAATGCGTTCCTGACCATGACCTCCGGTACCGGTATCCTGACCTCTACCTTCAGCCACTACGGGCCGATCAAGGAGGGCGCCATGGGCAGCCGCCAGAACGGTGTGCTGGTCTCCATGGCCAACGGCACCGCGCTGACGTACTCCCTGGAAACACTTCAGAGCCGGGGCAAGCTGTTCCTGGACCCGGGCCAGGAAGTCTACGAGGGTCAGTTGTGCGGTATCCACAGCCGGGATAACGACATTGTGATCAACCCCACCAAGGGCAAAAAGCTGGACAACATGCGTGCCTCCGGTAAGGACGAGGTGATCGGCCTGGTGCCGCCCATCAAGTTCACCCTGGAGCAGGCGCTGGAGTTCATCGACGAAGATGAACTGGTGGAAGTGACTCCCAAGTCGATCCGGCTGCGCAAGAAGCTGCTGACCGAAAACGAGCGCAAGCGCGCCGGCAAGAAGTAAGGACTTTTAGCCACGGAAACCACGGAAGGCACGGAAAGTAAAGACCAAAGATAGCCACGGACAACACGGACACACACGGACGAAAAGATTAGTAAGTTAAAAATCTTTCTGTCTTAGTCCTTGAGTGTCCGTGGCTAAAGATTCTTTTTCCGTGTCCTTCCGTGGTTTCCGTGGCTAATCCTGTTTTTCCGCGTACTTCGCGGATTCCGCGGCAAAACATGATTTCCCCCGCCAATGTCAGCTAGACTCCTGAAATCCCCAAAACGGAGTTTGTGATGCTGAGTCTCTATCCTGAAATCCAGCCCTACGCCCGCCACCGCCTTGCCGTGGATCCTCCCCATGAGCTGTACCTGGAAGAGTCCGGTAACCCTGACGGGATTCCGGTAATCGTCATTCATGGCGGCCCGGGTGGTGGTTGCGAGGAGTGGTATCGGAGATTCTTCGATGCCGAGCGGTTCCGGATCATCCTGCTGGACCAGCGCGGGGCAGGGCGCTCGACCCCCCTGGCCGAGCTCAGGGGTAATACCACGCAGGCGCTGGTGGAGGATCTGGAGCGGGCGCGACAGTTCCTGGGTATTGATCGCTGGATACTCTTTGGTGGCAGCTGGGGCTCGACACTAAGTCTGGCTTACGCCCAGGAATGGCCCGGGCATGTTCTGGGACTGGTGTTAAGAGGGATATTCCTGTGTCGTCCTGAAGATATCCGCTGGTTCTATCAGGATGGCGCCGGTCGCGTTTTTCCGGATTACTGGCAGGACTACCTGGCGCCGATTCCTGCTGTGGAACGTGGAGACATGGTCAGCGCTTACTATCGCCGCCTCACCAGCTCCAACGAGCTCGAGCAGATTCAGGCCGCCAAGGCCTGGTCCATATGGGAGGGGCGGTGCGCCACTTTGCATCCCAATCCCCGGGTAGTGGAGCACTTTGCCCACCCCCATACCGCGATCGCCCTGGCGCGGATCGAATGCCACTACTTCATGAATAATGCTTTCCTGGAACCGGGGCAACTGCTGGCCAACGCAGGACGGCTGGCGGAAATACCCGGCGTCATTGTCCATGGCCGTTACGACATGGTCTGCCCGCTGGATAATGCCTTTGCCCTCAGTGAGGCCTGGCCCCAGGCTGAGCTGCAGATAATCCGCGACGCGGGGCACTCGGCCTCTGAACCCTCGCTGATCGATGCGTTGATGCGTGCTGTGGAGACCGTGGCCCGGGAGTCCGAGCCAAGGCCGGCGTGAAACATTGATCAGCGGGCAGTCTCACGCTGTCCAGCGCCGGCGTGCTCGACTTGCTTTGCGGTTCCGTCGCCGATAGAATCCCATCGCTTTCGAAACCAACTTGGCTTCAGGATTGCCATGAAGGGATTGATCCAGAGGGTGACTCAGGCAAGCGTATCAGTGGATGGCGAGGTGATTGCCAGCATTGACGGGGGCCTGCTTTTGCTGCTGGGAGTGGAGCGCAGGGACAGTGTCGCCCAGGCCGACGCGCTGGTTGGCAAAATTATCCGTTATCGGATTTTTCCCGATGACCAGGGCCGCATGAACCGCAGTGTTGAAGATAGTGGCGGCTCCCTTCTGATCGTACCCCAGTTCACCCTTGCTGCCGATACCGGTTCCGGTACCCGTCCGGGTTTTTCCAATGCCGCTGAGCCGAAAACCGCTCGCGAGCTTGTGGATTACTTTGGTCATGAGGCGAAAAAAGTTCTTGGCGAGGAACGGGTCGAATTCGGAAGATTCGGTGCTGACATGAAAGTGGCATTGGTCAATGACGGGCCGGTGACTTTCCTGTTGAATGCCTGACATTGTTATCGGACAGGACAATAGGTAAAGTTTCGCGACCTGTCGGTTATGGCGCATTTTTGTGCGTCCGCGGTTCTGTCTCTGAGGGAGTGCCCCCGACTGGTGCGAGGCGCGGGCTACCTGAGCTGCGTAGAAGGTGGTATTCATCAATAATATTTTGTTTTTAAAGGTTTTTCAGGGTTCTGGCTCTGTTTTTGAACGCTGACTTAAAGCTTTTGGTTATATTCAGCCCCGAAGCGGGTCGTAATCTGCTAAAAAATTCAGGCGGATTGTTTGCAAAATCGATTGCTGTGTATTAAAAAGGTTTTTCAAGGCGCAGCTTTAACAAAGCTGTGTAAGTGATTGACTGTGAAGGGCTCCGAAAAAAGAAGTCTGACGTCATCACCCCATCAGTCATGGCCTCCAGGCCAGGAGCATGGGCGTATTGAGACTGATAGGCGGGCCAGATCCGTCGCTAAAAAACCTGAGTTAACTCAAAAGGAAGACGCAAAATGAAAAAGACTCTTATCGCATCTGCGATCGCTGCTGTTTCTTTCTCTGGCACTGCTGTCGCGCAGACCGGTTCTGAGACCACTGAACTGACCCCGACCGCTTCCGAGCTGGCTGCCAAGCTGGACTCCATGCCGGAAATTTACGGCAACATCCAGCTGGCCGTGACTCACGACAACTACGACGGCGGTCCGTCCGAAACCAATCATTTTGACAACGGTTCAACCATCGGCGTTCTGCACGATCACGAACTCGCGCCGGGCGTGGAAGGCTTCTTCAAGGCCGAGTTCCACTTCGATGCGGATGATAACAATGGCACGAACGACGGTATCTACGAGATCGACGAAGCCTACGTCGGTGTTCGCGGCGACAATTTCGGTCAGATCTGGGTCGGTAAGGACGACGACACCTATGAGCGCGCCGTTACTGTGGTTTCCGAGTACTACGAGGCAGCTGTTCTGAGCCAGGGCGTTTCCTACACCACTGGTGAGGGCGACCTGATCCAGTACATGTCTCCGTCCTTCGGTGGCCTGTCTATCTTGGGTGCAGTCCAGTACAACGGCGACAGCGACACCAAGGGCAAGGGTGAGAAATCCTACCCGTGGCAGCTGGCTGCTGTCTACGAAATGGGCGGGCTGGAACTGGCTGCAGCTATTGACTCCAACGATGGCGCCGGCAGCAACGAAAACACTTATGGTCTGCGTGCAACCTACAGTCTCGAAAGCCTGGATCTGACCGCTGAGTACCACACTCGCGAAGACGTTCAGGACAACTACGCGGTTCAGGGCGTGTACACTATGGGCGCGAACCGGTTCGCGGCATCATACGAGCGCACAGACCTTGAAGACGGAAGCGATCTGAGCCGTGATGTAATCACCCTGCAGGCCCTGCACAACCTGTCTGACCACATGTACGTTTGGGTCGAAGGCTATCTGGGTGGTGGTGACGATGTTTGGAGCTGGGATGATTCCAATCCCACAGCTGTAACTGACGAGCGCTCTGTCGCCGCAGTTGGCGCAGTTTACTACTTCTGATCAGCTAGCCAGCTGAAACACGAAGCGGTATAGAAACCGGCAGCCTTCGGGCTGCCGGTTTTTTCGTTTATGGTGTCTGAAATCAACAGTCAGAGGGAGGCTTTCATGGCTGAAGAGCTGGAGATCAAGCTCAGCCTGACACCGGGTGCGCTGAGCCAGGCCCGGCAGTGGCTGTCGGCCCGGGAGAACGTAACCGCAGCAGGGGATAAAACCCTGGTGAACCGCTATTACGATACCCCGGATGGCGAGCTGAACCGGCAGAAGGCGGCCCTGCGGGTCCGCCAGGCCGGTGACCGGTATATCCAGACCCTGAAAACCCAGGGAGAGTTCGTGGAAGGAGCCCATCGCCGCGAAGAATGGGAGTGGCCCCTGGCAGGGACTGGGCTGAACATAGGTCTGATTGCCGACACACCGGTGGGAGACAACATCAACCTGGCGGAGCTCGAGCCGGTATTCGAGACCAATTTTGAGCGAACCCTGTTGATGATCAGGACTGAGGACGGGGTCATCGAATGTGCGTTGGATCGGGGCAGTATCAGTGCCGGGGGTCGCGTCCGGGACCTTTGCGAGCTGGAGCTTGAACTTAAAGAGGGCAGTGACGAGGCTCTGTTGCCCTGGGCCCGGCAGCTTTCCGTGCAGGTCCCGGTGTTTCTGAATCTGATCAGCAAGGCGGAACAGGGCTATGAGCTGGCCGGACTCCATGATCCGCAGCCACTTCCGGACCAGGAACCGCTGGTGAACCGGGTGCTGCACGGCCTTTCCCGGGCCTGGCTGTCCGGCACGGCCGACCGGAGTCTGAAGGAGGATCTGGCGCGTCTGAGCGAGCGCCACGACCTGGGCGAAACGCTGGCTGGGGACCTGGCCTGGCTGGAGAAGGAAATGCAGAAGCAGCCGATGGCCGATCTGGCGGCTTCGTCAACACGGCTGGGCCAGTTCCAGCTGGCGCTCCTGGAGCTTGGTCACTGAATGCGTATCAGCCCAGTCCGAGAACCGCAGTTGCTATACTGAAATAGATCAGCACACCGCTGACATCCGCTATGGTGGTGATCAGTGGCGTGCTGGCGGTCGCCGGGTCGAATTTCAGCTTGTCCAGCAGGAAAGGCAGCAGCATGCCTATGACGCTGCCCATCAGCACTACCGTCACCATGGTGATGGACACAACCATTGCGATGGCCGGGCTGGCCCGGAACAGCCCTATGACCATGACAGCCAGGGCCATGGTCAGGCCCAGGCCGGTGGCGACCAGAATGTCCTTGCCCAGCAGCATGCCCCAGTCACGGGTGGTGACATCGCCGGTGGCCATGCCCCGTATCATCAGGGTAGCGGACTGGGCTCCGGCATTGCCCGCGCTTGCCACCAGCAGAGGCATGAAAAAAAGCAGGGCAATGTGTGCCGATATGGTCTGTTCAAAGTAGGCGATACCCGCGCCGGTAAAGATGTTGCCGAACACCAGTATCACCAGCCACTGCACCCTGGACCGGTAGAGGGAGAAGGGAGAGGCGGTCTTGAAGCTGGTGTCCAGGCGGCCTACGGTCGCGCCCTTGTGCATGTCTTCCGTGGCTTCGGCTTCGGCCACGTCCATGGCATCGTCGTAGGTGACGATGCCCACCAGGCGTTCATCGTCGTCGACGATTGGCAGCGCCAGCAGGTCGTAGCGGGAGATCAGCCGGGCCACTTCTTCCTGCTCGGTATCGGTGCGGGTGAAAACGAGGCCTGTGGCCATCAGCGAGTCCACCAGGGCGCCCGGGGCACTGATGATCAGGTTGCGTAGGGAGATGGCCCCCAGCAGCTTGTGGCTTTTGTCCACTACGTAAGCCTGGTAAATGGTCTCCTTGTCCGGGGCGGTGTTGCGCAGTAAGGACAGCGCCGAGGCGACGGTCATGCCAGAGCTGACAACCGCATAGTCCGAGGTCATGATGGCGCCAGCGGTGCCTTCCTCGAAGCTTGCCAGGCGAAGCAGGTCCTCCCGCTCCCGGCTGGCAAGGGACTGGAACAGGGCGTGCTGCTGGTTTTCATCCAGGAGGTTGAAGAAGTCGGCTCGCTCGTCGGCGGACATGTCGGTGACAATACCCGCCAGGGCACCTTTCGGAATCAGCCTGGCCAGGATCTTCTGCATGTCCGGCTCGATGTAGCCAAACACCTTGGCCTGCTGATCGGCGGGCAGGCTCTGCAGAAGCGCCAGTCCCTTGGCGTCATCCTCGGCACCGGTATACTCAATGAAATCCGCCAGGTCCGCTGCATTGTAGGAAGATGCGGCGGTCTGGATTTCGTCCGGATGGCCGGACTCCAGGGCTTCGTAAAGAGGCTGGAAAAACTCTGAATCAAGGAATGACACCAAACTTGCCCCTCGTTACTGTCGCCCCGGCTATCCGCCGGCCGCGCTCAGGTCAGCGTCTTTCTCTGGCGTGCCCTGAATGGAGCGCACCTTTTCCATGAACCGCTGGTGTCGCTCCAGCGCTTCCTCAACCACGGACACTTCTGGTGTTTCGCTGGACTTCACCAGGACGAAAAGGCCTTTTCCTGCCACTTTGACGGCGGGTGCAGGGTGGCAAATGATCTCGTCATCCTTATCGACGTAGGCGAGCGCCGTGCCGATGCCGTGACGGATGAGCGCCGTGACTATATCAGACCAGGTCAGATCATCCAGTGCCAGGTTGTACCTATGTGGATGATCCTGCTCGTAATTGAACATGTCTTCGAGGACCTTTTCGCTCCCGGGAGAGACCACCGCCCGGACCATGATTTCGGGATAGGTGCGCACCGGCCGCAGGATAGAGCGGATTCCAATGGCTTTGAACCGTTGCCTGTTCTTGTCGCTGACACATTCTGCCGTGGTCTTGCCCGCCAGGCTAAGCTCACTGAGGCGGTGGGCCACATCGAAGGTATAGCTGTCAGAGGCGGGGTCCGCTTCGTCCTGGGCCAGCAGCAGGATGTTCCTGGCCTGGCCGACATGGGCGGATTTCAGGTCCTCTTCGTTGGCGCCGGTGCCATGGTAGTGTACCAGGCCTATATCCCGGAGCTCCGGCGGCAGGCCAGAGGGGTACTGTTGCGTGAGCAGCAGGATGGGGACATTTTCGTACCCCGGGACCGCCCTCAACTGAGTGGCGATACGCAGGAAGTACTGTTCGCCCCCCCGGCTTGGCGTGTTGATGATCACGACATGGTTTTTCATCTTGTAGATCCAGCGTCCGGTTATAATTCTTTCCCGGCGATAGAACCGGTACTCGATGTAGTCACTGACGATCAGCGTCAGGAGGGTGATCGCGGTGAGAAACATAACCGCGATGGTACTCAGGCGGCCGATGAGAGTCTGCGGGGCGTAGTCACCGTAACCAACGGTCACCAGCGTGGTCATGGTGAGCCATAATGACTCGAACAGTGACAGCTCTTCGGCCCACCAGATGACGAGTACCTGAAAACACAGCAGGCCGGCGAGAATCAGGAAAAGCCGCTTGACCCGGGTCTTGATGATTCCGGACATCGGCAGGTGGGTCATCTGATGTTCCGGGTTCAGCGGTTTCCGGTATTTTTGCATCGACGGCTCTGAAGGTTCAGTCGGGTCAGGGTTCGGTATACAGTAGTGAAAATATAACAGAGATACAGGGGTTTGTATTATGTCAGAGCCATGGCGCGGGCTGCCGGAGATACTGGCTGAGGATGTTTCACAGGCCTGGCCGGGACTCTTTCCCGAGGGTGTGCCTGGATGGGCAACAGACGATGTCGGTATGGGGCAGGTGGCCATTGCCCAGGCGGTTGCCCGTAGTCTGTTCCTCAGGGAAACCCTTGAGCGTCATCCCGGGCAGGTTCGGGAAATGGCTGAGGTCCGCTCTCTGGCAGAGCCGACAACGCCAGAGTTTCTCCGGCACCGGTGGCAGGACTTCCTGGCAACGGTGACGGATGAAGCATCTCTTCATCGGGCCCTGCGGCGGTTTCGTCGGGAAAGCCAGTTCCGCATGATCTGGCGGGACAGCATGGCGCTGGCCGACTTCCACGAAACCGTGGCCGCCGCCAGCGAGTTTGCCGATACCTGTATCCAGGGCGCGCTGGACTGGCTGTATGAACAGGCCTGCGAGCAATACGGCACCCCCTACGGCCGGGACCCGGTGACCGGGAAGGAGGCCGCCCAGCCCATGATCGTTCTGGGCATGGGCAAACTTGGCGGTCGGGAGCTGAACATCTCCTCGGACATCGACCTGATCTTTGCATTCCCCGGCAAGGGCGAAACCCTCGGCGGGCGTCGTTCCCTGGATAACCAGCAATTCTTTATCCGTCTGGGTCAGAAGCTGATTCAGGCGCTGGACCAGATCACCGCCGACGGCTTTGTTTTCAGGGTGGATATGCGTCTGCGCCCCTATGGCCAGAGCGGCGCCCTGGCTTTGAGCTTTCCCGCGCTGGAAACCTATTACCAGGACCAGGGCCGGGAATGGGAGCGCTATGCCATGGTCAAGGCCCGGGTTGTGGCTGGCGACCAGGAGGCCGGCCGCGTGCTCATGGAAAGCCTGCGTCCCTTTGTCTATCGCAAGTACATTGATTTCAGCGCCTTTGAGTCGCTTCGCTCCATGAAGGCCATGATCAATCGTGAGGTCAGGCGAAAGGGCCTTGAGAACAACATCAAGCTGGGCAGTGGCGGGATCCGCGAGATCGAGTTTGTGGTGCAGGCCTTCCAGTTGATTCGCGGCGGACGTGACCGGGAACTTCAGCAGCGGGAACTTCTGAACATTCTACAGGAGCTGGAAGCGCTGGAACTGCTCCCGCCGGTCGTGGTGAAAGAACTCAGGGAGGCGTACATTTTCCTGCGCAACATGGAGCACGCTCTGCAGGGCATTGAAGACAAGCAGACCCAGTTATTGCCAGACGACGAACCGGGACAGGCCCGGGTGGCCCTGATCATGGGCTATGACAGCTGGCAGGCCTGTATCGGGACGCTCAACGAACATCGGGAAAAGGTCGCCCGGCACTTCGCTGACATTATTACGCTGGAGGATGAAGACGAGGAGTCCACGGACCTGGATGAAGCCTGGCAGGAACTGTGGCTGGCGGAAATGGACGACGAGACCGCGGCTGGCTGGCTCCGGGAACAGGGTTTTGAGGAGCCGGAAGCGAGCCTTGGGCTGCTCAAGGAGCTTCGTGACAGTCGCACCATCCAGGTCATGCAGACCCAGGGCCGACACAGACTGAACCAGTTCATGCCAGTTTTGCTGGAAGCCCTGAGTCATGTCGAGCAACCTTCAGAGACCCTGTCCCGTGTGCTTCAACTGGTGGAGGCGATTCTTCGCCGCACCGCTTACATGGTGCTGCTGCTGGAAAATCCCGGAGCCCGGAGCCAGCTGGTCAGGCTTTGCAATGAAAGCCCCTGGATCGCCCGCCAGCTGGCGGAGACGCCGTTACTGCTGGATGAGCTGCTCAATGCGGAGAGCCTCTACCACCCCCCCGCCAAGGCGGAGCTCCAGGACGATCTGCGCCAGCAGATGCTGCGGATACCCTACGAGGACCTTGAGGAGCAGATGGAATCCCTGCGCCATTTCAAGAAGGCCCATATTCTGCGGGTTGCCGCATCTGAGTTGCGGGGTACGCTTCCATTGATGAAGGTAAGCGACTACCTGACCTGGATTGCCGAGGTGGTGCTGGACCATGTGGTGGATGTGGCGTTTTCCAATCTTGTAAGCCGTCACGGCTACCCCCGGCGCACCGATGGCTCGGCCTGTGATACCGATTTTGCCATCGTGGGCTACGGCAAACTCGGTGGTCTGGAGCTGGGCTACACCTCGGACCTGGACCTGGTGTTCATTCATGATGCGGACCCGGAGCAGTCCACGGACGGGGACAAACCGATCGACAACGCCGTGTTCTACACCCGTCTCGGACAGCGGATCGTGCATATCCTGAGTACCCAGACACCGTCGGGGCAGCTCTACGAGGTGGATATGCGGTTGAGGCCATCCGGAAGCTCCGGCCTGCTTGTCAGCACCCTGCCGGCTTTTGAGAAATACCAGCGTAACGACGCCTGGACCTGGGAGCATCAGGCACTTGCCCGGGCGCGAGGTGTTGCCGGCAGTGAAGCGACCCTGGAAAAGTTCGAGGCCCTGCGCCACGACATCCTCTGCCAGCATCGCGACCCGGCAAAGCTCCGTAAGGAGGTGATGGAAATGCGCGAGAAGATGCGTGACAGTCTCGGTACGCCAGAGGCAAAGCGACAGGAGACGTTCCACGTCAAGCACGACACCGGCGGCCTGATTGATATCGAGTTCCTGGTTCAGTACCTGATGCTGGCCAATTCGGAGAAGCATCCCGAGCTGACCCAGTGGTCCGACAATATCCGCCAGCTCGAGGAACTGGGCCGGGCCGGTGTAATGCCGGTAGAGGACACCGAAAAGCTGCGGGAAACCTATATCACCCTGCGTTCCACCATCCATCGGCGGGCCCTGCAGAACCTCAACAGTCAGGTCAGCGGCGATGCCTTCCCGGAGGAGCGTGAGTATGTCCGGCGGATGTGGAAAAGCGTGATGATTGATTAGCGTTTTTCCTGCTAAACTGCCGGCTTTCCGAAAACCGCTTTCTAGGAGCAGATACGATGTCAATGGCTGATCGCGATGGCCTGATCTGGATGGATGGTGAAATGGTTCCCTGGCGGGAAGCCAAAACCCACGTCCTGACCCATACCCTGCACTACGGCCTGGGATGTTTTGAGGGTGTGCGGGCTTATAACACTGAGAAGGGTCCGGCCATTTTCCGCCTGAAGGAGCATACCGACCGTCTGTTCCGGTCCGCCCATATCCTGAACATGAAGATGCCCTTTACCAAAGAGCAGCTCAACGATGCCCAGTGCCGGTCGGTCCGGGAAAACAACCTGGACGAGGCCTACCTGCGTCCCATGGTATTCCTGGGGTCCGAAGGCATGGGCCTGCGGGCGGATAACCTGAAGGTGCACGTTATGGTTGCCGCCTGGAGCTGGCCTTCCTACATGTCGCCGGAAGCCAAGGAGCTGGGCATCAAGGTTCGCACCTCCTCCTACACCCGGCACCATGTAAACATCACCATGTGCAAGGCGAAGGCCAATGGCAACTACATCAACTCCATGCTGGCTCTGAATGAGGCCATTGCCTGTGGTTGTGAGGAAGCCCTTCTCCTTGACAACGAAGGTTACGTGGCGGAAGGCTCCGGTGAAAACATCTTTATCTTCCGTGACGGCGTTCTGCACACGCCTGAGCTCACCTCCTGCCTGGAGGGAATCACCCGGCAGACCATCATGGATTTCTGTAAGGAAGAGGGTATCCCGGTTCGCGAGCGCCGCATCACACGTGATGAGGTCTACATTGCGGAAGAGGCCTTCTTCACCGGTACCGCCGCCGAGGTGCTTCCCATCCGTGAGCTGGATGGTCGTGTGATCGGTGAAGGCAAGCGGGGCCCGCTGACGGAGAAACTGCAGGCCAAGTACTTTGACGCTGTCAAAGGCAGGTTGGCTAACCGGAGCGAGTGGCTGACCCCGGTCAGCGGCTGATTAACGCTGGTTTCACAGGCCGCCGTGTGCTGTTCGCCAGCGCGGCGGCCTTATCATTTGAGGAGCCGGGTGCCCGTTGGGCTCGCCCGGACACCGTGAATCAACAAGCAGGAAAACATCATGGCAGACGTCATCAGGGTTCCCGTCTCTTTTGGTGAGGTGCTGGACAAGATCACCATCCTGGAAATCAAGTCGGAGCGTATCAAGGACGATGCCAAGCTGAAGAATGTCCGGCTTGAGCTGGACGAACTGACCGCCACCTGGAACGAGGCGGTACCCGACCAGAAACGCATTGCCGACCTGCGCAGTCAGCTCAAGGCGGTGAATGAAGAGCTGTGGGAAATCGAAGACGATATTCGCGACCAGGAAGCGGAGCAGGACTTCGGATCACGGTTTATCGAGCTGGCCCGGTCAGTCTACATCACCAACGACAGGCGTGCGGCGATCAAGAAAGACGTAAACCTGGCGCTGGGATCCCGCTTCGTGGAAGAGAAGTCCTACCAGGATTACACCGCCAAAAAGTGAGCTTTGGCCGCTGAATAACGCGGAAAAAAGAATGATTAGCCACGGAAGACACGGAAAAACACGGAAGAAGAAAAATGGGCCACGGACCCTCACGGACAAAAGATTCGATACTTAAATAAATTTTCTGTCTTTGTCCGTGCAAGTCCGTGAGTGTCCGTGTCTAATCTTCTTTAAGTCTTTTTATTTCCGTGTCCTTCCGTGGATTCCGTGGCCAAATCCCGATCTTTTTCAGCAATCCAGCGGTCCAGCATGTCCGTGGCGTCGTTTACGGTTACCATTTTCATGGCACCCTCGAACTCGGCCTTGGCTCCCCAGCGGGCCTGGTCCAGGGTCTGGCCGGTGAATTTCTCAAGGGCTTCGGGATAACGGTTCACGCACCACTGCAGGGAATTGTAGGGACCTGAGCGATCAGGATTGCTGGCGGCGAACAGGCCCAGGACATCCGTGCCCATGGCGCTGGCGATATGGGCCGGGCCGGTGTCTGGAGCCACAACGAGATCCGTGTGGTAGAGCAGGGCCGCCAGTTGCTTGAGGGTGTCCTTTCCGCAGATGTTGTGGGCCGGCTCCTCCATGACCTCTTCGATCGCTGCGCAGTATTCCACTTCAAATGGAGCCGGACTGCCCACCAGGATTACCTTCATGCCATGCTCACCCGCCGCGTGATCCGCCAATCGGGCATAGCGTTCCGCAGGCCAGTTTCGAAGGGTATGGCTGGCACACGGGCTGATCACCAGGTTTTTTCTGTCTTCGGCCAGCTGCTTCCGGGCGAAGGCATGGTCGCCGTCGCTCAGGGGGATGGTCCAGCGCGGCGGCGCAGGCTCCAGGCCGAGGGGTTCCAGAAAACTGGCGAGACAGTCCCGAACGTGTTGCCGTACAGCCGGCGCAATGCGCCGATTGATGAACAGGCCGTGCAGGTCCTTGCTGCGGTCCCGGTCATAACCGACCTTGATCCTGGCGGGGATCATTGCGGCGGCAAGATTTGCCCTCAAAGCCACCTGCATATGCAGAAGCGCGTCGAACTGACGGTCTCTGAGGATTCTGCGGAGCTCCAGATAACCTTTCCAGCCGGATTTCTTGTCGAAAACGATGAACTCTACCCCGGGCAGGTCGCCAATGAGCTTTGCCTCGATCTTGCCAATCACCCAGGTGATCTTTGCATCGGGGAGCTGTTCCTGAAGGCTCAGGACAACCGGAACGACGTGGGTGACATCGCCGATGGCGGAGAGGCGGAGTATGCAGATGGAGTTGATCAAGGATCTGTCCGTCAATTTCTGAACCATGTTGTAGAGCCACTGGCCCTGCGCTTGCTAAACTGGCGCCATTCTAGCCTACTCTTCGCCCCGTCGTCCTCTCCGGGGCCAGGGTCAGGCGGTCCGACCGAAGGGTGCCTTGATGCTGGTTGTCAGTCCCGGATACGAGCAGGTGACAGAAGCCTGGTTTGAGCCGGAATTCTGGGGAGATCGCGCCAGCGCGGTATCTTCAGGGGGGCGCGGTAGCGCCTGGTTTGTTCATTCGGAAGTGGGAGACCTGGTCCTGCGTCATTATCGGCGCGGCGGGCTCATGGCTCGCATGTCGGACCGGAGTTATGTGTATACCGGAATGGAACGCACCCGCTCTCTACGGGAGTTCCGGCTGCTTTCCACGCTGTATGAGAGAGGGCTCCCCGTTCCCGAGCCCGTTGCGGCCTGGTCCGGCCATTACCATGGACTGTGGTACCATTCCGCAATTCTTCTTGCCCGCATCGCCAATGCCATTACGTTGCCAGAGGTTCCGGATCTTACGGATCGGTCTCTCTGGAGCAACGTGGGAAAAACCATCCGTCGATTTCACGATCAGGGTCTGGATCATGTGGACCTCAACTGCGATAACCTGTTAATTGCGGATGGAAAGGTCTACCTGATTGATTTCGACCGATGCCGGCTGCGCTCCACTTCGGGCGGCCAGAATTGGAAATCCCGCAACCTCAATCGGCTAAAACGCTCGGTCGACAAACGGTGTTCCCGATTACCTGAGCAGCAGCGAGAAAGTCTGTGGCAGGATCTGCTAAAATCCTATGGCTGAATGTATCTGTTTCATAACCGGTCCCGCCCACTACGTTGAGCGGCTCGCCATGTACTTTTGCAGCGGCCCTTTGCCAAACCCATCTGCAAACCTGGTCGCAAAGTGGCAGGTGCGTCCCCCTGCTTAACCTCAGTACATTCCGCAGGCCTGTGTCCAGGGGCGGAACTATGGTGATTGTTACGATCAAATGACCGGGTCCGGGTCCGGGAGCGTTTTTTTCGAAGCGAGCAGGCACCTGGAACCATATTTACAATCCGGGGTTCAGCGACCAGCTTGTTCCCCCCAGGAGGGCCACGAGGCGTCGTGGTCCTCAGAAATAGCTAACGCGGAAGACATCACTATGTTGCAAGGTAAAACAATCCTGGTCACAGGCGGCACCGGATCCTTCGGTCACAAGTTCATTCCCATGACCCTGGAAAAGTACAACCCGAAGAAAATCATCGTTTTTTCCAGGGACGAGATGAAACAGTGGGAAATGGCCAAGCTTTTCCAGGGAGATGACCGCCTGCGGTTCTTCATCGGTGATGTGCGCGATCGGGACAGGCTGTACCGGGCACTGGATGGTGTCGATTATGTTGTCCACGCAGCGGCCACCAAGATTGTTCCCACGGCGGAGTACAATCCGTTCGAGTGCGTGAAGACCAACATCCACGGTGCCATGAACCTTATCGATGCCGCCATCGACAAGGGCGTGAAAGGCGTGGTCGCCCTGTCCACGGACAAGGCCAGCAGCCCGATCAATCTGTACGGTGCCACCAAGCTTGCCTCTGACAAGCTGTTCGTGGCCGGCAACTCCTATTCCGGTGGACATGAGACCCGCTTCTCCGTGGTGCGGTATGGCAACGTCATGGGCTCCCGCGGCTCTGTCATCCCGTTCTTCATGTCTATTCGCGACCGTGGCGTGCTGCCGATCACCGACCCTCGCATGACCCGCTTCATGATTTCACTGGAGCAGGGTGTGGAGCTTGTCTGGCACGCATTCGAGGACATGGAAGGCGGTGAAATCTACGTCAAGAAGATCCCCTCCATGAACGTGACCGACCTGGCCCGGGTAGTGGCACCGGATGCAAAGCAGGAAGTGGTGGGCATCCGCCCGGGCGAAAAACTCCACGAGCAGATGATCGGTGCGGAGGACGCCTATTACACCTACGAGTATCCCGAGCACTACAAGATCCTGCCGGTGATCAACAACTGGGACCAGGACGTCAATCGCATCAAGGACGGCAAAAAGGTGGAAGAGGGCTTTATCTATTCCAGCGACAACAACACCGAGTGGATGGCAGACGAAGAGCTGAAGGCCTGGATTGACACCCACTACAGCGAAATCGGAAAGATCTGATCATGATTCCCTATGGCAAGCAGGACATCAGCCAGGCGGATATAGACGCGGTGGTGGCGGTACTGGAGTCGGATTTCCTGACCCAGGGGCCCATGGTCCCGCGTTTCGAGCAAGTGGTGGCGGACCATGTGGGCGCCCGCCACGCCGTCGCAGTCAACAGTGCCACCTCCGCTCTGCACATTGCCTGTCTTGCCCTGGATCTCGGGCCCGGCGACTGGCTGTGGACGTCACCGGTGACCTTTGTGGCATCCGCCAACTGTGGTCTTTACTGCGGCGCCAGTGTGGACTTCGTGGACATCGATCCTGCCACCTATAACCTGTGCCCGAAGGCCCTCAGGACCAAGCTGGAACAGGCCAGGGTCGAGGGGCGGCTACCCAAGGTGGTGGTCGCGGTACATCTGTGCGGCCAGCCCTGTGACATGGCTGCTATCGGTGAGCTGGCACAGGAGTATGGGTTCAGGGTGATCGAGGATGCCTCCCATGCCATAGGAGGGAAGTATCAGGGCGAATTCATTGGCAACGGACGTCACAGCGACATCACGGTGTTCAGTTTTCATCCGGTGAAAATCGTCACCACCGCCGAAGGCGGAATGGCGCTGACCAATGACGACCAGCTGGCCAACCGCCTGAACCTGCTGCGCAGCCATGGCATCACCCGGGATCCGGCTCTGATGACCCACGAGCCCGATGGTCCCTGGTACTACCAGCAGGTGGACCTGGGCTTCAATTACCGGATGACGGAGCTACAGGGGGCCCTCGGCGTGAGCCAGATGAGCCGGCTTGATCAGTATGTGGCCCGACGCCACGAGCTTGCCCGCCGTTACGATGATTTGTTGGCCCACCTGCCCGTGACCACCCCTTGGCAGCACTCCGACAGCTACTCAGGCCTGCATCTTTACGTCGTTCGGCTGCAGCTCGACAAGATCAGCGCGAGTCACCGGCAGGTGTTTGAGCGGCTTCGAGACGGGGGTATCGGCGTCAACCTCCACTATATTCCGGTCCATCTGCAGCCCTGGTACCGCCAACTGGGGTTCCGGGCGGGGCAGTTCCCCGAGGCGGAGCGTTATTACGCCGAGGCCATCAGCCTGCCTTTGTTCCCCACCATGACCACTGAAGAGCAACACGAAGTGGTGCAGGCCCTGGAAGAGGCCCTGGAACAATGAAGCTGGCCGTCATTCCCGCCCGGGGCGGCAGCAAGCGCATTCCCCGAAAGAACATCAGGGAGTTCTGCGGCCGGCCGATGATTGCCTGGTCAATTCAGGCAGCCCTCGATAGCGGATGTTTTGACCGGGTCATTGTCTCCACGGACGACGAGGAAATTGCCGCCGTAGCCAGGGCCCACGGTGCGGAGGTTCCCTTCCTGCGCCCGCCGGAGTTGTCGGACGACCATACCGGAACGATTCCGGTTATTGCCCACGCCATCGGAGAGCTGTCGAAAAGCCAGCGGCCGGACCTGACCTGCTGCCTCTATGCCACAGCGCCCTTTGTCACGCCGGACGATCTTCGGCGGGGCGAGCAGCTTATGGCAGAGTCGGGCGCGGACTACGCCTTTACGGTGACCAGCTTCGCGTTTCCGATCCAGCGGGCCCTGCGGATAACGGAGAAGGGACGCGTTGAGATGTTCTGGCCGGAGCAGTTTGCCGTCCGTTCCCAGGACCTGGAGGAGGCCTGGCACGATGCCGGCCAGTTCTACTGGGGCCGCTCGGCCGCCTGGCTGGAGGCCCGGCCGCTGTTCGCCGCCGGCTCGATTCCCATCGCGCTGCCCCGTTACCGCGTACAGGATATCGATACGCCGGAGGACTGGGAGCGGGCCGAGTGGCTGTTCCGGGCGATGCTCGAATCCCCCAGGTCCGGGTCGGCTGGATGATTGTTGCATTTCGTGCCGATGCGTCTGTCGATATTGGTTCCGGGCATGTCATGCGATGCCTGACGCTGGCGGACGAGCTGAAGCGTCAGGGGGCCGACTGTCATTTTATCATGCGCCCCCTCCCTGGTGCCCTGACGGCACTGGTGGAGTCCCGTGGCCATCGGGTAGAGCGACTTCCGGAACTGGATGATCGGTTGGCTCCTGAACCCTCGGATGCCGAAGGCCCGGCCCACAGTCATTGGCTTGCCGGAAGCTGGCGGCAGGACGCGGCTGACACCGGCACGGTCGTGGAACGCCTGAAGCCGGACTGGCTGGTGGTGGACCACTATGGCATCGAAGCTCGCTGGGAACGTGTCCTGAAAGCCGGTTGTGCCCGGCTAATGGCTATTGATGACCTGGCGGATCGGGCCCATGACTGCGACCTGTTGCTGGACCAGAATCTGGGACGTGAGCCGGAGGATTATCGGCGGTGGGTGCCCGCCAATTGCCAGCTGATGACGGGCCCCTCCTTCGCCCTGTTAAGACCGGAATTTCGCGCCTGGCGCGACCGCAGTCTGGCTCGCAGGCGAGGATCGTCGGAACCGCTGGAACTGCTGATCAATCTGGGTGGCGTGGACCGGGAAAATCTCACCGGGCATCTCCTGGCCCGACTGTCGACCTGCCCAATTCCGGCGCATACCCGGATTACGGTAGTGATGGGCCAGAGCGCCCCCCGGGTTGATGAGGTGAAAAGCCGTGCACGGCAGATGCCATGGATAACCGACGTCAGGGTCGGCGTGAGCAACATGGCGGAGATCATGGCGCACTCCGACCTTGCCATTGGCGCCGCTGGCGGCACGTCCTGGGAGCGGTGCTGCCTGGGCCTGCCCGCCCTGCTGGTGGTCATGGCGGATAACCAGAGGGCCGGCGCGAATGCCCTGGCAGAGCGGGGGGCGGCCCTCCTTCTGGGTGACTCTTGGGCTGATGCCACGTTACTCTGCAGGGGCCTTGGCCAGGCCCTGGAGCAGGCCGAAACCCTGTCAAGCCGGGCGGCGTCAGTGTGCGACGGTGCTGGCGCCCAACGAGTCGTCAAAAAGATGATGGAGCTTTAAGGTGAGCGGTAGTCTCCGCACCATGACCGAGGACGATCTGGAGAGGGTTCGCCGTTGGCGCAATCATCCGGATGTCCGCCGGTACATGTACACGACCCATGAGATCGACCCGGCGGAGCACAGGGCATGGTTTGAACGCACCCGGGACTCGGACCGATCGGAGCTGATGATCTACGAGGACGAGGGCCTGCCCCTTGGTTTTGTCAACCTCGCCCGGGGGCGGAGTCGCCAGGTGGCGGACTGGGGGTTCTATCTCGCCCCCGAGGCCGCCCGGGGTACCGGCAAGGCGCTCGGCAGGGCCGCACTCCGCCACGCGTTTGAAGGTCTCGAGCTGCATAAAGTATGCGGCCAGGCCCTCGGTTTCAACGACCGGTCCATTAAGTTCCACCGGTCCCTGGGGTTTGTCCAGGAAGGTTGTCTGAGGGATCAGCACTATGATGGCCAGGCCTACCACGATGTGGTTTGCTTTGGCCTGTTACGTCAGGAATGGAAGAACTCACTCGGGAGCGATGAACCATGACCCACCCGGAGATCCTTATTGACGGCCGCCGTATTGCACGGGACGAGCCGCCGTACATCATCGCGGAACTTTCAGCCAACCATAACGGCAGACTCGAGACCGCGATTAAAATTATCGACGAAGCCAAGAAAGCCGGTGCCGATGCGGTCAAACTGCAGACTTACCGACCGGACACCATCACCCTGGATTCCGATGGGGAGGACTTCCGGATAAAAGGCGGGCTTTGGGATGGACGTAGCCTGTATGAGCTCTACCAGGAGGCACACATGCCCTGGGAGTGGCACAAACCGCTGTTTGATCATGCCAGGAAGCTGGGCATCACCATCTTCAGTTCTCCCTTCGACACCACGGCGGTGGACCTGCTGGAGGATCTCAACGCGCCGGCCTACAAGATTGCGTCGTTCGAGGCGGTGGACCTGCCACTGATCGAATATGTGGCCAGTACCGGAAAGCCGATGATCATTTCCACCGGCATGGCCGATGCCGAGGAGATCCAGGAGGCGATCGATGCGGCCCGGAGCGCGGGATGCAAGCAGTTGGCCATACTTCACTGCGTCAGCGGTTACCCGGCCCCTGCGGAAGACTACAACCTGAGGACGGTTCCCGACATGATGGAACGCTTCGGTGTGGTGACCGGCCTTTCCGACCATACCCTGGACAACACCACTGCCATCGCCAGCGTGGTGTTGGGTGCCTCACTGATCGAAAAGCACTTTACACTGGATCGTAAAGGCGGTGGCCCGGATGACAGCTTCTCCCTTGAACCGGCGGATCTGACTGCGCTTTGCCGCGACAGCAAGACGGCCTGGCGGGCTCTGGGCAACGTGGACTACGGTCGGAAATCCAGCGAGCAGGGGAATGCACAGTTCCGGCGGTCGCTGTATTTTGTCGAAAATCTCAACAAGGGCGATATTATTCGTCCCGAATCCATCCGCAGTGTTCGTCCGGGCTTTGGCCTTGCCCCAAAGTACTATCATCGGTTGATTGGCAAGAGGGTGAAAGCCGATGTGGCTAGGCTGACTGCCGTGACGGAAGATGTTGTGGACGGGTTTAGATCTTCGGGCGACTGAAAAGGAAGGCAGCTTTCCGCTTTGTGCTGCGGCTGAATATTCGACCTCCGGTTTCGGTCCTGGTCAGGGCTGCAAGTTACCGCGTAAGCCGCCTTTTCAAGGCTCTTCGTTGCTCGCGGAATTGGTGAATCCGTCTTTCAAGCCATTCAGCCCTTCTGAACGATGCCGAGCGCATTTTTGCTTGGGGGAGATGGTGCCTCGCCGCCGGAAAGACTCTCAGGAACTTCGCCAGCTCCAAGTCTGTCCTGAGCGACCCCAGAATTCTTGGTATTTTTAGCCGGAAGTCGATAAAAATCACCCGATCATCGGAGATCAGAAAATTTGCTGGTTGGGGGTCGGTCCTGATGGCACCCAGGCTGTGTAACTCTCTTAGTGCCTCAAGTACTTGAGGCGCGTCCTCGTCCGCAGCCGGCCGGCCTTCCGCAAACTCGTAGCAAACCAGGCTGTCGGTAACCATGCCGAAGCGTCTTTTTTCCGCCGCCAGCACAGGCGTGGGTGCAAAAAAGCCCAGTTGCCGAATTCGCTTGAGGTTTTGGAACGTCCGTAGCCCCTCACTGCTTCGAAATAGAGTGAGCATCCGTTCCCAGCCCCTTCGGTTACGGGCCCGCGGTACCTTCAGCAGCAAATCTTTTTGGTCGAAGTCTACCCTGACACTGAGTGTACGGGCGTGGTCTTTGAATACCCGTTGGTATTCGATGGTGTTATCGAGGATGTCGTCCAACAGTCTTCGGCCATTGTCCGCCCCGAGTTCCGAGTTGATGCGAAGATGATAACCACGATGGCTGAGATCTATGTCATCTTGACGATTCATGGTCAATGTCAGCTTTCTTTCAGAAGTTTTCGGCATAACGGTGGATTAGGCATAATTCATCACAGAGACGATTCTTTGGTTGTCCTTCCCCTGTGGAAATCCTCGATGGGCGCCCCCCTGGTCCGAAATGACCAGCGACCCCTTGGAGGCAAGAACAGGGATAATGTCGCGAAGCGGGACAACAGGGAACTCCGTTTTATTGGGAAGGTGTCCAGAGAGAACCTTGTTTACGCGCCTGAAGGACGAACCGATGTGGCTCCCGCGCACGTAGGTATAGGGGCCGTCGTCCAGGCAGCTGACGTCAGTGAGATAGATGAAAGATTTCAACTGCTTTTTGTAGGCATCAACGTGGAAGCCACGCGTCTTCTGAACGGCTGAGTTGAGGTAAAGATTCAGGTTTTTGGGGCCAAACTCGGCTGATGTTGGCGACATGAATCTGGCCAACTCTCCACTCTCGTAGGTCGGCCTGATCTGGTCCCGGAATTCCGGGAAAAGGTGATCGATGTTGAAAATATCCACCATTCCCTTGTCCTGCCCCTGGCGTATCTGAATCACTGTCTTCGGGTAGTTGGCCAGGACTTTGTACCCGGCGACCTTGGCTCCACCTTTCTGGATCAGGAATCCATCACTCTCGTACACGCTTTCGCCGGATTCCTGAAAATCCCGGATCATTGTCCTCGCTTCTGTCATGGCAGTCTCAGCTGCCAGAATTTTTTCCGGAGCCAGGAAGTCGGGAATAATCACAATGCCGTGGGTCTCAAGCGTGCGAGTTATAGCCGCGGTGTCTGAGATATAGTGTTGGATAACCGTTGATAGACGTGACTCCAGTTCTGGCTGCGGCAGGTTTCGTATGTAGTCGAGTGCCTCTTCATTGACCGCGTCAATATCCGCCAATTCCAGAGGAATGGCTTCACGTCGCGCCGTAATATTGAGACCCAGCAAGGAAAAATTCGCCACGATGGATAGCCCTTATACCTTAAGTTCCTGATAGAAATCCCGAAGCATTTGATGGTTGACGATATCGGTCGTCTTGAATCTGAACTCCGGGGCGCTGGCCCAGGATATGGATTCATCGAAAAAATGGGCGGGAAGGCGGCGATTAAGGTTATCAGTATTAATAAGATCTCCATCGAAAGTGCTTCCATGGGCTCGGTAAAGCTCCCCAAGGTATTGATGGAGACTCTCGAGACTGGACTCTTCCCCGATCTGGGCCTCTATGGCCGCGTAATCAACGTTGAAATCCTGGTAATTCTCGACCGCTTCGATCAGAGTCTTATAGGCTTCATCGTAAGTTTCGAATAACAATGAGTTGTCACTGTTGAGGTAGTCGCGACCGCCGCCCTGCATGTCGTTCTTTACAACCACGGGGAGACCGCAGAGTTGCGCCTCTTTGATGACCTTACACACGCCTTCCTTCTGGGAGAAAATAGTAAAGACCTTCGACTGATTATACAGGTGTGACAGGAAGGTATAGGAAAACCCCTGAAAGCCGAGATCCGGGTCCGTCTTGATAATAGTGAAGCGCTCTCGCTCCTGTGCCGAAAACATTGAAAAGTAATCATCCAGAATGGATGAGTAATAGGACTTTTCTGGTTCATCCCTGTTGGAGGCTATAACGAATAACACATTGTACTTGTAGCCCTGATCATAGATTTTCCGGATCTGCTGCATAAGTTCGGGATATTTCTTTTTGTGGTCGCTTTTCGCAACGCAGATAATGTCCCAGTACTTTGGAAGGTCCCTGTTTTTCATTACCACAGGGGTGAAACTGGCGGAGCTCAGGGGGATGATGAACGGGGAACCGTCGAAGTTGCAGGTGCCTGGAGATGCCAGGTGGAAGTCCACCCATGGAGGGGTTCTCACATAGTCAAAAAAGAACCCCCAGTGGATACCGATGAAATATTGGCTGCGGACCTTCTCCATCATGCGGGCTGTCTCCCTGGAGCGAACAAGCCATTTCATTTTTGTTTTCAAGGAGCGATGGGCATCTTTCTTGCTGAACTTCGGGAGTCCCATCCGGGAGTTCAGAAAGCCCATTTCTTTATGGGTGAAGGTGATAATGCCCTTTCCCTCTGACGAGGGGTGCTTGAAAATATGAGCCATAAAAATCCTTAAAAACAATCAGTAGTCGGACGCTTGGGACGCTTTAAATTCATTGGGGATGCGTTTTGAGCGTGTGGCCCCAGCCGATAAAAGGCATTCCGCCACAAGCTCACCCTCGCGCCCTTCCCATTCGGTAGCAAATGTCGCGCTGTATTGGCGGACAGCCTCCGGGTCCAGCTCTGGCGGCCGCGGAGAGGTGAGCAATGCGATCAGTTCGGCCTCCGAACTGGCTTGCACTGCGAGACCCTGACGAACATAACCGTAATAGTCCGGTTTGTCAGTTGCAGAAAACTCGTAGTAGAACGGCGTGATACCTTTAATGGCTGCTTCCAGGTGAATGCTGCTATTGCCGGCGATCAGGTATTTGAGCTTTCCCAGAAAGCTGTCAACCGATTCGCTGGCAGGGTCGCTGAAATGGACCTTCTGGCGGCCACCCAGTGTTTTTTTCAGGGTTGCAACATCCCTCCGGCTCTGCCGTGGGTGCCACCGTAAGCTCACGTCCTTTCCTTCACTGGCGATCAGACTGATCAGGGATGCCACAGGCTCGATTCGGTCCAGCTTGTTGATTGCGATACCAATGGTTTCCGAGTCAGGGGCTGCACGACCCGAAAGGTGTTTCTTCTGGCCAGAGTAAATGATGCAAGGGGCGCTCAGGCCCTCAAGCCCCGGCGGACGATTTTCCTCACACTGGCGATAGGTTTCAGCAGCAATGGGTCCGTCCAGAAACGCGAAGTCGAAGGTCAACGCAGGAAATGCCGGACTCACAGAAGCGTGCTGCAAATAGGCGGTTTTGACCCCCAGCTGACGTGCGACTGCCAGCATGCAACGGTTCATGGCGCTATGGTCGTTGCTGGTGATCACACATTCCGGTTCTGTTTTTCGAATGATCCTGTAGAAGTACGCCAGGTAGAGATACACCTTGGCCACTTCAGGTAACAGTGCCGGGCCTGCGGCCGGGTTTCTGCTCCGGAGAGAACCGGACAGTGAGCGGCCAAAATGAACGAACCCCTGACTGGCCCGAAGAATATCCATCAAGCTATACCGGAGGGGTTGGTATCGCTTTCGGTCGGCGGGGTTTCTCAAGCGCTTATGCTTGGCAATTGCCAGGACGCTCTGTTCTCTTGAGCGCAATGCATCGAGTGTGCCCGAAAGAGCTTCCATCTGATTCCTGGACAGAGCCAGGGCGAGGAATCGGACACTACGTTTGTTTCCAGCGGTAAGCGTCTCTTTGGGTGAGATCTTTCCGGCCAAATAAAAAAAGTATGCCAGCGCTCTGAACCAAAATGCGACATGGCTGAGATGGAAGGGGGAGGTGCCCTTCCGTACAGGTGGTCGGTGGAGTCGGGCCCCCGCCTGATAATCGAGCCACGTTTCCGGTTCCTGTTTGAGGATGGCTTCCAGGTGGCGATGCCAGTTCATGGGGGAACTCTCTCTTATCACGGGCGCTATTTACCTGCGCTCGACCAGCCATCGGTGGATGATGCCTTCTTCTCAATCCCGTTTTCCGCCCAGAAGGTCCTGTTTTCCTTCACGGCCTTGCGGATGGCCCGATTCTTCGCCCAGATCTCCGGTTTGGAGTAGCCACGGGCATGATCCAGATGCAGGCACACGGTACTGTAGCGGATCTGCTTGGACTTATGACCAAAGTTCCACAGGCGTTCGCCCAGTTCCCGGTCCAGGCCGCCATACTGCATGTCTTCATTGAAACCATTCACCGCAATCAGGTCCCTGGTCCAGGTGGAGCTGTTCATGCCGTTCCAGCTCGCGGCCGCGGGGGTGACGGCGTTCAGCACCTTCCGGAGCAGGGTCGACCGCGACAGCTTCCAGAGCTTGTGGGATTTGGGCTGCCCATTGGCCACCAGCCACTCGGGATCAAAGATGACGCCGGTGCGGATATCCTCGTCGGATATTTTCTCGGAGACCGGCAGGGTGAGCTTGATGTAGCCACCTGACAGGAAGTATCCCGGCTCGGCCAGATGCCGGTGAGTCGCGATAAAATCCGGCTCGGGAATGCAGTCGCCGTCGGTAAAGATCAGGTAATCACATTCGGTTTGCCGGATGGCCTTGTTGAGTATCTCGCACTTGCGGAAGCCCTTGTCCTCGTGCCATACGTGGTCTAAAGGCACAATGCCCCGCTTCCTGAACTGTTCGATCACTTCACGGGTATCATCGGTGGAGCCATCGTCCGCAACAATAACGCGGAAATCCTTGTCGGTCTGGTTCTCATAGCCCGTCAGCACCTTGTCGAGCCAGGCAGGGGAGTTGTAGGTGGTAATCACCACCCCTATGGACCGGGGCTGCTGGGTATCATTCGAAGGCATAGATTTCCGGACGGGTCTGCGTGACTTGGGACAGGGTCATAGTATACACGTGGGTCCTGTTTGATGCGTGTCAGGGAATTCGCGGAGGGCGGGTCTCACCTTATTTACAGAGTTTGTCCGGATTGTAGGGGTTTACTTCCCCGGGCGAACGATGCCGGAAGCGTTTGTACTCCCACTGGTACTGTTCCGGAATCTCCCGCACACAATTTTCGACCGAAAGGTTCAGGGCGGTCACAGCCTCCACCGGGTCGGCGCTGTCGATTCCCGGCTCGGTGGATCGAATCACGATGCGGAACCCCTCACCGTCTTTCAGCCGCTCGGCAAAGGTGGTGAAGGAAGCCGCCCCCGACTTGGCGATCATTTTCGATGCCAGGGTCATGGTGCGGACATTGATGCCGAAGAAAGGCCCGAAGGCATAGCCGCTCTTCTTGTCCGGGCTCTGGTCCGGAAGGATGCCAGCCACGTGCCCCTCTTTGAGCAGCTTGACCATTCGCGCCAGCCCACGGCGATCCCCCCGGACCAGCACGGAGCCGGCACGTTCCCGTGCCTGGATCATGTAGTCCTCGAAGTCGGGCAGATTCGGTGGGCTGTACAGGGCGGCCATCCGGTAGCGAGAGGAAAAATAGATCCCCGCCAGCTCCCAGTTGCCCAGATGAGGAGCAAGCAGAACGACACCCTTGCCGGCGGCAAGGGCATCATCAATCAACTCCAGACCTTTTACCTCGCGAACGAGGTCGAGACACCGCTCCACAGGCCATTCCCACATCAGGGGGATTTCCAGAAACGTCTGACCGGTATGGCGAAGGCTGGAGCGAATGAGCCTTTGGCGCTGGTCTTCGGTCAGCTCAGGGAAGCACAGGCTGATATTGGCGGTTGTAACCTGTTTGGAGCGGGAAGGGAGCCACCAGCTGAGCGAGCCCAGGATGCGGCCAAGTCGTTGCGCCATATGAAGGGAAAGTTTGCCGGCCCAGCGCAGGGCGAACACGGCGAACGAGGTCTTGGTAAGCGCCATAGGAAATCAGAATCCGATACCGGTAACAGGCTGAGGGGAAACTATCACCAATGCGGAGGGTGGGCAAGTCCCGGAGCGCTCGCTTAGCTGTCATCAAAGGTGTTGCTCTTTTTCCCAGGCGGTTTGGCGTCCCGTCACCTCCCACTGGATGCGCTTGCGAAAACGTCGGATTCTGCGATCAGTGTAACGGTTGCGCCACTGGGGAATGGCCGCGAGCCGACTGGGCACAGCGGGCGCTCCCAACCCATCCACAAGAATCAGCTCCGGAGAACCACCGCGCCGCGTGACGACGAGATTATGGGGCAGCAGATTGCGGGTAAGGATGCCGGTGGTTCTCAGCCAGTCACAGAAACGCTCGATGGCGGGCTGTATCGTCGGAGTGACGCCCTGCATGATCAGCCAGCTTTCAAGGGTCGCTGCTGGCATTCCATCCTCTTCCAGTATCAGCTCGCTTTCGTTGGCAAGGCCAAGCGTCGTGGGAACCTGACCGTAGAACCGGGGCAGATGTTGCCAGGCAAGATCCGCCTGTCCACTTGACAGCAGCCGGCGTATGGCGGTTTGCTGATGAGCCAGGATTTCCTGTCGGTTGTCATCCAGCCGTTGCCTGCCAAGCGCTTTCTTCCAGGCGGGCTGGCGCCGGAACCGTGCCTCGATGTTTTCCGGGCGGATCACCTTCAGGCACCGGTCTGGCTGGTCCGGGTGGCGGTAGCAGTGCCGGTTGGACCCGGAGGCAAATGGCACATGCCCGCGGAGGTCGATCACGACATGAGCTCCCTGTAGAGAGCCAGGCTCTGGTCCGCCATGGCGTCGAGGGTCAGTTGTTCCCTGGCTCGTGCTCGTGGAATCTCCAGTAGATGAAGATTGTCATCCAGCCGGTTCATTGTCATAGCGAGCGCTTCGGGGGCCTCAGTAGGGGCGATCAGTTCAGGGGGAAGAAACTCGTTGGCCACGGGCACATCGGTGGCGACCAACGGGATGCCCGCCAACATCGCTTCGGCAAAGACATAGGAGAATCCCTCCCTGCGGGAGGAGATCACCAGGCGATCACACCGGGCCATCAGGGTAGCTACCTGGTCACTGTGGCCCAGGAGTCGGATCCGTTCCTGCTGACCTGTTTCCTCGATCAGCCGGGTCAGCTGTGGTCGCTGCGGGCCCTCACCGGCAATCCAGAGGGTGCCGGGAACATTCTTGAAGGCTCTGACCAGGATGTCGAAGCCCTTGGCCGGCACCAGCCGACCCACGGCGAGCCAAAGTGGCGGATTTCCAATGGCCGGTAAGCGATCGCCCAGGGCGGGTGTTGGCGCAGGCAGAATGCCGTTATAGATCACCCTGGTATTGACGTAGCCAATATCCCTTGCAAGGGCATGGCTGACGGCAATTACCGTCTTGAAAGGCCCCGGGCCGGGGTATCGTGATTTGAATCCGTGCAGGGTGGCGACATAATGTGGGCGGCGGGCAAAAGGTGCAATCGCAGCGATCAGCTGGGCGGCCTTGGTGCCCTGGGCATGGACGATGTCGTAATCGCGATGGGCAATAAGTCTCAGCAGCCGCCAGAGGAGGCGAGGGCTTCGCCGGGACGCTGCCGCGGGGATGGCTTCCCGGCCAACCTTGTCAGGCAGGTGCGAGTGATAGGCGGGGTCCGATGCCAGGCAGATGTCCAGTCCCCGCTCGGACAGCGCCGACGCCAGTTCCACGGTATGCTTTTCCATGCCACCGAATTCGCCGGTCCCTGTGGCCATCACCATCAGGACCCGCAACCGGTTTTTGGCTGGCGTCCTAGTCACGTTTCAGGACCCACTGGTAGACATTCAGGGTTGCGTCGACCTGAGCCTTCAGATGGAACCGCTCTGGCAGCACGATAGGGTGCTCGGTTTCAGTCAGCAGTTCCATCACTCGTCGGGCGAACTCACTGGTATCGTCGGGAGTCACCAGACCCTTTGGAAAGCATGCCTGCAGGGTCTCGGCGGCTCCGCCCCGGTTGAAGGCCGCCACGGGCGTACCGGACGCCAGCGCTTCGGTTACGGTGCGGCCAAAGGGTTCGGGCTTGGTGGACATGTGGCACACCACGTCAGCGATCAGGTAAAGGTCGGCCATGTCGTTGCGCTGCCCCGCAAAGGTGACGTGATCGTCCAGTCCGAGCCGGTGGCGGTGCTGTTCCAGCTCCCGCAGGAAGTGCTCCTTGCCCGGCTCGGCGCCGCCGACAATCAGGCCGTGACATTCAGGATGGTGGCGGATGATTTCGGCCATCGCCTCCAGGAACAGAGTCTGACCCTTCCACCGGGAAATCCGGCCCGGCATCATGATCAGGCGCTTGCCACGAAGAGCCGGGAAATCATGGTAAAACCCGTTTATCCGGTCTGCGTCGGGTTCGCGCTCCCGGAAGGTATTCACGTCAACCCCACGCTGGATGACCGTCAGGCGCTCCGGCTCCACTGCAAAATTTGCCAGCACATAGTCACGAACGCATTCGGAAATGGCAATGACGTGGTCAGCCCGGGCCATGACGGCACTGTAGGGGTTGACGGAGTACATGCCATGGAAAGTCGAGACCAGGGCAGGCCGCTGATCTTTCGGAAGGCCTTTCCAGGCCAGACGGGTAATCCAGGCGGGCATGCGCGAGCGCACATGGACCACGTCTGGCTCTATCTCCCGAAGCAGGCGGCGCATTGGCAGAATCTGGCCAAAGGAAGCCAGTGATTTCCGGTGTACGGGGAGGGTGACGTGGGTACTGCCCTGGGCTTCCAGCTCGCGAATCTTGGGTCCCCCCTGGGAGACTACAAAGGACTCGTGACCTCGGCGTACCAGTTCCGCGGCAAACTCGACGGTGCCCCGCTCCACGCCCCCGCTGTATAAGGCTGGCAATACCTGGAGGACTCTCATGTCCGGCCTCGCACCAGGCCCCGTTCCATCAACCAGCGGGCCGCCCGGTCGGCTTCCCAGAGTTTTGGCTGTGGCGGATTGGTTTCCGTCATCATGGCGAGCCCTCCCTTGTAGCTGTGAACCAGGTCCTTCTCCAGAAACCGGCGAACTCCCAAGGCGACCCTGCTGCCCTTGTTCGGTGGAAGTTCCAGCAGGGCGGTGGGAACGCCGGCGGTTAGGGTTTCGCTCAGCATTGAGCTGGAATCCGGCGTGACCCAGGCCATGCGTGACGTTGCCAGCTGGTGGCTCAGCCAGTCTTCATGGGTGCGGGTGTGGTCTACCACCTTTATTTTTTGACTCTCAAGCCCTTCCAGTTGCGTCGTCAGACTGGCCGGTGTGCGGCGGGAGTTGCTGATGGTCCAGGACCAGTCCGGATGGCGTGCCACGAGTTGTCTCAGCTGTGACATCACTGCTGCAGCCTGCCAGTCAAAATGAGGAGAAGGGCCGCCGATCAGCACCAGCGCCTCCTTTTTCAGGGTCAACCGGGCCAGTGGCACCATCCGGTTGAGTGTGCCCTCAGTTGCGAGCACCCGTTGGTGCTCCGGCAGTCCATCGTGGATTGGCGCGATCACCGCATCCACAAGAAAGCGTGGAAAATTCGGCCTCATCAGTACAACGGTGCGGCCCCTGCGCCTCAGGGATAAAAGGAGCCTGTGAGTGCGGGAGCCAGCGGCAATAATCAGGTCCGGTTCCGGCAACTGGTTCGTCATGGGAGCAGCCCATCCGAACAGAGACCTGAAAAGCCCCGTTCTCTCAGACCCGGCTTCCACCCAGTGGGTCGAAGCGCCTGCCAATACCCGGAGCCGATTGGCCAGGCCGCGGAGCTGATTGAGATGGCCCGGCTTGTTGTCTGTCAGCAGCCATATAACGGGGCTCTGCTCAGTCATGATGGGTGTGCTTCTTCTGGCTACCGCCGGTTTTGCCGTACTTACCATAGAAATCAGGATCGTCCTGATTGGGACGGGTCTTGAAACGGCGATGCATCCAGAGGTACTGATCGGGGTGGCGTCGGATTTCCTGCTCGATGGTCTGGTTGACCCGGGTTGCATCTTCCAGGTCATCGCCGGTGGGAAAATCGTCCAGAGCAGGGTGAAAGTAAACGTCGTATCCCAAGCTGTTTTCCCGACGGAAGTGGCTAAAAGGCATGACCGCGCACCCACTGCGCTCCGCAATTCGGGACGTCGCAGTGATGCTGCCCGTGGGAATATTGAAGAAAGGAGCAAAAACGATGCCCTTGCGGCCGTAGTCCTGATCGGTGGCATACCAGACGGTGCGATTCATTTTCAGACGCTTCAGCAGGCCCCTGAGGTCCTTCGAATCAAGCACCACACCGTAGTGCCGTTGCCTGGCCCGGGTCATTACCGCGTTCATCAGGGGGTTGTTGTGGTCACGCTGCATGACATCCGCCTCCATGAGTTGCGTTGCCAGACAGCCACCCATGTCCAGGGTGCTGTAGTGGCCGCCGATCAGGAGTATGCCCTTGCCCCTGGCCAGTGCCTGTTCGTGGTGCTCCAGCCCATGAACTGTAGTGATGTCCATCAGGACGCCCGGATCCCGAAACCAGGCCAGGCCGATTTCCATCATGCCAATGCCATTGGCATGGAAACTCTTGCGGACAAGACGCTTCTGTTCCGGCTCCGACAATTCGGGAAAGCAAAGCCGTATATTGACCTCGGTAATGTGCCGGCGCTTGGGGATGCAGCGCCAGGCCATCTCGCCTATCAGTTTACCAAGCCCCCATTGCCAGCGAAGGGGAAGGTGGGCCAACAGCCACATCATGCCGAGCCCCAGCCAGGTGGGCCACCAGCGGGGATGGAGGTAATGGCTGTAATCCAGGTCCCGTTCCTGTTTCCGGTGTTTATGTTTCACTTTGCTGCAGGTCCTGCCAGTATCTGAATCCGCGAGTTTATCAGGGCTTGTTTGGCAGTGTCAGTGGCACTGTCGCTCCTATTGGTTAGAATGGCCGTCGAAATCCATCGCGGAGCCCGCATGCTGCACTTTCTCTATTCACAATGTTTCCGGCTGATCCTGCCCTTTGTCCTGTTGCGGCTCTGGTGGCAATCGCGCCGCAATGGTGGCGCTGCAAACGGCTGGCGACAGCGTCTGGGCTTCGTGCCTGCGATGTCGGAGCCGGTCATCTGGGTTCACGCCGTGTCAGTGGGAGAGACCATAGCAGCGGGGCCCCTGGTCAAGGCCCTGTTGGAACGGCGGCCGGACATTCCCATCCTCATGACCGCCATGACCGCGACCGGCTCGGGCCAGGCCAGGGCGATGTTCGGAGACCGGGTGCTTTATGCGTATTCGCCCTACGACACGCCGGGCTCGGTCAGGCGTTTTGTTCGCCGCGTGCACCCCTGCGCGCTGGCGATCATGGAAACGGAGCTCTGGCCCAATCTGATCCGGGAAGTGAGTCAGCGTCGGTGCCCGGTGTTCCTGGTCAATGCGCGACTGTCCGCGCGCTCAGCGAAGGGATATCGACGGGTCGGGTCCTGGGTCAAGACCATATTGGGACGCCTGGACTGGATTGCGGCACAGGCGGATGAAGACGCACGCCGGTTTCTGACGATCGGTGCCCGGGAAGAGGCGGTATCCGTGACCGGAAGCATAAAGTTTGACGTGGATATCACCCCTGACGTCCGTCGCCGCGCAGCGGATCTTCGCCAGTGGATCGGTGGCCGGCCTGTCTGGATCGCGGCAAGTACCCACGATGGAGAGGATGAGCAGTTACTGGCCGCCCATGCCAGGGTGCTCCAGTCCACCCCTGGGGCCCTGCTGATCATCGTGCCCCGTCACCCGGAGCGGTTTGATGCAGTGGCGGATCTGACCCGGAAGAAGGGATTTACCCTCGCCCGCAGGAGCGCCGATGAGGCGGTGGCGGGAGCCCAGGTTTACCTGGGCGATACCATGGGAGAGCTGCTGGTGATGTACGGGGCGGCGAATGTGGCGTTCGTGGGCGGGTCGTTGATAGAGCGGGGGGGGCATAATCCCCTGGAGCCGGCGGGTTGGGGGATCCCGGTGATTTCCGGCCCCCACGTCTTCAACTTTGAGACGATCTATCGCCAGCTGGACAGGGGCCAGGGCCTGGTTCGAATATCTCAGGAGCAGGAGCTGGCAAACGAGGTTATCCGGTTGCTGGTGAATCCGGAGGAGGCAGAAGCCGTCGGTCGGGCCGCCCTGGCGGTGGTTGAAGCCAATCGCGGCGCCCTTGATCGTGTGGTGGAAGGCATCCTCAGCCGCCTGAAAACGGCTGAGGCTCAAAACGATTTGCGTCGTTAGGGTGTCGTCGGGTCTTCGATGGTGTCGGATTCATTGGCCAGGGCCTCTATGCCCGGCGCACTCTCGCTGAGCCATCTGTTCAGTTCCATCAGATCCTGGGGGCTGAGTGTCCCGGCGGCCTGCTTCAGGCCGAGGGTGTTCACCACATAGTCGTAACGGGCATTGGCGTAATCCCGGAGGGCAACGTAGTAGGCCCGCTGGGCATCCAGCACTTCGACTATGTTACGGGTGCCCACATCGTAGCCGGCAAGGGTTGCATCCAGGGCGCTGCGGCGGGAAACAATGGTCTGATCCAGTGCTGATGCGGCTTCAATATTGGTATTCACTGTCCGGTAAAGGCTGCGGGTGTTCACCCGCACATCCCGCCGCGTGGTGTTGAGGTTCTGCTCCTGAACATCCACCGAGGCCCGTTGCTGGCGCACACCGGCCTGAATGCCTCCCCCGGCATAGAGCGGCACGTTCAGACTCAGTCCGATCCGTCCCTCGGTCGTAGTGCCATCAAACTGGCTCGTGCCGATGGCACCCCCGGGCGCGCGGCTATCCAGACCGTCGATCCGCTGGCGGCCGTAGGATGCGTTCAGGTCAAGGGTCGGGTAGTGGCCTGCCCTGGCCTCGTCGAGATTGGCCTTGCTGGCCTGGAGGCGTTTGATGGCGGTCTGGATCTGCCAGTTCTGGCTGGTTGCTGTCTGCTCCCATTCGTTGGGGTTTGCGGGGACCGGCTGAATAAGCGGAAAGTCCTGCTTCAGGTTCTCCAGTTCTTCCGTGTATTCGCCGGTCAGGCGGGCAAGTCGCTCCCGGGCGATGTCCAGTTCGTTCTCGGCGGCAATGCGTCTGGCTGTGGCGTCATCGTAACTTGCCCGCGCCTCGTACACCTCCGTGATGGCGATCAGGCCCACGTCAAAGCGCTCCTGGGCCTGATCGTACTGGCGCTGGATGGCGTTCTCGGTGGCCCGGGCGGTGGTGAGGGCATCGGCTGCCCGCAATACATCAAAATAAGCGGTGGCAACGTCCAGGATCAGCTGCTGCTGGGCCAGATTGTACTCGGCACGGGCCGCCTCGGTCTGGAGCTGGGCGGCGTCGTAGGCAAACCATGCCTCGGCCCGGAACAGGGGCTGGGTCAACTGGACGCCATAGCCATAGGATTGATAGGAGACATCCTGATTCGGTCCGTCGCTGTCAATATGATTGGCGTCCCCGTAGGCACTTATCTGTGGCAGCAGGGCGCTCCGGCTGATATCGGCCGTGGCTTCCTGGGCTCTGAGAGACGCGCGGGCAGCAGCGATACCGGAGTCGTAGGACAAGGCCTTTTCGTAGGTTTCCATAAGGTCCATGGCCAACGCGCCGTGCGCCGAGAACAGACCGATCAGTCCACACAACAGTTGCTTTTTCATGTTTTCTCCCAGGTTGGCTTACACATCAACCGTGACGGGCCCCGCTTCGCGATGGCAGAAGGCGTGGAGGGCAGAGGCGCCGGACTTGCCAAGCTTGCTAATCTCATCGGTTCGCCATTATGGACAATAAATCATCGGATCTCTAGACTTGCAGGGTGCACGACTTTGTGTGCAAAACCATAGATTACGCGTCTTGACGGGGTGCTGGTTTCAACCTGGCAGGTTGGACAGCTGAGATTGCATTGCAGAACCCGCGAACCTGATCCGGCTAGTACCGGCGTAGGGATCCAGGACAGCTCTGATTCGCTGTAGGCAGCAACCGTGTGTCAATCGGTTCGTCTCCCGGCAGCATGCAGCGCCAACGTCATACGCGGCCCACGCAATACTACGGCTATAGGGGTCCGCACCATGTCCAATGTTCCAACCTATCTGAGTGAATCCGCTCGCGTCGATGTAGCAGCGATAGAACCATTGCCCGCATCACGGAAAATCTACGTGCAGGGGAGTCGTCCAGACCTGCGCGTACCCATGCGGGAGATCGCGCTCACCGACACACCGACAGACCTGGGCGGCGAAAGGAATCCGCCTGTGACAGTCTACGACACCTCCGGGCCCTACACTGACCCGGAAGCCACGATCGACCTGCGCAAGGGCCTGAAGCCGGTGCGTTCTGCCTGGATCTCCGAGCGAGGTGACACCGAGCAGCTGGCGGACTATTCCTCAGAATATACCCGCCGGAGAATGAAGGACCCGCAGCTGGATCCGTTACGGTTCATGGACGAGCGCAGGCCCCTGCGGGCGAAGGCCGGCTGCAACGTGAGCCAGATGCATTATGCCCGCAGGGGCATAATCACTCCTGAGATGGAATTTGTAGCCATCCGGGAGAATATGAAACTCCAGGAAGCGAAAGACCAGGGCCTGGTTGACGGGCAGCATCCCGGGCAGTCGTTCGGAGCCAGCCTGCCGCACGAGATCACGCCGGAATTTGTCCGTGAGGAAGTCGCCCGCGGCCGTGCCATCATTCCCGCCAATATCAACCACCCGGAATCCGAACCGATGATCATCGGACGTAATTTCCTGGTGAAGATCAACGGCAACCTGGGCAACTCCGCGGTCAGTTCATCCATTGAAGAGGAAGTGGAGAAGCTCACCTGGGGCATTCGCTGGGGGTCGGACACGGTCATGGACCTGTCCACTGGCAAGAACATCCATGAAACCCGCGAGTGGATTATCCGCAATTCGCCGGTGCCCATTGGCACCGTGCCCATCTACCAGGCCCTGGAAAAAGTCGGTGGCGTGGCCGAGGACCTGACCTGGGAGATTTTCCGGGACACCCTGATCGAGCAGGCGGAGCAGGGCGTGGATTACTTCACGATTCATGCCGGCGTGAGACTGCATCATGTGCCTCTGACCGCGAAACGGACGACGGGTATCGTGTCACGTGGGGGCTCGATCATGGCCAAGTGGTGTCTGGCTCACCACCGTGAGAGCTTCCTCTACGAGCATTTCGAGGATATCTGCGAAATCATGAAGGCCTACGACGTTGCGTTCAGCCTCGGTGATGGCCTGCGTCCGGGTTCGATTGCCGACGCCAACGACGCGGCCCAGTTCGGTGAGCTGGAAACCCTTGGTGAGCTGACAAAGATTGCCTGGAAACACGACGTGCAGTGCATGATCGAGGGACCAGGTCACGTGCCCATGCACTTGATCAAGGAGAATATGGACAAGCAGCTTGAATGCTGTGACGAGGCGCCCTTCTACACGTTGGGGCCCCTTACCACGGACATCGCACCCGGTTATGACCACATCACCTCCGGCATAGGCGCGGCGATGATCGGCTGGTTCGGCTGCGCCATGCTCTGCTATGTGACCCCGAAGGAGCATCTGGGGCTGCCCAACAAGGATGATGTGAAAACCGGCATCATTACGTATAAGATCGCTGCCCATGCGGCAGACCTGGCGAAAGGTCATCCGGGAGCCCAGATTCGCGACAACGCCCTGTCCAAGGCCCGTTTCGAGTTCCGCTGGGAGGACCAGTTCAACCTCGGCCTCGACCCCGACACGGCCCGCAAATTCCACGACGAGACCCTGCCCAAGGAATCCGCCAAGGTGGCTCACTTCTGCTCAATGTGCGGTCCCAAATTCTGTTCCATGCAGATCTCCCAGGAGGTCCGGGACTATGCCAGGGAACATGGACTGGATGAGGTTCAGGCGGTGGATGCCGGCATGAAGGAGAAGTCGGAGGAGTTTCTGGCGTCTGGTAGCAAGCTTTATGACCGCGTTTGATACTTCAAAAGTAGACTGCTGGTCAGGGCGCCTTGGGTGACAGGACGATAACACTTTTCCGGACACGCCCGGCAGGTATGTCCATGTAGGGCTCGACGAGCGCCATCCCTGGCGCTCGACGGTCCGGAAAAGTGTTCTCAACCTGTCCCCTGTCAGAGTATCCAGGTAACGCTAGAGATAAAAAACGGTGGCGTTAACGGGATACTCGATGGAGGCAGATTGAGAACGTGTTTTCGGAGCGTCTGCAGCCAGGGATCAATAACTGCAACTTGCAATCCCCCAACTCAAACGGCTATCGTTCAGCATCACGCCAAATCACCGGAAAGCCCGAAATCACCATGACCGAGAAGAAGCCGGAACCGTTTCAGTTCAAGGCCAGCGATGTAGATATTCGAGAGCGGGAAACCGTTTTCGATGGCTTCTTTCGCATGGAAAAACTGACGCTGACCCATCCCCGGTTTGACGGCACCTCGATGCCGGAATTCACCCGTGAGCTGTTCGTCAGGGGTGATGCGACCTGCGTATTGCCCTATGATCCCGGGCGGGACGAAGTGGTTCTGCTGGAACAGTTCCGTCCGGGTGCCATCGGTCGGAACCAGTCCCCCTGGCTGCTTGAACTCGTGGCCGGCATGAATGAGGACGGGGAGGACCCGGAAGAAGTGGCCGAGCGCGAAGCGGGTGAAGAGGCCGGGCTCAGCTTCAGCAAGCTGGAGAGAATCTGTGATTACCTGGTTTCCCCCGGGGGCACCACGGAAATGGTTTACCTGTTTGCTGGCCAGATCAGTACGGAGAGTGCCGGCGGCCTTTACGGCCTCGAGCACGAACACGAGGACATCCGGGCCCACGTGTTCAGTGCCGATGAAGCGTTCGCTATGATTCGGGACGGCCGCATCAACAATGCCGCTGCCCTTATCGCCATTCAGTGGCTGCAGTTGAACCGGGACCGCTTGCGGTCGGAATGGCGCTGAAGATGGTCGCATCCACTCTCCGCCAACGGCGCTATGTGCCGGATCTGCAGCGTCTCGGTGCCCTTTGCGAGGGTAATTACCAGCGCCTGCGCCGCCTGCGTCAACTGGAAACCGACGACCAGGACGTACTGCAGTTCGATCTCTATCGCCAGGCCCACTATCTGGGAAGGGTCAGTATTTCCGTGCTACAGCAGACCCGGTATACCGAGACGCTGTTGCTGGAGCAGATACACAACAGTGGTCGCTGGCTCAATAATCCGGAACTGACCGTCCGGGTCTATCACGACGCCAGCATGGCGGAAGTGATCAGTTTCTATGGCAATCGCCAGATTGCCGCCGTCAATGACTACCCCAATCGCTTCATGCATCACCCGGACGAGAAGGTTCAGCTGAACGGCTTTGTCGCGGACTGGCTGGACTACTGTCTCAGGTTCGGCCATGTGACCCCCGAGCGCAGTGCCTGGCGTCACTCCGACGGCGTTGAAGGGTAGCGCCCCCACTGTGAACATTTGTAAAAGGTGCCTCCATCTCGCATCCGACTTGTGACTGATGTTGGAGTTGTACGCGTAAAATCCGTCTAAAATTTGTGTATCAGCCGACGGATGAACCCAAACAATGCCAGTACGTGAGCACAGGTCACCCATCACCCTCAGCCCCGCCAGTGGCCGGGCGGCCCGCTTGCTTCAGATTACCGATCCCCATTTGATGGCGGATGCATCGGGTTCACTGCTGGGCGTGAAAACGCGGGACAGCCTGGATGCCGTGGTGCGGTGCGCCAAGGCGACCGTCGATTCTCCCGACCTGCTGCTGGCGACCGGGGACCTTGCCCAGGACGCATCCGAGGCCGCCTACCATGAGTTCGCCCGCCAGGTATCGGTCTTCGACTGCGCCCAGAGCTGGGTCGCCGGCAACCACGATGACAGCCATACCCTGACGGCGGTCGCTGAAAACTACCAGGCCGCCGGCCGCCATATGCTCATCGGATCCTGGCAGGTGATCATGCTGGACTCGTCCGTGTCGGGGCAGGTGTATGGCCACCTGGAGGAGGACGAGCTGGCATTCCTGCAGGCCGCCCTTGCGGCCTACCCGGACCGTCCTGCCCTGGTCAGCCTGCATCATCATCCCGTCGATATCGATACGGAATGGATGAACAGTATCGGCCTTCAGAACCGGGAGGCGTTCTGGGGTGTGATTGACCGTTTTCCCCAGGTCAGAGCCGTGCTCTGGGGGCATATCCATCAGGAGCTTGACATGCAGCGGGGCGATATCCGGCTTCTGGCCACGCCGTCCACCTGCATACAGTTCGAGGCGGGTTCCACCGAATTCTCCGTTGAGGCCCTGTCGCCGGGATTCCGCTGGCTGGCCCTGAACGACAATGGCTCCATTGATACCGGGGTTGTGCGAGCCAGCGACTTTGCCTACGATCTGGACACCAACAGCAACGGCTACTGAGCCAAAGGTGTCCCGCCATGGCTTCCGATGTCACTTCTCCCGTGCTGGTCTACCTGCATGGCTTCAACAGTTCGCCCCGGTCCCAGAAGGTTTCCGAACTGCGGACCTTGCTGCCGATGATCGCACCCGGTATCGACCTGGTGGCACCGAACCTGGGCTTCGATCCGGAAACCGCTCTGGCGCGGGCCGCTGAGGCTGTGTCTTCCGCCGCGGGGCGGCCGGTCGGAATCATTGGCAGTTCCATGGGGGGATTTTACGCGAGCGTGGTATCGGCCCGGTTCGGTGTTCCCGCTGCGCTCGTCAATCCTGCCGCCTGGCCCTACCAACTGCTTCGCGGTCACCTCGGGCCCCAGCACAATCCTTACACCGGCGAAGATTACGAACTTACGACAGATCATATGGCCACACTGGAGGCCATGGAACCTGGCGATACCGTTGACCCCGAGAAACTGTTCATCCTGGTGCAGACCTGTGACGAAACTCTGGATTATCGGGAGATATTGGCGAAGCATCCCCGGGCCCGGGCCTGGGTGCAGCCAGGGGGGGACCACCGTTTCCAGAATTTCAGCGTCGTGGCACCGGCCATCCTGGCGTTCCTGTTCGGCCGGTGTTTCCGGTAAACTGCCGCAAATTCTCCAGCAATGGTAGACATGGATATGAGCGAAATACCAGCAGACCTTAAGTACCTTGAGACTCACCAGTGGGTCCGGGTGTCGGATGATGGCACGGCAACGGTTGGCGTTACCGATTATGCCCAGGAGCAACTGGGTGATGTGGTCTATATAGGCTTGCCGGAAGTGGGTGACTCGGTCACTGGTGGCGAGGAAGCGGGTGTGGCCGAGTCAGTGAAGTCGGCATCCGATGTGTTCAGCCCGGTGACCGGAGAGGTCATCGAAGTCAATGAAGCCCTGGAGGAAGAACCGGAAAAGGTCAATGAGGACCCCTACGGCGAGGGCTGGCTGTTCCGCGTCAAGCTGGTGGACAAGGGCGAGCTGGACGGTCTTATGGACGCTGCCGCCTATGGCGACCTGCTGGCTGACGGGTAAAGGCGACTGTTGATGGAATTTCCCGTGCTTTACCTGCGCAAGGGCGCCGAACGTCGTCTGAAGGCCGGACATCTGTGGGTTTACAGCAACGAAGTCGATATTCGCCGGTCGCCCCTCACCGATTTCGAGGCGGGTACCCAGGCGCAGCTCCGGGCGGCAAATGACAAGCCCCTGGGTACCCTTTTCGTCAATCCTCACGCGCTGATCTGTGGCCGCCTGATCAGCCGCAACCCCAGCGCAGGCATGACACCCCAGCGCCTGACCGATCGGCTTGAGACCGCGCTTACCCTGCGCGATCGCATTTTTCCCGAGCCTTGGTACCGCTGGGTGTATGGCGATGGCGACGGCCTTTCGGGACTGGTTATTGACCGGTTCGGCGACGTGGTCGTGGTGCAGATCTCATCCGCGGGCATGGAAGCCATGAAGGAGGCCATTATCCGTGGCGTCCAGCGCCTGGCCCATCCTCGGGCCATCATCCTCAAGAATGACGGCAAGATGCGCTCGGTGGAAGGTCTTTCGTCTTACGTGGAGCAGGTAACAGGCGAAACGGTCGAGACCCTGGAAGTCCGGGAAAACGGCGTCCGGTTCGAGGTACCCCTGACCGGTGGCCAGAAAACCGGGTGGTTCTACGACCATCGCATGAATCGTGCCCGTCTGCAGCAGTACAGCAAAGATTGCCGGGTGCTGGATGTCTTCAGTTACGCCGGTGGCTGGGGACTGCAGGCGGCCGCCGGTGGCGCTCGGTCGGTGACCTGTCTCGACAGCTCGCGCCAGGCACTGGAGGCGGTTCGAAAGAATGCCGATATTAACGGGTTCCAGGGTGTGGATACCCTGGAGGGCGATGCCTTCGAGGCCCTGAAGGGTCTTTGCGACGAGCGTCAGAAGTTCGACATTGTGGTACTCGATCCGCCGGCCCTGATTCCCCGTCGCAGGGACCTGAAGGCTGGCGAGCAGGCCTACGCCCGACTCAACCAGCTGGCCCTTCGCCTTCTGGAGCGCGACGGTCTGCTGGTTTCCGCGTCCTGCTCCATGCACCTGTCCCGGGACAGGCTGGTGGACATCATCCGTGGCAGCGCCCGCAAGGTGGACCGCTTCGTGCAATTGCTGGAGCAGGGCTACCAGGGACCGGACCATCCCATGGTGCCCGGCATCCCGGAAACGGATTATCTCAAGGCCTGCTTTGTCCGGTCCCTGACCGAGTTCCTCTGACCGTCAGTCCCTCAGGGAGATCACCGGCCAGCCATTCTCCCGGGCCCGCGCTTCCAGTGTCGGGTCCGGATCGACGGCGACCGGGTGGTCCACCAGCCGAAGCAGGGGCAGATCATTGTGGGAGTCGCTGTAGAACCAGGCTCCCTCAAGCGTTTCCTGGTGGTCCTTCAGCCATTCCCTAAGCCTCAGCACCTTGCCTTCCTGGAAGCTGGGAACCCCCGAGACCTCCCCCGTGTAGTAGCCGTCGCACAGTTCCGGCTCCGTGGCGATAAGGTGCTCTATGCCAAGCTCCTCGGCAATGGGGCCCGTCACAAAGCGATTGGTGGCAGTGATGATCATCAGGATATGGCCCCGGCGTCGGTGATGGTCCAGCAGGTCGGAGGCTTTTTGCTGGTACATCGGCCGGGCTCTGGAGGCCATGAACGCCTCCCGCCAGGCATCCAGTTTCTGCATGTCGTGGCCGATCAGGGGGGCCAGGGCAAAACGCTGGTAGCGCATTACGTCCAGCTCGCCGTTCAGGTAATCCTGATAGAACTGATCGTTCTGTTTGCGGTGGGACTCCGGGTCGACAAGCTCGGCGTCCACCAGGAACTCGCCCCATGCGTGATCGCTGTCGCCGGCCAGCAAAGTGTTGTCCAGGTCGAAAATGGCCAGGGTCAAGATTTTCTCCTCAAATTCTGCTTTTAAGGGCCATTCTAACATGCTGAAAAGAGTGCCGGCTTCGTTTGCCGAGCGGTAGGCTTTCTGTAAGAATGGAGTCAATTTGGAATAAAAGTCCCTGAATCCAGGGAATCATTTTTAAACAAATTTAGACAGGACTGTGCCGTGATCGATTCAGACGGTTTCAGACCCAACGTCGGAATCATTCTGGCCAACCACAAAGGCGAGGTTTTGTGGGCAAGACGGATCGGGCAGGACTCCTGGCAGTTTCCACAGGGTGGCATCAATCACAATGAGTCACCGGAACAGGCTCTGTACCGGGAGCTCGCCGAGGAAGTCGGACTGGGCGCATCGGATGTGGAAATCATCAGCTGCACCCGTGGGTGGTTGCGTTACCGCCTGCCACGGCGCATGGTGCGACAGAACTCACATCCCGTCTGCGTCGGCCAGAAACAGAAGTGGTTCCTTCTGAGGATGCTTTCACCGGACGAGTCAGTGCGGGTTGACCGTACCGACTCTCCGGAATTCGATGGCTGGCAATGGGTCAGCTATTGGTACCCGCTGGGTCAGGTGGTGTCCTTCAAGCGTGAGGTTTACCGTCGTGCCCTGAGGGAACTCGCGCCGAGATTGTTCAGCACTGTCGATCAGTGGCAGCGTGCCGAGGAAGTGCGGCGATAGTGTCCCGAAGGGGACACCGGCAGGACCAACAACAATGACGGATTGATACCCGATATGCTCGGTACCTTGCGAAGTATTGTTCAGGAAGTGAATAGCGCCCGCGATCTGCCCGAGGCCCTGGGCATTATTGTTTCGCGGGTACAGGACGCCATGAACACCGAGGTGTGCTCGGTCTATCTGCTGGACCCGGTATCCAACCGCTATATCCTGATGGCCACGGAAGGTCTGCACAAGAAAGCCGTAGGCAAGGTCAGCCTGGCCCATTCCGAGGGCCTGGTTGGCCTGGTGGGTTCCAGGGAGGAGCCCATCAACCTGGAAGATGCCCCGTCCCACCCCCGTTATCGCTATTTTCCGGAAACGGGAGAAGAGCGTTTCCGTTCCTTTCTCGGCGTACCGATTATTCACCACCGACGCGTTCTCGGGGTCCTGGTGGTGCAGCAGCGCCAGGCTGCCCGTAATTTTGATGAGGGTGAGGAAGCCTTCCTCGTTACGGTCTCGGCCCAGCTGGCGGGAGTGATCGCCCATAGCGAGGCAACGGGAGCTATCAGCGGCCTGTCCCTTACCGGTGAGGAGGCCCGGGATGTTTCCTTCAGCGGTGTTCCGGGTGCCCCCGGCGTCGCCATAGGGTCGGGCGTGGTTGTGTTTCCCCCCGCCGATCTGGATGCGGTTCCGGAAAAGCCCACTGATGATCCCGACAATGAACTGGCTGCCTTCAACGAAGCGGTAACGGCTGTCCGAGAGGACATCCAGAAGGTGGCAGAGCGTCTTTCCGACAAGCTGCGCCCGGAAGAACAGGCTCTGTTTGATGTTTATCTCAGAATGCTGGGTGAGGATGCCCTTCCGGGTGAAGTGGCAAACCGTATTCGGGGCGAGGGGCAGTGGGCCCAGGGCGCCCTGAAGCAGGTGGTCAACCAGTACGTGCGGCATTTCGAGATGATGGATGACCATTATCTTCGCGAACGCGCGGTGGATATCCGGGATCTTGGCCGGCGGATTCTCTCGCACCTGCAGGAGGGGGATACCCGGGAGGTGAATTTTCCGGAGCGCACGGTGCTGGTCAGCGAGGAAATTACACCCGCCATGCTTGGTGAAGTGCCACGGGGGCGCCTGGTAGGGTTGGTGTCCGTGCGCGGCTCCAGTAACTCTCATGTGGCGATCCTCGCACGGGCCATGGGCGTGCCCACGGTGATGGGGCTGGTGGACATACCGGTGAACCAGCTTGATGGCAAGGATCTCATCGTTGATGGTTTCGAAGGCCAGATCTTTGCCTCGCCGTCGCCGGAACTCCGCGCCTTCTACCAGGAGATCTGCGACGAAGAGGCTGAGCTGTTCCGGGGTCTTGAGGCGCTTCGGGACAAGCCCAGCATTACTACCGATGGTCACCGGGTGTCGCTGCTGGTGAATACCGGCCTGATGACCGACGTTGTCCGCTCCCTGAGCCATGGTGCCGAGGGTATCGGCCTCTACCGGACCGAAGTGCCGTTCATGATCAAGGAGCGCTTCCCGTCCGAGCAGGAACAGCGGGAATACTACCGCGAACAACTGGAAGCCTTTGCTCCCAACCCGGTGACCATGCGGACACTGGACATCGGCGGCGACAAGGCTCTGAGTTATTTCCCGATCAACGAAGAGAACCCGTTCCTGGGCTGGCGCGGTATCCGGATCAGCCTCGACCATCCGGAAATTTTTCTCGTGCAGGTGCGGGCCATGCTCAAGGCCAGCGAGGGGTTCAACAACCTGCAGATCATGCTTCCCATGATCAGCAATATCTCCGAGGTGGAAGAGTCACTCCACCTGATCTACCGGGTATACCACGAGGTCCGGGAAGAGGGCTATCAGATCAACATGCCCCGGGTCGGGGTGATGATCGAGGTACCGGCGGCGGTTTACCAGGTGCGGGAGCTGGCGGAGCGGGTCGACTTTCTTTCGGTCGGCTCCAATGACCTGACCCAGTATCTGCTGGCAGTTGACCGGAACAATCCCCGTGTAGCCCAGCTTTACCATTCCTACCACCCGGCGGTCCTGCAGGCGCTGGTGCGTATTGCCCAGGATGCTCATTCGGTGGGCAAGCCGGTCACCATCTGCGGTGAGTTGGCCGGAGATCCGGGCGGTGCCCTGCTGCTGATGGCCATGGGGTACGATGCCCTGTCGATGAATGCCGCCAGCCTGCCCAAGGTGAAGTCGGTGATTCGCAGCGTCAGTCGGGAATGGGCCGCCCAATTACTGGAGGATGTTCTGCTCCTGGACTCTCCCCATGTGATCAAGAGCTGCGTGGACCTGGCCCTGAGGAATGCCGGCTTCGCACGCTACCTTCGTCCGGGCCGGACGACGGTGCCGGTCACCACGTTCGAGAGTTCCCAATAGGATCGATTCATTTGGGCAGATACATGGAATTGGGGTGAGTATTCTAATCTGAGCTGGTAGCTTGTGATGTAAAGCCTTCCGGAGCGCACTATGACCACCGAACCTACTCAGCTTCGCCCCGCACCCCGCATTGGTCTGGCCCTTGGTGGCGGTGGCCCGTTGGGCGGCATTTACCAGATTGGTGCATTGCGTGCCCTGGATGAGGCCCTTGAGGGACTCAACTTCAATAACCTGGAAGTCTATGTCGGCGTTAACGCCGGGGCGTTTGTGGCCGCTAACCTGGCCAACCAGTTGACCACCGCCCAGCTTTGCCGGATCTTCGTTCGCCATGAATCCGAGGTTCATCCTTTTCACCCAGAGGTCTTCTACCGGCCTGCCCTTAAAGAGATGAGCCGCAGGCTTCTGGCGGTACCGGGTCTGCTGACCAGCGCCGTGACCCGTTTCCTCCGAAATCCCCATGACCAGAGCTTCCTGGAAGCCCTGACCATCCTGGCTCAGGCGGCTCCGTCTGGCCTGTTCGACAATTCTGCCCTGGAGGAGTACCTGGCCCGCGCCTTTACCACCTCGGGTCGGACCAACGATTTCCGCAAGCTACGACGGCGGCTGTTTGTGATTGCCGCTGACGTTGAAACCACGGAGTCGGTCTGTTTCGGAGATGAGGGCCTGGATCATATTCCGGTATCGAAGGCGATCCAGGCCAGCATGGCTTCTCCGGGACTCTACATGCCCGTCGAGGTGGAAGGTCGCTACTGCGTGGACGGCACCTTGCGAAAGGGGTTACATGCCTCGGTAGCCTTCGATCATGGCGCGGATCTGGTGCTGGCGATCAATCCCCAGGTACCGATTGATGCCCGGGCAGCGGAATCAGCGGGAACAATGGATGCCGGAGAGCTCACGGGTTCCGGGATGCCGAACCTCCTGTCCCAGATGTATCGGGCCATGGTCTATTCCCGCATGCAGAATGGCATTGCCCAGTATGCGAAGGAGTATCCGGGTCGACACGTGCTCCTGTTCGAGCCCACCCGGGACGACGCCAAGCTGTTCTTCTCCAACGTTTTCAGTTTCCAGTCGCGCCGCATGGTCTGTGAGCACGCCTACCAGATGACCCGCCGCGACCTGCTACGCCGGGCAGATCAGCTCGAACCCCTGCTGGCGAAACATGGAATCCGGTTGAACCGGGAGGTACTTGAGGACCCCGAGCGCAGAATAAGCACGGCGCTCTACGGGGAGATGCTGCCCCTTTATGTCGCAAAGAAGCGCAAACGCAGGGAAAGTCGTGGAGTGTTCGGGCGAGGGCTGGGAACGGTCAGCCAGATCTTTCAGAAAGCCCAGTAGGTCAGCGAATTAACCGGACAAGGCACCCGAGGGCCGGGTCTGATGGTCAGCGGCTTCCACCTTCCTGCTCCAGACGGTCCAGATACCTGCGCCAGTAAGCCTCCTGCTGTTGCGCCAGGTCCCAGAGGTATTCCCAGGTAAAAAGACCCGAATCGTGGCCATCGCTGAAGGTGAGTTTCAGCGCATAATTACCCACTGTTTCAGCTCCTGTCACCAGCACCTCCCGCTTTCCGGTCTGCAGGGTGCCCGGTCCCGTGCCGTGGCCACGTACCTCCGCAGAGGGCGACCAGACTCTTAACAGCTCAAAGGGCAGGTTCCAACGGGTGCCGTCAGGGTAGTCAAGCTGCAGAATCCGGCTTTGCTTCCGGATGCGGATGTCGGATGGGCGCAGGCTCATGTCTGGTATTCCGTCTGGTTGTTTCATTAACCTACTGCCTGCCACTGCGGGCCAAGGCGCCGGTAGGCCCGGCGCCCGGCAGGATCAGAGAATGTAGCGGCTCAGATCTTCGTCCTCGGCCAGATCACCAAGTTTTTCATCCACGTAATCGGCGGTCACTTCGAACTCGGTGGTGACCTTGTCCCCGGCATCGAAGGACAGGCTCTCCAGCAGGCGTTCAAGTACGGTGTGGAGGCGGCGGGCGCCGATATTTTCAGTGGTTTCGTTAACCTTGTAGGCCACTTCCGCCAGGCGCGAAATGGCGTCATCGCTGAAGGTGAGACGAACGCCTTCCGTTCCCATCAGTGCTTCGTACTGCTGCACGAGGGAGGCATCCGGTTCAGTCAGAATGCGACGGAAATCCTCCGGCGTCAGGGCCTGCAGCTCGACGCGAATGGGCAACCGGCCCTGGAGCTCCGGGATCAGGTCCGAGGGCTTGGAGAGGTGGAAGGCGCCCGACGCGATAAACAGGATGTGATCGGTACGGACTGAGCCGTACTTGGTGCTCACCGTGCTGCCTTCAATCAGAGGCAGAAGATCACGCTGAACGCCCTCCCGGGAGACATCGGACGAGGTGTTCTCGGAGCGTTTGGCAACCTTGTCGATCTCATCGATGAACACGATACCGTTCTGCTCGACGGCCTCAATGGCCTTCTGCTTGATCTCCTCCTCATTCACCAGCTTGGCCGCTTCCTCTTCCTTCACCTGGCGCAGTGCATCCGCCACCTTCATCTTGCGGGTCTTGCGACGGTCCTGGGAAAGGTTCGAGAACATGTTCTGGAGCTGGCTGGTCATTTCCTCCATGCCGGGAGGTGCCATGATCTCTACGCCCATTCCGGTATTTCTGAGCTCGATCTCGATTTCCTTGTCGTCGAGCTGGCCCTCCCGCAGCTTCTTGCGGAACAGCTGGCGGGTGGACGAATCCTCCCTTGGCTCGCTGTCTTCCCGGAGGTTGCGGGGCGGCGGCAGCAGTGCGTCTAGAATGCGTTCTTCGGCGGCATCCAGTGCCCGGTTCTCGTGCCGTTTCATTTCTTTTTCCCGGAGCATCTTGATGGCCATGTCCGCCAGATCACGGATGATGGACTCCACGTCCCGGCCAACGTAACCCACCTCGGTGAACTTGGTGGCTTCCACCTTCAGGAAAGGCGCGTCAGCCAGCTTGGCCAGGCGACGGGCAATCTCGGTCTTGCCAACCCCCGTGGGACCGATCATCAGAATGTTCTTGGGGGTGATTTCATCCCGCAGGGTGCTGTCCAGCTGCATCCGGCGCCAGCGGTTTCGCAGGGCAATGGCGACGGCACGCTTGGCTTCCTGCTGGCCAACGATGTGTTTATTCAGCTCGTGAACGATTTCACGGGGAGTCATTGCAGACATGGTAGCTCCGGTCTCAGTCGTTGGCTGACAGCACTTCTAGCGTGCGGTTGTGGTTGGTGTAGATACAGATGTCCGCGGCGATATCGAGACCCTTCTCGACAATCTGGTGGGCGCTGAGCTCGGTATTTTCCAGAAGGGCCCTTGCGGAAGCCTGAGCGAAGGGGCCACCGGACCCGATGGCGATCATGCCCTGTTCAGGTTCGATGACGTCGCCATTACCGGTGATGATCAGAGAAGCGGTCCTGTCGGCCACTGCCAGCAGAGCCTCGAGCCGCCTTAACGCACGGTCTGTTCGCCACTCCTTGGCCAGCTCGACCGCTGCCCTTGTAAGGTTGCCCTGGTGCTTCTCCAGTTGCGCCTCGAAGCGCTCGAAAAGAGTGAAGGCGTCGGCGGTGCCGCCGGCGAAGCCTGCCAGGACCTTGCCGTCATACAGGCGGCGAACCTTGCGGGCGTTGCCCTTCATAACGGTGTTGCCGAGGGAAACCTGACCGTCGCCGCCCATGGCGACCTCGTCATCGCGGCGAACTGAAAGGATCGTGGTCATTTGGGCTCCATCACTGAAAAACGAGTTGATTTCCGGATATATGGCGCCGGTGGAGCGGATTTCAAGGTGCGGAAATCAGCCCTTGTGGAATCAGTTGGTGGTGGTCTCCCTGGGGATTTTCCGTACCAGCGGCTGGATATTGATCGCCACCAGTTTGTCCACCGCTGAATTCATCTGACTGCGGGTATCGAAAGGCCCGACATTGACCCGGTACCAGGTGTTACCCTGCTCGATATCGATGCGGGAAACCTGGGCCCGCAATCCCTGGAAGGCAATCTGTGCCCTCTGGCGCTCAGCGTCTTCAGCGCCACGAAAGGAGCCCGCCTGGACAACATAACGGAAATTCTGGGTGGCAGGGGAAGGCTTATATTCCTCAACCGTGGGCGGTACCACCTCTGAGTCCGGCAGGATATTGTAGAACCTGAACTTCGGTTCCTCCCCCTCGGTCTGGGACTGCCTGCCGGGTTTGGGGCCCGCTGGAGCTGTCACAGCGGGCGCTTCCTGCCGGGGCCCGGTGGCGGGTGCACCAGTGGGGTCCAGGGTGTTCAGATAGATGATGAATCCGATGAAACCGCCCACAGCGGCCAGTGACAGGATCCAGCGCACAGACAGACCTCCGCTTTGGGTTCGAGCCCCGGCAGAGGGTTGCTGCCGGGGTTTTCTGACTTTGTTGGCCCGGTCCCCGGATTTCCGCGCTGGTGGTCCTTGATGAACCGCCCCCTTTCCGGAAGACTGCTTGCGGGCGTAATCCCTGGACACGTCGCTTCTCCTGCCGAACTACATTTCTTCCGGCGCGCTGATTCCCAGAAGATCCAGGCCGTTGGCAATCACCTGCCGCACCGCGAGGTATAATGTCACCCTCGCATCCCGAAGCTCTGCATCGTCCACAAGGACCTTGTGGGCGTTGTAGTAAGTATGAAGCTGTCCCGCCAGGTCCCGCAAATAGTGGGTGAGATGGTGAGGCTCCCGCTGCGCAACGGCATTACGCAACAGATCCGGATACCTGGCCAGCTGGTTCGCCAGCTCCTTCTCTTCGTCAAGGGTCAGCCGGGCCAGATCTCCCGCCACTTCGTTATACTCCCGAACGATACCGTGTTCCTCGGCGAGCTTGCGGAGCACACTGCAGATTCGGGCGTGGGCGTACTGGATGTAGTAAACCGGGTTTTCGTTGGTCTGGGAGCGGGCCAGGTCAATGTCGAACGTCAGCTGGGAGTCCACCCGCCGGGCGGCCAGGAAAAACCGCGTTGCGTCACGGCCCACCTCATCGATCAGATCCCGAACCGTGACGTAACTGCCGGCCCGCTTTGAAAGCTTCACTTCCTGGCCGGAGCGGGTCACCATGACCATCTGGTGCAGAACATAGTCGGGCCAGCCTTCAGGAATTCCCGCCCTGAGCGCCTGCAGGCCGGCCCGGACCCGGGTCACCGTGGAATGATGGTCGGCACCCTGTTCATTGATGACAGTACCAAAGCCGCGCTGCCACTTGTCCAGGTGATAGGCCACGTCTGGCAGGAAATAGGTGTAGCCACCGTCTTTCTTGCGCATGACCCGGTCCTTGTCATCTCCGAATTCCGTGGTCCGCAGCCACATTGCCCCGTCCTGTTCGTAGGTGTAGCCGTTTTCCTGCAGACGCCTGACCGTTGCCTCCACCTTGCCTTCGAGGTAGAGGGAGGACTCAAGGAAATAGACGTCAAATTCGACGCCGAAGGCCCTGAGGTCCAGATCCTGTTCCCGGCGCAGATAGGCAACAGCGAAGTCACGGATGGCGTTGAGGTCTTCCGGGTCGCCGGTTGCCGTGACTTTGCGGTCATCCGCAGCCACGGTCTCGCCCTTCAGGTAGGCCTCGGCCACGTCCCTGATGTACTCACCCCGGTAGCCATCTCCCGGCCAGCTGGCATCGTCCGGTCCCAGGCCTTTTACCCGGGCCTGTACGGAACGGGCGAGATTGTCGATCTGGGCGCCGGCGTCGTTGTAATAGAACTCCCGGGTAACATCGTAGCCACTTGCTTCCAGCAGCCGGCAGAGACAGTCACCGATGGCGGCACCACGACCATGGCCCACATGCAGAGGCCCTGTGGGATTAGCGGAAACGAATTCCACCTGAACCTTTTTACCCTGGCCGTCGTTGTTCCGACCGAACGCTTTACCCTGGCTGAGGATTTCCTCGGCAATGCCGACAGCACTCTCGGCGGTCATGAAGAAGTTGATGAAACCGGGGCCGGCAATCTCCACCTTCGCCACGGCCGGACTCTCGGGCAGATTCGCCACCAGGGTCTCAGCCAGCTTCCGGGGCGGACAGCCAGCGGCCTTTGACGCCACCAGGGCGATATTGCAGGCATAGTCGCCGTGGCTCTTGTCCTTGGTGTTACCCACCTGGGGGGTGAAAGTCTGGTCCGCGGGCAGCGTGCCTTCGGATTGTAAGGCGGCCAATGCCGCGCCGAGGAGTTCGGTGACGGTGTCTTTCATGCTGTGCTGGTTGCCCTTGGTCGGGGAGTGGCGACTTTGGAATATCGAGGGACCGGGCCTGACGGCCCTGTCCCAGAGGTGGGGTATTATCGCGGAAAGGTACCCGGGACTCAAACAGTGCTCGGGGCTAAAGAAAAAGCCCCGGCAAAGGCCGGGGCAGAAATCATTCCAGGTTTGCGCAGGTCTGCTGGCTTCCCAACAGACCTTCTGTTCCTCCCGGTGGCTCAATATCGGGGTCGCTGAGATCATCAGCGGAGCATGAGAGGAAAAAGGTGGAGCTCTCCACGCTCTCAGTACCATCGACTTCTATGGTTCCGGTCAACTCGACACCAATCCAGGCGCAATGGCTTTGCGGATAGATCAGGTCAAATCCAGCTGACCCATCACTGCTCGTGGTGACGGTTGGGCTGCTGGTTGTTGCAGAGTTGGTGGGCTCTAGTTCGTTGTTGGAGTTGCGGTCTTCGCCCTGATCAAGGACGCCGTTACCGTTGGTATCCTCCGTCGCACAGAAGATAGGCTGACTCGGTGAGATAGCCCAGTAGTCTTCGTTAACCACGATCCACTGTCCCTTCCTGTAGCCCGTGGGCAGAACGCTCAATTCAACGATGGCGTTTTCGACCGGTGCACCGTTGGAGTCGGTGACAATGGCTACAAACGGTTTCCGGTAACGGGCATCATCTGGTTCAAAAATGGTGTTGCCGGTGCCTATCGCCAGGCGAAGAGCCTGTCGTGCCACTGTGAGGAAAAGGGTGTCCTCGATCGTGCCCGCAACACTGGCGCGAATTTCAACGCCATTTCTTCCACTGCCAGCATTGCCCGCGTTGTAGGTGGTTTTCGCTTTGCCTGAAGAATCGGTGATGGCGGTGCTGCGGGAGAGGGAGCCACCGCTTCCGTCTTCAATAATGTTGAAGGTGACTTCCTGGTTCTTGACCAGATTATTGTTGGCGTCTCGGACCGTAGCGACGATTTCGGTTGGTTCGCCGAGGTCCAGCTGGGTTTGTTCAGCCTGTAGTGTGAGATCGTCCGGAATCGTTGCCACGAACTCAACCTGCAGATCTGTTTCGAGACCGGAGCTAGGATCCCGGGCGGTAATGGTTGCCGGACCAGCGTTAGTTGATGAAACCAGAATGGAGGCGGTGCCGCCGGAGGTCGAGGCGTTTCCATCGGCAGGGTCAAGGATTCCGCGAGTAGTGGAAAAGCTGACGGGCGTACCATCGGCGACGGCCTGGTTTTCCACCAGCCACTCGAGTGTAATTTCTGTCGGTGTGTTCAGGTTGATTTCGGGACCATTCACGGGCTCAAGTAAAGTGAAGCTGTCCGCCGCGATAGTCACTTCTTTTGAGGCAGACACTTCGCTCTGTCCGCTATAGGCAGAGGCAGTCACGATCTCGGTGCCAGCACGGCTCGAGGCGGAAAGCGCGACCTCAATGACGCCGTTGGTGCCTGTCTGGACATCACCTGACTGAAGATTGCCGAGGCTTGAGCTCACGGAGATGATCTGGTCGGGTATGCCATTGCCTTCCGAGTCAGTCAGAGAAATTCGGTATTGGGCCGTATCACCGAAGGAAACCGACGATGGACCAGCAATGCTGATCCCGGTTCCGCTAAAGCTGATGCTGACCTCATCTGTCACTCCGCCAGCTGTCACAGAAACCAGAGCAGATCGATTACGGGCATCGCCCGGTGTTACTCGCGCAAAAGCAAGCCCCGCCGCGTCAGTAACAGCCTGATCAATACGAAGAGACGCATTGCTGTCGACAGAGAAATCCACTGAAACGCCCTCGAGCAAGACGCCATTGCTGTCCTTGACCACAACCGTAAGCTCGGATTCAGAAGCGCTAGAGGTTCCGGTTTGTGTCGGGCTCGCAAGCAGATCAACTGTGCCGACCTGGACCTCTTCGTCGCCGCCTCCGGTACTACCGCCATCTCCCTGTTGCCCCGAAAGTGGCGTGCTGCCATCGCCACCCCCACAAGCTACCAAAAACAGCGCCAACGACATCGCGAGAGCGCGCGCAAGGAATTTCCCTGACATTTTTATTTCTCCAGTCTCAGTTTCAGCACTATGCACAACGCCTCGCAGACCTTACTTGCAAATCATAAAGTTACGGGGCTTTCATTAAATTGGTTTCTAACTCGCTGGAATCATAGCATAGCGATGGCGATTGCTATTGTGGAACGGCTCCAATTATTTAAAGAAATGTAATGGTGTGCCGTGGATCAACTTTTGCGGCGGTGTACTGGAGGTGGGCTGGATCAACTCGTTTCCAGCGGGTCAATATCGATGATCCAGCGTAATGACGTGGGCAGTCGCCTTGAGTCCAGATCTGCGCACAGCCGGGAAACAACCCGGTTAAGGTGACCCCGCCGGTCCGCCTGCAGGATCAGCTGGGCCCGGTGGCGGTCGGCCTTGCGGGCCAGTGCAGCAGGGAGCGGCCCCCATATCTCTACCGCATCATCGGTCAGTTGCTGGCGGATCTGGTCGAGAAAACCAAGGGCCTCTTCCATCGATGGTGCCTCGGCTCGGACAATGGCCATGGCCCGGAACGGGGGAAGGGCGGACTCCTGTCTTTCAGTCAGCAGCTGTTTCGCCATGGCCAGATAGTTCCCCCCCGCCAGCGATTGCAACAGTGGATGGTCACTGTGGCAGGTCTGGATCAGTACTTTGCCCGGCAGGCTGCCTCGGCCGGCGCGTCCACTCACCTGGAGCAGGGTTTGCACCATTTGTTCCGGTGCCCGGAAGTCAACGCTGAACAGGCCGCCATCAGCATTGATAACCACTACCAGGGTGATATTGTGAAAGTCGTGCCCCTTGGCCACCATCTGAGTGCCCACCAGGATGCAGGGGTTGCCCTCGTTGACCTGTGAGATGATGCTCTGGATGCTGCCCTTGCGCTGTGTGCTGTCCCGGTCAATCCTGAGCACCGGCGTTGCGGGAAAGGCGGTCGCGAGGACCTCCTCCGCCCGTTCGGTGCCCTGGCCAACCGGGTGACAGGCCTCGCTGTCGCACTTCGGGCAGTGGCGGAACGCCGGTTGCTGGTAATCGCAATGGTGGCAGCGCAGGGCCCGGTCCCGGCGGTGGTAAGTGAGACGGGTATCGCAATGGGGGCATTCAGCGATGTGCCCACAGTCGAAACACATGAGCACGGGAGAGTAACCACGCCGGTTGATATAGATCAGGACCTGCTGCCTCGCTTCCAGGGCCGCGCCAATGGCCTGTATCGCCGGCCTGGAGAGGCCTCCTTCCAATGGGCGACTGCGGATATCGAGCAGGCTGATAGTCGGCTCGGTCGCATTGCCGGCCCTTTCCGTCAGGTCCACCCTTGTGTACTTACCGGTCCGGGCGTTATGCAGAGATTCAAGCGAAGGCGTGGCAGAGCCCAGAATCACCGGGCAGTGGTTGCGCTGTGCACGGAACACCGCCATGTCCCGGGCGGAATACCGGAATCCCTCTCCCTGCTTATAGGAGCTGTCATGCTCCTCGTCCACGATGATGGCCTGCAACCGGGTGAACGGCAGCAATACCGCTGAACGGGTTCCGATCAGAATGACCGGCTCGCCGTTTCTGACCCTGAGCCAGGTCTCCAGTCGCTCCCGATCGTTAAGGGCGGAGTGCCAGACCACAATACGTCCGCCGAAGTACCGGCGGAAGCGGGCAACCGTCTGGGGCGTAAGATTGATTTCCGGTACCAGGACCAGTGCCTGGCCGGCGTCTTCGAGACGGTCCTGTAAATAATGAAGGTAGAGTTCGGTTTTGCCGCTTCCCGTAATTCCATAAAGTAGTGTGGCTGAAAAGCCGCATTCTTGGGGGAGGGCACGGAACGCTTCCTGCTGGGCGCCGGTCAGCGGCGGCAGGTTGCTTTCGGTTGTTGATGGCAACTGGTTGACGGCCGGCTTTTCAGCTGCCCGAACCAGTCCTTTTTGTCCGAGGCTGTGGAGTTGCGCCTTTGTGTAGCCCTGCTGTCGGAGTTGGCTCCACGGCACTGGACCTTCCGCCAACCGCAATTGCTCCATGAGTTCGCGTTGTCTGTGGGCGTTGGCCGGAAGGTTGGTGGAGCCGGAAACATCAATCAGCTGCCAGAAGCTTTCGGGAGCCGTGAGTTCTGCGGGTTGGCCGCGACGCAGGGCCGGAGGCAGCGCCATGAACAGACATTCGCCCAGAGGATGTTGGTAATAGCTCGCGGCCCAGCTGAGGAGTTCCAGAGTTTCCGGCGGCAGGGCCGGCCAGTTCTCCAGGGCAGCGCCCGCTGGTTTGAGTTCAAGCCCTGGCGGTGGCGTGACCCCGGTTTCAACGACGAGGCCAATAGCGGAGCGGGGGCCAAAGGGGACCCGCAATCGTTGACCCGGGCAGAGCTGCCTGCCCTCCGGCACCCAGTAGTCGAACAGTCGCCGGATAGGACGGTTTAAGGCAACGCGGACAGTCTGGCTCACGATGGCTCCGGGCCTGATGGGCAAGTGTTTCGGGCGACGCGTATCTTGCGAAAAAGGCGATTTGCCAGTAAGATGCGCGGTCTGTTTGAGGCGGGGTTGATTGTGCCCTGTCTGTCCACTGGATTCAAACATGCGGTGCCCGGCATCAAGGCCCTGAAATGCGTCGAAAAACGGCTTTCAGGACTGGATGACCGGGTGGCGGCATGACCCGGAAGAGGTTCGCCATGAAAGAAGGTATTCACCCGAAGTACGAAGAAATCACCGCAACCTGCAGCTGCGGTAATGTAATCAAGACCCGTTCCACTGTGGGCCAGAACCTGCAACTGGACGTGTGCTCCCAGTGTCACCCCTTTTATACCGGTAAGCAGAAGGTGATGGACACTGGTGGTCGGATCGATCGCTTCCAGAAGCGCTTCGGTGGCCGCATTGGTGGCAAGAAGAGCTGATTCCGGACTGCCGGCGTTACGCCGGCAGGGCGATATCGAAAAGCACCCCTCGGGGTGCTTTTTTTTGTGGGCCTTTGGCGGAACCGTGTAGCGGGTAATACGTATTCAGGCCCTTGTTTGATAGCATGCTTCGGGTCATAATGGCGCGCTAATTTCGCATCGGGCCGAGGAATACGGCCTTCTGCGGACAATGAAGAAGGGAGATGCGGATAATGGCCGGCAGAACTGCCGATCGGATGTCTGCAGCAACGTATCTCCATCCCTTTTTAACGTGACAAACGGAACAGTGGCAATGTCTCAAGATCTGAAAGAAGCAGCCCTTGAATATCACGCCCAGCCGCGGCCGGGTAAGCTGAGTGTTGAAATCACCAAGCCGACCCAGACTTCCCGCGATCTCTCTCTGGCGTACAGCCCCGGGGTTGCCGAACCGGTCCGCGAGATCGCAAAGGACCCCGAGAATGCATACAAGTACACCGGCAAGGGCAACCTTGTTGCGGTGATCTCCGATGGCACCGCTATCCTGGGCCTCGGCAATCTCGGCCCGCTGGCCAGCAAGCCGGTGATGGAAGGGAAAGGCGTACTGTTCAAGCGCTTTGCCGGTATCGACGTGTTCGACATTGAGGTGAACTCCGAAAGTCCTCAGGCGTTCATTGAAACCGTGGAGCGGATTGCTGACACCTTTGGCGGCATCAATCTCGAAGACATCAAGGCACCCGAATGCTTCGAGATCGAGCGTGCCCTGATTGAAAAGTGCAGCGTGCCCATCTTCCACGATGATCAGCATGGAACCGCCATCGTAACCGCGGCGGGCATGCTGAATGCCCTGGAGCTGCAGGGCAAGAAGATCGAGGAAGCCAAAGTCGTCTGCCTGGGTGCCGGTGCAGCTGCCATTGCCTGCATGAAGCTGCTGGTAAGCTGTGGTGTTCGCTCCGAGAACATCTTCATGCTGGATCGCAAGGGTGTGATCCATGCGGGCCGCGATGATCTTAACCAGTACAAGGCGATGTTCGCCAACGACACCGATCGTCGTACTCTCGACGACGCCATCGAAGGCGCGGATGTGTTCCTGGGGCTGTCCGGCCCCGACCTGTTCTCTGTTGAGCAGTTGAACAAGATGGCACCGAATCCGATCATATTTGCGTGCTCCAATCCGGATCCGGAAATCAAGCCGGAGCTGGCCCTGGCGGCGCGTAGTGATCTGATCATGGCGACCGGGCGTTCCGACTATCCGAACCAGGTGAACAACGTGCTTGGCTTCCCGTTCATCTTCCGTGGTGCCCTGGATGTCCGCGCCACGGCGATCAATGAAGAGATGAAGGTCGCTGCGGTACACGCCATCCGTGAACTGGCCAAGGAGCCGGTTCCTGCTGAAATCTGCGAGGCCTATGGTGTGGACAAATTCGAGTTCGGTAAGCAGTACATCATTCCCAAGCCGATGGATGTCCGGCTGCTGGATGTAGTGCCGGCGGCAGTCGCCCGTGCGGCCGTGGACTCGGGAGTGGCTCGCAAAGGCTATCCCGAGCACTACCCGCTCAAGTCCATGGATGACATTCGCTGATATTCAGCGTGTCATTCCATAAAAAAACCGACGGTTTTCACCGTCGGTTTTTTTATGCCCGCTCCCCTGGGGGCGATGTCTTGGGCCTGGTTCCGCCGCTGTGTATCAGAACAGGTTGCGGGGCAGGTTGGCGTCCTCGCTGTCGCCGCTAAGCCCGTTGCTGGCCCTTTCCTCTGGCTGATTCTCCTCGCGGAAAATTTCGAAAACGGCATTTTCCTGCCCAGGACTTGCCCGCTCGCCGGTATTGGGGTCGATGCGCACGCGAACGATTCCGGGAGGTTGCTCCATGTTGGCTGCAGGCATGTCCTCGAGGGCGACGCGCATGTAGTCGATCCAGACAGGTAGGGCCGCCGTGCTGCCGAATTCCCGGGCACCCAGAGTGGCGGGCTGGTCGAAGCCGACCCACGTGGTGGTGGCGAGTTCATGATTGAAGCCGGAGAACCAGGCATCCTTTTGTTCATTTGTGGTGCCGGTTTTGCCAGCAAGATCGTCCCTCTCCAATACCTGGGCCGCGGTTCCGGTACCCTGCTTGATGACATCTTTCAGCATGGAATGGAGAATATAGACGGCCCGTGCATTGGCCAGACGCTCCGCTACCCGAATTGCCGGAAAGCCCACCTCGACAGTTGGCGTGCTTTCCCGAAGCTGATCGCAGTCACTGTCGCAGAGGATCGCCGGTGGGGCCTCAAAAAGCAGCCGGCCTTCGCTGTCTTCGATGGACTGTATCAGGTATGGGTGTACGTCGTAGCCTCCATTGGCAACCACGGCGAATGCCCGGGCCATGTCCATAGGGGTCATTGAGCCGCTCCCCAGGGCCAGGGAAAGATCCCGGTTCAGATGGTCCGTGGGGATGTCGAGCTGGCGTAGATAGTCGATAGTAGTGCCGATGCCAAGATCCTGGAGCAATCGGATGGATACCAGATTGCGGGACCGATAAAGTGCTTCCCGTAAACGGGTCGGGCCCCGGAACTCGCCGCCGGCGTTCTTCGGGCGCCATCCTGGCTCCATGCTTTCTGTTTCCTGGACGATAGGGGCATCATTATAGATGGTGGCTGGTGTCATGCCCTGCTCAAGGGCGGCCAGGTAAATGAAGGGCTTGAAGATTGATCCGGGCTGGCGCATGGCCTGCGTTGCCCGATTGTATTTAGTCTGGCTGAAGCTGTAGCCGCCGGAGAGAGCCAGAATGGCGCCGTTTCTGGCATCCAGGGAGACCAGGGCGCCCTGGACATCCGGGATCTGGCTCAGGGACATGGCGACCGGCTTGATGACAGGTACGGGTTCTGCTGCCAGGCTGTCGGTGACTGACTCACCGTCTTCCGTTAACGGGGCGGCTTCAGTCGCAGTCGGCTCCCGTCGGGCGTACACAATATCGCCGACGGAAAGGACATCCGAGACCTTGCTTGGCTCGGGGCCCACACTGTTGACGCTCCGATATGGACGAGCCCAGGTCATGGCTTCAAAAGGTATGAATCCTTCGCCCAGATGCCTGGAATACACCTTGGCGTTCTGTTCGTCTTCGTCTATCGAAATGACGAGAACCGGATAGAGTTCTTCCACCTTGGGGTGGTTGTCCAGGGCCTCCCGGTAAGCGTCTTCGTCCGCGGGTACGACGTCTGAGGTGTCCACGGGGCCGCGGTAGCCATGGCGGCGGTCGTATGCTTCAAGGCCTGCCTGCAGCGCTGATGTGGCTGCTGTCTGGTTCTCGCTCTTGACGGTGAGTGTTACCCGGAAACCGTCGTTATAGGCAGCCTCTCCATAGCGAGCGACCATTTCGGAACGGGCCATTTCCGCGACATAGTCCCCGCTTACTTCGGTTTTGGGAGCGTTATAGTGCGCGGTCAGCGGTGCGTTTATGGCCGTCTCGTAGTCATCGGGTTGAATGTACCCGAGGTCGAGCATCCGCCCGATGATCCAGTTGCGCCGGGTTAGGGCCCGCTCCGGGTTGGCCAGGGGATTGAAGGCGGAGGGGGCCTTGGGCAGGCCGGCGAGCATGGCCATTTGTGCCAGGTCAAGATCCTCCACCGACTTGCCATAGTAGACTTGGGCTGCTGCCGCCAGACCATAGGCACGGTTACCAAGGTAAATCTTGTTCAGGTACAGCTGAAGAATCTGTTGCTTGGTGAGTTCCTGTTCGATCTGGAGGGCCAGGAGAATCTCGTTGAATTTGCGGGCGAAAGTCCGGTCACGGGTGAGAAAATAGTTCTTGGCAACCTGCATGGTGATGGTGCTGCCACCGGATTGGATTTCACCGGTGGAGGCCAGCTCCACGGCGGCCCGGGTCAGGCCGATGATGTCCACGCCGAAATGCTCGTAGAAGCGTGAGTCTTCTGCCGCGAGGAAGGCCTGGAGCTGGCGTTCGGGGATTTGGTCGATTGTGACAGGCGTCCTTCTCTTTTCCCCGAATTCTGCTATTAATGCGTCATCTGAAGTGTAGATCCTCAGTGGCGTCTGCAGGCGGGTATCGAGTAACTGGTGCACCGGTGGAAGGCCGGGCCGAAGGTGGAGATAGAAGCCAGCGGCAATGAGCATGGCGCAACTGACCCCCAGAATGGCCAGCCAGAGAAAGAAGCGTGATGCTGTAATCAGTCGGGACATTTTTTTCTGACAACTATTGGATATATGGCTATCATTTGAGAAATCGCTTTAGGTGTGAGACTGATTCGGCAGCCTGAAGTTCGCAACCTCTCAAAAACAATGAGAGGGCATTGTAGACACAAAAAGACAGAAATTCTCTTACATAAAAATTATATACAGGGAACTGCTACGCAGTACTGGAAGAATCAGGGCGTAATAGCAGTCAGGCCAGGGTTTTGGCTGGAGTCTGGCGTCGTCAGGCGAAAGGTTGTCCAGGTATAGGGTGAGCGCGTGTTCGGATTACCAGGAAAAAAATCCAGTACGGTTCTGGGTGTGGACATCAGTTCAAGCTCGGTCAAGTTACTGGAACTCTCTAAGCAAGGCAGTCGGTTCAAGGTTGAAAGTCATGCCGTGGAGCCGCTGCCGGCAAACGCTGTGGTTGAAAAGAATGTTACCGACGTCGAAGCGGTTGGCGACGCCATTAAACGTGTCGTCGGCAAGGCCCGTACTGGTGTAAAGCAGGCCGCGGTTGCGGTTTCCGGGTCGGCTGTCATTACCAAGGTCATTCAGATGAATTCCGGTCTCAACGAGTTTGAGATGGAAGACCAGATAGCGCTTGAGGCCGATCAATACATTCCCTATCCGCTTGATGAGGTCGCCATCGACTTCGAGGTTCAGGGACCCTCCGATTCCAACCCCGATCAGGTCGATGTTCTGCTTGCTGCCTGCCGTAAGGAGAACGTCGACATTCGCGAGGATGCGCTGGAAATTGCCGGCCTGACAGCCAAGATCGTGGACGTTGAGGCCTATGCGCTGGAACGCGCCTATTCGCTTATCGAACCGCAGTTGGACTCTCATGGCGAGGAACTCGTCGTGGCCATCGTTGATATAGGCGCCACCATGACGACCCTCAGTGTGCTGGCGGGGGGCAAGACCGTGTACACCCGGGAGCAGATCTTCGGCGGCAAGCAACTGACCGAGGAAATCCAGCGCCGTTATGGTCTGTCAGTGGAAGAGGCCGGTCTCGCCAAGAAGCAGGGAGGCTTGCCTGACGACTACGAGGCGGAAGTGCTTGAGCCCTTCCGTGAGGCAGTGGTGCAGCAGGTCGCCCGGGCGCTCCAGTTCTTTTTCGGAGCGAGCCAGTACAACGCGGTGGATTACGTTCTCCTCGCCGGCGGTACAGCCTCGATACAGGGGCTGGCGGAAATGGTGGAGGAGAAGGCGGCGACCACGACGATTGTCGCCAATCCTTTTTCTGAGATGGCAGTAGGCTCCCGGGTCAACGCATCGGCTCTGGCCAATGACGCACCCTCACTGATGATTGCCTGCGGACTGGCAATGAGGAGCTTCGACTGATGGCAAAAATCAACCTCAGACCCTGGCGGGAAGAGCTCAGGGCAGAGAAGCAGAAACGTTTCGTTGCGACCCTGCTGGGCGCAGCCATTGTGGCCGCGGGGCTGGTCTTTCTGTGGAAGACCGACATGGACAACCGCATCGCCTACCAGGAATCCCGCAACAGTTATATCGAGGCAGCCTCGAAACAACTGGACAGCCAGATCCGGGAAATCGAGGAGCTGCGCAAGCGGCGCGAAGAACTGCTGGCCCGCATGGAGGTGATCCAGGATTTGCAGGGCAAGCGACCGGTCATCGTGCGGGTATTTGATGAATTGGTGCGAACCCTGCCGGAAGGCCTGTTTTACAAGGATCTGGGCAAAAAAGGAGAAACGCTGAGTATTGTCGGTATGGCGGAATCCAACAGCCGTATCTCTACGTTGATGCGGAACTTCGAGGGATCCGACTGGTTCAGTAATCCCAATCTGAACAATGTGGCCGCCGCGGACAGTCAGCGGGCCGGCTACAGCGAATTTAACATGTCGGTGAGTCAGACCACACCGGAGCCGGAAGAGGAGAGCAACCAGTGAGCCTGTCGGACTCTCTCAAAAGCCTGAATGAATTCGACATCAATGACCTTGATGTCAACAATGCCGGTATCTGGCCGGCACCCGTCAAGTTTATCGTGGTGTTGATCGTCGTTGGCCTGATTGTGGGTGGCGGATACTGGTTCTTTATCAAGGACCAGTATGCCCAGCTTGAGCGGGTCGAGCGCCAGGAGGCCGAGTTGCGCCAGGAATATGAGCGCAAGGCTTATCAGGTGGCGAACCTGGAAGTCTTCAAGCAGCAGATGGCGGAAATGGAAGAGACCTTCGGCGCTCTGGTGCGCCAGTTGCCCAGCGACACAGAGGTGCCGGGCCTGCTGGAGGATATCACCAACACCGCCCTGGGAAGTGGTTTGTCATTGCAGGAAATCCAGTTGCAGAGTGAGCAGCGCCGCGATTTTTACGTGGAGTTGCCCATCAATATCCAGGTAAGTGGCTCCTACCATGAGCTGGCTTCGTTCGTCAGCAGCGTTGCCGGCCTTCCGCGGATTGTGACGCTGCATGATTTTTCCATCAAACCACGCAGCGATAATGCGGATCAGCTCGATATGCAGGTCGTCGCAAAAACCTACCGCTACCGGGATGGAGAGTGATCATGGCACGACAGCATGCATTCAAAGCCTCTCTGGCAGCCTTCCTGGTTTCCGCTCTGGCTGGCTGCACCCAGGACACCGGTTTTTCGGATCTGGACCGTTTCATGGAGGAAACACGGGCCAAGCCCCGGGGACATGTGGAACCCTTGCCCGAGTTCAAGGCTTATGAGGCTTTCACCTACTCGGCGGCGGACCGTCGGTCGCCCTTCGAGCCCCCGATTGATGTCCAGTTGACCATGGTCGACCAGGCCCCGGAAAGCACCGTTGAGCCGGACCTTGATCGCCCCCGCGAGGTGCTTGAAAACTACGGGTTGACCGAACTTGAGATGGTCGGGACACTCGCCAGCGCCGAAGGCAACCTGTTTGCCCTGATCGAAGACCCGGATGGGGGAATCCATCGAGTGCGTCGAGGCAACTACATGGGCAATAACTATGGCCGCATCATTGGAATCAGTGAGACCAGGGTGGAACTGCTGGAAATTGTACCCAACGGCCAGGGGGGATGGGTTGAGAGGCCCCGAACCCTGTCCCTGGAAGAAGAAGGCTAGGGAGCGGCAGGCATGAACAAACACAGAAACGCGCAAGTACAACAAGTTTTGGGGTCGAGGCTAGCGATGTTCAGAAAATTCACGGTATGGATGAGCGCGGCGACACTGGCAATGACAGCCAGTCTGGCCAATGCGGCAACGCTTCAGGACGTGGAGTTCTCCTCGCTCTCTGGCGACCGCACCGAAGTAGTGCTGAGTTTCGATGGCGTACCTCCAGAGCCCACGGGCTACACCATTGAAAGGCCCGCCCGGATTGCGATTGACCTGAGGGATACAGACAGTGCCCTCGACAGTCGCAATATGTCTCTGGGCGGTGGCAACACCCAGAGCATGACAGTGGTCGAAACCAAGGACAGAACCCGGCTTATCTTTAATCTGGTGGAATTGGCCCAGTACGAAACCCGGCGCGAAGGAAATCAGCTGGTGATCACCATTGGTGACGGGGATGCCAGCGTGGCTGATGTGTCCTCAGCCTCTGGCAGGTCCGCGACTTCTGGCTCTTCCCGCTCTGGCGCAGCCTCTTCCTCATCGGTTTCCGGCGATGCCATCGCAGGCATCGATTTCCGCCGTGGGACCGATGGCGAAGGCCGAATCATCATCGACCTGTCCAATAGCCGTGTACCGGTGGCGTTGAGTGAACTCGGGGGTCGCATCCGCCTGGTAATGGACGACACCCAGGTGCCATCCGAGCTTCGTCGTCGATTGGATGTGACTGATTTCGCGACGCCGGTAACCCGCATCGATACCTACACGGAGGGCGGTGACGCAATTGTCGAGATTCATCCCGAGGGTGCCTATGACTACCTGGCGTACCAGGCCGGAGATCAGTTTACCGTCAGTGTAGAGCCGCTGACTGAAGAGGAGGCTGAGCGCCGCCGCGAGGAGAAGTTCCCCTACACCGGCGACAAGCTGTCTCTGAACTTCCAGGATATTGAAGTCCGCTCCGTTCTTCAGCTGATTGCCGATTTTACCGGTCTGAACCTGGTGGCCAGTGACACCGTATCCGGCAGCATCACCTTGCGCCTGCAGAACGTTCCCTGGGATCAGGCCCTCGACCTGATTCTCAAGACCAAGGGCCTGGACAAGCGCCAGATCGGTAACGTTCTGCTGGTGGCTCCCGCCGAGGAAATCGCTGCCCGGGAGCGCCTCGAGCTCGAAACCAGCAAGCAGATCGCCGAGCTTGCGCCGGTTCGCCTGGAAATTATCCAGGTCAACTACGCGAAAGCGTCAGATATCGTCGAGCTGATCCGGGCGGACGAGGAACTGATATCCGACCGTGGATTTATTTCGTCCGACGATCGCACCAACACCATCAGTGTTCGTGAAACCTCTGAGAAGCTGGAAGAGATCCGTCGTCTGGTCAATACCTGGGATATTGCGGTGCGCCAGGTGTCCATCGAGGCCCGGATTGTGCGTGCCCAGACCAATGTGGCGGAAAGTCTCGGCATTCGCTGGGGTGGCGCCGCCTACGACGTCAGCGGTGACGATGTTTTCACCGTGGGTGGCAGTCTTGGAACCCTTCAGGAGGCCCGTGATGCGGCGGCCGGAGGCAGTGGTGTCATCAATTTCCCGGACGCACTATCGGTGGATCTGGGCGTAACCGGTGACGGCGCATCATCCTTTGCCATCGGCTGGGGCAGCTCCGACTTCCTGGTGGACCTGGAGCTGTCCGCCCTGGAAAGCGATGGCAAGGCGGAGCTTGTGTCGCAACCACGTGTTGTCACGGCCGACCGGCAAACCGCCACCATCAAGTCCGGTGAGGAAATCCCGTATCAGGAGGCGTCCTCCAGTGGTGCCACCTCGGTCTCTTTCAAGGAAGCGGTCCTGTCTCTGGAAGTTACCCCCCAGATTACGCCGGACAACAAGATCATCATGGATCTGCGCGTGAGCCAGGATTCCCGTGGTCAGGAAACCGCTGGTATCCCGAGCATCAACACCAACGAAGTGACTACCCAGGTACTGGTGGGCAATGGAGAAACCGTGGTACTCGGCGGCATCTTCCAGTCGGAGGTCTCCACGACCATTACAAAGACTCCCTTCCTGGGTGACATCCCGTACGTGGGCGCACTGTTCCGTCGCACCAACAATATCGACGAGCGCAGTGAACTGCTGATTTTCATCACACCGAAGATCATGCGGGGGGATCTGGTCAACTGACCCGGTTCCAAGCTGAAAAAGCCGCCGCGTGACACCGGCGGCTTTTTTGCGTTTGTGGTATCCTCAGCGGCCTGTAGAGTCGGGAGCGTAACAATGCCGTTACCAAAACGAATTGTGCTGGTTGGCCCCATGGGAGCCGGGAAAAGCACTATCGGACGCCATCTTGCCAGGGAGCTCGGATACCGTTTTCTGGATACGGATCGTATGATCGAGGAGCGTTGCGGGGCGGACATTCCCTGGATTTTTGACGTTGAGGGTGAAGAGGGCTTTCGTCAGCGGGAGTCGGCAATGATCCGGGAGCTGGCGGACACGGGTGCCTCGGTGCTGGCAACTGGTGGCGGTGCGGTGATGAAGCAGGAGAACCTGCCCTGGCTGAAACACGATGCCATAGTGGTCTACCTCAAAGCCTCCCTGGAGCAGCAGATCGAACGTACACGCAAAGACCGCAATCGGCCGCTGCTTCAGAACGAGGATCCCGAGGGTGTGTTACGTCGGCTGTTCGAGTTACGGGACCCCATCTATACCGAACTGGCCGACGTAGTAATGCAGACAGACCGGAAGAGCCCGAGGCTGGTGGTACGCCAGATCATAAACCGTCTGAACCCCCGAACACCAAGGCAGCGTCGCAAAGTGAACAAAGAGGATAGAAATCATGCCTGAAGTGTTTCGGGAACTCCGGGTGGAGTTGGAAGAGCGCGCCTATCCCATTCTTATTGGCAAGGGATTACTTGGGCACCGCGATCTGACACCGTTCGTTTCCGGCAGGCAGATCATGATCGTCACCAACACGACGGTGGCGCCCCTGTACCTGGAAAGCGCCAAGCAGAGTTTTCCCGGCTGCCAGGTAGATGAGGTCATATTGCCGGACGGCGAGGTCCACAAGAACTGGGAGGTCCTGAACCGGATTTTCGATGCGTTGCTCGAAAAACGGCATTCACGAAAGACTACGCTGGTGGCGTTGGGCGGGGGCGTGGTCGGCGATATGACCGGTTTTGCGGCTGCCTGTTATCAGCGGGGGGTTGGTTTTATCCAGATCCCCACCACGTTACTGGCCCAGGTGGATTCTTCAGTGGGGGGCAAGACCGGCATCAATCATCCGCTCGGCAAGAACATGATCGGGGCCTTCCATCAGCCAGGTTGCGTTCTCATTGATACCGACACCCTGAAGACCCTCCCGGCTCGTGAAGTCTCCGCGGGCCTTGCGGAAGTCATCAAATACGGATTTATCCAGGACCGGGAGTTTATTGGCTGGCTGGAAGAGAACATTGGCGCATTGAAAGCGCTCGATGCGAGAGCGCTGACCGAGGCCATCTATCGCTCCTGCCGCTGTAAAGCCGATGTGGTGGCCAAGGACGAACGGGAAGGGGGGCTGCGTGCAATTCTCAACCTTGGCCATACCTTTGGCCACGCCATTGAGACCCATGCGGGCTACGGTAACTGGCTTCATGGCGAAGCCGTTGGCGCAGGTATGGTGATGGCAGCCCACCTTTCCCTTCGACTGGGCACCCTCACCGAGGAGGAATACCGTCGGGTGGAGTCCATTGTGGCCGCTGCGGAGTTACCTATGCGGGCCCCTGAGGGCATGACGCCCCGGAATTTTCTGGATTTGATGGCGGTGGATAAGAAGAATGTGGATGGCAATCTTCGCCTGGTGCTCCTGCGTTCCCTCGGTGATGCCGAGGTAACAGCGGATTTCCCTCAGTCAGAATTGATGTCAACACTGGAAGCGTTCTGTAAGTGAGGTTGTTCCGGCACAGGAGACGGGCGAGGGAATGACTGACAGTATCAACAGCCTGGAAGGGGGTGGATTGTTTCTCCGCCTGCAGGAGCGCTTTGGCCTGCGGGAAGACCCACTGGCCATGGAGTCGCCTTTCTATCCCGGAGCCCAGCGTCAGCATGTTCTGGAAACGCTCAGGCACCTATGCGGGTTTGGTGATCTGGCGTTGCTGATGACGGGCGGTCGTGGGGCTGGCAAGACCCGACTTCTCGGTGAGTTGGTTCGCAGTGAAGGTTCAAGACTGGAGTTCCATCGACTCGCGGCGGGACGTATCGAATCGCCGGAGGCGTTGGTTCGGTCGCTGTTTCAGAGCCTTGGTCGGCAGGCGCCGGAGGGCGTTTCGCCCCGAGAGGCGTTGAAACGTTTTTTCGCTCGTTCCGAGGAAGCAACCCGTAAGGGGCGGCGGCAGATTCTGCTGATTGACGATGCGGGCCAGGCGGCACCTGGAGCCCTGCGCCTGCTATTGGAAACCTTCCAGGACAGTGACCGTGGAGCGGCCGCAGTCCCGGTTCTGGCGGGAACTGAGGACTTGCCGGAATACCTTGGCGGCGAGGCGTTCGAAGAAAGGCTGGTCTGTCTGCACAGGCTGTCGCTCCCGCCGCTGGGGCGCGATGACATCCGTCAGTACCTGGAACCCCGGCTGGCCCGGGCTGGCGGAAAAGCGGACGAGCTTCTGTCCGCCCGTCGACTTGAGCAGTTGGCGGCCACAAGCCAGGGCAGTATCGGTCGGCTGCAACGGATCGCTCCGGCGGTGTGGCTGGGCATGTCGTCCTCGCCGGCCAGCAGGAGCAGGGCAAATACCGGTTTCCCCTTCGGTTATCTGCGATGGGCCGGGCTCGCGGTTGTGTTGCTCGGCGCCTCCTGGTGGCTGGTGTCATCTCAGTACGACCGGACCGTGGAGAAGGAGAGCGTCCGATCAGAAGAGGCTCCCCAGCGCACTCGCGCCATCATCTCCATCGGACCTGAAACGGAGGCGGAACCAAATCAGCAGGATGCGGTCGAACCGGAGGGAATTAACGGGTACTCTGCGCCGGATCCGGCTGACACACTCCCGGGTGGCCCTGATACAGGGGAGTCGCCTGTTGACGGAAGGAGTGAGGATCCTTTCACTGCCCCAGAGCCAGAGCCAGAGCCAGAGCCAGAGCCAGAGCCAGAGCCAGAGCCAGAGCCAGAGCCATTCGAACCGGCGATGCCTGAGCGGTTCGTGACCAGAGAGGTCGTCAACAGGCAGCCCGGGTATACGGCGCAGTTGGTGGCCGGCTATGAGGAGAACACGGCGATCCAGTTCCTCCGTCGGTATTCCGACCTGGAAAGCCTGCGTTACACCCGCAGTCAACGGAATGGACGGGACTGGTTTGTGGTCTACCTTGGTCAGTATGATTCCATGGAATCGCTACGGTCGTCTCTGGAGAAACTGCCGTCGTCGATTCGGTCTCAACAGCCCTGGGTCAGGGCTTTGAACGATATCTAGGCGACGTCTGAGGCGTCTGCTTTGGCCCTCTCACAACAGCCAGCGAGGGCTGGTTGCACCATCTTAAATTTGTGTACGTATTTTCACGTGTGTAAAATAGCCAGCCCTTTTTTTCAGTGTTGGCGAATTTGTGCACTGTGAAGGTGCGCGCATCGCCGATTGAAAAGCATTTCCACGCGAGAGAACGCTTATGATGACAGGTTTGTATCATCCCGATGAATTCAGGGACAACTGTGGCTTTGGCCTGATCGCGCACATGAAAGGCGAGGCGAGCCACAAGTTGTTGCAAACTGCCATCGAGTCGCTGACCTGCATGACCCACCGAGGTGGTATCGCTGCAGACGGTAAGACCGGCGATGGTTGTGGTCTCCTGATCCAGAGCCCCGATGGTTTTCTGCGCAAGGCAGCCGAGGCCGCTTTCGGCAAGAAGCCGGGGGACCTCTTTGCGGTGGGTCAGATTTTCCTGAGCCCTGATAGTGCCAAGGCGGAAGCCGGACGGAAGGCGATTGAGCAGAACCTGAGCGACCGGGGACTTGAAGTCCTGGGTTGGCGGGAGGTGCCGACCGACCCCTCCTGCCTTGGCCCCATGGCCAAGGATTGCCTGCCGCTGATAGAGCAGTTTTTTGTTGGACCCGGCAAGTCCGTGGATGAGCGGCAGTTTGCCATCGACCTGTTCGTTGGCCGCAGGCTCGTGGAAAGAGACATGGCGGAGGACGAGGAATTCTATATTTGCAGTCTTTCCCATAAGACCCTTTCCTATAAAGGTCTGATGATGCCGGCGGACCTGACCCGGTTCTATCCGGATCTGGGTGATCCGGACCTGGAGACCGCCATCTGTGTTTTCCACCAGCGGTTCTCCACCAATACCATGCCCAAGTGGCCCCTGGCGCAACCGTTCCGCTATCTGGCGCACAATGGCGAAATCAATACCATTTCCGGTAACCGTAACTGGGCCCTTGCCCGGGCGGCAAAGTTCGAGGCTCCGGACCTGCCAGACCTGAAGACCCTCCAGCCCCTGGTCAACCTGACCGGGTCCGATTCCTCCAGCATGGACAACATGCTGGAAGTTCTGCTGGCCGGCGGTGTCGACCTGTTCCGGGCGGTCCGGATGATGATCCCGCCGGCGTGGCAGAACGTCGACACCATGGACTCGGAACTGCGGGCCTTTTACGAATATAACTCCATGCACATGGAGCCCTGGGACGGGCCGGCTGGCCTGGTGCTGTCGGATGGTCGCTACGCAGTCTGCATGCTGGACCGTAACGGTCTCCGGCCTGCCCGCTGGGTGGTGACCAAGGATGATTTCATTACCCTGGCCTCCGAGATCGGCACCTACGGCTACAAGCCGGAAGATGTGGTGGCCAAAGGCCGGGTCGGTCCGGGCCAGATGCTTGCCATTGACACTGAGAGCGGTGAGGTGCTCCATACCCAGGACGTCGACAAGCGCCTCAAGAGCGCCCAGCCCTACAAGAAGTGGTTGCGGGAAAATGCCCTGAGGGTGGAGTCCACGCTGAACACCGCCACGCCCCAGTTCACGCTTATGGACAACGATGAGCTCCAGGTACACCAGAAAATGTTCATGGTGACCTACGAGGAGCGGGACCAGGTCCTGCGGCCGCTGGCGGAAAATGGCCAGGAGGCGGTCGGCTCCATGGGTGACGATACGCCAATGGCGGTTCTCTCCAGCAAGGTGCGCCATGTGGCGGACTATTTCCGTCAGAAGTTTGCCCAGGTCACCAACCCGGCCATTGACCCCCTGCGGGAGGCCGTGGTGATGTCACTGGAGACCTGCCTGGGCGCCGAGCAGAACGTGTTCCAGGAGACTGCGGAACACGCCAATCGTCTTATCCTCACCACGCCAGTGCTTTCGCCGGCCAAATTCCTTCGCATTGAAGGCAACGAGCGGCCGGGGTTCGAAGTGGCCAAGATCCGCCTTGGCTACAGTCCTGAGCGGGGTCTCGAAAAGGCGATCGAGGATATCTGCGAAGCGTCCGAGAAAGCGGTCCGCAGCGGCAAGGTGTTGCTGATCCTGTCGGACAAGGACCTGAAGGAAGGGGACCTGCCGGTGAGTTCCCTGATGGCCACCGGCGCCGTCCATCACCATCTGGTCCGTGAGGGGCTGCGGTGTGATTCCAATATCATTGTGGAAACCGGCTGGGCGCGTGATCCGCACCACTTCGCGGTGCTGTTCGGGTTTGGTGCCACAGCGGTCTACCCCTATCTGGCCTATCAGGTCATCAACGATCTTATTCGTACCGGCGAGATGCTGATCGATCCGATCGATGCCAAGAACAACTACCGCAAGGGCATCAACAAAGGCCTGCTGAAGATCCTGTCCAAGATGGGTATCTCGACGATTACCTCCTATCGAGGAGCCCAGCTTTTCGAAGCCGTCGGCATTGCTGATGAGGTGGTGGATCTGTGTTTCAAGGGTGTACCAAGCCGGATTCAGGGTGCAACCTTCTTCGACTTCCAGCAGGATCAGGAACAGCTGGCCGCCACAGCCTGGAAGCGCCGCAAGACCATCACCCAGGGCGGCCTGCTCAAATACGTTCATGGCCAGGAGTATCACGCATTTAACCCCGATGTGGTGGGTACGCTGCAGCAGGCTGTCAGCAGTGGCGACTACGGCCAGTATCAGGAGTACGCCGGACTGGTGAATTCCCGGCCCGTGGCAACGCTCCGCGACCTTCTGGTATTCCGCGGGGACATCAAGGCGATCGACCTGTCGGAAGTTGAGCCCGTGGAAAATATCTTCCCGCGCTTCGACTCCGCTGCCATGTCACTGGGTGCGCTGTCGCCGGAAGCTCATGAAGCCCTGGCCGTGGCCATGAACACACTTGGCGGGCGCTCCAATTCGGGCGAGGGCGGGGAGGATCCGGCCCGTTACGGCACCGAGAAACGCTCCAAGATCAAGCAGGTGGCCTCCGGCCGTTTTGGCGTGACCGCCGAGTATCTGCGCAGTGCCGATGTCATGCAGATCAAGGTGGCCCAGGGTGCCAAGCCCGGGGAAGGCGGTCAGCTGCCGGGTGGTAAGGTGAACGCGCTGATCGCGCGGCTGCGGTATTCCGTGCCCGGCGTGACCCTGATCTCTCCGCCACCGCACCACGATATCTATTCCATCGAGGATCTGGCGCAGCTGATTTTCGACCTCAAGCAGGTCAACCCGAAGGCCCTGGTCTCCGTCAAACTGGTTTCCGAACCGGGCGTGGGGACCATCGCCGCCGGTGTGGCCAAGGCCTACGCGGACCTGATTACCGTCTCAGGTTACGATGGCGGAACCGCTGCCAGCCCTCTGACATCAATCCGCTACGCCGGTTCTCCCTGGGAGCTGGGCCTGGCCGAGACCCAGCAGGCACTGCGTGCCAATGATCTTCGTGGCAAGATTCGTCTGCAGACCGATGGTGGCATCAAGACCGGCCTGGACGTGGTAAAGGCTGCGATTCTCGGCGCAGAAAGCTTTGGCTTTGGCACCACACCGATGGTGGCGCTGGGCTGCAAGTACCTGCGAATCTGTCATCTCAATAACTGCGCAACCGGTGTTGCCACCCAGGACGAGTATCTGCGCGAGGAGCACTTCAAGGGTACCGTGGAAATGGCCATGAACTTCTTCCGCTTTGTGGCGGAAGAAACCCGGGAGTGGATGGCGAAGCTGGGTGTTCGTAACCTGGAAGAGCTGGTCGGCCGCATTGACCTGCTGGAGCGGCTGCCAGGACAGACCGAGCGTCAGAAGCGACTCGACCTCAGCCACCTGTTGCATAACGATCATATTCCGGCGGACAAGCCTCACACCTGCCAGGTGGAGAGAAACCAGCCGTTCGATGAGGGCGCTCTGGCGGAAAGGATGGTGAAGGATACCGCCGGCGCCATTGCCAATCAGTCCGGTGGAACCTGGGAGTACACGGTCACCAATTGCGACCGCTCCATTGGTGCCCGCCTGTCGGGTGAGATTGCCCAGGCCCATGGTAATCAGGGCATGGCAGGAAATCCCATTGTGCTGAACCTGACCGGCACCGCAGGCCAGAGTTTCGGCGTCTGGAACGTGGGCGGTCTTCACATGCACCTTGAGGGAGATGCCAACGACTACGTGGGCAAGGGCATGACCGGCGGCAAACTGGTGGTCCGTCCGCCGGCCGTCAGTACGTTCAAGTCCCAGGAAACCGCTATTGTCGGTAACACCTGCCTCTATGGCGCCACCGGTGGCAAGCTGTTCGCCGCGGGTACCGCTGGCGAGCGCTTCGGTGTCCGTAATTCCGGGGCCCATGCGGTCGTCGAGGGTGCGGGCGACCACTGCTGCGAATACATGACCGGTGGCCTTGTTGCGGTACTTGGCAGTTGCGGCCACAACTTCGGGGCCGGCATGACGGGCGGTTTCGCCTATGTGCTGGATCAGAACAACACCTTCGTGGACAAGTACAACCACGAGTTGGTGGAGATTCAGCGGATTTCCAGTGAGGATATGGAGCCTTACCGTAACCACCTGCGCAGCGTTATCCGCGAACACGTGGATGAGACCGGCAGCGAGTGGGCAGGCCATATCCTTGATAATTTCGACGACTTTTTGGGCCGGTTCTGGCTGGTCAAGCCCAAGGCCGCAAGTCTTAAGAGTCTGTTGGCCACTACCCGGGCGCGTCCGGAATAAAACGGAGCCCGGCAGCAGGTCTTCAAGGCCGGACCCGGCATCCGTGGTCCGGCCCGTCGAAATTAAGATGATGAGAGCGTCAGCATGAAAGAAAGACTGAACAACGATTTCCAGTTTGTGCAGGTAGGTCGTGTCGACCCGAAGAAGGTTCCGGCCAAGAAACGCCGCAAGAATTTCGGCGAGATCTACCACCAGTATGAGCCGGCGCAGGCATCCAGCCAGGCCCACCGGTGCCTGGAGTGTGGTAATCCCTATTGCGAATGGAAGTGCCCGGTACATAACTACATACCGAACTGGCTGAAGCTGGTATCCGAAGGCAATATCATGCGGGCGGTGGAGCTATGCCACCAGACTAATACCTTGCCGGAAGTGTGTGGCAGGGTATGTCCGCAGGATCGGTTGTGCGAAGGCGCCTGTACCCTGAACGATGGCTACGGCGCGGTCACGATCGGGTCGGTGGAAAAGTACATCACTGATACCGCCTTCGCATTAGGCTGGAAGCCGGACCTGTCGGACGTCAAGTGGACCGATAAAAAAGTTGCCGTGATTGGTGCAGGCCCGGCAGGCCTCGGCTGTGCCGACATCCTGGTCCGCAATGGCGTCAGGCCAGTGGTGTTTGACCGGTATCCGGAAATCGGCGGTCTGCTGACCTTCGGGATTCCCGAGTTCAAACTCGAAAAAACCGTCATGACCAGGCGCCGGAAGGTGTTCGAGGAAATGGGTGTGGAGTTCCGCCTCGAAACAGAGGTGGGTAAGGACGTCCAGATGCAGGACATCATGGAGGAATTTGATGCGGTCTTCATGGGCATGGGCACCTACACCTATATGAAGGGCGGCTTCCCGGGTGAGGACCTTCCCGGCGTATACGACGCGCTGCCATTCCTGGTATCCAACGTCAACCGGCGGCTGGGGTTCGAGAAGGACGCCGGTGAGTTCATCGACATGAAGGACAAGCGAGTCGTTGTTCTTGGTGGTGGTGATACGGCCATGGACTGCAACCGCACCTCCATCCGGCAGCAGGCCGCCAGTGTGACCTGTGCCTATCGCCGTGACGAAGCGAATATGCCCGGCTCCCGTCGCGAGGTATCCAATGCCAAGGAGGAGGGCGTCAAGTTCCTCTTCAATCGTCAGCCCATCGCCATCATCGGGGAAGACCGGGTCGAAGGCGTCAAGGTCGTGCAGACCAAGCTGGGCGAGCCCGACGAGAACGGACGTCGCCGTCCGGAGGTGGTGCCCGGCAGCGAGGAAGTGATTCCCGCGGATGCTGTACTGGTGGCGTTCGGCTTCCGACCGAGCCCGGCCGACTGGTTCGATAAGATGGAGGTCGGCACGGACGACTCCGGTCGTGTAAACGCGCCGGAGGGCTCGGAGTTTGCTTTCCAGACCAGCAATCCGAAGATCTTCGCCGGTGGTGACATGGTTCGTGGTTCTGACCTGGTGGTGACCGCCATCTGGGAGGGGCGTCAGGCGGCTGAAGGTATCCTTGATTATCTGGATGTGTGATCCGGATTTCATCTGAGGGGTATCAGGAAGGGCGGCTCTGAACACAGGGTCGCCTTTTTTATCGTCTCAAACGCGTTATCATTGCGGGCCTGACTGAACCGACTCCAGAGCCCGGGGCCCCTGTCCTCCTGCAGCAGGACGGTCCGGGCTTTCACTATGCCGATCAGGAATTCTTATGAGCGAACTGAAAAACGACCGCTTCCTCCGCGCCCTGATGCGCCAGCCTGTGGACCGTACGCCAGTGTGGATGATGCGCCAGGCCGGCCGTTACCTTCCGGAGTACCGCGCCACTCGCGCCAAGGCAGGGGATTTTTTGAGCCTGTGCAAGAACACTCCCCTGGCCTGCGAGGTGACGATGCAGCCCCTGGAGCGCTATCCGCTGGATGCGGCCATTCTGTTTTCGGACATCCTGACGATTCCCGATGCTCTGGGGCTTGGTCTTTATTTCGAAACAGGCGAAGGTCCCAAGTTCAGGAACGTGATTCGTTCCGAGGCCGATGTGGCGGCTTTGCCGACCTTGAAGGCGGAGGTGGATCTGGACTATGTAATGAATGCGGTGTCCACCATTCGCCGCGAACTGAACGGTCGTGTCCCTCTGATCGGCTTTTCAGGAAGCCCCTGGACCCTGGCCACCTATATGGTCGAGGGCAGCTCGTCAAAGGACTTCCGTGAAGCCAAGAAACTGATGTATGGCCAGCCCGAGGTGATGCATCGCTTGCTGGACCACCTCGCCGACTCGGTCATCGACTATCTTAACGGCCAGATCAGGGCGGGCGCCCAGGCCGTGCAGATCTTCGATACCTGGGGTGGAGTGCTGAGCAGCTGGGCCTATCAGGAGTTCTCCCTGGCCTATATGAAGAAGATCGCGAATGGCCTGATCCGAGAAAACGATGGCCGCCGGGTACCGTTGATCATCTTCACCAAGAACGGCGGCCAGTGGCTGGAGTCGATGGCGGAGTCCGGCGCGGACGCCCTGGGTCTGGACTGGACTACCGATATCGGCAATGCCCGGGCACGGGTCGGTGACCGGGTGGCCCTGCAGGGCAATATGGATCCGGCGATGCTTTACGCTCCGAAGGAACGTATTCGCGAAGAGGTGGCGGACATTCTGAAGCGCTACGGTACAGGTCCCGGTCATATCTTCAATCTGGGGCATGGTATTACGCCAGATGTGGATCCTGAGCATGCCGGGGCGTTTATTGAGGCGGTTGTTGAATTGAGTGGGGAGTAAGTACCACCGCTAGACTCCAAATCGTCAGGCTTGGCGCCAGTGGCCATGAGGTCTATAACACTTTTCCAGACACCCTCCGTAAGTACCTCCCTGGCCGGTTTTTGCTCCTGCAAAACCGGCATTTCCGTCTTCCATGGCGGTCATGGATCCCGACGAGCGCCGTCCCTGGCGCTCGTCGGTCTGAAAAACAATTCTCAACCTGATGACCGTCCCATTTTTTCCAAGAGCGGTAGCTTGTTGCTCGGTCCATCATCTCGTGCTGATCCGTAATGTGATGGAATCGAAACTCCGAGAGGTCTATAGTCGGGAAAAGACTAAAGATCGACCCGGGAGCAAGGACGTGGAAGAAAAAAAACCCGAGAAACGCCGCTTTCAGCGAATCCAGTTTGATGCACCCTGTGAGCTTTACTGTCGGGAAGATATGCAGACAGCAGAGGTCCTCGACATTTCTCTCAAGGGCGTACTGGTTAGTCGACCCGCTGGCTGGGTGGCCTCACAGGGTGACTCCTGTGAACTGACAATTCACCTGAATGACCACGAAAGCGCCATTGTCGTGGCCGCGACTCTGCGTCACCTGGAATCGGACCGGTTGGGCTTCAAGATCGATTACATTGACCTGGAAAGCGCCTCTCACCTGAAACGGTTGGTGGAGCTCAATCTGGGAGATGCGGAGCTTCTGGAGCGAGAGCTTTTGCATTTGCTCAGATAGGCTTTGTGAGTTAACCCGCAAGTTAGACAAGGAGGTAAGTTGAGAACGTTTTTCCGGACCGTCGAGCCCTGCACGGATGTACTTGCGGGGCGTGTCCGGGAAAACGTTATCGACTTGACTCCGACCGGCACGCTACCTGAAGTCTTTTTGCGGTGGCCAGACAACTACACCTCCTCCAGGGCCGCCAACGCCTCACTTAATTTGGTCACCGGAATCACTTTCATCCCCTCGATGGCCTTGCGAGGCGCGTTGGCCTTGGGCACCAGGGCGCGAGTGAACCCGTGTTTGGCCGCCTCGTAAATGCGTTCCTGTCCGGAAGGCACCGGACGAATCTCCCCTGACAGACCCACCTCCCCGAAGATCACCAGATCCTGGGGCAGGGCGCGATCCCGAAAGGATGAGACAATGGCAGCCAGAAGTGCCAGGTCAGCACTGGTTTCCGCTACCTTGACGCCTCCCACCACATTCACGAACACATCCTGATCCGCCACATGCATGCCGCCATGGCGGTGCAGCACCGCCAGCAGCATGGCGAGCCGGTTCTGGTCGAGGCCCACCGCAACCCGACGAGGGTAGCTGCCCTGGGCCATGTCCACCAGCGCCTGAATCTCCACCAGCATTGGCCGCGTGCCCTCCCACACCACCATCACCACGCTGCCGGGAGCCGCTTCCTCGCCCCGGTTCAGGAAGATGGCGCTGGGGTTCTTTACCTCCTTCAGGCCTTGCTCCAGCATGGCGAATACGCCCAGTTCATTGACGGCGCCAAAGCGGTTCTTGATGCCCCGGAGGGTGCGGTACCGGCTATCGCTGGAGCCTTCCAGCAGAATGGAACAGTCGATCATGTGCTCCAGGACCTTGGGGCCGGCCAGGCTGCCGTCCTTGGTGACATGACCGACGAGGAACAGGATGGTGCCGGTCTGCTTGGCGAACCGGGTCAGGTAGGCGGCGCTTTCCCGCACCTGGGAGACCGAGCCTGGAGCTGATTCGATATCCGCCACATGCATGACCTGGATACTGTCCACCACCAGGATTTTTGGTTTCTCGGACTCCGCCACCTGCATAAGCCGTTCCACGCTGGTCTCGGACAGCATTTTGAGGTCGCTGGTGGGCAGGCCCAGGCGCTTGGCACGCATGGCCACCTGCTGCAGCGATTCTTCGCCGGTGCAATAGAGTGCCGAGGTATTCGTGGCCAGGTGACAGACTGCCTGCAGCAGCAACGTGCTTTTGCCCGCGCCCGGGTGCCCACCCATCAGGACCGCCGAGCCCTCCACCAGGCCCCCGCCCAGGACGCGGTCGAACTCCTGCATGCCGGTGCTGATGCGGGGCTGCTCCTGCAGGCTCACATCATCCAGGCTCTGGACTGCCGAAAGGCTGCCGGCAAAGCCCTCGAAGCGGGCCCCCCTGGCGCCCTTGGCGCTGGCCCCGCCAACACCCCGCACCTCGCTGATGGTGTTCCAGGCCTGGCAGGCGGTGCACTGGCCCTGCCATTTTGAATAGTCGGCGCCGCATTCGGTGCAGACAAAGGCGGTTTTCGCTTTGGCCATCGGGTGTCCTGCCGGGATCGATTGAGGTTGTCCTTTCTCAGCCCCCTCTCCGATCAGGAGAGAGGGCTGACAGGAGCGGGGACTTACGCCAGTTTTCTGTGTTTCACGCGCTGGGGCACCATGGCGGAGTCGCCCTTGCGTTTCTTGAGGTCCTCATCGTACTCGCTGAAGTTCCCCTCGAAGTAGACCACTTCGCCATCATCCTCGAAGGCAAGTACATGAGTCGCCACGCGGTCCAGGAACCAGCGGTCGTGGGAGATCACCAGTGCCGAGCCGGGGAAGTTCAGCAGTGCTTCTTCCAGGGCACGCAGGGTCTCGACGTCAAGGTCATTGGTGGGTTCGTCCAGCAGCAGGACGTTGCCGCCCTGTTTCAGCAGCTTGGCCAGGTGCAGGCGGTTACGCTCACCGCCGGACAGGTCGCCGACCCGCTTCTGCTGATCGCTGCCCTTGAAGTTGAACCGGCCAACGTAGGCCCGGGAAGGGGTCTCGTAGTTGCCCACCTTGATGATGTCGTTGCCGTCGGAAAGCTCCTCCCAAACGGTCTTGCTGCCATCCAGATCGCGCATCTGGTCGACGTAGGCGATTTCAACGGTTTCGCCGATAACGATCTCTCCGGAATCCGGCTTGTCGTAGCCGGCGATCATCCGGAACAAGGTGGACTTGCCTGCGCCGTTGCCGCCGATAATGCCCACAATCGCGCCGGGCGCGACACGGAACGACACGTCTTCATAAAGCACGCGGTTTTCAAACGACTTGCTGACACTGTCCACTTCGATGACTTTGTCACCCAGGCGCGGCCCTGGCGGAATGTAGAGCTCGTTGGTTTCATTCCGTTTCTGGAATTCCTGGGAAGTCATTTCCTCAAAGCGGGCCAGGCGGGCCTTGCTCTTGGACTGGCGACCCTTGGCGTTGCTCCGCACCCATTCCAGTTCGTGCTTGACGGCTTTCTGGTGGGCGGCCTCCTGCTTGGACTCCATTTCCAGACGCTTTTCCTTGTTCTCGAGCCACTGGCTGTAGTTGCCCTCGAACGGGATGCCGTGGCCGCGGTCCAGTTCCAGAATCCAGCCTGCGACGTTGTCCAGAAAGTACCGGTCGTGGGTGATGGCTACCACGGTGCCATTGAAATCGTGAAGGAACCGCTCGAGCCAGGCCACCGACTCTGCGTCGAGGTGGTTGGTGGGCTCGTCCAGCAGCAGCATGTCCGGGCTTGAGAGCAGTAACCGGCACAAGGCAACACGCCGACGCTCGCCCCCGGAAAGATTTGCCACTTTCTGGTCCCAGGGGGGCAGTCGCAGAGCGCCGGCCGCCACTTCCATCTTGCGTTCGATGTCGTGGCCATCGGTGGCCTGGATATAAGCTTCCAGCTCGCCCTGCTTCTTGGCGAGGGCGTCAAAATCGGCGTCGGGCTCGGCGTAGGCGGCATAAACCCGGTCCAGCTCTGCCAGGGCATCGTGAACTCCCGCCACCGCTTCGTCGACGATAGCCTTGACGGTTTTGTCGTCGTCCAGTTCCGGCTCCTGGGGCAGGTAGCCTACGTTGATGCCAGGCTGCGGGCGCGCCTCGCCAATGTAATCCTGGTCCACGCCAGCCATAATACGGAGCAGGGTGGACTTACCGGAGCCGTTGAGGCCGAGCACGCCGATTTTGGCGCCCGGGAAGAAACTCAGGGAGATGTCCTTGAGTATTTCACGCTTGGGGGGAACCACCTTGCCCACGCGGTTCATGGTATATACGTACTGGGCCATACAGGCTGTGTCCTCTGTTTTGGTGACGGATGCTCCGGAACCCTGGTGGCCGCTTGTTCAAGGGGTCAGGGGAAGCCCTGGTGTCGTACTCAGACATGAGGCCCGACAGAAGCGGGGAGGGCATTCGTCGCTGCTGGAAAGTCGGCTATTGAATCAAGCACAGTAAGGTAACGAAACCGGGCCGCTAAGGCAATTGCCGGGCCGGCCAGTGGCGGTTTCTACGGAACATCAAAGGATGATTTTTGACCCCCGAATGAGCTAGAATAGCGGCCCGATTTTTTAAGGGGCCGCCGGGTAGGGATTCCGATTCCGAAATTCCGAGTCTGGTTAGTGCCAGCCAATCACACAGGGGCAGCGCATGTTTAATCGTGATATGAAAATTGCCGGCTTTGATGACGAGCTCTGGAACGCCATGCAGGCGGAAACCGAGCGTCAGGAAGCCCACATCGAACTGATTGCATCGGAGAATTACACCAGCCCGCGCGTGATGGAGGCCCAGGGCAGCGTGCTGACCAACAAGTACGCGGAAGGCTACCCCGGCAAGCGCTATTACGGTGGCTGTGAGTTTGTGGACATCGCCGAGGACCTGGCCATCAACCGCGCCAGGGAACTGTTTGGTGCCGCTTATGCCAACGTCCAGCCCCACTCCGGCTCCCAGGCCAACTCCGCGGTCTTCATGGCCCTCCTCAAGCCGGGGGATACCGTGCTGGGCATGAGTCTGGCCCACGGCGGCCACCTGACCCATGGTGCGACTGTCAACTTCTCCGGCAAGATCTACAACGCCGTTCAGTATGGTATCAACAACGAAACCGGCCTGATCGATTACGACGAGGTGGAAGCTCTGGCCGTCGAGCACAAGCCGAAGATGATCATCGCCGGTTTCTCCGCCTATTCCCAGAAACTGGATTTTGCCCGTTTCCGTGAGATTGCCGACAAGGTGGGCGCCTATCTGTTTGTGGATATGGCCCACGTGGCGGGGCTGGTGGCCGCCGGTGTCTATCCGGATCCGGTACCCCATGCCCATGTTGTCGCGACCACCACCCACAAGACCCTTCGTGGCCCCCGTGGGGGCCTGATACTGGCCTGTGACGACGCGGACCTGAAAAAAAAGCTGAATTCCGCGGTCTTCCCCGGTGGCCAGGGTGGTCCCCTGATGCACGTCATCGCCGCCAAGGCTGTCTGCTTCAAGGAAGCCATGAGCGATGACTTCAAGGCTTACCAGAAGCAGGTCGTCAAGAACGCCTCTGCCATGGCAGAAGTGTTCATTGAGCGGGGTTTCGACGTGGTCTCCGGTGGGACCGTGAATCACCTGTTCCTGGTCAGCCTGATCAAGCAGGACATTACCGGTAAGGATGCGGATGCCGCCCTCGGCCGAGCCCACATCACCGTGAACAAGAACGCCGTGCCCAACGACCCGCGTTCTCCTTTTGTGACGTCCGGTCTTCGGATTGGCACGCCGGCTGTCACCACCCGGGGTTTCGGAGAGGCCGAGTGCCGTGACCTGGCGGGCTGGATGTGCGACATTCTTGACAACCTGGAAGATGAGGCCGTGAACGAGCGGGTGCGTGGACAGGTGGAAGCCCTGTGCGCGCGCTTCCCGGTCTACGTCGCCTGATCTTCAGGTCATACCCGTGAAGATCGCCCCCTGGCGGGGCGGTCTGTTCCCCATCGGAGCCTCTCACTATGCACTGTCCTTTCTGCGGTGAAGCCGATACCAAAGTGATTGACTCCCGGCTGGTGGCCGAGGGCGATCAGGTGCGCCGTCGACGGGAGTGCCTGTCCTGCCGCGAGCGGTTCACGACCTTTGAAAGTGCCGAGCTGGTCATGCCCCGGGTGGTCAAGCAGGACGGTACCCGCCAGCCTTTCGACGAGGAAAAGCTCCGGGCAGGCCTCATGAAGGCCCTTGAAAAACGCCCTGTCAGCATCGAGCAGATCGATGCCGCACTTAACCGGATCAAATACCGTTTGCGCGCGGCGGGGGAGCGGGAGGTCAAGTCAATGACCCTGGGCGAGGAGGTCATGACCGAGCTTCGCCAGCTGGATAAAGTGGCATACGTTCGGTTCGCTTCGGTTTATCGGAGCTTTCAGGACATCAATGAATTCAAGGAGGAAATAGAGCGCCTCTCCCACGGTAACAATGACAGTGCCGATGCAGCGGACGTTGCCAGGGCACTGGCTGATCGCGATTCATCCAAAGGATCATCATGACGACGACCCAGGACGTGGCGATGATGGCCAGGGCCGTCCAGCTGGCCTGGCGTGGGCGCTATTCGACTCACCCCAATCCCAGGGTTGGTTGTGTCATCGCCCGTGGCGACCTGGTTCTGGGTGAGGGCTGGCATGAGCGGGCCGGTGAGGCCCACGCGGAAGTGCGGGCTCTCAGTCAGGCCGGCCCGGAAGCCCGGGGTGCGACCGCCTACGTGACGCTGGAGCCCTGCAGTCATTTCGGGCGTACACCACCGTGCTCCCGGGCCCTGATTGATGCCGGTGTTGCCCGCGTGGTGGTAGCGAGCGAGGATCCGAACCCCAGCGTCTCCGGTCGCGGTCTGCAGCAGTTGCGGGACGCCGGGATCCGTGTGACGGAGGGGGTGCTGAAGGATGAGGCGGCAAGGCTGAATCCCGGTTTTCTGAAGCGCATGCGCACGGGACGTCCCTGGGTGCGCCTGAAGATTGCTGCGAGCCTGGATGGCCGCACCGCAATGGCATCCGGAGAGAGCAAGTGGATCACCGGCCCTGAGTCCCGCGGTGACGTTCAGCGTTTGCGAGCCATGAGCGATGCCATCCTCACCGGCGTCAACACGGTGCTGGTGGATGACCCGTCTTTGACGATACGCCGTAATGAGCTGGGAGATATCGGCCAGGCAACCGAACCCTCCCGTCAGCCCCTGAGGGTGATCGCGGACCGGGATGCCCGCACACCACCGACGGCAAAGATCCTGCAGGGCGGGGACGTCCAGCTGTTCTGCTCGTGCGAAGCCATGGCCACTGCGCCGGCACAGGATCTTGCCGCCCTGGGGGTTACCCTTAATGGCGTCGGTTGGCAGGACAGCGGGGTGAACCTGGAGCAGCTGCTGGACCGCCTGGGTGAGCTGGGTGTCAACGAGCTGCTGGTGGAAGCCGGCCCCACCCTGGCCGGCGGTTTTATTTTTGAGGGACTGGTTGACGAGCTCTGGCTCTACCAGGCGCCGGTGTTCCTGGGAAGCGAGGGTCGACCGACGGCCCGCCTGCCCTTCGATGAGATGCGCGAGAAAATCGAATGGCTGGTCACCGACAGGCGTCAGTTCGGTGTTGACACGCGTATGATCCTGACACCAAGGGTGTTGACGCCGAACACGTCCGCCGGAGGCTGAGCCCCCGGCAAATGTATTTTCACCAAGGGGGCGCGGTGCGCTGACCCGGAGGTTGCTTAAGACTATGGCACTGAATACTGTTGAAGAGATCATCGAGGATATCCGCCAGGGCAAGATGGTCATCCTGATGGATGACGAGGACCGTGAGAACGAGGGTGACCTTGTCATGGCGGCGGAACATTGCACGGCCGAGTCCATCAATTTCATGGCCCGGTTTGGCAGGGGTCTCATCTGCATGCCGATGACCCGGGACCGTTGTGATCAGCTGGGCCTGTCGCTTATGGTGCAGAGCAACCATTCCGGCTTTGGCACCAAGTTTACCCTGTCCATCGAGGCCGCCGAGGGCGTGACCACGGGTATCTCCGCGGCCGACCGGGCCAGGACGGTTCAGGCGGCGGTAGCTCGCAACGCCCGGGCTTCGGACCTGGTTCAGCCCGGTCACATCTTTCCTTTAATGGCGGACCCCGGAGGCGTTCTGAGCAGGGCCGGTCACACGGAAGCCTCCTGTGATCTGGCCGGGCTGGCCGGCTGCGAGCCTGCCGGGGTGATCTGCGAAATCATGAACGATGACGGATCCATGGCCCGCCGGCCGGATCTCGAAAAGTTCGCGGAACAGCATGACCTCAAGATCGGCACGATTGCCGACCTGATTCACTATCGCACCCTGAACGAACGCACTATTGATTGCGTCGAACAGTATGATCTTGACACCGAATATGGTGTGTTCAATCTCCGCACCTACAAGGACAGTATCCAGGGTGGCACCCATCTGGCGCTGGTCATGGGGGAGATAAAAACCGACCAGCCGACGCTGGTCAGGGTGCACGTAACCGATACCCTCCGGGACCTGCTCGGCGCCCGTCGCAAGGACTCCCACAGCTGGCCGCTGCATCATGCCCTGGAGACAGTGGCGGAGGAAGGTAAGGGAGTCGTGGTGTTGCTCAACAGCGCCGAGGACAGCTACAACCTGGAAGACCGCATTCACGAGTTCTTCGGGGAAGGCCCCGCCAAGGCTGGTAAGGGGGGCAGCTCCGGAGTCTACTTTACCGTGGGCACCGGCTCCCAGATCCTGCGGGACTGCGGCGTGGGCAAAATGCGCCTGCTCAGCGCGCCGATCAAGTTTTCAGCCATTTCGGGGTTCGATCTGGAAGTGGTGGAGTATGTACCCTATACCGGTGACTGACGCCAACGTCGTTACCAAAGCGGAATTCAACAGACACTCAGGCCCTGGGGCCCAATGGGAAAAAGAATGAAAGACATCAAGGTTATTGAAGGAGACTTTCGACAGTGCAGCGGCCGTTACGCCCTGGTAGTCGGACGTTTTAACGGTTTTGTGGTGGAGAGCCTGGTGGAAGGCGCCATTGACACCCTGCGCCGTCACGGGATTGCCGATGACGACATTACCCTGGTGCGGGTACCCGGAGCCTATGAAATGCCACTGGCGGTCAAGCGTGTCGCGGAGACGGGCAATTTCGACGCCATCATTGCCCTGGGAGCTGTGATCCGTGGCGGCACCCCCCATTTTGAATACGTCGCCGGTGAAGCGTCCAGTGGTCTGGGTGCGGTGAGCCTGGAAACCGATGTTCCGGTAACGTTCGGTGTGCTGACCGTGGATTCCATCGAGCAGGCCATCGAACGCTCCGGTACCAAGGCCGGCAACAAGGGCGCGGAAGCCGCCATCACCGCGCTGGAAATGGTCAGCCTGTTCAACAAGCTGGGTGGGTGATGAGCGAGCAGGACACCACAATTCCCGGCCCTGCAACGCCAGGCCAGCCGAAAGCCGGTGACCGTCGACGGGCCCGGATTCTGGCGCTGCAGGCCCTCTACCACCGGCATTTCAGCAAGAGCCCGATCAATGATATCGAGGCAGAGTTCATGGTTGATAATGACATGAGCAAGGTTGATACAGCCTTCTTCCGCGACCTGATCCGTGGTGTTCACCGGGAACAGCGCGACCTTGATAAACTGATCGAACCGCTGCTGGACCGTCCCCTGGACGAGGTGGACCCCATTGAACTGGCCATTGTCCGCCTGGGGACCTACGAGCTGAAACACCGGATTGATGTCCCGTACCGTGTGGTCATCAATGAAGGTATTGAGCTTGCCAAACGTTTCGGCGGTACTGAAGGGCACAAGTTCGTCAACAGCCTGCTGGACAAGCTGAGCCAGCGCCTGCGCATGGCTGAAACCCGTCATCGCCAGGGGTGACAGTATCCCGATGGGTGAGTTTGAGCTGATTGAGAGGCTGTTCCGCCCCCTGGCAGAAGATACATGGCGCGAAGGAGTTCAGCTTGGCCCCGGCGACGACTGCGCCATTCAGCGGGTGCCGGAGGGTCACGATCTGGTCTTCTCGGTGGATACCCTGGTCGAGGGCATTCACTTTCCCACCGCATACGATCCGGCCAGGTTGGGGTGGCGAGCGCTGGCGGTTGCTGTCAGTGACCTCGCGGCAATGGGTGCGGATCCAGTCTGCTATACCCTGGCAATGACACTCCCCGAAGCCGACGAGAGCTGGGCAAGAGGGCTTGTTTCGGGACTCGCGGAGGCTTCCCGGTCGTTTGGTGTCGCCCTGGCAGGGGGCGATATAACCCGGGGCCCATTGACGTTAACACTTCAGGTTCACGGCACGGTGCCTCGGGATCAGGCAATCCGGCGCAGTGGGGCGCGGCCCGGGGACCTGGTGGCGGTCAGCGGGCCCCTGGGGGGAGCGGCCGCGGCACTGCCCTGGCTTGATCAGGTTCATCCGCCGGCATCTGCGGCGCCCTCCCTGATCTGTTACCACCGCCCGCGGCCCCGTTGCGATCTGGGACATGGATTGCGAGGGTTGGCCAGTGCCGCCATCGATATATCCGACGGGCTGGTTGCGGATCTTGGTCATATTCTGAAGGCATCCGGAGTCGGTGCCAGACTCGAGCTGGACCGGATTCCCTTGGCGCCGGCTCCCGAAGGCACGGATACCCGGGCGATGCGGGCCCACGCACTCTACGGTGGGGATGATTACGAGCTTTGCGTGACTCTGTCCCCGTCCGCTCTCACTGGTCTGTCCAAGGATATTGCAGGGACACTGACGGTTATCGGAACTATTACGGCGGTGACGGAGTACAGGCTCCTCCATCCGGATGGCTCCGAGGAGGCCGTCCGGGGCGCGGGTGGCTATGATCATTTCGGCGCGGGGCAGGGGTCTCTGTAAAAGTCCCCGAAACAGGAAGGTGCCCTTAAGGCGCCAGGTTGAGAGCAGGGCAAGAGCCGCTTCCAGTCATTGGTCCCTTGTGGACCGGTTATCGGGTCGATACCGTCAATGCACCCGGGTATCCCGGGTTTCGTGGGGCAGCAGCCTGGTAACGTGCAGAAAACGCTTGAGGCCGATTTCGGCCCGCTCTCGGGTTGCGAATGGGCCGCTGTCAAATCCTTCCCTCGTGGTGAAATACCACTTCCCACCTACGCAGAAAAAGCGACTGCTACGGAAAGGCGTCGGACGGGTCTCGCCGGCGCGGGCACTGGGATTCATCATTACCTCCTACTACCTGACTGTGGGCTCATGGGGCTGCGCCTGATGTGACGGCCTGTTTGTGACCGGGTTGGCTGACAATTGCGGAAAAAGCAGGTCAGAGGCGTATGGGTTAAAAATAATACAATTTCGGCCAAATTCAACACTTTTTTACATTTGCCTGGGTGGCTGTTTGCCCCCGGAAGACTTGCGTGGTCCGCGGGCAGTCGTCAGAATGCGGTCTGGCCGGCCCCCGGAGCCTCCCTGAAGCTCTCGTGGCCCTGTGCACATTATCCGCCGCCTATGGAGAGTGACCAAATGCGAGCAAGCAACATAAAGGCCCCCCGACTGCTTCTGGCCGCCCTGGCCCTGGTGTTTGTGGCCGGGTGCAGCAGCAACGGTTTGACCCGCATCAAGACATGGGACGGGGAGGCAGTGGCTGAGCCTGCGGTGCTGAAAGCGCCGTCAACCATCAAGGTCAAGCAGGTAAACGGCAAGCGTACCGGTAACTTCCTGGTTGAGGATCTGGCGCTTGATTACGAGTTGCGACCCGGCCCGAACACGGTCGTCTTTACCTACAAGACCATCTGGGCCAAGTCCGGCGTGATTCGGGCAGGCGAGTCGAGCGTCCATGTGGTGGAGACCCGACCCCAGCAGGTGGTATTCGATGCGCAGCCGGGCGAGGTATACCGTTTTGACCTGCCTGAGTTGCGCAAGCGCAGCGAAGCGACGGAATTCGCCGAGAACTTTTCCGCTGCCGTGGTGGCGGATGATGGCGAGCGGGTAGCAAGATCGGAGCCTTATCGTGGCCAATCCGAGAATACGGCCACGGTATCCCGTTCTCCGTCATCGTCGGACCAGGAGCAGTCTTCCGTTGCGCCGGCAGCACAGGCGCCCGGTGTTTCCACTGGTGAAAGTCCTGGCTCCCGGGTCGACACCCTGGAAGCGCTCAAAGTTCTGTGGGAGCGAGCCAGTGGAGATGAAAAGCGGGAATTTCTGCGCTGGGCGTTTGATTAGGCGTCTTCGATATCCAGCCAGTCCTGAAAGAGTTCGGGCTGGCTGAGCCTTTCCCAGAACCACAGCAAAGCCTTGCCCTGATCTTCACTGTGACGGGCAAGGTGAACCGCCATGGGCTCTCTTGGAGTATCAACACCCAGTTCCACCAGCTGGCCCTTCTCCAGCTGATGTCGGATCCGGTGCCTGGGCAGCCAGCCCACCCCCAGGCCAGCTTCCTGAAGAGCGATTTTCTGGGCCATGCCGGACACAGTGAGGGTCTGCTGGCGTCGGAATATGCCGGCGCTTCCCGCAGGCAGACGTCTGGAACTATCCGCCGCGACGGCGGCAGGGTAGCGGGCAATGTCCTGTTCAGTCAGCAAATGATCGCACCGGGTGAGGGGGTGATCGGGGCTGACCGCAAATGCCCAGACCACCTTGCCAAGCTTCCTGGTTGAGAATGAGCCCGCCGGCCGGCTGATCTGGTCCGCTCCCACCGCCAGATCGACCCGCCGGCTCTGAAGCGCGTCCCAGGTCCCCGCAAACACTTCCTCCACAAGTTGCACCTCTACCGGAATGCCCAGTTCGTAGAACTGCCGGATGGCCGGGAACATTACCTCCGCCGGTAATAACGAATTGAAGCCGATCTTCAGGCGGGTTTCCCATCCCTGGGCTACCTGTCGGGTGGTGTGGGCCAGGGCCTCGGTGGCCTCCAGCAACGCCCGCCCCTCCTTGAGCAAGTATCGACCAGCTGGTGTCAGAGTGGCCCGGTGACCGCTGCGGTCAAAGATCTCGACCCCAAGGTCTTCTTCCAGCTTCTGGATGGTGTAGCTGATAGCGGAGGGCACCCGGAACAGCTCACTTGCCGCTCCGGCGAAGCTGCCCCTGCGCTCGATGGCATCCAGAACCTTTAACGCGTCGACGGTAATGGCTGTGTGCATGTTCGAATTATCTGAAGGTGATGGCCAGAATTGATTGCTTGTGAGGTTAGCAGCCGGCTGGGTAGTCTGTCCTCAGGGTAGAACATTTATTTGCCACGGAATCCACGGAAGGACACGGAAAAGAAAACTGAAAACCACTGGCGGCGGACAAGCACGAACAAAAAGACAGAAAGATCTTTTTTATTTGTCCGTGCCTTCCGTGGCTGGTCGTTTGGCTTTATTTTTTTCCGTGTCCTTCCGTGGATTCCGTGGCTAGAAAAGGAGTCAACGATGGGCCTTCTGATCGACGGCAAATGGCACGACCAGTGGTATGACACCGACAGGACCGGCGGCAGGTTCGAGCGGGAATCGGCGCGGTTTCGTAACTGGGTGACCACTGACGGCTCCCCCGGGCCGGATGGGGATGGGGGCTTTGAAGCTGAGTCCGGGCGTTATCATCTGTATGTGTCCAAGGCCTGCCCGTGGGCGCACCGGACTCTTGTTTTTCGCAAACTCAAAGGGTTGGAGGAGCACGTATCCGTATCGGTGGTGCATCCGGATATGCTGGATAATGGCTGGGAATTTCGGCCCGACGATGAGCAGCACCGTGACCATGTGAACAACGCACGTTTCCTGCACGAAATCTATACCCGGGCCGCACCGGATTATACGGGGAGGGTGACGGTGCCCACGTTGTGGGACAAGAAGCGGGAGACTATTGTCAGCAACGAATCGGCGGAAATTATCCGCATGTTCAACTCGGCGTTTAACACTCTCGAAGGCGTACGGAGCGATCTTGATTTCTACCCCGAACCACTCCGTGATGAGATCGACGAGGTAAATGAGCGGGTGTACCACACGGTAAATAACGGCGTCTATAAGTCCGGTTTTGCCACTGCCCAGGACAAGTATGAAGAGGCCTACAGCGCTCTGTTTGATTCGCTGGATTGGCTGGAGGAGCGGCTCGCGGGCCAGCGTTACCTGGTGGGCGGCCAGCTGACCGAAGCCGATTGGCGGCTTTTTACAACCCTGGTCCGTTTCGACGCCGTGTATTTCAGCCACTTCAAATGCAATCGCCAGCGTATCGAGGATTTTCCGCGCCTGTCGGGGTATGTGCGGGATCTGTATCAGGTGCCGGGCGTGGCGGAGACCGTGGATATTGGTCAGATCAAGCGTCATTACTACGTCAGTCAGACTACGATCAATCCGACACAGATCGTTCCTGTAGGGCCGGTGCTGGACTTTGATCGGGCTCATGGGCGCGAACGATTGGGTTAGATGTTGCTTGCCGCAGCCTTGTTGCCTTGCGGGCTGACTGCGGGGTGGGGTTGGTTTCTCCGCCGCGATTCAACTAACCCGCTCTACAGCGATTTCAGTCAGCATTTCAAGTGCAGACGCGTGAGGTGAAGAGGGGAGAGTTTTCAGGCAATCACTTGCCAGCGCTGCCTGCTCCCGGGCCTTCGCCATCGTGTATTCAAGTGCTCCGGATTCGTTGACAACCCTGAGGATCGCCGGAAGGTCATCCAGGCCACCCTTGCGAATGGCGCTGCGGATCAACTGGCGGTTTTCCTCCGAGCTGTTGGCCATTGCGTGAATAAGGGGAAGGGTGGGCTTGCCTTCGGCCAGGTCATCGCCCACATTCTTCCCCATGGCGTCCGCGTCGCCGGTGTAATCCAGGGCGTCGTCCACCAGCTGGAAAGCAAGGCCAAGATGCTTGCCGTAGTTCTTGAGTGCCTGCTCCTGCTCGGTGCTGGCCCCGGCGAGCAGGGCGCCCGTATGGGAGGCGGCCTCGAACAGCATGGCGGTTTTGTTGTGGATGACCTCCATATACTGGTCCTCGCCCACATCCGGATTCTTCACGTTCATCAACTGCTGAACCTCGCCCTCGGCAATAACCGCTGTCGCGCGGGAGAGTACTTCCATGATCGGCAGGCTGTTCAGTTCAACCATCATTTCAAAAGCGCGGGCATAGAGGAAATCACCTACCAGCACGCTCGGTGCGTTGCCCCAGCGGGCGTTGGCGGTACTGCGCCCCCGGCGAAGGTCGGATGTATCCACCACGTCATCGTGGAGCAGGGTGGCCGTGTGCAGGAACTCGATTACCGCGGCCAGCTTCAGGTGATCGTCACGGTCGTAACCGATTGCCTGGCTGGAGAGGAGAACCAGCAATGGTCTCAGTCGCTTACCACCGCTCTCGATGATGTATTGGGCGATCTTTTCCACCAGTGGAACGTCTGAGGACAGCCGCTCGATGATCAGGTCGTTGACGCGGGCGAAGTCTTCCGCGACGGTATCTTGTATGCGCTGGGCAGTCATGCGGCTGTCCGGTCCCCTGAGTGTGGTGTCGCTGGTAAAGAAGGAAGGTCGCGGCAATGCTAGGTATTGCTGCGACCAGTGTCAACTTGGCTTGTAAAGGCTGGCAGGTTTTCGTACAATCACGCGCCCTAACTCATCCCAACCTGCGCTCCCTGCTATAGGGTTGCCAGAGCGCTTCCCTTAGAACCAGGTGGATAAGAGCAGGGATGGGTCAATCGCGGAGAAGAGTACCTATGTACGCAGTTATTGTTAGCGGTGGCAAGCAGCACCGTGTGAAGGAAGGCGAAACGCTGAAGCTGGAAAAGCTGGAAGTTGAAACCGGCGGTACCGTTGAGTTCGATCGCGTTCTGCTGCTTGGCAACGGCGATGACATCAAGGTGGGTGCACCGGTTGTGGATGGCGCCAAGGTGACTGCGGAAGTGGTCAGTCACGGCCGTCACGACAAGATTCAGATCATCAAATTCCGTCGTCGCAAGCATTCCATGAAGCGTCAGGGCCACCGTCAGTGGTTTACTGAAGTAAAGATCACGGGTATCAAGGGCTGAGGCCTTTGAATCACCCCTTAATTAAGGAGGCTGGTAATGGCTCATAAAAAGGCAGCAGGTAGTACCCGTAACGGTCGCGATTCCGAGTCGAAACGACTTGGTGTGAAGCGCTTCGGTGGTGAAACTGTTTCTGCAGGCAGCATCATCGTTCGTCAGCGCGGTACCCGTTTCCACCCCGGTTCGAACGTTGGTCTGGGCAAGGACCATACCCTGTTTGCAACTGCAAACGGTCAGGTCAAGTTCGAGACCAAGGGTCCCGAAAACCGTAAGTTCGTGAGCATCGTACCAGCGGCATAACTCGCGGCGATGTCCGGTTCTGATATCATTTGATATCAGGACCAGCAGAAGCCCCGCATAGCTTCGAGGTTGTCTGCCCGGCTGAAGAGTCAGCCAGGCAGCCGCCAGAGCCTGCGGGGTTTTTTCGTTTATGCGCAGGGCGCAGAAGGTTGAAGCATGAAATTTGTAGATGAAGCCACCATTATTGTGGAAGCGGGCAAGGGCGGCCATGGCTGCCTGAGTTTCCGAAGGGAAAAGTACGTTCCCAAGGGCGGTCCCGATGGTGGTGATGGTGGTGACGGTGGCTCTGTGTATCTTGAGGCTGATGATGCTCTTAATACCCTGATCGACTACCGCTTCCAGCGTAAGCACAAGGCCGAGAACGGGCAGCCTGGATCTGGTCGTAACTGTACCGGTACCAAAGGCGATGACCTGGTATTGCCTGTGCCCGTGGGAACCACCGTCGTTGATATGGATACCCACGAGGTGCTGGGGGATCTCACTCATGCTGGTGATCGCCTGAAAGTTGCCCAGGGTGGGTTCCATGGTCTGGGTAACACCCGCTTCAAGTCCTCGGTCAATCGGGCGCCCCGGCAGACCACCAAAGGCTCCGAAGGCGAAACCCGAAATCTCAGGCTGGAGCTCAAGGTGCTGGCGGATGTGGGGTTGCTCGGCATGCCCAATGCCGGAAAGTCCACCTTTATCCGGTCAGTATCCGCTGCCCGGCCCAAGGTGGCTGATTATCCATTTACCACGCTGGTGCCGAACCTGGGTGTGGTGAAGGTTCAGGCTCACCAGAGCTTCGTAATTGCCGATATTCCCGGTCTTATTGAGGGTGCGGCAGAGGGTGCCGGCCTGGGCATCCGTTTCCTCAAGCATCTGGTGCGTACCCGGTTGCTGCTGCACCTTGTGGATGTGGCGCCCTACGACGAGTCCTCTCCTGCCGATGCCGTCCGCGCTATCGAGCATGAGCTTGAAAAGTTCAGTGAGACGCTGGCCAACCGCGACCGCTGGCTGGTCCTGAACAAGGTCGACATGGTGGCCGAGGAGGAGAGGGAGGCTCATTGCCAGGCCATCATCGACGATTTGGGGTGGCAGGGGCCGGTCTTCCGCATTTCCGCCATTAGCGGCGAGGGTACAAAAGATCTGACCCAGGCGATAATGCGCTGGATTGAAGAACGGGCCCGAGAGGAGAAGGATAATCCGGAACTGGCCGAGAAGGAGGCGGAGCGCCGTCGCCAGATGGATGAAGAGGCCCGTGAGCGGATTCAGGAGGAGCGTGATGCCCGCCGCGCCGCCAGGCAGAACGAGGACGATGATGATGACTTCGATGATGATGATTACGATGTCGAGGTTGTTTACGCTCCGGAATAATCCCCAGCCCCGGTAAGGGGCGCAGCAGGACAGATGCGCAGACGATGAGTGAACGCTTGCAGGTGCGCCGGGCCCGGCGACTGGTGATCAAGATTGGCAGTGCTCTTTTGACCAACGATGGCCGGGGGCTGGATGTGCCTGCTTTGGCGGGCTGGGTCGATCAGATGGCTGAACTGATCCGCGCCGGCGTGGAGCTGGTGGTGGTATCGTCGGGCTCCGTAGCGGAGGGTATGACCCGGCTGGGCTGGAGTCGCCGGCCCGAACACCTGCACGAGCTGCAGGCGGCAGCAGCAGTGGGGCAGATGGGGTTGGTGCAGACCTGGGAGGCGCAGTTCCGGCGCCACGATATCCACGCCGCACAGATTCTGCTTACCCATGACGACCTCTCTGATCGCAAGCGTTACCTTAACGCCCGCAGCACCCTGCGCACCCTGCTGGATTTTGGCGTTATTCCCATTGTGAATGAGAACGACACCGTCGTTACCGACGAAATCCGGTTTGGTGACAACGACACCCTCGGGGCCCTGGTGAGCAACCTGATTGAAGCGGACGGCCTGATCATTCTCACGGACCAGGATGGCCTGTTCAACAAGGATCCCCGCAAAAGCGCCGATGCTGCCTTGATTACCGAGCGCAAGGCAGGCGATCCCGAGCTTGACGTCATGGCCGGGGGCGGGGCCGGTGTGCTCGGTCGGGGAGGTATGCAGACCAAGCTTCGGGCAGCGCGGCTGGCGGCCCGGTCAGGCGCGTTTACCGTTATTGTGGGTGGTCGGATCGACCAGGTGGTTATTCGGTTGCGTACCGGAGAGGCTCTCGGGACGTTGCTGCTGCCTGAGCAGGGTCGGATTGCGGCACGCAAGCAATGGCTGGCCAGTCACCTCCAGACCCGGGGTCGGCTCACGGTCGATGCCGGGGCCGTTCATGTCCTGTGCAGGGGTGGGCGCAGTCTGTTGCCGGTCGGTGTGAGGGACGTGGCGGGTCAGTTCCGTCGCGGCGAGATGGTGTCCTGTGTGGACGAGTCGGGCAGGGAGGTTGCCCGCGGACTGGTGAATTACGACGCTGAGGAGGCTCGCGCCATTGCGGGGCACGCCAGCGACCGGATTGTGGAAGTGCTGGGCTACGTGTCCGACGAGGAAATGATTCATCGGGACAATCTGGTGCTGGTCTGACTGTCGCGCAAGCGCAGTTCCGGCAATAAAAAACCCCGCTCTCAGGCGGGGTTTTTAGTGTCGCTGACGGCCGGGATTCAGGCCTTAAGGGACTTGATCTTGGCGGTCAGGCGGCTCTTATGGCGTGCCACCTTGTTCTTGGCGAAGATGCCCTTGTTGACCATGCTGTCCAGAACCGGCTGAGCCTGCTTGAATGCAGCCTGGGCTTCTTCATAGTTGCCGGATTCAATCTTGGACTGAACCTTTTTCATGTAAGTGCGTGCCATGGAACGCAGGCTGGCGTTGTGCTTGCGGTTCTTCTCGTTCTGACGTGCGCGCTTCTTGGCTTGCGGGGTATTTGCCACCGTGTAACTCCTGAAAAAAACTGAATGAAAATCTGGGTTCGTTGAGGGCTGCCTTCCCCGACTGTTTTCCCGGAGTACGGACCCTGCGATCGTAGCCGCGCCTACTGCTCTCGGCGCGTCAAAATAAATGACGCGGAATGATGCCCTCAACGGGCCTCGATGTCAAGTCTGAGGCCGGCTTCACCGCGGCCCGGAGGGCTGTGATAAACTCCCGCGACACTCGCCACAGGAAGCGGTCCGAATGAGCCAGCCGGAAAACCGGGAAGCCCCAGAAAAAGCGTTGCCCAAAGCGCCGGGTCTGCTGCGCTCATCCGGTCTTGTCGGAATGATGACCATGCTGTCCCGGGTGCTTGGCCTGGTGCGGGACATGGTGATTGCCCGGTATTTTGGCGCCGGCGCCGGCGCCGATGCCTTTTTCGTGGCCTTCAAGATCCCCAATTTTCTGCGCCGATTATTCGCCGAGGGGGCCTTTGCCCAGGCTTTTGTTCCGGTGCTTTCGTCTTATCGCCAGCAGGGCGACCTTAAAAGCGTCCAGGGCCTGGTTAATGCAGTCGCCGGCTCCCTGGGGGTGATTCTGCTGGCGGTCACCCTGGTGGCAATGGCCGGGTCGCCGGTGCTGACTGCGGTATTCGCGCCAGGCTTCGTTGATGACGAGGTCAAATTCGGCCTCGCCAGCGAGATGCTGCGGATCACCTTTCCTTATCTTCTGCTGATCTCACTGACCGCCTTTGCGGGCGGAATTCTCAACAGCTACGACCGCTTTGCGGTGCCGGCCTTCACCCCGGTACTGCTTAACCTGACCCTGATCAGTGCGGCCATTTTCATGACACCCCTGATGGAGGAGCCTGTCATGGCCCTGGCCTGGGGCGTGTTTATCGCCGGTGCCCTGCAGCTGTTCTTTCAGCTGCCGTTTCTGATGAGGCTGGGATTGCTGCCGCGGCCCCGGGTGGATTACCGTCACGAAGGGGTCAAGCGAATCCTGGCTTTGATGGCGCCAGCGCTGTTCGGGGTCTCGGTGAGTCAGATCAACCTGCTGCTGGATACGGTACTGGCCTCCTTTCTCCAGACCGGCAGCGTATCCTGGCTCTACTATTCAGACCGGCTGGCGGAGCTGCCCCTTGGCGTATTCGGTATCGCCATTGGCACGGTGATCCTGCCCAACCTTTCCCGTAAGCATGCGGCAGCGTCGAAAGAGGAGTTCGCGACCACGATCGACTGGGCCATCCGGCTGGTGATGCTGATCGGTGTGCCTGCCGCCCTTGCCCTGTCGTTGCTGGCCGAACCGCTGATCGCCACGCTGTTCCATTATGGTGAAGTAACCGACCGGGACGTGGTCATGGCTGGCCAGAGCCTTCGCGCCTATTCCGCTGGCTTGCTGGCCTTCATGCTGATCAAGGTGCTGGCACCGGGGTATTTCGCGAGGGAGGATACCCGCACCCCGGTCAAGATCGGGATCATCGCGATGGTCGCCAACATGGTCATGAACCTTGCGCTCATTCTGCCACTTGCCCATGCGGGGCTGGCCCTGGCTACCTCGCTGTCGGCCTGGCTCAACGCCATGTTGCTGTGGCGGGGGCTGGCAAAGGACGGTGCCTGGAAGGCCCAGGCCGGCACGTTGCGCTTCTATCTCCAACTGCTGGTGGCCAATGGGGCGCTGGCAGGAGTGATCATCTTGCTCAGCAACCCGGCCGGTGCCTGGCTGGAGGCAGGTGGCATGACCCGCGCTGCTGATATGGCAACCCTGGTTCTCGCCGGGGTGGTGGTTTATTTCCTGGCGCTGGCCCTGGTAGGGGTGAGGGTAAGACATTTCCGCCGCCAATAGGTTATAATCGCGCGTTTTCTCACCGGCGACCTGGGTTGCTGGCAAGCTGTCAACAGAGGGTTCGCAGTACACATGCGTCTGATCCGGGGGCTGACCAACCTCAAGCTGCTGTCCCAGCAGAAAAATTCCGTTCTTTCCCGGGGTTGTGTGGCAACTGTGGGTAATTTTGACGGTGTTCACCTGGGGCATCAGACCATCCTTGAGCAAGTAAAGGAAAAAGCCCGGGAACTGGACCTGCCTTCGGTGGTCATGGTTTTCGAGCCTCAGCCGCGGGAGTTTTTCCAGGGGGACGAAGCGCCCCCCCGCCTGACCGGCTTTCGCCAGAAATTCGAGACCCTGCTGGCCAACGGCGTGGACCTGGTGTTGTGCCTGAAATTCGATGAAACCTTTCGCAGTTATTCCGGCATGGGGTTTATCGACGACGTGCTGATCGATGGCCTGAACGTTCGTCACCTGGTGGTGGGGGATGATTTCCGTTTTGGCTGTGACCGGGCCGGTGATTTCCGGTTGCTGGAGCAGGTCGGGGGGCAGTCAGGGTTTACGGTTGAAAACACCCGTACCGTCGCCGTCGACGGCGAACGGGTCAGCAGTACCCGGGTCCGCAAGGCACTGATGGACAATCAGCTGGAGCTCGCCGAGCGTCTGCTGGGGCGACCCTATGCCATCCGCGGCCGGGTTGTGCACGGCCGTGAGCTGGGGCGTCAGATCGGTGCCCGCACCGCCAATATCCTGCTGGGACGGCTTGCTCCGTTGCGGGGCGTCTACGTGGTGGCAGTGACGCTGCCCGACGGGGAGCGCCGGGACGGAGTAGCCAATATCGGCCTCAGGCCTACGGTGGACGGGCGTCAGCCATCCCTGGAAGTGCACCTGTTTGACTTTGCTGGCACACTTTATGGCCAGCGCATTGAGGTCGTGTTCCGTCACCCGCTGCGGGACGAGATCAAGTTTGATTCCATTGAAGAACTCAAAGACCAGATTGCCCGGGACTTCCGTGATGCCCGGGCATGGATTGCCGACCACGGCACGGTCGCCAACCAACACTGACCGAGAGACTATGAGCGACTACAAGCACACCCTGAATCTGCCTGAAACCGCCTTTCCCATGCGCGGTAACCTGGCCAAGCGCGAGCCGGACATGCTCGCCCGCTGGCAGGAGATGGACGTCTACGGCAACCTGCGGAAGCAGCGTGAGGGCCGGGACAAGTTCATTCTTCACGATGGCCCTCCCTACGCCAACGGCAGCATTCACATCGGTCATGCGGTCAACAAGATTCTCAAGGACATGATCGTCAAGTCCCGCAGCTTCATGGGCTACGACGCGCCTTATGTTCCCGGGTGGGACTGCCATGGCCTGCCCATCGAGCACAAGGTGGAACAGGAAATCGGCAAGGCGGGCGTCAAGGTGGACTACAAGACTTTCCGCCAGGCCTGCCGCGACTATGCCACCAAGCAGATCGAAGGTCAGAAAACCGACTTCATCCGTCTTGGGGTCATGGGTGAGTGGGAAAAGCCCTACCTGACCATGGATCCGAAGGTGGAAGCGGGTATCGTCCGTGCCCTGGGCAAGATCGTTGCCAAGGGACACCTGGTGCGGGGCTACAAGCCGGTCTACTGGAGTGTGGTCGGGCAGTCCGCCCTGGCCGAGGCCGAGGTGGAGTACCAGGACAAGACCTCCACCCAGATCGACGTGCGCTTCACCGCCGTGGACCAGGACAAGGCCCTCGCCGCTTTTGGAGCGGAGCAGGGCGAAGGCGATGTCTCGGTGGTGATCTGGACCACCACCCCCTGGACCATCCCCGCCAACCAGGCTGTCTCTCTCCATGGCGATCTGGCATACGCGCTGGTACAGACCAACGTGGGCCGGGGCCCGGAGCGGATGATCCTGGCAGCGGATATGGTGGACGGTATCATGAGCCGGTGGGGCGTGGACCAGTACGAGGTGCTGGGCACATGTGCCGGTGCCGATCTGGAGCGCCTTCAGCTACATCATCCGGTTTATGACCGGCAGGTGCCGGTCATTCTCGGTGAGCACGTCTCCACAGACGCCGGTACCGGTGCGGTGCACACCGCTCCGGACCACGGCATGGAAGATTTCGAAGTGGGCAAGGCCTACGGTATCGGCACCATCAATCTGGTTCAGGCCGACGGCACCTACACCCAGGCCGCAGGCGAATTTGCCGGCATTCACGTCTACAAGGCGGACGAGCCAATCTGCGCCGCTCTCGAGCGGGAAGGCAAGCTGGTGCGCTCGGAAAAATTTCAGCACAGCTATCCCCATTGCTGGCGGACCAAGACCCCGTTGATCTACCGGGCGACACCGCAATGGTTCATCAGCATGGAGAAAGAGAACCTCCGCACCGACGCCCTCGAAGCCATCAAGGGCGTGCGCTGGGTGCCGGCCTGGGGCCAGAACCGTATCGAGGCCATGTTCCAGCAGAGTCCGGACTGGTGTATCTCCCGCCAGCGGACCTGGGGCGTGCCCATCACACTGTTCATCCACAAGGAAACCCAGGACCTGCACCCGGATACCCAGGCGCTGATCGAAAAGGTTGCCCAGGCGGTCGAGAAGGGCGGCATAGATGCGTGGTACGAAATCGAGACCGCAGAGCTGCTGGGTGATGACGCGGACAACTACGACAAAGTGACCGACACCCTGGACGTATGGTTCGACTCGGGCGTCACCCATGAGTCCGTATTGCGCCCGCGGCCGGAGCTGGGGCAGTTTCCGGCGGATCTGTACCTGGAGGGATCAGACCAGCACCGCGGCTGGTTCCAGTCCTCCCTCAAGACCTCCATCGCCATGAACGGCGTGGCGCCGTACCGCCAGGTGCTGACCCACGGCTTCACTGTGGACGGCAAGGGCCGCAAGATGTCCAAGTCCCTGGGCAACGTGATTGCGCCCCAGGAAGTGATGAACGAGCTGGGTGCGGATATCCTGCGGCTGTGGGTATCCGCCACCGATTACAGCGGCGAGATGACGGTGTCCAAGGACATCCTCAAGCAGACTGCCGACGGCTACCGCCGGATCCGCAATACCGCCCGTTTTCTGCTCAGCAACCTGACCGGGTTCGAGCCGGACCAGCACACGGTGGCGCCCGAGGATATGATCGCCCTGGATCGCTGGATGGTGGACCGTACCCTGCAGCTGCAACAGGAGCTGAATGAGGACTACGGCAACTACGCCTTCCTGAGGATCTACCAGAAGGTCTATAACTTCTGTGAAGCGACACTGGGTGGCTTCTACCTGGATATCATCAAGGATCGTCAGTACACCACGCCGGCGGACAGCCTGGCCCGGCGTTCCTGCCAGACCGCGCTCTTTCATGTCGCAGAAGCGCTGGTCCGCTGGATCGCGCCGATTCTCAGCTTCACCGCGGACGAAATCTGGCAGCACCTGCCAGGCAAGCGCAGCGATACGGTATTCTACGAGACCTGGTACGACGGCCTGACCGCGCTTCCGGAGGACTCGGAGCTGGGTCGCGAATACTGGCGGGAGATCTACAGCGTTAAGGAAGCGGTTAACAAGCGTCTGGAAGAGGCCCGGGGCCGTGGGGAGATCAAGGGCTCCCTCAGCGCCGAAGTCACGCTTTACTGCGAAGGTGCGCTGGCCGAGAAACTGCAGCACCTTGGAGATGAGCTCCGCTTTGTGCTGATCACCTCCGAAGCCACTGTGAAGCCGGTCAGCGAGGCGGATGGCGCCGAGCAGACGGCCCATGAGGGCCTGATGGTGAAGGTTACGCCTGCGGTCCATGACAAGTGCGAGCGCTGCTGGCACCACCGGGCCGATGTGGGTCAGCACGAAAAATACAGTGACCTTTGCGGCCGCTGCGTGACCAACGTGGAAGGGCCGGGCGAAACCCGGGCCTTCGCCTGAGGAACCCGGCGGGATGGATGCACTCATGACCCGTGAGCAAACCGGAACCAAGCTCAAGTGGCTCTGGCTGACGGCGCTGGTGATCGCCCTGGACCTGGGCAGCAAGGCAATGGCAACCGCCATGCTGAACTATGGTGAGCCGGTGCCGGTCATGCCGATGTTCAACCTGACCATGCTCCATAACAAGGGTGCCGCCTTCAGTTTCCTGGCGGATGCGGCGGGATGGCAGCGCTGGTTTTTCGTGGCCCTCGCCGTGGTGGTCAGCGTTGTTCTGGTTTACTGGCTCAGGGGTCTGAAACGCCATGAAACCTGGATCGCCGTTGCCATCGCGCTGATTCTCGGTGGCGCTCTCGGGAATGTCTATGACCGGGTGGTGCATGGCTACGTCGTGGATTTCCTTCACTTCTACTGGGGGGACTGGCACTTTCCGGCCTTTAACCTCGCCGATACCGCCATTACCATAGGTGCTGGCATGATGATTCTGGATATGTTCCGCAAGCCTCCTGTCGAGGCTGGGGACGGGAGCGATGAACGCCAATGAACGATTTGCCGATTGACCAGGGAACACGGGTTACCCTGAACTTCGCCCTCAAGTTCGACAGCGGCGAAGTGATCGACTCCACCTTCGAGAAGGCCCCCGCGACCCTTGAGATCGGTGACGAGAACCTGCCGGAGAACTTCGAGGCTTACCTGATGGGGCTCAAGGCGGGCGACCGCAAAAGCTTCCAGGTACCGCCGGAGAAGGGATTTGGCCAGCACAATCCGAGCAATGTCCAGACCTTCAAGCGCCACGAGTTCAGCGCCGATATGGTGCTGGAACCGGGTGTTATGATCTCCTTTGCTGACGCCCGTCAGAGCGAACTGCCCGGCGTGGTGAGCCGCGTCGAAGGCGACCAGGTGGATGTGGACTTCAACCATCCGCTGGCGGGGCGTACACTGACGTTTGAAGTGGAAATCATCGACGTGGAGCCGGTTGCCACGGCGCATTGAGCCGACGCCAGCACTGAAGCCGGGGGGCGCCGATGTGGGGTACCTCTCACCGGGACCTTCAAAAACAGGGATGTTTTTGTCGAGCGCACATGGATGTGTTCACCGCGTGTCCCGGAGAGAGGTACCCCGCAGCGGCGCCTTACTCCAAAAGTCTGAAGGCCCGAGTGAACCAAGCAACATGCAAATCCGACTAGCAAACCCCCGTGGCTTCTGCGCCGGGGTAGACAGAGCCATCGAAATCGTCAACCGGGCCCTGGAGGTCTTCGGGGCCCCCATCTACGTGCGCCACGAAGTGGTCCACAACAAGTACGTGGTAGACGACCTTCGCAACCGCGGGGCGGTTTTCGTGGACGAACTGGACGAAGTGCCGGACGATACCCTGGTCATCTTCAGTGCCCACGGCGTGTCCCAGGCCGTACAGAACGAAGCGGCCCGCCGGGGCCTGAAAGTCTTCGACGCCACCTGTCCGCTGGTCACCAAGGTGCATCTGGAGGTCATGCGCTACAGCCGTGATGGCCGTGAATGCGTGCTCATCGGTCACCATGGCCACCCCGAAGTGGAAGGGACCATGGGCCAGTATGATCACAGCAACGGTGGAAACATCTACCTGGTGGAGAGCGAGCAGGATGTCGCCAGGCTGGAGGTCAAAGACCCGGGCCGGCTGTCCTATGTGACCCAGACTACGCTCTCCATGGACGACACCGCACGGGTCATTGACGCCCTGCGGGCGAAATTCCCCAAGATCGAAGGTCCCCGTAAAGACGACATCTGCTACGCCACTCAGAACCGGCAGGATGCCGTGAAGCAGCTGGCCAGCGACTGTGACCTGATGCTGGTCGTAGGCTCCCCCAACAGCTCCAACTCCAACCGCCTGCGAGAGCTGGCGGAGCGCATGGGCACTCCGGCCTACCTCATCGACGAAGCGGGCCAGATCGAGCCCCGGTGGCTGGAAGGCCGCAAGGTCGTTGGCGTTACAGCGGGCGCTTCAGCCCCGGAAATCCTTGTTAATGACGTAATCAGGCGCCTGCAGGAGCTGGGGGGGGAAGTGCCTCAGGAAATCGCAGGTCGGGAGGAGAATATCGTGTTCTCCATGCCCAAAGAGCTGCGGATCGATGTGGTGAATATTTAGCAGTCAGGTTCCAGTCTTATGTCCCCTTAGGGCTTTTCCGTGATTTTCCCCTGTCCCTGGCAATAAACGATGACGTGCCGGGACAGGCAACGGCCTTACCTCTCCCTTCCATTTTCTCGTTTTTACAGCATGTGATCGATGTCACGCTGCGGTGCACGCGCTTGCCACTTATCTGTCTATACAAACCGCTTGTCGTTTTTCAATAGATGGCATAATGCTCCAGAATTACTCTTGTGTCAGATTCAAGTGGAAGCGAGTTATGTCAGTGGTAGACAAGCAGTCCGGCTTTACGCTTATCGAACTTGTTGTAGTGGTGGCCCTGATCGCCATTGTTGCAGGTGTTGCGATTCCCCAGTTCTCTCAGCTGGTTGAGAATCAGCGGGTAGTGTCCGCCACGAATTCTTCCGTTGGCCTGCTGAGCTTCGCTCGTAATGAGGCAATCCGGAGAGGACAGACCGTCACCGTGACTTCCGCCGGCAACACCATGACTGCAACCCTTGCTGATGGCACCGTTGTGCGCCAGAACGAACCGGCAGAGGGTAATCTCACAATATCCGCCGGGCAGGTGCGATACCGAGCCAACGGCCTGACTACCATGGCCCTGGGTGGGCAGGTGAGGTTTGACATCTGTGCGGGTTCCGGCCCCGGTCAGCAGGTGACGGTCGGTGCTGGCGGCCGCAGCTCATCCACAGACATCAACTGCCCATGATGCCCTCCGGAACGAATCAATGAATGGCCTTTATCCAGGGACAGCCACCTATGCCTAAAGCCCCTATCAATACCCGCCGCGAGACGGGTTTCACGCTGATTGAAGTGCTTGTCGCGATGCTCATCCTGATGGTTGGCCTCCTTGGTGTTGCCGCGACCCAGTTGTTGGCGTTGCAACAGGTCAACAACGCCAATCTCCGCTCCCAGGTCAATAGCCATGCCATGGAAATGGCGGAGCTGGTTCGTGTCAATGATGGAGCTGTACCGGCGGCTGTCGAGGGCCTCTGGGAAGCATCCCTGCTGCGTACGGTTCCCGGTGCCACCACAAATATTGCCGTTGCCGGCAATACCGCCACGATCACGATCAACTGGAGGGAACGGGAATATGGAAGTTCAGATTCCGCCAAGACCTTCACCTACACGGCGAGGATAGATCAATGACGACGGTGATTCAGAGGCCAATGGGCCTGCAGCGTGGCCTCTCCCTTATTGAAATCATGGTTGCCCTGACGCTGGGTCTGATCCTGACCCTCGGACTTACCCAGATTTTTGTGGCCAATAGCCAGAGCTTCCGGCTTGCCGAAGCCTCATCCCGGGTCCAGGAGTCGGGCCGGATCGGGACTAGCGTGCTGTCACGGGAAATCAGGAATGCTGATTATTGGGGTTGTTTAAGGGACCTCAGCGAGCTGACAAGTATCCTCAACGACAGTGCGGCCTTTGATGTTGAGGCGTTGCTGAGGGGCATAGATGCTGAGGACGGCGTGGGTCCCGGTAACTCCGACCGACTTTATCTTGGTGGTGTGGCAGGCAATGCAGAGGCTTCCATTGTTTTCCAGCCAGCCTTGCCCGCGGCGACCATGCAGGTTGACGATCCCTCCACCATTTTCCAGGACGACATCCTTATAGTGACGAACTGCCTCTCAGGTGACATCTTCCAGGTTACCAATGATCCTGCCAACAATAACTCTGTTCAGGTGAACCACAACACCGGTAACGCGGCGCCTGGCAATGCCACTCAGGCTCTATCGATGGATTACAACGAGGATCCCAACGGGGGCTCCATCTTTCGGCCGCGCCAACAGCGTTTCTATCTTCGCGACAACGGGGCGGGCATACGTGAATTAGTGATTGACGGTGTCAACGTGAATGGCGTCAGTGGAAACACCGGAGTATTTTCAGCTCCCACGGCGATCATCGAGCATGTAAGAGACTTCCAGCTCCAGTTGGGCCTGGATACTACGGGCAATGGCCAGGTAAACAACTGGATAGACCCACCCGGCCTTGCCGCTGCTGGCCAGGTTCAGGCCGACAGTGCTCTTGCGGTGAGGTTCAGTTTCCTGATCCGGTCTCCTGAAGATGGGGTTACTGATGGTGGCCAGTCGTACTGTTACCCCGGCTGGTTGGATTGTGCGGCCAATCCGGGGAGCGAGACCACTGTGGCCGCTAACGACACCTTCTTTTACCGGGTTTACACGACGACTGCGTCGCTCAGGAACAGGATTTAGGGAGCTAACCAATGACACAAAGGTTGAATGACCAGAGTGGAGCGGCACTGATCCTGTCCCTCCTCCTGTTGCTCGTGATGTCCCTGCTGGCGATTTCCAGCATGCAGGGCACGGTCATGCAGGAGCGGATGGTGTCCGCGGAGCGGGAAGGGATGGTGTCACTGGAAGTCGCCGAATCCGCCATAAGGGATGCAGAGATATTTATCGATGGGCTCACTACCCTGACCGGCTTCAACGGCAATAATGGGCTGTTTGGCATGGGCAACGCCACCCCCGATCCGATTGCCAATGCGACGTGGGTGGGAGGTAACGTGCGTGATGCCACCGTCGTGGTGGTCAACGGCACGAACGTGACTCCGCGGTTCTTTGTGGAGCACGTTGGCGATGCCGAGAATCAGGAGAACCTCATGGAAGGGCAAGGCTATAGCGGACCCGTGGCAACAGAGGCACAGGCATTCCGGATCGTTGCGTGGAGCCCGGGCGTCACAGGTTCTTCGCAACGTGTGATCGAGTCCTTCTATACCCGTCAAGGGTTTTGATCAGGGACGCAATGGAGATTACGAAGATGAAGAAACTGCTGCATAAAATCCGGGTTTCGGGCACGACAGTGCTCCTGCTTTTGCCAACGGCGGGATTCAGCGCGCCGGGCGATCTCGCCGACGAGCCACTTTTCCTTGGTGGCGGTGGTGTGCCGGGGAACATGGTTCTCACTCCATCCGTGGAGTACCCCAGCATCAACAGTGTGGCCAATCTCGGGCGGTACAGCAGTTCCACTGAGTTTGTGGGTTATTTCGACCCTGACAAGTGTTACACCTACCGTGTCGGCAGCGTCGACTCGACAACGGGTCTTGACCTGGATGCTTCCGACAATCATTTCGAACCCACCAGCATCGCGTCCAGCCGCCAGTGTTCCGGCGACGCTGAATGGAGCGGCAACTATCTGAACTGGGCTACGACCCAGACCATCGATCCCTTCCGCAAGGCCCTGACAGGGGGGTATCGATATAAGGATACCGCCACCGAGACCTGGCTCGAGAAAGCCCGTCACAGCGGCGAAGGTGGTACAAATCTGTTTCCCAACCGGACCGTTACCGATGCCGTTGAAGTCGCAGGAGCGACGCCTTTCTCCACCAGCATCACCACGCGAATCTCTGGTCTTGGTGTCAAGATGCGTTTCCGGCTGGATGGCGGAGATATGGGCGTTTCATCGTCGCCGTTCTCACCTCAGGGCAATGTCGTTGACGGAACTAATTGGATAACGGGGGCCTACGATCTGGAAGTTCGCGTTGCGGTTTGCGTTGGCAACGAGGCGGGCGGCCTGCTGGAAGACAACTGTAAAGAGTATGACTCTGCCTGGAAACCGGAAGGTTTGATCCAGGCCAATGCGGAAAACATCCGTTTCAGTGTCTTCGGCTACCTGAACGACAGCAGCGTCAGCCGCGATGGGGGCGTGCTCAGGGCCAGGCAGAAATTCGTGGGTGAGCGGGAGTACACCCAAAGCAATGGTTATACGACGAATGCCTCGCCCGAATGGGACACGAGCACCGGTGTTCTGCACCTGAACCCCGATTCTGCCGATGCCACGGCCACGGATGCCAGCATCCAGAACAGTGGGGTGATCAACTACCTCAACAAGTTTGGCCAGCTTAACAGCGGCGACCATAAATCGATCGACCCCGTCAGTGAGCTTTATTACGCGGCGACACGGTACCTCAAGAACCAGGGTAATGTGTCCGCGTACAGTTCCGTCTCTGGCGGTACGGCAGCGGAGCAGGAAAAATGGCGGGATGGTTTTCCGGTGATCGAGAACTGGAGTGATCCGATCCAGTACGAATGCCAGACCAACGTGATCCTTGGCATCGGCGATGCCAATACTCACCGCGACAAGAATCTGCCCGGCAATACATCGTATCGGGCAGATGAGCCAGCCATGCCGTCCGAGGTTTCCAGTGATACCACAGTGGACGTAGTTGCCCGGACAAACCGTGTGGGGGCACTTGAAGGGCTTGGTGACATCGGGAACACCAACAGCTTCAGCGGACGCAATAACTCCGCTTACATTGCCGGCCTTGCCTTTGACAATCACACCACGGATATCCGGACCGATCTCGACGGAGACCAGCACGTTTCCACTTACTGGGTCGATGTTCTGGAAGCGCAGGTCCTGGAAGAGCCTGCAGACAATCAGTATTACCTTGCCACCAAGTACGGCGGCTTCGATAAGCCCGATGGGTTTGACCCGGACACCTTCAGCGGCATTTTCGAGGAGTCCTGGTGGCACACCAATGGCGAGACCCTGACTCCAAATAGTGGCAGCGCATTCAAGCGACCGGATAACTACTATGTCGCCGGGAATGCGGCGAAGATGATTGAAAGTCTCACTTCGGCGTTCAGCAATGCGGGCTCGGATATTACCGGTACTTCCGCAAGCATCAGTTTCAACTCCACTTCCCTGGAGACAGACAGCTTGCTTTTCGGGGCGCGATTTGACGCGGGAGACTGGAGTGGGGAGTTTTTCGCCCGCGAACTGGTGGAAGATGCTCAGGGCGTGCCGTCCGTGGCCACCAGCGATCTGTGGGAGGCCGGTGCAATTCTTGATGCTCGGGAGCTGGCCACGGATCCGAGGCAGATCATTACCTACAACGGCTCAGGAGGGGTAGCCTTCACCACAGCTCAGTTTGACGCCAATCAGCTGAGCGCCAACCAGATAGCTGATCTGTCCGCGGGTGGGGCCACCACAGACGTGGCAAAAGAACGGTTGGCTTTCCTGCGTGGTGAAGCTGTCAGTGGCATGCGGGCAAGGGGCAGCCGTCTGGGCGACATTGTCAACTCTTCGCCCGTCTACGTGGGTAAGCCCGCGTTGAACTGGCCTAACGGTTCGCCTTTTGGATCCAGCAGCTACGCCTCTTTCAAGAATAGCAACGCCAGCAGGGACCCTGTTGTCTATGTGGGAGCAAATGACGGGATGCTGCACGCTTTTTCAGCGGAAATTGCTGTTGCCGATGGCGGCGGGCGTGAACTTTTTGCCTATATCCCGGAATTCCTTTCGTCCACCCAGGCTGATGCCGGCCTGCATTATCTGGCGGACCCAGACTATGTTCATCGCTATTACGTCGACCTGACTCCAAATGTAACGGATGTCTCGATCCAGGGGCCGGGAGGCTCGGCGGAAGCCTGGAGATCGGTGCTTATCGGAGGTGCCCGTGCGGGTGGGCGTGGATTGTTTGCTCTTGACGTAACTGACCCAGGCAATTTCTCTGAAGGCAATGCTGAAGACATCGCGCTGTGGGAGTTCACCGCAGCTGACGATAGCCGGCTGGGTTACCTGACCGAACCTCCCCTGGTGGTAATGGCGCCCTGGGGCAGCAACGACTATCGCTGGACCGTAATGTTCGGTAATGGCTACAACTCCGGCTCGGGGAGCACCGGCGTTTTCATGCTTGATATGGAAGGGGGCCTTGATGGCACCTGGACCTCGGGTACGGACTATCAGTATATCGAGTTTGAGAGCGCCTCAGCCCATGGTCTTTCTGCCGTGACCGCCGTCGATATGAGTGGAGACCGGATCGTGGATCGCGTATACGCCGGTGATCTCGATGGGAATTTGTGGGTCGCGGCGGCAGCCAGCAACGGAAGCTGGGACACCGCCTACAAGCAGGGCAGTACGCCGGAACCCCTGTTCACTGCTGAATCAGGCGGTGTTGCGCAACCTATTACGGCAGCCCCGGCTGTGGTGAGAAGTCCTCAGCCCGGCAATGACCCCAATCTCCTGGTTTTGTTTGGCACGGGACAGTACCTGACCGATAACGATACTTCCAGCACCGCTGTCCAATCCTACTATGGTATCACCGACCGGGGAGTGAAGAATCTCACCCGTGCGTCCCTGCTGGAGCGTACATTGACGGATACCACCGTGGTGGTGGACGGGGATTCCTACTCTGTGCGGGGGGCCACTGGCGATGAGTGGGCCACCGAGCCGGGGTGGTACGTGGATTTCCTGAGCGAGTCGGGTGAGCGTATCGTGCAGCGCACCCAGATCCGGGGTAACTATGCGTTCGTCAACTCGACGATTCCTTCCCAGGATCCCTGCGCGGCGGGTGGCGACGGCTGGGTGATGGCTTTTGGCCTGGACGGGCGTACGCCGGACCTTGCTGTATTTGTGCGGTTTGAAGATGCGGTTGTAGGCTATAAAACCGAAGGTGGCATGCCCAACCTCAGTGGCTTTATCGGCGACTACATGGTCACTCCGTTATCCGACAATACTTTCCTGGAAGATGAGCTTGACCTGGGACCCTCAGGTGCAAAGGGTCGGGTAAGCTGGCAGGAACTCTACGAGTAAACTGAAACGGTTGGCAGCAAGCCGGGGCGAGAGCCCCGGCTACCAAAAGAGATGGGTGTTATGGTGAAAAGCAGTAGGCAGAAGGGCTTTACCCTGATTGAACTGATGATCGTTGTGGCGATCATAGGCATCCTGGCGGCCATCGCGTTGCCGGCATATAACCAATACGTAGAGGATGCGCGCAGGGCAGACGCCCAGGGGGCGCTAATGTCCCTGGCCAACGCCATGGAGCGATTCCACACCCAGAACAGCACCTACGCCGGGGCCACGGTGGGCAATGCGGCTGCGGATATCTTTCCGGCTGAGGCACCGCTTGACAGTGGACAAAAGTGGTACGACCTGGTGATTGTCGCTCAGGACGCCACGTCCTACCGGATAGAGGCCCGGCCCAAGAACGGACAGGGAGGCCTTATGCTTGCGCTTCTTTCCACCGGACAACGGGTTAATTGGGACCAGTAGTTCAGCGTCCAGCTCAGGGGCAGATGACCGGTGAGCCGCCTGCATCTTCAACTACTCCGTCACCGTCGTGATCACGGGCGACCCTGACTCTTCCACCCCAATTGACAACCACCTGTGCGGCTTGACTTGCGTCACCTTCCGCGGGGCACCATAGAATATTGCCGATATGGGAGCCCGCGCGGCCGGTGGCCTCGAATGCCAGATAATTGAAGATTCCGGTAGAGCCGATCCGGCTACCCGCCGAGGCATCCGGAAGTACATGAATTACCTGGGAGGGAACTGTCATTTTACGAGTGCGGTGAGGATCACGAAACGCGGTAATGGTTCCGCTCCAGTTGCGGGTACAGGTTCCCGCCGGGTTCAAAGGGCAGACGGTAACAAGGGTCCGCTCTGAAATGGCAGTGCTTCTGGCCGTGTTAAGGAGTCTCACCAGGTCTGCGGCAGCGCCGTGGCGTTGCTGGGAACGAAGTAAATTGCCGAATGAGGGCAGGGCGAGCGAGGCAACGATGCCGACGATTGTCACTACCACGACCAATTCAATCAGAGTCAGTCCCGCATCCTTGCGATAGATAGTCATGGGCAGAAAGGCCAGGCTCCAAAGAAATGTCCGATCACCTAATGCTGGCATCTCCTCATCTCAGCCGGTAGAGGAAGTTGCCCCTGGCCGCTGTGGGTATAAACTGACACGTTTGGGTGACACGTCGTCACTCCATCCCCAATTTTTTCAATCGATACCGTAACGCCCGAAAACTGATCCCCAGCCGTTTTGCCGCAGCGGTTTTGTTCCAGCGGGTGGCTTCCAGTGCTTTTTCGATGGCCTGGCGCTCGATGTTCTCCAGGAAGTCTTCCAGATTCATTTCTCCGTCGGGGACCGCCGTTCCGGTATTCGCGTCCTGTCCGCCTCTTTCAGCGGGCAGATCGACCGGGGCGGTGCCAATGTGAAGATCGTCAGTGTCGATCACTTCCGAGTCACAGAGAGTGAAGGCCCGCTCCAGAATATTCTCTAGCTCCCGGACATTGCCCGGAAAACCGTAACCTTTCAGATAGGCGAGGGCTCCCGGACTGAGACGGGCAGGGGGACAGTCGTACTCCCGTGCAATGCGCTCGAGAATATGGGACGCGAGTATCGGGATATCTTCGATTCGCTCCCGCAGCGGGGGCACCGAAAGCTCAATAACGTTGATCCGGTAGAACAGATCCTGCCGGAAACTGCCCTCTTTCACCAGTTCGGGCAGGTTTTTGTGGGTGGCACTGAGAATGCGGATATCGACGGGAATTTCACGTGACTCGCCCACAGGGCGTACCGCCTTCTCCTGAATGGCCCGCAGCAGCTTCACCTGCATGGCCAGTGGCAAATCGGCGACCTCATCCAGGAACAGGGTGCCGCCATCAGCGCTCCGGAAAAGACCTTCCTTATTTTCGGTTGCGCCGGTAAAGCTGCCCTTGCGATGTCCGAAGAACTCGCTTTCCATCAGCTCGGAAGGAATGGCGCCACAGTTTACCGCCACGAAAGGTGCGCCGCTGCGGGGTCCCTGCAGGTGAATCATGCGAGCCACGAGTTCCTTGCCGCTGCCGGATTCACCGCTGATGAATACCGGCGCCTGGCTGCGGGCCAGTTTACGGGTCTGGCTTCTGAGGCGCCGGATCTCCTCCGATTTGCCGAGTAGAAGCCCGGGGTCGTCGGTTTGCTGGCTTTCCTGGTGTTCCGGCTCTGAGAGCCTCAGGGCACTGCTCACCAGTTCCCGCAGACGGGTCAGTTCCACGGGCTTGGAAACAAAATCGAAAGCTCCGGCCTTGAGGGCCTCAATGGCGGTGTCCATGTTGCCGTAGGCCGTGATGACCGCCACCGGTGTTTCCGGGCGGTGTTCCTGAATCCACGATACCAGATCAATGCCGTTACCATCCGGCAGGTTCATGTCGGTGAGGCAAAGGTGCGCAGGCTCTGCTTCGAGCAGCTCCCGGGCGGTGGTCAGATCCGGGGCAGAGCGTGTGGCAATGCCCATCCGTACCAGGGTGATCTCCAGCAGCTCCCGGATATCCGGTTCATCGTCGACGATCAGCGCGGTGTGGGTTGTCATGGGTTTGCTTCCTTGGAATGCCTTATATCAATCGGCCTGAGGGGGCAAAGGTTATCCGAAAACAGCAGCCGCTTTCTGTGTTGTCGAGCAAGGCAAGGTGAGCCTGGTTCGCCTCGCACAACTCACGGGCGAGATAGAGCCCCAGCCCGGTCCCCCCCTTGTCGGTGGTGAAAAACGGCTCGAAAACGGAGGAGCGGTGCTCCTGGGGGATGCCGTGGCCAAAATCCCGGACATCCACGTAGGCACGTTCGCCGTCGGCAGTGGCTCCGGCCAGGATCACCAGTTTCGCTTCGTTGGTCTTTTCTTGGCTATATCGGGCACCATTGTCGCACAGGTTGGTCAGCACCTGTTCCATCTGGCTGGTATCGAAGCGGGCTGGTGGCAGCGAGGTGGCAAGCTCCAGAGTGATGTCCACAGGCCGGCCATTGTGATTGCTCGCCTGGATGTAATCCTCCCTGAAGCCGGCAAGCCAGTCCCGAAGGTTCACCAGTTCCGCCCTGGCCTGGCGACGGCGTGACAGATCGAGGACGTTCTCGATGATGCCGTTGACCCTGCGGGAATGACGCTGGATGATCTGCAGCATGCGCTGATCCGCCTCGGCAATGTCGCCGGACTCCTCCATAAGCTGCGCGGCGTGGCTGATGGCGCCCAGCGGATTGCGAATCTCATGGGCAATGCCGGCGGTGAGGCGTCCCAGTGAAGCCAGCTTCATCTGCTGAGCCTGCTGGGTCACTTTGCTGAGATCTTCAATGAACACGAGTACCAGGTCACTGTTGTCTTCATCGAGCCTGGTGAAGCTGGCCTGGATCATTGGCGATGTCTGCTGAACCTGACAGGGCTCCGGCCGCTTGGTGGGGTCCGCTTTCCACGCGGCAAGCCCCTCCAGCAGAGCAACGGGAAGGACCCGGCTATGATGGCTCTGGTGGCCGGTCCGGCCGAAAAGCAGCTCCTCGGCGGCTCCGTTCGCAAGGCGAATGTGGCCATCCTGGTCGGTGACCACAATGCCCGTTCTCATGCGCTGGATGATCTGCTGGTTTATCTTCTCCAGCTCGATGATGCTGCGCGCGCGGGAATCCGCCAGGGCTTCGCTGCGCTGCATGCGACGGGTGACGGACTGCAGGATCAGGGCAGCGCCAAAGTAGAGAATGCCGAGAGAGCCTGCTCTTACCACGTTGTCCACGTTCTCACCGAGCACCATCACGCCCCAGCCCGCGATGGAAAGCGAGCAGATCGCCGCCAGAGCCGCGTAGAAGATACCCACCCGGCTTGGGGTGAGGATATTGCCGGCCGCCACCGAAATGATTATGAGGTTGGCCAGGCCATTGGTGATGCCCGTGCTGGTGGCCAGAAGAAAGTGGATGAACAGGATATCGGTCAGCAAAGAAAGCGTAATGCGTCGCTTGCCGGGACGGTGCCCCCCCATCAGAAACAGGGCAATGAGTATGTTAATGGCCAGGTAAGCCAGCACGCCGGCTTGGTAGTAGGCGGGCAGTCGCATGGGGTGTTCCAGCTGAACAGGATCGACGAACAGCAATCCTGCCAGCACCAGACTGATCACGATGCGGTAATGATTGTAGATCTGGAATAACCGATAACCCTGTACCGGAGAAGAGGTATGGCTGCTCGTCATGGTGCTCGCGCCCGGGTCGGTCGATATGGGGTTCAAACTGTCTTCCCGCTGGTTAATGAGGACATTCTCTGGAAGCAAACTCATCGGCGGCAGAAATCCGCTCCGCAGACCGCTATAATAGCCTTTTAAACGCAACGGTTTACAGGAGCGGAGCATGTCTCAGCAGCCAGATGCAGCGGAAATGACCGGACCTGGGCAAAAGCTCAGGGTCGTAATAGCCCAGATGGATTTTCTGGTCGGCGATATTCCCGGCAACGCCCAACTGGTGATCGACTCCGTACGCCGTGCGGAAAGTGAGATGAACGCCGATATCGTGATTTTTCCGGAACTTTGCCTCACGGGTTACCCACCGGAAGACCTGCTGCTGAGGCCAAGCATGGACCTGAGAGTCTCGGAGGCGCTGGACACGCTCTGTAAGGCGGATCTCTCGGCGGCCTTCGTGATCGGCGCGCCCATCCGTGAAGGGGGCCTGCTATTCAATTCCGCCGTGCTGATCGAGCAGGGTGAAGTCCGCGCTACCTATTTCAAGCAGTTTCCCCCGAACTATCAGGTTTTTGACGAAAAGCGTTATTTCGCCTCCGGTGATGACACCTGTGTGGTGAATGTCCGCGGCGTACCGGTAGGCCTGACGGTGTGCGAGGACATCTGGCGGGACGGGCCGGTAGAGCGGTCCGCCGAGGCAGGCGCCCGCCTTGTGATCAACATCAACGCCTCTCCCTATGACGGAGGCAAACAGGCAAAGCGCAAGGCCCTGCTGGAGCGCAAGTCCGCGGAAAGCTCGGTCAGCATCGTTTAGGCCAATCTGGTCGGTGGGCAGGACGAACTGGTGTTCGATGGTGGCTCGCTGGTATATGACCATTCCGGTGAGCTGGCCCTTGAGGTCCCCCAGTTCGCGGAAGGGCTTTTTCCCGTTGATTTTACCTGTGACCAGCGTTGCCAGCCCATTTCCCAGTCCCCCGTGCCGGAGCCATCCTATGAGGAGAACGTATACCGGGCGCTGGTGGTGGGCGTTCGCGACTACGTCAACAAGAACGGCTTCAGAACCGTTGTACTCGGGCTTTCAGGCGGCATCGATTCAGCCCTGACCCTGGCGGTGGCCGTGGATGCACTGGGCCCTGACCGGGTGTGGGCCGTCATGATGCCGTTTCGCTACACTGCCGAAATGAGTCTTGAAGATGCCGAGGCTGAGGCTGAGGCACTGGGTGTCCGCTACGATGTCTTCCCCATCGAACCCATGTACGATGCCTTCATGGGGGTCCTGGAAAAACCCTTTGCGGGCAGGGCGGCTGACACCACCGAGGAAAACATGCAGGCCCGGATCCGTGGCGTCATCCTCATGTCGTTGTCCAACAAGTTCGATGCCATGGTGCTTACCACCGGTAACAAGAGCGAAATGGCAGTGGGCTACTCCACGCTCTACGGTGATATGGCCGGAGGCTTTGATGCACTCAAGGACGTACCCAAGACACTGGTTTACCGGCTGGCCAGGTATCGGAACACCCTCTCCGAGGTGATCCCGGAGCGGGTGATCACCCGGCCGCCGTCTGCTGAGCTTGCGCCGGACCAGAAAGACCAGGACAGCCTGCCGGATTACGACATCATGGACCGTATTCTCAATCTCTACGTCGAACGGGACTTCAGTGCGGAGGCTATCATCGCGGAAGGGTTCGAGCGCAGGGACGTGGAGAGGGTGGTCCGGCTGGTGGACAGGAACGAATACAAACGCCGGCAGGCGCCCATCGGCATCCGGATTTCAGAACGGGGCTTTGGCAAGGACCGGCGCTACCCCATAACCAACGGCTGGAAGATAGGACACTAGGAAAGGCAGGAGCCCGGGAAGGGCTCCGCTATCGCCGGGGTTATGATGCTCCTGAGTCAGTCGCGTCCCAGCAGGCCAAACGTTATCGCATTCAGAAGAGACCGGTTCTCCGGGGTCAGGTCACGCCCCTGAAATTCCATTCGGCTGTTGAAGGCTTTGCTCTCCGGATAATTCACGGCAAGTAGCCGGACCGCATCCTTCGCGGCGTCATCCAGTTCAAGCACCCGATAGGTTTCCGCCATAAGGATCAGGGCTTCCTCGGTTGAGGGGGTTGAGGGAAAGTTCTCCACCACATAGCGGGCCCGATTGTTTGCGGCTACATAGGCCTGGCGCCGAATGTAGTAATTGGCGGCATGCAGTTCCAGTTCCGCCAGGCGGTTCCGGATCGCGATCATACGCTGACGGGCGTCGGGGGCGTACTCGCTGTCGGGATAGCGACTCAGCAGTTCTGAAAAATCTCGGAACGCCTGGCGCTGTTCTCCAGGGTCGCGGTCCGTCGGGTCGACCCCCAGGTATCTCGTCGCGAGCCCCACATCAAGGTTGTAGGACGCAAGGCCTCGCATATACAGGGCGTAATCGGCATGTTCACTCTGGGGATGCAGGCGCAGAAAGCGGTCCGCCGCGGTCCGCGCGCCCTCCAGGTCCAGGTTCTGGTAACGGGCATAGATCAGGTCCAGCTGGGCCTGTTCGGCATAGCGGCCGAAAGGGTAGTAGGTTTCCAGCAGGTCCAGGTTACGTTCGGCCACGTTGAAGTTCCCAGAACTCATTGCAGAGCGGGCCTTGTCGTAATAAGCCTCTTCCGGTTGTACTTCCTGCTCATTGGGGGCAGATACGCAAGCTCCCAGAGCCAGGGTGGCGGCCAGCAACAAAAAACGAAAACCTGATCTCATGCGTGAATCCCGTATAATGACAACAGTGCCGGATTGATCAGCTACCATCCGGAAGCGGCCATTGTAACGGCCCAGCCTGCTGTTGTGCAGTGGGTTACCTGACATTCACAGAGGGCGCCCCGAAAAAGCCCGGATATCCGCTGGATTATCCGGACCGGGGTCCCGCAAACCGGCCCGGGGCCTGTATGACCGAAACGAACCGTATCCATGCGTCTTTCGACGTTCCCCACCAGCTGAGCGACCGCCGCCTTGATCAGGCCGTGGCGGAACTGATGCCGGAGCACTCCCGTTCACGCCTCCAGGGCTGGATCAGGGATGGGGTTCTGACTGTCAATGGCAAGAGCCGGAAACCCCGTGACAAGGTCATGATGGGGGACAGGATCGAGCTTGATGCCGAGCCGGAAGCCCAGGTTGAATGGCAGGCCGAGCGCATTGACCTGGATATCGTCTACGAGGATGAACATCTCATTGTCATCAACAAACCCGCCGGGCTGGTGGTCCACCCGGCTGCCGGCCATATGGATGGCACCCTGGTCAACGCCCTGCTGAATCACGCCCCGGAAGTGGAGAACCTGCCCCGGGCAGGCATCGTCCACCGCCTGGACAAGGACACGTCGGGCATCATGGTGGTGGCCCGTAGCCTGATTGCCCATACGTCCCTGGTGGATCAGCTTCAGACACGGGCCATGGGTCGGGAGTATGAAGCCGTGGTCGTGGGAACCCTGACCGGTGGCGCCACGGTTGATGCGCCTATCGGTCGCCATCCCCGGGAGCGCAAGAAGATGGCTGTGGTTCCGACAGGCAAGCCCGCCGTCACCCATTACCGGCTGGTGGAACGGTTTGCCGCCCATACCCACGTCCGCTGCAAACTCGAAAGCGGTCGTACCCATCAGATTCGGGTGCACATGGCCCATGTCCGACACCCCCTGGTGGGTGACCCGCAATACGGCGGCCGCCTGCGCCTGCCCAAGGGCACGACGGAAGAGCTGCGAGAAGTGCTGGCGAACTTCCATCGCCAGGCCCTGCACGCCCGCCAACTGACCCTGGAGCACCCCCAGACGCGGGAAATGATGACCTGGGAGGTGCCCCTGGCGGAGGATTTCGAGGGACTGTTGGAGGCGCTGCGCAAGCACGCCCGGGAACTGGCCGCCAATGAGCGCTGAGCTGCCAGTGCTCCACCCGGACTGGCCCGCGCCAGCGAGCGTTCAGACCCTTTGCACCACTCGCGAAGGCGGCGTAAGCAGCGCACCGTGGGATACGCTTAATCTGGGAACCCATGTCGGCGACAATCACGGCGACGTGCTGGAAAACCGGCGCCGGTTGGCGGTTTGGACCCGTCAGGAGCCGGAGAACTTCGGCTGGCTGCAGCAGGTTCACGGCACCACGGTGGCCGAGCTGCCGGTCGCCGGCGTTCCGTCGGCCGATGGTGCCGTCACTCAAGCAGCGAATACCGTCTGCGCCATACTCACAGCGGACTGTCTCCCGGTGCTGTTCTGTGATCAGGGTGGCCGCCGGGTGGGCGCGGCCCATGCAGGCTGGCGGGGTCTGGCGGACGGAGTGCTTGAGCAGGTGGCTGGCTGGTTTCCCCGGCCCTCGGAGGTGCTGGCCTGGCTGGGTCCGGCCATTGGCCCGGCTCGATTCGAGGTCGGGCCGGAGGTTCGCCGGCGGTTTCTGGAACATTGTGACGAGGCCGATGTATGCTTCACGCCCGCACCCCATAGGCCGGACCACTACCTGGCGGACATCTATGGGCTTGCCCGGTTGCGCCTCACCCGTGCCGGAGTTACGCGGATTTATGGCGGTGACTTCTGCACCATGACAGATGACCAGCGCTTTTTCTCCTATCGTCGTGATGGCGAGACCGGCCGGATGGCCTCCTGTATCTGGTTGACTTCCTGACCTCTTTTTAGGCCCGCCTGACGCCCGTCAATTTTCTGACACTTTTTCCGCCTTCACGCTTGAAGTCCCCTCAATTGCCCCTACATTGATTGACAAAGTAATGCGGATAGCCGCTGCCCTACCTCAGCATCGCGGCGGCATCCGGTAACCGAATCGGGGACAATTGACTATGAGAATCGACAAACTGACCAGCCGGCTGCAGACCGCCCTCGCGGATGCGCAGTCCATAGCGGTCGGCAAGGACCACAACTTTATTGAGCCGGTTCACCTGATGCAGGCGCTGCTGGATCAGGACGCCACCTCCATAAAGCCCTTGCTCAAACAGGCTGGCGCGGAGCCCGGACGGGTTCGCCAGGCAATTTCTCGGGAGATTGAAAACCTGCCGGAAGTCAGGGGTTCGGCCGGGGACGTCTCCATGTCCAACGACATGGGACGCCTGTTCAATATCGCCGACAAACTGGCGCAGAAGCGAAAGGACCAGTTTATTTCCAGCGAACTGATGCTGCTGGCGGCACTGGATGACCGGGGTACCCTGGGCCGTGTCCTGAAAGAGCAGGGAGTGAGCCGGGAAGCCCTGGAAAAGGCCATTGACGAGATCCGAGGCGGTGAATCCGTGAACGAGGCCGGCGCCGAGGAAAATCGCCAGGCCCTGACGAAATACACCATCGACCTGACCGAGCGGGCCGAAGAAGGAAAGCTGGACCCGGTGATCGGCCGTGATGACGAGATCCGGCGTACCATCCAGGTCCTTCAGCGTCGTCGCAAGAATAACCCGGTACTCATCGGTGAGCCGGGCGTGGGGAAGACTGCGATTGTCGAGGGACTGGCCCAGCGCATCGTCAACGGCGAGGTGCCGGATGGCCTGAAAGACAAGAAAGTCCTTTCCCTTGACATGGGTGCGCTCATCGCGGGCGCCAAGTTCCGGGGGGAGTTCGAGGAGCGACTGAAGGCCTTGCTTAACGAATTGTCCAAGCAGGAAGGTCAGATCATTCTGTTTATCGACGAGATTCACACCATGGTGGGTGCCGGTAAGGCCGAAGGCTCCATGGATGCCGGGAATATGCTCAAGCCGGCACTGGCAAGGGGCGAGCTGCACTGCGTGGGCGCCACAACGCTGGACGAATACCGCGAGAATATCGAGAAGGACGCAGCCCTGGAGCGCCGCTTCCAGAAAGTACTCGTCAGTGAACCAAGCGAGGAGGACACCATTGCCATCCTCCGGGGCCTGAAAGAACGCTATGAGGTTCACCACGGTGTCGAGGTAACCGACGGCGCGATCATTGCAGCCGCCAAGCTGTCTCATCGCTATATCGCCGACCGGCAATTGCCGGACAAGGCCATTGACCTTGTGGACGAAGCGGCGAGTCAGATCCGCATGGAGATGGATTCCAAGCCCGAAGCCCTGGACCGCCTCGAACGCCGCCTGATCCAGCTCAAGATCGAGAGGGAGGCCCTCAAGAAGGAAAGCGACGCGGCCTCGAAAAAACGGCTGGAAGAACTTTCCAGTGTGATCTCCGCGGTTGAGCACGAGTACGCTGACCTGGAGGAAGTATGGAACACCGAGAAGGCGGCTCTGCATGGTTCCCAGAAGATCAAGAGCCGGCTCGAGCAGGCCCGCATTGACCTGGAGAACGCCCGGCGCGCGGGGGATCTGGGCAAGATGTCCGAGCTGCAGTATGGCACCATTCCCGAGCTGGAGCGGCAGCTTGATATGGCCAGCCAGGCCGAGATGATGGAAATGAAGCTGCTTCGCAACCGGGTTACCGACGAGGAAATCGCCGAGGTGGTCTCCAAGTGGACCGGTATTCCGGTGTCCAAGATGCTGGAGGGAGAGCGGGACAAGCTGATGCGCATGGAGGAAGCACTCCATGACCGGGTTATCGGCCAGGATGAAGCTGTTGAAGCGGTGGCCAACGCGGTACGTCGCTCAAGGGCCGGTCTCTCCGATCCGAGTCGTCCCAACGGTTCGTTTCTGTTCCTGGGCCCCACCGGTGTTGGCAAGACCGAGCTGTGCAAGTCACTGGCCGCGTTCCTGTTCGACACTGAAGAGGCCATGGTGCGCATCGATATGTCGGAGTTCATGGAAAAGCATTCCGTGGCCCGGCTGATTGGCGCACCCCCCGGATACGTGGGTTATGAGGAGGGCGGTTACCTGACCGAGGCGGTTCGCCGCCGGCCCTACTCGGTACTCTTGCTGGACGAGGTGGAGAAGGCGCATCCGGATGTGTTCAATATCCTGCTGCAGGTCCTGGAGGATGGCCGCCTGACGGATGGTCAGGGTCGCACTGTGGACTTCCGCAACACGGTGATTGTCATGACCTCCAACCTGGGCTCCGATATCATTCAGCAGCGTGCGGGGGAGGACAACTACGAAGCCATGAAGAATGCCGTCATGGAAGTTGTCGGCACTCACTTCCGGCCGGAGTTCATCAACCGGGTGGATGAAGTGGTGGTGTTCCACCCGCTGGCGGAGAGCCAGATTCGTGGTATTGCCAGCATCCAGATCGAAGGGCTCAGCAACCGCCTGAAAGAACAGGACATGAAGCTGGAGCTGGATGATGCCGCCATGGATCTGCTGGCGGAGGTTGGCTACGACCCGGTGTACGGGGCCCGGCCTCTGAAACGGGCGATTCAGCGTATGATCGAGAACCCCCTGGCTCAAAAGCTGCTTCAGGGCGAGTTCGTGTCCGGGGATGTTATTCATGCCACGGTTGAGGATCATCACCTGACATTCACCAAGGGCTGAGCAGGTTCAGCCAAAGCAAAAACGGGAACCCTGAAGTTCCCGTTTTTGTGTCGATGTCTGAAGCAGACCAGTAATCAGTCTTCCGAGGCGGCCGGCCCACAGTTTTCTTCAGCAACCTGCTTGTATTTTTCCTTCTGCTCCTCGATTTCCTCCGGGGTGAGGTAGCGTTGCTCACCATTCTCCTCGACCCGGATCCGGGCGTTACTCCGGATGATCTGAAGGTTGGCTTCCGCAGCCTGGCAATTGGCTTCCCGCTGTTTGCGGCGCGCTTCCTCAACCGCAGACTCGTTTTCACGGCGGGTGCGCTCGGCCTCGTTCTTTTCCATAGCCTCTACCTGGGCCTGGGGCGAAGCCCGCTCCTCGCTGCTGCGGGAGGTTCCGCTTTTAACGCTGACCTTTTCCGCAGAACGGCCGGAAGGCTCGCGGTCCCCATAATGGACAACCCCGTTCTCATCGGTCCAGCGGTAGACGGAAGCCGCCGCGACCAAGGACGGTAGCATCAGGCCAAACAGCACCAGCAAAATCAGGTGTCGGAACATAACTACAGGATCTCCCGAAAGGATAACAACCTGGAAGCATCGGCCGTCACTTTGTCCGGCGCACGGCCGGAATCACAGCAGGCGCTTCCTGAATCAGGGTTAATCATGCCATGAGTGGAAAAGGTTTTCCTGTACTGGTGGCAAATCTGTGAACAAGGACGAAAATCGTGTCACAGGCCCACTTCGTACCTTTGTCAGGCCGCTTTCTATTGACAGATTCTCTCCCGCTGTCAGAATTACGGATTGCCTGAAAACAGGGGTCAATACGGCAGGCAATCCCGAGCAGTAACCCCCGTTAAATACCACACTGTGCTTCCTGTGCCTTGGGCGCAGGCGGTTGCTAATTGCATCAGCTTCTCGCTCTTTACGATAGCAACCCGATGACTGGCCCCGTTCCGGAACCCTCAGGAGCCGGGCTGTCCAGGAGACAACCTCTGTCAGAAATAGTGTGGCGGAACGCCCATGCCGGCCTTCAAAAGAGGCGGAGGCTCCGGGCATCCAGGCAATTCGGGAAGGTTCCCGTAACATTCACTCGTTTGTAGAGGGTAAATCTCGTGGAGTTATTGTCTGGTGCCGATATGCTCATCCGCTCCCTGCAGGATGAGGGTATAGAGTACATTTATGGATACCCTGGTGGGGCGGCGCTTCATATCTATGATGCGCTGTTCAGGCAGGACAGTGTCAAGCACATTCTCGTGCGGCATGAACAGGCTGCGGTCCACATGGCGGATGGTTACGCCAGGGCCTCGGGAAAGCCGGGTACAGTGCTGGTAACCTCAGGCCCCGGTGCAACCAATACCATTACCGGTATTGCCACCGCCTTCATGGACTCGATTCCCATGGTGGTCCTCTGTGGCCAGGTGGCATCCACCCTGATTGGCGAGGACGCCTTCCAGGAAACCGACATGATCGGGGTTTCCCGCCCGGTGGTTAAGCATAACCTGTCTGTTCGTCATCCGGAGGAGATTCCGGAGATCATCAAGAAGGCCTACTACATAGCGTCCACCGGTCGCCCCGGACCGGTCGTGGTGGATATCCCCAAGGATATGACCACGCCCAACGAACGCTATGAATACGTCTATCCGAAAAAGATCAAACTCCGGTCCTACAATCCGGCGGTTCGGGGCCATACCGGCCAGATCCGCAAGGCGGTAGACATGCTGCTGGCGGCCAAGCGTCCGATGATCTACGCCGGTGGTGGCGTCATTCTCGGCAAGGCCAGTGATCAGATGACCGAGTTCACCCGCCTCCTCGGCTATCCCATTACCAACACCCTGATGGGCATCGGCTGCTATCCCGCGTCGGACAAGCAGCATCTGGGCTGGCTGGGCATGCACGGGACCTATGAGTCCAACATGGCCATGCACCATGCAGACCTGATCCTTTGTGTCGGTGCGCGCTTCGACGACCGGGTGACCAACGCCACCGAGAAGTTCTGTCCGGGTGCGCGGATCATTCACATCGATATTGACCCGGCTTCGATTTCCAAGACCGTTGAGGCGGATGTGCCAATCGTTGGTCCAGTGGACGCCGTTCTTCGTGAGATGATCGGCCTGATAAAGGAGTCCAGCGAGAAGCCGGATGCCGACGCCCTCAAGGCCTGGTGGAAACAGATTGACGACTGGCGTGCGTTCCATGGAATGCGCTATGAAACCAGCCCTGACGTTATCAAGCCCCAGGAAGTTGTCGAAATGCTGCACCGGCTGACCAACGGTGACGCCTTTGTAACCACCGATGTTGGTCAGCATCAGATGTTCGCGGCCCAGTACTACAAGTTCGACAGGCCCAACCGCTGGATCAATTCCGGCGGTCTGGGCACCATGGGCTTTGGTTTGCCGGCAGCCATGGGTGTGAAGCTCAACTACCCGGAGGACGAGGTGCTGTGCATCACCGGTGAAGGCAGTATCCAGATGAACATCCAGGAGCTCTCCACCTGCAGCCAGTACAACCTGCCGGTGAAAATCATAAACCTGAACAACCAGGCCCTGGGCATGGTGAAGCAGTGGCAGGACATGAACTACGAGTCCCGTCATTCCCAGTCCTACATGGAGTCCCTGCCGGACTTCATCAAGCTGGCGGAGGCATACGGTCATGTGGGCATCCGTATCGATCGCAAGGAAGACCTGGAGCCCAAGCTGAAAGAGGCCCTGGCCATGAAAGACAGGCTGGTTTTCCTGGATATTCATGTTGATCGTTTCGAGCACGTCTATCCGATGCAGGTGGCCCGTGGCGCCATGAAAGACATGTGGCTCAGCAAGACGGAGAGGGTCTGATCATGCGTCGAATCATTTCTGTTCTGCTTGAGAACGAGCCCGGCGCCCTGTCCCGGGTGGTAGGGCTGTTTTCCCAGCGGAACTACAATATCGAGACCCTAACCGTGGCGCCGACAGAGGACGAGACCCTGTCCCGTTTGACGGTCACCACCACCGGCTCCGACAAGGTCATTGAACAGATCACCAAGCAGCTCAACAAGCTGATCGAGGTGGTCAAGCTGGTGGACCTGACGGAAGGCTCTCACATCGAGCGGGAACTGATGCTGGTCAAGCTCAAGGCAACCGGCGCCCAACGGGCCGAGATCAAGCGCACCGTCGATATCTTTCGGGGTCAGATCGTGGATGTGACCAGCACCGTCTATACCGTCCAGCTGGCGGGTAACAGCGACAAGCTTGATGCCTTCATACAGGCGGTGGGTACCGCCGGTGTGCTGGAGGTGGTTCGCTCCGGTGTCTCGGGTATTGCCCGCGGCGAGAAGGTTCTCAGCCTTTAAAACTGTTCGTTTTTCCATTTAGGGCCCCTGCGGGGGCCAAACCATGACAGAGGTTTTTTTATGCAGGTCTATTACGATAAGGATTGTGATCTTTCCATCATCCAGGGCAAGAAAGTTGCCATTCTTGGTTTCGGCTCCCAGGGCCATGCCCATGCGTGCAACCTGAAGGAATCCGGTGTTGACGTGACCGTGGGTCTGCGTCCGGGCTCGTCCTCCATCCCCAAGGCAGAGGCCTATGGCCTCAAGACCAGTGACGTGCCTTCCGCCGTTGCCGGCGCCGACGTGGTGATGGTGCTGACTCCGGACGAGTTCCAGGCCCAGCTTTACCAGGCCGAGATCGAGCCCAACCTCAAGCAGGGTGCCACACTCGCCTTTGCCCATGGCTTCGCGATCCACTACAACCAGATCGTGCCCCGGAAAGACCTCGACGTCATCATGGTTGCACCAAAGGCCCCCGGTCACACCGTGCGCACCGAGTTCACCCGAGGCGGTGGTATTCCCGATCTGATCGCCATCTTCCAGGACGCATCCGGCAATGCCAAGAACCTGGCCCTGTCCTATGCCAGCGGCATTGGTGGCGGTCGTACCGGAATCATCGAGACCTCCTTCAAGGATGAGACCGAGACGGACCTGTTTGGTGAGCAGGCGGTTCTGTGCGGTGGCACCGTTGAGCTGGTGAAGGCCGGTTTCGAAACCCTGGTGGAAGCGGGTTATGCTCCCGAAATGGCCTATTTCGAGTGTCTGCACGAGCTCAAGCTCATCGTCGACCTGATGTATGAGGGCGGTATCGCCAACATGAACTACTCCATCTCCAATAATGCGGAGTACGGGGAGTATGTGACCGGCCCCGAGATCATCAACGACCAGTCGCGGGAGGCCATGCGTAACGCCCTCAAGCGTATCCAGAGTGGCGAATACGCAAAGATGTTCATCTCCGAGGGGAGCCTGAACTATCCGTCCATGACGGCCCGCCGTCGCCAGAACGCCGCCCACCAGATCGAAACCGTGGGTGAACAGTTGCGCTCGATGATGCCGTGGATCACTGCCAACAAGATCGTGGACAAGGACAAGAACTGATCCCGTCAGGGAACGGTTTACAGGAAACGCGGCTCCTCGGGGTCGCGTTTTTTTATGCTCGTTTCAAGGATATCTTTTTTTGCCTCCCCCTCGTTTTTAGCAGATCGCTCCCGGGGGTTATACTTACCCAACATTCTGACTGGAACTCGATTTCATGGCTGATCAGAAGCAATCTCCAAAAACAGAGCAGACCGAAGAGCCGACCCTCCCGGGCGAGGTGGTAGAAGAGGAAGAGATAGAGGGGGCCCGAGTACGACGGCGTGGTATCTACCTTCTACCCAATTCCCTCACAACCGCGTCGCTGTTCTCCGGCTTTTACGCCATTGTGGCTGCCGCCAATGGCATGTTCGACAATGCGGCCATTGCCATCTTCGTATCCATGATTCTTGATGGTCTCGATGGTCGGGTCGCCCGGATGACAAACACCCAGAGTAAGTTTGGCGAGGAATATGACAGTCTCGCCGATATGGTCGCGTTTGGCGTGGCCCCGGGGCTGGTTGCATTCTTCTGGTCCCTGAACAGCCTTGACCAGGTGGGCTGGGCGATTACGTTTATCTACCTTGCCGGTGCGGCGCTGCGGCTGGCCCGTTTCAATACCCAGATCGGTTCCGTGGACAAGAAGTACTTTGTCGGCTTGCCGAGTCCGTCGGCCGCCGCGGTGGTGGCCGGACTGGTCTGGTGTTTTCATGAGTATGAGCCGGCCACCTGGCTGACGCTGATGACGATCATTGTGGTCGGCGGGGCCGGCGTCCTCATGGTCTCCAATATTCTCTACAACAGCTTCAAGGACTTCGACATGAGGGGGCGCGTCCCTTTTGCCACGATCCTGGTCGTCGTTCTGATGTTCGTGGTGGTTGCCCTGGATCCTGCTACGGTCCTCTTCGTGGCATTCCTGTTGTACGTCCTCTCCGGGCCGGTGAGGGCTCTTTTTCGTCGTGGCCGGAAGGCTTCGGCTGAGTCGTCTGGCAGCTGAGGCCAGATAGTGCGGGATTGGGGAAGCCAGGGATCGGCCCGCGCACTGGCTTCCTCGAGGACTCTCGTCAGAATTCGGGCAGATAACACACAGTTTGTTGATTGTTTGAGCGACCGCATAGCTGCAAACCGAAATACCCGAAAAAAGTGAGGCGAGGTCGTTGACAGGAACCCGGAACGCTGTAGAATGCGCCCCACTTCGACAGGGAACGCCGGTGACGGCGGGAACGGGAGTCGGGGTAAGCGGTTGTGATTATTGAGTTTTTCGGGTTTGAGCTTCGGGAGAAGCGGAAAGAAAAAGTCAAAAATAACCGTTGACAAGGTAGCGATCTGATGTAGAATACGCGGCCTTGATTGAGCTTCTGCTCAAACGCTCTTTAACAAGTTGACCAAGTAATTCGTGTGGGCGCTGGCCGAGACTATCTGGCGACAGATAATCGAGGCAAGCGACTCGTCGAGAATGAGTTTTTGTCTTGAGCAAGATTAGAGATC
>NZ_FOYW01000003.1 GCF_900115285.1 Marinobacter daqiaonensis
CCCAGCTATCGGCCCCTTCTCACCATCAGAACCGGAATCCAGGCACCACATTCCTCGCTGGCAGGCCGGCTCCTACAGTTATGGCGAAGAGGCTACTCTTCAATCAGGATCAGATCATGTTCCGGGGTGGGTCGTTGGCCCTGAACGGGTGCCAGTGACGCCAGGTCACTGCCATACAGCTCTCCGATTCGTACTGTTCCGATTCGCTCACCCTTGCGCCAGGTGACTGGCTGGCCGTTGGGGGAGCGCACCAGGGTGCCGGGCTCGTGGACAGCGAATTCCATTCCGGGCTCGACGCCATTGGCGCGGCCGGCGGAGAGGTACAGGCGGCCATCGTCGGCGAGGAACGGTTTCATGGCCCAGGGAGCAATTTCGGTTCTGGCGACGGCCATATCCAGGATTTCTCCGGCCAAATCCGGGCCGTCCAGGGGGATATTGCCCCAACTCGCGCCGCTGGCGGCATCCACAATGGTGGCCTGCTCATTGTTGCTGACGGTGATTACCAGGCGTGCCCCCGGATAGGCCGCCATGGCTTCGGCACAGGCCAGGCTGGTAGTGTCGCCGCAGGCTTCTATGCGGTTCAGCGCCTCGCTGGTATCCGCCGGGGGAATGATCCGGAAACCATAGTCGGGGGCGGCGCGGCCCATGTTCCGGACCACGGAGCTGGGTGCCCCGATAACCGCGATATTCTCCAGAAGGATGCCCGCGGGAACCTCGTAGGTCCGGTTTCTGGCCTCACGGATCGCGGACTCCAGCGGTTCGGATCGGCTCTCCTCTTCATCCTGTTCTCTGCGCGGGGAATCGGTTTCCCAGAAAGGACGCTCCCAGTTGGAGGCCTCCCGGTTCAGGAGCGCATCCGAGTCGACAGTGGCAATCTGTTCAGCGGCCTGCTCTGAAGAGACGCAGCTAGTGACGGTGACGGCTGCCATCAGGGCGAGCATTGCGGACTTACTGGTGGCGGTAAAGGCTCGGGACATTGCGGAGCTACCTTGGTTGTTCGTTGTGGAGTAGGTGAGGGCTATCAAAACAAAAAGGGCGGGTCAGGGCAATGCCCTGACCCGCCCGAGGGGTCGCTAAATTACCTGTTTAACTAAAAGTCTTAGAACTTCACATCCAGGTTGATGCTGGCAGCCATGATGTCGTCATTTGCAAGGCTGACACCCTGGGAACCTGCAATCAGGCTGTTACCGGCAGTGGCGAGAACGTCACTTTTGGTCACCATGCCCCAGGTGGCAGAAGTGGTAACGGCATCGTTGATCTTGTAGCTGGCGCCCAAGTCGTAAACCATGGAGTCATCATCGGCGGTGCCGGTGTCGATCATCAGGGTGCCGATAGAGCCGTGAATCATCAGCTGCGGGCTGACATTGAAGCCGGCCTTCGCGATGAACAGGTTCTCTTCGTAGTCCTCAAGACCGGAAGCGCCACCCATGCGAATCACGCTGGTGGGATTGGCAGTGGATTCGGGATTGTTGTTCACCAGGCTGGAGTAGGTGTCGAAACCCGGAGACACCAGACCACCGTCCTGCGTGCCAACCCACTGGGCGTTCAGCTGGATTGCACCCAGGTTGGTGCCCAGACGGACGTATTCGGAAGTGGCAGCGTCGGCGAAGATCTGGCCGTTGCCGAAGTCAATGGCGTTGCCGTCAAAGTAGTTCAAGCCAGCGGTCAGGGTTACCGCATCACCCAGCTTGCCGCTGATGTATGGGGAGAACAGGTGGGTGCCCTGCAGGGCGTACTGGCCACCCGGTGCGCCGTCAGAGTTTTCCATCCAATAAACATACAGCAGGCCGGTGGTGAAGCCACCCAGACGGGTAACCAGGCCGGCGTTGACCATGTCACCATTGTCCGGGTTGCGGAAGCTGGTGCTGTCCTGACGACGGTCGTAGCCAACAATCACGGTGCCCAGTGAGGTCGGGGTGATGGTGATGATACGGTCGCGACGGTCGTCACAGACCAGGAAGCAATTGCTCCAGTTGGCTTCCTGACGGCCAACCCGCAGGATGGTGCCGTTGGCGAACGGTACCTGAACGTAGCCCAGGTCCAGGCGCACGTTGGAGCCCAGGTTGCCGTTGTTGTAGGCGCCGGTAATGCCGCCACCGCCGCCAGTGCCGCCAGCCGGGGTGTTACGGCCGCCGTCACCGGTCCAGCGATCGCCAGCCAGCTCGGTACGGGTGTGAACGGAAACGCCGGTGCCCTCGTGCTTGAAGTCGGCCTTTACGCGCAGCAGATTGGCGAAACCGGTGTCAGTGGCGCTGTCGCGGCCAGCGGCTTCATAGGCGTCGGAATCTACGGCAAATGCAGAAGACTGGAAATCAACACCAAAATCAGTCTGGATCGCGTTCGCCATGTTGGCGCCGGCGATGGCCAGACCCAGGATGGAAGCAGTACCCAGTGCCTTGGTCAGCGGGCGGGAAGTCAGAGCAGTTTTGCTTTGTTGTGCCATGGTTTTAAACCCTTTTATTGTCTTATCGACTCGATTGTTGGACTCAGTGACGCTTTACTACGTGCTTTGTTTTTTAACGTGCCTGTTCTTCGTTGCTTGATCAAACCTCCGGTTGTTATCCCTGTGGCCAGTTGGTGCCAGGCCATGGAAAGCCTGCAGTTGTTCTGGTCGACTGCCGCCGGGTGGTTGCAAAGTGCAGTCCAATCAAGGCGGTTATAGGCGAAAGATCAAGTATAGTCTTAGCAGAGAATCCAGCAAAGGCAAGAGCCTTGACGGCTGGGACACACTTTTTTTCTGTGTGTCTGATGAGAGTCACACTTCCGTGATGCTTTTCTTGTTCTCTGCTCCGACCGCAGCCGATCATCTCTCAGCCATGTCAGTCAGGATGCCTTCCTTAAAGCAGTCCACCGGATAGTAGGAATAAATTTTTTGTCATGCAATAGCCACATGGACTTTTTTGCGTGAATTTTCATGAAATCATGCTGCACAGTGAAACCGGAAACCTTTTTCCGGAACGACGGGCTCATCGCTGCCAGCCCCTGGCGGGGCGGATCCGTCAAGAGACGCCCTGCGTGAAACCCATGATGACAATCTTTTCTCCGTACGCCCTTGATAACCGACAAATGTCGTTGGCATCCGCTTCTGAAATTGACTAAGCTGTTTCGCAAAGCAGAATTCCATACCGAAAATGTGTAGCAAGCTGCGATTTTTTGCTCGTGGGTGTGCAGTTAACGGTTGGGTGTCTTACCTGCCCGAAGGCGGTTCCGCCATGGCGTGTATAATAGGCCAAATCTGGAACTGGCGATGGCCGTAGGCCGAAAGTGCAAGTAAACTGCCAGGTATTCTGACTTTCTACATTCATTGTTTTTAGCGCCCTGCGGGCCCTGCCTGACCCGGTGGAATACGGGGGGCGGCCTCGGGGCTTTTTTGAGGCACCGGAAACCATGACCTTAACCACTAAAACAAAAGCAGATCTGGTCGAAGCGTCCGCCGATGCACCTGACAAGCCGGAAAAGGACCGCAAGTTTGTCGAAGCCCTCTCCCGGGGGCTGGATGTGTTGCGGGCTTTCAGCCAGGGCTCTGTGATCCTGGGCAACCAGGACATTGCCCGCCTGACCGGCTTACCCAAACCCACTGTATCCCGGATGACCTATACCCTCACCAAACTGGGCTACCTGAGTTACAACCCGGTGCTGGAAAAGTACCAGCTCAGTTCCGGTGTGCTGGCCCTGGGCTATGCCTACGTGTCCAATCTCAAGGTGCGCCAGCTGGCCAAGCCTTACATGGACGAGTTCGCCCGGCGGAACAACATGTCCGTCGGTCTGACCTGCCGCGACCGCCTCCATATGATCTATGTGGAAAACCGAATGCCGCCGGAAGCTTCGCTGCTGCGAATGGAAATCGGCCTGAAGCTGCCCATGGGCACCACCGCCGCCGGTCGCGCCTACTGCTCATCCCTCACAGAAGACGGTCGCAAGATCCTGATGGAAGCCCTGGCCGAGAAATACGGTCCGGAAGCCTGGCCGGAAAAGAAGAAAGGCATGGAGCAGGCTCTTGAGGACTACCGCGAGCACGGCTTCTGCCTCTCCCTGGGCGAATGGGATCGCAACATCAACGCCGCCGGTGTCCCGGTACGCCTGCAGGATGGCACCACCATGGCCCTGACCTGCGCGGCTCCGTCCTATCTGGTGTCAGGCGACAAGCTACGTAGCTCCATTGCCCACCAGCTGGCAATGCTGGCGAGCGATATCGAGTCGCTCGGGGTCTGATTTTTTGCCGCGGAACCGTCGGAGAGACGCGGAAGAAAAGACTGTTTAGCCACGGAATCCACGGAAGGGCACGGAAAGGAAAAGATGGTCACGGATGAAAACAAAGGCAGTATTTAGGTCTTTGTTCGTGTGCGTCCGTGAGTGTCCGTGGCAAACCTCTTCTTCGTCGTTTCCTTTCGCGTCCTTTCGCGGATTCCGCGGCAAAAATTATGTTTTTCTTCCGTGTCCTTCCGTGGATTCCGTGGCTAAAAACGCTTTCCACTGTCCCCCAGATCCCAGGTTTTCCCCTCCCGCCCCATGAGGCGTACAATTATTGGCCCTGGCTTGAGTGAGCAGCGTTTAGCCAACCGAAGGTTGAAACATTCCACAAACTTGTATTAAATCACCGGACTGTTTCGCTTAATAAAACTCTATTCCATGTTTGCCGCAAGGAGGATCTATGTCCGACGTCGTAACCTATAACCGCGAAGGCGCCATTGGCGTTATCACCGTTAACTACCCACCGGTGAATGCGCTCAGCCATGCCGTGCGTTCCGGTCTCCAGGATGCCATCCAGCAGGGTCGTGATGATGCGGACGCAAAGGCCCTCCTCATCGTTTGTGAAGGTCGCACTTTTATCGCCGGCGCGGACATCCGTGAATTCGGCAAGCCCATGCAGGAGCCGGGCCTGCCGGACGTGGTCAATTTCATTGAAGCCACCGACAAGCCAGTCGTTGCCGCGATTCACGGCACTGCCCTCGGTGGTGGTCTGGAAGTGGCTCTGGGCTGCCATTACCGCGTAGCGGTAGCCAGCGCCAAGGTGGGCCTGCCGGAAGTGAAGCTTGGTCTGCTGCCCGGTGCCGGTGGTACCCAGCGCCTGCCGCGCCTGACCGGTGCCCAGACCGCACTGGAAATGATCACCACCGGTGATTTTGTCGGCGCCCAAAAAGCCGCTGATCTGGGCATCGTTGATGAAGTGGCGGAAGGTGGCGACGTCAAGGCCGCTGGCCTGGCCTTCGCACAGAAGGTGGTTGACGAAGGCAAGCCGGTCCGTCGGGTCAGCGAGATGAACGAGAAGCTGGAAGCCGAGAAGGGCAGCGACGTGTTCGACAAGTTCCGCGAAGGCCTGAAGAAGAAGGCCCGTGGTATGATTGCTCCGTTCAAGTGCACCGACGCTGTGGAAGCGGCATTCACGTCCTCCTCCTTTGAGGAAGGCATGAAGCGTGAGCGGGAACTGTTCGGCGAGCTGATGCAGTCCGACCAGCGTGCGGGCCTGATCCACGCCTTCTTCGCCGAGCGTGAGGTTTCCAAGGTTCCGGGCCTGCCCAAGGACACCCCCACCCGTGACATCAAGACAGTGGGCGTTATCGGCGCCGGCACCATGGGTGGCGGCATTGCCATGAACTTCGCCAACGTTGGCATCCCGGTCACCATCGCTGAGGTCAAGCAGGAAGCCCTGGACAAGGGTCTGGCAGTAATCCGCAAGAATTACGAGAACACGGCCAAGAAGGGCCGCATTACCCAGGAGCAGGTCGAGGAGCGCATGGGCCTTATCAGCGGCACCCTGACCTACGACGACTTCAAGGACGTTGACCTGGTTATCGAGGCGGTCTTCGAAAGCATGGACCTGAAGAAGAAGATCTTCAGCGAGCTGGATCAGAAGTGTAAGCCCGGAGCCATCCTGGCATCCAATACGTCCACCCTGGACATCGACGAGATTGCCTCTTCCACCAAGCGTCCGGACGACGTGATCGGTCTGCATTTCTTCAGCCCGGCCAACGTCATGAGGCTGCTGGAAATCGTCCGTGGCGAGAAGACTTCCGATGAAGTGAAGGCCACCGGCATGGAGCTGGCCAAGCGGATCAAGAAAGTGGGTGTCCTGGTGGGCAACTGCCACGGATTCGTCGGCAACCGCATGCTGCACAAACGTGGTGCCGAGGCCATGGCACTGGTCAACGAAGGCGCCAGCCCGCAGCAGGTGGACAAGGTGCTGACCGACTTCGGTTTCCCCATGGGGCAGTTTGCCATGGGTGACCTGGCCGGTATCGACATTGGCTACAGCATCCGCGAAGAGCGCCGCAAGGCAGGCGAGGACGTACCGCCGAGCTGGATGGACAAGCTGGTGGAGAAGGGCCGCCTGGGTCAGAAGACCATGGCCGGCACTTACCGCTACGAGGAAGGCAACCGCAAGCCGATCCCGGATCCGGAAGTGGACCAGCTCATTGCCGAGTTCCGCAAGGAGCAGGGTATTGAACCCCGCGAAATCTCCGACCAGGAGATTCTCGAGCGGTGCCTGTACGTGATGATCAACGAAGGTTCCAAGATCCTCGAGGAAGGCATCGCCGACCGTTCCCTGGATATCGACGTGGTCTGGATCTACGGCTACGGCTTCCCGTCCTACCGCGGTGGCCCCATGTTCTGGGCGGATCAGGTGGGCCTGAGCAAGATCCTGGACGCGGTGAAGAAGTACAGCCAGGAGGTCGGTGGCGAGCAGTGGAAGCCGTCTTCACTGCTGGAGAAGCTGGTTGCCGAGAACAAGAAGTTCGGCGACCTGTAACTACGATTTTTTAGCCACGGAAACCACGGAACGACACGGAAAGGAAAGATAAAAGATGTTTTTGTTTATTCCGTGTTCTTCCGTGGATTCCGTGGCAATCCCATCTTTAGAGAGGGCAACACAATGTCTGATGCAGTTATCGTCTCCACCGCCCGTACCGGGCTGGGCAAGTCCTACCGCGGTGCGCTGAACAACACCCACAGTGTCGACCTGGCCGGTCACGTCATCAAGCATGCCGTTGAGCGTGCCGGTCTCGATCCCAACGTTGTTGAGGACGTGATCCTCGGCGCCACGTTCCACGAAGGCGCCCAGGGCAAGAACATGGCGCGCCTGGCGGCCATCCGGGCTGGCCTGCCGGTGACCACCGCGGGTCTGTCCATCAACCGTTTCTGCTCCTCCGGCCTGCAGTCCATCGCCATCGCCTCCCAGCGTGTCGTGTCCGAGAAGATTCCGGCTATCGTTGCCGGTGGTGTTGAGTCCATTTCCCTGGTGCAGAACGACAAGCTCAACCAGTTCCGCGCCACCAACGAATGGATCATGAAGAACAAGCCCGAGCTGTACCTGTCCATGATCGAAACGGCGGACATCGTGGCCCAGCGCTACAACGTCAGCCGGGAAGCCCAGGACGAGTACGCCCTGATCTCCCAGCAGCGCACCGCCGCTGGCCAGGAGTCCGGCAAGTTCGACGACGAGATCGTTCCTTACGACGCCACCATGCTGGTGAAGAACAAGGAAACCGGTGAAGTCAGCGAGAAGCAGGTAACCCTGACCAAGGACGAGTGCAACCGTCCGAACACAACCCTGGAAGGCCTCTCCGGTCTCGACCCGGTTCGTGGACCGGACCAGTTCGTCACCGCCGGTAACGCCTCCCAGCTGTCTGATGGCGCCTCTGTATGCACCGTGATGAACAGCACCTACGCCGAAAAGAACAACATTGAGCCCATGGGTATCTTCCGCGGTTTCGCCGTGGCCGGCTGTGAGCCGGACGAGATGGGTATCGGCCCGGTCTTCGCCATCCCGCGTCTGCTGGAGCGCAACGGCCTGACCATGGACGATATCGACTTGTGGGAACTCAATGAAGCCTTCGCTTCCCAGGTCGTATATTGCCGTGATCGCCTGGGTATTCCCATGGAGAAGCTGAACGTCAACGGCGGCTCCATCGCCGTGGGCCACCCCTACGGTGTCACCGGCTCTCGCCTGACCGGCCACGCCCTGATCGAGGGTAAGCGCCGCGGCGCCAAGTACGTGGTGGTGACCATGTGCATCGGCGGCGGCCAGGGGGCTGCCGGCCTGTTCGAGGTGGTGTAAGCCACGGACAGACGAAGGGGGACGGGCGAGAGTTCGTCCCCTTTTTTGTTTTTTAGCCGCGGAATCCGCGGAAGGACGCGGAAAGAACGAGGATTAGCCACGGAAACCACGGAAACCACGGAAAGACACGGAAAAAAGATAAAGGACAAAAAAGTCTTTTTAGGGTTTTTAATTTTTTCGTCCGTGCATTTCCGTGGCAAACATTCCCAATAACGAGAAACAAGGAGAGCATCATGAGTCGTCAGGCAAAAGCCGTCGTCTGTCGTGAGTGGGGCCAGCCCGTTCAGGTGGAGACCATAACCATTGACCCGCCAAAGCGGGGTGAAGTCACCATCAAGGTGGCCGCCTGTGGTGTGTGCCACAGTGATCATTCCGCCACTACCGGTAAGATCCAGTACCCGCCACCTCTCGTACTCGGCCATGAAGGCGCCGGTGTCGTGGTGGAAGTGGGGGAAGGCGTGACCGAGCTGAAGGAAGGGGACTATGTGGTCAGCACTTTCATCACCATGTGCGGCAAGTGCCGCAACTGCGTCCGTGGTCGCCCCGTATTGTGTGAGAACGCCCGCAAGTCCATGGTCACCCTGCCGGACGGCACCGTTCGCACCCATGGCAAGGACGGCGAGGACCTGTACGTGTTCGGCGCCTGCGGGGTGATGGCAGAATACGCCACCATGCACGTGGATAACTGCGTAAAGATCGACGATGACGTGCCCATGTCCAGTGCCGCACTGGTGGGCTGCGCCGTGATCACCGGCGTGGGTTCGGTCTTCAACACGGCACAACTGGAGCCGGGCTCCCGGGCCGCGGTGTTCGGTATCGGCGGCGTCGGTCTGAACGCCATCCAGGGCTGTGTCACCGCCGGCGCGGAAATGGTCATAGCGGTGGACACCAACGAGAAGAAGCTGGAAATGGCGAAGGCGTTCGGTGCCACCCACACCATCAACACCAACGAGGTGGAAGACGTCAGCAAGGCCATCAAGAAACTCAGCGCCGGCGGCGTTGACTACGCCTTTGAATGCGTGGGCAATGGCAAGGTGGTCGAGCAGGCCTACAAGGCCCTGGGGCGTGCAGGAACGGTGGTGGTGGTCGGTGTCGCCGACATGAAGGACAAGACCTCCATCAGCACCTTTGCGTTGCCAGCGGACGAGCGTACCCTCAAGGGCAGCTGGCTGGGCTCCGCCCGTCCACAGTATGATTTCCCGAAGATTCTCAACCTCTACAAGGCAAACCGCCTCAAGCTGGATGAGCTGATTACCAAGACCTATAGCATCGACGAGGCGCCACAGGCCTTTGAGGACATGATTGCCGGCAAGAACGCCCGCGGCGTGATTGTATTCGAATAACACGGATTCCGATCAGGAGCACAACAATGAACGATCTGAGCAAGAACTACATCAACGGCCAGTGGGTTGACTGGTCCGGTGACACCATTGAGGTACACGAAGGCACCAATGGCGAAGTCATCGCCCGGGTCCCTTCCTCCGACCGTGCCACCATGGAGCAGGCCATCGACGCCGCCGACGCGGCCTTTGAAAGCTGGAGCGAGACCACCCTTGACGATCGCATCAAGGTCATCAGGCAGTTGCATGCCGGTCTCAAGGGGCGCGCGCCGGAAATCGCCCAGACCGTGGCCCGGGAAGTGGGTATGCCCATCAAGCTGGCGGGCATGATCCAGGCCGGTATGCCCATCAAGGTCACCGAGACCTATCTGGACATGCTGCCGGACTACCCCTTCAGCGAGCAGTCCGGCAATTCCGAAGTGCAGTACGCGCCGGTTGGCGTCGTGGGCTGCATCACTCCCTGGAACTACCCGTTGCACCAGGTCATCCTGAAGGTGGTGCCGGCACTGGCTGCGGGTTGCACCATTGTCCTCAAGCCCAGTGAGGTTTCCCCCCAGACCGCCTATATCCTGGCGGAGATCCTGGACGGCACCGACCTGCCGAAGGGCGTCTTCAACGTGGTTTGTGGCCATGGCCAGGAAGTGGGTGACACCCTGATCAAGCACCCGAAAGTGCGCATGGTGTCCTTCACCGGCTCCACCCGTACCGGCCACCTCATCGCCCACGCGGCGGCGGATGATTTCAAACGCATTGCCCTGGAAATGGGCGGCAAGTCCGCCTCCATCATCCTGCCGGATGCCGACCTCGAGGCTTCCGTGAAAGGTACCTTCACCAACTGCGTGATGAACAGCGGCCAGACCTGCACCGCCCTGACCCGGATGCTGGTCCACAAGGATCACCACGACCAGGCCTGCGAGATTGCCGGCGCCATTGCCAACGGCCTCAAGCTGGGCGACCCCCTGGACGAGAACACCCGCCTGGGTCCGCTGGCCTCCGCCGATCAGCGGGATATCGTGGTGAAGTACATCAAGCTGGGTATCGAGGAAGGCGCCCGACTGGTTGCCGGCGGCCCGGACGCGCCGGAAGGCCTCGACAAGGGCTACTTCGTCAAGCCGACAGTGTTCGGCAACGTGGACCCCAGCAGCCGCATCGCCCAGGAGGAAATCTTCGGACCGGTGATGTGCGTGATCCCTTACGAAACCGAGGAGGAAGCCATCCGCATTGCCAACGGCACGGCCTACGGCCTGTCCGGTGCGGTGTTCTCCAGCGACCAGGAGCGGGCGAAGAAAGTCGCTGGCAAGATGCGCACCGGCCAGGTGTTCGTCAACGGCGGCGCCTTCAACCCCCTGGCACCCTTCGGTGGTTTTGGCCACTCCGGCATTGGCCGCGAGTTCGGCAAGTGGGGCCTGGAGGAGTTCCTCGAGGTTCGCGCACTGCAGTTGTAATGGCCGCCCCCTATGGGGTAAATATAGAAGGCTAACGGAAAACGGGCACCCTCCGCCGGAGGTTGCCCGTTTCCTTTTTGAGGGGAGTGTTCCCCCATGGCTGTTAACTCGTCGACAATCATAAAAACTCAGAGGGCAACGCTTTGAGCAGCATCTGGACCACAACCCCCACCGTCGAAAGCATGCAGGAGCGGGTGAAAAACACCGCGGTTGATAATCTGGGCATCGAGTTCGTTGAAGTCGGCGACGACTACATCAAGGCGCGGATGCCGGTGGATGACCGCACCGTCCAGCCCTATCGGATTCTCCACGGCGGCGCCTCCGTGGTGCTGGCGGAAACCCTCGGTAGCGTGGCAACCAACCACTGCCTGAAAAAAGAAGGAACAGCCGGGGTAGGACTGGAGGTCAATGCCAACCACATCCGCTCCGTCAAATCCGGCTGGGTGTACGGCACAACCCGCCCCCTCCATCTGGGCGGCTCCACCCAGGTATGGGAAATCCGTATCGAGACTGAAGACGGCAAGCTGGTGTGTGTGTCCCGCATCACCATGGCTGTTATAAATCTTTAAGAACTAGCCGCGGAAACCGCGGAAGAGCGCGGAAAGAAAAGACCAGGGAACAGATTGGCCACGGAATCCACGGAAGGACACGGAAAAAAGATAAAGATAGAAATCTCTTTGGTATTTGTCTTTTACTTTCCCTTCCGCGTCCTTTCGCGGCAAAAAAGTCTGTTTTCTTTTATTCCGTGTTGTTCCGTGGTTTCCGTGGCTAACGATCTTTTATAGGAGGGTATAACCGTGGAAATGGGTCTGAAAGGCAAGAACGCCGTGGTAACCGGCGGCAGCAAGGGCATTGGCCGGTCCATCGCCCTGGCGCTGGCCGCCGAGGGTGTGAACGTGGCGATTTGTGCCCGTAGTGAGGGGCCGCTGGATGATACCCTGAAGGAGATTGAAGCCCTGGGTGTGAAAGGTTACCGGGAGGCCTGCGATGTGGGTGACAAGGACAGCCTGGATGGCTTTCTGGACAATGTGAAAAGGACGTTTGGCAGTGTCGATATCCTGGTGTGCAACGTCTCCGCCCTGGGGGCCGGCAACGACCTGAAAGGGTGGGATGCCAATATCACCCTGGATCTGCTGTCCACCGTCCGGGCCGTGGACAGGGTGCTGCCCTGGATGAAGGAAGCCGGAGCCGGCAACATCATTATCCTCTCGTCCATTTCCGGTATCGAGGTGGGAACCACCCAGCCCTATGCCGCCACCAAGGCCGCGCTGATCAGTTACGCCAAGTCCCTGGCGGTCGATCATGGTCCCGATGGCATCCGGGTCAACAGCATTGCCCCGGGCTCGATAAAGTTCCCCGGTGGTGTCTGGGACAAGGCAGAGAAAGCCAACTCACCCCGCTACCACAGCACTCTTGAGCGAATCCCCTGGGGGCGTTTCGGCCGCCCGGAGGAAGTGGCCAACGTGGCGGTCTTCCTGGCTTCCGACGCCGCCAGTTGGGTCACCGGCGCCTGTATCCCCGTGGACGGCGCCCAGCACCGGTCCAATATGTAGGAATGTGGCATTTGCCGCGGAATCCGCGGAAAGAAAAGAAGATTTAGCCACGGAATCCACGGAAGGGCACGGAAAAAAGATTAAGATAGAAATCTCTTTGGTTTTCGTCTTTTACTTTCCTTCCGCGGTTTCCGCGGCAAAAAAGTCTGTTTTCTTTTTTTCCGTGTCCTTCCGTGGTTTCCGTGGCCAATCTGTTCCCTGGTCTTTTCTTTCCGCGTTCTTCCGCGGATTCCGCGGCTAAAAGTCAGTCAGGGCTTGCCGCCAAGCAGGATTTTCACCGCCAGGCAGGCCTCCTCCACCTCTTCTACATTGGGCTCGCGACCGATGATGACGTCGGAGTACAGGCAGGACTCCGCCAGGCGGACCATGAAGTACGAGAGGCTTTCCACCCGCATAGGGGGCTTTTCCAGGTGACCCTTGTCGATCTGGTCCTGGATCATCACCGTGTTGGCCTCGACAACCCGGCCATGCATGGTTGAGGCGGATGAGGTGAGCACCCTCAGGGCATGTTCCGGATCCTGTTTGATGAAATCCCGAAGGGGCTTGGCGCTGATCAGCTCAATGGTGATGCGGCGGTAGACCTCAACGATGAAATCCACCCCGGTGCCGGGGGTTGAGGCGACGACGGAAGCCCGGATGGGAGCGTAGAGAGACCAGAGAATATCCCCTAGCAGGAGATCCTTGTTGCCCACCCAGCGGAAGAGGGTCGCCCGGCCGATTCCCAGGTCCTCGGCCAGTTCGGCCAGGTGAAGGCGCTCGCCGTTCAGCCAGGTCCGACGGGCCCGGTTGAAGGCATCAGCCGGGGTTGAGCCCGATGATCGTTTGCGTGTCTTCTGCAGTTCTTTCTGCAGCGGAGAATGCGTTGTTGCCACGGAGGTCTCACTTCTAGCACTGAAAAGGCATTGAGTGCGTCCCTGTCACGCCTTTTTTGACATTGTTTTTGTTACAAACTCCATGTATTTCTGTTGGAATATCCGACATAGGCGTACCTATGTGGGTAATGTCTCTCAGATGGATAGGACTTTCCAACAGTTTTGTCATAAAAATAACGGCCAGATTGGTTTAAAGCCGCCAGATTGGTTTAAAGCCGATAGTATCGGGGATTCCGTGAATGCTGTTTATTACGGCGCTCTTCATTTCCTGCCTGCTGACCTTGATACTCGGTATTTATGCCTGGCGCCGACGAGAGGTTCCCACTGCTGGAACTATAGCGGTAATGATGGGCGGGCTCAGCTGGTGGACTTTTTTCTATGCCCTGCAGATCCTTCATGTCCGTTTCCCTGAGCTGATTCCGACATTTTTTGGTGATTCGCTGTTCTGGTTCCGGGTAATGTTCGCCGGCGTTGTTCTTCAGCCCGCTGCCTTTTTGATATTCGTGCTTCAGTACACAGGTTATCGTCATCGTATTGGCGCCCGACTGATACTCCTTCTCTCTTTCATGCCTTTTCTCACGCTGCTGGCCATTTTCAGCGATGGCCATGGGCATCAGCTGTTCATGGGTGGCTTCGAACCGGGCGCCAAGCAGGCTTTCCGGGGCGGACCGGCTTTCTGGCTGCATTCGCTTTACTCTTACCTCATCATGCTCATGGGCTTGGTATTACTGATCCGTTTCGCTTTCCAGAATCGCCCCTACCGACGCCAGGCACTGATCTTTATCTCTGGCTACATGGCTGTGGTGGCCTCCAACCTCATGACGATCTTCAATTTGGTTCCGCAATCCTTGGAAAGGCTGGACCTGAGCCCATTCGGCTTCCTGGTTGCAGGATTTGTGATGAGCCTGAATATCCGCCGCGAAGGGTTTCTGGATCTGATGCCAGTTGCCCGTTCCTTGGTGTTTGAGCGTATGGCTGATGCAGTTCTGGTGACCGATCGACAGAACCGGTTGCTGGATCGCAATCCCGCGGCTCAGCAGTTGTTCGGCCACGCTGGCGTGGATATCGGCCGGGGTGTCCAGCTCCAGCAGGTACTGCCGGAACTGTTTGAGAACGGTGAGCCGGCGGAAGAGCTTACTTTGAAAAAACGCCATAACGGGAACCAGGACAGTTGGTGTCTTGACGTCCGCCGCACTGAGATAAAAAACGGAAATGAGACGGTCAGGGGGTATGTTTACGGGTTCCGGGATGTCACTGACCTGAAGCAGGTGGAGGAGTCGCTTCGACAGCAACTCTCCAATAATGAACAACTGCGGCAGGCCCTCAAGGAAGAGTCCATTCGCGACCCTCTCACGGGCCTGTTCAACCGGCGCTGGCTCGATGAGGTGCTTGAGCTGGAAATTCCCCGGGCGATTCGGGAGGAGAGTGAGCTGAGCCTGTGCGTCATCGATCTGGACCACTTCAAGCGGGTCAATGACGGCTGGGGTCATGATATGGGTGACCGGATTCTGGTTTCGCTGGCGCAACTGCTCCAGGATGAAAGCCGCAAGCACGATGTGGTGGCGCGCTTTGGTGGCGAGGAGTTCGTCCTGGTGCTGCCGGGTATCGGGGCCGACCAAGCCCGGGAAGTGATCGAGCGGATGCAGGACCGCTTTCGGGCCATGAGCTTCGGACCTGACGGACCAACGAACCTGACCTTCTCGGCCGGGCTGGCGGTGATCCCCGGGCACGCCAGGGATCGGGAGACCCTGTTCAGGCTGGCGGACCGGGGTCTTTACCGCGCCAAGGAGGAAGGTCGCGACCGCTTGGTGATTGGGGGCCGCACCTGAGTGCTCTGGCTGGTCACTACACCCGGAACTGGCTGATCTGAGCCCTGAGGTTCTCTCCGAGCCGCGCCAGCTCCCGACTGGCATCGTCGGTCTGGCTCACGCCGGCATCACTGCTCTGGGCCGCTTCCACAATACGGGTCACATTTCTGTTGATCTCTTCGGCCACCTGACTCTGCTGTTCCGATGCCGTTGCGATCTGGGTGACCTGATCGTGGATGTGTTCCACCGATTGCTCAATGGTATTCAGGGCCGAACTCGCATGGTTGATGCGCTCGACGGTCTGCTCCGAAAGCCCCTGGGACGACCGCATGCGGTCCACGGCGCCACGGGATTCGCTGATGAAGCCGTCAATCATCTCCCGGATCTGACCGGCGGACTCGCCGCTGCGCCTGGCAAGCTGACGGACCTCGTCTGCCACCACGGCGAAACCACGACCGTGCTCGCCGGCCCGGGCCGCCTCGATGGCGGCGTTCAGGGCCAGCAGGTTGGTCTGGTCCGTCACTTCATGGATGACGTCGAGGACCTTCTGGATCTCATCGCTGCGAGCCGCCAAAGCCTCAATGGCCCCGGCGCTCTCTGATATATTCCGCGACAGCTCATCCACTGACTTCTGGGACGCCTGCATGGTCCGGCCGCCGTCCTTGGCAAGCCGGTCGGCGTCGGATCCCGCCTGCTGGACTTCGTTGGCATTCTTTGAAATCTGGTGAATGGTGGCCGCCATCTCGTTGATGGCGGAGGCGATCTGATCCGTCTCGGAGCTCTGGGTCCGCACCGAGGCCCGGGTTTTCCCGGCAATCTGGCTCAACTGCTCCGCAGCGGACGCCAGCTGGTTGGTGGTATCGCCCACCTTCCTGATCGTGGTGTGGATCTTGCCAACGAAGGCATTGAACTGACGGCCCAGGTCAGCCAGTTCGTCATTGCCGCTGTCCGGCAGTCGGCGGGTCAGGTCGCCTTCGCCTTCGGCGATATCCTGCATGGTGCGGGTAATGCGGCGAAGCGGCACAGTAACGGTACGACCCATGGACAGGCCAAAGCCAATGGCGATCGCCACGATAACGAGTGTCACGAGCAGTATGGTCGACAGTGTCTGGGCGATGTTCTGTTCGATAACGGCACGGGCCGCAGCGACGGTTTCATCGACGCCGGTAACATAGATGCCCGAGCCCATGACCCAGTTCCACTTGTCCAGACTGACGGAGTAGGAAATCTTTGGTTCGACCTTGCCTGTCGCCGGATTTTTCCACTCATAATTATGGAAGCCATCACCGGATTTGCCGGCTTCGAACAGGTTCTTGAGCAGAGCCTTGGACTCGGGAGTGCTGTTCTTGACGTAGCCCTCGACCGACGGCTTGGGACGGAAAGCCAGGTTAAAGGAGTCGTGGGTGTAGGCAAAAATATAATTGTTGTTGCCGAACCCCATTGATCGAATGGTATCGCGAACTCTGGCTTTGGCCTCTTCTTCAGTCAGCGAGGGATCTGTGTAGTCGTCCTCAACCGCAGTCCTGGCAGCCTGAACGATGTGTTTGAGGCCCTCCTTGTGAGCTTCAAGCAGATTTTCCCGGAGGCGCTCCACTTCAGCCTCGCCATTTACCCGCAGTTGGTGGGCGGTAACCCAGGCCGTCGCGCCGGCGGTGAGAAGAACCGGCACCAGCACCGCAATCAGCAGACGTGAACGGATGCGCAGTTGCTCGAGAAAATTCATGTTAGAACTCCAGTATCGGAAGAAAGCTCGGCATGGGGGCGGGGAAGATCGTCCGGGGGATTATCCGGTTTTGCGGAAGCAATGCCGTTCCAAAGTGTAACTTTATATGCATCTTTCTTTGTCCTTTGCCTCAGCGGTCGTTGCCCAGGCTGCCGGTATACGTTGTAAATTGTTGTGAAATTAACGTGATGTGGCTCGTAACAATGAGCCTGAGGCTGTGACAGGGATGGCGCCCGGTGGCAAGCTCAGCAGAAATAGTGAAGAATCAGACGAAATCCCATACTGTCCCGGATATAAGCGCGACAGGAATGATGACTCACGGATTCCTGTCCGGAGTCAAAACAATAAGATGGTCGGCCGAGATGTACGAGACAATGCAGAAAAAACTTATCCCCGCCCTTTGCTTTTCGCTGCTGGTCATGACCGGCGTATCCTCCACCCAGGCTGCTGTCTCACAGGCAGAGGCCAATAAGCTCGGCAATAGCCTGACGCCGTTTGGAGCCATCCGCGCCGGAAACTCGTCGGGAACCATACCCCGCTGGACCGGTGGCGACACCACCGCTCCTGAGGGCTACCAAGGCACCGGCGATCACCATATCAATCCTTACCCGGACGATAAGCCGCGCTATGTGGTGACAGCGGAGAACCTGGAAAAATATCGCGATGTAGTGCCCGACGGCGCCGCCGCGATGATCCAAAAGTACCCGGAGACCTTCCGGCTGCGTGTATTGCCGACACGAAGGCCCCATACCGCACCGGATCACATCGTCGAGAACACCCGTAAGAATGCTACCCGCTCCAGTCTCGTGGATGGCGGCAATGGCGTGCAGAATGCGTTTGGTGGCTACCCCTTCCCGATCCTCCATGGCTCCAGCGAAGAAAAGGCCATGCAGGCCATGTGGAATCACCTTTTGCGCTGGCGCGGCCGCTGGGCGGAACGTGAATACACCGAAGTGGTTGTGGTCGGCGGCAAGTACCGGGGTGTGACCATGCGTCAGGAAGTGTTCTTCAACTGGAACCGCGAGGGCGGCAGCCCGGAAACTCTGGACAACATCGTCAACTATTACCTGTCGACGGTAATTGCGCCGAAAGAGTACGCGGGTGGCGGCATCCTGGTGCATGAAACCCTGGATCAGGTAAAAGAACCCCGCAAGGCCTGGGGCTTCAGCGCCGGCGAGGTGCGTCGCGCGCCCAGTCTTGGCTACGATGCTCCGATCCGGTCTTCCGGCAACCTGCGCACGGTGGACGACACCGATGTGTTCAACGGCGCCCTGGACCGCTTCAACTGGGAATACAAGGGGCTCAAGGAAAAACTGATCCCCTACAACAACTTTGAAATCACCAGTGACAAGTACACCTACGACGACGTGCTGGACAATCAGCACCTGAATCCGGATCTGACGCGCTGGGAACTTCATCGGGTACACGTGATCGAGGCGACTCTGCGTGAAGATGCCCGCCACCTCTATCACAAGCGGGTGTTCTACATCGACGAGGACAGCTGGAACGTGGCCCTGGTGGACCAGTACGATGACGAGGGCAACCTCTGGCGGGTCACCATGGCGATGCTCAAGAACTTCTACGATCTGCCCGGCGTATGGACCGATCTTGAAGCGTACCATGACCTGAAACTTGGCATTTACCATGTCACCGGCCTGATCAACGAGACAGAAGGTACCCGTATCTTCAAGGACGAGTTCCCGGGTAAGCGTTATTTCTCGCCGTTCACACTGCGCCGTCGCCTTTCCAACTACTGATCCCCAGCAAGCAACGGCAACTCGTGTCACAAGGATGTGGCACGTAATTCCTTGAAAGCTTCGCTTCCTTGATCCCTCCCTGGTCTTTTCTCAACACTGATCCGTCTGTAAAACGGGCCTCCGGCCCCCGCAGTCACGGGATTTGTGTTCGCCGGATCCGTATCCCTCTCAGGCTCTCGTTTCCAGTTCTCTGCCCTTCTTCCAAATAGTCGACCAGGTACGGGGAAAGAGACTTCAGTTACCAAGTGGCTGTCATCATTGGCCTATCCCGCTCCAGACAGGCTCCAGCGAGCTCTTTAACCTTAATGGACGTTCATTAAGGCTGTGCTCTTTGGTGAATTCCCCCAATAGCGACGGCAGGTGAACTCCAAGAATCGACTGTCCCACAATAACAACGAGGCATCTTCATGCAACATAAATACAACAAACCCTGGCAACTGGCTCTGTGCGCCGTCCTGGGCTCGGTCATACTTTCCGGCTGTGGTTCGTCCGACTCCGATGACGAATCTACGGCGCCCGTTCGGGAAACCCAGGCCGGTGCGGTTCAGGGGGTCGAGGTAACCTACGGCTATGCTTTCAAGGGCATCCCGTATGCCCAGCCACCGGTGGGTGAGCTGCGCTATGCCGATCCGGTGCCAGCGGAGGCCTGGGAAGATACGCTTATCGCGAACGAATTTGGTGGGGCCTGTATCCAGCCGGCCAGCACCTTCGGGACTGCGGAGTCTTTTGAAGACTGCCTCTATCTTAATGTTTATACCCCGAAAGACGCCGAAAACCGGCCGGTGATGGTCTGGATCCATGGAGGTGCCTTCGAGACCGGGTCAGGCGGTGCGAGTTACACCCCCTCAGGACTCCTTGAGCAGGATACGGTCGTAGTCACCCTTAACTACCGCATGGGGGTACTGGGCTTTCTGTCTCATCCGGATTTGGCTGCAGATGGTCCATCCGGCAGTTATGGCATCATGGATCAACAACTGGCTCTGCAATGGGTTCAGGATAATATTGCCAACTTCGGCGGCGACCCGAATAACATAACGATCTTTGGTGAGTCAGCAGGCGGCGCCAGTGTCATGACTCACGTTGCCTCGCCGGCAGCCACTAATCTGTTCCATAAAGCCATTGTCCAGAGCGGCGCCTATATCGGTGTGGTAGATCAGCCAACGGAAGCAGAAATCGCAGCTCTTGGCGAGGCTTTCTATACTGCGCTTGGCTGTGAGGATATCGCCTGTATCCGGGGCCTCAGTGCCGAAGATATCCTGGCAGCACAACAGGCATCAGGATTCAGTTATGTACCCAGCCTGCGATCTGATATTTTGCCCAGTGATGTGAAAACCACTCTGGCTGAGGGAAGTTACAATAAGGTTCCTGTTCTGGCAGGCAGCAATCTGGATGAAGGTCGGTTGTTTGTTGGAATTGCGGAGCTGGGCCGTATTAATGCTGCACTGGAGGAGGATAAGACTTACGAGGAGGCTGCCGCCGAAGCTGCGCTGAAACCTGAGGACTACCGGGATCAAGTGGCTGCGCTGGTGCCCTCGAGCCTTGTTGATACCGTCATTTCCCTGTATCCACTTTCCAACTACGAGAATACCAGCGTGGCTGTAAGCGCTATTAACACCGACTCGCGCTTTGCCTGCCCGTCCCTGCCTCAGGTTCAGCAGCTAGCAACCGGCGGCCAGATGGTATATGCCTACGAATTTACTGACAGGGATGCTCCATCCATTATCCCCGAGGGCAATACCTTTGACCTGGGTGCTGCCCACGCCTTCGAGATCCAGTATATCTTCGGATCCCGAGCAAGTCGCGAGGCCCGCGGTATGAATGCGGCGTCCCTTGATCTGGCGGATGCCATGACCGCCTATTGGGCGCGGTTCGCTGAAAATGGCAACCCCAATAGCTCCGATGGTACGGGGACGCTCTGGGAGAATCTCCAGGCGAACGGCAATATGCTGGAGCTTGATCCTGAGCAGATCGATAACCTGTCGGCTGCCGATTTTGCCCAGCGGCACGTCTGTGCTCTGTGGAATCAGTCTGGCTCGTAAGCCTGTTATAGGTGAAGCACGCTAATCAAAGGGACGCCGGCAGGCGTCCCTTTTTTGTAAATCTCCCGCCCCTGATGAATAATGGAATCCGACTTCAATAACCAGTACAAATGCGCACATCTGTCTCTACTCAGGGGAGTTCCATGAAGACAAGAATCACCGAGCTGTTTGGTATCGAGCATCCGATCATTCAGGGTGGCATGCACTGGGTTGGCTACGCCGAGCTGGCCGCCGCCGTCTCCAACGCGGGTGGACTGGGCATCCTCACTGCGCTGACCCAGCCCACACCGGAAGATCTGGCGAAAGAAATCGCCCGCTGCCGTGAAATGACCGACAAGCCATTTGGTGTCAACCTCACCTTCCTGCCTTCCTTCCAGGAGCCTCCCTATCCCGAGTACATCCAGGCCATTATCGAAGGTGGCGTTAAGGTGGTGGAAACTGCCGGCCGCAGCCCCGAAAAATACATGCCGACTCTCAAGGACGCCGGCATCAAGGTCATCCACAAATGCACCTCGGTCCGTCACGCCCTGAAGGCGGAGAAGATCGGCTGCGATGCAGTCAGCGTGGACGGCTTCGAGTGCGGTGGTCACCCGGGCGAGGATGACATCCCCAACTTCATCCTGCTGCCGCGGGCGGCGGAAGAGCTGAAGATTCCGTTTGTGGCCTCCGGTGGTATGGCAGACGCCCGCAGCCTGGTGGCGGCCATGGCCATGGGTGCGGATGGTATGAATATGGGTACCCGGTTCCTGGCCACAAAGGAAGCGCCGGTCCACGAGACCGTGAAGCAGACCATTGTGGAATCGGATGAGCTGCAGACACGGCTGGTCATGCGGGGCTTGCGGAACACCGAGCGGGTCCTCAATAACAGGGCGGTGGAGGAAATTCTCCGCATCGAGAAGGAAAAGGGGCCGGACATCCAGATCGACGATATCCGTCACCTGGTCACCGGTGCCAAGGGCAAGATGGTGCTCCACGAGGGCAAGATGGACGAGGCGGCATGGAGCTGCGGCATGGTGGCGGGTCTGATCCATGATGTGCCATCCTGTGAGGAACTCATCAACCGCATCATGCGCGAGGCGGAAGGGCTTATTCGGGATCGCCTTACCGGCATGCTGTAAGGAGACAGGCTCATGGCAGAACTCAACCTTTTGACCGACGGCGGCAGTTTCTTCGAAGGGCCCCGCTGGCGGGACGACCGCTGGTGGGTGTCGGATTTCTACCGCCATGGCGTATTCACTGTTACCCCCTCGGGTCTGATGGAGAAGGTGCTGGACGCTCCCCATCAGTCATCGGGGCTGGGCTGGCTGCCGGACGGCTCGCTGCTTTATGTATCCATGCTGGACAGGAAGGTGATGCGCCGCTCTCCCGAGGGCGATATCACGGAGTATGCCGATCTCAGCCAGCACGCCACGGGTCACGTCAATGATATGGTGGTGGCCAACGATGGCAATGCCTGGGTAGGGAATTTCGGCTTTGACCTCATGGAAGGCGCGGACCTCACGCCGGCGAAACTGATGCGCATCGATCCGGCCGGCAAACTCAGTGTGGCGGCCGAGGATCTTTACTTCCCCAACGGCATGGTGATCACGCCGGACCAGAAAACCCTGGTGGTGGGGGAGACCTTTGGCAACCGCATGACAGCCTTTACCATCGCCGATGACGGTGAACTGTACGACCGCCGCGACTGGGCCGAATTCGGCCCCCGGCCCGAGCCGGGTCCCCGTGCCGATATGCTGAAACAGCTCAGCGTCGGTCCCGACGGCTGCGGTATGGATGCCGAGGGCCAGATCTGGATCGCCGATGCCTTCAACCGACGCTGCATCCGTGTGGCCGAGGGTGGTGAGATCACCGATGAGGTTCCGGCGCCCGAAGGCCTGGGGGTATTCGCCTGCATACTGGGGGATTCCGACGGCCGGACACTGCTGATGTGCTGCGCTCCGGACTCCTCCGCCAAGCGCCGCAAACAGGCCAATGAGGCCAGCCTGTACACGGCCCGAGTCGCCGTTCCCCACGCCGGCAATCCTTGAGTTCAGCCTGCCACACTGTTCCCTTCCGGTTCAGTGTGGCAATCCTCCCTGCCTGATCCATAGCCCCCACCGCTGTTTCCGGGATCTTTTACCGGTGGCCGCCAATCCACATGGCCGGACATTCGTAGTTCCCTGCAGGAGAGGAACCAATTCCCGTCTGTGCCCTCATACCGCCATGGCACTGTTATGGAGACAGGCATTATGAAGAGATTTGTTGCGACCGCATTGCTGGCCACATCCCTTGGCCTGGCCGCCCTCGCGTCCATCGCGATGGCCGATAAGGCCGGGGAGTCATCCTTCGCGCCCGACGATCCGGACCTCGCGGTGGCGACCTTCGCCGGTGGCTGCTTCTGGTGTGTGGAAGAGGGGTTCGAAAAGATCCCCGGCGTCGTGGAGGCGGTCTCCGGCTATGCCGGCGGCTCCGAAAAAGACCCTACCTATGATGAAGTGGCATCGGGCCAGACCGGCCACACCGAGGCCGTACAGGTATATTACGACCCGGAAAAGATGACCTACGAAGGCCTGCTCCAGGGCTTCTGGCGCATGATGGATCCGACCGATGCTGACGGACAGTTCGTGGATCGGGGCCAGCAGTATCGCCCCGAGATCTTCTACCACGACCAGGAACAGAAACGCCTGGCGGAGGCCTCGAAGGAGGCTCTGGCGGAATCCGGCCGTTACGATGAACCGGTGGTCATCGACATCACTCCTCTGGAGACGTTCTACGAGGCGGAGCAGTACCACCAGGATTATTACAAGAAAAATCCGATCCGCTACAAGGTCTATACCTTCAACAGCGGCCGCTACCAGTTCATCGACAAGGTGTGGGGCGATGACCAGGACATTGATTTCTCCCGGTTCAGGCCCGAGCCCGGGAACCAGGACGCCAGCGAACAGAGCAGCGATGGCACAGCAAGCGGGAACCGTTCGGAGGACGGGAATGGCGAGAGTCGTGAGATCGTCACCGGCGAGGGCTTTGACCCCGACACCTTCAGCAAGCCCTCCGATGAGGTCCTGCGCAAGCAGCTGACGGAAATGCAGTATGAGATCACCCAGGAAGATGGCACTGAGCCGGCATTCAATAACCGCTACTGGGACAACAAGGAACCCGGGCTGTACGTGGATATCGTTTCCGGAGAACCCCTGTTCTCCTCCCGGGACAAGTACAAGTCCGGCACCGGCTGGCCGAGCTTCACCCGCCCCATCCATGAAGATGCGGTGGTGGAAAAGGAAGACAGGAAACTGTTCATGGTCCGTACCGAAATCCGTAGCCGGTACGCGGACTCCCACCTGGGTCATGTGTTTGATGACGGACCCCAGCCCACCGGACTTCGTTACTGCATGAATTCCGCGGCGATGCACTTCATCCCTCTGGAGGAAATGGAATCCGCCGGCTACGGGGCCTACGTGGATGCGGTAAAGTCGAAGTAGCCCTTTCCGGGCGCTTGCCTGGCCGCCCCCGGCATCAGAGCCAGAGGTCGTCCACTGGCGTTTCCGGGCCGAAATGGTGCCAGATCTGCGCCTGCAGTAACTCAGCCGTGGCAATAGCGTCAATCAGGGCGTTGTGGCCCGGGTAGTGGGGCAGATGGTAGCGCTGGCGGCTGTCCGCCAGGCGGATTGAGACCGGTTTTTTGCCCCGCCACCTCTGCCAGCGGGTGGGATTACGGTCCGGGTGGAGGTGGGCTTCGATCGCCATGGTGTCGAGTACCGGGAAATCGATGCCCTCCTTCAGCCGCCACTGCAGTGCCCGCTCAAAGAACGGGCGCTCGATGGCGCGGTAGTGAACCACGACAACGCGTCCCGCCAGCGCCGGTAACAGTTCGTCAAGGATATCCGCCAGGTCCGGCGCCTCCTGGATATCCGAATGGGTAATCCCGTGAATAACCACCGAGGTCTGCTCCAGGGGGAGGACGGGCCGGACAATCCAGTGGCGGGCACCAGGCAGCTGGATCCGGCCAAGGGTGAAAGGCACCAGACCAATGCTGACGATGGAGTGCTGATTCGGATCCAGGCCGGTGGTCTCGAAGTCCAGGGCCACCATGGGCACTTCGGACAGGGGCGTGGCGGGACTGACGCAACCGGCCTCATAGAATTGCCTGAGGCCCGGATAGCGCGCTTCCTCCGCCAGGCGAGCCATGCGTTCTGGCCAGTTCCTGGCTGGCGGGGGAGACTGGCGGATCGTCGGTGTGGCCATGGGACTCCTGTTACTGAAACTGACGGCCTACCTGCGCATGATAGCGGAACCTCAGGAATTTCTGGGCCTGACTGACCACCTGGAATGCTTCCTTCAGGTGACTGCGTTCAAAGGAGGACAGTTCTTCCGGCCGGACGCTGTTGTCCGGCTCCCGCCCCTCCTCCATGGCAAGCGCCTGGTGGCGGATGCGTACAATGGCAATGAATTCAAGCGCATCCCTGAGGTTTTCCACGCTGTCCGCGGGTATCAGCTTGGTGGCGGCGATGTCCTGCAGCCGGAGAAACGAATTCTGCGAGCGGGAGCCGCAGGCCAGTGCGTGGACCCGGATGAGGTCTGACACCGGTGCTGTGCCCCGTCGCTTGAGGTTGAAGGTCTTTGCCTGCTGACCACTCTCCTCCATGACGAACTGGCGGAAGAACCCCAGCGGCGGCGTCCGGTTGAGGGCATTGCGTGCCAGCAGGGCCAGGAATCGCTGACTGCTGCGGGCCTTGGTGGCGATCAGTGTTTTCAGCTGCTCCGCGAAGTCGGTCTTGCCATGGACCCCGTCCAGGTCGAAGAAGATGTTGCTGTTCAGCAATGCCTCCGCCTTGGGGTTCTCGATCCAGTCCGTGAAATAGTCCTTCCAGACACTCAGCGGCTGGCGCCACTTGGTGTTGGTGGCCATGATATCGCCGGTGCAATAGGTGTAGCCGCACTCCGCCAGCCCGTCACTGACGAATTTGGCCAGGGCCAGGAAATAGGCATCGTGCTTCTCGGGGTCGAAGCTGTTGTCCAGTACCATGGCGTTGTCCTGGTCGGTGACGATCAGTTGTTCGTCCCGGGCCATGGACCCCAGTGCCAGGAAACAGTAGGGCACCGGGGCGGGCCCCAGTTTTTCCTCCCCTATCTCCAGCAGGCGCTGGGTGAAGCTGCGGCCGATGCCCGCCATGGCACTGCCGATCATGTGGGAGTTGGCATCCTCGTTCACCATGCGGATGAAGCTGGCGCGCACGTCCTTGCTCACCGTCTTGAGTCCCTCGACGGTCTGCTGGCGGTGGATGTTGCCCACCACGTACAGACTGTTCTGGGACTCATATTTCATGATGTCCGACAGGGCGATTACGCCCCTGGGCTTGCCCCGCTCGATGACCGGCAGGTGATGCACGTTGTTGTGCAGCATCTTCAGCATGGCTTCGAAAATGTAGGCATCGGAGCGAATGGTGATCAGGCCGTCCGACATGATGTCGGCAATGGGCGTTTCCGAGGGGAGGGCGTCTGTCAGGGCCCGGGTGCGGAGGTCCCGGTCGGTGATAATTCCCACCAGGTCGCCCTCGAGATCTCCTGATCCCTCCACCAGCAGCAGGGATGAGACCCGCTGTTCGGTCATTATCCTGGCGGCCTCCTGCAGGCGGACGGTGGACGGGGCGGTCACCGGAGCGCGCACGATCAGTCGTGAGACCCGCGACGTCATCAGCTCATTGGCCTGCGTCGATCGGGAAACGGCACTCCTCAGCCGACTCTTGTCCTCCACCTCCACAAAGTCCGCGAATACATCCTGGGTTTCGAACAGGTGCTGGAACATATCGTCGGGAATCAGGTAAACCAGGGTGTCTTCCAGGGCCTTGGCGGGAAAACGGACCTGTTTGCCCATCAGAAGACCGATCTGTCCGAAAATCTCTCCTTCCCCCAGGCGATTGTAGAGTTCGCCGGATCGCCGGTATATTTCCACCGCACCGCTGCGAATGTAATGCAGCCAGGTGTTTCTCTCGCCGCCCTCGAGGATCGGTGACCCGGCCCGGAAGTAGGCGATCTCGATACTGCCGGCGACTTCGTCCAGGAGCGATTCGGGCAGCTCGTCAAAGGGCGCGTGCTGCTGCAGGTGGTTACGGATGTCGATCAGTTCCGCTTGCATGGGGCGCCTGTCGTCCTCTTGATCGATGCGTGGGTGGCCGGGCGGTCACGTTTATCGCAATATAGCAGCCAACACGGGGAGGGGGCGAATGAGCAAAACGGCTAAGCATACTCTGGTGCTGGGTGGTATCCGTTCCGGCAAGTCGGCGCTGGCGGAACGGCTGGCGGCGGACGCGGGGCCAAGGGTGGTCTATCTCGCCACCGCGACCGCCGGCGATGGGGAGATGGCGAAGCGTATCGCCCGACACCGCGAACAGCGTCCTCGGGAGTGGGGGCTGGTCGAGGAACCGCTGGACCTCGCCGGGGCGATAGGAGCGCAGGGCGGGCAGTCCCCGGCACCCTGCCTGCTGGTTGACTGCATGAGTCTGTGGCTGAGCAACCTGCTCCATGAAGGGGAGGCGGTGTTCGCCAGTCATCGCAAGGCCTTTCTGGAATCCCTGCTGGAATACCCGGGGCCGATGGTCATCGTCAGCAACGAAGTGGGGCTGGGCACCATCGGCATGGATCCGCTGACCCGGCGCTTCTGTGATGAACTGGGCTGGCTCAATCAGACACTGGCCCGCCAGTGCGACAGGGTTCTGATGAGTGTGGCGGGCTTGCCGCTCACACTGAAATAGCTCAGAGAAGCCTTCCGGGTCCCGGTCCATGACTGATCAGGCAGGCCAGGCGCCCGTGGGACGAGGTATCAAGGCGTATGCGGCTGTGGCAGGCGTAGGGAACCGCCAGACCCTGGAAGGCGGAGTTCAGGGGAATACCCATCACCCGGGCCAGGATCATCCGTATCACCCCGCCATGGCAGATAACCAGGATGCGCTGACCCGCCAGCTCCTCGCACCAGTGGTTCCATGCCTCGATAACCCGGTCCTGGAAAGCTTCCACCTGCTCCCCGCCCGGCGGGGGATTGGCCACCGGATCGCTCCAGAACCGGGTGAGGGCCTGGCCCCAGGAGGCCTCGACCTGCTCGATGGTCTTGCCTTCCCAGGCACCGAAGCCGATTTCCCGAAGTCGCGGTTCCCGGTGCACCGGCAGGCTGTGTTCCCGGGCCAGCACCTCAGCGAAGCCGGCGCAGCGGATCAGCGGTGAGGTGACAACGGCATCCCAGGGCGCCCCCTCTCCCAGGGTGTCAAGCATCTGCTGCCAGCCGGTCTTGCTGAGCGGATCATCAATGTCGCCGCGAAACCCTGGCCCGCCCTCGGGTTCCCCATGGCGAAGCAGGTCAACCAGGGTGGTGGCAGGGTTCATGAGCGGTTACTCACACCGGCATCCTCGAAACTGGCCATGTCATTGTGGAGATCGCATGCCAGCCGCATCAGGGGCACGGCCACCGCGGCACCGCTGCCCTCTCCGAGCCTCATGCCGAGATCCAGCAATGGCTGCGCGTCCAGGGCTGCCAGCACCCTCTGATGACCAGGCTCGGCGGAACGATGGGCGAAGAAGAGCCAGTCCCGCAGGGCGGGCTGCTGACGGACCGCCACCAGTGCCGCCACGGAAACGATAAAGCCATCCACCAGGACCGGAATCCGGCGACTGGCGGCACCCAGTATGGCGCCGGTCAGGGCCGCGATCTCAAGCCCTCCCAGTGAGGCCAGCACCGACAGTGGCTCCCGGCCCGTACCGTGGCGCTCCAGGGCCCGTTCCACCACTCGCGCCTTGTGGCTCACGCCCTCGCTGTCGAGCCCCGTCCCCGGCCCGACCAGATTCCGCGGATCCTCATCCAGCAGGGCACAGGCAAGGGCTGCCGCCGCGGTGGTGTTGCCAATGCCCATGTCCCCGCCGATAAACAGCTGCCCATGGTTCTCTGCTGCCCGCGCAGCAGCAGTGTCGCCGACCCTCAGTGCAGCCACTGCCTGGTCATCGGTCATGGCGGGCTGCCGCGCCAGGTTGGCAGTTCCCGCCGACACCATTTCGTGACGGACTCCCGGTAGTTGGTGATCCGGGGGTGTCACGGTTCCCACATTGACCACATCCAGGCTGGCACCGAGGTGATTTGCCAGTACGCTGATGGCAGCTCCGCCAGAGGCGAAGTTGGCGATCATCTGGGCGGTGACTTCCTGCGGGAAGGCCGAGATGCCTTCGGTGCATACCCCGTGGTCGCCGGCGAACACGCTGATGGCGACCCGCTCAACGGAGGGCCTGTCCGTTGCCTGGAGTGCGCACAGAGTGATGGCAAGCTGCTCCAGTCGTCCCAGGGAGCCCCGGGGCTTGGTCAGCCCATTCTGGCGTTCTCGGGCGCGCTCACGGGCGGCGGGATCGGGGGCGGGGGGTTTTACAGTCCAGGCGGATGGGGCATTCATGGCGTATATCCCTGATGGCGGCAAGGAGCAGGATACTCCGATGTGTGTCCGGCAGTGTCAAGACGGCGGCCCGGTGGCGTAGACTATATCGCTTCCTGTCACTGTAACGACGCCATGGCTTTTGAGGATTGATCGGATTGGACTGGCTCCCTGTGCCGGCCGCGGTCTGCGCTGCCGCTTTACTGCTTGATTATGGTCTGGGGGAGCCACGGCGCTGGCATCCCCTGGTGGGATTCGGCCGGCTGGCGTCGGCTCTGGAAGCGCGGCTCAATTCCTCGCCCTCGCCCTCGCCCTCGCCCTCGCCCTCGCCCTCGCCGGGTGTCGGCCGGGGTTTGCTGGCGGTACTGGTGTTGACCGCCCCCCTCACCGGCCTCGCCTGGCTGACCGTCAGTCTGGCGCCGGCCTGGCTGGCGCTGGTGCTGGAGGTTACGGGTCTTTGGCTGGCGCTGTCCCTGCGGGGGCTGAAGGAGCATGGTCTGGCCGTGGCCGAACCACTTCGGGCCGGTGAGCTGGACGCGGCGCGAAGTTCGGTAGGTCGCATCGTCAGCCGTGACACGAAGGCTCTGGATGAGACGGAGGTGGCTGCGGCGGCAACGGAATCGATGCTGGAGAACGGTGCCGACGCGGTATTCGCCAGCCTGTTCTGGTACCTGCTGGCAGGACTGCCAGGGGTACTGTTGCACCGTATGATCAACACCCTGGACGCCATGTGGGGATACCGTACCGAGCGGTTCCTCACCTTTGGCCGGGTGGCGGCAAGGCTGGACGATGCCATGAACTGGTTTCCGGCACGGCTCACCGCTCTCACCTACGCGGTGCTGGGCAGGACCCGGCAGGCTCTCAGGTGCTGGCGGACCCAGGGGCCGACCTGGGAGAGCCCGAATGCGGGCCCGGTCATGGCGGCGGGCGCCGGCGCACTGGGTGTCACGCTGGGCGGGCCGGCACCCTATCACGGTGGCCTGAAGCAGCGGCCTGTCCTGGGTGTCGGCCCGCGCGCTTCAGCGGACAGCATCGCGGCGGCCCTGGTTCTGGTGGAGCGCGGTGCCTGGGTGTGGGTGGTGTTGTATGCAATGGGCATATTGATCATGACAGGAGGACACGGATGAATCCGTCGACGATCCATGGCGGTCGCCTGATCGAGGCCGCCCGGCGCTGGGGGATCCCCCCGGACCACTGGCTGGACCTCTCCACCGGCATCAACCGCAAGGGTTGGAAGGTGCCGCCTTTGCCGCCTCATGTCTGGCAGCACCTGCCCGAGGAGGACGATGGTCTCGACCAGGTGCTGCGGGAATGGGGCGGCGCCCCCGGCAGCGCCGGCTGCCTGCCCGTACCTGGCACCCAGGCGGCGATCCAGGCCTTGCCGCTGCTGCGCTCGCCCTGTCGGGTGGGTGTGCCCCGGCCCGGCTTTTCCGAGCATGCCCGCTGCTGGGCCCTCGCTGGCCATGAAGTGGTGCCGGTGCCACTGGAGCAGCTGGCCGGGGATGACGGCTGGCTGGATGAGCTGGACGTACTGGTATGGATCAACCCCAACAACCCCACCGGCATCACCGTTGGACGGGACCGCCTGTTGGACTGGCATGCCCGGCTGGTGGCGAAGGGCGGCTGGCTGGTGGTGGACGAGGCTTTTGCCGATGGCTATGGCGGCATCAGCCTGGTGCCCATGTCCTCCGCCCCGGGGCTGGTGGTGCTCCGTTCCCTGGGCAAGTTTTTCGGTCTGGCCGGAATAAGGGCCGGGGCGGTGTACGGGGAAGCAGCCATAACGGGAGCCCTGCAAAGCACGCTCGGGCCCTGGGCCCTGAGCCATCCGGCCCGTTACCTGATGGCCCGGGCGCTCAAGGACAAGCGCTGGCAGTCTCACACCGCCGAACGTCTGCAACTGGACAGCGAGCGCCTTGACCAGTGCCTGCGACAGGCGGGACTGCCCCCGACGGCAGGTACGCTGCTGTTTCGCTACCTGCCCCATCCCAATGCCCGGCTGATGGCGGAATCCCTGGCCCGTCAGGGCGTACTGGTTCGCTACTTCGAGACGCCATCGGCCCTGAGGTTCGGTTTGCCAGGTGACGCCTTTGAGTGGGAACGCCTGGAGCGAACCCTAGGATATATGAGAAATGTCATTGACCGGCGATTGGTCGATTGCTAGCCTGTCGCCTCGTTTTCAGGTGCCCCTGGCCAAAGCTGGTCCGGGGTGAAACGGGAAGTCGGTGCGCCTGGTACGTCCAGGTCAGTCCGACGCTGCCCCCGCAACGGTAAATGAGTCAAGCGTGACCGAATGCGCCACTGTGCCAATCGAATCCCAATCGGGGCGAGGCATGGGAAGGCGGTCACGCCGGTGAATCACCACTCATGAGCCCGGAGACCGGCCTGTCAACACACCGAGCGCTGCGGAGGGCAGTGCTGGTGGGTGAATCCTGCCCGGCTCCCGGCCGCGCCCCTCCGCCCACCTTGCCCTCAGGGTTTTCCGACTCACTGACTTCCGCAGCAGTATGAAGCGACGCCGTGCGGGTGCGCACGGTCTGCCAGTGAGAACGAATAATGCGTGTTACCCGTATTCCCGGTGTCCGGTTTCTGGCCGGTCCGGTTTTTACCCTCCTTCCCCTGTCCGCAGCGATTGCCGCTACCAGCGATGCCCCTGATAACGCCACTCCGCTGATGGAGCCCATCGTGGTTACCGCCACTGTCGGCCCCAGGACGGTGGGTGAGAGTCTTTCCTCGGTTACCGTGCTGGATGAGGATGACCTTGACCGGCAGAACCCGTCCTCCGTTGCCGAAGCGCTGCGGGGCCAGCCGGGTATCGATGTGGTGACCAATGGCTCGTTTGGCAAGAGCACCAGCGTCTTCACCCGCGGTACCGGTGCCGAGTCCACCGTTTTGCTGGTGGATGGGGTGCGGCTGAGATCGGCAACCAATGGCAGCCCACCCTGGCAATTCGTGCCCATGGAGCTGGTGGAGCGTATGGAGTTGGTTCGTGGCCCCCGTAGCGCACTTTATGGCGCCGACGCGGTCGGCGGTGTCGTGCAGGCGTTCACCCTGGACCCCGAGGCGGGGCGTAAAGGCTGGATTGAGGCCGGCGCCGGTAACTTTGACAATCAGAAGGTCAGCGGCGGAGCCTCCGCAACCGCCGGTGACACCCGCGTGAGCCTCAGTGGCCTGCATCAGGACACCGACGGCACGGCGATTGTCGAGGATGGGGAGGACAAGGGTTTCCGCAACACCGCCGGCGTCGGCCGTGTGGTCCATACGCTGCCCAACGGTGGCGAGGCCAGCCTGGTGATGATGCAGTCCGAGGGCAACACTGAGTACACCGGCGGCGACACGGATTTCATGATCCGCACAGTGGGGGTCGCCCTTGAAGCACCCGTGAGTGACTACTGGTACAGCCGGGTTCAGCTTTCGGAGGCGCGGGACGAACAGAAAAGCCATTCCTCCGGCAGCACAAGCGTATTCGATACCAGCACCCGCACCGCACGCTGGGAAAACACCCTCACTGCCGGTGTCCATGAGCTGGCACTGGGGGCCGAGCTGCAATCCGACGAAGTGGAAAGTACCACCCCGTTCGATGAAGACAGCCGCAACAACGCCGCCATCTTCTCGCAACTGCGGCTGAATTTCGGGCCCACCGACCTGCAGCTGGCCTTGCGTGGCGACGACAACGAGGCCTTCGGCCGGCAGGAAACGGGCGCGATCGCCCTGGGCCATCAGTTTGACCGTTCTCACCGGATGCGCATGAGCTATGGCACCTCGTTCAGGGCCCCCACCTTTAACGATCTCTATTTCCCGAGCACCGACTACGGTTTCTTCGTTTACGAGGGTAACCCGGACCTGGCGCCGGAAAAGGGCAGCTCGGTTGAAGTTGGTTTCAGTGGGCATTACCCCTCCTGGTACTGGGACGTCGCCCTGTACCAGCTGGACGTGGACAATCTGATCCAGACCGAGCAGGGAGCCGTCTGGCGCCCGGTCAACGTCGCCGAGGCCCGTGTCCGGGGTATCGAGCTGGCCTCGGGTTATGAAGCCAACTACTGGCACCTGGCCGTAAAGGCGTCACTGATGGATCCCCGTGACCGGGCCACCGACAATCGCCTGCCACGACGCACTCACCAGTCCCTGCGGGTTGACCTGGACCGGGAGCTGGGTAACTGGACTCTTGGCGGGAGTGCCATCGCCAAGGGCTATCGGTACAACGACGCCGACAACACCCAGCGTCTGCCCGGTTACGTGACCTTTGATGCCCGCGCGGCCTGGCGGTTCGCTCCGGACTGGACCGCGCAGTTCACCATTGAGAACGTGACTGACAAGAAGTATTCAACTGCCAGGGCTTCTCGCACCACGGACTACATCGCCGCCGGAACCACGGCCTTTGCGTCGGTGCGTTACGACTTCAACTGACCGGAAACAGGGCATGGTCGCGCGGGCAATTCACTATGCATCCGTTCTGATTGTCTGTCTCTCCCTCGGAGTGACCGGTCGGTTATCGCTGGCCGCCACCGTGGTGGGCATTGTCTCCGAACGCTCCGCCGCGGAAATGGCCGCCGGTGCCGAGCGGCTTCTGCAGGCCCACCCGGAGCATCGGGTGATCCTGCGGACCCCGGAGCAGGTGGCGGAACTGGGCGACAGGGCGCTGGAAAAACTGCTTGGCCAGGCCGATGGGGTGGTCCTGGCGGCGGTGTTCGGTGACCAGGTGGGGCGCCTGGCCCGTGCGCTGGAGCGGTCAATGGGCGACCGTGCCTTCCCGGTTCTGGCAGTCAATGGTGACCGGACCCTGACCCGGCTTTCGCGCCTGGACGGCGAGGCTCCGCTACAGGGCCTGGACGACCAGACCCTGAACGAACTGATGGCCGCTCCGGAGCCGGGCGCGGATGTGGCGGAGTACAACGACGCGCTCAAGTCCCGGTTCCCTGCCCAGATGTCCTGGCTGGAAGGGCGCATTCTCTATCAGGGCCGGACCCCCGCCCATCTGGATGCGCTGCTGCGCTGGATGCTGCTGCGGGCAGGGCAGGAGCTTACGGTGCCGGAACTGGAACCCCGGCCGCTGATCCGCTACTACCGCCATGGCGATGCGACAACGGATGCCTCGGCCCTGGCACTGGAACCGGGCCCGGTAGTGGTGCTGCTGGATCTCGACAGTGGCGACCGTCCGGGGGACCGGGACCTCCTTGATGCAACCTGTCAGGTCCTTGAAGAGCGTGGCACCCAGTGCTTCGCCATTCTCTCCCGCTGGGGCGGTGCCAGCCTCGAGGCCCTGCGTGATCTGGATCAGACCGTCGGTGCGGCCACTCTCTCCGGCATCATCAGCCTGCAGGATTTCACGGTGGGCGGCGGTGAAGGCCGGCGGCGGGTCACCGCCGCGCTGGCCGAACTGGATGTACCGGTGATCAAGGGCGTACGCCTGGCTTCCCGCACTTACGGCCAGTGGCGGCTCTCCATCGACGGCATTCCCGCCGACAAGGTGCACTACAAGCTGGCGATGCCGGAACTGCAGGGTATCAGCCAGCCCCTGGTGCTGGCGGTGGCGGAGCCTGAGCGAATCCACGAGCCCACCGGCGTGGCCCTCACCCTGACCCGACCGGTGCCGGAGCGGGTCAACGCCCTGGTGGAGCGAATGCAGCGCTGGCAAGCCCTGCAGACACGGCCCAACCGGGACAAGCGTGTCGCGATCCTTTACTACAACCATCCGCCGGGACGCCAGAACGTCGGCGCCGATAACCTGGATGTGCCTGCTTCTCTGTTCGGGATACTCCAGTGGTTGCAAGCCGAAGGCTATGACACCGGCCCCCTGCCGGAGAGTGCCGAAGCCCTGAACGACCGGATTCAGCAACAGGGGGTCAACCTGACGGACGATCCTCTCTCCCTGGCCCGGATGGCGGACCGGGTGCCTCACCTGCACGCTGGGGATTACAGCAACTACCTGAAGACCTTGCCTGTGGTGGTGCAGGAAGAGATGGTCCACGGCCCCCTGGGTTACCTCCATGAGCGACTGGAGCAGGCCCACGGGCTGGGCGAGCAGGACATTGCCCTGGCCCTGCTGGACCGGGGCGCCGGCGACCTCAGGCACCTGATCGAACACCTCCAGCATCCCAACCGATCCCGGGCACTGGAAGAGCTGGATAGGTACGAAGCCCTGTGGCGCAAGCGCCTGACCGAAGGCGGCCAGCAGCAGGCTCTGCTCGCCCGCCGGCAACGCCTGGCGCAAACCGGCATCCCGGGCCTGAAGGGATGGGGCGAGGCGCCCGGAAAATCCATGGTGGTGGACGATCGCATGGTCTTTCCGGGCCTGCGTTTCGGCAACATCTTCGTCGGACCGCAACCACCCCGGGGATGGGAAGTGGACGAGGAGCTGCTCCACGCCAACACCACCTTTCCGCCCACCCATCAGTACGTGGGTTTCTACCACTGGCTGAAGGATCACCATAAAGCCGATGCCCTGGTGTACCTGGGTCGTCACTCCACCCGGGAGTTCCTGCCCCGGCGCCGGGCCGGCCTGACGGAGGACGACTACCCGGACCTGCTGGGCGGCAACCTGCCCCTCATCTACCCCTACATCGTCGACGGCGTGGGTGAGGGCATCCAGGCCAAGCGAAGGGCCCTGGCAGTGATGATCAGCCACCTTACGCCACCGCTGGCGGCCACCGAGCTTTACGATGAGCTGCTGGGGCTGCGTCAGCTGGTGGAAACCTGGGAGTCCGCTGCCGAGCCGGACAGCCCCACCCGCCAACGGGCCGTGCAGCTGCTGCGGGGAAAAATTGCGGAACTGGACATTGGCGACGACCTGGAGCGGGAAATCGCCGCTGAAATGGGCCTGGCCCGGGAGGAGGTCTCCGTGGACGAGCTGTCGCCGGACCTGCTGGTGCATGAAGCCGGGCATTATGTCACGGACATGCAGGAGCATTTCATGCCCCTGGGGCTGCACGTGTTCGGCCGGGACTGGACCCCGGAACAACTGGACATTATGCTCACCTCCATGGCCGGAAAGTCGGGCCGCTCCGAGCCTGAATGGCGGCAGGAACTGGAGCGCTCTCCAGCAGAAGAGAAGCGCAGCCTGCTGGCGGCCCTGGAAGGACGCTTCGTGGCGCCGGGGCAGGGCAACGACCCCTTGCGCGCACCCGCCGTGCTGCCGACCGGCCGTAATTTCCATGCCCTGTCCGACGACCTGATCCCCACCCGCGTAGCCTGGTCCCTGGCCAGCGAGCTGACCCCGGAAGCGCTCAACGAACGCACAGGTGAAGAAGGCAGCGACGCCCTGGTGTTGTGGGCATCGGATACAGTGCGGGACGAGGGCGTGATGATCGCTTTCGGCATGAAACTGCTGGGTGTGCGCCCCGTGTGGAACAGCCGGGGCATCGTCAAGGGGCTGGAGCGGCTGCCGGTGGGGCCCGAGACTGATATCCCCTTCCGTCGCAACGTGGTCTTCACCACCTCCGGGCTGTTCCGTGATCTCTACGGCAGCCAGCTGGAGTGGCTGGACCAGGCGGTGCTCCTGGCCCTGGATGCCTCGGCGGAAACCATCCGTACCCACCAACCCCGCCTCACCTCGGCCCTGGACCAGGCCCTGTCAGCGCTGCCGCCGGAAATGCGCCGGCCGGGTACCGAGCCCCTGGCGGTCAATGGTGTCGCGGCCCGCTGGGTCGAGGATACCCATGCCTTGCTGGCACAGGGACTGTCTTCGGCGGATGCAGGAACCCAGGCTGCCTGGCGTGTGTTTGGCGCGGCGCCGGGGGCATATGGTGCCGGCGTCAATCGACTTGCCTCCCGCTCGGGGGCCTGGAGTGATCGCGGTCAGCTGGGTGAGGCCTACCGCCGCCGCATGGGACACGTTTATGGAGTGGGTCGATCCGGGGAGGCCTCCCACCAGGCCTTTGACAGGCAGCTGAAGACCGTCAATCACACCTATCTGGGCCGGGCCAGCCACCTGTATGGGCTGCTGGACAACGACGACGGCTTTGATTTCCAGGGTGGCCTGTCCAATGCGGTGGAACACCTGAGGGGAGAGCCTCCCCAGAACCGGGTGCTTCAGTACGCCGACCCTGACAACCCGAAAATGAACTCCCTGCAGCGGGCGTTGGATGTGGAGTTGCGGGCCAGGAATCTCAACCCCCAGTGGCTGGCGCCGCTGATGGGGCACGGCTACGCCGGCGCCCGAACCATGGGCAACGATTTTCTGGACAACCTGTGGGGCTGGCAGGTCACCAGCCCGCAAGTGGTGCGGTCCGGCGTCTGGGATGATGTCTACGATGTCTATTTCCTGGACCGCCACGGCCTGGGGCTGGATGACTTCCTGAGCGAGAAGCATAACGTCCACGTCAAGACCCACATGCAGGCCATTGCCCTGCTGGCGGCGAAGCGGGGCTTCTGGGATGCGGATTCCTTCATCCTGGATACCCTGGCCCGTGAATTCGCCGCCAATATCATGGATCATGGCCTGCCGGGCAGTGGCCACACCCGACCGGACCATCCGCTGATGGACTGGGTGGCGGACCGGCTGGACCCGGAGCAACGGGAAGGCTTCAACGTGGCCCGCAAGGGCGGCGCACCGGATGAATCGGAACGGTCGGGAGCGGGCCGGAAATGCCAGGATCGGGAGAGTGTGATATCACCATGCTGAGAAGGTTACAGACGCTGGCCGCCACCCTTGTGGTCGGGCTTGTGACAGCACCGCTGGTGCATGCCGGAGTCTGCGCCACCGACGCCACCGGCCGCGAGGTCTGCCTGGATCAGCCCGCCACTCGTATCGCAGCCCTGTCCCCCGGCGCCACCGAGCTGGTATGGGCGGCCGGGGCCGGTGAGCAGGTGGTGGCGGTGGTCTCCTTCAGTGACTACCCCCCGGGGGCCACCGAGGTCACCTCCGTGGGCAGCCATACCCGGCTGGATCTGGAAAAGCTGCTGTCGCTGGAGCCGGACCTGGTGATTGGCTGGGTCACCGGAAATCCGCCGGAGCAGCTGGAAACCCTGTGGGAGCTGGGGCTGCCAGTATTCTCCATCGAGCCAAGAAACTTCGAGGCGGTATCCACCACCATCGAGCAGCTGGCCACTCTGGCGGGTACCGAAGAAGCCGGTTTTGCCGAGGCGGAGCGATTCCGCCAGGGCATCGCCGAGCTGACCAGCGAGTACCGCGATGCCGAGCCGGTGTCGGTATTCTATCAGGTCTGGGATGAACCCCTGATGACCGTGAATGACGACCACCTGATCGGCAAGATGGTCACTCTCTGTGGCGGTGTCAACGTATTCGGTGATCTGGACCGGCTGGTGCCCCGGATCAGCGCCGAAGCGGTGATCGCTGCCGATCCCGAAGCGATACTGGCTGGCGGCATGGGGGAGGAGAATCGCCAGTGGCTGACCCGCTGGGAGAGTTTCCCCGGCCTGACCGCCAGTAAGCGGGGCAACCTGTTCTTTATTCCTCCCTCGCTGGTTCAGCGGCCCACGCCCCGGATGCTGGAAGGCAGTCGCCTGTTCTGCGACAAACTCGATATCGCACGCACGAGGAGTGAGGATCGCTAGTGTCCCTTAACAAAAGTTCGCAGCATTTCAGAGCCTGTATCAGGCGCTACGACAAGGCGCGTTCCGCCGGGAATAGTGGTTCTATTTCCAAGGGGCGCAACACCGTCGTTGCGCCTGATACAGGCTCCCGAAGGGCGCGCCATACGAAGCCCCTGGCGGTGTTGCGACTCTTGGCAAGGGCTATCCGCATGCGGCCCAGACCCTTCCCGGCGAGCCGCGCCTTGCCAGAGGCTTCGTATGGCACGCTGAAACGCTGCGAACTTTTGTTAAGGGACACTAGATGCCCCTGAGCCGCTCGCTGACCCTGCCCCTGCTGACTCTGGCCCTGGTCGGTCTGCTGGCCATGGTGCTGTCGGTGGGCGTGGGCAGCGTTGCCCTGTCACCGGTCCAGGTGGGGGCGGCATTGTTGGGAGAGGGCAGCAACCTTCATCAGACCCTGGTGCTGGAGCTGCGCCTGCCCCGGACCCTGGCGGCCTTTGCCACCGGTGGCCTGCTGGCGGTGGCCGGCGCCCTGATGCAGGTGCTGCTGCGCAATCCCCTGGCGGACCCCTATGTACTGGGGCTGTCCGGGGGTGCCGCGGTAGGGGCGTTGCTGGCCATGCTGGCCGGGCTGGGCGGCGTCATTGTTTCGGGTTCCGCGTTTGCCGGGGCTCTGCTCGCTACCCTGATGGTGTTCGGCCTGGCCCATGGCACCGGCAGCTGGACGCCTTCCCGCCTGCTGCTCACCGGGGTGGTGGTGGCCGCCGGCTGGGGCGCGGTCATCACGCTGATCCTGGCCATCAGCCCCACCCAGCGGTTACCGGGCATGCTGTACTGGCTGATGGGGGATGTGTCCTATGCGCGCACGCCCTGGCCGGCGCTGATTCTGCTGGTGCTGGCCTGCCTGCTGGTGCTGCCCCTGGGCCGGAGCCTGAACGTGCTGGCCCGGGGGCCCATGCAGGCGGCGGCCCTGGGGGTCTCGGTCCGCCCCCTGGAATGGCTGATCTATGTGCTGGCGAGCCTGCTGACCGCGGCGGCGGTTACTACCGCTGGCAGCATCGGGTTCGTGGGTCTGGTGGTGCCCCACATGCTGCGGCTGATGCTGGGCAATGACCAGCGCCTGATTCTGCCGGCCTGTGCCCTGGCCGGCGGCACCCTGCTGGTGCTGGCGGACACCCTGGCCCGGGTGGTGATTGCGCCGGAACAGTTGCCGGTGGGGGTGATCACGGCCCTTCTCGGGGTGCCCACCTTCCTCTACCTGCTGTACCGGAGCCGCTGATGAATCCGCTGCAGGTGAGACAGCTCGTAATCGACATTCCCGGCCGGGCCAGCGGCCAGGCCCTGGACTTTACCGTGGAACCGGGCCAGATCTGGGGCGTGCTGGGCCCCAACGGCGCCGGCAAGACCACGCTGTTGCATACCCTGGCCGGATTGCGGGCGCCCCGCAGTGGCGACATCCTGCTGGGCGCCGAGTCCCTGGCGGGCCTGAAACGCCGAACCGTCTCCCGTCAGCTGGGACTGGTGTTCCAGGATCGCCAGGACGGCTTTCCGGCCACCGTGATGGAGACGGCACTCATCGGCCGGCATCCCTGGCTGTCACCCTGGCAGATGGAAGGCGGCGAGGACCTGGCCATGGCCGAAAAGGCCCTGGCGGTCATGGACGTGAGCCATCTCGCGGACCGCCTGGTCAACACCCTGTCTGGCGGCGAGCGCCAGCGGGTTGCCATTGCCACGGTGCTGACCCAGAACCCCGGCACCTGGCTGCTGGACGAGCCCACCAATCACCTGGATCTTCATCACCAGGTGGCGGTGATGAATCTGTTGAAGCAGCAGGCCTCCGAGGGGCGGGCGGTGTTCATGTGCCTGCACGACCTGAACCTGGCGGCCCGCTGGTGCGATCATCTTTTGCTGCTGTATCCCAGCGGCGATGCCTGCTGGGGCCCGGCGGGGCGGATGCTGGTGCCCAGTGCGCTGGAAAGCCTCTATGGCCAGAGACTGATAACAACGGAACTGGACGGGGCGCCGGTTTTTGTCCCGGTCAGATCATAATGATGCAGATTGATCGAGGCGAGTGGGGGACCTTTTTCCGGGACCGTCAAAAACAGGGATGTTTTTGTCGAGCCTACACCGAGGTATCTACGGCGTCTCCCGGAAGAAGGTTCCCCGCTTGCCGCTGCCCCATGGAAGATAGGAAGAGGAAACTGCTACTTGCCTGAAGCAACAATACCAGCCGCCATGATCACCGCCCCGGGCTCCGGTCAGGGCAAATCCATGGTCACCGCCGCCCTGGCTCGCCTGCACCGTAACGCCGGCCGCAAGGTGCGGGTGTTCAAGCATGGCCCGGACTACCTGGACCCGATGGTGCTGGAAGTCGCGTCCGGCCAGCCGGTATACCAGCTCCATCCCTGGATGACAGGGGAGGAGGAGTGCCGCTGGCGCCTGACCGAAGCCGCCCGGGACGCCGACCTGATTCTGGTGGAGGGTTCCATGGGCCTGTTCGATGGCGACCCCTCCACGGCGGACCTGGCGAAACTGATGGGCCTGCCGGCACTCCCCGTGATCGACGCCCGGGGCATGGCCCAGACCTTTGGTGCCGTCGCCCTCGGGCTGGCCAGCTTCGACCCGCAACTGCCGGTCCGCCAGGTGATTGCCAACCGCATTGGCAGTGCACGTCATGGAGAAATGCTCCGGGCGAGCCTGCCGGAGTGTATCAGCCTGCTGGGCGCCATTCCCCGCCATGAGGCCATGGACGTACCTGACCGGCACCTGGGGCTGGTACAGGCCGGTGAAATGGCGGATCTGGATCGTCGCCTGGATGCGGCGGCCGGGGTATTACTGGAAGCAGGCCTGGGCGAGTTGCCGGTGCCGGTCACCCTGACAGGCGAACCACCACGGCCAGTGCCAGCGCTGCTGGAAAGCGTGACCATCGCCATCGCCCGGGACGCCGCCTTCAGCTTTCTCTACCGGGCCAACCTGGACCTGCTCCGGGCCATGGGGGCGGAACTGATCTTTTTCTCGCCGCTGGCGGACAGCCGGTTGCCGGGAGCGGATGCACTGTGGCTGCCCGGTGGCTACCCGGAGCTCCATGGCGCGACACTTGCTGGCAATCGGCCCATGGCCGAAGCCATTCGTCAGCATCATGCCGCCGGTAAACCCATCCTGGCCGAGTGCGGCGGCCTGATGGCCTGCATGGACTCCCTGGTGGACCGGGAAGGCCATACGCACACCCTGTTCGGCCTGATGCCGGGCCAGACTGTAATGGCAGACCGGCTGCAGGCCCTGGGCCTGCAGGGCCTGAAAACAGACCTGGGCGAGCTGCGGGGCCATACCTATCACCATTCCCGCCTGGACACCCCCTGGCAGCCGGCGGTCCGTACCCGCAGGGTGACGGGGGCCGAAGGCGAGCCGGTGTTCTCTCACAACGGCCTGTTCGCCAGCTATTTTCACGGTTATTTCCCCTCCGCGCCGGAACTGGTGGCCGCCATGTTCCGGGGCGAGGCCATTTTCCAGAAGGAGACTTCCCATGCGTGAACGCGCCAAGGACCCCGAACGTCATGCCCGACGCATGGCGGCCAAGCAGAAGATCATGCAGGAGCGCATTGCCCGGGCACAGAAGGAGCAGGGCGTGCTGCTGGTACTCACCGGCCCCGGCAAGGGCAAGAGTAGCTCCGGCTTCGGCATGGTGGCCCGGGCTCTGGGCCACGGCATGAAGGTGGGTATCGTGCAGTTCATCAAGGGAGCCTTCAGCACTGGCGAGGAGGCCTTTTTCCGGGATCTGCCCAATGTGGACTACCACGTCATGGGCCAGGGCTATACTTGGGAAACCAGGGACCGCGAACAGGATGTTGCCGCCGCGAATGCGGCCTGGAACGTGGCGGCCAGCATGCTCGGCGATGACAGCTATGACCTGGTGCTGCTGGACGAACTGAACATTGCCCTGAAGTACGACTACATCGACCTGGACCGGGTGTTGGATGACCTGCAGGCCCGGCCGGAGATGCAGCATGTGGTGGTGACCGGTCGCAACGCGCCACCGGAGCTGATCGAGCTGGCGGATACGGTCACCGAAATGGGTGTGGTCAAGCATGCCTTCAAGGATCAGGGCGTCAAGGCGCAGAAAGGCGTCGAACTCTGATGAAAGGCGTGCGGTTGCTGGTGTTCGCCGGGGCATCTCAGGGGCTGGGGGCATCTTCTTCCGCCGTAATTTACAGCACGTCCCTGTGCTGTAAATTCCTCCGCGGCGTCCCTGCCGCTGCTCCAGAAGACACCCCCACCCCCTTTACGTGGCCGCAGGCTCGGCGATCGTGCGGGAGCAGTTTGTGACGACACTGATGGTTCAGGGTACTACTTCTGACGCTGGCAAGACCACGGTGGTGGCGGCTCTTTGCCGCTGGCTGGCCAGGCAAGGGGTGTCGGTAGCGCCATTCAAGCCCCAGAACATGGCACTGAACAGTGCGGTAACCGTGGATGGTGGCGAGATCGGTCGCTCCACCGCACTCCAGGCCCTGGCCTGTGGCCTGGAACCTCACAGTGACATGAACCCGGTACTGCTCAAGCCACAGAGCGACCGGGGTGCCCAGGTGATCCTGCGGGGCAGGGTCCATGGCAACATGGATGCGCTGGACTACCACGCCTACAAGGCCGAGGCCATGAAGTCAGTACTGGCAGCCTGGCGGGATCTCAGTCAGCGATACGACGTGATCATCGCCGAAGGCGCCGGCAGCCCGGCGGAGGTCAATCTGCGCACCGACGACATCGCCAACATGGGCTTCGCCGAAGCAGCGGACTGTCCGGTGCTGCTGGTGGGGGATATCGATAAGGGCGGTGTGTTCGCCCAACTGGTGGGTACGCTGGAGCTGCTTTCGGCGAGTGAGCGCGAACGCACGGTGGGTTTCATCATCAACCGGTTCAGGGGGGACATGGCACTTCTGGAGCCAGGGCTGGACTGGCTTACCTCACGCACCAGCCGGCCCGTCATCGGCGTGCTGCCCTACCTGCACGGCCTGATCGTAGACGCCGAAGACAGTGTCGGCACCAGTGGCGCCAGCGAAGCCGGCGCCCTCAATGTCGTGGTCCCGCTGTTGCCACGCATCAGCAACCACAACGACTTCGACCCGTTGCGCCTGCACCCCGGCGTGAACCTCCGGTTTATCGCGCCGGACCAGGCCATCCCACCAGCGGATCTGATCATCCTGCCCGGCAGCAAGAGCACCCGCCACGACCTGCAGTGGCTGGAACGGCAGGGCTGGTCTGCAGCCGTCCGTAAACACCTTCGCTACGGCGGCAAGGTCTTAGGCATCTGCGGCGGTTTCCAGATGCTTGGCAGGGAAGTCACCGACCCGGATGGCCTGGAAGGCGAGCCCGGTTCCACCGGGGCCCTTGGTCTTCTGGATATGACCACGCGGATGGTGGCGGGCAAGCAACTGAAGAACGTCAGCGGGACTCTTGTGTTCGACCAGGAGGCCACGTCCTTCACAGGCTACGAGATGCACAATGGCGTCACCACCGGCCTGGCTCTCGATCGTCCGATGGCCCTGCTGGGGGAGCAGCCGGACGGCGCGATAAGCGACGATGGCCAGATCTTGGGCACCTACGTTCACGGCATCTTCGACCAGCCCGCCGCCTGCCAGGCCATACTGGGCTGGGCGGGGGCGAGGGGAGAGCACACCGCCGTCAGCTACGACCAGCACCGCCAGAACCAGCTGGACCGGCTCGCGGATAAGGTGGAACAACACCTGGACACCGCCTGGCTACGAAAGCAGTTGGCCCTCTGAATACGCTTTAAAACGCTGCGTCCACCGGACGTCTGACGCCAAAACGGCCCTCGTGAACCACATGGATATAAATCTCCGTTGTGCCGACATCGGAATGGCCGAGCAATTTCTGAATGGTCTGGACGCGCCTGCGCTGACGCTTCGGCACGCCGCAAGGCCAAGGCATTAAATCATCTTTGGTTCCAAAGCAGCGAAGTGAATAGGAAAGCCAGGGAGGCAGGAACCGAGTAACCTCCCCCGCTTTATCCTTTTACCCCCTGATCAGCAGCCTCATTACGACCGGGGTGACAACGCCTGGTTGTTTTCTATACTTGATTGGCGTCGGGCTGGTTCCCGGTCATGCAGTGGGGATGAGCCTTTTTAGCTGATGACGCAACCGTTCCACACCAAGACGGACTCATGCACGACAGCCACGATAAAGGATTAGAGTCGCCATGAATAACAACACCGCAAGGGATACCGAACAAACGCCGACTCAGCCCACCGATACGGGCGGACATGTGTTGTCCCTTCCTTTGGGAGAACTGCAGGTCGACCGGGAGCCCCACAGTTACGAGCGCTGGATGATTGGCAAGCTGCTTAGAATGGCAGGCTCTCCTCCGGTAAGGTTCCGGCTGTGGAATGGAGAGGCCATAGAGCCGGATCAGGGGAAGGCGGATTTCACCCTCCAGGTAACCGATCCCAAGGCGTTACGGTCACTGGCTGCCAACCCCAATCTTGCGTTCGGAGACCTGTACAGCGCCGGTCGGCTGCAGTTGATCGATGGCGACCTGCCGGATCTGCTGGAAACGCTCTACCGCCATGTCCACCGGGCGATGCAGAACTGGCCGAGATGGCTTGAAACGCTGTGGAGGAATCATGCCCCACGTGCCACCGGCATCGACGAGGCAAGAGAGAATATCCATCACCACTACGACCTGGGCAATGAGTTCTACCGCCTGTGGCTCGACCAGGCTGAAATGCAGTACACCTGTGCCTATTTCGAAACGCCGGATGCAACCCTTGAGCAGGCCCAGCTGGCCAAGCTGGAACATGTCTGCCGTAAACTCCGCCTGGGGCCGGGCATGACGGTGGTTGAGGCCGGCTGTGGCTGGGGAGGGCTGGCCCGTTACATGGCCCGTCATTACGGTGTGAAGGTGCATGCCTACAACATTTCCCGGGAACAGATCGCCTTCGCCCGGGAAGAAGCGGGACGCCAGCAACTGGATCACCTGATCGAGTACGTGGAGGACGATTACCGCAATATCAAAGGCGAATACGACGCCTTTGTCTCCATCGGCATGCTGGAGCACGTTGGCAAGGAAAACTACCAGGCCCTGTCCGACCTTATCAAGCGCAGCCTCAAACCGGACGGGCTTGCTCTGTTACACAGTATCGGGCGCAACCGGCCCATGCTGATGAATGCGTGGATCGAAAAGCGGATTTTTCCGGGTGCCTACCCTCCCAGCATCGGAGAATTCATGGGCATCTGCGAGGCCAATGACTTCTCGGTGCTGGATGTTGAAAACCTGCGACTGCATTACGCCCAGACCCTGACCCACTGGAAGGAACGCTTCGACCAGAACGAGGACAAGGTCACCGCCATGTACGACGAACATTTCACCCGGGCCTGGCGGATGTACCTTTCAGGCTCCATCGGTGCCTTCCGGGCAAGCTCCCTGCAGCTGTTCCAGGTGGTATTCAGCCACGGGGAAAACAACAACATCCCCCGAAGCCGACAGGATCTGTACACCTCACCCGCCACGCCAGAGGAAGCCTGATGGACCACTACGATCTGATCATCATCGGCGCAGGCCCGGCAGGCTCAACACTCGCGACCGCCCTTGAAGGCAGTGGCAAGCGGGTTCTGGTGATCGACAAACAGGAGTTCCCCCGTGACAAGACCTGTGCCGGCTGGGTAACACCTGCGGTCATGGAAAGCCTTTCCATCGACCCGCAGCATTACGGCGAGGGCCGCACCCTGCAACCGATACGTTGCTTCCGTATCGGCATGATGGGGCAGGCGCCGGTGGAAAACGACCATGGCGACATCGTCAGTTACGGCATCCGCCGGTGCGAATTCGACTATTACCTGCTGGAGCGGGCCCGGTGCGACAAAGCCCTGGGGGAGCCGGTCAGGTCCATCGAGCGGGACGGTGAAAACTGGGTGGTCAACGAGCGCTGGCAGGCGCCCCTTTTGGTCGGGGCGGGTGGTCATTTCTGTCCCGTTGCCCGCCTGCTGGGCGATGGCCCCGGCAGTCACGAGACCGTTGTGGCGGCAAAGGAAGTGGAGTTCAGGATGACACCCGAGCAGGCCGAGGCCTGCAGGGCCAGCGGCGACACGCCGGAACTCTGGTTCTGCCGCGACCTCAAGGGCTATGCCTGGATCTTCCGTAAGGACAACTACCTGAATATCGGGCTGGGGCGGGAAGACAATCACAAACTGTCGGATCACCTGAACCACTTCCTCGACGAAATGAAGCAGACGGGTCGCATTCCCTCCGATCTGCCCGGCCGCTTCAAGGGCCACGCCTACCTGCTCTATAACCACGCCCACCGCCCCCTGGTGGACGATGGTGTGCTTCTGCTCGGCGACGCCGCCGGGCTTGCCTACACCCAGAGCGGAGAAGGCATACGCCCGGCCATCGAGTCCGCGTTGCTCGCCGCGGAGGTTATCCGGTCTGCGGGAAATACCTCAGCAGACTCTCTCCAGCCGTACGGCGAAGCCATTGCCGAACGCTTTGGCAACCGTGCGGAGCAGCCCGATAACGGCTGGCAGCTACCCCAGTGGGTCAAGACACCCCTGGCCGGCACATTGATGCGCTCCCACTGGTTTACCCGCAGGGTGGTGACGGAGAAGTGGTTCCTGCACCAGGAAGTGCCGCCCCTGAAAGCGGCTCTGGAAGCAGCCTACTGATCCAGGTACGCCCGGATCTCCTTTCCGACCAGGTCCGGGTGCGTCATGTGAATACAGTGTCCTTCGGTTGGCAGTATCCGCAGGGTGCTCCGGGGCATGCGGGCGTGCATGTACTTGCCCACGTTCTCGTCGGCCAGGGCATCCGTCCCGCTCTGTAATAACAGCGCGGGATGTTTTGCAGCAGGCAGCAGGTGCCGGTAGTCGGCGAAGAAGGTGGCCTGGGCGAAGGTCTTCGCCACCAGTGGATCGGTGGAGCAGAAACTGTCTGCGAGCTCGCCGATCAGCGCATCGGAACTGTGTGTGCCCATCACCAGCGGGGCGAGGTAACTGGCCCAGCCGATGTAGTTCCTGTCCATCAGTTCAACCAGTTCTTCCAGGTCCGCCCGCTTGAACCCGCCGTGGTAATCCGGCGGGTCGTTCAGGAAGCAGGGGGAAGGGCAGACCATGATATGGCTGGCGAAGCGCCCGGGCTCGCTGAGGGATGCCAGCAGGCCGATGGTGCCACTTACGGAATGGCCGACAAAGTGGACGTCGGTAAGGTCCAGCGCCTGGCAGATCTCGACAACATCGCGGGCATAGCCTTCAAGAGAGGCGTAACGCGAGGGACTGAACGCTGACAGCTGGGATTTGCCGGAGCCCACGTGATCAAACAGAACCAGGGTGTAATGGGCACTCAGCTCAGGGGTAAGGTAGTGCCACATATTCTGGTCGCAGCCAAAACCGTGGGCAAGCATGAGGGTCTTTTGTCCCGAGCCGATGATCCTGACGTTGTTTCGTGCTGCGATCTGCTCTTTTGTCGGCATGCTAACTCCCCTCCTCCAGGTCGACTCTGTCGTGGCTGTCAGCCTTGAGGAACTTGTCGTGAAATCCATGCTCTCGCCAATCCCTTACCCAGGTCTCAAGAGCCCCGGCAGGCATTGGCCTGGCGATATAGAACCCCTGCCCCCATTCGCAGCCAAGGTCGATAAGACGCTGGCTGTGCTGCCAGGTCTCGACGCCTTCGGCGATGACATTGCACTCGAAGGCGCGGGCAAAACCGATGACTCCCTTGAGGATGGCCAGATCACCCGCATTTGTCAGCATATCCTTGACGAAACTGCGATCTATTTTGAGGGTGTCCACGGTCAGGTCCCGGAGGTGACCGAGTGTCGAGTATCCTGTGCCGAAGTCGTCGAGGGACACCTGGATGCCGAGGGACTTGCAGGCGGTGATTACCGAGGAAATCTGATCAACGTCTTCAATGGTGCTGGTTTCGAGCACTTCAAGCTCAAGCAGCTGCTTGGGCAGTTCCGAAACGTCAGCCAGCATACGGCTCAGATCGGCGAGAAAATCCGGGTGCTGAAGATGGTATCCGGCGATGTTGATGCTGACGGGCAACTCCAGACCCTGCCGGTGCCAGTCCTGAAGCTGTGCCAGGGCATTGGCGATCACCCACCGCCCCATTTCCAGTCCCACCGGGGTGTCGTTGACAGCAGCCAGGAAGGTTGCGGGTCCCGTCAGGCCGAGGACGGGGTGGTTCCACCGCAGCAATGCCTCCGCACCCAGTACCTGGCCCGTCAGCATGTTGATCTTGGGCTGGTAATAGAGCTCGAATTCGCCGGCTGCAAGGCCGGAACGAATCGCCGCGAGCTCCTCGTTCCTGTCCCTCTGGATTTTTTCACGGTCCGCATTGAACAGGCAGAGCTGGTTACGGCCGGCGAGCTTGGCCTGGTACATGGCCTGGTCGGCCTGGCGGATCAGCTGGTCGGGGTCGATTTCTTCCGACTGGGGGTACAGGGTCACCCCCACACTTGCGGAGATCTCCAGGGGTTCTGAATCCACCTCAAAAGGCTCGGCCAGCTGCTGAACCAGACGGTTGAGCGACTCCTCCGCCGTGCCGGTGCTGAAATCGCCGTGCATCAGGATGACGAATTCATCGCCTCCGAAGCGGGCGATCAGGTCGTCACTCCTGAGATTGCTGGCCATGCGCCTGGCCACCCGTCGCAGCAGTTTGTCACCCATCTGGTGGCCATGCTGGTCGTTCACTTTCTTGAAGCCGTCCAGATCGATAAAGGCAAGGGCGAAAGCGGACTGCCCGGCTCTCACGTTGCTCATCTGCTGGCTCAGGTGGCGTGTCATGGCGGTGCGGTTGGCGAGGCCTGTCAGCTGGTCGGTATCGGACAGGGTATGAAGCTGGGCCACTTTCTGCTGAAGGAGTTCCCTGGCCTCGGCCAGCTCCTGGAACATCCGCTCCGCCCGGCTGGCGCTCGACAGGCTCCAGTAGATCCGCCCGCCGCCGGTATCGTCACGCCAGATGTTGGCCACCACGGGCAGAGCATCCCCCGCGCGACTCACCAGGCTGAGGCGAATTTCGTCGCAAGAACCTTCCCGCAGCAACAGCGGTACGATATAGCTGTCGTAGATAATCTGGGATGCCCGGGTCAGCAACGTGAACAGGTCGGCCCCGGCCAGGTCGTGGGCGGCATGGCCGAAGCGCTTCTCGAAGAACACATTGCTATAGAGAATCTGACGCTTCAGGTCAGAGACGAGACAGCCCACCGGAAAGTCGTCGAGGGAGAAAAGGTCCGGCCGGCTCATAGAGTATTCCGGAGTGGTGCCAGCATGGACTCGAACCTCGGGAATGAATGGTAGGTTTCTAGCCTATTCTCACCGTAAACGTGCGGGGTTGCGATGGTGAAAGTGTAACCATATTTTAACGGTTGACCAGAATGTCCTTTACCGCGGGTGGAGGCACCGGCAGGGCCGGAGCCGGCGGCCGGTAGCACCTCAGGAAAACCGGCGGCCCCCGGCAACTGTGATAGAGTGAATCCAATACGGCAGTAAAAGGAGACTGTAATGAAATGTCCGATCTGTAGTGACGAGAACCTGGTTATGGCTGATCGCCAGGGTATTGAGATTGACTATTGTCCGAAATGCCGGGGGGTGTGGCTGGACCGTGGTGAGCTGGACAAGATCATCGAGCGCTCCGGTCAGACGGCCGCGCCGGCCCAGCCCAGGCAGGACTCCCGTGAGCCCTCCAGACAGTCCGGCGATTACGGCTATCGCAAGAAGAAGAAAGGCGGCCTGCTGGGTGAGCTGTTTGACTTCTGACATGGCCGGAGGGTCCCGGCCCGTGTCGGGCCCGACAGGGAGCACCCAGCGCGGCCGGGAAGGTACGGCCCGGGCCCTGTCTTCGGATCTGCGGGGCGCCGGTCAGCTGGTTACGGATGCTGTTGGCGGTGTGGTGGACGTGGTCGAGTCCATGCATCGCAATATCTCGGGCCTGGCGCCAATTGTCGGTCCTTCGCGGCAGGGCCCCACCCGGGGCATTACCGGCCTGGTCTACCGCAGCGTGCGGGGCATATCCCGCGTCGCCGGCAGGGGTATTGATAGTGCCCTGAGGCAGCTCGGACCCCTGCTGGAATACCGGGGGGTCTCCGATAAGCGCGAGAACATGCTGGCGACCCTCAATGGCGTGTTGGGTGACTACCTGGTTGCCACCGGGAACCCCTTGGCGATTCCCATGAGCTTCCGTAAAGACGGCCAGGCCCTGAATCTGGACAAGGAGTCGCTCGAAGGCGCATTCCCTGCTCCTTCACCAAGAGTCCTGGTCATGGTCCACGGCCTGTGCATGAACGATCTGCGCTGGCAGCGCAAGGGTCACGATCACGGGGCCGAACTGGCCCGTTCCCTTGGCTATACGCCCCTGTACCTCCATTACAACAGTGGCCTGCACATCTCCACCAATGGCCGCGAGTTCGCCGGGCTGCTTGAACAGCTGGTCCGGGCATGGCCGGTGCCGGTGGAAGAGCTGGTTATTCTCGGGCACAGCATGGGAGGCCTGGTTGCGCGCAGCGCATGCCACTACGGGCGGATTGCGGGCCACTCCTGGCCTGATCGGCTGAACAGGCTGATATTCCTCGGGGCGCCCCATCACGGCTCACCCCTGGAGCGGGTTGGCAACCGCGTGGACGCACTTGCCGGCGTGAGCCCTTACGTCGCGCCCATTGGCCGGTTGGGAAAAATCCGCAGCGCCGGTGTAAAGGACCTACGGTACGGCAACCTGGTTGATGAAGACTGGGCGGGGCTTGAGCCGGAGCATCCCCATGATGCCAGAGCAATTGTTGCGCTACCCGCCGATACCGAATGCCTTGCCATAGCGGCGACAATGCAGTCCGAGCCGGATGACACCGGCGCCTTTACCCGGGGAGACGGCCTGGTACCTGTCACCAGTGCCCTGGGGCTGCACGACGATGCCGAGCGGGTGTTGCCCATTCCGGTTCACCACCAGAGCGTCTTCTCCCGACTCGGGCACTTCGACCTGCTCGACAGTCAGGAGGTCTACGAGCGGATCCGCAGTTGGCTGGCCAGGGACTGACGGCACGGCTGCGTGGCTTTTTCATCGGTGCGCGTCTGGGTCAATACCGGCAATGAAATCAAGCACGTTATAACAGGATGGCATTGATTGACGTTATCCTTGCCGTCAGCGCCGCCGGATAGCGGCTGACATCTGCAGGTTCGTACCAGAAGAGGGTTGAATGTCGTTTCAGAGTCACTTTCACCGATACGCCCGCTCCTTCCGTCGGGGGCTCCACGTGCTGGCCGCCCCTGTGAAAGGTGACAGTGGCCGTGGAGGCCTGTTTATCCAGGCTTACCGGGGCTTCGGTTCCCGCAACCGACTGTTCCTGATGGGGCGGGTTTTCCGGCAGCCGGGTTTCGGAGCCTCGCTGAGGGAGGACCGGCTGCGCCGGGATCTCATCGACCTGGTGCGCCGGCTGTTGCGCAAGCCCATAACGGGAGCCCGTGTGCGGGTGCGCTACAAGGACACCGATACCATCGTTGAAACGGACCGGCACGGCTTTTTCCGGGTCGACATGGAGCTGGGTTCGATGCCATCGGATGTTTCCTGGCATGAGATGGAGCTTTCCCTGGACAAGCCGTCCGACGACCGGGCCTCCACCAGCGGCGAATTCTTCACCCCACTTTCCCATGCCCGTTACGGCGTCATAAGCGATATCGACGATACGGTCGTCTACACCGGCGTCGCCAATACCGCCATGATGATGTGGCGCCTCTTTGCCCAGGGTGCTGAGAGTCGCGTGGTGTTCCCGGGGGTGCCCGCACTGTACCAGGCATTCCACCAGGGTTGCGAAGGGCGGGAGGGAAACCCGCTGTTCTACGTTTCCCGGGGGCCCTGGAGCATCTATGAAGTGCTGGTGGAGGTTTTCCGCCGGAACCGGATACCCCATGGGCCGATCCTTATACTGCGGGAATGGGGCATGAAGCGTGGTAGCCTGATGCCCCGGAGGGCAAAGGATCACAAGCTGGACTCGATACGTCATCTCCTTGAAATGTACCAGGATATGCGCTTTGTCCTCGTTGGCGACTCTGGCCAGCGTGACCCCGAGATATACAGCGACGTCCTGCGGGAGTATCCCGACCGTATCCTGGGTATCTACATCCGTGATGTCAGCAACACACCAGAGCGATCAGAAGCCATCGCCGAGCTGGCAAGGGAAGCCCGGGAGACGGGGTGCGACCTGATACTGGCGGCGGACAACGTGGCCATGGCCGAACACGCGGCCGACCAGGGGCTGATCGATCCCGGCGCTGTGGACGCGGTGCGGGAGGAACAGCGTCGCTCCGGGCAGGAAGACGACTGATGCTTCCATCGCGGCATGGCTTGAGGTCCTCCAGGGCCGGCTCCGGCGCCACGGCACGTTTCCGGACGAGGTGATCGTGACGCCCACTGATGCGGAGACCGCGACACATCACCTGGCCTGGATCTGCCGGGCGCCCCAGCTGCTGTCCGCCGGAACCAGTTTCGACCTGTCGGCCTACTTGCCGGCTGATGCCTTTTCCCGCCTTCGTCAGTGGCAAGAGCACCCGGACATGCGCCCGGCGGTGCTGGACGAGCCAGCGAACCCCCGCCTGGGGCATTACTTCGAGCGGCTCTACCAATGCCTTCTCACCGACCTGCTGCGCTGGCAACTGCTGGCCAGCAATGTCCAGGTGCGTGATGACCAGGGCAGGACCATCGGCGAGCTGGACTTTCTGGTGCGTAATCCCTCCACCGGCAACGTGGAACATCATGAGGTTGCGGTGAAGTTCTACCTGGGCTATCCGGCCCGCGCCGGCGGCGGGACGTTATGGTACGGACCCAACAGCCAGGACCGGCTGGACCTGAAGAGCCGGCGCCTGCTGGATCACCAGAGCCGCCTGACCGGGCGGCCGGAGACCCGGGCCCTGCTGATGGATCTGGGTATCCACGGGCCCGTGGTGCCGCGGATCTTCATGCCCGGCTACCTGTTCTACCCCTCTGGCGCGGTGGTCAGCCTCCCGGATACCGTGCCCCGGAATCACCTGCGGGGACACTGGCTTTATCATCACGACACCGGAGCCATGGATACCCGCCACTGGGTGCCCCTGCGCAAGCCCCACTGGCTGGGCCCCTGGTGGCAGGCGCAGCCGCCGGACGAGTCAGCATCGGCCGCTGCACTGGCAAGTGTAAAGGAGCAGTATCGTCCACGCCTGTTTGCCGCCCTGGAGCATTCCCCCAAAACAGGACTATGGCAGGAGACGGCGCGCACATTTGTGGTGCCAGCCCGCTGGCCGGACGGGTCACCGGCCCCCAGGTGAATTTTTGACCAGGGCCGCTTCCTGAGATCCCGGGGCCAACTTCCGGGAAGAGAACTTTGCTGGCTGAGGTTCTGTGCTAGGCTCACTGATACACCAGAAACCGAGCACAGAAGGAGATGGCCATGTACCTGTCCGTTGAACTGAGCTTTTATCCGATGACGGAGAATTTCAAACCGCCTATCAAGGATGTAGTCGATCGCCTGAAGAAGAGTGGCCTGGAAGTTTACGCCGATCGCATCAGCTCTGAGGTATTTGGTGAGTACGACCAGGTCATGAGGGTCCTGTCCGACACCATGAAATGGTCCTTCGAGCAGTATGGTGAAGCCGTCTTCGTGGCCAAGTTCATTAACGGCGACCGCCGACCGGAAGAGTAACGGACCGTCACCAGGGCTTCATCACTCTGTCACCGGCATATGATCCGGGAATACATCGAGGCCGAAGTGCACCCGGTGGAAGGTGTGGCCCCAGAGATTTCTGCTGGAGGACATAATGGTCCGGGATGTGGGCACAATCGGGATTTTTCCCGACTGGCCAGCTGCGCTTCGGCCCGTACTCTCTCAGAAAACTGAACTTCCCTGAAAGGGCACGGTCCGCTACTCTTGAAGCATCTTTGATGTATCAAATTGAACCGGATCCATGTCTGTCGAACTTTTTACCCGCCACTTTCTCGGCACATTCTTTCTGTTGATCGGAGTCCTTTTTGCCACCCGTGCAATGGGTCTCTCTGCGCGCCTTGGCTTCTCCCACATCCAGTATGGCCGTTCCGGCTCCGCCGCCTGGTGGAACCGACAACTGTTCAATATCTTTCGGGCGGCAATCCTCGGTGTCTGCCTGGTACGGATGTTCGCAGACATTGATCCCTGGCTTGGCGTCTTCAGCTGGCTATACCAGCCGCCGGTGCTGCTGCTGGGCGTGTTTATGCTGCTGTGCTCCTTCGGCCTGGCCAGTTACCTGCAGGCGTACATGCATGAGGACTGGCGGTCCGGAATCGCGGTGGAAAACAGACCCGGGCTGGTCACATCGGGGCCCTATGCCCGCAGCCGCAACCCGTTGTTCCTTGCCGTGATACTGGGCCAGCTGGGATTCTTCCTTGCGCTGCCCAGTGTGTTCTCACTGGCGTGCCTGGTGGTGGGGGTGTGGGTGATCCGCCGTCAGGCACTGGCGGAAGAGTCGGCCCTGGCCGAAAGCTACGGCGAGCCGTACAGGCAATACCGTCAGCGGGTTCCCCGCTGGCTATGACACCCCGGAAGGTCGGCGTTTTAACCTGACGGGCCCATCAGCGGGTCAGGGGCAGCAAGGCTGTAATGGCCACCAGCGGCGCCAGTAACACTCCCCAGCCAAAGGGGGATTCCAGCCCCAGCAGGGTGGCGCCACCGATGACGCACCACACCATGGGGATGGGCAGCAGCAGGGCGCACCGCCAGCCTCTGGTCAGACCCAGTACAAGGCCAAGGGTCGCGACCGCCAGGGGCTCCGGGTACAGCAGCCAGGTGTCCGCCGCTGCCCAGTTCCTCTGGTCCACCAATACCCCCAGGGGATGGATCAGCCCGCCCCAGGCAACCAGCATTAATGACAGACCCTTGCGGTGAGGCTGGGCAGGGGGCTGTGGCGGTCTTGCTGCTGTCAGCAGGAGAGCGCCTCCCTGAAACAGGAAGGGGGCGATCGTCCAGGTCACCCAGGGATTAATGGTGCGGTACTCGAGCCAGAGGAAAGACAGGCAGACAAAGGCCCAGGCCACTGCGGTCAGGGCCAGGCTGGTGCGAATGAACGCGGGCGCCTGCCGGTACAGGGCCCATAACAGCACCAGTGCCATCAGTGGCGCCAGCAGGGGCAGGGGCCAGAAAGCATCGTTATTGCCGGCCACCAGCTGCCAGTAGACCCGGGGCGAGAACAGCAACAGGTCCCCGGGGCGGTAGCTAAACAGGGTTTCCACGGCAATGCCTTATGGTCAGGTGCACTAGTATAAAGACCGGATGGTGTCCGAGATCCGCTCCCGGAAGTCATGGTCAGGCAACGGTCCGGTAGCGGCGGCGAGGTTCTCCCGGACATGGTCAACGCGGGTTGTGGCCGGGATGGCGCAGGTGACAGCGGGGTTGCTGAGAATGAACTTCAGAATCAGCTGGGCCCAGGAGCTGGCGTCCACCTCGCCTGCCCACTCCGGCAGCGGATCACCGGCCAGGCTTTCGGTCAGTGCGCCCCGGCGGAAGGGGCGGTTCACGATAACGCCTATGCCTTTTTCCCGGGCCAGTGGCAGCAATCTGTCCTCTGCCTCCCGGTCAACCGGATTGTAGGTCAGCTGAATAAAGTCGATGGGTTCGGAGCGCATGATCCGTTCCATCTCGTCGTGACGGCGGCCGTGGGAGGTGGTGATGCCGATATAGCGAACGGTGCCTTCCTCCTTCATGGCCCGAAGGGTTTTCATGTGAGCCTGCCAGCTGACCAGATTGTGGACCTGCAGCAGGTCGAATCCCTCGATCCGCCAGAGGTCGGCGGATTCCCGGCTCTGGGGCCTGCCCTCGTCACCATCCCGGGTCCAGATCTTGTCTGCGGAAAAGACCTCATCCCGGGCGTTCAGCCTGTCGAGACCATAGCCCACGGTATTCTGGGAGGAGCCGTACATCGGGGAGGAGTCGATCATGGCGCCGCCACCGTCAAAAAAGGCGGCCATTACGTCGGCGCAGCTGTCCAGGAGGCGCTGGTTGTCACCCACGTTAAAGGTGATCCAGGTGCCAAGCCCTACAGAGGGAACAGCCTCCCCGCTGGAAGGGATGGTGCGTTCAAGCGCCAATGGTTGCCGCCCCTGGGCCAGTGACAGCGGTAAGGGCAGGGCGGAGAGTGCGGTGCCGGCGGCAAGCATCTGCAGCAGCCGGCGGCGGTGTATCGACCACTGGTGGTCCATGGGGAACCTCCGTTCAGGTGGCGGCAGGAGCGCCTTCCTGCCATTACCCGGACGGGACACTGTTTGGGTCAGCCGAACAGCTTCACGGCCAGCTCGGCCACGTGCTTGCCCTGGAAGCGGGCGATTGCCCGTTCACGGTCGTCCGGCTGCCGTGACCCGTCACTGCCGGCAAGTGTAGTCGCACCGTAGGGTGTGCCGCCACTGACCTGGGAGATATCGAACAGCTCAGGTGTCCCATAGCCAATGGGCACGAGGATCATGCCGTGATGGGACAAGGTTACCCAGGTCGTGGTGATGGTCTGCTCCTCGCCGCCACCAGTTCCGGTGGAGGCAAAGACGCTGGCCAGTTTGCCGAACAGTTTGCCTTTGGCCCAGAGGCCACCGGTCTGGTCAAAGAAGTTGCGCATCTGCCCCGCCATGTTGCCGAAACGGGTGGGGGTGCCCACGAGAATCGCATCGTAGTCCGCAAGATCCTCGGGCCTGGCCACATCAAACTTCTGATCGGTCTTGCCGCCGGCATCGCGGAAGGCCTCGGCATCCATCGTCTCGGGTACCCGCCTGACCGTCACCTCTGCACCGGATACCGCCCGGGCTCCCTCTGCCACGGCCTCTGCCATGGTTTCCATATGACCGTACATTGAGTAGTAAAGAACCAGAACCTTCGCCATGGGTAACCTCCTGGGATTCACAGTTGGGCGGCCGCTAACCGCTATACGGCCATCATCCTAGTTCAGGTTACCCTTGGACCAAAAACGGAATATTTCGACCCCTTTCTTCAAAAGAACTGATGGTTACCGGTCCGTTCCGCCGGCTTCATCTGTTTCCGGCGAGGACTATACTGGACGGAACCTTCACAACACGCTCTGGAGTCCTTTATGCAATACCTGCACACCATGGTTCGAGTCAGCAACCTCGATGAATCCCTTCATTTTTACTGTGATCTGCTGGGTCTGAAGGAGGTCAGCCGCAAGGATGTGGAGAAGGGCCGCTTCAGCCTCGTTTTCCTGGCGGCCCCGGAGGATGAAAAGAGGGCCCTGGAAGAGCGGGCGCCGATGATTGAGCTCACCTGGAACTGGGACCCGGAGGAGTATTCCGGGGGGCGTAACTTTGGCCACCTGGCCTACCGGGTAAGCGACATCTATGCCCTCTGCCAGCGGCTCATGGATGGCGGCGTCACAATCAATCGGCCCCCGAGGGATGGCCGGATGGCGTTCGTGCGGTCTCCCGACGGGATCTCCGTCGAGCTCCTTCAGAAAGATGATCCCCTGCCGATAAAAGAGCCATGGGCCAGCATGGATAACACAGGCAGCTGGTAAGGCCCTCTGGGTTTTTTAAGGCGCCAGCGCCCCGCCCATGACCGGTGATCCCCGTGTGGATGCGGCCAGGAGTGTGCACAAGCGAATCACGGTTTCGGGCCAGGAGCCGGAAAACCTGCGCACGTGCACCTACCTGAGCATGGGCACCTTCATACTCCCCGGCACCACCAGCGTCATCATCGTTATCTATGTGCCTCTCTTCGTGAACGGCAGGCAGTGGGGAGTCATGACGTCGGGCATTGTTCCCGGGGCACTTGGCGTCGACCTCAACCAGTAGCCGGGGCATTCCTCTGCAGCCAGGCTCCCAGCTGGGCCGCCGACATGGCACCGCTCTGGCGGCTCACTTCCTTGCCATTGCGGAACAGGATCAGGGTGGGGATGCTGCGGATACCGTAGCGCCCCGCGCTCTGCTGGGCCTGCTCCGTATTGACCTTGGCGAACGCGACCTTTCCTGCCCATTGCCGCGCTGCGGATTCGAACGCCGGTGCCATGGCCTTGCACGGTCCGCACCAGCTGGCCCAGAAGTCCACCAGCACCGGCAGGTCCGACCTGGCGATGAAGGCCGGCATGCCGCTGTCAGTCAGCTCGGCGATGTCGCCGCTGGCCAGGGGTTGTTTGCAGGCGCCACAGTTTGGCTGCTCCCCCAGGCGGGCCGGGGGTACGCGATTGGTTTTCTGGCAATGGGGGCAGATCACGTGGGTAATGTCGCTCATGGGTTCCTCTCCGGTGTTTCTGGTTGATGTGGGGCAGTCCCGGGCCGGATTCAAGCCGTTGTTGGTGCTGGTGGTTGCATGGGGATTTGTCACGGGTGGTAAGATGCCCCTTTTCACCACTGGAACCACATCATGGGTCTTCTATTCGAGCAGATTGACAGCAAGCCCTCGCCCCTGGGAGAGATCACCCTCCGCCGCCGCAGGATCCCGGCCATTGGTGATCGGGATATCTATGAGGTGAAGCTGGGGGACGAGTTCCTGATGTCCAGCATGTTCGTGGAAGCGGAGGTCGCCCTGGCGGACCTGGCCCTGGATCTGACCACCGGAGACAACCTGGCGGTGGTGGTTGGCGGACTGGGGCTCGGGTATACCGCCGAGGCTGCCCTCAAGCACGACCGCGTGAATGAGTTGCTTGTGGTGGATGCCCTGGAGACGGTTATCCAGTGGCACCGGGACGAGAAGGTCCCCCTCGGCCAGGTGCTTAACGACGACCCCCGCTGCCGCTACGTGCATGGCAGTTTCTTCGAGTTGTCGGACCCGGCGGAAGGCTTCGATCCCGCCCGTCCCGGCCGTCTGTTCGATGCCATTTTGCTGGATATTGACCATTCGCCCCGGGCGCTCCTTAATGAGACCAACGCCAGCTTCTACAACGCCGACTCACTCGGTCGAATGGCGCGACAGCTGAAGCCGGGGGGTATGTTCGGCATGTGGTCGAACGACCCGCCCGATGAGGATTTTCTGGCGGTTCTGAAGGAGGTCTTCCTTGTTCCGGAGGCGCGGGTGGTGTCTTTCTACAACCCGTTCCAGAACCGGGAGGCCACCAACACGGTTTATCTGGCCCGGGCCCGCGGCGAGGCACGGTCGTGACGGAAGTCACTGTGGACTGGTCCTCTGCCCTTGCTGCCGTCTGGCGCAGGCACCGCCAGGGTCTGCGGCCCATCAGGCGGCTTGACCCCATTCGCTGGGATCAGCTCCGGGGTGTGGGGCGTCAGCAGGACGCCCTGGCCCGCAACACCGAGCGCTTTATTGCCGGCGAGCCGTCCAACAATGTATTGCTCTGGGGTTCCCGGGGCACCGGAAAGTCCTCCCTGATCAAGGCGCTGCTTAACCGTTACGGGGATCAGGGGCTGCGTATGATCCAGGTGGACAAGGACGACCTGGTGGACCTGCCGGAGATTGTCGATGACATCGCCGGGCAGCCCTACCGCTTCGTGATTTTCTGCGACGATCTTTCCTTCGAGGCGGGGGAGTCCTCCTACAAGGCTCTCAAGAGCGTACTGGAAGGCTCCCTGGAGCTGCCGCCCGAGAACGTGCGGGTATACGCCACCTCCAACCGGCGCCACCTGATGCCGGAGTTCATGGCGGACAATCTCAGGAGCGAGGTCCGGGACGGCGAACTGCATCCGGCCGAGGCCATTGAGGAGCAGGTGTCCCTCGCGGACCGATTCGGTCTGCAGCTGTCGTTCTATCCCTTTCCCCAGGACACCTACCTGGAGGCTGTCGACGCGCTGTTCCCGGGGGTCAGGGACCGTGAGGCGCTCCACCGGCACGCCCTCCGCTTCGCAACCAGTAGGGGCGTTCGCAGTGGCCGGACGGCCCAGCAGTTCTACCGCCAGTTCAGCGGCGATTTCGAGTAGCGGGTCAGGGCGCTGCCGGCAGGTCAATCCGGAAGCGCGCGCCTTCCAGGCCATCCGAGCAATGGTTGTCGGCCCGAACCCGGCCGCCGTGGTGCTCGGCGATCAACCTCACGATCAGTAATCCCTGGCCCAGGTGGCCCTCGGCATTGCCGCCGCGAATGGAAACGAAGGGGTTGAAGATATCCCTGGCGAGAGCCTCCGGCAGGGCGGAGCCTTCGTTGAAGACCGTCAGTTGCAGCTGGTCACCCTGGCGGGAGAGCGTTATCAGGATGAGTCCTCCTTCCGGGGTGAAATCCCGGGCATTGTCCACCAGCTTGTCCAGCATCTGAACCATCAGTTCCGGTGAGCCGGTGAGGGGGGCCCCATGATCTGGCCCCTGGTAGCGGATCCGGTGCTCCGGTGCCAGAGCCTGGTAGGCCCCGGCAGTTTCCCTCAGCACCGGGTCGAGGTCGAAAGTTTCCTTCTCGGCATGGTCGAAGCTCTGCTCCAGCCGCGCCGCCTCGCTCATGCCCTGGAGGATCTGGCTGAGGCGGTCGGTGGCGGCACGGGCCCGGTCACGGTAGTTCCGCCGCTCCTTGTCGCTGGAGGCGTGATCCAGGTTGTCCAGAGAGGAGCGAATGACGGCCACCGGCGTTTTCAGCTCATGGGACAGTCGGCGGGAAAAACTCTCCAGGTAGTCGGTATACCCCTGCAACCGTTCGACCATCTGGCTGAACTGGCGGCTGAGTTCCCCGAGTTCGTCCTTCGCACTGCTGGCGGGCACCCCGGCGAGAATGCGACCGTCCGGGTCCACACTGGCCCTGACCGCCTTCTGGAGCCGCGCAATGCGCCAGGACAGCCAGCTGGCATAACCCAGCAGCACCAGCATCAGGGCGACGATCAGCAATGCGCTGCGGGCAATGACCGATCCCAGGGTACTGCCGGACAGGGCAAGAATGCGGTCAAGAGTCTGTTCAAGCACCAGCAGACGGCCATCCTCGAGGGGCTCGGTCACCATCAGCAGACGTTCCCCGTCCGGATGTTCCACCAGGCCGGGCCCGGGTCGGTCGGCGAGGTATTCGCTGCTGGCGTCAAAGGCCGCTGGCTCAGGCTGGTTGAGGCGCACCAGTGCACGAAGGCCATTGAGGACGATTCGTTCGAGAATTTCCAGGGGGCCGAGGTCGTCCAGGTCGGTAGTGGCATCTGCGAGCGGGCGGTGACCATGACCAGTCACCCAGCCGGCGGGCTCACGTACCAGGACCCGCTGCCCCACCGCCAGCAGGTCGTCGAGCCGGGCTTCCAGTTCCGGAAGGCGGCCCCCCAGGGTCGACGGTGGCTGTTGGGATGTCCCCAGGCTGTGGCTGATTTCCGGGTTATCCGGGTCCGGCCAGACAACTTCGAAACCCAGGCGCTCCCCGAATCCGGGGCGGGGCAGACGCAACTCCAGCTGATAGCCATCACTCCGGCTTTCCCAGTGACCGGTTACCCGGTGATCCTGTCGGCGGGCAGTGTCCGGTACCTGGCCGACCACCCGCCCCGGCGCGGCGGTGCGTACCAGGCGTTCCCTGATTTTACCTTCGTCCTGCCATCGAAGCCGCAGGAATTCATGGGGCTGGCCGGGAGCGGCTGGGTTGAAGTAAACGGGGCGTCCCCAGTTGGTACGGATCAGCAGGTAGAGATGACGCCCATGAACTGACGCCTGCCAGGACAGCTCAGTCGAATCGCCGTGGACGGTCTGCCAGGGCTGGTCGTCATATTCGTAGCCGGGCCAGTCATCTGCGTAGCCGTCCAGGTTTGGCGGCCCCGACAGCTGGCTGGCGTAGATGATGTCGTTGCGATGCTCCACCGGCGGAACGGAGGAGAGCTCGGTTTCAGCCAGGCTGGCCATCCGTCGCGCCTGGGTGCCGAGCTGCTCGGCGGCCTGGTCACGCAGGGCTTCATCCAGCTCAAGCACGAACTGCAGTCCCGCCCACGGGATCATCAGCATGAGCAGGCTGGCCAGCAATAACTGACGCTTGAGGGTCACTTCCTAGATCTCACGGGCATTCCAGCGATACCCCATGCCATAGGCGGTCTGGATGCCGTCGAACTCTGGCGCTATCTGCTGGAACTTGCGGCGAATCCGTTTTATGTGGGAGGTGACGGTATTGTCGTCCAGTACTGTGCTGGCTGCCTGCATCAGCTGATCGCGATTGCGGATGTGGCCGGGGTGCTGGACGAGGGCGTGCAGCATCCAGAATTCTGTGACCGTCAGTTCCAGCGGTGTGCCGTTCCAGGCAACGGTCATGCGATCAACATTCAGGGTAAGCCGCCCCCGCTCCAGCACTTCGTCCGGGCGCTGGAGTGCTTCGGCCCAGGCATCCGCCCGGCGCAGCAGGGCGGTGATGCGGGCCAGCAGGTGATCCAGACTCATGTCCTTGGTGACATAGTCGTCCGCTCCCAGGCGCAGGCCGTGAACCGAGTCGATATCGCTGTCGCGGGCGGTCAGGAAGATGATTGGCAGAGTGGCGGACTGCCGACGCAGATCCTGGCACAGGTCGAAGCCTCCTTCTGGCTCGTCGCCCAGTCCCACATCGATGACGGCCAGGTCCGGCAGACTGGTCCTGAGCCCCGACAGCGCAGCGTGACGGTCACCGTAGACCGACACCCTGTACCCCCGACGCTCGAAAGCATCCCGATAGTTTTCCCGGATGGCGGGCTCGTCCTCCACCAGAACAATGTGTCGTTTCATGGCTCTCCAGCTTCGGTGATCGTCAGCGTGAGCCCAATGTAACCAGCCCCCCTGCACGGTAACAAGCGTGAGGGAGCGGTTTTTGCCGGTTTGCCACAATTCATCATTTTCCGACCCGTTCCCGGACAGGTTGATGCACAGGATGGTCGTTTCGTTCCGTTTCAATGGTGCGCAGCTAAGGCACCGCACCCATTGATCACAGGAACCGAGTCATGCCGCAGATAATGCTATTGCCCCTCTATCCCCGTCCGGCCCTTCGTCGCCTCTCAGCAAACCCGGAACACCAGAACCTTACCCGGCGGCGGCGATGGGAGGGCGCCAGCCTGTGGCTGGCCATGTTGATGCTGCTACTGGTGCAGCCGCTGTTCGTGGAGGCGGAAGCGCATGACAGTCGCCTTCCACAGGGCCCCGGGGAGTTTTGCTCACCGAAGCAGAGCCGAGAGGCGCCGTCCCGGACATTGGCAGGCGGAGTTGAACCGGAGCTCGCCCGGGCAGCTGGCCCTGATCGTGTGGGAGCGTAATGATGGGCCGTATCCTTCTGCTTGCATTTTCGATGTCCGCCACGGTGCTGGTCGCCGGACTGTGGATTCCCCTGAAGGCCGTGGTCGCCCAGGAGGTGCTCACCCTGGCCTGGGCCCGCAGCCAGGCGGCCCGCTTGGAAAACCGGCCCTGGTCAGGGGAAGATGCCGGGCCGGCCCCTGCCACCAACGACGGGCCAGGGCTGAGAGCTTGCATGCGCCCGCAAATCCCGGCAATCTCGGGGTCATTCTCAACCGATGGCCGGGCTCATACCCGGCCATCCTGTCCTGACCAGGGAGTATGCGCGGATGAACCTGATTCTGTTTCTGATTATCGGTGGCGTGGCCGGCTGGCTGGCCGGACTGATTATGAAAGGCCGCGGTTTCGGTGTTCTTGCTAATGTCGGTATCGGTATCGTCGGTTCATTTCTTGGCGGATTCGTATTCAGGCTGCTGCAGCTTTCTCCCCAGGGAGCCATCGGTGAGCTTGTGACGGCGACCGTTGGCGCGGTGCTTTTGCTGGCTATTGTCGGCGCGATCAAGAAGGATTGAATAGATGTTGATGCCGGTTACTGCCATTTTCGCCGCTGTGACAGCGGTTTTACTGCTGCTTCTTTCCCTTCGGGTGTCGATGTTTCGCCTCAAATATGGCCAGGGTCTCGGAGTGAACGACGATCGTGGCTTTGAGGTGGCGGTCAGAACCCAGGGTAACCTGGTGGAATACGCCCCCATGGCACTTATCCTGATGGCGGTGGGGGAGCTCAACGGTGTCGGGGCCCAGTGGATTTACTGGGTCGGAATGGCATTTGTCGGCGGCCGCCTCCTGCATGTCTTCGGCATGTTCAACGGCAACGGTGGCCCCCATAAGGCCCGGCTGGTGGGTACTCTGCTTACCTGGCTGAGCATTCTCGTCATGGCTGTTCTGGTGGTCTGGAACGTCATTCAGGTCCGGCCCTGACAATGGGGCTCCGCTAAACGGGAAACGCCTCCCGAAGGAGGCGTTGTCGAGCCCTGATCCGCAGGGTTACACCATCAGCGCAAGCCCCGACGATTCCCGCTCCAAAAGTTCCTCGCTCCGTTCCAGCCGGGGCTGTGTTTCGGCTGGGATCCTGTTTTCGGGTTGCATTACCCTGGCCTGTTCCACTGGCACCTCCCTGTTGGCCTGGGCCGCTTCGAGAGCTGCTGCGCGGGCAATCAGCTCCGGCCTATCCAGTACTAGTACGGTCATGTCACGTTCCTTATATTATTGGGTCAGGCTATTGTTCTTATGCCCGCATACTATCGTTTGTCCCCGGGGGCTTGGCAACACCTTGTTGCCATTCGGGAAGGTGCGCCCCCACCGCTCTGCTGATTGAATGGCATTGCCGTGACATCTGTATGACATGCGCTGTTCCTCGTTCTCGTGGGTTCATGCTTATTACAGCGGGAAAAGCTGGCCCTGCTGTGTTAAAACCCGATCAGGAAACCGATCAATTGTGCGCAATAGTGGCCGCCGATGCTGATTATCCCCGCTGAAAAAAGCCTGGACTGGAAGAACCCGCCCTGGATGACCCTGGCGCTGATGCTGGCTTGCCTGGTTATTTTTGTGTTCTACCAGGGCAAGGACCCCAGGCTCCTGCACACGGCCGTCCAGCACTATCTGGATCAGGGGCTTGACCGGTTGGAAGCGCCGATCTACGAGACTTACCTGGAGCGGGAAATCCGGCTGGAAGGAGAGGCGGATCGGAGGACGGACCTCGAGGCCTTCCGTGAGACTGTGGCGGCTGGCGAGCGGGCCAGTCTTGCAGTGACCATGCTGATGGATCGACCGTTCTTCGACTACCTGCTGGCCAACCGCGACCTGCTGATGAATGGGCGGCAACGGCAGTACTGGACCGAGGCTCGTGTTCCCATCCAGCAAAACCTGATCAATGAGATCAGTGCCTATGAGGCGGGGCTGGTGCCCGCGGAGCCAAGTCTCTACACCCTGGTGTCGTACCAGTTCCTCCACGGGGGCTGGGGCCATCTGATCGGCAACCTGGTCTTCCTGTTCCTGTTGGGATTCACGGTGGAGAAGGCTCTCGGGCCCGGGCGTTATCTGTTGGCCTATCTGATGTGCGGGGTCTTCTCGGCGCTGATCTACACGGGATTTTCCTGGGGCAGCAAGATTCCGCTGGTGGGCGCGTCCGGGTCGATCTCAGGACTGATGGGAATGTACGTCGCCTTCTTTGGAATGCGCCGGATCCGGTTCTTCTATTTCCTGGGGGTGTATTTCAACTACTTCCGGGCGCCGGCCCTTGCCATCCTGCCAGTGTGGATCGGCAAGGAGCTCTACGATTACTGGGCGGCCGGGTCCACGGGTATTGCCTACATGGCCCATGCCGGCGGCCTGGTGGCTGGTGCAGGGCTGATCCTGCTGCTGGGCAAGGGCTGGTTCCAGGCCCGGGAGGCCTTCCATGAACCGGAGCAGGAGGAGCAGGACCGGCAGTTTACCCATGACTACGCCGATGCCATGGAGGCCCTGGCGCGAATGGATTTCACTCTTGCCAGGAAACGGTTCGAAGCCCTCTGGCGGGACTATCCCGACCGGCCGGTCGTCCTGGAGCATCTTTACCAACTCGCCAAGCTGCGTCCGGACCTGGCGGAGTACCGACAGCGGACCCGTGAGCTGCTTAACCAGTATCTGAAGCTGCAACAGCCCGACAACCTCCTGCGCACCTGGCAGGAATATCTGGAACTGGGCGAAGCTATCCATCCCCTGGAGGCCGAGGAACATAACCGGGTACTGTTCGCGGCTTTGCGCCAGGATGACCTGAAGGTCGCTGAAAAAGCCTTTGCCCGGGTAAGGGATACCGGCCACCGGGAGCTTGTTCGGGAGGCAGGCAGGCTCCTGGCGGACGAATTCGGTAAACGGCGAATGGAACCCAAGGCCAACGAGTACCGGCTGCTGCTCAAAACACTGTAAGCCGACGTGGGGGCGGTTTCATCAGCCGGTTCATTTCCCCTGGATCGTCCGTCCCCTGAACCGGTCAGTTCCGCTTTCCGTACATTGGTGTATTGTCGCTTTTATTTACAAATTATTGAAATTGTTGAATAAAAGTATTTTCGGCCGAATTTTGTTTCGATGGGGGCATGACAGACGCGCACTGAATAAGGCATTATTTCTGACGATTTTCCGCTCGCTGGTTTCTGCTGGGCGGAACCGTATTCCACAACCGTGACACTGGCAGCACAGTAACTCCTCGACAACATGCCTGATCGATATCTCGCAGGCCGGTGCTGCCCCAAGGAGAGCAAGCATGACTGATCTGGATACCTTCCGTCAGGAAACCCGGGCATGGCTTGAAGAGAACTGCCCCCAGAGCATGCGTTCCCCCTTCGGCAGCGAAAAAGAAGTCTGCTGGGGTGGCCGCAATTTCAAGTTCTACAGCGAAGACCAGCGCCTGTGGCTGGAGCGTATGGCGGAGAAAGGCTGGACAGCGCCGGACTGGCCCACGGAATACGGCGGTGGCGGTCTGAGCCGTGCCGAGCACAAGATTCTGCTGGAAGAAATGGCCCGCATCCAGGCTCGCCCCCCACTGAACAGCTTCGGTATCTGGATGATCGGTCCGGCCATTCTCAAGTTCGGTTCCGAGGCCCTCAAGCAGCAGCATCTGCCGCCCATCGTGCGCGGAGAGATCCGCTGGTGTCAGGGTTATTCCGAGCCAGGTGCCGGCTCTGATCTTGCCGGTCTGCAGACCAAAGCCGAGGACAGGGGCGACCACTTCATCGTCAATGGTCAGAAGATCTGGACCTCCTATGCCGACAGGGCCGACTGGATGTTCGCCCTTGTGCGGACCAATCCGGACGTCAAGAAACAGGAAGGCATCAGCCTGGTGCTGTTCGACATGGAGACTCCCGGAGTTTCCACCCGTCCCATCAAGCTGATCTCCGGCGAATCCCCCTTCTGTGAAACCTTCCTGGATGATGTCCGGGTCGAGAAGGACCAGGTGGTGGGTGAAGTGGACAAGGGCTGGACCATTGCCAAGTACCTGTTGACCCACGAGCGCAGCATGATCGGCAACATGGGCAGCACCGCCGCCGGCCAGAAGACCCTGCCACAGCTGGCGGCCAGTGCCGTTGGTCTGCAGGACGGCAAGCTGGCGGACACGATGCTCCGTGCTGAAGTGGCATCCTGGACCATCGACTCCATCGGCTACGAGCTGACGGCAGAGCGGGCAAGGGACGAAGCCAAGGCTGGCCAGGGCGTGGGTAATGTTTCCGCCATGCTGAAATACGCCGGTACCGAACTGAACAAGCGTCGTTACGAGTTGCTGGTTGCCGCTTATGGCAGCGAAGGCCTGATCTGGGAGGGTGACAGCCGCCCCGCCGGCGCACTGCCCCAGCAATGGCTGCGCACGAAGGGCAACTCCATCGAAGGCGGTACCTCTGAGGTTCAGCTGAACATCATCGCCAAAAACATTCTCGGACTTGGCTAAGGGCGGAGAGAGACATGCAAAAGCTTGTACTGACTGAAGAACAACAGATGCTCAAGGATGCCGCCCAGGGTCTGTTCAGCGACCAGGCGCCGGTGTCCCAGTTGCGCAAACTGCGGGACGAGAAAGATCCTCTGGGCTACGTGCCCGAGTTCTGGAACCAGGCGGTTGAACTGGGCCTGGCCGGGACCCTGATTCCCGAAGCCTACGGTGGCTCGGAATTCGGCCACGTTGGTATGGGCCAGGTCATGGAGGAAGGGGGTCGCACCCTGGCGGCCTCACCGCTGTTTGCCTCTGGTGTTCTTGGGGCCTGCGCCCTGATGCTGGCAGGCCACGGCAGCCAGAAGGATATCCTCAAGGATATTGCCGCGGGCACCCACCTGATGGCCCTTGCCATCGATGAAACCGGCCGTCACCAGCCTGCCCGGGTGGCTACAAAGGCAGAGGCCCAGGGCGACGGTTTCGTGCTGAACGGTAACAAGACCTTCGTGGTTGATGGCCATATTGCCAACACCCTCATCGTATCCGCTCGCACCAGCGGTGGCGAGCGGGACGAGCAGGGCATCACCCTGTTCCTGGTGGACGCCAATGCGGAAGGCGTCTCCGTCGAGCGCACCATCTTTCCGGATGGTCGTAACTACGCCAAGGTTGAGCTGCAGAACGTGGCTGTCGGTGCTGATGCCGTTCTAGGCCCGAAGGATCAGGGCTATGAGTCGCTACAGAAGGTGCTCGATATCGGCAACGCCCATCTGGCGGCGGAGCTGCTGGGCCTGTCCAGTGAGGCTTTCGAGCGGACCGTGGCCTACATGAAGGAGCGTAAGCAGTTCGGCGTTTACATCTCCTCCTTCCAGGCGCTGCAACACCGCGCCGCCCACATGTGGAGCGAGCTGGAACAGGTGAAGTCCATGGTGCTGAAGGCCCTGATGGCGCTGGATGCCAGTGATGACCAGGCCTCCCTCCTGGTCAGTGCCGCCAAGGCCAAGGCCAGCCAGGTGGCAGAGCTGGTCACCAACGAGGGTGTGCAGCTCCACGGCGGTATGGGCATGACCGATGAATTCGATATCGGCCTGTTCATGAAGCGGGCCCGTCCGGTCCAGCTGCTGCTGGGGGATTTCCGCTATCACGCCGACCGGGTGGCCACCCTGAAGGGCTTCTGACGGACCGATCCCGACCGTTGTAACAACGGACGTATCAGGCAGGCCGGCTCAGAATGAGCCGGCCTGTTTCGTTTCTGCCGCCGGGCCAAAGCTTGCCCTGGGGCCCTTCAGTGGTTCCTGCCGTTTTGCCTGCTCAAGGTAAGTATTGATCGCCTGCAGCCGTTGCTCATCCGTCGTGCTTTTGCCCGCGAATCTGAGGAAGCTGATGGCCTTTTCCCATTGCTCGAAGCCATTGGCCAGGGTGCGCGCCACAAGGATGTAGGCCGGTGCAATCTGCTCGCTACCAGGGAACCGCTTGTGGAAGTCCTTCAGCAGGCGCAGTGCCTGGCGATAATCCTGCTGGTGGAACAATAGGTCTGCGGCGTCCACCACCAGTTCCGGGTCCTGGATCCGGAAATCCGGGTCATGGCGGGCGAGCACTGTCAGGAGGGTTCTCACTTCCTGGTGTTTGCGGTGGGCGATCATCCATCGCAACAGTTTGACGTGATGCCTGGCCAGGTCCTGAACGTCGTTTCGTGCCAGGGCCAGTTGATACAGTTGCGACAGCCGGATCGGATTGTGGGTGTCCCTCTTCAGGGCCTCCTCCAGTATGCCGGCGACCAAGTTGTAGTTTCCTTCCTTGAGGTTCATGTCGATATCGGCATCGACACGGCGGGTGCGGTCCCGCTGGCTGGATTCCGTTGTCGGCAGATCTTCCTGGAAGTCACTGGCGAAGCCCAGCTCCTCCTGATACTGGAACAGCAGGTATCCCAGCATGTGGAACAGCATCAGGGTGTAGGTGCTGTTGAGAAAACCCGCGAGGGGCTGGGCAATGGCAGGGTCAAGGTGACTGGCGGCGAACTCCTGGGCGGCACCGGAGGCCAGGGTGAGGAGAATCAGGAAGCCGTACAACAGGAAGTAGGGCCAGCCGATGCGGGAGATCAGGGTGGCCAGGTTCAGGGGATTGATGGCCGCAACCACCGAATGTTCCATGGCCAGCACCATGATGGAGGCCGGCAGCGCCAGAATCGCAAAGGCGGCCACCACCATGGCCGGCAGCGGGCCCAGGAAAATGCCGGAGGCCACCACCAGAGCAACCATGGCAACAAAGACAAGAAGCTGCTGTATGACAATGGCGAAACCCTCACCGGTATAGGCGGTGGCCACCGGCGGCGGCTTCATATGACCTTCCGCGGTGTGGCGGATAACCGCGTAGGTGTACTTGAACAGCGCCAGCAGCAGCACGAAGGAGATCACCACCCCCAGGATGTCCTGCTGCAGGAACAGGGGGACAAAGGTACAGACCGCGATCACAATCAGTGGGTCCGCATGGAAGGGATAGCGGAAAAAACGGGACAGGCGCAGCCAGAACGGCTCAACCTCCGTTGCCGCCCCAAGATAACGCATCGTCCGCCCACAATGGGGACAGAGCCCGTGCTGGCGTCGGGCATCCGCGTCCGGCATGCAGGCACTGCAGTAATGCAGCTGGCATTCGCGGCAGTGCCACTTGGCGGGGTCGCCCGGGTGGTAATGGCAGTCGTTTTTCACGGGTCGCGTCTTCCATAAGGCAGTTAGCGGTATGATTGCAGATACGGCAAGATCGAGCCAGGTCAGGCATCATACGGTGGGGAAAAAGCAGTTTATCCGACTGTGCCGGCCAAACTGATCGCCTTGAGCAACCCAGACCGCTGAAATCTACGTAAGCTTCAGGTAGCCTGCGCGGGAATCGTGGCATCCCGCCGATTCTCTGTCCCAGCCCGGAGCTGCCTTGAACGCACCTGCACCAACACCCGACCAGTCGTCGCAGTCCGCGGACCAGCGCCACTACACCTGGAGCACCATTTTCAGGCTGGCCCTGAAGCACCGGCCACGGCTGGCGCGTGCCAATCTGCTGGCCATCTGCGCCACCCTGGTCAGTGTACCCATCCCGCTGTTGCTGCCGGTACTGGTGGACGAGGTTCTGCTGGACGAGCCCGGTCCGGTATTGCCGGTGATGAACCAGGTATTGCCTGCGGGGTGGGAGACACCGGTGGTCTACATCGGGCTGATGGTGCTGGTGGCGTTCCTGCTGCGGATTGCCGCCCTGGGTTTCAACGTCCTGCAGTCCCGGGAGTTCTCCAAAATTTCCAAGGACATCATCTTCCGCATGCGCAGCCGGCTGCTGGAGCGGGTGCAGCGGGTGTCCATGTCGGAATACGAGACCATGGGCTCGGGGGCGGTGAGCAGTCATTTCATCACCGACATGGACACCATTGACGAATTCCTCGGCACCACTATCAGCCGCTTCATCGTCGCCAGCCTGACCGTGATCGGCGTCGCCTGCGTGTTGCTGTGGGTCCACTGGCAACTGGCGCTGGTGATCATGCTGTTCAATCCGGTGGTGATCTACATGACCATGGTGATCGGCAAGCAGGTGAAGGACCTCAAGCGCCGGGAGAACAAGGCCTACGAGGAATTCCAGGGCGACCTGACCGAGACCCTGGACGCCATTCACCAGCTGCGGGCCGCCAACCGGGAGGGACACTATATCCGCCAGCTGGTGGAGCGGGCCCGCAGTGTCCGGGACTATGCCATCACCTTCCAGTGGCGCAGCGATGCCGCCGGGCGGGCAAGTTTTGCCCTGTTCCAGTTCGGTGTGGACAGCTTTCGTGCCGCCGCCATGGTGGCGGTGCTGTTCAGCGACCTCAGTATCGGCATGATGTTCGCCATCTTCGGCTACCTCTGGTTCATGCTGACGCCGGTGCAGGAAATGCTGAACATGCAGTACGCATGGTATGCAGCCAATGCCGCGCTGGCCAGGATCAACCGGCTTCTGGACCTCAGGGAAGAGCCCCGTTACCCGGCCCTGCAGAACCCGTTTCGAAACAGGCATACGGTCAGCCTGACCCTGCGGGACGTTCATTTCCGTTATGCCGACGACGAGCAGGTGCTGGCGGGTATCAACCTGCATATAGAACCGGGAGAAAAAGTGGCGGTGGTAGGTGCCAGTGGCGGCGGAAAATCCACTCTGGTGCAGGTCATTCTTGGCATGTACACGCCGCAACAGGGAGAGGTATTGGTGGATGATGTGCCTGTCCAGCAGATCGGATTACCCTGCCTGCGAGAGCATGTGGCCACCGTGCTCCAGCACCCGGCGCTGTTCAACGCCACCATCCGCCAGAATCTCACCCTGGGGCGGGACAAGGCCGATGACGAACTATGGCAGGCCCTTGCCATCGCCCAGATGGACCACACCGTTGCCGAGATGCCCCGGCAGCTGGATACCATGGTGGGACGGCAGGGCATCCGGCTCTCCGGGGGGCAACGGCAGCGACTGGCCATCGCCCGGATGATCCTCACCGATCCGTCCCTGGTGATCCTGGATGAGGCCACCTCGGCACTGGATGCGGAAACCGAGTTCCAGCTCCACAAGGCGCTGGAGACATTCCTGGAAAAACGCACCACGCTGATCATTGCCCACCGCCTCAGTGCCGTTAAGCAGGCGGACCGCGCGGTGGTCTTCGAAGACGGGAAAATCATCGAGGAGGGGCAGCACGACGAGCTGATCGCCCAGCGTGGCCTCTATGCCCAGTTGTATGGTGAGCGGCAGGCGTAGCAGGCCGCCTGCTTCCGGTTTGGCGGATCCTGCCCTTTTCCCGCTACCTGCTATTCTTGAAGCTGTCTGTTTTTAAGAACAGTCATGAAAGCTCTGTGGATGGAAGAGGTTATGGGAACAAGGAAAAGGCCTGGGCTGAATCCGGCGGCATTGCTGCCATTGGTGTTCGCTGGTGCGGTAAACGCGCAGGAGGAAGGCAGGGAAACTTTGGACACCCTTCCCGACATCACTGTCTCCGCTCCCCGCCTGGAGCGGGACATCTACGCTACCCCGGCGGCGGTTTCCACCCTGAACCAGCGGGAGATCCGCCGGGGCGAGCAGGGCGTCCGGCTGGATGAGTCGCTGGAAACGGTACCGGGCCTGTATATCCAGAACCGAAACAACTTCGCCCAGGGGCAGCGCATCTCCATCCGGGGCTTCGGGGCACGGGCGCCCTTCGGGATCCGTGGGCTGCACATCCGCGTGGATGGCATCCCCTACACTCTGCCGGATGGCCAGGCCCAGATCGACTCGGTCGACCTGGCCGGCGCGAGGCAGATCGAGGTGATCCGGGGGCCTTCGTCGGTGCTTTACGGCAATGCCGCCGGCGGTGTCATCGACATCACCACCACCGATGGCCGCTATATCCGTCAGTCGCCGGTTATCGGATTGCAGGCTGGCAGTCATGGTCTGCGGCAGGTCAACCTGCAGGCCGGGGGCGAACAGGGTGACTGGCATTATTACGCCAGCGGAACCGCGCTCCATTCCGATGGCTACCGGGACCAGAGCGAGGTGGAGAAGTACCTGCTCAACAGCAAGCTCGGTTACCGCCTGGATAATGATCGGTCCGTGTCGGTGCTGTTGAATCTGCTGGACACCCCCAAGGCCGAGGATCCCGGCGGCCTGACCCGGGAGGCCGCCGAGGAGGATCCGAGCCAGGCCTGGCGGTTCTCCCGGTTACTGGATGCCGGCCAGAGCGTGGAACAACAGCTGGTGGGCGCCCACTACCGTGACGGGGACTTCGCCGCTGGCGCCGTTGATGTCAGGGCATTCTACAGTTGGCGGGACTTTGAGCAGCAGCTGCCGTTCCCGGGACCGAGCCTGATCAACTATCAGCGGGACTATTTTGGTGGGGGCCTTGAATACAGCCGGGACACCGAACTGGCAGGCCGTCCACTGACCTGGGTGACCGGGCTGGATCTGGGCTGGCAGCAGGATGATCGCGGTCGCCGGTCCGTGGATGCCGATGGCAACATCACCGGTGTCACCGCTGACGAGTACCAGCAGGCCCAGAGTACCGGTGTCTTCCTGCAGGGCGAGTGGTTACTGACTAACGCTGTCGCACTGAGTGGGGGCGTCCGCCATGACCGGGTCGCGCTCGAAATCGATGACGATTTCCTGGCCGATGGCAGCGAAGACAACGGTGAGCGCACCTTCCGGGAGTGGTCCGGCAGCATCGGCCTGAGCTTTCGCTACCGGCCCAGCCACCAACTCTATGCCACCGTTGGCAACGCCTTTGAGACGCCCACCTTCACCGAGTTCGCGCGCCCGGATGGCGGCGGCGGTTTCAACCCGAATCTCGAACCCCAGCAGGCCTGGAACTACGAAGTGGGTGCCCGGGGGCTCTTCGATAATGGCGTGGAGTACGAGCTGGCCCTGTTCTCGGCGAACGTCGAAGACGAGCTCGTACCCTTTGAAAACTCCGATGGCCGAACTTTTTTTGAGAACGCGGGGCGCACCTCCCGGGATGGCATAGAGGCCGGTATCCGGTGGCCGTTCCACAGCGCCTGGACCGCAACCAGCAGCGTGACCTGGGCGCGGTACCGGTTCGACCGTTTTGAGGAGGAGGGCGATGACCTCTCCGGTAACGAGCTGCCCGGCCTGCCGGGTGTTCTCTGGCACGGCGGTCTCGCCTGGCAGGGGCTGGGGGGCCGCTTTGCGGAGGTTGGTGCACACTATGAGGGAGACTTCTACGCCGACAATGCCAATACCGAGTCGGTGGACAGCCACTGGCGCTTCGACTTCAAGGTTGGCGATAGCTGGCGCCTGGGAGGGGATAACAGTCTCGACCTGTACGCCGGTGTCCGCAACCTGCTGGATGAGGAATACTTCGAGAACGTCCGGGTCAACGCCAACTTCGATCGGTATTACGAACCGGCGGCGGGCCGAACGTTCTATGCAGGCATCGAACTGGGCTTTTAGGCACTCCAGTCAGGCCGTTGCACAAAAGTCTGACGGCTTGAGGGGTGGCGGGGGTTTTCGCAGCAGGGCCAGGGATGGCCCGGAGCAAGGCGGGCGCCAGGGAAGGCCCCTGAATTGCGGCGAAGAAAGCCCCCGCCACCCCTCAAGCCAGCCCCCAAGCTTCAGCTACACTCCCCGTAACCCAGTCAGCCCCGAATTCAGGCCGCCACCGTCAGCTGGTTCCGTCCGTTCGCCTTGGACTTGTACAATGCCTTGTCAGCCCGCCTGATCAGCTTCTCGGGATCCACGTGGGAGGCGTCCGCGGTAACCAGACCAAGACTGACGGTGACCCCGAGGATCTCGTCATCAACCCGCACCTGATGTCGTTCAATGGCCTTGCGGATCCGCTCCGCCACCATGGCCGCTTCCTCCTTCCCGGCGCCGGGAAGAATGAGTACCATTTCCTCCCCGCCATAACGGGCGGCCGTATCGTTCTCCCGGGAGTTCGCCTTGATCAGGTCAGCCACTTCACGCAGCACCTGGTCTCCGAGCTGGTGACCCCAGGTGTCATTGAACTGCTTGAAATGGTCGATATCCAGCAGCACCAGGGACATCTCCCGGTCATAGCGGGCCACGCTCGCCAGTTCCTGCCGCAGCATATTCTGGAAGTAGTCGTGGTTGAAAAGGTTGGTCAGCCCATCCACCGCCGCCTTCCGGGACAGCTCCAGACGACCGGCCGCCGCCACGGCGATGATCTCCAGTGCGCCTATTCTCGCCTCCGTGAAACAGTTGCTGATGTGATTGTTTTCCAGGTACAGCAGGCCAGTGAGGGCCCTGTCCTTGCCCTTGCCGATGGCAATGGGCAGGCAGAGAATCGAGCGCACCCGCTCCCGCAGGATATATTCCTCGCGGTCGAGTCCGGGCACGCCGCTGTTGACGGCCAGGGCGTCGGCAACCACAACGCTCTCCATGGTCCGGCTGACGTAATTGATGGTGGCCTGGGAGACGGATTCGCACTGTTCGAGCGGGGAAGACTGCAGGATGACGGTTTCCTGGAGGTCCACGGAAGCCTCCGCCTCGATGCGTAGCCTGCCGTCGCCGTCCCGCAGTGCGAGGACTCCCCGCTGCGCACCAGCGAACTCCATGGCAATGTCGATGATGGCCGCCACCATCCGGCTGTGGATCTGCTCGTCGGCGATGGCCCTCAGGGCCTTCATCAGCGACGTCATGTCCACCTCAGCCATGGCCATGGCCCGGGTGCCGGCCAGGGTTACGGAGCGCCGTTCGCCGGCCTGGTCGGGATAGAGCTGTTCCAGTTGTCGCACCTTGGCGATCGCGCCCCATCGCTGGTAGAGATCCCGCGCCTTTGCGAGGTAGGGCATGGCGATGGTGATGCGGCCTGCGTTCATGTGCATCCGACCACACAGTTCACTGGCCAGAGCCTGCTCACTCAGGAAGCCGTGTTCACGTGACAGCTCGATAGACCTGTCGAACGCCTCGTGGGCTTCAAACTCCCTGCCCTCGACCCTGAGCAGCTCCGCCTTGCATAACTCGTGCTTGTTAGGCGTATTGAACGGGTCCGTCTTTCGTCGCCGGGCCATGGCCCGGAGCTCCTTCCGGACCCCCTTGACCAGCTTCCGGGCCTGCCGGGAACCCTTGCTGTTGCCTGCACTGCGCAGGTACACGAGTACCGCTATAAAGGATGTCCAGCGCCCCCCGTAGAAACCCTGAACGCCGGACACCGTGGACCCCATGTGCTCGGCGATTTCCTGTGCCCGGTGGGTTCCGGTGTCGTCACCGAACAGGTAGCTCAGGTACATACTCCTGGCAAGCACCTGGTCTGAAAGGGCGAAGTCCTTGGCGGCCTGATGCCGGGGCAGCATCTCATCGATGTTGTAATGTTCGCCCACCAGCCTGGCGGGATTCCGGGACAGGCCCCGGAGGTTTTGCAGCATCTGAAGCCGGGAATCCTGGTGGTACAGCATGGCCCCCATATGAAGTGCCCGGAACTCGGCAAGATGATGGCTGGTGAGGTTTTCAATTCGCGACAGCTCCTCACCAGCGGCGAACATGGACTCTTCCAGGATGTTGGAGGCATGCACGGCATACTCGAAATCGCCATTGTCCATGCAGTACCGGGCCCCCAGCCGGAGACTCTCGTAGGTGTTCTGGAGGGGTTCCTTCCAGTGCTGGATCACGGACCCGTAAAGATGCTGGGCGCGCCCCCGGCGGCTGTTGAACCGGTCGCTCAGCTCAATGCCCAATCTGCCCAGCGCAACCCCGGTATCGGGATCGTTCATGGACTCGGCAAACATCATGCCGATAATGGAAAAGGCGGTGGTGGTTTCCGGGCTGTGGCCATGATCCAGGGAGATCTCGGCACCTTTGAGGCACAGCAATGGCAACAGCATCGGCTCCGCGAACATAGCCGCGCTGCCGATACTGGCCCCGATACGACAGGCGGCCCGGTGCTCGGGAGACGTCATGTCCGGCAGATCCTTCACCGTTGCCAGGTTCAGTGTCTTCAGGCGGCTCCTGAACTTCAGGAAACGGAGCACAACCTGGAACTTCTTCGGATGACGGTTGTAACGATGACCCAGTTTGTTCAGCAGCGGCAGCGCGATATCGATCGCCTTTTCCAGTTCTCCCTGGGTGATGCAATGGCCGATCTCGATTTCATGGAAGGTGACCCGGCTGAGGAGGTCGCGGGCGTTCGCCAGGCCGGAATCAACAAAAATTCTCAGGGCCCGGTGATCGCCAATGTGGGCGGCGGCCTCCGCGGCGGCCCCGAAGGCGCTCAGGGCCAGGGCATAGTCATTCTCCCAGGGACGGTCGCCAAGCAGCAGGATGGCGCGCTGGAAATGACTGTAGGCAATGGGATAAGACGCGGCCTGCCTGGCCCGGTGACCGGCTTCCAGGTTGAGGCGGCAGAGCTCGCGTTTTTCTTCCGGGTCGTCAATGAGTGCGGACGCCGTATTCAGGTGTGTGACAATGGAGAACAGGCCGTCCTTGCGGTCCGCCGCATTGAGGTTGCGCAGCATTTGTCGGCCGATCTCGAGATGCGCCGCCAGACGTGTGCGCTCGTCCACCAGGTTGTAGGCGGTCTCCTGGATCCGGTCGTGGTTGAAGGCAAACTGGACCGTGATCCTGCCGGCATCCGTGCTCTGTTCCACCTCGGTAAGCTGGTAGGCATCACGGATGGGTGTTATCAGCCCCTCAAGAATCGGCTCATGGAGCGCCTCGGCCACTTTGGCGGGCGACATCTCCGCAATCAGCGACAGAACTGACAGGGAAAAGCGGTTACCGGCGCAGGAGGCGAGTCGCAGGAGTCTCAGGCTCGTTTCCGGTAACCGTTCCAGTTTGCGGGTCATCAGCTGGGCGACATTGTCTGTTATCTGCTGCTGGGTCAGGGTGGCAATGTCCCAGACCCAGCGGCCCTGCATCGGGTCGAAAGTGATGTTGCCCCGGCTGTGCTGGTCCTTGAGAAATTCCTCCACAAAAAAAGGATTTCCCTCCGTTTTCTGATGGATTATCCGGGCCAGGGGCTCCACCTCGGTATGGCTGGTCATCAGGGTATCCGCCAGCAGCCGGCAGATATCCGGTACGGCAAGCGGTCCGAGGTCAATGTGGGTCAGGAAGACATCGGCGTCCTGCATCTGCTGGAGGGCTTTGAGCAGGGGGTGGTCCGGCGTTACCTCGTTGTCCCGGTAGGCGCCGACCACCAACAGACGGTCCCCTTCGATCTGGTCCACCAGCAGGTCAGCCAGCCGCATGGTACTGCTGTCGGCCCACTGCAGGTCATCCAGTACCAGTACCAGGGGGTGATCCGCCTGGCTGAACACCCGGATAAAGTTGAACAGGGTCAGGCGAAAGCGTTGTTCAGCCTCGGTTGCTCCCGCCGGGGAAACGGGCGGCTGAGGCCCCATGATCAGCTCCAGCTCCGGCAGCAGTTCAGTCATCAGGGCGCCGTTGGGCCCAAGGGCGTCCTCCAGCCTGCCTTTCCAGTAGGCGAGCCGGTCATTGCTCTCCGTGAGTATCTGTTGCACCAGGTCTCTCAGGGCCACCACCAGGCCGCTGTAGGGAATGTCCCGCTGTACCAGGTCGAACTTTCCCGAAATAAAGTAGCCCCGCCGCGCAGTGACGGGCTTGTGCAGCTCATTGATCAGGCTGCTTTTGCCAATCCCGGAACGGCCGGCCACCAGGGCCAGGGATACCTGGTCGTAGGCGGCTTCAAAGGCCGCGAGCAGTTCCGCAACCTGTTTTTCCCGACCATAGAGGCGCTGGGGAATCCGGAAATGATCAGGAATATCCCGGCGTGCCAGGGGAAAGTCCGCTATGGCGGCGGTGGCGTTGAGCTGTCGATAGCACTCCCTCAGGTCGTGGAGCAGCCCGGTGGCACTCTGGTAGCGCTGTTCCGCGGTCTTCGAGAGGAGTTTCATGATCAGGTCGGACAGGACCCGGGGGATGTTGCTGTTCAGGTCCGCGGGCGCCACGGGTGTTCGGGCAATGTGGCAGTGGAACCACTCGATGGGGGACTCGGCGGTAAACAGCGGACGTCCGGTTACCAGTTCGTAGAGGGTCGCTCCCAGGGAGTAGAAGTCTGACCGGGAGTCCACGGAGCGGTTCATGCGCCCGGTCTGCTCAGGCGACATGTATCCAGGCGTACCAGGCACCGATGTGGCGGCCATCATGGTCGCCTGTTCGGTGGTGTAGCGGGAGGCAATGCCGAAATCCACCAGGCGAATGGCACTGGTTTTGGGGTTGACGATGATATTGGCCGGATTGACGTCCTTGTGGATGATGCCGGCCCTGTGAACATTCCTCAGGGCCGTGGTGATGGCAACGGCAACGCCCACGCAGGCCTTCAGGGCCGGTCGCCGGTGGGCAAACAGGTGATCCAGGGACTGGCCGCCAATGTCCTCCAGGACCAGGGCCGGCAGGTCCTGGATACGGGTCTGCTGGTGGAGAGCAATGATATTGTCCCCCGCCAGCTCCGCGAGCACCTCGGCTTCATGGAGCAGCATGGCGATGTTTTCACGGCTGGCCTGGTCCGGCCTCAGGGTCTTGATGATGACCGGCTGCTGGTCGGACTCGCGGGTTGCCCGGTAGATCCGGGTGGCGCCGCCGTCGGCAATCTGCTCCCCCAGGCGGTAGCCAGCCGGAGAGTCGATGGGGGTGTGGGAGGCCTTGGTGCTCACCGCCATGGTGTGCGCTCTCCTGTACTGTTCCGGGTTTGCTGATATGTGTGATTATTATGTTCTTTTGTGGTGGGCAAACCTGTAAAGAAAAGTAACATATAACTTGGTAACTAAACTGTCTACCAGCCCACGAATCCGGCATTTCGGGCCATGGGGTTGAAGTCCCGCCAATCGGTGCAATAGTTAATGAGGATTTCCCCGAAACAGACTTACCGGGCACCCTTCCGTACATCATAGACAGTTTCTTCGGTTCGGGAGGCCATGTACCGGCGGCCGGTTTCGAGCCTGCATGCATCCGACGATCACTCAGAAGGAGGCAACCCATGTCGAATGACGGAAGCAGTAACGACAGTTACAACACCCTTTCCAGCCTGGACGTGGATGGCAAGACCTACCACTACTACAGCCTGCCCAAGGCCCAGGAAGGATTGGGTGACCTCAACAGGATGCCCTTCTCACTCAAGGTGCTCACCGAGAACCTGCTACGTTTTGAAGACGGCGAGACGGTGGAGAAAAAGCACCTGGAGGCCATGGCGCAATGGCTGAAGGATCGCCGGTCCGACACCGAGATCCAGTTCCGGCCGGCCCGCGTCCTGATGCAGGACTTCACCGGCGTGCCCGGCGTGGTGGACCTCGCGGCAATGCGCGAAGCCGTCGAGAAGGCAGGCAAGGACCCGGCCATTATCAATCCCCTCTCCCCCGTGGACCTGGTTATCGACCACTCGGTGATGGTGGACAACTTCGGCGACTCGTCCGCATTCAGGGACAATGTCACCATCGAGATGGAGCGCAACCAGGAGCGCTACGAGTTTCTGCGTTGGGGGCAGCAGGCCTTCGACAATTTCAGTGTGGTGCCACCGGGTACCGGCATCTGTCACCAGGTGAACCTGGAGTACCTCGGCCGGACGGTCTGGAGCAAGGAGCAGGGGGGTAAAACCTTCGCCTACCCCGATACGCTGGTGGGTACTGATTCCCATACCACCATGATCAATGGGCTGGGTATCCTCGGCTGGGGCGTGGGCGGCATTGAGGCCGAGGCCGCCATGCTCGGCCAGCCCGTCTCCATGCTGATCCCCGAGGTGGTGGGCTTCAAGGTCACCGGCAAGCTCCGGGAGGGCATCACCGCCACCGACCTGGTCCTCACCGTTACCGAAATGCTCCGCAAGAAAGGGGTCGTGGGGAAGTTCGTGGAATTCTATGGCGACGGCCTCAAGGACATGCCAGTGGCGGACCGGGCCACCATCGCCAACATGGCGCCCGAATACGGCGCAACCTGTGGCTTCTTCCCGGTGGACGAACAGACCATCAGGTACATGCGCCTGACCGGTCGTGAGGAGCACCAGCTCGAGCTGGTGGAAGCCTATGCCAGAGCCCAGGGACTATGGCGTGAACCGGGCCACGAACCGATCTATAGCGACACCCTGGAACTGGATATGGGTGAGGTGGAAGCCAGCCTCGCCGGGCCCAAGCGGCCCCAGGACCGGGTCGCCCTGAGGAACATGAAGTCCTCTTTTGAGCTGCTGATGGAGACCGCCGAGGGCCCCAACGGCCAGCGCAAGGACAAACTGGAGTCCGAAGGCGGACAAACGGCAGTGGGGATCGACGACAGCTTCGAGCACCATGCCAGCCAGCACGGAGAGCTTGAAGGCGAGAAATTCCGCCTGGATCCCGGCGCGGTGGTGATCGCCGCCATCACGTCCTGCACCAACACCTCCAACCCCAGCGTGATGATGGCCGCCGGCCTCATCGCCCGCAAGGCGGTTGAAAAGGGACTGACCACCAAGCCCTGGGTAAAGACCTCTCTGGCGCCTGGTTCCAAGGTGGTAACCGACTACCTGAAAGTGGCCGGTCTTGACGATGATCTGGACAAGCTGGGCTTCAACCTGGTGGGCTACGGCTGCACCACCTGTATCGGCAACTCCGGCCCGCTGCCGGAAGCGGTGGAAAAGGCCATTTCCGAGGGGGATCTCACGGTAGCCTCGGTACTCTCCGGCAACCGCAACTTCGAGGGCCGGGTTCACCCGATGGTGAAAACCAACTGGCTGGCCTCGCCGCCTCTGGTGGTGGCTTTCGCCCTGGCGGGCAACGTCCGTCTGGATCTCACCAAAGAGCCACTGGGCAAGGATAAAGATGGCAACCCGGTCTACCTGAAGGACCTGTGGCCTTCCCAGGCCGAAATCGCCGAGGCGGTGGAAAAGGTCAAGACGGACATGTTCCGCAAGGAATATGCCGAAGTCTTCGACGGCGATGAGACCTGGCAGGCTATCAAGGTGCCCCAGAGCAAGGTATACGAGTGGTCCGACAAGTCCACCTACATCCAGCATCCGCCCTTCTTCGAGGGCCTCGGACCGGAGCCGGACGACATCAGCGATATCAGGGACGCCCATATCCTGGCCCTGCTGGGGGACTCGGTAACCACTGACCATATTTCCCCGGCCGGCTCCTTCAAGGCCGACACCCCCGCCGGCAAGTACCTGCAGGAGCACGGTGTCGAGCCGAAGGATTTCAATTCCTATGGCTCCCGTCGGGGCAACCACGAGGTCATGATGCGGGGCACCTTTGCCAATGTGCGCATCAGGAACGAGATGCTGGATGGTGTCGAGGGTGGCTTTACCCGGCATGTGCCTTCCGGAGAACAGATGCCCATCTATGATGCCGCCATGAAGTACCAGAAGGATGACACGCCGCTGGTGGTCATCGCCGGCAAGGAATACGGCACCGGTTCAAGCCGGGACTGGGCCGCCAAGGGCACCCGCCTGCTGGGGGTGAAAGCCGTGGTGGCGGAATCCTACGAGCGGATCCACCGCTCCAACCTGATCGGCATGGGGGTCATGCCCCTGCAGTTCCCGGAGGGCGTGGATCGCAAGAGCCTGAAGCTTACCGGCGAGGAAACCATCAGCATTGAGGGGCTCTCCGGCGATATCCAGCCGGGGCAGACCCTGAAAATGACGGTCACCTACAAGGATGGCAGCACCGAAACCTGCGACCTGAAGTCACGGATCGATACCGCCAACGAGGCGGTCTACTACCGCCACGGCGGCATCCTGCACTACGTGGTGCGGGAGATGATCAAGGCGGCCTGAGGCCGCTTGTGCCGTCGGCAGCTGTTCAGGGCTTTCGGCCAGGCCCTGAACAGCCCAGTCTATTAATGCATCACCAGACGGGAGATCAGTCCGGAGCGTCACCGCTTCGGGCGTTCCCGGGCCCTTCCATCGCAATCGGGTCGGACCGGTTTTCACTGGCGCCCACTATCGCGTAAGCTTGGGGATAACTTTGTGATTGGATCCCGAGTCGAAGCCCGATGTCGTCAATCAAGTCCCGCGATGAAATCAAGACCAGACTGAACCTGGAGACCTCCCGTATTGCCTGGCGGGAGCTGCAGACCTATTACGCCCGTGGCAATGTGGTCCGGGTGGCGCCCGAACTGGACCTGCTGAACGTGGCGGCGGAGCTGGCTGCTGACAACAAGGCCCAGTTCCAGCACTGGCTGAGCCAGGGGCAGGTAGGTGATGTCAGTCCGGATCTGGCGCGGGCATGGTACGATCGTCAGGCAGAGGTGTGGGCCGTGGTTGTGGCGCCTTGGGTCCTGGTCCAGGACCGTAACGATCCGGGGCTGCATTGAGAGCATTATGAAACTTCACTATTTCCACGGTCGTAGCCCCCTCAGATCCCTGGTGTTGACGCTGGACCATCGGCGTGTAGAGCTCCATGTCAAGAAAGTGGACTCGGACGTCTGGTCACTGGTGGCCATGATCGGGAGCGAACAGGGCCACCCGGACACCTCCCGCTGTCAGGGGCCCTACCGCAGCCAGGAAAAAGCGGAAGCGGCCCTGCGCAGTGCCACCGGCAGTCTTCTGGAGAAAGGCTACGAGCCCCGCCGCGATATGACGCCACAGTGGTCGGTCTGCGCCCAGCGGATGGCCAGGGATATCCGGGAGCAGGGCAAAGCGAATTCAGGCCAGTATGTGTTTGACTCGGGTCTGTTTGAACCCTCCTCCTGAAACCTTTCCTTTCGTCACAGTCTGACACGAGGTTTTCATGCTCGCCGGTGCCCTGCTGATCCTGGTGCCCCTGTTCCTGGGTTTTGCCATTCCGCTGTACTATCGCCCTCTGGTAACGGTCGTTCATCACAGCGTCGAGGTGCTGGTGTATTTTATCCTGGCACTACTGGGCATCGGCCTTGGCCAGATGCCGGGGCTGGGCCAGCAACTGGCCGCCATGGCGGGCCAGGTGGCCATTCTGGTGACGGGATTGCTGGCGTTGAACATGATGGGTCTGTGGCTGTGGCACCGCTGGCAACCGATGAGCGCTGATATCGCCGCCACAGCAAGTACCTCCAGCTACCGTCGTCTGTTCCTGGCGGCTGCCAGACCCCTCGCTGCGGTTCTTGCCGGGCTGCTGGCGGGTTATTTTCTGCTACCGGATCTTGCCTGGGTGGAAGATCTTGCCACCTGGTCACTGATGCTGCTGCTGTTCCTTATCGGGCTGCAGCTGCGCAACGCCGGGCTGTCGTTGCGGCGTCTGTTGCTGAACCGGCAGGGCCTGGGTATCGCCCTGGCACTCGGGGCCAGCTCTCTGGTCGCGGGCGTTCTGCTGACACCGTTACTCGGCGTTCCACTGTTTCAGTCCCTGGCCCTGGCTTCCGGTTTTGGCTGGTACTCGCTGTCGGGCATTGTGATTGGTGATGCCCTCGGTCCGGCCTGGGGCGGGGTGGCGTTCCTCAACGATGTCATTCGCGAAATCATTGCCCTGGCAATCATTCCCATGGTGATCAGCCGGCGCCCGGCAATGGCCATCGGCTATGGTGGTGCCACGGCCATGGACTTCACCCTGCCTGTGATCCGCAGCAGTGGTGGACTCAACTGTGTGCCGGTGGCCATTGCCTCCGGCTTTATCCTCTCCTTTCTGTCGCCGGTGCTGATGGGGCTTTTTCTGGCGCTGGCTGGGGGCACGATTCCGTCCTGACTTTCCGTAGTCCTGCTACTGATGATCGGCTTCCATCGCTGCCTTCCTGAGCCAGACCCGTCGCAACAATTCTTCACCATCAGTAACGATCCATTGCTGCAAGTTTTCGTAAAAGCGTGACATCTTATTGGAAAGGCAGCCGTTAAACGGTGGGTCTTGCTGTTACCGGGTGGATGCTGACGATTGAATACCCATACCCTGAAGTTCTCCCTGCCACGGCGGCTGCTGGCGACGGCCTTCGTGCTGCTGATAGCGGCTGCGGTCCTGGCACTGCCCTGGCTGCCAGCGGTGATGGATCGTGACGATTTTTACGGCCTTCGGGTCGATCTTCCCGCCGAACCGTTGCCGGGTCCCGGCGGCGAGCCGCTGACTACGCCCGAGGGCAGTCTGGATGTGGTGTTTTTTGGCTTCCAGCACTGCAACTCGGTCTGTCCCGCCCGGATGCTCAATCTGATGACCCTTCATCGCCGACTATCCTCTGCTCCGGTGCGGTTCGTGTTTGTTTCCCTGGACCCGGAGCGGGATAGTGGCGAGTCGCTCGAAAATGCCATGGCCACAATGGGGCCCACCTTCCTGGCGGTGCGTCCGGAAACCGGGCAGCAGGCCAGGCAGCTGGCCAGTCGTTATCACGATTACAGCAGCCGCAACGGCATGGGGGACGGATATGACATCGAGCATTCCGGCCACCTGCATGTTGTCTCCAGCCGGGGGCGGCGGGAGTTGCTCTATACCTCCAGGGAGCTTGATCTCGACCGGGTTGTGGCGGATTTGCGCCAGCTATTGTCATCCGTCCCTGCGGGGACATCGGAGATTGCACTGAATGACCACTGAAAACAATCACGCACACAAGGACGCCTTGCGCACGGATCGCCAGATGTTGTGGATTCTGCTGGCCCATGTGCCGGTGGTTGCCTTCCTGGTGCCATTGGGATTCGGGACCCACGGTTTTGCGATCCTTGCCTCCCTTGTTGTGGGTGGAATCGTGCTTGGCGCCTACCTGTCACTTCGCGGTAGCCGCGGATTCTCACTGGTGGCCGCAGCCGCGCTGATGGGATTTTCCGCGATTATGATCCAGTCCCAGATGGGACGGATCGAGATGCATTTTCACATTTTCAGCGCCCTGGCCCTGGTAATCATCTATCGCGACTGGCTGCCGATACTGGTGGGTGCGGGTGTGATCGCGGTGCATCACCTGGCCCTGACCGGTCTCCAGTTATCCGGCGCTACGCTTGGCGACATGCCCGTAATGATCTACAACTATGGCTGCAGCTGGCCCATCGCTTTCCTTCACGCTGCGTTTGTCGTGTTCGAAGCCGGCATCCTGGTGTTTTTCGCGGTCCGGCTCGGGCGTGAGCGCAGGATAAGCTACGACATGATGGATCTGGTGGGCCGTTTCCGTGATCAGCAGGATCTCAGCGGAAGGATTTCCGATAGCTCGGATGAGAGCGCACAGGCGTTCAACACCATGTTCGGTCAGTTCTCCGTGCTGATCCGGGAGGTGGCGGAGCTTTCCGCCCGCTTGAAAGACAGCGCCGGTTCCCTGAGCCACATGAGTGACACCACCCGGAGTATCCTCGATCAGCAGAGCAGCCAGCTTGATCAGGCCGCATCGGCAACGGAGCAGATGTCCGCCACGGTCCATGAGGTGGCGAGGAATGCCCAGCAGGCCTCGGAGTCTTCCGGTTCAGCCGCTGATGCGGCGCGTCTTGGCCAGCAGCGGGTCAAAGAAGCCGTGACGCTGACTGAGGCAACCGACACATCGATGGAAGAGTCTGCCGGAGCCGTCCAGCAGCTGATGGACAAAGTGAGCTCCATCAGTCGGGTGGTGGGCTCCATCGACGACATTTCCGAGCAGACCAATCTGCTGGCCCTCAACGCAGCCATCGAGGCAGCACGGGCCGGCGAGCACGGCCGTGGTTTCGCGGTGGTGGCGGACGAGGTGCGCAACCTGTCCCGCCGCACCCAGGACTTCACCCGGGAAATCCGGGCCACCGTCGACGCGCTTGCTCAGGGGTCGGAGGGGGCTCTGGCGGCCATTGAGACCGGTCGGACCCGCTCGCGGCGTAACACCGAGGCCATACGAGAGACCGGCGAAGCCATCATTACCATTGAGCGGGCCATCGCGGAAGCGACGGACATGAGTTACCAGATCGCCTCGGCGGCGGAGGAACAGGCGGCGGCCTCGTCCCAGATCAATGCCAGTGTCCAGGGCGTGGCCGGTCAGAATGGCGAGGTACTCCGTGAAGCCAATCAGGTCCGGGAGCTGGCGGTTGGGCTTGAGTCCCTGGTGGAAAGCATGAACCGGCTGGTGGCTGGTTACCGGATCTGAGAGACCCCGGAAGCCGGCAAGAACGTGATACTATCGCGGTCAGATCGGTTGGCAGCCAGGCAGAGTGTTTCTGAGGCCTGGCCGTCGACGCCCGACAATGTGCCTTCACCATCCTGTAACTGACGGTCAGATGAAGCAATGGAAGTACTGATTCTGGATGCGGACGTTCCGATTTCCGAATTGATGGAAACCCTGGTGTCCGGCCTGTTTTCCCGTCCGCGTATCCACAGTTATCGCAGTGTTGCCGATGCCCGCGCCAGCCTGGACGGGATCCGGCCAGACCTGGTCATTACAGAGTGGGACCTGCCTGATGGTCAGGGACTGGATCTTGTGCGGGCGGTCCGTCGCCTTGACCGCGACGTGCCGGTGCTGATGCTGTCCCATCGGGCCGATCGCGACCGTGTAGTGATGGCGGCGAAGTATCGTATCCAGGGTTTTGTGCCAAAGCCGTTCAGCGCCAATGCCATGCAGCAGCGCCTGCAGGCCCTGTTGCCTCAACACCGCGCTGCCGGCCCCGAGCAGAGCTTCGAGGCCATGTTGCGCAAGGCCAGCGAGACCCAGGTCTACCTGCCCATGGAGATGGATCCCGCCAGTGTCATGGCGCTGATCGAGCAGGCGGATTTCCTGTCGGCGGCCGATCTGTTCCGGGAGTGGCGCAACGAAGCCGCGCTGACCGCCCGCCTGCTTGATGTGGCCAACAGCAGTGCCTTCCGTCGCTCGGGGGAGCCCTGTGGCAGCCTGCAGGAAGCAGTGCGCCTGCTGGGGGTGCGCATGAGCCTGAACCACGCCCTGGCCCTCTCCCTTGATATTACCCACCGCTTATCCGATCCCTACCTGCGGAAGCTTTCTGAAGAACATACCGGGAAATGCTATGAGCTGGCGGAACTGGCCGCCAGCATGGCGGCCAAGACCGGAGTTGAACCCGTTCCCTGTTATACCGCGGGCCTGCTGCACCGCATCGGTGAACTGGCGGTGATCAGCACCGCCCAGCAATTCATTGCGGCGAACGGTGCTCTGGAGAATGACGATGTGGACCTGGCCCTGCATCAGTGGAGCGGGCCCTTGGGCAACGTACTCAAGGTGGCCTGGCGTTTGCCGCTGCCGCTGCGCAACCTCATTGGCGCCGCCTACCTGTTACCCCGGGGGAGTAGTGAGCGGGATCGGGTACTGATGCGTACCGCCTGGCTGCTGTGCAACAATCTGGAAACTGGCGAAGAGTGCTCACGCCTGTTGGCGCGGCTTGGGCTGGACGCAGCCGGCGCCCGGGCATAACGTTGTCGCAGTATCAGGCCAGGAACCTGCGGGTGTCCAGCCGGTAGTCGTCAGGGTCCACGGCCCGCAGGATCCGGTCCTGCACACCGGGTTTCGAGAGGTCGATGGTCTCCACGGTGATCGGCATTCGGAAGCGGGTGTGGTACATCACCCGCACCACCGGCAGACGCTGGTCGTCTTCATTCCCTTCCACCACGACGCCGAGTCGCCCGCTTTCCAACAAGACCATGGACCCAACCGGGTACATTCCCAGGCAGCGGATGAACTGCCGCACCAGTTTCGGGTCCAGATGGTCGCCACTCCATTCCAGAAGCTTCTTGAGGCCCTGGGTCGGAGTCATGCCCTTGTGGTATACGCGGTCACTGGTGATGGCATCGTACACATCGGCAATGGCGACCATTCGCCCGTAGACGGAAATCTCCTCCCCCTTCAGCCCCTTGGGATAACCGGTTCCATCCATCCGCTCATGATGCTCCGCCGCCGTCAGCACGGAGAGCTCGCCGATGCCATGGGTGGTGGCAAGAATGCTGTGGGAGTGAGCCGCGTGCTGTTTCATGACCTCGAACTCCTCTGCCGTCAGACGCCCGGGCTTGTGGAGGACGTTGTCGGGAGTGAGAATCTTGCCGATGTCGTGGAGCAGGGCGCCGACAATGGTCTGGTGCAGTACGTCGTTGGAGTGCCCGACGGACTTCCCGAAGATTGACATGAGCACACTCAGGTTCACTGAGTGCTCCAGCAGGTAGTTGTCTTTTTCCCGGATGCGACCGAGACAGGCCAGGGCATTGTGATTCCTGAAAATGGAACCCTGCAGGCTGGCGGCCAGCTCGTGGACCGGCGCCAGGTCAATGGCCTTGCCCAGCTTCACGTTCTGCATGACATTGCCCACCAGTCCCTGGGCCTGCTGGTGAATGGCAATGGCGGCGTCCATTTCCTCGCTCATGGCGGCGCGGCGGAACGGTTCCGGCGGCTCTTCGGCTACCCTGCTGAGCCTCTCCTCATTGGCCTGGTCAATGGCCGTCGCAGGCACGCCCTCGGGCGAGTCCAGCCCGCGGGATGTGTCGATATAGACCGTCTGCACGCCCAGGCGACCGATCTTCTCCAGGGTTTCCTCGTTGCGGATGAATCCCTTGCGGCGGTTATTGTTGTGGGGAATCCAGTCGTTGTTGAGGTCGGAGATATACATTCCCACACGCAGGGCGGACAGCGGAATGCGTTTGATCATGGCTACCGGTTCCAGGCAGTGCCGGCGGCGTCAGCCGGCAGGGAAAAAGGTGCGCAGGCTGTTCCGGTAGGTGTGCGACAGCACACTTTCCAGAGGCAGTGCCTTCACCTCGGCAATCTTTTCGGCCACGAAAGGCAGATAGAAGGGCGCGTTCTCACGGCCCCGGTAGGGCACCGGTGTCAGAAAGGGCGAGTCGGTCTCCAGGAGGATCTGCCCGATCGGCGCCATGCGGACAATATCCCGCACATTTTCCGCCTTGTTGAACGTGGTAATACCGTTGAAGCCCAGGCACCAGCCCTGGTCAAGGGCATAGCGAGCCAGGCCGGGGCCGGAGGTGAAGCTGTGGATGACGCCACGCCGCTTGAGGCTGCCTTCGAACTCGGAGAGGATTTCTATGGTGTCCTCGTCGGCCTCGCGGCTGTGGATCACCACGGGCCTGTCCAGATCGGCAGCCACCTGTAACTGGCGGCGGAACACCTCGCGCTGAACGGTCCGGTCCGCATTGTCGTAGAAATAGTCGAGGCCGATCTCCCCGATGGCGACAATCTTGTCGTCGCCGCCATGACTGCGGATCTCGTCCTCGCAGGGATCCGTGTAGGATTCGGCATCGTGGGGATGGATGCCCTGGGTACCGTACAGCCAGGGCTTTTGCTGGCTCAGTTCCCGCACCGTGGCGAGGTTGGCCGGTGACACGGCGATGGTGATCACCCGCTCGATATTGACGCCGCGGGTCGCCGCCAGGGTTTCTTCCAGTGGCCGCTCCTTGAGGTAATCAAGGTGACAATGGGTTTCGATCAGTGGCTGATCAAATACCGGAATGTCGCGCTTCTTTCGACTCATAACTGCTAACCTGAACCTAAAGGCTGTTACTTTAACATCACCGGACCCCGGCCTGATATGGAATCGGGCAATCGCCTCGAAAGTCCGGGCCAATGGTTTCATGGGGGAAAACGACAACAATGGTCGATACGGATGACGCAAAGACCTGGTTCTTCGAGCCCGAGCGCAGGAGTCTGGCAGACTACCCCTGCAAAGTGAACGACAGGCAGGAAGTGCCACCCCTGAAGCCGAGCCTCAAGCGCATAGGAGAGTATCAGCGAAGACTATGGGCCAACGGCCAAAAGGCGGTCCTGCTGATCGTTCACGGTCCCGACGCCTGCGGTAAGGACAGCCTCATACGGACGCTCGCCGCCTACATGGATCCCGCCGGCTTTCGTTCCTGGTCATTCAGTCGTCCCACCGGGCTTGAGGCCGCCCACGACTTCCTGTGGCGCGTGGTGCCTTCCCTGCCGGCGCTGGGTGAGCTGGTGGCGTTCAACCGCAGTCATCACGAAGCCGTGATGGCGGAGAAGCTCTGGCCAGTCAGGGAAGAGTCCCATTATGACTGGCCGGCCCGATACGCGGCGATCCGGGCCTTTGAGCGGCACCTGGTTCAGGAGGGGACCACCATCATCAAGGTGTGGCTCAATGTGTCTCCGGAGAAGCACCGGCACCGCCTGCTGAAGCGACTCGACAAACCCCGTAAACGCTGGAAATTCGACCGCTCGGATGTGGAAGGCTGGGAACGCAGGCACGAGTACCTTTCCGCGGTGGAAGAGGCCATCGCCGCCACTCACACTCCGGAAGCGCCCTGGCTGATTATCCCCGACGACAAAAAGAAGGTGGCACGGGCCCTGATAGCCAGCATCCTGGCGGAACAACTGGAACTGCTTGCCCCGGACTATCCCCCTGAGGATGACGAAGTGCTCGAGCGTTATCGCAAGCTGCTGGAGGTGGACACCTGAATCGCCGACCGGAGCATCCCTGCTCCGGTATTCCGGCGCTCAGACCGCCCGTGCGGCCGCGGCTCCCTGGCGTCGCACAGCCAGCCAGGCCAGTACTACCGCCGGAATGATCAACGCGGCGCTGATCAGTGACAGTTGCAGGTTGCTCAGGGGAACCGGACCGCCCCCCGGGATGGCCAGTAGCAGGCCGCCGATGATCAGGGCCAGGCGGATGGGCCACTGGAACAGCCGGCTGGCGGAGAGGTTGCCTACCCCCAGCAGCCATCCCTGCATGGCGCCGGCGATGAGCAGGACGCCCACCAGCGCCTGGCCAATCACTACAACCACTTCATTCCAGGTGCCCTGGAAGATCAGTGCGGGGTTGAGTACGAACAGGAACGGAATAAAGTAGATCACGCTGCCCAGGCGCATCGCCTGCACACCGGTTTCCATCGGCCGGGAGCCGGCCACGGTGGCGGCGGCAAAGGCCCCCAGTGCCACCGGTGGCGTGATGAAACTCAGCATGCCCCAGTAGAGGATGAACAGATGGACCGCCAGCGGGTCCATGCCGCCGCCGTTGATCAGTGCCGGGGCCAGGGCCACTGCCAGGAAAATGTAGGCGGCGGTGACGGTCATGCCGATGCCCAGGATGAAACTGGTCAGCGCCCCCATCATCAACAGTATCAGGGTATTGCCCCCCGCAAGGAAAATCAGGTCATTGGCAATGGTGCCGGACAGGCCGGTTACCGACAGAGCCCCCACCAGCAGGCCCACACCCGTCAGGATGGCAATCAGCTCCGCGAACAGTTTGCCGGATGCCGAGAAGAAGTCTTTTACCTGCTGCCAGCCCCAGCGCTGATAGGGCAGGATCTGGTTGATTATCAGCAGCAGGGCCGTGGCGTAGAAGGGCGCCGTGGCCTCCCGGCGCAGGAAGAACAGCAGCCAGATCAGCAGCACGAAGACAAAGATGAAGTACCAACCCTCTTTCAGGGTCTGCTTCAGGGAGGGCAGTTCCTCCGCCGGCAGGCCCTTGAGATTGTGTCGTGCCGCGTAGGCATCGATCTGGATGAACAGGCCGAGAAAATAGAGGAAGGACGGAACCACAGCGGCCATGGCGATGGTGCTGTAGGGAATGTTCAGGAATGAGGCCATGATGAAGGCGGTGGCACCCATCACCGGTGGCATCAGAACGCCGCCGGTGGAGGCGCAGGCTTCAACCCCTGCGGCGTAGGACTTGCCGAAACCGACCCGGCGCATGGCGGGAATCGACAGCACACCGGTGGTCAGTACATTGGTGATAACGCTGCCGCTCATGGAACCCATCAGGCCACTGGAAAACACCGCGACCTTGGCGGGCCCGCCACGAACGTGCCCGAGCAGCGCAAAGGCCAGGTTGATGAAGAACTTGCCGCCGCCTGTCTGCTGCAGGGCCACACCGAACAGCAGGAAGCCAATCACCAGGTTGGCGAAGGCCTGCAGCGGGATGCCCATGACACTTTCGCGACTCATGGCGTGGTAGATCGCGGTCTGCTCGGGAGAGGACGGAAAGCCCTGGATCGGCCCCGGCACCATGTCCGCGAAAATCGGGTAGATACTGGCGAGGCCGACGATCACCATTATTGGAAGGCCGCCGGCCCGGCGCACCGCCTCAAGAATCGTGAACCACAGCAGGAAACTCATTACCATGGCGTAATCCGGCGCGGCGTACTCCCAGCCCCGGTCCAGGATCTGCTCGGCGTTGTAGACAAAGAAGCCGCAGATGCCAGTGGTAGCCAGGAACAGGATAATGTCGTACCAGGGAACCCGGTTCCGGGGAGCGGAACGGTTCATGGGCCAGAGGATATAGACAAGTGGCAGCATGAGAGCGACCACGGTATAGAAGAACTGGCTCTCCACCTGGGTAATGAAATTGATGAGCTGGAGGTTGAACAGGTAATCCAGGGTGAGCAGTGTCAGCACCATGGTGGCGACACGGGGCACCCAGAGCCAGAACCCGGAAAGCTGGCGGATGCCGGCAATGTTTTCCCGGGAAGGGGCGTTTTCCTTGGGGGCGGTCATGGAATGTGTGGCTCCGAAATCAGGACAGGGCTCGGAAGAGGGAGGGGCGAACCCCTCCCGTTTTGCTAAGGTATCCCGATCAACGGAAGACCGGGTTCATGCCAGCCGCCTCGAGGGCCTTGGCCCGGGCGTCCATCCAGCCTTTCTTGAAAGCCTCCTCGTCCGACGGCGGGTTGCTGCCGGTGAATTGCTTCCAGGTGTCCGTCAGAACCTGCTGGCGCTCCACCAGCTGGTCCTGATGGGCCTGCATCTCATCGGTCCAGTGGCCGATGTCCTTGTAGTACTCGACCACCTCGTCATGGAACGGAATGACCCATTTCATGTTCTGGTTTTCCAGACTGTAGCCGGCGTTGCCTGGAGCCGCATCCTTGTACTTGTCATAGTCTTCGATAAAGACACGGACCAGGCTGCTGGCGATCTTCGGATCAGCATCGGCGTTCATGACCAGAATCGGGTACGGATAGCTGGCACCAATCCAGGGGTTATCCTTGCCGTAGTCATCGCCGGCGGCGGAGGTGACCTTGTGGGGCTGGAAGTAGGGCGCGACGCTCTGCAGGCGCTCCCAGCCTTCCTTGTCGTCAGGGTCGAGCCGGGGCCAGACGATTCCCCTGGGACTGGCGGCCAGCTGCTGCGCCGGTGGCGCCACGCTCATGGTGAAGCCGGTATCGCTCTGGTCGGCAATGACCCCTTCGAAGGCGCGACCGTAGCCCGGGAACTCAACCCGCTCGACGTCGTCCCAGGTCAGCCCGCCAAAAGCCAAGAACGCTTCCGTACCGATATTCAGGGCATCGTCACCGCGAATCCAGGAAACCCGCTTGCCTTTCAGGTCGGCGGGTGTCTCAACCCCGATGTCGCCGGCAACGGCAACGCCCAGGCCAAAAGAAGCTGTGGAGGTGACGATCACCCGAATGGGTTGTGGTCCCCAGTCGGGACTGGCGAACATCAGCACCCCTTCAGATCCGTAGTAACTCGCTATGCCGCAGGCACATAGTGGTACCCGGCCCGTCTTCAGCGGGGTCATCCGGGAAACGTCATTTTCACCGGGCAGGATTCGAACGGAGGTGCCGTATTCGTTCTGCAACAGGTTGCCAATGGAAACCATCTGGCTATAGCCGGCGGAGCCGGTGCCGTAGGCGGTCATGGCGAGGGTATCGGGAAGGTCCACGCCCTCGGCACTGAACGCCAGGGTGGGGGTAGCGGCTATGGCGACAGCCAGCAGGTGCTGTTTCAGCTTGTGCATCGATCTTATCCTCTTGTTGTCTTTATGATTTGGATATTTTGCCAGGCGAAATATTATTTTGTTTCGCTTTATGAACATTAGCCATCAGCCTCCCGGACTGTCAACGGGCTGAACGGATAAGTTCGCGACCGTGAAGTGTGGCTTCGGCTCAACGGTTTCCGATTTTGCGGGCAAGATTGGTGCAGAGTGTATGAACAAATCCGATGTCCCGGTTGCTGAGCAGGGGCAGGCGCTCAAAAACCCACCGGGAGAGCGTGCTGTCAGGCGGTGTGTCCAGTTCTGGCAATAACTGTTCAAGCCGGTTTCTGAGGGCTGAAAGCCGGGCAGTATCGGTCGTCCCGGCGGGTTTTTGCTGACCAATGTTGTCCTTGAGGCCGGAGAGCTCCCAGGCATAGAGCATTGCCGCCTGTGAAAGGTTCAGGGAGGGGTAACTGACTGCCATGGGGATGCCCGTCAGCAGATCGCAAAGCGCCAGTTCTTCGTTGGACAGCCCACGGTCTTCCCGGCCGAACACCAGTGCCGCCGTCGTCACCGAGTCACCCTTGTTGGCGAGGACCTTTCCCAGGCTGCCGGGGGGATGCCAATCCTGACGATTATGGCGGGGCTTGGCGGAGGTACCGATGAGCAGATCTGCGGAGTTTCTTACCGCGGCAAGATCCGGGAAAATGCGCGCATTGTCGAGGATGTGGTCGCTACCATGGGCCAGCCAGTGGGCCTCCGGACGCTGGTGCAGTTCCGAGTTGACCAGCCACAGCTCACTGAAGCCCATGGCGCACAGGGCGCGGGCGGTCGCACCGACATTTTCCGGTACCTTGGGTTCAACCAGTACAAAGGCCAGTTGCATGACGTTACCTCCGCGGCGGAGTTTACACGACTCCGGGTCACCATTTCACCGTCAGTGGCGGCAGCTCGATGAATGGCTGCGCCAGCACCGGTCTTTCTGGCAGCCGGCGCCGTTCATGGATCCGGAGCCGGCGTGGACCAGGGATCTGCCCGGGATGCAGCAATGGCTGGAGCAGCTGGATGAGCGGGCCTGTGCCCGCTATGAAGACGATCCTGGCGCCCTGGTGGCCGCGCTTGAGGAATGGCTTCCGGGGCTGGTGGATCGTGAGCGACTTATCGCCGTGCCTGACTGGCGTTCGGATGCTGAGGCCAGCCTGGCGTTCACCCTGCCGGAAACCCGGGCCACCGACATGCCGGGGCGAAAACGGCTGCAGTCGGGTGCCTTCGCCGCGGCGCTGGCACCACTCCAGGTGCCGGTACTGGACTGGTGCTGTGGCAAGGGGCATCTGGCCCGTACCCTGGCGCCCCATTGCCCGGGTCCGGTCACAGGCCTGGAGTGGAATGCCGGCCTGGTGGCGGACGGAAACCGGTTGGCGACCCGTTTTGGAGATGCGGTGACGCTTCGTTGCGAGGATGTGATGGTTGCGGATCCCGGCTGGCCCGATCGCGTCCATGGAGTTGCCCTCCATGCCTGCGGCGATCTCCACCGCAAGCTGATGCGGGATGCGGTGGCCCGGACCCAGCCCCGGGTAAGCTTCTCACCCTGCTGCTATCACCTTACGGGGGCTCTTCCCTACCGGCCCCTGTCCAGCCTCGTATCCGGTGACCCGGGCAGGCTCGAACTGGAAAGCAATGACCTGAGACTGGCTGTACAGGAAACCGTCACGGCACCGGCGCGGGTCAGAGCCCAGACAGCGCTGGTCAGTCAGTGGCGTCTCGCCTTTGACGGCCTGCAGCGTCAGGTCCGGCGGGTGAATGAGTACCTGCCGCTGCCCTCTCATCCCAAACATCTGGTGAATGAAGGCTTTGCCGCTTTTTGCCGCTGGGCGGCCAGGCAAAAGGGTATCGAGCTTCCGGGGAACGTGTCACTGGAAGAGTGGCTCGACCATGGCGCCCGGAGGCTGCAGGAGGTCCGGCAGCAGGAGCTTGTGCGCCACCTGTTCCGTCGTCCAATGGAGCTCTGGCTGGTGCTGGATTATGCCATTTACCTGGAGGAGGCAGGCTATGAGGTGCGACTGGGAACGTTTTGCGACCGGGAGCTGACGCCACGCAACCTCTTGCTGGATGCCACCAGGGGCGGGAACTGAAAAAGGCGCCCGAGGGCGCCTTCTGGTTGGACTGAGGGTTGGGTCCGGTTTAGCGACGAACCTGGATGCGGGCTTCCACCCGACGGTTCTGCGCCCTCGCTTCTGCGGTCTCGTTGCTGGCGATGGGATCGGTTTCCCCATAGCCTACCGGCGTGACGCGGTCATCATCGATGCCGTAGATACTGATCAGGCGCTGGGCAACCGCCTCGGCACGACGCTGGGAAAGTGCCTCATTGTACTCGGCCGGCCCCGTGCTATCCGTGTGACCCGCGATCTCCACCGTCACCTCAGGATTGGCCTGAAGAACCTCGGCAACCTCGCGGATGTCCTCATCGTACCGGTCGCCAATCTCGGAACTGTCCACCGGGAAGCTGATGTACAGAGTGAAGGTTTCCACCGTCACAACTTCGCAACCGGTCTCATCCACTTCGGTACCCCGGAGCGTGCCCGGGCACTGGTCGAGGCGGTCCACCACGCCGTCACCGTCGCTGTCCCGTTCACAGCCGTTCTGGTCCACGGGTGCACCTGCTACGGTGCCGGGGCACTGGTCACGGCGATCGGGGACGCCGTCATTATCGCTGTCGGGTTCCGGCGCTGGTGCAGGGGCCGGTGCTGGCGCGGGAGCCGGCTCCGAAACATCGCGGCTGAAGGCCAGGCTGATACCGAGGGAAGCCTGGGCGTCGGTGGTGCTTTCATCCACACCGTGGAAGGCGCGCAGGTCCCCTCGCAGGGAGACCCTGTCGGTCATGTTGTAGCGAACACCGCCGCCCAGGTTGAAGCGGGTTTCATCATGCATGGTGCCCGGGGTGCTGGTGGTGCCGCCGTCAAAGTCAGCGTGGCCCACACCCGCTGCCAGGTAGGGGTTTATCGCATCGCTCTGACTGCCGAAGTAGTAAAGGCCGTCCACCCGGACCTCCTCGAAGGTCACCTCTCCGCCAACGTACTTCCGGTCGGGTTCGGATCGGGAGTACACCGCCTCGACTGCCCACTGTGGGAGGAAGCGGTATTCGATGCCGCCACCGTAAGTCACGGACTCATCAAGATCCCGCTTGTCGTCGAAGTACTGGTAGCCGACAAATGGATTCAGGTAGATGGTCTGGATATCCTCGGCCAGGGCCGGGGTGCTGATGGCTGCTGCAAGTACTGCAGCGCCAAGGGGGCGTAATGTTGTCATATGGCATCCTCTTTCCGTGGTCCGGGGCGCCTTTTGTTCGGGCGCTCTGTCGCAAGTTAAGTTTTGTAACCTGCGACTTACAAGAAAAAACTCAGAACCTCTCGGAATCTACTGAGTAATAGAAGGATACGAGACGGTTGCCATCGGGGCCTGCTAAATTAATGAAAATATAATGAAAAATTGTTAAGGGTCCCGATATTCGACTTCCGTGACGCACCCGTTCCGGAAATAGACGTAGGTCAGTTCATAAAGGGCACCATAGTAACGGGTCTGGTAAACCCAGGTTTCCACAGGGTGCTGATACTTCTCGGGGGGCTTGCCGAAGGCCCTCTCCACATGGTCCCGGGTCATGCCGGGTACTACCTGCTCACGGGCCAGGTACGTTCTGAGCCGGGTGGAGTTGATGTAGCGGCAGGAATTGTCCTCTTCTTCCGCTTTCGGCGGATCGTCTGGCGCGGCTTCCCTCGGGTCAGCGTCGAACTCCGGAAGGTTGTGGTTGAGGCTGCCGCCAATACGGTTGTCCGGAATGGTGATGGTCTCCGGATCAGGGCCACAGGGGCGGTCCGAGAAACGGATGCCCTCGGGCCCCTCGCAGCGATAGACCTCCGCTGCCAGAGCAGGGCCGGGGAACAGCTCCATCAGAGCCAATAGCGCAGCGCCTGGCAGGAGGAGCCATGGGAATGGGGTGTTACGCCTTTGTGGGTTCATGGGGTTGTCCTGAACGAGCTCCGGAGGGTGTGGCTGTATAGCAGGAGGCCATCAATGGCCGCCGCTGCCCTCACTGGCCAGTATCCGGAAATACAGGTGTGCGCTTTTCTTGCTGAAGTTCAGGGTCCTGCCTTCGTCAAAGCGCACTTCAAAGGCACTTTCCTCCTCCCGGACCACAGTGCCGGGGCCAAAGATGGCATGGCTCAGCCTGTTGTGGCTCCAGAGGAGCGCACCGTTCCTGGACGTGGTTGCCGTCTCGCCCTCCAGATTGATCCCGGCCCGTCCGGCATAACGCAGGCTGACGGGGGTCAGAGCCATGTCTGCGTGGAAAGTGCGGTTTTCTGGGTCTTCGCCGTTGCCATGGTCGAGCCAGCGGCCAAACTGGTCACTCAGTTCAAAGCAGAGCTCACCGACAAAACGGCTTTGAGCCAGGTCGGCATCCACTGCCGGACGTGGGCCTCCTGGCCGGGTGATCAGGTGCAGTTCGTCACGGGTTCTGGTGACTGCCACATACAGCAGGCGCCGTTCACTCTCGACAAAAGCCCGCAGGTCATCCTGTTGCCGGGGGCTGTAGGGCAGGTATTTTTCCTGAAGCCCGGGGATGATCACCCGCGGCCACTCCAGTCCCTTGGTGCGGTGAATGGTGGACAGCAGAACCCCCGCGGACTGTTCGTCCCCCCGGCGTTCCGCCGCCTGGCGCCGGAGCGTCTGCAGGTGTCGCAGGGCATCCGCCGGCGGAATGTCCAGGCTGGCGAGATAGGCCCTGAAACCCTGCACGGTATCGATGCGCTCATTGGCCGTATCGTGGGTCAGTGCCAGGCTGCGAATCCCCTCGAACAGCTCCGTGTGTTCGGCATAACGATCAAGCAGGGCGGCGACAGGGCCGTGGAAGTCCCGCAATGAGATCAGCGCCTCCCCAAGACGTTTGAGCTTGCGGGCCGCCATGGGCGCCAGGGCTCTATGGTCCAGGCTCAGCAGAGAGTTGCCCCAGTCACTCTCGAACCCCGCCAGCATCCGAGCAAGATGGCCCAGCTCCTGCTCCCTGAGCCCGACATGGGGGAACCGGAGCAGGTTACGGGCAATGTCCAGCCGGTCGCTTTCACTGATGTGGGGGAGCTGTCCGGTAAGCACCTGCAGCAGGCCCGTAATGGCCTCCACTTCACGGCTGAACAGTGCCCCCTTGCCGGCGTCGATGCGGTAGGGAATCTGCCGGGCAAGCAGTCTCAGCTCAATGGGAACGCTCTGGCTCCAGACCCGGAACAGAATCGCACTCCGGCATTGCTCCTCCGCCGGCAGACCTTCGAGGAGCTTCAGTGCAACGCCGCTGTCGCTCTCGCTCTGATGGAGCTGGATACGGGTCGGCGGGGTCGACGGATGGGCATGGCACAGCACATCGTTACGGCCCAGGTTGTTGGTGATCAGGTGGTTGGCCAGCAGGGCGACCCGGTGGCCATAGCGAAAGCTGTAGCTCAGGGTCTGTTGCAGGGGGTCGTCGAATTCCTCCCGGAAGCGGTGAAGGATGAACTCGGGCCTGGCGCCCCGGAACTCGTAGATGGTCTGGTCGGGATCTCCCACTACGGTCACCCGGGCTCGGTCACCGGCGACGTAACGCAACAGCAGGTGCTGGATCTCGTTGGTATCCTGATATTCGTCCACCACCACCAGGTCCATCTTGTTGGCCACGAGTCGCTGCAACGCCGGGTTCTGGTGAATCGCCATCACCGGCTCGTAGAGCATATCGGCATAGGTGATCTGACTGCGCTCCTTGCGCCACTGCTCAAAGCCGTGGAACAGGTCGATGAGATAGCGATGCCGGTCGCTGTAACCCTGCTCCTCGAACACCACCTCCACCGGTGTCAGGGTGGTTTTCACCAGGTCGATGAAGGCGGTGGCGGTTTCCACGTAATCCTTCTTGTTTCGCCGGATCTCGTCGGCGAGGTCCTCCGGCGCCAGCCGCCGGGTCAGCAGCCAGGCCTGGTAACTGATTTCCTGCTCGCCGAGGATCTGCTCGGAGAAGGCCGGCAGATACCCTTCCTGCACGAAGCGCCGATAAAGACGCAGTCCCATGGCGTGATAGGTCCGCACTTCCGGCAGGGCCACGCCCAGACCCCGGGTCACCTCCCGCAGCTTGCGCTCGAAATCCAGTCGGGCACTGCGGTTGAACATCAGTACCAGCATCCGGCGCGGATCATGGCCCTGCTGCAACAACCAGCGCAGACGCCAGGCGAGGGTGGTGGTCTTGCCACTGCCCGCCACGGCGGTGATCAGCGCGTGCTCGTGGCCCGCGGTGATGATCTCGCGCTGCTCGTCGGTCAGGAAGTCGGGGAGTTGGCTGGTCATGCCCCCATTGTAAAGGGCCCCTGACACCGGGTCACCCATCCCGCATAATGGCGGCCATCGACAACACTGAATCCTTCATAGGAGGCATGTATGGCAACCGCAACCAAGGAACCGGTCAACGTACTGGGTGAGACTCTGGAAACCTGTGGCAACGACCCGGTGACCGGGTTCTACCGGGACGGCTGTTGTAATACCGGCCCTGACGACCTCGGCAGTCACACCGTCTGTGCCGTGGTGACCGACGACTTTCTGGCCTTTTCCAGGGCCACGGGGAATGATCTGAGCACGCCCCGTCCGGAGTTTGGATTTCCGGGTCTCAGGGGCGGCGATGGCTGGTGCCTGTGCGCGGCACGGTGGCAGGAGGCTTTCGAGGCGGGCCACGCACCCCGGGTCAGGCTGCGCGCCACCCATCGCTCCGCTCTGGAGTACTGTGACCTGGCGGACCTGAAAAAGCACTCCATGGACCTGAGTTAGTGTCAGGGTCGGGCTGGAGGGCTTTCGCGCAACGACTCCGCGAGCGGGGCGAGCGTCGGCTGGTGGTGGTTGAAGGCAGCCGAGAGCAGGCCCTGCAGGCAGTCGGAATTATCCTTTCGTCACTGTCACCGAGCGGAGGGCTGTGGAGCGGTCCCGCGGAGGATTCGCCGCATCCGGCGCTCGCTCCCATCAAGGCCACGTCGGCCCGTCATTACCTCGGTACTGAAACGTCGCTTCTGGTCTGGGATGGGTGGCAGGGCAATCCGCCCGACAGCCTCGCCGCCCTTGCGGGCACACTGAGCGCAGGAGGGTTGTGGGTCTGGTTGATGCCGCCCATGAAGACCTGGAGGGACTTCCCGGACCCGGATTACGACCGGGTGGGGTTGGCCCATAACAGAGCTCACCCGTTCCTGGCGCGCGCGGGGCGACTGATCGCGGCCGATGGGAATGCTATCCGGCTCACCGCCGGTCAGTTACCGGCGTCACCGGCTCTGCCACCACCACCGGATGCGGGGGTGTTCAGGCCAGCCAGCACCGACGATCAGGCCCGCGCGGTTTCCGCGATTACCGGTGCGGGCCTGGGCCGGCGGCGCCGGCCGCTGGTGATTACCGCGGATCGGGGTCGGGGCAAGTCGGCGGCACTGGGGATAGCCGCCGCGCGGCTGCTGAAGGGAGGCCGGCGCCGCATCGCCGTGGTTTCGGGGCGGCGCGACAGCGTCACCACCCTGTTCCGCCACGCCGCCGAAGAGGCAGGCGTGCCCGATGCCGGTGAGAATACCCTGTGGGTGGCCGGGGACGCCTGCCTGAGCTGGTATCCGGTGGATGATATGCTGGATCGTCATCCCGAAGCTGAGCTGGTGATCGTGGATGAGGCAGCAGCGATACCGGCGGCGCTTTTGCGCCAGGTTCTGCTGGGTTGGCCAAGAGTGGTATTTGCCACCACGGTACACGGTTACGAGGGCTCGGGGCGTGGTTTCAACCTCCGTTTCCGCGAGGTGCTGGCCAGGGAGACGCCGCAATGGCAGGCCATCACCCTGGAACAGCCCATTCGCTGGTCATCCTCGGACCCCCTGGAGCCCCTGGTGAATCGCCTGTTCCTGCTGGATGCGGAGGCACCCGGGGGCAGAGAAGAGGGTGCGGTTACCCTGGACCTCTGGCACCCCGCTGATGCCAGTGAGGACGAATTGAGCCAGGCTTTCGGCCTGTTGGTGGATGCCCATTACCGGACCACCCCCGGAGACCTTCGCCAGTGGCTGGACGACCCTGATGGCGTCAGCGTGGTTGCCAAGTGCCAGGGACGGATCGTTGGCGTGCTCTGGGCGACAACCGAGGGTGGCCTTTCACCTGGGCTCGCGGAAAAGGTTTCCCTTGGCCAGCGACGTCTGAGAGGCCATCTCCTGCCCCAGTCCCTGGCCAATCACGGTGGCCTCCCGGCCGCTGCGACCTTGCGTCTGTTACGGGTTGTCCGGATCGCTGTGAGCGAGGCACACCGCCGTTCCGGAATAGGTCATGAGCTGTTGGCCATGGTGTGCCAGAAGGCCCGGAGCCTGGCACTGGATGCCGTGGGCACCAGCTACGGGGGGGCGCCTGATCTGCTGGCGTTCTGGCGCTCGGCGGGGTTTGCGGTGGTGCGCCTGGGGATCCGCCATGAGGCCAGTTCCGGGGAGTATGGGGTGCAGATGATGAAGGGACTGAGTGAGAAAGGTGGCGACATCCAGCAGCGCCTCGCGTCCAGGTTCTCCGAGCAATGGTCGGTATTGCTGCCGGTGGTCTGGCCGACCCTGGCTGCCGACCTGGTGCTGGCCATCAGCGCCGACCTGCCGCCGGCACCGCGCCTGACAGCGCAGGAAATGATGGAGCTGGAGGCCTTCGCCCACGGCCACCGGGGGTTTGAGCTGACCCTGCCGGCTCTGAAGAGACTGAGTGGTCAGCCCGGGATTGCGCTTGCGATGGAAGGCCTGGCGTCGGGACAGGAACTCTGGGTGGCGGCCGTATTGCAGAACAGGGACTGGCAGACGTTGCGAGGGACCCGGTTGTGCCTGGGTCGCGGTGACGGTGAGCAGCGCCTTCGGGCCGAGGCCGCCACAATGCTGGCGGCGCTGTCGTCCTGACCGGTCAGAGGTCGGCCAGTGGGTCCTGTTCGGCGGGCCAGGGCGGCTGGAAGTGGCTTTCGACGTACTCCTCGGGCACCTCGCTCAGAGTGGGAAAAGACCATTTTGGCTCATTGTCCCGGTCGATTATCCTCGCGCGGATACCTTCCGCCAGGTCCGGCCGGCTACCGCAGTTGGCAACCATGGCCAGCTCCATGCGGAAGATGTCCTTGAGGGACATCTGCAGGCCATGGCTCAGTTGCCGTTCCAGCAGCCACAGGGAAACCGGGCAGGCGCTGCGAAGGGAGCTGATACACCGGTTCCACCAGTCATCGGCGGTGTTACTGTCAAGCAAGCGTTCCACCACCCGAGGCAATTCATCCCGCCGGCACAGTTTCGCAATGGTCTGTTCGTGAAGCTCCAGTTCGCTGGGGGGGAGGGCCTCCGGAGTGGGTTCGGGCATCTGGTTCAGTAACCGGTAAAGCCGGTTGTCGTCGGCGGCCGTTTCGCCGCTCCAGTACTGGTCGATGATCCGGTTGACCAGCTCATCCAGGCTGTTTCGCTCAATCACCTTGTCGGCGAGGCCGATTCTCATGGTGTCAGAGGCATTGAGACGGGCGCCGGTGAGTCCCATGAACAGGCCGATGCGGCCGGGTAGCCGATTCAGGAACCAGCTCGCGCCGACGTCTGGAAACAGCCCGATTGACGCCTCCGGCATCGCCAGCTGGGCGTTCGGCGTGACCAGCCGATAGCGGCTGGCCTGCAGCAGGCCCATGCCGCCGCCCATGGTGATGCCGTGGGCAAGGGTGGCTACGGGTTTGGGAAAGGTGTGCAGGGTGTAATCCACCCGGTATTCCCGAGCGAATATACTGGTAACGGTTTCCGCCCCGGGGTTTTTGCGAAGGCTCTCGTACAGCTCGCGAATGTCGCCGCCGGCGGAAAACCCCCTTGATCCGTTGGCGTTGAGCAGTACCAGACAGAGGTCGTCGTCCTGTGCCCACTGGTCAAGCTGCACCTGCATGGCGGTAAACATGCTTGCAGACAGGGCGTTCAGGGTGTCTGGTGAGTCCAGGGTGATGATGCCCAGTTTGCCACCGCGGCAGGGAAGTTCCTGAGTCTGGATGCTCATGGTTTATTGTGGGGTCCTGAGGTTTGCGGAGATGTCGACACCTGCTACTGTGGAATTAACTGTAACAGAAATAAAGCCTCCAAAGGTCGGAGGCCGGGGCGCCCCTGGGATCATTCCGGCGCCTTGACCTATCTCATGAGGGCCTTGAGAGCCCGTGTGATATAAAGATGTCCAATGATGTCAAATAACTGGTGGAGAGACCTATGAGCTTCAAGAAACTGTTGATGGCAGCCGCACTGACCTCAGTCGCAATTGCCCCGGCCCTGGTATCGGCGGCTGATGTTGAGGCGGGCAAAAAGAAATCGGCTGTGTGTGCGGCCTGTCACGGACAGAATGGTATCGCCCAAATCCCGGGTTATCCCAACCTGGCTGGCCAGAACGCGGCTTATCTTGTCTCGGCATTGACAGCCTACAAGAACAAGCAGCGCATGGGTGGCCAGGCAGTTGTGATGCAGGGACAGGCCGCTGGCCTAAGTGATGAGGACATGGCAAACCTGGCGGCTTACTATGCCAGCCTGCCGGCGGATGGCGGCAAATAATCTTCACCCGTAACAAAAAACCGGCCTCAAGGAGGCCGGTTTTTTTTGTGCCAGCGATCCCCCGGGATCACTTGACGATCCGGTAGCTCGGCCGGTAGGCGGAGTCCCCCGGCAGTTTCATCCGGTTCTGGGCGACGAATGCCGCCAGCATTTCCTCCAGCGGTGTCAGCAGCAAGGGGTCACCTGAGATCTCGAATGGCCCCTTCTCTTCAACCTGCCGGATACCCTCTGCTTTCACATTACCGGCGACGATGCCACTGAAAGCCTTGCGCAGATTGGCGGCAATCATGTGTACCGGCTGGCTGGTATGGAGTTCGAGCGCCTGCATGCTCTCGTGGGTCGGCTCGAACGGCATCTGGAAAACCGGGTCGATCTTCAGCATCCAGTTGAAGTGATAGGCATCCTGCATTGCCCGGCGGAACGCTTCCACGTCATGGATGCCTTTCTTCATGGTCTGGGCCACCCGGGCCGGGTCATCGATAATGATCTCGTACTTCTCGGCAGCCTTGTCGCCCAGGGCATTGCGGATAAAGCGGTCGATCATTTCGAAGTATTCGGCATTCTCCTTGAGGCCGGTGAAGATCACCGGGAAGGGGAGATCGGCATTGTCCGGGTGGAGTAACAGCCCCAGCAGGTAAAGGATTTCCTCGGCGGTGCCCACCCCGCCCGGGAAGACGATGATGCCGTGGCCTGCCCGCACGAAAGCTTCCAGGCGCTTTTCAATGTCCGGCATGATAACCAGCTCATTGACGATGGGGTTTGGCGCTTCCGCACCGATAATCCCGGGCTCGGTGATGCCAATGTAACGACCGTTCTTGACCCGCTGCTTGGCGTGGCCGATGGTGGCTCCCTTCATGGGGCCTTTCATGGCGCCCGGGCCGCAGCCGGTGCAGATGCTCAGGCCCCGGAGGCCGAGCTGGTGCCCGACTTCCTTGCTGTAGCTGTACTCCTCGCGGCTGATGGAGTGACCACCCCAGCAGACCACCAGATCCGGCTGACGGCCGGCCTGCAGGGTGCGGGCATTGCGAAGGATCTGGAAAATCAGGTTGGTGAGATCCTCCGGATTGTCACGGCGGAAGCCCGCCCCCGGGGTCACGAGGGTGTTGGAGTAGACGATGTCCCGCAGTACCGCGAACAGGTGCTCCCGGATCGCGCGCATCATCTGCCCGTCCACGAAGGCGATGGCCGGAGCGTTGACGACCTCCAGCTTCAGGCCGCGGGGCTGGGGCACCAGCCGGATGTCAAAATCCGAGTAGGCCTCCATCAGATCCTTGCAGTCGTCGGTTTCCGCGCCGGTATTCAGAACCGCCAGTGCACACTGCCGAAACAGACGATACAGGCCTCCCTCGCTCCGGTCCTTCAGGCGGTTAACCTCATGGTTAGAGAGTATTTCCAGGCTGCCCTCGGGGGAAATCAGGGCGTTGACCGTCGGCTGTTTCTGCATGAATTCCTCTGCTCCTGAACGAAGGTTTTGCGCTGGCAGGACGTGCGCTCCCGGCGAGGCCGGATTTTGAGGCACGTCAGGAACCGGGTAGACTAAGGCCTTTGGAATCTTTACGCCAGTCAAACCAGCCCGGCCATTGTCCCATGAAGTTACTGATCCGTCCGGCCCCGGAAGTGGCCATCAAGAGTAAACCCGTTCGCCGCCAGCAGATGAAGCACCTGCGCCAGAACATCAGGAAGCTGTTGGCGAGGCTCGACCATGATATCACCGTGGAGGGAAGTTGGGACCGTGTCGATGTTCACCTGCCCGATGATCGCGGGCTTCTGAGCCCGGCCCTTGACGAGTTGGGTCGTATTCCAGGCATTTCCACGATCCAGGAAATCTCGGTCTACCCCCTGGTCAGCCTGGAGGATGTGGCGGAAAAGGCGCTGGCCGCGTTTGGGAGACGGGTGGAGGGAAAGACATTCGCGGTTCGGGCCAGGCGGATCGGCAGCCACGATTTCACCTCCAATGATGTGCAACGGCTCGTGGGCAGTGTTCTCATGGCCAACACCGGTGCCTCGGGCGTCCGTCTCAAGGACCCGGATGTAGAGGTGCGCATCGACGTTCGCGAGGACCAGTACCACCTTTCCCATCGCAAGCACCAGGGCGCAGGGGGCTATCCCCTGGGCAGCGTCGAGTCGGTAATGACACTGATCTCCGGTGGCTACGATTCCTCCGTGGCAGCCTACCTGATGATGCGCAGGGGCCTGCGGAGCCATTTCCTGTTCTTCAGCCTGGGCGGTCAGGCCCACGAGGTGGGAGTGCGGCAGGTGGTGAGTCATCTCTGGAACCGCTACGGCTCCTCCCATTCCGCCAAGTTCATTTCGGTGCCCTTCGAGGGTGTGGTGGCCGAGATCATGCGTTCGGTAAATCACCGACACTGGGGGGTGGTGCTCAAGCGGCAGATGCTCAAGGCGGCGTCCGAGATTGGCGCCGTGAACAACGTCGCGGGCCTGGTCACCGGCGATGCCGTTGCCCAGGTTTCCAGCCAGACCATGACCAACCTGAATGTGGTGGATCGGGCCAGCAATGAAGTCGTCCTGAGACCGTTGATTGCCATGGACAAGCAGCAGATCATCCGCATCGCGGCGGAGATCGGCACCGAATCTTACGCCCGCAATATGCCGGAATACTGTGGCGTGATTTCCCAGAAGCCCGCCACCCGGGCGAAACTCGACCGGGTCGAGGCCGATGAGGCATTGATGGATCCCACGGCCCTTCGACGTGCCATCGACGAGCGCAGGGAAACGCCGGTGGCTGATCTGATGAACACCGAGCTGACGCCTGATGCGGTGGAGCTGGTGTCCACTCCCGACGTGGATGATGTGATCATCGACGTGCGTCATCCGGATGAGGAGGAGCGTTCGCCGCTGGTCCTGACCAACAACGAGGTCATTAACATCCCCTTCTACGAGCTCAACCAGCAGGTTGAGGCCCTGTCCCAGGATCGCCAGTACCTGCTCTATTGTGCCAGGGGCACCATGAGTCGCATGCATGCGGGGCACCTGAAGGCGGAAGGGCACGACAACATCAAGGTATATGCGCCGGGACACTGACCGGCGGTAGCCCCAGGGAAGACAGAAACCCATGCTTCAGTTGATAAAGCTGGCGATAATGCCTCCCTTCCTGAACATCCTGCTTCTGGCGGCAGGCTTGCTGTTAATGGGGTCCTTGCCACGGATGGGCAGGACGCTGATCCTGCTCGGGCTGGTATCGCTTTATCTCTTTTCCATTCCGCCAGCGCAGCAGGTACTGAGCCTTGGCCTGGAGGACCACCCGGTTCCAACGGTTGAGGAGGCGTCCCGGGCCGGTGCCATTGTGGTCCTTGGTGGTGGCCGTGAAGTATCGGCGCCCCACTGGTCCGGGCAGGATGTGGTGGCGGAGGCACCCCTGGCCCGGCTGGCGGAAGCGGCCCGCTGGCACCGCAGGACCGGATTGCCGATGCTGCTGACCGGTGGCCGCAACGGCATGCCGGAGGCGGAATCCGAAGCGCAGATCATGAACCGGATGCTTGAGGAGGCCTTTGGAGTGCAGGCACGCTGGCTGGAACATGAAAGCCGCACCACCCGGGAAAATGCCGAACTGAGCGTGCCCATTCTCAGGACCGCCGGCGTCGACACCATCCTGCTGGTCACCCACGCGGCCCACCTGACCCGCGCCATCCCCGAGTTCGAGCGCCGCGGCCTGGACGTGATCCCCGCCCCCATGGGATTTACCCACAGCAATGAGGAGCAGGCCTTCAATTTCCTGCCGCGAACCTATTACCTGTTGGAGAGTACCCGCCTGCTCCATGAGCAGGTCGGGCGGCTTTACTACTGGCTGACGCGGTCCGGCTGAGGGCGCCTTCAGACCGCTCCAAGGCCCCGGAAAAACCGCTGAACATTCTCACTCAGTGACTCCAGGTCATACCCCCCTTCCTGCACCACCAGTGTCGGCAGGTGAGTGTCGGCAATGCGCTTGCCCAGCCGTGAGAAACCATCCGAGGTGACCGCCACCTTGGCCTGGGGGTCGTCCTTGTAGATATCGAAGCCCAGGCACAGCACCAGTACGTCGGGATCGTAGAGTTTGATGTCGGTCAGGGCCTGGTCCAGGGTGTCGAAGAAGTGCTCTTCACTGGAGCCGTGGGGCATGGGGTAGTTGATGTTGTAGCCATGGCCGTCGCCTTCACCGCGTTCGTTCTGGAAACCGGTCACCACCGGATAGAAGTTGGTGGGATCGCCGTGGATGGAAACGTAGAGAACGTCACTGCGGTCGTAGAAGATCTCCTGCACCCCCTGGCCGTGATGCATGTCGGTATCGAGGATGGCTACCCGCGCAAAACGGTCCTGCAGGTGCTGGGCCGCTATGGCGGCATTGTTCAGGTAGCAGAAGCCGCCGGCGGCATCCCGGCGGGCATGGTGCCCGGGCGGGCGGCATACCGCGTAGGAGACCCGGTCGCCTGCCTTGACTGCATCGGCCGCGCCCAGGGCTGCCTGGGCCGACCAGTAGGCCGCCTCCCAGGTTCTGGCGCCGATGGGCGAGCTGCCGTCGGCCTGGTAGCGGGCGGCTTCGGCGAGAACGCCCTGGAGGTGGTTGGGCGAGCGCACGAAGATGTTGGACATGACTTCATCGCCCCAGTCCTCCTGTTCCATCCAGCGGCGGTGGGCGGACTCCAGAAAGCGCAGGTAGCCAAGGTCGTGGATATCCGAGATCGGCCCGGCGCCCTGGTCCGCCGGCTGCAGAACCTCGACTCCCATCTCTTTCAGGCCTTCCAGCATCTGGCCGGTCCGATCGGCTACCTCCTGGGGCTGGCGCATCCGGCCCTTGGTGAAATAGGTCTTCGGTTCGTGCAGATCCTGGGAAGGATGGAAGAACGCTTTCATGTTCCGGACTCCTTAAGTCTGTGCGTATTTGGGACCAGTATAGATGTCGGCTGAGCTATTGCCCGAGAAGAAAGCTTGCTGCCTTTACACCCGGCCAAAACGCAGCCAATATGACTCAGTAGTCTCACTCCCGGACATTCTCGTCAATACCCTAGACAGCCCAGAAGAACAAGCAAGAAATACTGTCCCTGAAACAGAGGAGCCACAATGATCAAGTCAGACCTGCTCAAGAACATGAAAGGTTACATTGGCGGCCAGTGGAAGGCGTCGGGCGACCAGACCTTCGACGTCTACAATCCGGCCACCGGCCAGGTGATCGCGAAAGCACCGTCAATGCCGGCCGAGGACGTGAAAGCCGCGATCGAGTCAGGGCAGTCGGCCCTGAAGTTGACCAAGCCCTATGCCATCGAGACCCGGCGCCAGTGGCTTGAGCAGATCCGGGATGCCCTCAAGGCCAACCGGGAAGAGATTGGCCGAATCCTGTGCATGGAGCATGGCAAGCCTCTGAACGAAGCCCAGGGCGAAGTGGATTACGCGGCCGGATTCTTCGACTACTTCTCGAAGACCATCGGCGAGTTGAATTCCCGCACCCTGGAAGAAAAGCCCAAGGACTGTACCTGGACCGTCCACTACCGTCCCGTTGGCGTGGTGGGTCTGATTACACCCTGGAACTTCCCCATCGGCATGATCGCCAAGAAGCTGTCCGCCGCTCTGGCAGCAGGCTGTCCCTCGGTGATCAAACCGGCCAGCGAGACACCCCTGACCATGATTGCCCTGTTCACCATCATCGACGAGGAAGTGGACCTGCCCGATGGCATGGTCAACCTGGTGATGGGTAAGGCCAGTGTGATCGGCAAGGTGCTGTGTGAACATCCGGACGTGCCCATGCTCAGCTTTACCGGTTCCACCGAGGTGGGACGCAAGCTCATCGAGGATACGACGGAACACGTCAAGAAGCTGGCACTGGAGCTGGGTGGCAATGCGCCCTATATCATTTTCGAGGACGCCGACCTGGACAAGGCGGCGGACAACCTCATCGCCAACAAATTCCGTGGTGGCGGTCAGACCTGCGTGTGTGCCAACCGGATCTTTGTTCACGAGAAGGTCATGGACAGCTTCAGTCAGAAGCTGGCGGACCGGGTCAACAAAATGACCGTGGGCGATGGCATCAACGGTGATGTGGATATTGGCCCGCTGATCAACAAGGCCGGCTTCAACAAGGTGAAAGACCACCTGGAAGATGCCCTGGACAAGGGCGCGACCCTGGTGGCCGGCACCAGACCGGACGATCTCCCCAGCGACACCCTGTTTTTCCCGCCCACCGTCGTTTCCGGCATCAAGCGTGATATGGCCTGCTTCCGCGAGGAAACTTTCGGTCCGCTGGTGCCGATGGTGTCCTTCAGCTCCGAGGAGGAAGCCGTCGAGATGGGCAACGACACCGAGTTCGGCCTGGCGTCGTACCTGTTCACCGCCGACGAAGAGCGTGCCATGCGGGTGGCAGGCGCCCTGCGCTTCGGCCACGTGGGCTGGAACACCGGCACCGGCCCGACTCCGGAAGCCCCCTTCGGCGGCATGAAGGCCTCCGGTATTGGTCGGGAAGGCGGCCTTGAGGGTCTGTTCGAGTTTGTTGAGCCGCAGACGGTACCCCGCGGTTTTTAAGCCTGAATCAGCGTCGGCCAGTGATGGCCGACGCTGGTCCCTCCAATAACCCAACCCCTTCCCATGGGTGATATACTCGTGCCTCATTTTCAACCAGGCAGCAACGGCAGAATCCCATGGACGTCTCCCCCATCATCGACCCCCTGAACGACGCCCAGCGCGAAGCGGTCACCGCCCAGAATGACCACCTGCTGGTGCTCGCTGGTGCCGGCAGTGGCAAGACGCGGGTGCTGGTGCACCGCATGGCCTGGTTGATGCAGGTCGACCAGGTGCCGCCGACGGGCATCCTCGCCGTTACCTTCACCAACAAGGCGGCGAAGGAGATGCGCTATCGCATCGAGCAGATGATGAACATCCCCTCCAGGGGCATGTGGTTCGGCACCTTCCATGGCATCGCTCACCGTCTGCTGCGCTCCCACTGGCAGGACGCCGGTCTGCCGGAAAACTTCCAGGTGCTGGACAGCGACGACCAGTTGCGGCTGATCAAGCGGGTGATGCGGGAGGCACAGATCGACGAGAGCCGCTGGCCACCGAAACAGGCCCAGTGGTTCATCAACAGCCAGAAAGACGAAGGCCTGCGGGCGGACCACATCCAGGAAAACCCTGGTGACCATTTCACCAGCACCATGCTGCAGATCTATCGCCAGTACGAGAAGCTCTGCAACCAGGGAGGACTGGTGGACTTCGGCGAACTGTTGCTGCGCTCCCACGAACTCTGGCTGCACCGGCCGGAGTTGTTGACCCACTACCAGCGCCGGTTCAAGCACATCCTGGTGGACGAGTTCCAGGACACCAACACCATCCAGTACGCCTGGCTGCAGGTGCTGGCCAGCAATCGGGTGCCCATTACCGTGGTGGGTGATGACGACCAGTCCATCTATGGCTGGCGGGGCGCGAAGATCGAGAATATCCAGCAGTATCAGCGGGACTTTCCCAACGCCCGCCTGGTCCGGCTCGAACAGAATTACCGCTCAACACAGACCATCCTCAAGGCTGCCAACTCGGTGATCGCCAACAATCAGGGCCGGCTGGGCAAGGAGCTCTGGACCGATGGCCCCGAAGGGGAGCCCATCAGCCTGTATGCGGCCTTCAACGAGATGGACGAGGCCAACTACATCGCCGATACCATCAGCACCTGGGTGAGCGAAGGCAGCCTGCGTAGCGAGAGCGCCATCCTCTATCGATCCAACGCCCAGTCCAGGGTGCTGGAAGAGGCCCTGATGCGTCAGGGTATTCCGTACCGGGTCTATGGTGGCCTGCGGTTCTACGACCGCCAGGAAATCCGCAATGCCATCGCCTACCTGCGGCTGGTTCATTACCGGCGGGATGATGCGGCGTTTGAGCGGGTGGTCAACGTGCCCACCCGGGGGATCGGCGCCAAGAGCCTGGCTGACCTTCGCGCCCATGCCACCGAGCAGGGTATCTCCCTCTGGGAGGCATCGCAGCGGATGCTGGACGCGGGCGCGGTCAAGGGCAAGGCCCGCACCGGGCTGCAGCAGTTCATCGATATCATCCAGGCGCTGTCGGAAAAGGTCGATCAGTCCTCCCTGCAGGGTCTGATGAAGGAAACCCTCCAGGTCAGCGGTCTCAAGGATTACCACGCCAACGAGAAAGGGGAGAAGGGCCAGGCCCGGGTTGAAAACCTGGAGGAACTGATCAATGCCCTGTCGGATTTCGAGGTGGACGACGGCGAGGACGCCCTGGCGGAATTCATCGCTCAGGCGGCTCTGGACGCCGGCGAGGCCCAGGCGGATTCCCATGAAGACAGCGTCCAGCTGATGACCCTGCACTCCGCCAAGGGCCTGGAATTTCCGCTGGTGTTCCTGGCGGGTGTGGAAGAGGGCCTGTTCCCCCACAGTATGTCCCTGGAGGAACCCGGGCGCATGGAAGAGGAGCGCCGGCTGGCCTATGTGGGTATCACCCGGGCCATGAAGCGGCTGATCCTCACTTACGCCGAGTCTCGTCGCCTCTACGGCCAGGAGAAATTCCACGCCCTGTCACGATTCGTGCGGGAGATCCCGGCGGACTGCATCCAGGAAGTGCGCCTGCGCAATACCGTCACCCGTCCGGCCATGGTGTCCCGGCCCAATGAAAGCCTGTTCAGTCAGGCCCCCGACGCCGGTACCGGCTTCACTTTGGGGCAACGGGTACGCCATCCCAAGTTTGGGGAAGGTATCGTGATGAACAGCGAGGGTAGCGGCCATCACACCCGGATTCAGGTGAATTTTGATGAAGGTGCCAAATGGCTTGTGTTGGCCTATGCGCCCCTGGAGGCTTGCTGAGGCGCCGGGACACCAGACACTGCTACTCGAAGGTTCGTGGCCGGACAGTATCCGGCTTCAGGAAATCCTTGTTTCCCGTGTTCGAGTGGTCGCCCAGCACCTTGCCGTCCGATTCCCGCTTCTGGCCGTAGAGGGAGTGTTTGTGAAAGGTAGGGCCGTACTTTTCCAGGGTTTCTGCCACGTCACCGGTATAGCGAGGGTCCTGGGGACGCTCCTGACTGTTCATGAAGTGGGCGACGTCCCAGGCCTCCTGGTCGGTCAGAGACAGTGGCTGGCCGAGGGGCATGTTGTTCTTTACGAAGCCTGCCGCGGAAGACACTCTTACCATGCCTGCTCCCCAGTTGTACGAGTTGTTCCCCCAGGGAGCCGGAAATACCGTTGTGTCTCTTATCCGCAAGCCTTCACCATTGTCGCCGTGGCATATGGCGCATTTTTCCTTGTAGAGCTGTTCGCCACGTTGGTAGCTCACTTCCTCCGGGCGTTCCGGTGCCGGAAAACCGCGCCCATAGATGGGTTGCTCGGGATACATCGTTACGCCCCTGGCCAGCCAATGATGATAGGCGGCCAGGGCCAGCATGTTGTCACTCCCATAGTCGGGCGGCTTGCCGTTCATGGAGTAGGTGAAGCAACCGGCAATACGCTCCTCAAGGCTATTGACATGATCGTTCTTGCCCCGGTAGTTGGGCAGGGTGACAGCCGCGGGCCAGACCGGGGCACTGAATGGCATCCGTCCATCGCCGAGGTGACAGCTGGAGCAGTTCATGTTGTTGAAAACATTCTCGCCCCTGAGCTGCTGGGTATCGGTGAAGAGATCGTGGCCCCGCCGGATCACGCGCTTGAGCTCAGGGTGCATGCTCGACTGCTCGAGATCTTTCAGGGTAGGAGGAATATGCACCAGCTGGTTATCCGCTGGTGCCGGATATCCGAGCTCGGTCAGGGTAGTGAGGTAATCGTCTGTCTGGTCACCGGCAAACACCAGGGCGGCGAAAAAAGCAGAGCCCGCTATCACTGAGCGGGAGAAGGTCAATTTCATGGCTGGATCTCCTCCAGTTCGGCTGCGGGGGGCTGGTTTGCGAGCCAGGCGGCAACGGCACGGATATCGTCGTCGTTCATACGCCTTGCGATCGTCCCCATGAGATCCTGAGGGTCGTTCGTCCGCTCACCGGCCTGCCAGGCTTCCAGCTGTGCCACGATGTAGCCGGCGTGCTGACCGGCAATGCCGGGAAACACCGTGCCGACCCCCTGATTGTCCGGGCCGTGGCAGCTCTGGCACGACACGATGTAGGCGGACCAGTCGCCCCGTTGAGCCAGTATCCGGCCGCGCTGAAGCACCTCCGTGCTGGCGCTTTCGCCGCCCTGCCCGGGACGGGGTGCCATCTTGCTGTAAAACTGCGCAACATCGACGATCTGCTGATCCGAGAGCATATTGGCGAAGGGTTTCATGGTGGCGTTCTGTCGCCGCCCGGACTGGTAGTCCCGCAGTTGTTTGGCAAGATAGCCGGCATCAAGACCCGCCAGCTGCGGCCAGGATTCGCCCTGTTCGTTGTGCTTGCCGGATCCATCCGCCTGATGGCAGCTGGTACAGACCGCGGCCGCCTCGGCGCCCCGTGACGCATCGCCCTCGGTTGCGGCTTGTAGCCATCCGGGCAGCGTCAGCGTACTCAAGGCGAGAATAGTGGTCGGCAAATGTTTCACAGTCAGCATCCCTCCCGGATCCTTAAATGACCATAACCATCGAACCTGGTGCCCACAGCGGGACTTTTACCGTCCTGTTGCGGGCACCAGTCACTTTGAGTATAGACGCCTGCTTACAGGCTCAAATGAAAAGGCAGTAATGCAACGGGTGGGGTGCCTTCGTGACGGCAAGCCTCAGGCCGGAAACCGGTCACGGGTCCTGTTGGCAATGCGTACCAGCACGAGCATCAGCGGCACTTCCACCAGGACCCCGACAACGGTTGCCAGGGCCGCCCCGGACTGGAGGCCAAAAAGCGCTATGGCTGCCGCTACCGCCAGTTCAAAGAAGTTACTGGCGCCTATCATGGCCCCCGGCGCCGCGATGCAGTGGCGCACCTTCCACAACCTGGCCCAGCCATAGGCCAGGAAGAAGATCAGGAAGGTCTGCACGATCAACGGCACCGCAATCAATACAATGTGCAACGGGTTATTCAGTATGACACCGCCCTGGAAGGCGAACAGCAATACCAGGGTGACAATCAGCGCCGCCGGCGTCACCGGCGCAAGCCTTTTCATGAAGACCTCGTCGAACCAGCGCTGGCCCCTGCGGGCGACGAGCACCCGGCGGGTGATGTAACCCGCAGTCAGTGGAATGACGATATACAGCACCACCGACAGGATGACGGTGTTCCAGGGCACCTGGATATCGGAAATGCCCAGCAGGAACACCACGATGGGTGCGAACGCGAATAGCATGATGATGTCGTTCAGGGACACCTGCACCAGGGTATAGGCGGCATCGCCCCGGGTCAGGTAGCTCCAGACGAAGACCATGGCGGTACAGGGGGCAGCGCCCAGCAGGATGGCCCCGGCCAGGTACTCGCTGGCCAGTTGCGGCGCGATAAGGGGTTCGAACACCACCATCAGGAAGAACCACGCAATGGCGAACATGGTGAAGGGCTTGATCAGCCAGTTCACCGCAGTGGTGATGGCCAGGCCCTTCGGTTCTTTTCTCACACCCACCACGGCACTGAAATCAATCTGGGCCATCATCGGGAAGATCATGGCCCAAATGAGAATGGCGATGGGGATGGAGACCTGGGCGTACTCAAGACGGGAGAGGGCATCCGGTACCGAAGGGGCCAGCTGGCCCAGAGCCACGCCGGCAATGATGGCCAGCGCCACCCATACGGAAAGATAGCGCTCGAAACGTCCCATGCCTTCGGAGGTGTCGATGTCCGTCATTGCCCGGTCGGCATTGCTCATTGGTGTACCCTGGATTGATGCTGGTTTTTTTCAGTGGTGTCCCTGGCGTATTTACACCATCCTGTTGCGGGTCTATTATTCACAAAATCATATATATGTCTAACCGTATATTCGGGACAAGGAATATGAAACGACGCGTCCTTTTCGTCTGTACCGCCAACAGTGCCCGCTCTCTGATGGCGGAGGCCCTGCTCCGGGATATGGCCGGGGACCGGTTTGAAGTGGCCAGTGCCGGCACCGAACCCACCCGCCCCCACCCCATGGCTCTCCAGGTGCTGTCAGAGGCGGGAATTGCCGTGGACGGCCTGCACAGCAAGCATCTGGCGGATCTCCAGGGAGAGTACTGGGATTACGTGATTACCCTTTGCGAAAAAGCCTCCAGGGAGTGTGGCGCCGTCTGCCTGCCGGCTCAACAGATTGCCTGGGATTTTCCCGACCCGGCGCCAGCGAACCGCCACGCAACCTTCGCGCTGACACTAAAGGGTCTGAAGGAGCGCATCAGCCTGTTTGCCCTCGTCCACCAGAAGGAAACCGGTCTGAAAACGGTGAACTACAACCCGGTTACGGTATTCAAGGCATTGTCGGACGAATTGCGGCTGGCGGCCCTGCTGCTGATCCGTGAACAGGAAAAACTGTGTGTCTGCGAGCTGACCGAGGCTCTCGATGTCTCCCAGCCCAAGGTCAGTCGTCACCTGGCGACCTTCCGCGAGATCGGGTTGCTGGAAACTGAACGCCAGGGTCAATGGGTCTATTATTACCTCAACCCCCGCTTGCCCGGCTGGTTGACACAGGTGCTTACGGAAACGGCGGCCGGCAACGCCACGCTGATCGATACGCCGCTGGCGCGCTTGCGGGCCATGGTGGACCGTCCCGGTGTCCCGTGCCCCTGATGGGCGGTCAGTCCACGAGTTTGATTCAACGGTCAGGAGAGCAATATGAGCAAGATCAAGGTAGGCATCAACGGATTCGGGCGTATTGGTCGCCTCGCCCTGCGGGCGGCCTGGGAATGGCCGGACATGGAGTTCGTCGCCATCAATGACCCGGGCGCGGACGCCGCGACCTTCGCGCACCTGCTCAACTTCGACAGTGTCCATGGCCGCTGGAGCCACGAAGCGGGTGCCGAGGGTGATGCCATTGTCATTGAGGGAAGGCGCATCCGCGTCACTGGCAACAAGACCATCGGCGACACCGACTGGTCGAACTGTGACCTGGTGATCGAGGCCAGTGGCGTGAACAAGAAAGTGGATGTGCTGCAGGCCTATCTGGAGCAGGGGGTAAAGCGGGTCGTCGTCAGTGCTCCGGTCAAGGAAAAAGGCGCGAAGAACATCGTGATGGGTGTGAATGAGCACATCTTCGATCCGGCGCATGACCGGATCGTCACTGCCGCCTCCTGCACCACCAACTGCCTGGCACCGGTGGTGAAGGTGATCCACGAGAAGCTGGGCATCCGGCACGGTTCCATCACCACCATCCACAGCCTGACCAATACCCAGACCATCCTCGATGCGCCTCTCAAGGACCTGCGCCGGGCCCGGGCCTGTGGCAGCTCGTTGATCCCCACTACGACCGGATCGGCCACAGCCATCATCGAGATCTTCCCGGAACTGAAGGGGCGGATTGACGGCCACGCGGTGCGGGTGCCGCTGACCAACGCTTCCCTCACCGATTGCGTGTTCGAGGTGGAGAAACCCACCGACCGGGATACCGTGAACCGGTTGCTGAAGGAAGCGGCAGAAGGCGAGCTGAAGGACATCCTGGGCTATGAGGAACGCCCGCTGGTGTCCATCGACTACCGGACTGACCCCCGCTCTTCCATCGTCGACGCCCTGTCCACCATGGTGGTCAACGGCACCCAGGTGAAGATCTACGCCTGGTACGACAACGAGTGGGGCTACGCCAACCGCACCGTGGAACTGGCCCGCAAGGTGGGTTCCGCCTGACATGAGCGCCGCCATCCGGCAGTACCTGGTCATCACCGGCAACTACTGGGCCTTTACCCTCACGGATGGCGCCCTGCGGATGCTGGTGGTGCTCCATTTCCATCAGCTGGGTTATTCGCCGCTGGAAATCGCGCTGCTGTTCATCTTCTACGAGTTCTTCGGGGTGGTGACCAACCTGGTGGGTGGCTACCTGGGTGCCCGTATGGGGCTGAACCGGACCATGAACATCGGTCTGTTCCTGCAGATTGTGGCGCTAGGCATGCTGGCGGTGCCGGCGGCCATGCTAACCGTGCCCTGGGTGATGGCGGCCCAGGCGCTTTCCGGCATTGCCAAGGATCTCAACAAGATGTCCGCCAAGAGCGGCATCAAGCTGCTGGTGCCCGATTCAGAACAGGGCAGGCTCTACAAGTGGGTGGCCATCCTCACCGGTTCCAAGAACACCCTCAAGGGTGTGGGTTTCTTCCTTGGCGGCGTGCTGCTGATGGCAGCCGGCTTCACGGGCGCGGTGATTATCATGGGCATGGCCCTGGCGCTGGTGTGGCTGGCCAGCCTGTTCCTGCTGAAACAGGAGCTGGGCAAGAGCAAGGCCAAACCGAAGTTCAGCGAAATCCTGTCCAAGAGCCGTGCGATTAACGTGCTTTCGGCAGCGCGAATGTTCCTGTTCGGCGCTCGGGATGTGTGGTTTGTGGTGGCCCTGCCGGTCTACCTGTCCACTGTGTTTGGCTGGGATCACTGGCGGGTGGGCGGCTTCATGGCCAGCTGGATTATCGGCTACGGCTTTATCCAGACCATTGCGCCGCGCATCACCGGCAATATGGAAGGCAAACAGCCCGCCGTACTCTGGGCCACGGCCCTGGCACTCATTCCGGCCGCCATTGCCATCGGCCTGATGGCGGGATGGTCTCCCCAGGTGATTGTGGTCGGTGGCCTGCTGCTGTTCGGCGTGCTGTTCGCCATTAATTCCTCCCTGCACAGCTACCTGATTGTCAGCTTTGCCCGGGGCGACGGCGTGTCCCTGGATGTGGGTTTCTATTACATGTCCAACGCCGCCGGCCGGCTGCTGGGGACCATGCTGTCCGGTTGGGTGTACCAGGTCTATGGGCTGGTAGCCTGCCTGTGGATTTCCGCGGGGCTGGTGGCAACGGCGGCGCTGCTGTCCCTGATGCTTCCCGAAAGGCGGTACGCGACCGTAACGTGATCATTAAGGGACATTGGCGCTACTGGGCGCACTCGATGCAATACAGGGTGGTGGGGTCGATTTCCAGGCGCTTCGGATTGATGGTCTCGCCGCATTCCACGCATTCGCCGAACTCCCCCTGATCAATGCGCTTCAGGGCTGCGTCAATCATCAGGAGCTGGCGCTCGGCCCGCTCCTTGCCCGCTTTGGCCAGTGCCTGGCTCTGCAGTGCATCCATCCGGGAAAGCCTGCCGACACTCTGCTGGTCCAGCTGGACCGTGCTGCTGGTTTCATCACGAACGGCGGCGGTGGAAAGCAGATCTTCACGAAAATCTTCCAGAAGCTTCCGGAATCGGTCCAGATCCTGTTGTGTCATGGCTGCTCTCCCAAAAGGGATAAGGTGGTCATTCGATGTTAGTGGATGTGGCGATCCGTGCCAACGATCAGTCCTGGCAGCCACTTGAGATACGCCGTCATACCAAACAGTTCCACCAGGGACTGGAATACGATTACCACCACGGCCGACGCCCACAAGTCCGGCAGGGCGATAGCCAGGGGCAGCACGACGAAGGAATTGCGGGTGCCAAAGCTGAACGCCAGGGTCTTTCCCCGTTGGCCAGGTAACCGGAAGACACTGCTCAGTAGCCTGGCCACCAGCACGGCAGCGACCAGGTAGAGTGAAAAAATCACGAGCAACATGGGCAGCATGCTCCCGGTCTCCAGCACCAGGCTGATCTGCGATGCCGCGATCATGAAAACCACCAAAGCCAATATGGGCACCGGTAGCCAGCCAAGCGCCCGGATCTGGCCTGTAAGGGCGGGCCTCCTTTCGACGGCCTTCTCGGTCAGCCAGGCCAGCACCAGGGGAGCCAGGATCAGGCCGAAGAATACCGGAAGAAAATGCCCGCCAAGACTCGTGATAACCACGTCCTCCCCGAATAATAGCCAGAGATAGAGTGGCAGCATCACGATCTGCAGAATCAGCAGGATCGGGCTGGCGGCAATGGCCCGGGCGCTGTCGCCACCGCCAAGATGGGTAAAACTGATAAACCAGTCGGTGCAGGGCACAAGCAGCACGAGCGCGATGCCCAGCCGGATGGCCGGGTCCGCGGGTGCCAGGAGCAACAACAGCCAGACGACCAGGGGCATGATCACGAAATTGCCCAGCACCAGGGCGACGTTGAAGCGCATGTCACGGAAGGCGGTGGCCAGGTGGGTGAGGGGAACCTGGGTGAAGGTGGCGTACAGCAGCAACCCCAGTACCGGCCACAGCAGGTACTCGAGGAGGGCTGTCACTTCCGGCCTGGCCCAGCCGATGGCCATTCCCGCCGCGATGGCCAGCAGGTAAAGCCAGACCTGATGCTTTTCCAGGGTGGCTCTCATGAGGCCCCTTGGCATTTCACGATGAGAGGGTGTCTCGGCGCGGCTCAGCAGCTCAGTGAATTAACCGGGCGGGAGACTAGGACAACTGCTCCGGCACCGACCGGATGCGGCCGTGCTCGTCGATGGCCACATAAACGAACAGTCCCTCGGTCACCTTGCGGGGCGGCTTGTTGTTGCGATCCCGGGTCCAGACCTCCACGTTGATCTTCATGGAGCTGCGGCCGATGTCCACCAGTTCGCAGTAGCAGCCCACCTGGGCTCCGATCCTGAGGGGCGAGAGAAACTCCATCCGGTCCATGGCAACCGTGGCATTACGGCCCTCGGAAATACGACCCGCCAGGATGCCTGCAGCCAGGTCCATCTGCTGGACCAGCCAGCCGGCGTAGACGTCGCCGTTGGCGTTGGTGTCGCCGGGCAGGGGCACGATCTGGAGTATCAGTTCACCACGAGGGCTGGGTCTGTCATCGTCGAGTTCGGTCACGGGGCGCTACCTGTGTTTTTATTGGAAGTGTTTATTTGCTGAGCATGGTAATCATCGCGCGGGCGGGTGCAAGTGAAATTGCCCGTTAAAGTGGAAATTATTTCTGCGGGTGTCACAAACCTGTCATAGACTGTCCGTAGTCTTCCAACCATCGGACAACCCGAGCCAATAAACGGAAGGAGACTCAACGTATGAAACTGAGAGCAGCACTTGCTACCGTAGCACTGGCAGGCACAATCGCCGCCGTATCAACCCCGGCCATGGCACGGGATACCATCAGCATTGTCGGTTCCTCCACAGTTTACCCGTTCGCCACCGTGGTGGCCGAGCGCTTTGGTTCCAACACCGACTTCCCCACGCCCAAGCTTGAGTCCACCGGCTCCGGTGGAGGCCTGAAGCTTTTCTGCCAGGGCATCGGCACCCAGCATCCCGACATCACCAATGCTTCCCGTCGAATGAAGCCCTCCGAGTTCGACCTGTGCCAGAGCAACGGTGTTAAAGACATTACCGAGTTCCGTATTGGCTCTGACGGTATCGTCATTGCCAGCTCAAAGAACGCCGAGAATCTGGAGCTGACCCTGGAGCACCTGTTCCTGGCCCTGGCGGAGAAAGTGCCTCAGGACGGCGAGTGGGTCAAGAATCCCCACAAGAACTGGAGTGATGTGGATTCCAGCCTGCCCAACAAGCCGATCCGCGTAATGGGCCCGCCCCCGACGTCCGGTACCCGTGATTCCTTCAACGAGCTGGCGCTGGCCGGTGGCTGCAAGAAACTTCCTGAGCTGGAAGGGGTCGACAAGGCAACCTACAAGGCTGAATACCGCTCACGGTGTGAAAGCATCCGCGAGGACGGTGCCTTTATCGAAGCCGGTGAAAATGACAACCTCATTGTCCAGAAGCTTATTGATGACACCAGCATGTACGGCGTGTTCGGCTACGGCTTCCTTGAGGAGAATGCGGACCGTCTGCAAGCGGCGACCCTGAATGGTGTTGAGCCCACCGCCGAAGCCATTTCTGCCGACGAGTACCCGGTTGCCCGCTCGCTGTTCTTCTACGTGAAGAAGGCCCACGTTGGTGTGGTCCCCGGCATCCAGGAATATGTTCAGGAGTTTGTCAGCCCGGCGGCCATGGGCCCGAACGGCTACCTGAAGAGTGTTGGTCTGATCGTTCCGCCGCGTCCTGCCCTGATGGACCTCCAGGACAAGGCCGAGAACATGCCCAATCTGTCCAGGGACGAGCTGAAGTAATCCCGACACCGTCGGAGTCAAGAAGGGTGCGGGTCCGTGAGGGCCTGCACCTTTTGGTGTTTGTCGGGGCCGCCGGTGCAGGTACCGGCCAAAGACTCTACAATGCCGCTTTTTTGTAACGTGTAAACAGGAAACGTCATGCAACCGGCTAATCTGTTTCTGGTGACTATCGTTCTGGTGCTGGTCGCGTACGGGCTCGGTTATACCCGCTCCCGGTCGCTGGCCATGCCTCTGGGCGGTATCCGTCATCTCAAGTCGCTTCCCTTCTACTACGGTGCCCGGGCGGCACTCTGGTGCGGGATACCCGCACTGATCGTGCTGGCCCTGTGGGCAATGTTCCAGGGCAAAGTGATCCAGCTGCTGGTTATCGGTTCGCTGCCCCCGGAGATGATGCCTGCCTCGGAAGGCGAGGCCAGCCTCCTGCTCAGCAAGATCAGCAACGTGGCAAGCGGTGCGCTGCCTCCCGGGTTCGCCGAGCCGCCTGTGGTGGAGGCGGCGGAGCGTCTTACCGCCCTGCGCCAGCAGAGCCGGTGGTACATGACGGTTCTGGTGGTGGCGGTGGCCGTCCTTGCCGGCTTTTTCGGCTGGGTGCGCATTCGGCCAAGGCTGAACGCCAGGGCACAGGTGGAATCGACCCTAAAGTGGATTTTCTTTGCCTGTGCGGCTCTGGCCGTGCTCACTACGGCCGGCATCATTTTCTCGGTGGCATTCGAGACCATCCGCTTTTTTGGCAAGGTCTCGTTCTTTGAGTTCTTCTTTGGCACCTCCTGGAGCCCCCAGACTGCCCTGCGGGCGGACCAGGTGGCTGCGGAAGGTGCTTTTGGCATGGTGCCCCTGTTCACCGGCACCCTGCTTATTTCGGCCATCGCCATGCTCGTGGCGGTACCGGTGGGGCTGCTCTCCGCCATCTACCTTTCCGAGTACGCCAGCAAACGGGTCCGGGGTGTGGTAAAGCCGCTCCTGGAAATGCTTGCCGGCATTCCCACGGTGGTTTACGGCTTCTTCGCCGCCCTGACGGTGGCGCCTTTTATCAGCAACCTTGCCGCCTCTCTCGGAATCGACGCTTCGTCCCAGAGCGCGCTCGCCGCCGGCGGCGTCATGGGCATCATGATCATTCCGTTCGTTTCGTCCCTGTCGGATGACGTCATCAATGCCGTACCCCAGACCCTGAGGGACGGCTCCCTGGCATTGGGCGCGACACAGTCCGAAACCATGAAGAAGGTGATCTTCCCGGCGGCCCTGCCCGGAATCATGGGGGGTATCCTGCTGGCGGTTTCCCGGGCCATTGGTGAGACCATGATCGTGGTCATGGCGGCTGGCCTGGCGGCAAACCTGACAGCCAACCCGCTGGAGTCGGTAACCACGGTGACGGTGCAGATCGTGACCCTGCTGACCGGTGACCAGGAGTTCGACAGTGCCAAGACCCTGGCGGCCTTCGCCCTGGGCGCAATGCTCTTCCTGGCGACGCTGATTCTTAACGTGATTGCCCTTCACATCGTACGCAAATATCGGGAACAGTATGACTGATCGCAATACACAGGCGGAGATCATCCGTCAGTCCCTGAAGCGCCGCTATCGGAAGGAGCGCCGCTTCCGGGCCTATGGCATTCTCGCCATAGCCATCGCCCTGAGCGCGCTGGTGGTGTTGTTTGTGGACATTATCGGCAAAGGTCACACAGCATTCATCAAGACAACCGTGACCCTGGAAGTGGATATCGACCCCGAGATGATGTATCTGGACGACGCCACGGACGAGCGTCAGCTGCGCATGGCGGATTTCGTGGAACCGCTGGTGCAGGCGCTGCTCCGGGAAGTCCCCGGGGCCACGGAGGCCAATCGGGACGCAGTTCGGGACCTGCTCAATCCGTACGCCTCCAACCAGCTGCGGGATGCTCTCAAGGAGAACCCCGAGCTTCTGGGTACCACCCAGACCATGACATTCCTGACCCATACCAATGTGGACGTCTACGTCAAACACGCCGGGGACGAGGATTACTCCATCAAACTCAGTGATCGTCAGCAGGCCTGGGTGGACCAGTTGTTGGACAAGGGGGTGATTGAGACCTCCTTCAACGATGTCCTGTTCAGCCGGGGCGATTCCCGGGATCCCTCCCGGGCCGGCATCCTGGGCGCTATCGTGGGGTCCCTTCTGACCATGTTCGTAACCCTGATCCTGTCCTTCCCCATTGGTGTTGCGGCAGCCATCTATCTCGAGGAATTTGCTCCCCAGAATCGGTTCACGGACTTTATCGAGGTCAACATCAACAACCTGGCGGCGGTGCCGTCGATCATCTTCGGTCTGCTGGGCCTGGCGGTATTCATCAACCTCTTCGGCATGCCCCGGTCCGTTCCCCTGGTGGGTGGTCTGGTGCTGACCCTGATGACCCTGCCTACCATCATTATCTCGAGCCGGGCGGCCATCAAGAGTGTGCCGCCGTCGATCCGCGAAGCGGCGGAAGGCATCGGCGCGTCCAAAATGCAGGTGGTGCTGCATCACGTGCTGCCGCTGGCACTGCCGGGCATGCTGACGGGTTCCATCATCGGCATGGCTCAGGCCCTGGGCGAGACGGCGCCCCTCCTGCTGATCGGGATGGTGGCGTTTATTGTGGATGTTCCGGATGGCTTCCTGGACTCGGCCACGGTGCTGCCCGTACAGGTGTTCCTGTGGGCGGGCAGTCCGGAACTGGCCTTTATCGAACGGGCGTCAGCCGCCATTATGGTGCTGCTGGCCTTCCTGATCAGTATGAATGCACTGGCCATCTGGCTGCGAAAGCGGCTCGAGCGGCGGTGGTGAGGAGAGCGTTATGAGTACCATGAATACCCTGAAGCCCGCGGTCGACAAAGAGGTTGGCGCATCCCGCGATACGGTCGTTCCCGCCCATGAGGAGCGGCCCGAGTCGGCGGTGATCGAGGAGGCGAAAACGGTCGGGAAACCGTTTTCCGATGACCCGAAGTTCAAACTCCGCAACGTGGAAGTGTTCTATGGCCAGGACCGGGCTATCAAGAACATCAGCCTGGACATTGCCCGCAATGAAGTCATCGCCTTTATCGGCCCGTCCGGCTGTGGCAAGTCGACCTTCCTGCGCTGCCTGAACCGGATGAACGACAGTATCGACATCTGTCGGGTAAGGGGTTCGCTGCTGCTGGACGACCAGAATATCTACGACTCCAAGCGCGACGTGGTGGAGTTGCGGGCACGGGTGGGCATGGTCTTCCAGAAGCCCAACCCGTTCCCCAAGTCGATCTACGACAACGTGGCTTACGGCCCCCGTATCCACGGCCTGGCCAACCGCAAGTCGGATCTGGACGACATCGTGGAGAACAGCCTGCGCAAGGCGGGCCTGTGGGATGAGGCCAAAGATCGGCTGGATGCCACGGCCACCGGCATGTCCGGCGGTCAGCAGCAGCGCCTTTGCATCGCCCGGGCCATCGCCATCAGTCCGGAAGTTATCCTGATGGACGAGCCCTGTTCGGCCCTCGACCCGATTGCCACCGCCAAGGTGGAAGAGCTGATCGCCGAGATGTCAGAGAGCTATACTATCGTTATCGTTACTCATTCCATGCAGCAGGCCGCGCGTGTTTCCCACCGCACTGCCTACTTCCATCTGGGCCACCTGGTCGAGGTCAATGAGACCAACAAGGTGTTCACAGCCCCGGAGCACGAGTTAACAGAATCCTACATTACCGGGCGTTTCGGTTAAGCCGGGCTGAAGCTTCAGGAGCATATGATGCCGACGAAAAAAGAAGATATGTATGGGGATCACATTTCCCACCAGTTCAACGATGATCTGTCCCAGCTGAAGAGCGACTTCCTGGATATGGGCGGCCTGGTGGAGCAGCAGACCATCGATGCCGTCAATGCGCTGATTGATGGTGACAGCGACGCGGCGGACGAGATCCGTGCCCGGGACAAGGTGGTTGACCGGATGGAGATGACCCTGGATGAAGAGGCCACCCGCCTGATCGCCCGCCGTCAGCCCGCCGCCCGGGATCTCCGTTTTGTGATTTCGGTGATCAAGATGGTGTCCGACCTGGAGCGGGTAGGGGACGAGGCCAAGAAGATCGCCAAGTTCGCCCTGACCCTGGCCGAGGAGGGTCAGGCGCCCCGTGGGTACGTGGAGGTCCGTCATATCGGCAACCACGTGACCACCATGCTGCATGATGCGCTCGACGCCTTTTCAAGGCTGGATGCCCATCAGGCCCTGAAGATCATGAGGGAAGACAAGCGGGTGGACGAGGAGTATCAGGCAGCGACCCGGACACTGTTGACCTTCATGATGGAGGATACCCGCAATATCTCGCGGTGCATGTCTGTCCTGTGGGTGCTGCGGGCACTGGAGCGGGTGGGGGACCATGCCTGCAATATCGCCGAGAATGTCATCTACATGGTGGAAGGCGAGGATGTGCGGCATACGCCGGTTGAGGAAGCCGAGAAGGTTGTTGGCCGGTAATTTTTTGACAGGCCTGTTGTTCTGGGTGCGAACGAAGCCAGGTCGATGGCTTTTTCTCGGACATGCCACGCAAGTACATCCATGTAGGGCTCGACGAACGCCATCCCTGGCGTTCGTCGGTCCGAGAAAAAGCCCTCAACCTGGCTCCGCCCCGGCAAATGTGCCTAACGCCCCGCCTCCTGCACAAAAACCAGAAGTCTGGGGGCCAAACCGCCACATCAGGCAGTCTTCTTCCTGTCCGTATAGGGCGGCCAGCCAAAGGGTTTACCGGCAAGCACGTGCAGATGGATGTGGAACACCGTCTGGCCGGAATTCTCGCCGCAGTTCATGACCGTGCGATAGCCATCGTCGGCAAAGCCCATTTCCTTCGCCAGTTTGGCCGCTACCCAGTACAGGTGGCCCACCAGCTCCCGGTCATCTTCAGTCATATCGTTGATGGTGGCAATCTGCTTCTTAGGGATAACCAGCAGGTGCACCGGGGCCTGAGGGTTGATGTCCTTGAAGGCCAGGCTGATGTCGTCTTCGTGGACGATGTCCGCGGGAATCTCACGATTGATGATCTTGTCGAAGATCGTTTCCGCCATGTCGAAGTCCTTAGTATTGAAGTGAATGATGGGCCGGGCCGGACAGTCAGAGCTGACCAACCAGCCGCTTCAGGCCCGGTGCCCGGCTTAGCAGGGTCTCAAGGGGCTTTGGCAGGCCCTCGTCGATGCCCATGGCGTAGCGTGCTACGCGGTTGCGGGCAAACGGCAGGCCCTGGGCCAGCCCCAGGCCCAGGTTGCGGGCGGCCCAGACCGGCGTTACGGAATTGCTGAACAGATGATAGAACACATCCATGGTGGCCATCATCCGGCCGTTGGCCGGGCGCCGCTGCTGCTGGTAACGCTCGAGCAGTTCCGGATCCGACGGGTCCCGGCCCAGACGACGGGCCTCGTCCAGCAGCGCCTGCAGGCACTGTGCATCCTGGAAACCCAGGTTGACGCCCTGGCCCGCCAGGGGATTGATGGTGTGGGCCGAATCGCCCGCCAATACTGTCCGGCCCTGGAAATACTGGTGTGCATGCTGGCGGGCAATGGGGAAGCTGGCCCGGGCGGAAACTCCGGTCAGGGTTGGCAGTTCCTGCGGAAAGGCCTCCCGTACCCTGGCAAGAAAATCCTCCGCTGGCAGGGCTTTCAATTCAGATAGCACCTCTGGTGCGTCATACCACACCAGTGAGGCCCAGCTTTCGCCAACGTACTCCGGGCTGGCGTGCAGGGGCAGAAAGGCCCTCGGGCCACTGCTGTGGAAAGCCTGCCAGGTGATGTCCTCGGGCTCACCACGGTAACGCACGCTGGCCACCAGAGCCTGCTGGCCGTACTGGTTGCGGGTTACACCAATGCCCGCCAGTTGCCGGACCCTGGACTGGGCCCCGTCTGCGCCGATCAGCAGTCGTCCCGTCAATGCCTCGCCGGTGTCGAGGGTTACCGTCACCGACTGGTCATCCTCCTGCAGGGAGTCTACACCGGAGCCGGCGAACAGTGTCACTTCCTCATGGTCGGTGGCCCTGTCCCACAGGGCCTTCTGGGTAACGGGATTTTCCACGATATGGCCGAGGTGCCGGGTTCCGAGATCGGCAGCGGAGAACGTGGTTCTGGGTGGCCCGCCGGGTAGCAGCCGGCTGACGGGGTGTTCAGGTGCCTCCCATACTGCCAGGCGGGCGTAGGGCGTGGCGCGCATGGCGAGGATGTCCTCCCAGACACCGAGGGAGCGCAGATAGCGCTCGGTGCCCGCGCTCAGTGCCGACACCCGGATATCCGGGTCCTGGCCCGGGTCGAATGCCGGCTCGCTGCCCTGGTCAATCAGCGCAACGGTGTGATGGTGTTGGGCAAGGCCATTGGCAATGGCGGCGCCCACCATGCCGGCGCCAACCACAATAAAATCGAAGGTCTGAGTCATAAGTGTTTCCCCAGTCAGACCTCCAGTTTACCCACGCTGCCGTCCCAGGCAAGCTGCTCCGGATCAATAACCTGCCAGTTCCCAGCTCTCGATCTGCCGCTCGGAAGAGGCGATATCCGTGGCGGGCTTGCGCTTCAGCCAGGCCGGCCTGCCCGACCGGGGCCGGATGAAGCCCTGCTCAATCACCACCGGCTGGACCAGTTGCAGGAAGTCGGCGGTCTTCATATGGATGGACTCTTCATGGGAGCCGGCGGCGAAAGCGATATCCGGTTGCCGGGTGAGGGCTTCGCTGCAGTAGACCGCCATATCGAACAGATTGCCAAAAGGGGGCATGGCTCCCACTTCGCAGTCGGGAAAACGGTCCTTGAAGTCCATTTCGTCCGCCAGTTCCACGAAATCGGTTTCCAGTACATGGCTGAGGCGGTCCCAGTGGATACGCCAGGTGGCGGGCATGACCAGCATGGCCATCTTCCCGTCCAGCTCGATGATGACAGTCTTGGCGACACGGTCTCCGGCGATGTGGCCATGATGGGCCAGTTGTTGGGCAGTGTAGGCGGGGGGGTGGGTCATGGAGAGATAGTCGACCCCTGACTTATCAAGGAAAGCTTTCAGCTGTCTTCCCGGCATCGTTCGACCTCCTGCCAGTGCGGCGTGTCCGGGGCTGGCCGTTTTGCCGATTCGCCCCCTCTGTTACTGCCTAGCTTAGCGGAGTGTACGGGGAATGCGAGCCGATGGATTCCGGGAGTGTGACCAAGGCCGCGAAGCAATCCGGGCATAAAGAAAAAGGCCGCCCGGAGGCGGCTTTTTGGGAGTTATTTCTCCGGGTTTCCGGGCTGCTGGTAAACGTGAATATCCCGCTGGGGGAAAGGAATGGTGATGCCCTCCTTGTCGAAGGCTTTCTTGATCTTCTCGTGCATGTCCCAGTAGACCGGCCAGAGGTCGTCGGTCTTTGTCCATGGACGAACAATGATGTTCACCGAGTTATCACCCAGGGAACCGACGGAAATACGCGGTTCGGGTTCCGGGAGAATGCGGTCGTCCTCGTCGAGGCAGCGTTTGATAACCGCCCTCGCCTTGTCGATATCGTCGTCGTAGTGAATGCCGAAAGTCATGTCGCAACGACGGGTGTCGTAGATGCTGACGTTCACCAAGGTGGCGTTCGACAGGTTCCCGTTGGGAACGACCACGCGGCGGTTATCGAAAGTGTTGACGATGGTGTAGAGAATATTGATTTCGGCCACTGCCCCCAGGAAGCCCTCGGCCTCAATGGTGTCGCCGACCCTGAAGGGTTTGAAGATCAGGATCAGCACGCCACCGGCGAAATTGGCGAGGCTGCCCTGCAGGGCCAGGCCGATCGCCAGGCCGGCGGCACCGATGACGGCAATGAAGGAGGTGGTGGCGATACCCACCATGGAAGCCACGGAAATCAGCAGCATGATCTTGAGGATGATGCTGATCAGGCCGCAGAGGAACTTGTTCAGGCTGGGATCTTTGGGCCCCAGTTTGACGTCCATAATGTGGACCAGACGCTTGATCAGCCAGAGGCCGACCACCAGTGTGACGATGGCCAGGACCACCTTGGGTGCGTAGGCCATGACCATTTCTACGGCCATATCGATCCATTCACTGGCTCTGCCGCTGGCGCCAAACAGGTCTTCCATACAAACTCCTGATTTTCAGAAAAGTGAATTCAGTATTCGCCGGAGTGCCGCCTGCTACACGGACCTGGCCCAGTCGATCAATGTCTCTGGTCCACCAGTGATCGCGACACGCCCCGATTTCTGACTGAGCTGGTAGTCATACATAGGATCATAATAGTCAGTCAATAACGTTTTGATCCAGTCGTCGTGGCCCGAGAGGTCTCCATTACTGGCCTGACGGGCCAGTGCCTGCTCCATGATCCCCCGGAGGCGCTGATACCGTTCGCCTCCCAGTCGCTTGCGGATGCGGTCCAGAGCGCTGAGCAGGTAGTCACAGAAGTTCTCCCAGCCTGCGGCCTCACCGTCCCGGGCCTGATAGTCACGGACCATTTGCTCGATATAGTCTTCCCGGATGATGGCAATACGTTCGTAAAGCGGACGCTCAAGGATCACCAGTGGAGCCGAAATCATCCTCTCGCGCAGCTCAAGTGGAAGGCTGCACCGACCGACCAGGCGGCTTTCATCCTCCAGCTGGATGGGGCCGCCCCGCTCGGCGGCCTTCAGCAGGGTAACTGCCAGGGCATTCTCGAAATCAATCTGGGAGGGCTGCGGAGTGACCCTGCGGCCAAAGCTGGAGCCCCGATGATTGGCCAGGCCTTCCAGGTCAACCGGGTTCGGCATTTGCCGCAGAACCCGCGTCTTGCCGGTCCCGGTACGACCGCTGACGATGTGGAAGGTCGCCTCCTGAACTATCTGATCCATGGTATCGATCAGGTAGCGCCTGAGTGCCTTGTAGCCGCCTTTGACCAGTGGGTAGTCGATACCTGCCTCCCTCAGCCACTGCTGGGTCAGGCGTGAGCGCAGCCCGCCGCGGAAGCAGTACAGGTAGCCATGGGGGTTTTCGAGGGCGAACCGCCTCCAGGCCTCGATCCGGTCGGCCTTCGTATCCCCCGCTACCAGCTGGTGGCCGAGGCGGATCGCTTCATCCTGGCCCTTTTCCTTGTAGCAGATGCCCACGCGGTGCCGCTCGTCATCGTTCATCAGGGGGGCATTGATCGCACCTGGGAAACTGCCGTGGTTGTATTCAACCGGTGCACGGACGTCCATCAGGGGCGTGTCGGCAAGGAAAATCTGGCGGTAGTCGTCGGTGTCGGGGCGTATGGTCATGATTGCGGTTATGGTCGCCTGGTATTCGAAGGCAGCCAGTATAGCGGAAGAGGCGTCGGTCTGTCGTGACGGGGAGGGAGCGCTCCAGCCCGGGCGGAGGATCGCATATGGAGGGGGAGCGTGTAGAATGCTCCGGTCATTCCCGTCAAGAGCCCTGCAATGACCACAGAGCAGCCAATGCCGGAGTCGCTCCGGCAAGCGATCCAGCGAACCCTGTCGCGGGGGCGCCTGGCCGTGACCCGGCCAGGCGGATGCCCCGCCCTGGCACTGTACCTGTTTGATCCGACTGTCCTTGAAGGTCCGCTGAGTCATGAGGAAGCGCAGGCGGTGGTGGCTGAGCCGGCCTACTGGTCATTCTGCTGGGCCAGCGGTCAGGTGCTGGCCCAGTGGATTCTGGATCATCCGGAGCTGGTGCGGGGCAAGCGGGTGCTGGATTTCGGTTCAGGCTCCGGCGTCGTGGCGGTCGCCGCTGCCCTGGCGGGGGCCGCAGAGGTATATGCCTGTGACCTGGACCCGGACGCCCTTGCCGCGGCCCGGGCCAATGCCGGCCTTAACGGTGTCCCGGTGCTGACCTGCGACGCCTGGGAGGACCGGCCAGGGGAGCTCGATCTGATTACTGCCGCGGATGTTCTTTACGACCGCGACAATCGCCCGTTCCTGCAGGCGTTCAGGGCGGCGGCGACGGAGGTTCTGATGGCGGATTCCCGGGTACGGGACCTGAACGAGCCGGGCTACAATCTGCAGGCGACGGTTGAGGCGCGGACGTGGCCGGATCTGAACGAGTTCGAGGAATTCAACCGGGTGCGGATCTTCAGGGCGTGAGTGCCAGACCCAAAAAAGAAAAGGGCAACCCAATGGATTGCCCTCGTCGGAACAGGTCGTCGCATCCGTACGCTGTCGCAACATCCTGTTGCAGTGTTGTCCTGGCCATCTCCCTGGCGCCAGCTTCCTGGCCAGCGATCCAATTCAGAAATTCGGTCGTGTTTGGGTTGTCCCTTAAGCCACTTTCCATGACTTCCTTGCTTCCCTTCACGCCCCTGTGAAGGTCATCCATGTGTCGTCCTTTTCCCTGTCATCCTTGACAGTTCCCACTATACCCCCCTGAGATCCTCTAAGGTGTGACAGAACCATGACGTTTTGCCCATGAATCAGTATCATGTTATATAACGCTTTTTATAACAGAGGGTTAAGCTCACTGTTTTAGATTTTTTATCATCGGAGTACATGATCTTGCAGCCGATTCTCACGTCAATGTAGGAAATATCTCACACGAGGAATGGTTAATATCTCAGTTGCTCACTCCGGGCGTCCCGGCATCAACCGGAGAACCGCCGCGACCAGTCCGAAGCCGGCAAGAATCCCCATCATGTCAGCACCCAGATCATAAAGGGAAAACTGGCGCCAGGGGGTCATCGCCTGGCCCAGTTCCAGGGCCAGACCAAAACCCGTCAGCACCACGAAGGGAACCCGCAGTCCGATGGTTGGCCAGCCCAGGCGGGCCAGAAACGCCAGTTCGGCAAACGCCAGAAAATGATTGACCTTGTCACTGGCGGAGGAGGGGATGGGGTAGGGCTGACTGGTGAATCCCAGCCAGGCGATAAGCATCAGGGAGGCAGTGAACAGCACTCGCCACAGAAGCTGATTATCCAGAAGGATGTTGAGGGTTCTGTGTAATCGCATATCCTGCCCGGCTGTGGTGAAAGTGGCATCATGATATGCTTTGCGCCCCGTCATCGCCACGCGTCATGAGGCTGCGAGCATGTTGCAAGGTAACTTTTTCAAGGGCCTGGGCTACCTGGGAGAGGGGTTTGGCCTGATTCGCCAGCCGGGTTTGCGCCTCTTCGTGATTGTTCCCCTCATTCTTAACATCCTGTTATTTGTGGCGCTGTTCTGGTTGCTGGCGGAGGTTTTTGCGCTGATGATCGCAGGCCTGATGGCATGGCTGCCGGACTGGACCTGGCTGCAGGCCATGGACTGGCTGTTCTGGATACTCTATGGCGCAGTTGTCCTGCTGCTGTTTGCCTATGGCTTCGTGATCATGGCCAACCTGATCGGCTCCCCCTTCTATGGCTTTCTCTCCGAACAGACCGAGAGGTACCTGACGGGTCAGGAAGTCAGTGAGGAAGGTGGCTGGATGCTCATCCTCAAGGACGTTCCCCGGGCCCTCTGGCGGGAAGTCCAGAAAATCGCCTATTACCTGCCCCGGGCCCTGGTGCTGTTTGCCATCGGCCTGATTCCGGTGGTCAACCTGGTGGCGGCGGTGCTCTGGTTCATCTTTAATTGCTGGATGATGTCGCTGCAGTACGTGGACTACCCCGCCGACAATCACCGGGTCAGCTTTCCGGCGTTGCGTCGGCGCCTGGGCGCACGCAGGCTCAGCGCCCTGGGATTCGGTCTGCCGGTTGCGCTGCTGGCCATGGTGCCGGTGGTCAACCTGTTTGTGGTGCCGGCGGCGGTTTGCGGGGCCACCGCCTTCTGGGTGAAGGAGCCCGACCCCACGGCGCTGGTCCGCCATTGATGACAGTAAACCCTGTCACTGACGTTATCTGTTCTGTCTTGATCTGATTCATTGGGAGGATTCTTGGAAACACCTGCATTTGCCGTTGGCCAGCGATGGGTCAGCCATTCCGATGCCGGCCTCGGGCTGGGTATTGTCACGGACGTGTCCGGTCGCACTGTTACCCTGGGGTTTCCTGCGGCCGACGAGGAACGCACCTATGCCAGCGACAGTGCGCCGCTGTCCCGGATCGCCTTCCAGATGGGAGACGAGATCGAAACCTTCGACGGCCAGGTACTGACGGTACAGGCCGTGGACGAAATGGGTGGCGTGCTGGTCTACCACGCGGTGGATGAGACGGGTAACCTTCAGGAAATCTCGGAAGTCCGGCTGGCGAGCCAGGTGAGTTTCTCGGCCCCCCACCAGCGTCTGTTTGCCGGCCAGTTTGACCGTAATGGCGCTTTCCGCCTCCGGCTCGCCACACTTGAACATCAGGACCGTCTGGCCCGATCCACGGTCCAGGGATTGCTGGGCGCGCGCACCCAGCACCTGCCTCATCAGCTCTATATTGCCCATGAGGTGGCCCGCCGCTTCGCGCCCCGGGTGCTGCTGGCGGACGAGGTGGGCCTTGGCAAGACCATCGAGGCGGGACTTATCCTGCATTACCAGTTGCATACCGGTCTTGCCAGGCGGGTATTGATTGTAGTGCCGGAATCCCTTATCCACCAGTGGCTGGTGGAAATGCTCAGGCGCTTCAATCTTCGCTTCAGTATCGTGGATCACAGCAACTATCAGGCCCTGGCGGAATCCGGATCCGACATGGATCTCGACCAGGACCCGGGCAATCCCTTCGAGGACAGCCAGCTGGTGCTGTGCAGCCTGGATTTTCTCACTGGGCACACCCTGGCACAGCGGGACGCCGTGGCGGCGGGTTGGGACCTGATGGTGGTGGACGAGGCCCACCACCTGGGCTGGAGCCCTGAAAGGGCCAGCCGGGAATACGTTACCGTGGAAAGTCTGGCGGAAGAAACGCGGGGCCTGCTGTTGCTGACGGCAACCCCGGAGCAGGCGGGCGAGGAAAGCCATTTTGCCCGCCTGAGGCTGCTGGACCCGCACCGTTTCCATGACCTGGAGGCCTTCCGGCAGCAGGAAGCGGATTACCAGAGGGTAAACGGGGTGGTCCGGGACCTGCTGGACGCCGGTGAAGTGCCCACGGACCATCGCCGCCAGGTGCTGCGTGACTGGCTCGGCGATGATCTGGAGCGCCTCGAGGCCGACCCCGACCCGGTCCGGGCGATTGTCGACGCACTTCTGGATCGTCACGGCACTGGTCGGGTGCTGTTCCGCAATACCCGGGCATCGGTGGAAGGGTTTTCCGGGCGACGCCTCCATACTTATCCGCTACCGTGCCCCGAACTGTACCGTGAGCAGGGGCAGATTACCGGCGAGGACGGCCTTACCCCGGAGCAGAGTTTTACCGACGAAACCTGGCTGGCGGAAGATCCCCGCGTCGGTTGGCTTGAGAAGACCCTCAAGGGGCTGAAAAAGGAAAAGGTCGTGGTTATCTGTGCCCATGCGGAAACCGCCATGGCCCTTGAGGTCCACTTGCAGCTCAGGGCAGGCATCCGTAGTGCCGCCTTCCATGAACACCTGAGCCTGATCGAACGCGACCGTGCCGCGGCCTACTTTGCTGAGGACGAGCAGGGAGCACAGGCCCTGATATGTTCCGAGATCGGCAGCGAGGGTCGAAACTTCCAGTTTGCCCATCACCTGGTGCTGTTCGACCTGCCCGCCAACCCCGACCTGCTGGAACAGCGTATCGGTCGTCTCGACCGTATCGGCCAGGGCGATGTCATCGAGCTGCACGTGCCCTGGCTTGAGGGTACCGCCACTGAGGTGCAGCTTGCCTGGTTCCACGACGGGCTGAACGCCTTCGAGAAGAGTTGCGCCATCGGGGTGCCGGTGCAGGAGCAGGTGCGTGAACAGTGGCAGCGGGCCATCGAGGGTGTCAGCGGTGAGATGGCGCCGCTGGTGGAGCAGACCCGGGCACTGGCCAGTGAATTGCGCCAGCGCCTGGAAGAGGGCCGCGATGCCCTCATTGAGCTCAATTCCTGCCGTCGCGACGTTGCGGAGGAGCTGATTGCCGGGATTGAGCAGGAAGAGGACGATGACCGGGTGCGGGAATATGTCCATACCGCCTGTGATATTTTTGGTGTCGACGTGGAGGAACATTCCACCGACGCTGATATTCTCAAGCCCAGTGAACAGCGCCATTCAGGCCAGCTGGAGCTGGTGCCGGACGATGGCATCACGGTCACCTGGAGTCGGGAAAAGGCCCTGCAGCGAGAGGATATGGCCTTCATGAGCTGGGAGCACCCCCTGGTGACCGGTGTGATGGACTCGGTGCTGGGCAGCGGTCTGGGCAAGGCGGCGCTGGCCACCATGTCGGTAAAGGGACTGCAGCCGGGCACACTGATGCTGGAGGCAGTGTTCGTGGTGCATTGCCCGGCACCGGAACACCTGCAGCTTTCCCGCTACCTGCCGCTGTCTCCACGACGGTTGCTGGTGGACGTCAATGGCCGTGATCTGACCAATGTACTGCCCCACGACCGTCTCAACGGAATGTGCTCGAACATCCCGCGCCGCACGGCGCAGACAGTCGTGCCCCGGATTCGGGCGGAAGTGGAAACCATGGTGGATCATGCCAGGGCCCTGGCGGAACCGGAGTTCGAGCCCACCCGCAAAGCGGCTCTTGACCAGGTACGCCGGATGCTGGAGCCGGAAATCCGCCGGCTGGAGGCCCTGCAGCGATACAACCCGGCAATCCGGGAGGAGGAAGTGGCTTTCTTCCGTGATCAGCTGGCGGCTGCGGAAACCGCAATCAGTCGGGCCGAGCTTGCCCTTGAGGGCATCCGGGTGGTGATAACCGCCTGATGGCGAAGATCGTTCTGGCCAGTCCACATCTGTTGCGGTAGCTTTGACGTAAGCTTTCCGGAAACATTCTATCAACGGCAGACCATCGAGGCTTCCTCCATGGTCTGATCCGATGTCCTGAGGACGAAAAGGAAGAAAGTGCCTATGACAACCCTGATACTGTTTGTTCTGGCCATTGCGGCCCTGCTCACGGTGATGCGTCGCGAGGCGGGGGCCAAACCCGCCATTATCGTCATGGTGGTGTTCGGCCTGCTGTCATGGATCTTCGCATCGGGCTGGTTGACCCTGCTGCTGTTCCTTGGCGCCATTGCCACGGCCGCCATCGGGCTGCCGCAGTTCCGTCGGAGCTGGCTGACGCCGAGGGCATTCGCCCTGTTCAAGAAAGTGGCTCCGAAGGTATCGGCCACCGAGCAGGTGGCCCTGGATGCCGGCACCGTGGGCTGGGACGGCGATATCTTCACCGGTCGCCCGGACTGGCATAATCTGCTGATCAACCGCAACACCGGCCTGACCGAGGAAGAACAGGCGTTTGTCGATAACCAGTGCGTCAAGGCGGTGTCCATGTGCAACTCCTGGGACGTGGCGGTTGAACGGGCTGACCTTCCTGCGGAGCTCTGGGAGTTCCTCAAGAAGGAGAAATTCCTGGGCATGATCATCCCCAGAAAATACGGTGGCCTGGAGTTTTCCGCGAAGGCGCAATCCGCTGTCCTCCAGCGTCTGGCAGCCAACGAGATGCTGATGGTGTCGGTGGGTGTCCCCAACTCCCTGGGTCCGGGGGAGCTGCTGGTGAAGTATGGCACTGACCAGCAGAAGGACCACTATCTGCCCCGCCTGGCCGATGGCCGGGAGGTCCCCTGCTTCGGTCTGACCGGGCCAAGGGCGGGCTCCGATGCCACCTCCCTGCCGGATACCGGTATCGTCTGCAAGGGCGAATACAACGGCGAGGAAGTGCTGGGTCTCAAACTCAATTTCGAGAAGCGCTGGATCACCCTGGCCCCCATTGCAACCGTGGTGGGCCTGGCCTTTCGGATGTTCGATCCGGATGGCCTCCTTGGCGAAGAGAAGGATCTGGGCATCACCTGTGCCCTGATTCCGCGGGACACCGATGGCATGGAAGTCGGCCGTCGCCACTGGCCCATCGGTACTCCGTTCATGAACGGGCCCATCAAGGGCAAGGACGTCTTTATCCCACTGGACTTCATTATCGGCGGCAAGGAAATGGCCGGCCAGGGCTGGCGCATGCTGGTTGAGTGCCTGTCCGTGGGCCGCTGTATCACGCTGCCGTCCGGTGCGGCGGGCGCGGCGGCTGCGGCGGTCGGCATGGCCGGTGGTTTCACCCGGGTACGCCGCCAGTTCAACACTCCTGTTGCGGAAATGGAGGGGGTGCAGGAGCCCCTGGCCAGAATTGCCGCCCAGTGCTACATCGCCCAGTCCGCAGTGCTGCAGACCGCCAACATGGTGGACAATGGCGAGAAGCCGGCGGTGCCCTCGGCCATCCTCAAATACCAGCTGACGGAAATGCAGCGGGCGGCACTGACAGACGCCATGGACGTGCACGGCGGCAAGACCGTCACCCTGGGGCCCCGCAACTATCTGGGCATCGGCTATTCCGGCTCGGCGGTGTCCATCACCGTGGAAGGGGCCAATATCATGACCCGCAGCCTGATGATCTTCGGGCAGGGGGCGATCCGCTGCCATCCCTATGTGCTCAAGGAGCTGGCTGCCAAGGATAACAACGACGAAAAGGCGTTCGACGACGTTTTCTTCCGCCATGCCGGACTGGTCTTCGGTAACGCCGCCCGGGCCTTTACCCAGGCCCTGGGTGTTGGCAGGGCAGACGTGCCCTTTGACAGTACCGCCCGCAGGTATGCCCAGGGCGTGGCCAGGTTCAGTGCCGCCTTCGGCCTCTGTGCCGATGCCGCCATGACCACGCTTGGTTCCAAGCTCAAGATGCGGGAGCTGGTATCGGCTCGTCTGGGGGACATGCTGGCAAACCTGTACATGGCCTCCATGGTGCTCAAGCACTGGCACGAGTCGCAGCCGGTGGAGGGCGAGTCGGAGGTGTTCGAATACAGCCTGACCCTGTTGCTACATCGCACAGAACACGCCCTGGACGAGCTGCTGCAGAACCTGCCCAACCGGCCGGTTGCCATGGCCCTGAGAGCCATTACCCTGCCCCTTGGGCGCCACTGGCACAAACCTCAGGATGAACTGACCCGGCGCCTGGCGCGGGCCATGTCCACCGACACGCCGCTGCGGGCCAAGCTGATCAGGCCGACGTGGCATAGTGAAGGGGACGGGCCGCAAGAGAACCCGATCGCACGATATAATACGTTGCTCAAGGATTATGAGCGGGCCGAGGGTATCTACCGCAAGGTAGGCAAGGCTGCGGCGAAAGGCGAGCTGCCCATGGAAGCGCTGCATCCGGAAGAGCAGTTCGAGGCGGCCTATAAGGCGGAGATCCTTGATGAGGAGGAAATCACCTTTATGCGGAAGTACGAGGAAGATGTGCTTGATATGCTGACAGTGGACGACTTCCCGTTTGACGCCCTGGCCAGGGACAAGTCCACACTCGTTGATCATAATCCCGCGTGATGGGCTGGTCATTACTGGCGGTGAGTGTTGGCGCAGTGGTCGGCGCCAACCTGCGCTGGGCCATGAGCCTCTGGCTTAACGGCCCCGGTGCTGTCATCCAGCCAGGCACGCTGATGGCCAATCTGGTTGGTGCGGGCCTTGCCGGCTTCTGCATCAGCTGGTTCAGTCACAGCGACCTGTCACCGGAATGGCGTCTCCTGCTGATTACCGGGCTGTGCGGTGCGCTCACCACCTTCTCCACCTTCTCGTTGGAACTGGTGGCGGCTCTACAGGCGGGCAAATGGGCGATCATGCTGGTCAGCGTGGTGGTACACGTACTCGGTTCGCTGGCGATGGTGGCGGTCGGCATGTGGCTGTTCGGGGTGCTACGCGCCCCGGCCTGATGAGAAGCGGGACCACAACAAAAAAGGCAGCCCGGGGGCTGCCTTTCTTCTGGATGGTGCCCGCTACAGGAGCGGGTGCCACCTTCGTTGATTCCTGCTTTACAGAGGAACAACGTTCTCCGCCTGAGGACCCTTCTGGCCCTGAGTTACGGTGAACTCGACCTGCTGGCCTTCAGCCAGGGTCTTGAAGCCGCTGCCTTGAATGGCACTGTAGTGAACGAACACGTCCGGGCCGGACTCGCGGGTGATGAAGCCAAAGCCTTTCGCTTCGTTGAAGAACTTAACAGTGCCGGTATCAGTTGCCATATTCGAAATTCCTGTAATCTTAAACACTTTCTTTGATTGTCCTCGTGCCGGTCGGATAGCTGCCAGGCCGGTCAGGGACGTTTGAGGAAACACAGAACTTGCGGATTCAAAAACAGGACGGATTCAATACTGCGGAACAGAGATACGTCTTGATTCATGAAGTGCTTTACTGATCTTTCCTGAATTTGACTTTACTCCTGCTTTTTACGGAATGCCAGCCCTAATTATCCGCGCTTTCCCGTACTCGTACCTTCGCCCTGTTCCGGGGGGAGCCCCCGGAACAGGGCCGGGACACTAGCGGTCGAAGATCTGCTGGTAGAACCGCATGGTGCCGTCCCAGGCCCGCTTGGCGGCCTCCGCATCATAGCCCACGGGCATGCCGTACTCCTCGGCGATGGCATCGGCCCCGGGGTTCATGAATGAGTGCTGCACCCCCGGAAAGCTCGTCACGGAAAAGTCCGCTCCAGCCTCCTGCATATTGGTGGTGAACGTGCCCACCTGCGCGGCGGACACCATCTGATCGGCGCCACCGGTATACACCTGAATGCGTGCCGTAATATCGCCGGTTTCCGGTTCAATGGGGCTGCCCAGGGAGCCGTGATAACTCACCACGCCATCCAGGTCCATGCCCAGTCGGGCCATGTTCAGTACAACCGCGCCACCAAAGCAGTAGCCCTGAGCGGCAATGTGGTCGTCGTCCACGGTTTCGTGTTTTTTGAGCTGCTCCATCGCGGCACTGAAACGCGCCTGCAGTGCATCGATATCACCCGTGGCCTCCTCCATGAACTGCTGGGCCTCTTTCGGGTGGTCGGTGACCTTGCCGGAGCCGTACATGTCCAGCGCGAAGGCGGTGTAACCGGCTTCCGCCAGCTTTTCGGCCTGGTCCCTTGCAAACTCATTGTGGCCCCACCACTCATGGACCACCAGGACACCGGGGCGCTTGCCCTCGTAATTGTCGTCCCAGGCCAGGTAACCGGTGAAGTCGGTGCCGTTGACGGTGTAATTGACGGTTCTGGTCTGCAGTTCCGCAGCTACATGGCCGGCAGCGATACTCAGTGCGATGCCGGCAGCGAGAGGGGTCAGCTTGGAGATCATTGTCGAATCCTTATGTCGTCAGTGACTGGTCGGAGGGTCGGGCCAGTGGTCCCGTGGCCCGGTGCACGCCAGTTCGGTCCGCAGCTCAGTGCACCAGTCCATAATAGGTTATTTTTATTCTACGCTGCCATCGCGGTGGCGGATGGTCAGTGCCGCCGGCGCTGCTAGACTCTTGATGAACAATCGGCTATCGGCGGGAGACAAACCATGAAAATCGGCGTACCCAGGGAAATAAAGAACCATGAGTACCGTGTCGGAATGACGCCCGCTTCCGTGCGGGAACTGACCGGTTCCGGTCATCAGGTCCTGGTTGAGGTGGGTGCCGGCGCGGCCATCGGTTTTACCGACGACAGCTATCGCGATGCCGGTGCGCGGCTGGTGGAGTCCGCTGAAGAGGTTTTTCGGGAGGCCGGGCTGATCGTCAAGGTAAAGGAGCCCCAGAAACAGGAACGGCAACTGCTGCAGGCCCACCATACCCTGTTCACCTATCTCCATCTGGCGCCGGATGAACCCCAGACCCGGGACCTGGTGGCCTCCGGAGCCACCTGCATCGCCTATGAAACGGTAACTGACAGTCACGGTCACCTGCCGTTGCTGGCGCCCATGTCCGAGGTGGCGGGAAGAATGTCGGTTCAGGCCGGCGCCCACTGTCTGGAACGGTTCATGGGGGGGCGCGGTGTTCTGCTGGGGGGCGTCCCCGGGGTAAACCCGGCCAGGGTCACCATCATCGGCGCGGGCATGGTGGGGCAGAACGCCCTGGCCATGGCCGTGGGTCTCGGCGCGGACGTCAGTATTCTTGATGTGAATGTGGAGGTTCTGAGGGAGCTGGACCAGCGCTACGGCAACCGTATCCGCACGGTATTTTCAAGCGGAGAGCAACTGGAGCAGTGTGTCACGGAATCGGACCTGGTTATTGGCGCCGTTCTTATACCGGGCGCCTCCGCGCCCAAGCTGGTCACCCGGGACATGCTCAGGCGCATGCCGGAAGGCAGCGTCATCGTGGATGTGGCCATTGACCAGGGCGGCTGTGTGGAAACCTCACGCCCAACCACACATGACGATCCGGTGTTCACAGAGGAAGGGGTGGTGCATTATTGCGTTGCCAACATGCCGGGCGCCGTGGCCCGCACCTCTACTCTGGCCCTCAACAATGCCACCCTGCCGTTCATCCGGCAGCTGGCGGACAAGGGGCCGGTTGAGGCCATGGCAGCCAACCCGCACCTGCTGGATGGGCTGAACGTACACGACGGCAAGGTTACCTATCGGGAAGTGGCCGAGGCCCATGGCTACGACTTTACCGAGCCGGAGAAGGCGCTTGCTGGCTAGTGTCTCGGCCGGTTAATTCGCTGACCTACTGAGCCCCTGAAAGCCTTGAGAGCAAGGCGCGGTGTCGAAGATTTGGTGGTTCCAAATCGAGGCGCCGCAACACAGCTCTCAAGGCTTTCAGGGGCTCCCGGAGGGCTTGCCGCTGGCGACTCTGGACCTGTGTTGTCAGCCCTTGATGTGGAACCACCACACCTGCGGACTGACGCCTTGGCCAGAGTCGCCAGCGGCAAGCAATAGGTCAGCGAATTAACCGGCCGGGACACTAGCCCGTGCGGGGCCAGCTCCTGCAGGGTGAAGACCGACGGCTGTAGAGCCCGCCTGGCCCTGTAGGAGCCAGCCTGCTGGCGAAGACCCGGTCCGCGAGCTTTTGGGGCCCCTCCTCGCTGGCGGGCCAGCTCCTACAGGGGGGGTGCGAATCGGGTTGCAGTGGCCAACACTTTCATAAACACAACAATGGAGTCTTCATGAAACTCATCGGTTCCAATACCTCGCCCTACGTTCGCCGAATCCGCCTGCTGCTGGTGGACACGCCCCACGACTTTGTTCATCTGGATATCTACGGGGAGGGGAGGGACGAGTTGCGTCGGAACAACCCGACCCTGAAGATTCCGGTTCTCAAGGACGGAGACCAGGAGATTTTCGACTCCCGGGTCATTGCCCGTTACCTCGGGGAAAAGCTTGATCACCCGCCACTGACCTGGGAGCAGGAGAATCAGCTAACCCTTATTGATGGCGCAAACGACTCCTGCGTGACCCTGCTGCTTGCCAAGAAATCCGGGCTGGACGTGGATGCGGACGTGATGTTCTGGAACCTGCAGCGGGAGCGCATCATGACAACCCTGCGCACTCTGAACGCCATGGTGGAGTCAGGCCAGTTCGCACAATGGAACTATCCCGCCATCTGCCTTTACTGCCTGGTGGACTGGGTGCAGTTCCGGGAGCTGGTGGATTTCACCGGCGTGGAAAGCCTGATCGCCTTCCGCGACCAGCACAGGGCGCATCCGATGGTGGCGGAAACCGATCCTCGCAACGCCTGACATCACCGACCCGAGGGCGGGCCGCCTCAAAGGCTGTCCCGCACCCGGGCGAGGATGTCCAGGGCATGGCGACGTTTTTCGGGCTGATAGAGATCTACCGTGAACATCAGCTCATCCACCTCCACGGTGGCCAGGATCTGTTCCAGTCGGGAGCGGATGGCCTGCTCATCTCCCAGGACCTGCAGCGCCAGAAAGTCTTTCACGCCGGCTTCTTCAGCCGGGCTCCAGAGACCTTCCATGGAATCCACCGGAGGCTTCATCCACAACGGCTGGCCGCGGAACAGGGACAGGATTCGCTGATAGCTGGTGGTAGTGAGAACGCGGGCTTCCTCAACGGTGTCCGCCGGCACCGCTGGCAGTGCCAGGATCGCATAGGGGCTTTCCATCTGCTCCGAAGGCCGGAAATAATCCCGGTAGGTTCGAAGCGCTTCCCGGTAGAGTCGTGGTGCAAAGTGGCCGGCAAAGGCGTAAGGCAGCCCCAGGTGGGCGGCAAGCTGGGCGCTGAACAGGGACGAACCCAGCAGCCATATGGGCACCTCGGTGCCGGCGCCGGGAATGGCCTTGACCTGCTGGCCCGGCCGCAATGGCCCCAGCAGTTGCTGAAGTTGCCGGACATCTTCCGGGAACTGCTCCGCTCCGATACCGTCCCGGCGCAGGGCGCGGCTGGTGATGGGGTCAGTGCCGGGAGCCCGGCCCAGGCCCAGGTCGATCCTGCCGGGGTAGAGGCATTCGAGGGTGCCGAACTGCTCGGCAATCACCAGGGGAGGATGGTTAGGCAGCATCACGCCGCCAGAGCCAACCCGGATACGCTCGGTCTTACCGGCAATATGGCCAATCAAGACCGAGGTTGCCGAGCTGCTGATGCCCTCCATGTTGTGATGCTCGGCCAGCCAAAAACGCTCAAAATCAAGGCTTTCAGCGTGCTGCGCATACGCTACACTATTGGCAAGCGTCCGGGATACGGAGTCGCCTTCCCGAACCGATGCCAGCTCGAGCAGTGAAAATCGACGTCTGGATGACATGAGAGCTCCCAAATCTGCGATGATGCCAGAAACGTACCTTACCATGGCGCGACAACGTTCAGCGCCAGTCGCGACAGGAAGTTTTTGAACCGGGGATAACCGTGCCTTTACCCGAACTCAGAATGTCACCCCTGAAGATTGCTGCGATATACCTGCTGCTCGGTTGTGTCTGGATCCTGTTCTCCGATCAGCTGGTGTCGTGGTTATTTGCCGATGCTCCCCCCGAAGTGCTGGCAAGAGCCCAGACCCTAAAGGGGTGGGCGTTCGTCATTGTCAGTGCGGTGATTATCGGCGTGCTGGTGCACGTGTCCATACGCCGTATGGAGCACGCCAGCAGCTTCATGGATCTGCAGAGCTCCATGATCAGGCACGCCCATACTGGCATCCTGGCGGCGGATCGGGACAAGAAGGTCATTTACGCCAATCCGGCGATTTCACGGATGTCCAGCACCCCGCTCAAGCTCATCCTCGGACGATCCATGAAGGAGTTTCGCTCCGGCGCCCATGAGGAGCCTTTCTACGAGGAGCTCTGGCGCGAGGTGGATGAAACCGGACTCTGGCAGGGGGAGGTGATCGCCCGTCGTCGGGACGGCTCCCTGTATACACAGTGGGTTACGGTGACGCGGGTCGATGACCGCGAGGGTGAGGTGGCGTACTACGTGATGTTTGCCACTGACATTTCCCAGGAAAAAGCCGATAAGGAGCGTCTGCGTTACCTCGCTTTCTATGATCCGCTGACCGATCTTCCGAACCGGGCGCTGATCTCGGAACATCTGAAAAACGCCCTGCGTCAGACCCCCGCCGAAGGCAGCGGGCAGGTGGCGGTCATGTTCGTCGATCTGGACGATTTCAAGACCATCAACGAGTCCTATGGTCATCAGGCGGGAGACCAGTTGCTGAGGCTGGCGGCAGACCGGATCCTGGGAATTCTCGTGGATGGCAGTCAGCTGGGGCGATTTGGTGGCGACGAATTCGTGGTGCTGATGACCGGCGTCACCGACCAGAAACAGGTGGAGCAGATGGCCAGCCGCTTGCTGGACGCCCTGGGGGAAGGCTTTCAGCTGGACGATGATACACGGGTGATGGTGCGGGCCAGTATTGGCATCTGCCTGAGCCGGGGCAGCCGTGGTGGTGATTCAGACGATACCCGCCGCCTGTTCAGTCAGGCCGATTCGGCCCTCAGTGAGGCCAAGGCCGCCGGCAAGAACATCTTTGCGTTCTATCATACTGAAATGACCCGTCAGGCCCGCCGTCGCCTGGAGCTTGAGGAGGCGCTGACCACCGCCCTGGCCAGGAAGGAGTTCGTGCTCTATTACCAGCCAGTCCATGATGTTGCTTCCGGTCGGCTCATCGGGGCCGAGGCTCTGGTTCGCTGGCAACATCCGGAATGGGGGCTGGTGTCCCCCAATGAGTTCATTCCCCTGGCGGAGGAAACCGGCCAGATCGTCGAAATCGGCGCCAGGGTCGCAAGCGAGGCTGCCCGGCAAATCCGGGCCTGGACCGAGCTTGGCCTTGAGCCTGGCGTGGTGGCCATCAATGTCTCGTCCCGGCAGCTGGCCCGGGGGCATTTCCCGGCCTTTCTCCGCAGCGTGATCGAGGAAAACGGCATTGAGGGCCATAGGCTTGAGGTGGAGCTGACCGAAAGCAGTCTGCTGGCACTGGGTGAGCGCACCACCGATCTGCTGCGGGAGATACGTGAAACCGGGGTCCAGCTGGCCATTGATGATTTTGGCACCGGCTATTCCTCCCTCAGCTACCTGCGGCGTTTCCGCGTGGACAAACTGAAGATCGATCGCAGTTTTGTTAACGAGCTTCAGGTCGATGGCGGCAGCCTGGGTATCGTCAAGGCGGTCATCGCCATGGGCCAGGCCATGGGGCTTCAGGTGCAGGCCGAGGGTGTGGAGCTGGACAGTCAGCTGGATACCCTGGCCCGGCTCGGTTGCGACAGCTTCCAGGGCTATCTGCGGGCGGCCCCCATGCCCGCGGAGCAGTTCCAGAAACTGCTCGGTGCGAGTCAGTCACAACAATCCGAAGGTTGATCTGGAACAAGACGCTGGCGTAGGCCAGACGTTTCAATACTGGCTGGTGTTTCAATCTGGGAAAGGGTTCCTGGCGCAACGTAATGCCGGGCATTCTTGTGAGGGAGTAACAGCAATGGCCCCGGTAACGTCTGATTCGTCTGCCCATCGGCCGCCCGGAGCAAATGGTTTAACTGCCCCGGGCTGGCATGAGGCCTCGGTGGCGGATGTCCGAAGCCGGCTGGGCGCGCCTGGCCCCCTGGATGTCGACGAGTCGGCCCGGCGCCTGAAAACCGTCGGACCAAACCGGTTGCCGGAGGCAAACCGCAGTGGCCCCCTGGCCCGGCTGGGGCGCCAGCTGAAGAACCTGCTGCTCCTTATCCTGCTGGCAGCCGCCGGTATCACCGCGCTGCTGGGGCACTGGGTGGATACCACCGTCATCCTGGCCGTGGTGGTCATCCAGACCCTGGTGGGCTTCCTTCAGGAAGGCAAGGCGGAGGAAGCCCTCGCCTCCATCCGGCACATGCTCGCGCCCAATGCCGTGGTGTTGCGCCAGGATGGGCGCCACACCATTCCCGCGGAACTACTGGTGCCGGGTGATACCGTCCTGCTGGAATCCGGTGACCGGGTGCCGGCGGATCTGCGTCTGGAAAAGGTCCATGGCCTGCAGCTGGATGAAGCCATCCTGACCGGTGAGTCCATGGCGGTGGACAAGACCGTCGACGCCCAGCCCGGGAGCGCCGCTCTGGGAGACCAGCGCAATATGGCCTTCTCCGGAACCATGGTCACCACCGGGACCGCCCAGGGGGTGGTTGTCAGGACCGGGACGGAGACTGAGATCGGCCGGATCTCCGGGTTGCTGCGGCGCACAGACACCCTGAAGACACCGTTGCTGGCCCAGATGGACCGGTTTGCCCGTTATCTGTCCATCATCATCGTCGTGGTGGGGATACTGATTTTTGTGGCCGGGACCTGGTTCAGTGGGCTGGCGGCGGATGAGTTGTTCATGGCAGTGGTGGGGCTGACCGTTGCCGCTATCCCGGAGGGACTGCCGGCCATCCTCACCATCACTCTGGCCATTGGCGTGCGGAGGATGGCCATGCGCAGCGCGGTGGTACGGAGAATGCCGGTGATTGAAACCCTGGGGGCGGTATCGGTGATCTGCTCCGACAAGACCGGCACCCTTACCCGCAATGAAATGACGGTGACCGCCCTGGTGGCAGGGGGCGAACGCTACCGGATTTCCGGCAGCGGCTACCTTCCCGACGGCTCGGTCTCACGTGAGAGGGGAGACGAAGGCGCAACAGAAGCGGCTTTGGAGCTGGCCCTGGCGGGCACGCTCTGTAACGACGCCGAGCTGAAGCTGGGGGAGGATCCGGTCCGGGTGGTGGGCGATCCCATGGAGGGAGCTCTCAAGGTGCTGGCGCTCAAGGCCGACAATACCCTGGCGGATGCCCACGCCCGGTGGCCCAGGCTGGACGAAATTCCCTTCGACGCCGAATACCGGTTCATGGCCACCCTGAACCATGACCACCATGGCCACACCATGGTGTATCTCAAGGGGGCGCCGGAACGGGTCATGGCAATGTGCGCCACCGAACTGGCTGCCGATGGCAGCCCGATCCCCCTTGATGAGGTAGCCTGGCAGCAGGCCGTGGATGCAATGGCCGGAGAGGGACTGCGGGTTCTTGCTTTCGCCCGCCGTCCCATGCCCCGGGGCACGACTTCCCTGAGCATCGATGATGTGGGCCAGGAACTTGAGCTGCTGGGTATTGCCGGCTTCATGGACCCCCCGCGACCGGAGGTGATTCAGGCCATTGCCGAGTGTCGGCAGGCGGGCATCCGGGTGAAGATGATAACCGGTGATCACGCCGGAACCGCCGGGGCGATTGCCGCGACACTCGGTCTGGGTGCGGGTCAGGGTGCCAGGGTGCTGACCGGCGCCGAGCTCGATCAGGCGGGGGACGAGGCGCTGGCAGGACTGGCGAGGGATGTGGATGTCTTTGCCCGCACCAGTCCGGAGCACAAGCTGCGGCTGGTGCGGGCCCTTCAGGCACAGCACGAGGTGGTGGCAATGACCGGCGACGGTGTTAACGATGCACCTGCCCTCAAGCGCGCCGACGTGGGCGTCGCCATGGGAGTGAAGGGCTCCGAGGCCGCGCGGGAGGCTTCCTCGGTGGTATTGCTCGATGACAACTTCACCAGTATCGTCGCCGCGGTCCGTGAAGGCCGCACGGTCTATCAGAATCTCCGCAAGGCCATCGCCTTCATGCTGCCGATCAACGGTGGCGAGTCCATAAGCCTTGTAGCCGCGCTCCTGCTGGGCCTGACCCTGCCCATCACCGCCCTGCAGATTCTGTGGGTGAACATGGTCGGTTCCGTGGTGCTGGCCATGACCCTGGCTTTCGAGCCACCGGAGCCCGGCATAATGGCACGGCCGCCCCGCCCGCGCTCGGAGTCCCTGCTTGAGGGATTCGTCCTGTGGCGGGTAGTGCTGGTGTCGTTGCTTTTCCTGACGGGCATTTTCGCGGCCTGGGCATGGGGCATGGCCCGCAGTGGCGATACCGAATTCGCTCGGACCATGGCAGTAAACACCCTGGTGGCAATGGAAGTGTTCTACCTGTTTGCGGTCCGCTATCTGGACAGCGCTTCCATGACCCTGCGTGGTGTTCTGGGTACTCCCATTGTGCTGGGAGCCCTGGCGGCGGTTGTCGTGCTGCAGGCGCTCTTTACCTGGCTTCCGCTGTTCAACGCTATCTTTGGCTCGGCCCCCGTCGACCTGGCCGGGCTGACATTCTCGGTGGCGGCGGGGGTAACCGTCCTGATGCTGCTGGAGCTGGAAACCTGGCTGCGCACCAGGCTCATCGGTTCCGGCTCGCGCCTACTCCACTAACACCTCCGGCGAGCCGTGGCCCTCCACCGCCGCCAGTTCATCGTCGCTGAGGAAGTCGCTGGCGGGGCGGCCAAGCAGATCCGCGCTCTGGTACAGGGCATGGGCCCAGGTGCACTGGTTGGCGAACAGCATGCCGGCTTCGTTGAGGGTGCCGCCCCGGTTAATGTAACCCAGAACCCGGGTGCGCCGGAGATCACCGCAGATGCCGGTGGCGTGGCCGCGAAAGACTTCCGGGCGCATGTGGGTCAGTACCACCCGGTATGAATAGTCGCGGGGAAACAGATGCTCCTGCTCCGGCCCGGACAGGCAGGCGGCAGCCTCGAAGCGGTCCCGGGGCGTGCGAAACCGTCCTGGCTCCTGGACGTACACCAGTCGGAATGGCGTACTGGTATCCCTCAGCCGCTCGCAGGCGTGAATCAGCTCGGAGAGCTGGTAGGCACCATTGGCCACCAGCAGCAGGGGAGTGCCTTCCGACAGGTCCTCATCCACCACCTGGGCCCCGGTGCGCGCAAGATTGCGGGCTTCGTCGGCCGTGAACACACAGGGGCGGTCCCGCTTGGGGATTACCATGCAGGCGATCTGACCCCGGCTGGTGTAGATTTCCGGCAACAGCGCCTGGGTACTGTTGTAGTCAGCAGGAAACAGTACCCGTACCATGTCGTTCATTTCCCCCAGCAGGGCTTCGCAGAAGGTGGTGTCCTGGTGGGACTGCTCATTCTTGCCGTTTTCCCAGCTGTGGGATGTGGCGATGACGGGAAAACCGAGCCATTGGGCGGGCCGGTCCAGCTCCTTCTGGTGCCGGGCGAAAATCAGCTCCTGGCGGATCGCTCCCAGCATCTTCACACAGAAAGCCTCGTAGCTGGCCACAAGGTTCAGGCCGCCCTTGTTGGCGAGGCAGGCGGAAACCACCGCTTCCTCGTTCAGGGCGGTGATGATATTGCCATGCACCGATTCCTGGTCGTTCTCTGGTTCGTTAACCCGGTGACGCAGGGCGCAGAGCACGCCGGAAAGCTTGTTGCTGCCCAGTTCATCCGGGTTGCCGACCCTCGGTCGCAGCCGCGGGTTGCTGGCGACCAGGGCCTGGAAGAAATCGTCCACCGCCAGCATGGGCGAGCAGGTATCGCTGCGGGCTGACAGTTCGGGGAGGGCGGGCGCCTCCGGGTTTCTTGTCGCCAGCGGATGATCCTTCTCTAGGGGGCGCTGCTGCCGGCGGTGATTGGCCAGCAGTTCCAGGGCCTGTTTCAGCTCCTTCTCGGGCACGTGCAGTCGCCCGGCATGGTGATTGAACAGTTCCCTCGCCTGGGCATCCCGGCGGGGATTTCCCGGCAGGGGCAGATTGTGGGCGGCATTGCGGCCGGCCCCGTAGAAGCCGTAGCCCTTTTCGGTCTCGGCGATACCGTAGGGGACCGGTAGCGGGTACTGACGGAGGCCCTGGCTGTGTTCCCTTGCCGCTTTCTTAAGCCGCCGTTCCATGGTGAACAGGGTGCAAACGAATGCGGCGGGGTCCCGGCCGTCGAAGCGTATCGGGTCAAAGCCGCAACGGGACAGATGCAGCATGAATCCGTCCAGGCCCTCACGGGTACCCAGCTCGGTACGCTGCTCGATCCGGCGACCATTGGCGATCATCACCGGCAGGGAGTAGCCGCAGTCTTCCGCCCGCCACCAGCGGGGCGCCCAGTCGCTGCCCCGCTGCTCTTCGGCGGCGCCGTCCGACAGGAAGGCCACCAGTGATTCTCCTGGCAGAGGCATATGGACGTACTGGAGCTCGGCAAAGCCCAGATAACCTCCCTCCAGTATACCGCCGGCGGTGTGGGGGTTCACATGACTGCCAAGGGGGGCCTCGGTGCGGCCGTCCGGCCGTTGCCGAAAGCTGTAGAAATCCGCCACCAGATGATCAAGACCACCGGCACTGCCATATCGCTCGGCCTGTTCCGGCTGCAGGTTGCCCAGCAGTACATTGACTGCGTCAATGGCGGCCACGCAATGGCCCTGGCCCATAAGCCAGCTCCTGGTATCGCCGGTCAGCGCATTCAGGGCCATGTAGGCGGCGTAGCCGGGCACCATGTTCAGGGCGCCACCGGTATGGCCCTCGGGGTGGGTCTTGAAGTCACAGGCTTCCAGGGGCGACCCGTCAGTGCGGACCCGGTTAGTGTAGGTCATATGGGCGACGAGCCAGAGCCCGGCACTGGTGAGCCGGTCGAGTGCCGACAGGGTGCGATAGACCGCGTCGGTGTCCGGTTGCAGTCTCTCCGCCACCAGTTGCTCCGCCAGCTGGACCACCCGCTCCTGGGTTTCCGGCAGGTGTCGGATAACACCGTAGCCCTGACGCCAGCGATCAAACATTGGCTGGTCGTCGGCCAGCGCATCCAGCATGTGAAGGTCGGCATAGGGTCTGCTCATCTTTGCCCTCCGGTGCACCGGTCTGTTTCCGGGTTCTGGTCCATGGTGATGTGTCAGTGTGTCCGCTTAAACACCGGCTGTTTCGAATCTCCGGCATTCTGTTTACATGATTATGTGATGTGTTGAGTGTAGCCGGCGAAAATCAACCCTGGGTTGACCTGGGTCAGGGGCGGGTGGTGCCGCACCGGATTCGCTATGATGTCGGTTCAGACCTACCCATCAGAGGACCCGTGAATCATGATCCACCTGTTCACAACCGGCGGTACCATCGACAAGATCTACCACGATGCCAACAGCGAGTTTGCGGTGGGGGACAGCCTGTTGCCAGAATTGCTGGAAGAGGCCAACGTGGCTGCTCAGTGGCAGCTGACGGAGCTGTGTCGCAAGGACAGTCTGGAGCTGACCGATGATGATCGGGAGCGGGTGCGCCAGGCGGTTATCAACTGTCCGGAGGATCGGATTCTCATTACCCATGGCACTGATACCATGGCGGAGACCGCGCGGGCGTTGACGGGCATTGCGGGCAAGACAGTGGTGCTGTTCGGCGCGATGCAGCCGGCCCGGATGCGGCGCAGTGACGCGGTGTTCAATCTCGGCTTTGCGATGGCAGCGGTGGGCCTGCTGGCTCCGGGAGTCTACATCGCGATGAATGGAGAGGTGTTCGAGGCTGGCCGGGTGCAAAAGAATCTCCGGGCTGGGCGCTTCGAGCGTACCTGAAGGACGGGATACTAATCGGTTTTCGCAAGCTGGCGGATTTCGTCGCCGGTGAGGTGACGGAACTCCCCTGGCGCCAGCGCCGGATCCAGGACAACGGAGCCGATACGATGCCGGTGCAGCGCTGTGACATGGTTTCCGACGGCCGCCAGCATGCGTTTGACCTGATGGTATCTGCCCTCGGAGATGGTCAGGTCGATAACCCGGCTGTCCAGCTGCGTGACTGTCGCGGGTCGGGTTGGTGTGGACTCTCCGGCCAGCATCACGCCTGACTCGAGCACTCCTGCTGCATCCCCCCTGAGGGGCTCGGCGAGGGTCACCCGGTATGTTTTCGGGCACCGGTGGCGGGGCGAGGTGATCCGGTGGGACCACTGGCCATCGGATGTGAGCAGCAGGAGTCCGGTGGTGTCCAGGTCGAGGCGGCCGGCTGGATGGACGCGCCGGCCAATGTCTTCCGGCAGCAGGTCGGTGACCACTGGCTGGGCGGCGTCCGTGGTTGCGCTCAGGACTCCGGGAGGTTTGTGGAGCATGAGATAGAGCTCGCCCGGGGGGCTGACCGGCGTCGAATCCAGGGTGACCTCGGCCGCGGCGGGCAGACTGGCGGATGCCTTTCTCACGGCTTTGCCGTTAACCCGAACCCGTCCTGCGGAAATGGCCCGCCTGGCATCCTTGCGGGAGAGATCCGTACATTGGCAGAGGTAGCCGTCCAGTCTCATATATCAGGAACAGTTGCTGCCGCCGGGCAGGGCCTTGAACGTTGCCAGACAGAGCACCTCGGCTTCGCCACTGAGCCGGGACCAGAAGGCCTGAATCGCGTCCCTGCTCACCGTGGGCCGTGAGGTCTTGGTGCTGTCGACGGGCTTCCAGTCGTCGGCGGTTCTCTCGGCGACGACAAAGGTAAAGGGGTGGGCGCCGGGTACGCCCAGGCGGATGTCGGTGGCCAGCAGCCTGTCGTCGCGGGCCCGCACATCCAGGAAGCCATCGGTGAACCAGATCAGTCGCTGTCCTTCCGGCAGCGCCGCCAGCTGGAGCAACAACGTCCGGTTCACCGGGAACCGCTCCACCACCAGGGGCCGGTCATCTTCAAAAGGGCCGGTCACCATTTCCAGGCGCTCCATTTCCCCCATCACGGTAACCCGCCATAGCAGGGTGTTGAATGGCATGGGCTGGACCATCATGGGTGCGTCATCGAGGCCCTGCCTGGCGAGTTCGGGAGTCACCCGCTGCTCTACCAGGGTCTGGGCCGTGACTGCCCATACCAGGTACAGCGATGAGAGCGCCAGAGCCGTGGCCTGGAACTTCAGGGCCGGGGGGCGAACAAGGCCATAGATGAACGCAGCCAGCAGTGGCAGGGTGTAGAGGGGATCGATGATGAAAATGCTGGTGGTGCCCAGGGGCGGCCCAATGGGCCAGAACAACTGGGTTCCGTAGGTGGTCAGCACGTCCAGCAGGGGGTGCGTTACCAGGATCAGGAGCGTGAAGGCAAGGCATCGCCCGAGGGGAACGGCCGGTTTCCAGCGATGCAGCGCGAAGCCAAGCGCCAGGGCCAGTGGCACCAGCACGAACAGTGAGTGGCTGAAACCGCGGTGCTGGGTGAAGTTGGCAATGGCCGTGCCGTAGTCAATTACCACGTCCAGATCTGGCAGGGTACCCAGCAGAGCACCACCAACGAGGGCCGTGCGCCCCAGGAATTTTCCGGCAACGGCGCCGCCGATGGACGCACCGAGAACGGCTTGTGTCAATGAATCCATGTCATAACCTGGCTATGGGCTTCCCCGGGGGACAGCCAACAGGCCGTCGAACTGTCAGGGTATAGGGCGACAATCCTCTGACGGATCATTCTACCCCTACCGGCACGGGTCGGGGTACAGTCAGGGGTCAGGAAGATGGCTGACCGATGCCCAGCTGGCGGAGCAACTCCCGGTCCGGGAATCCGTCCGCAATCATCCCTTTGCCTGACTGGTAACGGCGCAGGGCAGCCCGGGTGTCTGGCCCGAGAATGCCGTCCGGCCGGCCGGCGTCGAAGCCCTTTTCGTTCAGGGTCGACTGCAGTTGCTCGACGTCCTCCCGCGACAGAGCCGGAGCATCCTCAGGTGGGGGGTTCTTCAACGGGCCGGCGCCGGCGATCCGGTCGGCCAGATGGCCCACGGCAATGGCGTAAAACTCCGAACGGTTCCACCCCATGATCACGCGGAAATTGTCGTAGGCAAGGAACTTGGGGCCCTCATGGCCGGCGGGCACCACCAGGCCGGCGTCAATGGGCTCCTCTGCAACCGGATTGCCGTGGACATCGGTTACGCCCATCGCCCGCCACTCCGGCAGCGGGCGACGGCCCTTGCCTGCAAGGGCATAGTCAAAACCCTCGGGCAGCAGGACTTCCCGCCCCCAGCGGTAGTCCTGATCCCAGCCCATGCTTTCCAGGAACCGGCCCGCGGACATCATGGCGTCGGGAATGCTGTTCCAGAGATCGCGGCGGCCATCGCCATCGGCATCGGTGGCGTGCTGCAGGAAAACGGAGGGCATGAACTGGACATGGCCCATGGCGCCGGCCCAGGAGCCTTCCATCTTCTCAGCACTGATGGCGCCCTCGTCCACAATCTTCAGGGCCGATACCAGTTCCCCGGAGAAGTAGCTGCCGCGTCGCGGATCACAGGCGAGGGTTGCCAGTGCGCTGGGTACGGACATCTTGCCGAAATAGCTACCGTAGTTGGTTTCCAGGCCCCAGAAAGAGACCAGGTAGGCCGCCGGAACACCGGTTTCGCGGGTTACCCGGTTCAGCAGGTCACGGTGCTCCTCGAGCATCTCACGGCCACGCTCGATGCGGGCTTCATTGACGCGGCGGCCGAGGTAGTCGGCGAAGGTCGTGGTAAACTCCGGCTGGCGCCGGTCCAGTTCGATGACCCTGGGCAGGAACTCCGCCCGTGCCAGCACAGCATCCGCGGTGCGCCGGGAAACGCCTTCGGACGTCGCCCTGTCCCCGATCCTGATCAGGCACTCGTCAAAATCCGCCGGTTTCTCCGGCGGCACCGGGTCGGCGGAGGCGGAGACATAACCTAGGGCAAGGCTCGCGACCAGCAGTGGTCCAAAGGTGGTTCTCAATGACATCCACTGCCGGCATTTCTGGGTATTAACCACACAAACCTCTCTCTGACCTGATAAATTGGGGTTATGGTAGCGCGTTTCGGAGCGTGATAAACAGTTACCGCGACATCCCACGATAACAGACCGGTGGGGTCGGGAAAGGTTTCAGGAAGGCAATGATATGGCAGCAATAAAAGCGCTGGTGGTCGACGACGCCAGTTTTGTCCGGGATCTGGTGAAGCGTACTCTGCGTCAGCGTTTCCCGGTAATTGAACTGGCGGAGGCCCAGAACGGCCGCCGGGCCCAGTCGCTGATGTCCCGCAACCGGTTTGATCTGATCCTGTGTGACTGGGAGATGCCAGAAATGTCCGGGCTGGAGCTGCTGCAGTGGATGCGCGGCGAGGAGCATTACCGCAAGGTGCCCTTCATCATGATTACCAGTCGGGGCGACAAGAGCCACGTGGTTGAGGCGATCCAGCAGGGCGTATCGGAGTATCTGGGCAAACCCTTCAGCCCCGAGGGTCTGACCAGGAAAGTCATCAAGGTCATGGGGCCGACGCTGCAGAAGGCCATGGTGGAGGAGGGGCGTGGAGGATCGCCGACCGCGGATGCCTTCCGGGAATCCGCCGATGTGCTTACCCGCAAGCCGGTGCCGCAGCAGGCTCCGGCAAGATCCGATCGTTCCGGTCGCCTGTCTGTGGCGGCCATCCGGTTCGCAGGCCATACCCTGAAGTGCGTGATCAAGGACGTTACCCTGTCGGAAGTCCGCGTGATTGCCAAGCGGGACCAGGATTTTCCGGGCATCCTCGACCAGGCGGTGGTGGACATTGAAGTGGCGGAAGGCCGGGTGGCCAGGCTGAATGGCTATGTCTACCAGTTGCAGGCAGTGGACAAGCGTCAGGATACCGATTTTGTCAGTGTCGGTGTCCGTTTTGTGGACGAAGACCCGAAGAAGCTTGAGGACCTGTCACATTTCATCGCCGATTTCCGGGGCTGAGACTTCGGCGGGGACGGGCTCGGCCAGCCGGATTCTGGGGAAATGGCAGATAAACTCGCTGCCGCCGCCGATCTCGCTGCGAATCTCCAGTGTGCCGTCATGGTTCAGCAGTACATGCTTGACGATGGCCAGGCCCAGACCGGTACCGCCGGTTTCCTTGTGGCGACTGGGGTCGGCACGGTAGAACCGCTCCGTGAGCCGGGGGATGTGTACCGGGTCGATACCAATGCCGGTGTCCTTCACCGACAGGTGGGCCCCGTCGCGGTTGGTACTCCAGTGGATGCTTATGCGACCGCCGGCGGGTGTATACTTCACCGCGTTGAACACCAGGTTCGAGAAGGCGCTGCGAAGCTGGTCCTCGTCGCCGCGCAGGTAGTGCCGCTCCCCGATATCCAGCTGGAACTGGTGGCCCGAATCGCCGCTCAGAGCTCTGGCGTCGTTACAGATCTGCCGGCAAAGGGCCTGGATATCCACCACCGTTTCCGGACCGTGCTGTTCCCCCGTTTCCAGTTTCGACAGCATCAGCAGGTCGGTGATCAGTGCCTCCATCCTCGTGGACTGCTGGGCCATGGTGTTCAGGGCCCGGCGCCAGCGGGCCGGCAGCTCGTCGGCACTCTCCACCATGGTTTCCAGGTAACCACTGATCACCGTCAGCGGCGTACGCATCTCATGGGACACATTGCTGACGAAGTCCCGGCGCATCTGCTCCAGCTGGAACAGTCGGGTGACGTCTTTCACCACAATCAGCCGCTCGTCTTCACCGAACAGGCTGATCTGGATATGCAGGTGCAGGTGAGGACGGGCCGGCGAGTTCATTTCCAGGGGGTCGCGATAGTCCCGCTGGCTGAAGTAGCGCTTGAAGGCCGGGGCCCGGATCAGGTTTTGAATGGGCTGGCCCCGGTCGGTCCGGCGCTTGAGCCCCAGAAGGTACTCGGCTGAGTCGTTCCACCACTCCAGCACGCCATTGGCGTCGGTCATCACGACGCCGTCGCGCATGGCGTTGGTGGACTCCTGGATGCGGTTGAACTGGGACAGCAGCCGGTCTTGGGTGGCCAGGTGACCGCGGTGCAACTTATGCAGGCCATCAAAGATGTCTCCCCACAGGCCGATGCTTTCCGGCGCCTCCTGGCCCGCTCCGGGATTGCTCAGCCAGCGATAGAGCTTGCGGGCCTGGGCAAGGGTCCAGGCAAGATAGACCAGCAGACCCGCCAGCAGTCCTTCCAGCGGATAGCCCACAACCAGGCCAGCCAGGAAGGCGGCGGCCAGGAAAAGCAGGATCATCCGCAGGTATCGGGACCACTTGTAATTCATCCGAATCAGACCTGTTCCGGTTCTGTCGCTGGCGATGCGATCAAGTGCTGGCGGTTGCCATCAGGCGGCGCGGGTGGAAAAGCGGTACCCGGTGCCGCGTACTGTCTGTATCAGATGATCGTATTGCTCACCGAGGGCTTTACGCAAGCGCCGGATGTGGACATCCACTGTGCGTTCCTCCACATAGACATTGCCGCCCCACACCTGGTCGAGCAGTTGCGACCGGGTGTAGACCCGCTCCTGGTGGGTCATGAAAAACTGAAGCAGCCGGTATTCCGTGGGTCCCATGCTGATGGGGCCCTGTGGGCCGGTCACCCGATGCCCGACCGGGTCCAGGGTCAGTCCCTCCACCTCGATGGGGGATTCGATTCCGGCCGGCGTGGTGCGGCGCAGCACGGCTTTCAGACGTGCAACCAGCTCGCGGGGCGAAAAGGGTTTGGTGATATAGTCATCCGCGCCTACCTCCAGCCCCTGAATCTTGTTGTCTTCCTCCACCTTGGCGGTCAGCATAATGATGGGAATCTCGGCGGTCGTCTCTTCCCTTTTGAGGCGACGGGCCAGCTCGACACCGCTGGTGCCGGGCAGCATCCAGTCCAGCAGCACCAGGTCGGGCTGCCGGTCCACGATCAGGGCATGGGCCTCCTTGGCGTCCGCTGCCTCCAGGCAGTTGTAGTCGGCCATCTCAAGTGCCACCGCAATCATTTCGCGAATGGGCGCCTCATCGTCAACAATCAGGACGGTTTTTCCAGACATGGGCGTTTACCTGCGTTCCATTGTTTGTTGCTGCCTCATTACAACGGGAAACTGTGACAAGTATATGACAGAGGCTGCAATGGATACGAAAAACTCCCGGTAGACCGTCAGGGCTTTATGTGGTGGGGCCTGGTCAGAAGAGTTTGTCCAGCGCAAGGCCGGCAAACACCACAAAGCCCGCCCAGTTGTTGTTCAGAAAGGCCTCGAAGCAGCCCTCTCTGCTGCGGTGGCGGGCCAGGTACTGGTGCCAGCCGAACAGGGCAGCCATCAGCGTTACCCCCAGGTACCAGAAAAAGCCCAGCCCGGCCTGCACGCCCACCATCAGCAAGGTGATAACCACCAGGCCCTGCAGGCAGCCGATGATCAGCCGGTCGGCATCGCCGAACAGGATGGCGGTGGACTTGATGCCGACCTTGAGGTCGTCATCCCGGTCCACCATGGCATAAAGAGTGTCGTAGGCGATGGTCCAGAGCACGTTGGCTGTAAACAGCAGCCAGGTCAGGCGGCTGAGTTCGCCCGCTTCCGCCGCCCAGGCCATGGGAATGGCCCAGGAGAAAGCCGCTCCCAGGAACAGCTGGGGCAGGTGGGTATAGCGCTTCATGAAGGGATAGACGAAGGCCAGGACCAGACCGCCAAAGGAAAGGTAGAGCGTCAGGGTGTTGGTGAACAGCACCACCAGCAGGAAGGAGGCGAGTACCAGCGCAAGAAAAAGGGCAACGGCCTCCCCTGGCTGGATGCGGCCAGAGGTCAGGGGGCGGTCTTTGGTGCGTTTGACGTGCCGGTCCACTTTTCGGTCGGCGAAGTCGTTGATGGCGCAACCGGCGGCCCTCATGAAGAAAACACCCAGCGTAAAGACCACCAGGTTGCTCAGGGTCGGGTAGGAGCCTTCGGCCGCCAGCCATAGTGCCCACCAGGTGGGCCAGAGCAGGAGGAGAGAGCCAATGGGCCGGTCGATCCGCAGCAGGCGGGCGTAATCCATGAGGCGATTGCGCAGGCTGGGTGACAGGACATCCGGGGTCATCAAGACGGTTACTCCCTAAGGCTGGGCTGGCGACGGGCCTGGGTGCCCGTCCGGGACACCGAAGTTTAACATCTCTGGCAGCCAGTGGGAGACCGGTGTCAGGGAGCCTGGTCCAGTAGTGCTGGCAGGAAGTATTCACCCACCAGCAGCTGCCGCGGGCCACTGGCGAAAACCGAGCGCCGGGCGCACCAGGGCTGACGCCCGTCGGCGGGCTCGCAAAGCCCCGCCTGAAGTGGGCCCCGGGTCCACTCCCGGTGACTGAACAGCCAGGCGCCCAGCGGGGTGCGGCCCAGGTGGCGCAGGCGCCTGCCCCGGCCGGCGAGGGTGTGCAGGGGGATGATGGTGCGGGCCAACACCCAAGGCTCATTGTCACCACACAGGCGAACCTCCCGGATCCAGGCAAGCTGCCGTTCGGGAATGTCGAGCGTGGCGGCCTCCTCGGAGGCCGGAACCGCGAAGCCCTCAGCGGCCACCTCGACATGGAAGCCGTGCTGGCAGCGCAACTGGAGATGGCGGGTCAGGGAACCCTCCACCTGCAGCCAGTAGGCGGCATTTCCCCGTAAAGCCGGCTCCCGGAGGCAGGCCTGGCGGAAGGAGCTGTACCAGCGGGTTGGCGGTACGATGGAGCGGCGGCGCTCCGGGAACGGGCGGTCAGAGGCCTTTGACGGCATAAATGCCCGGAGCGTTGCGCCAGTAGCCCTTGTAGTCCATGCCGAAACCGAACAGGAAGCGGTCTTCCACTTCGAGGCCGGTAAAGTCCGCCTTGAGCCCTGGTTTCGCCTTGCGGTCGTGCTGCTTGTCCACCAGTACCGCCGTCAGTACCCTCTCGGCGCCGTGGGCGAGACAGTAGTCGGCGATGGCGTTGAGCGTGGTGCCTTCATCGAGAATGTCATCGACGATCAGAACGGTGCGGTCTTTCATGTCCGCCTCGGGGCGCAGCTTCCATTCCAGAATGCCGCCGGTGGTCTCCTGACGGTAGCGGGTGGCGTGCAGGTATTCGGCCTGTACCGGGAACTTCAGCCGGGGAAGCAGCTGGCCGGTAAGGATCAGGCCGCCGTTCATGACGCAGAACAACAGCGGATTGCTGTCCCGCAGAGCCGCGGTAATCTCTTCCGCCATGGTATCGATGGCCTGGTAGACCTGCTGTTCGCTCACCAGGCAATCTGCTTCCGCGATTACCTGGTTCAGCTCGTCGACGCTGTCGGTCATGGGAGTCGGGTCCTGTCGTAAAACGCGCAAGTATAGCGAAAGTGATCCGCTTAAGGGAGGGGCCGAAGATACCATCCGGGTACGGAAAAGACGAAGCGATCCTTTGGCCCCGCCGCCGGTGCGGGTATCATGGGCCTGAATTTCCAGGGGTGCCATGGATACTCAGGGCCCGATGCCGGACGACTGACAGGAGGACATGCGTGAAAAAGTGGCAGTGTGTCGTATGCGGATTCATCTATGACGAGGCTGAAGGCTGGCCGGAGGACGGCATCGCGCCCGGGACCGCCTGGGACGATGTCCCGGAGGACTGGGAGTGCCCGGACTGCGGCGTCGGCAAGGAAGACTTTGAAATGATCGAGATCGGCTGAGGCGATGACATTATGAGATCCAAGGATCCTGGTGCTCCGCCGGTGATTATCATTGGCAGCGGCCTTGCCGGCTACTCCCTGGCCAGGGAGTTTCGGAAGGCGGACAGGGACACCCCGCTGATGATGATCACCGCCGATGACGGCGTCAGCTATTCCAAACCCATGCTTTCCACTGGTTTCACCAAGGACAAGACCGCCCGGGAGCTTGCCCAGGCGGATGCCGGCGCCATGGCGGAACAGCTCGACATGGACATCCGGACCCGGACCCGGGTGACCGCCCTTGATCCCGACGCCCATGAAATCCTGATCGGCGCTGAGCGGCTGGCCTACCGCAAGCTGGTACTGGCCTGGGGCGCTGAGGTAATCCGGCTACCCCCGGCGATCAGCGGCTCGGCCCGGGTGGTATCAATCAACGACCTGGAGGATTATCGGCTATTCCGGGAGCGGCTGGAGCCAGGGCACCGGGTGGTCATCCTGGGCGCTGGCCTGATCGGCTGTGAATACGCCAACGATCTGCGCAACGGTGGTTACGACGTCACTGTGGTGGCGCCCTCCGTCCAGGTGATGCCCGGCTTGCTGCCGGAGGCCGCAGCCACAGCGGTCCAGCAGTCGCTCGAAACGGAGGGTGTGCGCTTCCATCTGGGCGTCGCCGCCGAATCGGTGATCGATGAGGACGGGAAGGCGGTCGTGTGGCTCTCGGATGGCGCCAGTATTCAGGGTGAGGTGGTGATTTCCGCCGTGGGCCTGCGGCCAAGAACGGCATTGGCGGCCGAGGCCGGCCTGCAGGTGGGGCATGGCATCAAGGTGGACCGGACCCTGGCGACCAGTGCCCCGGATGTCTACGCCCTGGGGGACTGCGCAGAAGTGGAAGGCCAGGTGCTGATGTATGTGTTGCCGTTGATGGCATCGGCGCGGGCGCTGGCGAAGACCCTGGCGGGCGAGGAAACGCCGGTCAGCTGGGGAGCCATGCCGGTGATGGTCAAGACCCCCTGTTGCCCCACCGCGGTGTGCCCGCCCATGGCGCATGCGGAGGGGCACTGGGACGTACAGGTGGACGGCACCAGTGTCAGGGCCCTTTACCGGGCCGCGGATGGCCAGCTGCTGGGATTTGCGGTGACCGGAGACTACGCTATGGAAAAGCAGGCCCTCTCCCGGGAGGTCCCCCCGGTGCTGTCTCCCCAGCCATAGGCCCGGGGTCGGGTTCGCGGCTGGCCGGTCCCTGCACAGCGCCCGGGTTGCCCCGTGCCTGCCAAAGGAATGGTTGCGCGGGCCGCGGTGTTTCGGTAGAAATAACCGCTTCGTAAGCTAAGGATCCGGAAGGTCGCCGTGCCACTGCCACCGCGATGTTCAGTGGTCCGGTATCGGATTGGCCCTGGGGGTCGACCAAACTCTAGGAGTAGGCATGCTGGAGATTACCAGAAAACTGGTTGAGCTGATGGACCTCGCCCCGATTGGCGATGACCATTTTCAGGGTGAGAGTGAGGACCTGGGCTTTCCCAACCTCTTTGGCGGACATGTTCTCGGGCAGGCCCTGATGGCCACCACCCGCACCATTGAAGATCGCATGCCCCATTCCATGCACGCCTACTTCCTGCGCCCCGGCAATGGCAGTGCACCCATCGACTATGAGGTGCAGCGGGTGCGTGACGGCGGCAGCTTTTCCGTACGCCGGGTAATCGCGCGACAGGATGGCAAGGAAATCCTTACGGGATCGGTGTCGTTCCATGTCGAGGAGGACGGTTTTGATCATCAGTTGGACATGCCCGAGGCTCCGGCACCGGAATCCCTGAAAACCGAGCAGGAACTGAACCAGGACCTGCTCGCGCGGGTGCCCGAAAAGTTCCATCACCAGCTGATGCGCAACCGTCCCATCGAGATCCGCCCAGTGGACCCGGTCAATCCCCTGAACCCCGAGATCAAACCGCCCCACAAGCAAAGCTGGCTCCGGACCCAGGGCGAGCTGCCGGACGATCCCATCCTGCACCGTTGCCTGCTGGCGTATGCTTCCGACTTCGCCTTCCTGGGCACTTCCCTGAATCCCCATGGCGTGGCTTTCATGACTCCGAACATGCAGGTGGCGAGTCTGGATCACGCCATCTGGTTCCATCGCGACCTGCGCATGGACGACTGGCTGCTGTACGACAAGGACAGTCCCAGCGCGGCAGGCGGCCGCGGTTTCAATCGCGGCAATGTATTCAGTCGGGATGGCCGGCTGGTGGCCTCCACCGCCCAGGAAGCGCTGATCCGCCGCCGCCGGCCCAAGGCCGGGTAGTGCCGGGTTGCGGACTCAGCCGGTAGTGCCGGCGGGCGTGTCCGTTTGCTGGTCCGTGAGCTGACGGATCAGATCCCCCAGCGGCTGCGGCCTTGCCAGCACATATCCCTGAATCATGTCGCAGCCCATTTCCCTCAGCAGTTCGATGGTTTCCTCGTCCTCAACCCCCTCCGCCACAACCTGGTAACCCAGGCTGTGGCACATGTCGATGGTGGTCTTCACGATAATCCGGTCGTCGGGGTGGGTGCGCAGGTCAGTGATCAGGGAGCGGTCGATCTTTACCTCACAGGCGGGCAGCTGCTTGATGTAGGACAGGGACGAGTAGCCGGACCCGAAGTCGTCGATGGCCAGGGGGATGCCGGCGTAGTCCAGTGAACGAAGCGTGCGCATGGAATTGGCCGGGTCCTGCATCATGGAGGTCTCGGTCACCTCCAGAATCAGCCTGCCCCGGTGCTGGTGGTGGCTGGTCATCAGACGCTGGACAAACAGCGGGAAGTCCTTTTCCCGCAGATTGTTGGGAGAAATATTGATGGAAACGGTCAGGTCGAGGCCCGCCTCGAGGAGCAGTGCCCGTGCCGCCAGGGCCTGCTCCATGACCCAGCGGGTAATGGGCCGGATCAGGCCGCTCTGTTCCGCCAGCTGAATCAGTTGATCCGCCCGAATGGCCGGCTGGCGTCCGGGCCACCGGATCAGCGCCTCCACCCCTACCATGCGTCCGTCCCGGAGGCTGAGCTTGGGCTGGTACCAGAGTGCCAGTTCGCCTTCGTGCAGGGCATGCTTCAGGTCCGTGACCTGGGTCAACCGCTCCGGGCTGTAGGGGTCCTTCGCGGGCTTGTAGTAGGCAATGCCCTTTTCCCTGGCCGCGCTTGACTCCTGGGCCACATAAGCCTGGCGTACCAAAGTGTTGAGGTCCGTGGAGTGATCGGGGCACAGGGCAACGCCGACGCAGGAGTCCAGGCTCAGCTGCATCCCCAGGTAGTCAATGGGCTCGCGGAGCTGTTCGATACTGTCGGTGACCCGGGAGGACGCCTGCGCAGCCTGGCGGGCATCCAGCAGGTAAGCGAAGGTGGCGGGCTCCAGAACCGCCAGGCAGTCACGGTCCTGGGCACCGATACGCTGGATACCCGGCAGACTGGCGGCGATCTGGTTCATGCGCAGGCTAACCAGTTCAAGCAGGCGATCGGAGTTGCGATGGCCGAGGGTCTTGGTAATGGCTGCCAGGTTTTCGAGTCGGACCACGCAGATGGCCCAGCGCTTGCCGGGAGAGAGGCTGAGGCACTCGGCGGCGTTGACTTCGAAGCAGGTGCGGTTGGGTAATTGGGTGAGCGGGTCCCTCATGGCCTGATCCATGACCCGGTGCTCCGCCCGGCGCTGGGCAGACAGCGCTGCCAACTCCGCCTGCTGCGAGCGGACCCGCGACTCCCTTTCCCGATAGACCCGGTTGGCCAGCGCCATGGTGAGTACGAGGGCCTGGATGGTCGAGCCCAGCTGAATGCCGTAGGTGGTGGCAAAACTGTTGGGCAGCAGGCCATAGGCATTGGCGCCGGTGGCCAGGCCGCCGATGGTGAGCGCGCCCCAGGCCAGAGTGTAGATCCCCGCCTGGGGGTGGCCGCGGATCCAGAGTACCGGGCCTATGATGGCGAGCAGCAGGCAGGTAATCAGGCCAACGGAGACCGACAACCAGATGGAAAGGTTGTAATCCAGCAGGAAAATTCCCGCCAGCGACACCAGGTTAATGGCCAGGGCAGCCCGCAGACAGTGGTCAGCCCAGTTACGAAGCCGGTTCAGCTGCAGAAATTTCCGGGAAAACAGGACCATCGAGAGGACAGCCAGGGGTATGGCCACGAGGATACTGTAATTCTGAAGGGCCGGGCTGGCTGGCCAGAGCAGGGGGTAGGTGATGCCCCTAAGGGATGCCAGCAGCAACAGGAAGCTGACCGTGGTAAAGAGGTAATAGAGATAGATTTTTTCCCTCAGCCCCAGAAAGACCATCAGGCTGAACAAGGATATGGTGATGAGTATGCCGTAATAGAGCGAGTGGAGCTGGTCCTCCCGGGACAATTGCGGTAACAGCTCCCGCGGTCGCCACAATTCAAGGGGGACGTGGTGTGCGCCCCGGGTCTGAACTCTCAGCAGAATGCCGTTTTCAGCCTCCCCCCGAAGCTCCCAGGGGAACAGGAAGTTGGAATGCCTGAGTGGTCGCTGCTGGAAAGGCAGCCGGTCGCCCGTATGGAACCGCTCGACAGGTTTGCCGTTGGCCAGGGGCCAGAAGCGTATATCGTCGAGATGGGGATAGGAGATTTCGAGAATGCGGCGGCCGTCTGCCTCTGGTACCCCCGCCCGGTACCAGAACACATCCCTCGTGTAACCAAAGTTGGGTGTCTTTCCGGGCAGGGGGTTCCAGTCCTCCCGCGCAAGTGCCTCCCCAGGTGATAATAGCGGCTGGTCGGGGGACAGGCGCAGATACTGGATGTCCCCAAGCGTTTCCCTTTCAGCGCTGGTCCCCTGGCAGGGGATCAGTAAGGAAGCGAGAATCAGTAGGGATGTCAGGACTGCAGTTCGCTGCACGGGATGCCTGTTTGATTTTCATTATTTGGAAAGCAATGCACCCGGTTGAGTATCAACATTAAATCCCGGTTACTCAAGGGCCGGGTCCCGCAAGTGTGTGTCCAAATCCGCACATCTTGTAACTGTTTGTTATCCTGCCCGGCCCTCGCACTGCACCGGCCGATGCGTCTTCACTGATCGGACACCCTGGACAGCCAGCTTCTCGCCCAGGGCAGGGCCTCGGCTTCCGGTTCCATGGTTTCGAGGGCGTCAATACACAGGGTCTCGCCTACCTTTCGGGCAGCGACCTCAAGCAATGCCTCCTCCATCAGCTCCCCCGCACCACAAAAGGTGTCCCCGTAGGAGCTGTCCCCAAGCACGATCACGCCGAAGGGGCGTCCGTCCTGGAGGGGCAGGGTCTCTCGCAGTTCCAGGTAGAAAGGCAGCAGGTTCGCCGGAATTTCCCCCTGGCCGGTGGTGGAGGTACAGACCAGCACCGGTCCGGATGTCTCGGTCAGGCTGGCAAGTGTCGGATTTTCGTGGACATGGATGGAAATACTGTCGGAAGACAGTTCGTCGCGGATCTTGCGGGCGGTCAGCAGTGCGCCACCATAGACACTGCCTGTCAGAATCTGAATCTCCGTCATGAATACTTCCACCTGTGGGAGCGGTTTGTGAGGTCGTCAATGGTAGCGGCGAGACCCGGGTACCTCAACTACACTGGCAGCCAGTGCTTTGTTTCAATTCTGTTGCAAAGATTTTATAGTGCCGCCCATTCATTTGCTGCATGAGATCGTTGTTATGGCAAAGTCGATCAGTTTTCTGGACCAGGTTCTTACCAGCCCTGAAACGGAACGGTATCGAATAGGCATCAGCCTGATTTTCCTGGTCATCATCGGACTTGCGGTCGGTCAGCTGGCAGGAGACCTTCCCAACAAGTCCCTGCTGGTGGCCGCTGCGGTCATCGCCGGCTACATGGCGATCAATATTGGCGCCAACGATGTCGCCAACAACGTGGGTCCCGCCGTGGGCTCGGGCGCCATTTCACTGTTTGCGGCGGTGATGCTGGCCGCTGTTTTCGAGGCGGCCGGGGCATTGATTGCCGGCGGCGACGTGGTCTCGACCATCAAGGGTGGCATCATCGCTCCGGAGCGGCTGGATGACGTCAGGTCCTTTATCTGGCTGATGACCGCGGCACTGTTGGCGGGTGCCCTGTGGCTTAACCTGGCAACCTGGATGAGCGCGCCGGTCTCCACCACCCACTCCATTGTGGGCGGTGTGCTGGGCGCCGGCATTGCCGCCGGCGGCTGGGGTATCGCGGACTGGGGTGTGATGGCCAAGATCGTGGCCAGCTGGGTCATTTCCCCCGCCCTTGGCGGCATCATCGCGGCCCTGTTCCTGCTGGCCATCAAGAAATCAATTCTCTACCAGAGTGACCTGGTTGCCAGTGCCCGCAAGTTCGTGCCCTGGCTGGTTGCCATCATGGCGTGGGCCTTTGGCACCTACCTGATGATCAAGGGGGTCAAGAAGATCATCGCGGTGGACTTCCTCGGTGCCTCCCTGGTGGGTCTGGCCGTGGCCGTGGCCGTATTCTTCCTCATGCGTCGGATGGTGGGTCGCCGGGCCGCCACCATGGAAAATAACGCGGATGGGGTTAATGCCCTGTTTGTCTGGCCGTTGATCTTTGCCGCCGGCCTGCTGAGTTTCGCCCACGGTGCCAATGATGTGGCCAACGCCATCGGTCCGCTGGCGGCCATAAACGATGCCCTGGCTGCTTCCGCCATCGTCTCCGATGCCACCATCCCGTTATGGGTGATGCTGGTGGGTGCCCTGGGTCTTTCGGTGGGCCTGCTGCTTTTCGGGCCCCGGGTGATCAAGGTGGTGGGCTCGGAGATCACCGAGCTGGACAAGACCCGGGCGTTCTGCGTTGCGCTTTCTGCCGCACTCACTGTGATCCTGGCTTCCCAGTTGGGGCTGCCGGTGAGCTCGACGCACATCGCCATCGGCGGCGTGTTCGGCGTGGGTTTCCTGCGGGAGTACCTCAAGCGGAGTTACGCCACCCAGATCCACCAGATTCTGGATCGGCACGATGAAGACGAGCGTGAAAGGCTGCAGCCGTTCCTGGACGACTTCCGCAACGCCTCCGTGGAGGAAATGGAAGCGCTGCTGAAAGAGGCACGCAAGCACAAGCAGGATATCCCGCTATCCAAGAAGGAGCGCAAGCGTCTGAAGAAGATCTACCGGGAGGAGCTGGTGAAGCGCTCTCACCTGATCCGCATCGCGGCAGCGTGGGTCATCACCGTGCCGGTGTCGGCGATTCTGGCCGCTATCCTGTACTTCACCATTCGCGGGCTTCTGATCTGATCCACCACTGGCCGTCAGGGCAGGGAATCCGGCATACTCGAGTCTGTTCCCTGCCCTGTATAGCAACCCTGGAGAGTTCCCGGTTATGAGTACAGCAAGTGAAAGCCGTCAGGCGAAAGTTATTGCCGAGCTGCGGGTGTTCATCAAGAAAGTGCTGAGCGACCCGACGGTGGCCGTCAAATGCGTGGAGATCGCCCGCAAGCACCGGGGCAAGCCCAATGCCCATCAGTTGATGGCCGATGAGATCAGTGCTTCCACCACGGTGCGCATTCCCGAGCAGTGGAGCGAGGCCGACAAGATGTTTCTCGATATTCTTGACGACGTCCTGGACGACGAGGAAGCCCTTTACTGACGCGGCGGGCCTTCAGGCCCGCTTCGCGGGAGCATCCGCCAGCGCCGCTTCGGCATGCTGGTGCAGTATTTCCATTTCGTCCGCCAGGCGGGGATCCTTCGCCAGCTCCTTCTGTTCTTCCAGTATGTCCTGCAGTATTTCCTTCGTGGTCAGCGGGTTGGCCAGCACCACCCGGAACACGATGCAGGGAAACTTGCTGTAACGTGCGGGCTCGAGGCGGGTCCGAGACACAAATGCCTTGCCCCGCTCTCGCTGGGCCTTCTGGATGAACTTGGTTGTGCGGTTCAGGCTCATGTTGATGCGCTCCGCCTGCAGCGGGTCAGCAGCGGCGAGTGCCTGCTGGACCCGTTCCGGGCAGTAGCGGTAGGTAAGGATATTCAGCTCGGGTTCGGTGACCAGTTCGAAGTCCGGGTCGTCGCTGATCATCGCAGCGAAGGTCTTCGCCTTCTCGATGCCCTGGTTGATCAGGATCTCGTAGCCCTCCCGGGCCAGAATCTTGAGGCCCGAGTGAATCAGCATCGCCATGCCCGGCCGGGAGCCCTCCAGGGTGGTGCTGCCCAGGTCCCTGGAGCCCTTGCGGATGATGTACTGGGCGTGGTGCTCCACGGCGCTGGCCATGGTGGGGTCTCGAAAGACCACCAGTCCCACGCCCATGGGTACATAAAGTTGCTTGTGGGCATCGAAGGTGACCGAGTCGGCTTTCTCTATGCCGCGCATGAGATGGCCGTACTGGCGCGAAAACAGCGTCGGGCCGCCCCAGGCGGCATCCACGTGAAAGTGGGCGCCAAATTCCCGGGCGACATCGGCCATGGCATCCAGGGGGTCCACATTTCCGGTTTCTGTGGTGCCGGCGATGCCGCAGATGGCCATGATCTTGACCTTCTGGCGCTGAAGCTCCAGGCATTTGTCCCGGAGGGCGTCGATCTGGATACGGTTCTCGTCATCGGTGTCGATGGGGATGAGGGAATCGCGGCCCAGACCCAGCACATCCGCCGCCTTGCGCAGGGAGTAGTGCCCCCGCCGGGACACCAGGATTGCGGCCCCGTCGTGGCCATAGTACTTCAGTGCCCGGAACAGGCCCTCCTGATGCAGGCCCCGGAAGCTGCCTTCCGCCGGGAAGGCCCGATTTCGGGCAACCCAGAGAGCGGTGAGGTTCGCCACCGTGCCACCGGAACACATGGCCCCAAGGGCGTGGCGGGGGTCGTGCATCCACTTGCGATAGTAGGCGCCATCCTGCTGGTAAACCAGACGATGAATCATTCCCAGTACCTGCCGTTCCATGGGCGTGAACGCCTTGGAGGTCTCTGTCTTTACCAGGTTCTGGTTGAGGGCGATCATGATCTTCGACAGCGGCAGCATGAAGTAGGGCAGTGCCGAGGTCATATGGCCAATAAAGCTGGGGGAGGCGGTATGAACCGAATTGGCCACCAGTTTGTCCAGCAGGAACTGGGCCTGCTCGGACACGAAGATGGGCTTTTCGGGAACGGCGGAGTCGGAGAAGTTCTTCTCCACGTCGCTCAGGTCGCGCTCGATCGCAACAATATGTTCCTGCAGGAAACCGGCAAGGTTACCCGAGATATTCTGGTCAATCCGGCTCAGGGTGGATTCCGGGGCCTCGGGTACGGTGAATACCCGGTACATGGCCTCTATGGACGCCTGGGCTGACTTTTTCTTACCGGTCATACGCGCCACGCACTCTGTGGTATCTCCGGGGCGTTCCTGTTACCCGGCGACTTCAGCGGAACTTTAACCAGGGGGTTGTGTCCTCAACCTCCTGTCGGGGTCCGGGGCTGGTTCCCAGAGGGTTCCGGCTACCGGACGGGTCGGTTGCGGTCCTGTCGGGCTGGACGCCAGACCGTGGTCAGGGCCGCGTAGTATACGGCGTCATGGTGTGGGATGCCAACTGTCCGCCGGCGCGCCCGGGCACGGCTCAAAGCAGTTCCCGGTGGACATCCAGCACGGGGGCATCGATGCGCTGTTCGATGGCCTTTTCCACCTGGTCCAGCCTGGCTGTCAGTTGCTGGGAGGTACCACCGATGGCGACAACGCTCCACACGGCACTGTCCAGCGCCTCGAAATCACCGGTCTCCGCTACGGCGAGGTCCGGTTCCCTGCCCCAGATGGCTTTCATGGGGGTGAAGGCTTTCCGCTTTGCCTTGAGATCCGCCACTCCGTACAGCTGGAAGTGCAGGGTGACGATGCCGATCTGGGGGGTCAGGCTGACGGGGGCGGCTTCCCGCTCCGCCAGCAGTTTTCGGAACAGGTCAGACATGAGGGGTCGCTCGCTGGATGATGCCGGAGGCGTCAATGCCGTGGGGCAGGGCGCCGATATTGTGGCTGCCCTGGCTGGCCAGCCTGGAGGCGCAGAACGCATTGGCCACCGCGGAAGGCGCGTGACGGATCAGCAGGGATGCCTGCAGCGAGGTGGCCAGGCGGTCCACCAGGTCACGGGCCTGGAAAGCGGCGGTCTGCTGATCCTTCACTGCGGTGGCGAAATCCTGCTTCAGCCGGTCGGTGAATCCATCGAAGTGGCGGTCCTGCCCCCGGCCCAGGCTGACTTCGCTGAAGAAGGCTTCCAGGGAATCCGGCGATTTCTGCAGCGCCCTCAGGGTGTCCAGGCATTGCACGTTCCCGGAACCTTCCCAGATGGCATTGACCGGGGCCTCCCGGTACAGCCTTGGCATGATGCAGTCCTCCATTACCCCGCTGCCGCCGATGCACTCCATGGCTTCATAGGCGTGATTCGCCGTGCGCTTGCAGATCCAGTATTTGCCTACGGGTGTGGCCAGCCGCAGGAACAGCTGCTCCTGCTCGTCGTCCCGTGCATCCAGGGCCCTGGCTATCCTCAAGGTATAGGCCATGGCCGCCTCGCTTTCCAGCGCCAGGTCCGCGAGCACATTCTGCATCAGGGGCTGATCGCTCAGGCGGGCACCGAAGGCGCTGCGATGATGGCAGTGATGCAGCGCCTGGGCGGCGGCCTGGCGCATACCGGCGGAGCTGCCGATCATGCAGTCAAAACGGGTCATGGCCACCATTTCGATGATGGTGGGAACGCCGCGGCCCTCCTCGCCAACCATCCAGCCCAGCGCACCGCGCAGCTCCGCTTCGCTGGAAGCGTTGGCGACGTTGCCCATCTTGTTCTTGAGGCGCTGGATCTGCCAGGGATTCTTGCTGCCGTCGGGGCGCCAGCGGGGCATCAGGAAACAGGAAAGGCCGCCGGGTGCCTGGGCCAGCACCAAGAAGGCATCGCACATCGGGGCGGAGACGAACCACTTGTGGCCGACCAGCTCATAGGCCTGGCCAGGTCCTCCGGGGCCGGTGGGGACGGCCCGGGTGGTGTTCGCCCGCACATCGCTGCCTCCCTGCTTCTCGGTCATTGCCATGCCGATGGTGACGGAGGACTTCTCGCTGTCCGGCACGTTACGGGGGTCGTACTCCCGGTTGAGGATCTTCGATGCCCAGCGTTCGGCAAGGTCGGGCTGCTTCATGATCGATGGCATGGCAGCGAATGTCATGGTGATGGGGCATCCGTGAGAGGCCTCGACCTGGGTGTGCAGGTAGTATTTTGCCGCCCTGGCAACGTGGGCCCCGGGCCCCGGTTTCTCCCAGGGACTGCTGTGGAGGCCGTGGTCGTGGGCAAGCTTCATGAGCTCATGGTAGGCGGGGTGAAAGCGCACCTCATCAATGCGGTGGCCGAAGCGGTCATGAGTGTGGAAGGTGGGCTTGTTGTCATTGGCCTGGAAGCCCAGTTCGATGGTTTCCCGGCGACCGGCCAGTTCACCGAAGGCCTCCAGCTCCTGGCGGGCCCACCCTGCCCCTTCCCGCTCCACGGCCTCCTGCAGGGCGGTATCCTCAGTGAACAGGTTGTAGTTCTCCAGGGCGGGCGGCTGGTTGACTACCTCATGGGTCTGGGCCAGCCAGGGGTCAGGCTGAAAACCCGTCGCGTCGGGGGTGGGGTGCTTGGCATTCATGTCGGGCCTCACAAGTCCAGGGTGTTGTATTTATTATAAAAGTCCAGGGGAATTTGATTGGGTCGCCAATCGTTACAAAAATTTACAAAAAAGACGTTGTCGCCTGATAGCGCTGTCATCAATTCCCGATTATAAAGACGCCAAGGCGCCCATGCACGTCCCTTTCTCCGCCTCGGACGGGGCGGGCGCCGATCAGGAAGCGGCATTCGGAACTTGCTCAAGTCTCCTCAGTGCGCGTTTCATCGAACAGGATTTTCGCTGATGGAGCATAGCCATGAGTGAATTCGACGAAAGCAACCTGGAAAGCTCCGGCAGCTGGAGTGAGATGGATGACACTCATTCCATCGCCGGTCGCGCCCGGATCCGTGCCCAGCTTGAGGCAGACATCCAGGCTTTCCTGAGCCAGGGTGGCCAGATCGAAGAGCTGGATACGAACCTGCGTCAGGACGCCCCCCGCAAGGTGGATATCGGCTTCAACAACCGCAGCCTCTGAGCGGTGTCCCCCGCGGCAGCCAGCCCCCCTGGCTGCCGCTTTCTGCTACGCTTTCCCTTATTCCGGTTGCCATACCGGCGTCAGGTCATGCCCCGGTAACATTCCAGGGTGTATAGTATCCTGTTGAACCCATCCACCCGGAGGCATTACCCGTGTTTTCACCCCAGAACCGTCGTTATCCCGGCACCCGGCTCCGCAGGAACCGCGCAGATGCTTTCTCCCGCCGTCTTGTGCGCGAAAGTCAGCTGACCGCGGACAACCTGATTTACCCGGTATTTGTTCTGGAGGGCGAGGGCCAGCGTGAAGCCGTGCCCTCCATGCCGGGTGTTGATCGCCTGAGTATCGACCTCCTGCTGGATCAGGCGGGGGAAATGGTGGATCTGGGTATCCCGGCCATCGCCCTGTTTCCGGTGGTGCCGCCGGAAAAAAAGGACCTGGAAGGCTCCGGCGCCTGGGACCCTGAAGGACTCGCCCAGCGGGCGACCCGCGCCCTGAAGGACCGTTACCCGGAGCTGGGGGTGATTACCGATGTGGCGCTGGATCCGTTCACCACCCATGGCCAGGACGGGATCATCAATGACACCGGTTACGTGCTGAACGACCGGACCGTGGAAGCGCTGGTGAAACAGGCGCTGTCCCACGCCGCTGCCGGAGCGGACATGGTGGCGCCTTCGGACATGATGGACGGGCGCATCGGTGAGATCCGCCAGGCCCTGGAGGAAGCGGGCCACGTCAACACCCGAATCCTGGCCTATTCCGCCAAGTACGCGTCGTCCTACTACGGCCCGTTCCGCGACGCCGTCGGGTCCGCCGGGAACCTGGGCAGGGGCAGCAAGGAAACCTACCAGATGGATCCCGCCAACAGCGACGAGGCACTCCACGAGGTGGCGATGGACCTGGCGGAAGGCGCCGACATGGTGATGATCAAGCCGGGCATGCCCTATCTGGACATTGTTCGCCGGGTCAAGCATGAGCTTCAGGTGCCTACCTTTGTCTACCAGGTCAGCGGAGAGTACGCGATGCACATGGCTGCTGCCCAGAATGGCTGGCTGGACGGCGACAAAGTCATGATGGAGAGCCTGGTGGCCATGCGTCGGGCCGGAGCGGATGGCATCCTGACCTATTTTGCCGTGCGTGCGGCGCGCCTGCTGAAGGGAGGCTGACCATGACGATGGAACCCGTGGCAAAGACCGGGGAAGTTGCAGCCATACCCGAGCCGGTGGATGTGCCGGAGCAGGTAGTGGACCTTTCCGCCCGGGAAAACTACTTCAACCGTGAGCTGAGTCATCTTCAGTTCAATTACCGGGTGCTGCAGCAGGCCCTGGACGAGACTCATCCGCTTCTGAACCGGTTGATTTTCTGCTGCATCTTCAGCAGCAACATGGACGAGTTCTTCGAGATCCGGGTGGCCGGCCTGCGCCAGCAGATGAAATACGGCCGGGAGATGGTGGGACCGGATGGCATGCTGCCGGAACAGGTGCTGGCGGAAATCAGCAGGGTGGCCCATGAGTATATCCGGGAGCAGTACGACATCCTCAACAAGGTGCTGATACCGGAGATGGAAAAGCAGGACATCCACTTCGTGCGACGCCGGGACTGGACCCCGGCCCAGGCCGAATGGGTGCGCCAGTATTTCGAGGACGAGATCCTGCCGGTGGTTAACCCCATCGGTCTGGATCCGTCCCATCCCTTTCCCCGCCTGGTGAACAAGAGCCTCAACTTCATTGTCGAGCTGGACGGCAAGGACGCTTTCGGTCGCGAGACCGGTATGGCGATCGTGCCGGCGCCCCGTTCCCTGCCGCGGCTGGTACGACTGCCCGATGATGTCTGCGACGGTGGTGAGAACCTGGTGTTTCTGTCCTCCATGATTCATGCCCATGCGGACGAGTTGTTTCCGGGGATGGAGATCATGGGCTGCTATCAGTTCCGCCTCACCCGGAACGCGGACCTTGAACTCGAGGACGACCTGGAGGACCTGGCGTCGGCCCTGCGGGGTGAATTGCTGAGTCGCCGGTTTGGTGACGGTGTCCGGCTGGAGGTGGCGGATAACTGCCCGGACGAGCTGGTACAGTTCCTGCTCCGCCAGTTCGGCCTTACCGAGCGGGATCTCTACCAGGTCCATGGCCCGGTCAACCTGACCCGGTTGATGGCGGTCAGTGGGCTGGTGAACCGTCCCGATCTGACCTATCCGGGTTTTTCGCCATCCCTGCCCAGGCAGATCCGCAACAAGGAACTGATTTTCGATGCCATCCGCAAGCAGCCGATCCTGCTGCTGCACCCCTACGAGAGCTTCACGCCGGTGGTGGACTTCCTCCGCCAGGCCGCCAAGGATCCCCATGTGCTGGCCATTCGCCAGACCCTGTATCGTACCGGCGCCGATTCGGAGATTGTCGAAGCGCTGATGGACGCGGCCCGGCGTGGCAAGGAGGTCACCGCCGTGATAGAGCTTCGGGCCCGTTTCGATGAGGCGGAGAATCTGGAGCTGGCCAGCCGCCTGCAGGAGTCCGGTGTTGTGGTGGTCTACGGTGTGGTTGGCTACAAGACCCACGCCAAGATGATACTGATCGTGCGGCGCGAGGAGGGCCGGCTCAAGCGGTATGTGCACATGGGCACGGGTAACTACCATGCGGGCAACGCCCGACTTTATACTGACTACAGTTTCCTGTCCGCGGACGACGCCCTTGGCGATGACGTCAACAAGCTGTTCCAGCAGCTGACCGGCATGGGTAAGGCGCTGAAGATCAAGAAGCTGTTCCATGCGCCCTTCACTCTCCACAAACGCCTGATCGAGATGATTGACCGGGAGGCCGGCCTGGGTGAGAGCGGACGCATCATCTTCAAATTCAATGCCCTGACGGATCCGGATGTCATGCTCGCCCTGTACCGGGCCTCCCAGGCGGGTGTTGCCATTGACCTGATTATCCGGGGTATCTGCTGCCTGCGGCCCGGGGTCCCGGGGCTGTCGGAGAATATTCGTGTCCGCTCCATTGTCGGCCGGTTTCTCGAGCATGCCCGGGTCTATTATTTTGGCAACAACGACCGGCCCGAAGTCTACTGCTCCAGCGCCGATGCCATGGTCCGCAACCTGGTTAACCGGGTGGAAGTGGCCTTCCCGGTGGAGGACCGGGATCTGGTCACCCGCCTCAAGGAGGACCTGGATGCCGGTTTACGTGACAACTGTCAAAGCTGGGTCTTGCAGGCGGACGGAAGTTACCTGCAGAATCAGCCCTCCCCGGGGGAAGAGCGTTTCGCGGCTCAGCTGACACTACTGGACCGGCTGACCGGTAAGTGACGACGTTCGCTCCCGGTTCGTTGCCCGTTCAGGCCGGATGGGCTTGTCAGTAACAGGGAGAGTTCAGGCATCCCAACCTCCCTGAAGTGGAGCAGACACATGAAAAAAGCATGGATCATTGCCGGCGGTGTCGTCGTGGCGCTGGGTGTTGCCACGCCGTGGGCCGTTGGAAAGCTGACGGAACAGCACTGGCTGACCGCCACCGATGCTTTCAACGATTCCCAGCCATTCCTGATACTGGACACCAGCGCCTATCAGCGGGGCTACCTTGGGTCGGACATGACCGGGCAGCTTACCTTTGTCGATCCGGAGACCGGGGAGCGGGAGACCCTTGGCTGGCAGGGTGATGTGAGCCATGGCGTGACCGGCAGTACCATCGATTTCGGATTCGATGCCCAGGACAGCGAGATATTCAATGCCCTGTTTCCGGAAAAGAAGCCGTCCCTGACGCTTACCTCCCACGCCTGGGGCTCTTCCCGCATCGAGCTGACTGTCCCCCAGATCAGCTACCTGGATGAGCAGACTGGCGAGTCCCTGAACGTCTCCGAGAGTTTCAGCGCCGCCACCATCGATGACAACGGGGAGTCCTTCGACGTTACCATGCGCTGGCCGGGCCTGGTGCTGCGCAGCCCGGAGTACCGGATGTCACTGGAAAATTTCAACCTCGACCAGAGCATGAGCCTGTTGGCCGGCAATATCTGGACGGGTGAGGCCAGGGCCTCACTGGACAAGGTGTCACTGGCGATGGAGGCTGAGCCGGAGGTGATTCTGGAGGGGATCGAGATGGTCAGCAGATCCAGTGCCGGTGAAGACAACGATACCGTTGGCGTGGTGACCGAGCTCACCCTCGAACACTATCGTCAGGACGCAGGGGAATACGGGCCCCATCGCATCGAGTTCCAGTTACAGGACCTGAACGTCGCAGCCTGGAATCGGGTGCTGACAGCGATTGAGGAAATGCAGAATGCAGGTCTCGACAACCAGGCGGCCCCGCAGGCGGCCTTTGAACGCCAGATGGCCGCCACCCTGGCAATTGGTGAAAGCCTGCAGGCGCTGGCGGCAGAGGGCTTCATGGCGGGTTTCACCGAGGTGGACATTGCCACTCCGGAAGGGTCCATCACAGGACGGGCGGTGATCAGCCACCCGCCCGTGGCCGCTGACGATCAGGCTGAGATGGCCATGGTAATGGCGGGCCTGGAAGGCGAGGTCCGGTTGCGGATACCCAGGGCGCTGGCGGAGAACAACCCGGAGATAGCCGAAGAGCTGGCGCCAATGATCATGCAGGGTGCGCTGGTGGAGGAGGGCGATCATTACGTCATGAAAGCCACCCTCAAGGACATGGAAATCGACCTCAACGGTCAGGTCATGCCGATACCCGCCATGATGTAGGGCACCGTTCGGCCACAAAAAGAACCGGAACCCACCTCGACCCCCTATTTCGTGAACTTGGCTTTCAGGGCGTCGCAAACCACCGGCGGCACGAACTCGGACACATCGCCGCCGAGGGACGCGATTTCCCGGATCAGGGATGAGGAAATGTAGGAAAGATGGTTGGATGGCGTCAGGAAAACGCTTTCCACCTCGGGGGCCAGGTGGCGGTTCATGTCCGCCAGCTGGAACTCGTATTCAAAGTCCGAAACTGCCCGGAGGCCCCGGAGCAGGACTGTCGCGTTCTGGTCACGGACGAAATCCGCCAGCAGATTGTTGAAGCCGATGACCCGGATGTTGTCCAGGTGGCTGGTGGATTTCTCCGCCAGCGCCACCCGTTCCTCCAGCGTGAACAGGGGGTTTTTCTTGGAACTGTAGGCGACCGCGATCACCACTTCGTCAAACAGGCGCCGGGCCCGTTCCACCAGGTCGATATGGCCGTTGGTGATGGGGTCAAAGGTTCCGGGGTAGATTACCGTTGTCATGCATTGGCTCCTTCTGGTCTGGAAGGCGACAGGATACCAGCATCAGCGCAGAATCTGACCCCCTGTCGCCGTTTCAGCGGATGAAGAACCGATAGACCAGTTTGTGCAGTGGGCCACCGTGAGGGGGGTAAACCATCTTGCCGCTGTTGAGCTTCTGCTTGCTGAAGACCGCCCGGGGATGGGAGAACGTGAGGAAACCTTCCTTGCCGTGATAGTGGCCCATACCGGAGTCACCGATGCCACCGAAAGGCAGATCATCCTGGGCCACATGCATCAGCGAGTCGTTGATGCACACGCCACCGGAGTGAGTGCCCTCGAGCATGCGCTTCTGCTCGCTCCGGTCATAGCCGAAATAATACAACGCCAGGGGACGGGGCCTCTGATTGATGAACTGAAGAGCATCGTCCAGCCCGCGGCTGGGAACCACCGGCAGGATAGGCCCGAAAATCTCCTCCTGCATAAGTTTCATGTCATCCGTGGGGTTGAGCACCAGGGTGACGGGCATCTTGCGGCAGCCATCCTCGAGGGACTCGTTCGCCGGGTTTACCTCCACCAGCTGCGCACCCTTGCTGCGGGCATCCTTGAGGTAATCCTGGAGCCGCCCGTACTGGCGTTCATTGATGATGCTGGTGTAGTCCGGGTTGTCCCTCAACGTCGGGTACATCTTCCTGAAGGCATCCTGGAAAGCATCGACGAAGGCATTCACACGGTCTGAAGGGCACAGCACGTAATCAGGCGCGACGCAGGTCTGGCCGGCGTTCAGGGCCTTGCCAAAGGCGATCCGTTCGGCGGCGTCCTCCATCGGCACGTCGTTGGCGATAATGGCCGGCGACTTGCCGCCCAGCTCCAGGGTGACCGGCGTCAGGTTCTCCGAGGCCGCTTTCATCACCAGCTTGCCCACAGCGGTGGAGCCAGTGAACAGGAGGTGATCGAAGGGCCTTGACGAGAAGTCAGCGGCGACGTCCGCCTCCCCGTTGATCACCGCCACAAGGTCTCGGGGAAAGGTGCTTTCGATCAGATTGCCCAGCAGGGCCGACGTGTGGGGGGTGAATTCCGACATCTTGATCATTGCCCGGTTGCCGGCCGCCAGGGCGGCAACCAGCGGACCCACAGCCAGGTACATGGGGTAGTTCCAGGGCACGATAATGCCGACGACCCCCTTGGGCTGATAGTGCACCCGGTTGCTGGCGGGCTGGAACAGCACGGACACATGGCGCCGGTCCGGCTGCATCCAGGACTTGAGGTTCGACATGGCGTAATTGATGCCCTGGATGGAAGGGATCATCTCGGCGATCAGGGTCTCGTCCCGGGAGCGACCGTTGAAATCCCGGTCAATGGCCTCGCAGAACTGTTCCTGCTGGGCGATCAGGGCCTTTTTCAGGCGCTCCAGGTTCTCCAGGCGCTCGTTCAGGTCCGGCAGGGGATTGTTGTGGAAAGCCTGCTTCTGCTCGGCAAGAACCCGGCCAGTGAGCTGGATCTGTTTCTTGCTCTCATTCAGTTGGACAACAGTGGCGCTCATGGTCGGCTCCTATGGTCAGACGCTGACTAGAGTTTATACTCTAAAAGGCCGGTGGAGAAATCCCCGGTCAAAAATAACCCAATCCCCTCAGCGCCGCCGGACAAACCGGGTCAGCTGCAGCTACTATCAGGTCGGTTCATGTCCGTAACGCCCTACCATCGCCCCCGAAATACCCGCCTCCGTATCCTTGAGGCCGGGCTCGAACTCTTCAATCAGCGGGGCGAGCGCAATGTGACCACCAACCATATAGCATCCGCCCTGGGCATGTCGCCAGGCAACCTCTATTACCACTTCGGCAACAAGTCAGAGATTGTCTACGAGTTGTTTCTCGCCTACGAGTCCCTTGTGGACAGTTACCTGGTGGTGAAGCCCGGCAGAGCTCTGGGCACCCGTGACCTGGTGTTTTACCTGGAGTCGGTGGTAGAGGGCCTCTGGAAGTATCGCTTCCTGCACCGGGATCTGGAGTTCCTGCTTGAGAGTGACCCCCGCCTGCGGCGGGAGTACAGGGCCTTCACCGGGCGATGTCTTGTGGCCATCGAACGGGTGTTGGCGGGGCTTGAGCTTGGCGCGGTTCTTCAGCCCCTGAGCCGGGAGCTGCGCCAGGCCCTGGCACTGAATATCTGGCTGGTGATTACAAACTGGATGGCGTTCCTGAAAACCGCCCACGAGGAACGGGAGCCCGCGAACGCGGAGGTGCGGCAGGGGATCTACCAGGTCCTGACCCTGCATGTTCCCTACCTGGCGGAATCCCATCGTGATGAGGTGCTGGCCCTCCGTGAAAGCTATCGTCCCGACCTGCTCCCCCCCCTGGGCGACGCAATTCAGTAATGAAGCTGCATTGCGGAAGGAACTTTCTGATCATTTGTTGATCATAATCATTGTCGGCATCTACGGACATGCCGGCGAGACTCAGGTCTCAGTACGTCGCAAACCCTGACGATTCCCGACCGGGTTTTCCGGTCGGGTTTTTTTTTGCCTTTCCAGGCAGTTTCCTACACCCCTTCCAGCCAGTCCGACAGGACTTTTCTGCTTTCCTCAAGCCCGGTTTTGCTGGTGGCCGAGAACATGATCAGGTGCTCAAGACACTGGACATCCTTCAGGGCTTTCCGGATTCCCAGCATCGCTGTTTTCGCCTGGCCGAATTTCAGTTTGTCGGCCTTCGTTGCCAGAATCATCAACGGAAGTTTGTTATGTTCGCACCATTCCACCATCATCTGGTCGAAATCGGTGAGCGGATGACGGATGTCCATCACCAGGGTCAGCCCTGCGAGGCTCCTGCGATCCGTCAGGTAATGGCTCAGGTGCTGCTGCCAGTCGTCTTTCATGTCACGGCTGACCTTGGCGTAGCCATATCCCGGAAGGTCCACCAGGCGGCAGTCCTCGCGATTGAGGGAAAAGAAGTTGATCAGGCGGGTCCGGCCCGGGGTCTTACTGGTTCGGGCCAGCTTGCCGTTGGCGGTAATGCAGTTGATGGCGCTGGACTTGCCGGCATTGGACCGACCGGCAAAGGCGACTTCACGTCCGGTGTCCGGCGGACAGTCCGAAAGTTTCGCGGCGCTGATCTGGAAGCGGGCACTGTTGAAGGAAATGGGTTTGGGCGCGTCGGAAGTCACAAGGGAGTCCTGAATGGCAAGCATGGGTGGTTCGGCGGTCTTCGCGAAAGCTGCCTTGACAGCGGGTTCATCTAAACAGAGCCATGGCATTTATTCGTTGGCTCCTTAATGTATAATGCTACACCAATTTCCTGACAGTGCGCAGGGTGCTACTGCCAATGGCCCGGTTTCCGGTGCCTTTTCCCAGTCCCGCCGGCGCTACCAAGAAAAACGTTTCTGATGAGAGATGAGCGGAGCGAGCATGAAAAAACTGATCGCAGGTGTGGTTCTCGGCCTGGGCCTTTCCATGACGGCCTATGGTGCGGGAGATCCTGAAGCAGGTGAAGCGAATGCCGGCGTCTGTGCGGGCTGTCACGGGCAGGGTGGTGCAGCTCCGGTAATGGCGGAGTACCCGAAGCTGTCCGGTCTGGGTGAAAAATATCTGTATCAGCAGCTGAAGTCCATCAAGGACGGTGAGCGTGTGATCCCTGAGATGACCGGTCTTCTGGATAACCGGTCTGATCAGGATCTGCAGGACCTGGCGGCTTACTTCGACCAGCAGGAGATGCCGCTGAACCAGGCGGATCCTGAACTGATCGACCAGGGCGCCTCCCTTTACCGCGGTGGCAACCTGGCGACCAACATTGCAGCCTGTGCGGCATGCCACAACCCCAATGGTCTGGGTAACGAGCCGGCGGCCTATCCCCGTCTTGGCGGTCAGAACGCCGAGTATGTCGCCAAGTCCCTGAGAGACTACCGCGCCGGCGAGCGTGATGGTCCCAATGCGCAGATCATGACCGATATTGCGGCGCGTCTTACCGATGCCGAGATCGAGGCAGTAGCCAATTACATTTCCGGTCTCCACTGAGACTGACATCGAACTGTCTGCCAGGAAAGCCCGCCTTGCGCGGGCTTTCCCATTTCTGACCGGGCTGTAATCCGGCTAGCTGGATATCTGCCGGGATGGTGGGACATAATCCGGTGCACTGAACCTTTTCCCGCGGGCCTGGTCCAGGCCTGAAGGAATCCAGTCAATCAAACAACAAGGGGTAACCGCATGGGTATTTTCAAGTCTCTGACGGCCGGCCTGATCGCCGCTTCCGTCGCTGTTTCCGCCATGGCCCAGGAAAAGTGGCAGGAGGGTCAGCATTATCAGACGCTGGCTAACCCGGTGACGGTCTCGGCCATGGACGATGGCATCGAGGTGGTTGAGGTTTTCTGGTACGGCTGCGGGTATTGCAACGAGTTCGAGCCGATTGTCCAGGCGTGGAAGAAGGACCTGTCCGATGATGTGAATTTCGTCCTCCTGCCAGCCCCCATGAGCCGCAGCTCGGAGGCCCATGCGTACGCCTTTTACGCCAGTGAGGCGCTGGGCGCCCGTGACAAGACCCATGAGGCACTCTACAAGGCCCTGGCCGTGGACAGAAAGCCCCTTAACTCCGCCTCCGAGCTGGCTGAATACCTGGCTGAGCAGGGCGTGGATCGTGAGGCCTTCATCAAGGCCTATAACAGTTTCGGTGTGAAAGCGGGGGTCCAGCGCGCCCGTTCGGTGCTCCGCGGCGCCCAGGTTTCAGGCACGCCGACGTTGCTGGTGGCCGGAAAATACAAGACCAGTCCCGCCATGGCCGGCGGTTATGAGGAATCCCTCGAGGTTGTCGACTACCTTTTAGAGAAGGAAATTGCCACTCGCGCCGAGTGAGGATTCACCCGGCGTCGCTGATGAATCGGAGCCGGTATGCTGTACAGAAGGTTCAAGCAGGGGTTCAGTGGTTTCTCGGGAGGTACCGGTCGTGTCCGGGGTTCCTCCTCGGGAATGGACCACGTTCCCGCGTTCGAGTCCCATCGCTACATACGTCTGTTGACGTTCAATATACAGGTGGGTATCAACACCGCCTCGTACCACCATTATGTCACCCGGAGCTGGCAGCATGTGCTGCCGCACCGGGGGCGTATCGATAACCTGGACCGCATTGCCAACCTGCTGCGCAACTACGACGTGGTGGCGCTTCAGGAGTGTGACGGTGGCAGTCTGCGCAGTGGCTATATCAATCAGGTCCAGTACCTGGCCGAAGCCAGTGGGATACCCTATTGGCACCAGCAGTTGAACCGCAATCTCGGGCCATTGGCTCAGCACAGCAATGGCCTGCTGAGCCGGTACCGGCCTCTGGATGTGACCGAGCATCGCCTGCCGGGATTACTGCCGGGACGGGGAGCCATCATCGCGCGCTACGGTGACGAGGAGGATCCCCTGGTGCTGGTCATGATGCACCTGTCCCTCAGTAAGGCGGCCCAGAACCGGCAGCTGGCCTACATTCACGACCTGATTGCGGACTATCAGCACGTGGTGTTGATGGGGGACCTGAACAATCACGCCGAGCAGCTGCTGACCAATACTCCGCTCAAAAATGCCAACCTGATTCCGCTGCCGGCTACCGCGCACAGTTTTCCCAGTTGGCGTCCCGAACGCGCCCTGGACCATATCCTGGTCAGTCCCAGCCTGGAAATCCGGAACTCGGAGGTGGTCAGCTACCCGGTGTCCGATCACCTGCCCATTGCCATGGATATTGCCCTGCCCAAGGGATACCTGGAGACTTTCTAGACCCATAAAAAAACCCGGCCGAGGCCGGGGTTTTTTCGAAAGCGCGAAGACCTTATTTGATCTTGGCTTCTTTGTACGCAACGTGCTTGCGGACAACCGGATCATACTTCTTGATCTCGATCTTTTCCGGGGTGTTACGCTTGTTCTTCTTGGTCGTGTAGAAGTGACCGGTACCTGCTGATGAAACCAGCTTGATTTTCTCGCGCATGATGCGGCTCCTTATACTTTCTCGCCGCGGGCACGAAGATCGGCCAGCACAGCGTCGATGCCTTTTTTGTCGATGATGCGCATACCCTTGGTGGATACGCGCAACTTCACGAAGCGCTTCTCTGATTCAACCCAGAAGCGATGATTCTGCAGGTTCGGCAGAAAGCGGCGCTTGTTGTGGTTCATAGCGTGAGAAACGTTGTTACCGGTTACCGGTCGCTTACCGGTTACCTGACAGACTCTGGACATGTTTGCCTCCGACCTGAGCGTTGGTCCTGAATACGAATTCGTTTGTGAAGGAGCCTCTGAAAAAAGGGCAGCCCCCTCTTTTCAGAGACTCCTGAATCGGGTCTCTGGTTACTGTACGTGCCTGCAGTCGCACAATGCTCGCCAGACGCCGCCAGAAAGGGACGCTTTTATACCAGAACAGCAGCCCCAACGCAAAAAATTGTTGGGAAATTGGCCAGCGGGTGGCCAGTGAGGGCGACAGTCTACATCAGTCCCCGTTCCGCAAGGGAGATTACCTCGCCGTGCCCGACAACCATGTGATCCAGTACCCTTATATCCACCAGAGCGAGCGCGTCCCTCAGGCGGCGGGTCAGGGAAATGTCCGCCTGGCTGGGTTCGGCAATCCCTGATGGGTGATTGTGAGCAAAGATCACCGCCGCCGCGTTGTGGTCCAGGGCGTAGCGAACCACTTCCCGGGGGTAGACCGCGGCGCCATCAATGGTGCCCCTGAACAGTTCCTGGTAGCGGATCACCCGGTGGCGATTGTCCAGGAACAGGCCGGCGAAGACCTCATGGTGCTGGGTGCCGAGCCGGCTGCGCAGGTAGCGGCGGGTTTCCTCTGGCGAGGTCAGCGGATTGCCCTGGCGGACAGGCTCATCCATCACCCGCCTGGCCATCTCCATGGCTGCCTGAACCTGGGCATACTTGGCGCTGCCAAGCCCCCGAACCTTGCAGAAGCTGGCGTGGGACGCGGTCATCAGCCCCCGCAGGCTGCCGAATTCCTCAAGCAGGTGGCGGGCCAGCGCCAGCACGGGCGTGCCGGAGGTGCCGGTGCGAAGAAAGATGGCCAGCAGCTCGGCATCCGACAGGCTCTCAGGCCCATGGGCGAGCAGTCGTTCCCGGGGGCGTTCGTCCCGGGGCCAGACAGTGTTGTTCATGACGATCCCTGATCCTTGTCTCTGCATCCTGCATGGGGGCGTAGCTTAGCATATCGGTCCCACTGTCGGGAAAGTCGCCGCAATGCTATCTTATAGCCCTTTATCGGGTGTTTCGGGCCCGGTCGTTATCCGGCCTGGTCCGAGCCTGTGCAACGAACGGAGACAGCATGGTCCATCGAAGAATCCTGCTTGGCGTGACAGGGGGTATTGCCGCCTACAAGAGTGCTGAACTGGTTCGGCTGTTGAAAAAGGCTGGCCACGAGGTGCGGGTGGTGATGACCCGTGGCGCCGAGGCCTTTGTCGCTCCGTTGACCTTCCAGGCCCTCAGCGGTGAGCCGGTTCGAACCTCGTTACTGGACCCCGAGGCAGAGGCAGGCATGGGGCATATCGAGCTGGCCAAATGGGCCGAGCAGATTGTCATTGCCCCCGCTTCCGCCGATTTCATGGCGCGCCTGGCCAACGGCCTCGCGGATGACCTGCTGACCACGGTCTGCTGTGCCACGGAGGCCCCCATCGCCCTGGCGCCCGCAATGAACCAGGCCATGTGGCGCAATTTCCGCACCCAGCGCAATGTCGCCCTGCTGGAGGAGGATCCCCAGGTTAGCCTGTGGGGTCCGGACCAGGGCAGTCAGGCCTGTGGCGACACCGGCCCTGGTCGGATGCTGGAGGCCCAGATGCTGTTCGATCTGGTGCAGAGGGTCACTGATGCGTCCGGCGGAGGGGGTGCCATGGCCGGGCAACGGGTGGTGATCACCGCCGGCCCGACCCGGGAGCCCATTGATCCGGTGCGTTACATCAGCAATTACAGCTCTGGTAAAATGGGCTATGCCCTGGCCGGCGCCGCCCGGGATGCCGGGGCCCGGGTGACCCTGATCAGCGGGCCGGTGAGCCTGGCAGTGCCCGCAGGCGTCGATGTCCGCTCGGTGCAGACTGCAGAGGAAATGCTCCAGGCCAGTTCCGAGGCGGTCGATGAGGGTGCAGATATCTTTATCGCCACCGCAGCGGTCGCCGATTACCGTCCGGAGAGCCGTGCCGGCCAGAAAATGAAGAAGTCGCAGGAAGAGCTTTCCCTTTCGCTGGTCCGCAACCCCGACACTCTGGCCACCATCGCGGCTCGCAGCGATGCCCCGTTCAGCGTCGGGTTCGCCGCTGAAACCAACGATGTCGAGCACTACGCCACCGACAAAATGAAGCGCAAGAGGCTCGCGATGGTTGTCGCCAACGATGTATCGACGCCAGGGCTGGGTTTCAACAGCGACCAGAACGCTGTCACCGTTTTCTGGCCCGGTGGTCAGCGTACCATCGGTCCGGCGCCCAAAACCGATATCGCCCGTGAACTGGTCGAGTTGATCAGTGAGCGCATGGCCGACCAATCCTGAGACTGTCCCCTGAAAGGAAACGCTATGAGCAAACAGCCCGTCCAGTTGCGCATTCTGGATGCACGCATCGGTGATGGTATTCCCATGCCGGGGTATGCCACCGAAGGTTCCGCTGGCCTCGACCTGAGGGCCTGCCTGGAAAAACCGCTGACGCTGGCTCCCGGTGAGAGCGCCCTGATCCCCACCGGTCTCTCCGTCTACATCGAGGATCCCTCGCTGGCGGGCATGATCCTGCCCCGTAGCGGGCTCGGCCACAAGCACGGCATTGTGCTCGGTAACCTGGTGGGTCTCATTGACTCGGACTACCAGGGTGAGTTGATGGTGTCCTGCTGGAACCGGGGTCGCAGCGTTTTCACTGTGAATGTGGGCGAGCGCATCGCACAGTTCGTTCTGGTGCCGGTGGTGCAGGCCCGTTTCGAGGTGGTGGAGGAGTTCCAGGCGAGTGACCGTGGTGAGGGCGGTTTTGGCTCCACCGGCCGGCACTGAGAAACTTGCCAATTCGCCAAATGTGTCATTAACGAAATCATGTAACCATCTATACTGTCAGCCATTCAATTATCGGTTTGACTGACGGTATGACCGAACCCGGTAAGCGTTCAGCCGAGACGGAGCGACTATGAAATTTGGCAGGAAAAAAGGGACCCCGGAGGCCGATGAGGCGGCTCTGGACGCTCCCAAGAACAAAAAAGCCAGTGCGAAAGACAAGGCAGCCGCCACGCCCGGTGCCGGACTGCGCAAGCTCTCCTCCGTTGCCGTTACCCAGGCGCTGGCGGTGGCGATTATCGGTGTGGCTGTTGCCGCCGCCCTTCATTTCCTGCTGTTCCAGCCCGCCGAACAGGAGCGCCAGCAGCGACTGGCCCAGGCAGGGGTGGACACAGCGGCGGCGGGTGTCGAGCAACGTCTGACCTGGATGCAGTCCCTGACCGACGGGCTGGGTACGCAGAGCCCGGTTCGCAGCGCCCTGACCGGAGCCGGTAGCGAACGGGAGCTTGCCAGCGAGTTGCAAACCCTGTTGCCTGGCATAGAGCGGGTATTCCTGTTTCCCTATAACGAGATCCCCCGACGCTCTGACGAGGCGGCGGGTTTCGGTTTCGCTACCCTCGATCTTGCGCGCCGGGCGGAGTCGGGGCGCAGTGTCCGGCCCGATGCCTTTCCCCGGGATGGGCAATGGTATATCCAGACAGCGAGCCGGGTGCGAAACCCCGCCACCCAGGTGGTGGAGGGGACAGTGGTGATGGTGTTCGAAGGCAGTGTTCTGGGTTCGGTATTGTCCGCAGCAGGCGGCCAGGTGACCCTGGTCCAGACGGTCAACGGCCAGGCCCGCAATGTGGTGAGTGCCGGTCAGGGCGATGGGCCCCAGGTATCCCGGCCCCTGTCAGTGCCCGGCTGGACGCTGCAGTTCCGTCCGCAGATTTCGGCCGCACCGCTGAATGGGTATATGGCGATCACCCTCATGGTGGGCGGGTTTGTGGTGGCAGCTATTGTGGCCTGGTCCCTGCTGTCGTCGGCCCAGAGCCGGCTGCGCCAGGAGACTACGGCACTGGTTCAGTGGGCCCACAAGGCCTTCGCCGGTGACCGGGCCAGCCCGCCACAGTTACGGTGGGAGATCCCCTCGGTAATCGCTGAGGTCCTGCAGCGGCTCAGTCGCGCGGTGGGAAAACGCATGGAGAGTACCTCCCGCAAGGCATCTCCCGGTGGCCGTGCAGGTGCCAGGCCGGCGGCTGAGCAGGATCCGGGAGAGCCCCTGTTCCAGGATCGCGATATGCCGGATATCGACATGCTGGATGGCGATGATGACGTTCTCGGTTTTGGCGATCAGGCGGGCGGTGCCACGCCGGAGGTCCAGGAGGCCCCGCTGCCTTCAGTGAAAATCTCCCCGGAAATTTTCCGGGCCTACGATATCCGTGGCATCGTCGGCGAAACCCTGACCCCGGACGTGGTGGGCATCATCGGCCAGGCCATTGGCTCGGAAGCCCTGGATCGTGGCCAGGAGTCGCTATGTATCGGTTTCGACGGTCGTCATTCCAGTCCGGAGCTGGCGGATGCCCTGGCCAGGGGAGTGATGTCGGCGGGCTGCAATGTTATCACTATCGGTGCAGTGCCGACGCCGGTGCTCTACTTTGCCACCCATCAGCTCGGCACCGGCTCCGGCGTGATGGTCACCGGTAGTCACAATCCGGCCAACTACAACGGTCTCAAGATCATGCTGGGGGGCGAAACCCTTTCGGAAGACAGCATCCAGAAACTGTTGCGTCGGATTCAGACCGGTGATTTCCGTCAGGGCGCCGGGACATCGTCCGAGCAGGATGTGCGTCGCGACTACCTGGATCGTATTGTTGGCGACATTGCCGTGGCAGCACCTCTGAAGGTGGTGGTGGACGCCGGCAATGGCATTGCCGGTGAGCTGGGTCCGCTGTTGCTGGAAGAGCTGGGCTGCGAGGTGATCCCGCTGTACTGCAAGGTGGACGGCGACTTCCCCAACCACCACCCGGACCCGGGCAAGCCGGAAAATCTCGAGGATCTGATCGAACGGGTCCGCCAGGAAGGTGCCGACGTGGGTATCGCCTTTGACGGTGACGGTGATCGTCTGGGTGTGGTCACCAACGAGGGCAAGATCATCTGGCCGGATCGGCTGATGATGCTGTTCGCGCGGGACGTGGTCTCCCGTAATCCCGGAGCTGACGTGCTGTTCGACGTCAAGTGCAGCCGTCGCCTCAGTGGCGTGATCAGCGCCGCCGGGGGTCGTCCGGTCATGTGGAAGACCGGCCACTCCCTGATGAAGGCCAAGATGAAGGAGACCGGAGCCCTGCTGGCAGGAGAGATGAGCGGACACATCTTCTTCAGCGAGCGCTGGTATGGTTTTGACGACGGGCTCTATTCCGCCGCCCGGCTGCTGGAGATCCTCGGCATCGAAGACCGCCAGAGCAGCGAAGTGTTTGCAGAGTTCCCCGAGGACCTGAGTACGCCCGAGATCAACCTGCCGGTGACCGAAGAGACCAAGTTCAAGGTCATCCGACGGCTTTCCGAGCTGGCGGATTTTGGCGAGGCCAACATCACCACCATCGATGGCGTCCGGGTGGACTACCCTGATGGTTGGGGTCTGTGCAGGGCCTCCAACACCACCCCGGTTCTGGTGCTGAGGTTCGAGGCAGAGACCGAGCCCGCCCTGGAGCGGATCAAGCAGATTTTCCGGGGCCAGCTCAGGGCTTTGGCACCGGATGTGGAAATAACGTTCTGACCCGCGCCGGGCGGGGGGGACCCTGTCTGGCGCAGCAATCATAAAGGCACTATCAATGGCACTGGATCGTGATACAGCAATGCAGGTGGCGGATGTCCTCAGCAAGGGCCTGCCCTACATTCAGCGGTTTACCGGAAAAACCGTGGTTATCAAGTACGGCGGTAACGCCATGGAAAACGAGGAACTCAAGAGCAGTTTCGCCCGCGACGTGGTGTTGATGAAGCTGGTGGGCATCAACCCTATCGTGGTCCACGGGGGTGGTCCCCAGATCGGTGACCTGCTGAACCGTTTGAACATCAAGTCCCACTTCGTCAATGGCATGCGGGTGACCGACTCCCAGACCATGGACGTGGTGGAAATGGTGCTGGGGGGGCAAGTCAACAAGGAAATCGTGTCCCTGATCAATGCCCAGGGCGGCACCGCAGTGGGTCTTACCGGCAAGGATGCCAACCTGATACGCGCCCGCAAGCTGGAAGTCATGGGTAAGACCGATGAACTCAGCCGGCCGGAAATCATTGATATCGGCCATGTTGGTGAAGTGGCCTCGGTCAACACCAAGGTGATCGACATGCTGACCCACAGTGATGTTATTCCGGTGATCGCGCCCATTGGCGTCGGGCCTGACGGCGCCTCCTACAACATCAACGCCGACACCGTGGCCGGCAAGGTGGCTGAAGCGGTCAACGCCGAGAAGCTGATTCTGCTGACGAACGTCTCCGGTCTCAAGAGCAAGGAAGACAAGGTGCTCACCGGACTGACCGCGGCCCAGGTCAACCACCTGATCGAGGACGGCACCATTCATGGGGGCATGTTGCCCAAGATCCGTTGTGCCCTGAGCGCCGTGGAAAACGGGGTCAGGACCGCCCACATCATCGATGGTCGTGTCGCTCATGCCTGTCTTCTGGAGATCTTTACCGACGAAGGGGTCGGTACACTGATTTCCCGCAATTAAGCAGTCGCCAACGCCAGCGGGCCACGCCCCGAGGGCAGGGAGAAACGAGCAGGGAGATGGAACCTTGAAGAAACTGTTGTCGCTGATCGTTATCCTGGCCCTGGTGGCGTGGGGTGGCTACAAGGGAGCGGTGTGGTGGCTGGCGGACCAGACCCTGACCGATATCCGCCGGGCACTGTCAGACCACGGCGCTTTGGTACAGGGGCAGATTGGCTCCACCATCGACGGCGAGCTCACGCTCACCGATACGCGTTTCCAGCCTTTCCGACTGACCGAGGCGCTGGCGCTGCAGCAGATGCATTTTCGTACCCCATCGCCCCAGGCGCTGATAGCGGCTCTTTCCGGCGAACACGACCTGCCGGCCAGCTGGCGCCTTGATGTCACGGACTGGTCGCTTCCCCTCGGCACCGCCATGCTCCGTGACTGGGTTACTTCGGGCGGGGAGCGGGAGCGCCCGCTCCTGCTGCCCGTCTGTGAGGTCGACGGCGGCAGACCGCTGGGCAGCGATGACCTGATCAACATGGGCATCGAGGGGCTTGGGGGGGATGCCCAGCTCCATCAGACCGGCTCTGGCGTCAGGCTGGAAGTCTTTTCCCGGGATGCGGGGAGTGTGGACGTGTTCTGGTCCGGCGCCCGGCTCAGATTCGACCAGGGACAGACGGAGTTTAACCCGGGGGCTGAGGAGATCCGGGTGATTCTCCGGGATGGCGGCCTGATGCGTCGTATTGCTGCCTATTGCGCCCGGGAAACCGGCATGCCGGTGCCGGCATGGGCCGAGCTGGTGCTGACCTCGTTCCGCGATGGGCTGGAGGCCAGGGGGGTCGGGGCGTCACCCCAGCTATTGGCGCTCTATCGGCGCTGGCTGACCGAGGGGGGCGAGCTGGAGCTGGCCCTCGACCCGGATGCGCCGATGATGGGGATTCCGGTGGGTGAGCCGGCGGCAGAGGAAGGCCTGGAGCAGGCTGGTGAGCCGGTGCCTGCCCTGGATGTGATCTACAATGGCGCCAAGGTACCGGATGTGTACCTGATCAGAGCCGATGGCCCTGCTTCAGAGCCGTCCCAGGAGAACAGGCAGAGTGCGGCGGCCCCCAGCCAGGCCCCTGCCGTTGTCGCGGGCTGGCAATCCATTCCGGTGGATGAGGCAGAGCAGTGGCTTGGTTATACTGTCAGGGTAACCCTGTCCAACGGCCGGGGGGTCGAGGGTCGGCTTATCGGGGTGGATGACCGTCAGGTCGAGGTGGCAAGGCCCGTGGACGGGGGTGAGGTGGCCTATCCCATGGCGACCCGCGCCGTCGCCAGGTTCGAGGTCTGGCGCCGAGGCCAGCGGAACCCGTAACCGGCTGCGCCCCGGCACCTTTTCATTCACGTGTTTTCCAGGAGCCTGGCACCATGACAGAGCGAGACCCGCGGTCCACCGGAAACGGACAGGCCCCGCCCGATGTGCGGGAAATGCTCTCCCGCCTTGTTGCGATCCCGTCCATCAGTAGCGCGTCACCGGACTGGGACCACAGCAACGAACCCGTAGTCCGGCTGCTGGCGGAGTGGCTTGAGCAGCTTGGTTTCCGCAACGAGATCCTTCCGGTGCCGGGAATGCCGGGCAAGTACAACCTGGTGTCGACGCTTGGGTCAGGCCCTGGCGGGCTGGTGCTGTCCGGTCATACAGATACCGTACCCTACGACGACCAGCGCTGGCAGAGCGATCCCTTCAAGCTCACCGAGAGAGAGGGGCGTTTCTACGGTCTGGGCACCTGTGACATGAAGGGCTTCTTCGCCCTGGCCATCGAGGCGGCCCGTGAGGCTGCCACGCAGTCCCTGAAGCAGCCCCTGATCATCCTCGCCACGGCGGACGAGGAAAGCTCAATGAACGGCGCGAAGGCGCTGGCGGAGGCTGGCTATCCCAAGGCCCGCTATGCGGTAATTGGCGAGCCCACCACCCTCAAGCCAGTGCGCCTGCATAAAGGCATCATGATGGAGCGGCTGGTTTTCGAGGGGCAGTCCGGCCATTCCTCCGATCCCTCCCTGGGGCGCAACGCCCTGGAGGGTATGAATGAGGCCATGACCGAGCTGATGGCCCTGCGCAGCCACTGGCAGGAGCGGCACCGTAATCCCAATTTTGAGGTCCAGTATCCGACACTGAATCTGGGCTGTATCCATGGCGGCGACAATCCCAACCGTATCTGCGCCCGTTGCGAGCTGCATTTCGACCTCCGCCCGTTACCGGGTATGGAAATGAGCGAGCTGCGACAGACGATCCTGAGCCGGCTTCAGCCCGTGGCCAGCCGGCATGATCTGTCCCTGAGCTTCGAGCCGCTGTTTGATGGTGTACCGGCCTTCGAGACGGCCGCGGAGGCCGAACTGGTGCGGGTATGCGAGGAACTGACGGGGCACCGGGCTGGTGCGGTGGGTTTTGCCACCGAAGCGCCCTGGCTGCAGCAGCTGGGCCTTGAGACCCTGGTTATGGGGCCGGGCTCCATCGATCAGGCCCATCAGCCGGACGAGTTCCTGGAACTGTCCCAGATCGACCCCACCATATCCATACTGAAGAAACTGATCAGGCATTTCTGTCTATGAGTGCAACCGACTGGCTCCACAGCTTTCGCCATTCCTCCCCCTACATCAATACCCATCGGGGCAGTACGGTGGTGCTGGTGCTGGGAGGCGAAGCCCTGGCCAGCGATAACCTGCTGAACATCATCCATGACATCACTCTGCTCAGCAGTCTGGGCATCCGCCTGGTGGTCACCTTCGGCGCACGCCCGCAGATCCAGCAGCGACTGGAGCAGGCCGGCCACGAGTCGGAATTCGTGGGGGGACTCCGGATCACCCGTGAACAGGACCTGCCCCTGATCATGGAGGCGGTGGGGAGTCTGCGCTCCTGGCTGGAAAGCCGCCTGTCCATGGGTCTGGTCAATTCGCCCATGCACGGGGCCCGTATCCGGGTTATCAGTGGCAATTTCGTGGCGGCCCGCCCGGTGGGGGTGCTGGATGGTGTGGATCACGGTTACACAGGCCGGGTTCGCCGGGTCGATACCACGGGGATTGAGCGCCTGCTGGAACTCGGCCACATAGTGCTGATGCCTCCCCAGGGCTATTCTCCCACGGGTGACATCTTCAACCTGTCCTACGAGGATGTGGGCAGCCAGGTGGCATCCGCCCTGAAGGCGGACAAGCTGATTATCTGCACGGATGACCAGGGTGTGCTGGATGAGGACGGCTCGCTGATCCGGGAGCTGACGGTGCGCCAGGCCATGCAGAAAGTGTCCGATCATGTGGTCTCCGGCCACGACGCGGACCTGCTCCGCGCGGCCTGCGACGCCTGCGTGAAGGGCGTGCGGAGGGCCCACATCATCAGTTACCTGCGGGATGGCGCGATTCTGGAAGAGCTTTTCACCCGGGATGGTTCCGGCACCCTGGTGAGCGACGACAACTACGAGCAGGTCCGCCGGGCCCGGGTCGAGGACATTGGGGGCATCCTGGAGCTGATCCAGCCCCTGGAAGAGCAGGGTATCCTGGTGCGCCGGTCTCGTGAGATGCTGGAAACCGAGGTGGATCAGTTTGTGGTGGCGGAACGGGATGGGATGATTATCGGCTGTGCTGCCCTTTACGATTACCCGGAGGAGCAGGCCGGAGAGCTGTCCTGTTTCGCGGTGGATCCCGGCTATCGCCGGGGCGGCCGGGGAGACGAAATACTGGCTCTGATCGAGCGCATGGCCCGGGCCAAGGGGTTGGCCCGGCTGTTCGTACTCACCACCCAGACCGAGCACTGGTTCCGGGAACGCGGTTTCGAGCCCTCCAGTGTGCAGTCATTGCCCGGACCCAAGCTGGCCTCCTACAACACCCGTCGGAATTCCAAAGTGTTCGTGAAGTCCCTGGCCTGATGGGAAGCAGGGCCGTCATTTCTTTGCGCCGGTTGTTCTTGACGATCAGTAGCGAAAATAGTCATATATGGTTCGGGCTGGGACGGAACCGTGCTGGCCCCCTGTTTAACACGGGTTGACATTCAGAAACCTTTTGAAGCGCTATACTGGCAGGGCTCAACGCTGTTCGGCACGGTTACCGGTCAGTGCCTGTCAGCGCCGGATACGACACCGCAGGCATCCATCCCGTCTGCCCAAAGGGAATCGCCCCATCGTCATCGATGACGCTGGGCTTTATCAAAGATCAGGTAGTTCATGGATCCGAAGGAACGACGCTCCAGTCCCCGACGCCCCATCAAGCTTGCCGCCCAGGTTGATCTTGGCGAGGCGGGGGTGTGGCCATGTCAGATTGCGGACTTCTGTGCTGAAGGGCTGTTCGTTCGGTATTCCGGCGACACCTCGGAAAAAATCCGCACTCACCTCCAGGCCCGTCCGGGGCACGATCTTTCAATCTTTTTTCGCACGGCCGACGGCCGGGACCGTCATGAGCTCAAGGCCCGTCCGGTCCGGCTTATTGATGGCGCGATGGGTGTCGAGTTCACCCGTTCCAGCCCCCAGGCCGTGGAGGCCATGCTGAGCCAGTGCGGAGCGGACAGTACCCTTCAGGAGCGCTCGGCCCTGAAGCCACCGAGTGAGCGTGTCCAGTTTGTCCTTCACCAGTGTGCCCGGGCCGTGAGTCAGCATATCGAGCCCCTGATGACGGACTGCTTTGCGGGTATGGCGGAGAACCTCCGTCAGGCGGCCCTGAAAGCAACGAACGACCAGCAGGCCAATGAATACATGGACGCCGCGGCACAGGTCGAGGCCCGCCAGCGTTCGGTGTGGCTGCTGATGTCCCGCTACCTGGATTCCCCCCTGAAGCCGGCCCGGGACAACCAGAATGCCAGCAGCCTGTCCCTGGTGGACAAGGGCGAATTCGAGGACTGGCTGGCCATCAAGGTAATGGTGACAAAGGCCGATACCCTTTATCGGGCGGAGTTGCTCCAGTTGCGGATGCGGCTGGATCGGCTCGGAGTCACCAATGCTACCGGTCATCAGAATCCGCTCGGGCCTTCTCTGATCTGTGAGGCCTTCCGAATTGGCCTTGAAAGCCTGCGCACCAGCCGTGGAGTGGAGAAGGTCTGCCTCAAGACCTTCGAGTCCCTGGTTCTGCAAAAGGTCGGCCCGCTTTACCAGGAGCTGAATCAGATCCTGATTCGCCATGGCATTCTGCCAGACCTGGATCTGAGTCGTTACCTGAGCGAGCGGAAATCCCGCAACGGATCGGAGCCGGAGGCCACCGCGAAGATGCCGGAGCCCAAACCGAAGCTGGCGCCGGTGGTCGAGCCCAGGCCTCCGGCGAAGGCTACGGAAAAGGCGGGTGCCGTTACCGCCACCTCCAGCCCCCATCATGACGGCTCCGGGGCCGTAACGGGGGCTCAGCGGGTAACCGGCTTTCAGGATCACATGAGCGTGGCACGGTCCGCGTTCGCGACGGTCCGCAATCTCCTGGACACCCTCAAGAGCAGCAGGACGCAAGCGGCGGAGCCGGCGCCTTTCCCGGAGAATGCACGGCCCCTGTCCCAGGGGGAATTTCACAAGGAGCTCCAGAGTCTCCAGCGGGCCCCGGCAACGGACATCGGCGAGGCGCCTTTGAAGGAGCGGGTCATCGACCAGGTGCGAACCTCAGGCAATCATGCTCTGGATAGCGAGCAGCAGGCCACACTGGATGTCGTCGACCGCTTTTTCAGAAGTGTCGTGGAGAGCCCGAAGCTGTCGGACCACGCCCGCCAGCAGATACGCCAGCTGGAAGTGCCTGTGCTGAAGGTCGTGCTCCGCGATCCGGCCTTCTTCGACGATATCGAAAGCCCGGTTCGCGGTGTGATGAACCGTCTGGCGCAGCTTGGCCAGAAAGATGGCCGTACCAATCCATCTGTGCAGCGCCGGGTCGATGACCTGGTAAGCCGGATTGCCGCCGAGTTCGAGCAGGATACCCGGGTATTCGAGGGCGCCGTTGGTGAGCTGGATACCCTGATTGATCGTCAGAATCTCATCTACCGGCGCAATGTGGAGCGGGTCACCGCTGCCGCGGAAGGTGCACAGAAGGTCGCTGAATCCAAGGCTGCAGTCAGCAGGGCCCTGGACGACCGGCTTGGGGGTCGGGACGTGCCCAGGGCGGTCCTCAGCCTGCTTAATGCCGGTTGGCGGGATCTGCTGTCACTGACCTGGATACGGCAGGGGCAGGACAGCTCGCTGTGGCAGGACTACCTGTCGGTGGTGGATACCCTGATGGCCTTCGCCGATGACCCGGACATCGACCTCAACCTGTCAGAGCTGCTGCGGTTGATTCAGGAGGGCCTGGGTTCCATATCCTCCAATCACCTCCCTGCATCCCAGGTGCGGGAGGAGCTGAAGCATTTCCTGGTGCGCCGGCCCGAACAGCCGGTGGAACGGGTACCGGTGCCCCGGGCGGAGCCACCGGAGTCCGCTGAGCAGAAGCAGCACGAACGCCTGCAGCGCCGGCTGCAGCGCTGGATTGCCCGGGCCCAGAAGCTGCGCACCGGCGACTGGTTGCGCGACCAGACCCGACCAGAGAATCCCCAATACATCCGCCTTGTCTGGATTGCCCGTGGTTTCAATCGGTTTGTGTTCGTCAATCATCAGGGCATGCGGGTTGTGGAACTGGAACTTGTGGCCCTGGCCGAGCAGATGCAGAAGGGCATTATTGTGCCCGACACCCAGTATGAAAGGCCGCTGGTGGATGAGAGCATTGATCGCATGGTGCGCAAGGTCTATGACCAGTTGTCCTGGGCATCCACCCACGACGAACTGACCGGGCTGCTGGAACGACGGGAGTTCGAGCGGGTCCTGGAGCAGCAACTCAGCCTCAACGAGGATGAGCGGACCCTGGTGAGGCTGGATCTGAGACAGTTTCGTCTGCTCAATGACACCGCCGGTTCAGCCGCCGGTGACGAGGCACTGCGGCGGGTGGCGGATCTCCTCAGGGAAAGGGTGACCGAGGGGATGCCCCTGGCCCGCCTCGGAGGAGATCAGTTCGGGTTCCTGCTGGCGGCTGAGAGCGCGGAAGTGACCGTCCACGGCATCATCCGCGCGGTGGAAGCCCTGGAACTGAACTGGAAGGGACGCAGGTATGCCCTGTCTGCCAGTGCCGGACTGGCGTCCCAGTTGCCGGTACTCACCACTGCCGAGCGGTGGCTGAGGGCCACCGAGGAAGCCTGTAAACTGGCCAAGGTCCGTGGAGCCGGCAAGTACATGGTCTACAACCTGGAGCAGGAGCACTACGACCTGCAGGAGCAGATCGCGGCAAAGGTTGCGGCGCTGGGAGATCTGGACGAGGAGCGGATGCTGCTGCGGTGCCAGAAGATCATACCCCTGCACAAGCACGCCCGGCTGCCGACCCAGTACGAAGTACTGATCAGCATGTACGACGATCAGGGTAACCTGATCACGGCGGCGGACTTCGTCCGTACAGCCGAGCGCTATAACCGGATGCAGTCGGTGGACCGCTGGGTTGTGGGCTACATGCTGGACTGGCTGATGGCACGCCAGCCAAAGGGCGGTCGCCCTGTGGGCGATGATGGCAGTGAGCCGGGCTATTGCATCAACCTTTCCGGCTATTCCCTCAACGACGAGTCGCTGCTGGAGTTCATCTACAACAAGCTGAGTGAGCAGGACGCCCCGATCGAGCGCCTGTGGTTCGAGATTACCGAAGCCGCGGCCATTCGTGATGTGAATTCCGTGGCGGAGTTCATTGCCGAGATGCGCGAGCTGGGATGCCGCTTCTGCCTGGGCAATTTCGGCGCCGGTCCCACATCCTATCAGTACATGCGCAGTCTTCCGGTGGACATGATCAAGCTGGATGGCGGGTTTGTCGGTGATATTGCCAACAATGAGACCGACCAGGCCATGGTGCGCTCGATGGTGGAGATGGCTCACTACCTGGACCGGGAGGTGATCGCCACCCACGTGGAGAGTCGGGAGGCGCTGGATGTCCTGCGCAGGCTCGGCGTGGACTACGGCCAGGGCTACGGGATTGAGAAGCCCAGGCTGCTGGAGAGCCTGGGCACCCCCTGATCAGCGCCAGGCGCCCTGAGAGTCAGGCTGTGAGCCGACCGCCCTGAAAGTCACGCAGAGCCTGCTCGATTTCCTCACGGCTGTTCATGACGAAGGGGCCGTACTGCACCACAGGTTCCCCGATGGGCCGCCCGGCTATCAGCAGCAGTCGGCTGCCCTCATTGCCCGCTTTCACCCGCACTTCGTCGCCATCTCCTAATACTGTCGCGGCCTGGTGGGCCATGGCCTCTCCGGCAACTGAGGCCTTTCCCTCATAGAGATACAGCAGACCGTTGAGGTGACCCGGCAGGGGCAGGGCCAGTTCGGCATTGGCATCGAGTTGCAGGTCGGCGTACAGCGGTTCTGTGTAGCCTCCTGTCACGGCTCCCTCATGCCGGACGCCGCCCAGTGCCAGACGCCCGGCGATCAGGCGGATGCTGGCCCCGCCGTGGCGGATCAACGGGATCTCCTCCGGCTGGATGTCCCGATACCCCGCCGCCTTCATCTTTTCCGCTGCCGGAAGATTCAGCCACAGCTGGAAGCCGCGCATGACGCCTTCCTCCTGCTGGGGCATTTCCGAATGGACGATGCCACGGCCCGCGGTCATCCACTGTACGCCGCCATTTCGCAGGTTGCCGCGATTACCCAGGTGGTCCTCGTGGAGCATGTGCCCCTCGATCATGTAGGTGACGGTCTCAAAACCACGGTGGGGGTGTGCCGGAAAGCCGGCCAGGTAGTCCTGGGGCTGGTCGGAGCCAAACTCGTCCAGCATCAGAAAGGGATCAAGCCTTACCAGCTGGGTCTGACCCAGTGAACGACGGATACGGACACCGGCTCCGTCGGACGTTTCGATGGATGGTATGACACGCTTGATGGAACGGACTGTCATGGTTGCCTCCTCAAATAGTAACTGTCTTCTATTAGACGGCGAGGGGAGGGAGGAAGAAACCGAAGAATTCTGGCGGGACTGTTCAGTAAATCTGAAGAAAGATCTGCGGCGGCCAGCGAGGCCGCCGCAAAAGGCCCTATTCCACGTTGCGGGAGTAGAAAATCTCAAGCATTTCCCGTTTCAGGCGCTCTTCGATGGAGCTGGCTTCGGCCGGGTCCAGTTCCTCGGCGTTGACGCCGAAAACGTAGTTGTCCAGCCTGAAGTTCTTCAGCATCATCTTGGTGTGGAACATGTTCTCCTGGTACACGTTGACGTCGATCATCTGATACGCCGCCTGGGTATCCTCGGTCAGGTAGTTCTGGATCGAGTTGATGTCATGGTCAATGTAGTGCTTGGTGCCATCTACATCCCGGGTGAAACCCCGGACCCGGTAGTCCACCGTCACCACGTCGGAATCAAAGCTGTGGATCAGGTAGTTCAGTACCTTGAGGGGCGAGATCAGGCCACAGGTGGACACGTCGATGTCCGCCCGGAATGTGCTGATGCCCTCGTAGGGGTGACTTTCCGGATAGGTGTGGACCGTTACGTGGCTCTTGTCCAGGTGCGCCAGGATGGTATCCGGCAGCGGGCCCGGTGATTCCTCGTTGTCCGGCGACCCGTCGCTGAGCTCATGCTCGGCGATCAGCATGGTAACGGAGGCACCGTGGGGCTCGTAGTCCTGGCGGGCGATATTGAGCACGTTGGCCCCGATGATCTTTACCACATCAGTGAGAATCTGGGTCAGCCGCTCGGCGTTATACATCTCGTCAATGTAGTCGATGTAAGCCTTGCGCTGTTCTTCCGTCTGAGCGTAGCAGATGTCGTAAATGTTGAAGCTCAGGGATTTGGTCAGGTTGTTGAACCCGTGCAGCTGGAGTTTTGATTCCATGATCAGCCCCTCCGGATGATGGAGATGAATAATGACAGAGTCGTCCATTCCTCACGGATGGTTCGATCTGCTGAGGCCGCCACCGACTACTGACCTGGCTGTACAGCTTTTGTGCAGACCGGCGGAGAAGGGTGCGTATTATGCCTACCGCAATGGCGTTTTAACAGAGTTCCGCACCACATTTTAGCATCCAGGAGGGCGTCGCCAGGCCGGTCCCAGTATACACCGGTAGAGCCGGGGCAGCGGAGGATGCAATGGCTCAGGCCTCACGGATTTCGTAACTGTGGGTCAACTCGACCCCGGCCTTTTCCAGCATGATGGAGGCGGAACAGTATTTTTCGGCCGACAGGCTGACGGCACGCTTGACCAGGTTTTCCTTGAGCCTGTTACCGCTGACCACGAAGTGGAGATGGATTTTCGTGAACACGGCGGGAATGGCATCGGCGCGCTCGGCTTCCAGCTCGGCGTGGCAGGCCGTGACATCCTGGCGGCTTTTCTTCAGAATGCTCATGACATCAAAGGATGAACACCCCCCGAGACCCATCAGCAGCATTTCCATGGGACGGGGACCGAGATTCTCGCCACCGTGATCCGGTGGTCCGTCCATCTGAATCTCATGGCCGCTGCCACTGGTGGCCTTGAAGCTGGCATTTCCGGTCCAGTTGATTGTTGCTTTCATGATAAAGTATTCCTCGAATAAAGCGCCTGGCCCGGAATGCTAGCATAAAGCTGTAAAAACCTGTGAAATGCGTCTCTGTTGAGACTTGCGTTGTGGACGCTCTGTCGGGCTCGGCTTAAGATCGTGAGGCATAAGGTTATTTCGTCCTGAAAAGCGACATACCCCAAGGAGATGCGATCCGGCGCGATTTCGTCGGTCGTTAAAAAGAACAACAAGTCTGCAGGAGCGCGGACCCACCAACGGAATACCCAGGGATTGGCGAAAGTTGAGGAGGCACGACACATACCATGGCTACCATTGTCCGGCCCGTTGAGCAGAAGACCAAGCACCTGGACTATTTCCTGTCCCAGTGCCACCGTCGTCGTTACCCGGCGAAAAGCACCATTATTTATGCCGGGGACAAGAGCGACTCTCTTTTCTTTATTGTCAAAGGTTCCGTTACGGTCATCATCGAGGATGAGGACGGACGGGAAATGATCATGGCCTACCTGAATGCCGGGGATTTCTTCGGCGAGATGGGGCTGTTCGACAATATGGACTCCCGCAGTGCCTGGGTAAAAGCGAAAACGGAATGTGAGGTGGCGGAGATCAGCTACACTAAATTCCGGGAAATTGCCCAGCAGGACCCCAGGGTGCTGTACTTCATTGGCGAACAGATGGCGACCCGCCTTCGCCAGACAACCCGCAAGGTGGGTGATCTCGCTTTCCTGGATGTCACCGGGCGCGTGGCACGTACCCTTCTGGATCTGTGCAAGGAGCCCGATGCCATGACCCATCCGGACGGGATGCAGATCAAGATCACCCGGCAGGAAATCGGTCGCATTGTGGGCTGTTCCCGTGAGATGGTGGGGCGCGTGCTGAAGACTTTGGAAGAGCAGGGCCTGGTGCAGGTGAAAGGCAAGACCATGGTGGTCTACGGCACCCGCTGATTCTGGCGGTGCGATCCCCCAGGACACCTGGCCGGTCAAAAAAGGAATGTTATGACGATTGGCCGCTTGGCCGGCCTGACGGCGCTGCTTGGCGTGGTGCTGCTGGCCGGTTGCTCCCAGTATGATGTTTACGAATGGTTGATTGAGCGGGAACGGGAGAAAGCCGGGCTCACCCTGGAGCAGGTCACTGTGGATGACCTGTCGATTCATTATCTTTCCCGCAGCCCGGATGATGCCGAACGCACCCTGTTGATGATCCATGGCTTCGGGGCCAATAAGGATAACTGGGTGCGCATGGCCGCCCATCTGCCGGATGACTACCGGTTGCTGATCCCCGACCTGCCAGGTCACGGCCAGAGCAGCATTGCCTCCTCCGCCGATTACACCGTTGAAGCACAGACCGAGGCTCTGAAAAAGTTCCTCGACAGGTTGGGGGTCGAGCGTGTGCACATGGCAGGAAACTCCATGGGCGGGGGCATCACAGCCTTCTTCGCCAGCCGCTATCCGGACCGGGTGGCCACCATTGCACTGTACTCGCCCGCCGGTTCGGATCACTACCCCTCCCAGCTGGACGACGCCCTGGCAGAAGGTGACAACCCACTGGTTGTCCGTGAGCCCGGGGATTTCGACAAGCTGATGGATTTCGTTCTGGAGAAACGTCCCTTCGTGCCCTGGCCCGTGGCCTCGGTCATGGAGGAAAACGCCATTGCCCGGCAGTCCATCAATGACCAGATTTTTGAAGCCATCGTCCTGTCCGCCGTCGATTTTGAGCTGGAAGGCATACTCTCTTCCATCAAAGCACCGACGCTGATTGTCTGGGGCCGAGAAGACCGGGTGCTGGCCCCGGAAAACGCCCGGGTATTTGACCAGGCGATTGAACAGTCCAGGGTCGTGTTACTGGAAGGAGTGGGGCATGTGCCCATGCTGGAGGTGCCGGAGCGATCCGCCGACCTCTGGCTGGAGTTTATCCATGCCCAGGGAAACTAGCGGTGCTCCCTGTAACAATCGGCGACTGGTTCCAGCCGTTCCCGGTTATCCTGGCGCCACTGCGCCATGGCTTGAGGCAGTCTCTGTGGTTTTGGCCAGGGCACAGGATATTGCTCGGGCATGAATAGCGGTGCAAACAGGGCGCCGGCCGTCAGGTCCGCCCGGCTGAAGCTGTCGCCGGCCAGATAGCGGCCACTCCGGTAGATATCCCCGATCTCATCCAGCAGGTCCTCCACAACACTCTGCGCTTTGGCGGCGGTTTTCTCATTGATGCGCATCATCTCCCGCATGGTTTCTTCCACCCGGCTGAAGGCAAGGCGAATCAGGTAGGCGTTCCAGAAGGGGGTTTTGGCCGCCAGAAGCGGGGCTACCAGCTTCGGCCGCTGAAGCAGGTGGTGATAGGCAAAGGTGCGAACCGCCGGCCCGGCCTCGTCGTCCAGGCGCTTTTCCCAGGCCAGGGCGTCCCCCCGGGCTTTACTGTCCGCTGGCAGCAGCGCCGGATCCGGTGAGATTTCCTCCAGGTGGTCGAGAATGGCGGCCGACCCCTGGATAACATGGCCGCTGTCCACCAGCACCGGCACGGAGGTGACTTTCTGACCGGTCAGCCCGCGGATGGTCCTGACGTGCATGCCGGGCAGCAGATACTTCGGCTCGTGGGCAATACTCTTGAGGTCCAGTGCCCAGCGAACCTTCTCGGAATAGTGGGATATAGCGAATTGGTAGAGTTCGATTGGCATGGACGGAGTGACTCCTGAGGTCCTGGTTGTTCGCCGCTGGGGTCGGATGCGACCGGATTGGCTGTCATCATAGCAAATCGCAAGACCAGTCAAAGGTCGAGCAGACTTTCCGGAAAGCGTCCGGCAGGGGGGCCCGGCAGATCATTGGGCGGCCGCTGACCGGGTGTTGGAATGCCAGCCGGCTGGCATGGAGGTAGAGACGACTGTCGCCGAACTCGCGGGCAAAGGCGCGATTGTGGGGCCCTTTGCCATAACTGCTGTCGCCGATAATGGGATGGCTCAGATGCTTCAGATGGCGCCGAAGCTGATGGCGGCGACCGGTGCGCGGGCGGCAGCGGACCAGGGCGTAACGGCTGGTGGGGTAGCGGCTGTCAACAGTCCAGTCCATGGTTACGGTCGCCAGCCGGTAATAGAGGGTCAGCGCATCCTGGGCCTCGCCCGCGAGGGTGCGGCGGGATCTGGTGTCGTCCTTCAGGGTCAGGGGATGCCGGATAATTCCGCCCACGGGTGGGTGTCCCCGGACCACCGCCAGGTAGTCCTTGAGCACTTTATGCGCCTCAAAGGCACCGGCAAGGCTGCGTGCCACTTCCCGGTTCAGCGCAAACACCAGCAGGCCGGACGTGGGACGGTCCAGCCGGTGGGCGGGATAGACCCACTGTCCGAGCTGGTCCCGCAGGATCATCATCGCGGAGCGGGTCTCTTTACGGTCGATCTCGCTGGGGTGCACCAACAGGTCGGCGGGCTTGTCCACCACCACCAGGTGCTCGTCCTGGTGGATCAGCGGCAGTGTTTCCTGGTTCATGGGTTAACGGCCAGTGATTAATGGTGGCATGATAACGATTTCCTCCGGTGACGCCCATCAATCCGTTTGCCGGCCGGGCGAGGTTTGGGTATGGTTCATCCTTTCCAGATTCCCTGAACTTTTCCGGAATGGCGCGACCACCATGAGCAAGACACGAGTACTGACGGGCATCACCACCACCGGCATTCCCCACCTGGGCAACTACGCGGGCGCGATAAGGCCGGCCATCCGCGCCAGTAACGATCCCCAGACAGAGTCCTTTCTGTTTCTCGCCGACTACCATGCCCTGATCAAGTGCCAGGAGCCGGAGCGGGTGCGGGAGTCGGTACGCGCCATCGCGGCCACCTGGCTGGCCTGCGGCCTGGACCCGGAACGGGTGACCTTCTACCGCCAGACCGATGTGCCGGAGATCACCGAGCTCAGTTGGGTGCTGACCACCGTGACCGCCAAGGGCCTGATGAACAGGGCACACGCCTACAAGGCCGCGGTGCAGGAAAACGAAGAGGCCGGCGGCGCGGATCCCGACAGGGGAATTACCATGGGGCTGTTCTGCTACCCGATTCTGATGGCATCGGACATTCTCATGTTCAATGGCGAGAAGATTCCCGTGGGTCGGGACCAGACCCAGCACATCGAGATGGCCCGGGACATCGCTCAGCGTTTTAATTTCCTGTTCGGCGAGACCTTCACCCTGCCCGAGGCGGTCATCGAAGAGTCCGCCATGGTGCTGCCGGGGCTGGACGGCCGCAAGATGTCCAAGAGCTACAACAACACCATTCCTCTGTTCGAGAGCGAGAAGAAGCTCCGCAAGTCCATCAACAAGATCAAGACCAACCTGCTGGAGCCGGGCGAGCCCAAGGATCCGGATAGCAGCGCGCTGTTTGCCATCTATTCCGCGTTCGCCAGCCCGGACCAGATCCAGGCCATGCGCCGGGAATTCGAGAACGGCATTGCCTGGGGCGAGGCCAAGAAGCAGGTATTCGAGTTCCTCAACGAGGAGCTGGCGCCGATGCGTGAAACCTACAACGGCCTGATGGATGACCCCGTGCATCTGGATCGTATCCTGCAGCAGGGCGCCGAGAAGGCCAGGGATCATGCCACACCGCTGATGAGCGTTGTGCGCAGCAAAGTTGGGATTGGCCCCATCGCAGGCTGAGTCGCGCGCCATAACGGGGCAGTTTTTTGGCGTCCGCACGGTTATCGTGCGATTTAACTTGATTTTTCCTTCTTGAGCCCTGATTCCGTTGATGTTTTTTGGGCGTGAAATTTGCTTTATCCGTAAGCGACCCGGTGCACAGCGCACCAGATTGGCGATCAGCCCAGGCTGATTGAAGTACGGACCATCGGATTTCACGCCCATGACACTCAAAAGCGACGCCATGCCCCTCACTCGCAGTGAGCAGCACTGGTTAACCTGGTTTGGCCACAACGGCAAGCTTGCCCTCGGCTGGTCCTGCCTGCTGAACCGCTCCCGATACCAGACCAACGAACAGATCTTCGAGAGTACCGCCCGCACCCGGGTCGAGTTACTGAAGGGTTGGACGGAGAATAAGTGGTCTTTCCTTGAGGCTCTGGCGCAGCGGCTTTCCGTGATTGCTCCCGATCAGGTGCCCCGCCTTCTTGAGGAAAATCGGGGCCGTCTCAGGGACATTGCCGAGCTGTTCGTTATAGACCAGCAGGGCCGGGTAATGGGCTCAACCGCCCGGCCAGTGTCCGACGCCGCCGGGCTGCCGTTGGACGCGGTTCGCCGCGGGTTGTCTGAGCGTTTCCTCCACGGCCCCTACAAGGACGCCGTTACCCTCAGACTGGGACCCACGACGTCCCGCTTCCATGATGATGTCACGCTGATGTTCTATCAACCCGTCACGCTGGTGGATGGCAGTGCGGCCGCAGTCTGCGCCCGGGTGCCCAATGATGTGATGAGTGATGTGATACAGCGCGAAGCTGGCCACGTCTTCGAGGAATCCGGTGACAACTACATCTTCATGCAGGAGAGTCACTTCGACCCTTCGATTCTGCCGGGGACCGCGCTTTCGCGTTCCCGCTTCGAGGACGCCACCTTCAGTCATGGCGACAACCTGAAGGATGGCATCCGCACCGGCTTCGGCACTCTCAAAATTCACCATCACACTGAATTTGAAATCCGCTTCACGGATCCGGCGACACGCCAGCTCCACCCGGGTGTCAGGGAAACCATGGCGAGGGGTGAAAATCTGTTTGTGAAGTACCCGGGATACTCCGATTATCGTCACATCCCTGTTATCGGCAAGGGCGTGACCTTCAGTCTGCCTGGATCACCGGATCGCTGGGGGATGATGTGCGAGGCGGATCTTGAGGAGGTCTATCGGAGACGGTCCGTCGAATACCAGTTGACCGTGCAGGTCGGTTGGCTCCTGGTGCTGCTGTGGGGTGTGAACCTTGGGTTGGCATTCAGTGGCGTTCCCCTCCTCCTGGAGGCGGCGCTGAATGGCCTGGTGATGCTGGGCGGGCTGACTCTGTATCGGTTCGGTATGGCGCAACCACTGACGAAAAGGCTGGGAGCCCTGGCAGACATCGTTCGTGGTATTGCAGAAGGCGGTGGTAACCTGAGTCAGCGGGTGGACCTGAGCCGTATGAAACGGGATGAGACCGGCGATCTGGCCCGCTGGATGAACAGCTTTATTGATAGCCTGGATGGCATGGTGGGGCAGGTCATTCAGTTGGCGGCCAATTCCGGGCGGGCCAGTGAGGCTTTATTGGAGCAGAACCGGTTAGCTGAAGAACGGATCATGGCGGTCCTTGAGGAAATCGACGCCATGCTCCAGGGCGCCGATGGCCAGCAGCAGCAGATTCGCAGTGCATCCGCCACGGCCCACGATGTGAGGACCACCATGGACGAAGTGGTCACCAGTGCCCGCGAACGTCTGGCGCAGGTGAGTCAGGAAACCAATGCGGTACGGCAGGTCATCAGCGATTCTGCAAAAAGTATCCAGGGAGCAAACGACCGAACCCGGGAGATCGCGGATATGGCAGGCATTATTGATGAAATCGCTGATCAGACCAATCTGCTCGCACTCAACGCTGCCATCGAGGCGGCTCGTGCCGGCGACCACGGCCGGGGCTTTTCCGTCGTTGCCGATGAAGTCCGCAAGCTGGCGCACCGGACCACGGACGCCACCCGTGAGATTGGTGAGCGTCTGGGGATGGTTCAGGCAGAGACCCGGCAGGCGGTAATTACCATGGAGCAGGGCATGGCTGACATGGAAGAACGTCTCCGCCAGACCGAGGCGGCAGCGGAGGACAACTCCCAGCTGACGGATGTGGTCGATCGTCTGTTCTCGGCCATAGACACCATTGCTGAAACCGGCGAAGCCCAGGGCCGCCGCACCGCGACCGTTGACGCGGGAGCTCGGGAAATGACCGCCGTCATAGCACAGCTGACCGGCAAGGCAGAGCAGACCGGCACTGCGGCTCGCAAGTTGCAGGCGCTGACGGGGCAGTTCCAGGTTACCCAGGCGAGCTGACTGTCATCAGGGCGGCGCATCTGTGTGGCGGACCGGGCAGATGACGTGCAGCGGCGTATTCTGCAATTGACGTCCAGCCGGCGGATTCCGGTGAAGCTGTTATCTCCCCCTGGTCACTGCAGTGGCTCAGCTTCGGATCGCGGGCCAAGAACGGCCCGGCGCGAATCCACCCCCCTGCCGGGGCGCCTACTGCTGGGAATGGCCACTGCTGGTTCATCCGGATGCCGGCCACGATCTGCCCCTCGATGATCCACAATGGATTATGGATCAGTTTCAGTCAGTTGCTTGACGCAAACCCCTTTGCGCGCCAGTCTGTAAAACCTGAAAACCTGTGTCCAATCACGAGGCTCCGTAACAATGAAAATCTACGAAACCAGAACCGCTCCCAACCCACGGCGCGTGCGCATGTTCATGGCCGAGAAAGGCCTGCTGGACAAGGCCGAGTTCGTCGAGCTCGACCTGCAGAAAGGGGAGAACCTGACCCCGGAGTTTGTTCAGAAGAACCCCATGAAGAAAGTGCCGGTGATGGAGCTGGACGATGGCGCCTGTATTTCCGAAACCATGGCAATCTGCCGCTATTTCGAGGAGGCCTATCCGGATACCCGCCCGCTGCTGGGAACCAGCGCTCTTGAGAAAGCCCAGCTGGAGCAATGGCTACGCTGGATCGAGTACTACCAGTTCATGCCCACCGGTATGTGTTTCCAGCACTCCACCGGTTATTTCAAGGATCGGATGACGCCCGTAAAGGAGTGGGGCGAGGAGTGTGCCAAGCAGGTGGCCAGCTTTTATGGCTTCCTGAACGAACACTTGGAAGGACGCGACTACATTTATGGGGATGATCTGACGGCGGCGGATATCAACGCTTTCTGTGCGGTCGAGTTCGCCAAGGTCATGAAGATACGGATCGAGCCGGATCAGTTGCACCTGCAGGCCTGGTATGAGCGGATCAAGGCGCGCCCCTCGGCAAAGGTATAACCGCCATGAGCACCGACAGCCCCCTAAGCTGCACCCTGGACGCCATAGATGCGGCCAACCGGAAGGACCCCAGCGTGGAAGTGGTGGACGGTCAGTCGCTTCCCCGCGAATATGCCTACAGCCTGCACATGACCCGCTGGCTGCTGGCACTGGAGACGGCGCCGTCGGAGCGCATGCAGATCGCCTGCCGGGCCCAGCACATCGAGCGCTGGACCCGGCCCCGGGCTGACTACCCGGAAGGCCGCAAGGGCTACTATCAATGGCGCCAGGATTGCGGTCGCTTCCATGGCGAGCGGGCGGCCCAGCTGATGGGCGAGTGCGGATATCCGCAGGAGGAGTGTGGCCGGGTCGCCACCATCCTCACCAAGCGGGAACTGCGCAATGATCCGGATACCCAGCTGCTGGAAGATGTGGCCTGCATGGTTTTCCTGGAGCGCTATTTCGCCGATTTCTACCAGGACAAGGCGGATTACGACAAGGAGAAGTGGCTGAGAATCGTGCGCCGTACCTGGGGCAAGATGTCGCCCCGTGGACACGAGGCCGCCCTGCAGTTTGCGGGGAGCATGCCCCATCATCTCCAGGCCCTGTTGCAGGAGGCGCTGTCGGAGTCTTCCGGATAGTGTCCAAAAAGCACCGGCGGCGGCTTTTCCCCTGGTCGCCGGCGTGTTTCTGACTTACCCGAACAGCTCCCGTAATTTTTCCCCCGGCTCCTCCGCCCGCATGAAGGACTCGCCCACCAGGAACCCATAGATTCCCCGGTCGGTCATGGCGGACACATCCTCGCGGTGCAGAATACCGCTCTCGGTGATGGTGAGCCGGTCACCGGGAATCCGTTCGTGCAGGTCAAAGGTGGTATCGAGGGACACCTCAAAGGTATGCAGATTGCGGTTGTTGATGCCCACGAGGGGAGTGTTCAGGGTGAGGGCGTCATCCATTTCCTCGCCATCGTGCACCTCCACCAGCACGTCCAGGCCGATCTCGTAGGCGATGCCTTCCAGTTCCTGCATCTGGTCTCTGGTCAGGCAGGCCGCGATGAGCAGTATGCAGTCCGCACCCATGGCCCGGCTTTCATACACCTGGTAGGGGGCCACCATGAAGTCCTTGCGAATCACGGCCAGGCTGCAGGCCTTGCGGGCTTCTTTCAGGTAATCCTCGTGGCCCTGGAAGAAATCCCTGTCGGTCAGCACGGACAGGCAGGTGGCGCCGCCTTCCTGGTAGCTTTCGGCGATGGCCGGCGGATCAAACGGCTCCCGGAGGATACCCTTGCTGGGAGATGCCTTTTTGATCTCCGCAATGACGGCTGGCTTCCGGGCTTCTATACGATCCGCCATGGCCCGGGCAAAGCCACGGGCCGGGGGCTGATCGGCGGCTCGCGCCTTGAGGTCACCCTGGGTGGCGCGGCGTTTGCGCTCGTCGATTTCTTCCCACTTGCGGTCCACGATCTTGCGCAGGATCGTGGGGGTGCGGTCGTTATGTCGGTTGGTCATATCGCTTGCTCAGTCGAAACAGTGGGAGAAGTCGGCCAGCTCGGACATCTTGCCGGCGGCCAGGCCGCTGCCCATGGCGTCGAGGGCCATGTCCACGCCCATTTTCGGTGTTGTGGCAAGACCGGCGATATAGATGGCAGCTCCGGCGTTGAGGGCGATCATGTCGCGGGCTTTTTCGGCCATCTCGTCATGACCACGACCAAAGGCCGCCCGGATCAGGGCCAGGGACTCATCGGAGGTTTCCACACTCAGGCCGACGATGGACTGGCTCTTGATGCCCAGGTCTTCCGGAACAATATCGTACTCGGTGATCTCGCCATCCTTCAGTTCGGCCACATGGGTACTGCTGGCCAGGCTGATTTCGTCGAGGCCGTCCTTTGAACATACGACCATGATGTGCTCGCTGCCCAGTTTTTGCAGCACCTCCGCCACGGGGCGACACAGCGCGGGGGTGAATACCCCAAGCAGCTGGCGCCTGACCCCGGCGGGGTTGGTCATGGGACCCAGGATATTGAATATGGTCCGGCAGCCCAGTTCCTTGCGGGGGCCGATGGCATGCTTCATGGCACCGTGGTGGCTGGGAGCGAACATGAAGCCGACGCCGATCTGCTCCACGCAGCGGGCGACGTGCTCGGGGGTCAGGTTGAGGTTCACTCCGGCCTTCTCCAGCAGGTCGGCGCTGCCGCTTTTGGAGGAAACGGCCCGGTTGCCGTGCTTGGCGACGAAACCACCAGCGGCCGCGACCACGAAGGCGGAAGCGGAAGAGACATTGAACAGGTTGGCGCCGTCGCCGCCGGTGCCGACTATGTCCACCAGGGGGTCCGCATTGACGCTGACCCCGGTTGCCAGCTCCCGCATGACTTCGGTGGCGCCGGTGATTTCGTCGATGGTTTCGCTTTTCAGGCGCAGACCCATCAGGAAGGCGCCGATCTGGGCATCAGTGGCCTCACCTTTCATGACGATGCGCATGACCTCTTTCATTTCTTCCCGGTTCAGGTCCAGGTTCGAGGCGATTCGGTTCAGGGCTTCTTTCATGTCCATGGTCTGGTGGGCCTCTCGCTTTTGATTCTGTCTGTACTTGGATTCTGGTTTGGGTGGCTGGCCGGTTGATGCCGGAGCCTTCCAGTCTGGGTGCCTGGCCGGGAGGTGGTGGGGGAGTTTTCTCCGCCGCAATTCACGGTCCGTCCCTGGACCGGCCTTGCTCCGCGCCATCCATGGCGCTGCTGCGAAAACTCCCCCACCACCTCCCGTCCGACGAGCTCCGTTCAGGATTCATGCAGTTTATGGCGGTACTTTTCCCGGACCTGCGCACGTGCTCGCGGCCTGCACAGAGGGCGGGGTGGGGGATTATTTTCCCGGACCGTCGGCAGCCAGGGATGGCTGCCGTCGAGCCCCACATGGATGTGCTCGTGGGCGTGTCCGGGAAAATGATACCGCTCCCCGTCCGATCAATCCGACTGGCAACCAGCCTTCAGGCCCGCAAAAAGTTCCTCAATAACTCATGTCCTTCCTCAGTCATAATAGACTCAGGATGAAACTGCACCCCCTCAATGGGCAGCGTCTTGTGCCGAACCCCCATGATCTCCTCAATGGAGCCATCCTCATTGCGGGTCCAGGAGGTGACCTCCAGGCACTCCGGCAAGGTCCGCTTGTCCACCACCAGGCTATGATACCGCGTGGCCTGCAACGGGTTGCTCAGCCCCCGGAACACCCCCGTATCGGAGTGGAAGACCGGCGACACCTTGCCATGCATTACCTGCCCGGCACGAATCACATCGCCGCCGTAGACCTGGCCAATGGCCTGATGGCCCAGGCAGATGCCCAGTATGGGCAGCTTGCCGGCGAAATGGCGAATGGCCGCCATGGAAATGCCCGCCTCATTGGGCGTGCAGGGCCCCGGTGAAATCACCAGACGCTCTGGTTTCAGGGCCTCAATGTCCGCTACCGTAATCTCATCGTTCCGGTATACCTGAACGTCCGCACCCAACTCTGCCAGATACTGGACCACGTTGTAGGTGAAGGAGTCGTAGTTATCGATCATTAACAGCATGGTGGATCCCCCGCCTCAGTGGTCGAAATCGTTGTAGGTCATGGCAACGGCCCGGAAGATGGCCCGGCCCTTGTTCATGGTTTCCTTCCACTCAAGGCGAGGCACCGAATCCGCCACGATTCCGGCACCGGCCTGGATATGCAGGGTCTTGTCCTTGATGACCGCCGTGCGAATGGCAATGGCGGTGTCCATGTTGCCGTTGAACGACAGGTAGCCCACGGCGCCGCCATACACACCACGCTTCACCGGCTCCAGCTCGTCGATGATTTCCATGGCACGGATCTTCGGTGCACCGCTCAGGGTGCCGGCGGGCAGGGTCGCCCGGAGCACATCCAGGCAGGAGGTGTTCTTTTTCAGGCGCCCGGTAACGTTCGACACGATGTGCATGACGTGGGAATAACGCTCCACGATCATCCTGTCGGTCAGTTTTACCGTTCCGGTTTCGGAGACACGTCCGGCGTCGTTGCGCCCCAGGTCGATCAGCATCAGGTGCTCGGCGATTTCCTTGGGGTCGCCCAGCAGTTCCTTCTCCAGTGCCTTGTCCTCGGCGTCGGTGGCGCCGCGTTTGCGGGTGCCGGCGATGGGGCGGACGGTCACTTCCCCGTCTTCCACCCTGGCCAGGATTTCCGGGGAGGACCCGACGATATGGAAGTCCTCCAGGTCCAGGAAATACATATAGGGTGATGGATTGAGCACCCGCAGTGACCGGTAGAGGTTCAGGGGCGGCGCCTCGAAGGGGATGGACATGCGCTGTGAGATCACCGTCTGCATGACGTCACCATCGAGCACGTAGTCCTTGATGCGGTCGACAGCCTTCTCGAACCGGTCCTGGCTGAAGCCGGAGATGAACTCGCTCTCGTCCACGGTCTTGCCGCGGAGATGGGCCGGGGTGCGAGGTGCATCGGCGGTCTGGCGGTGCAGCCGATTCTCCAGTTCGTCGATGCGGCCCAGGGCCTGGTTATAGGCGCCCTCGACGGATGGGTCGACGTGAACGATAAGATGCAGTTTTCCCCGCAGGTTATCGAACACCACGATTTCGTCAGACACCATCAGCAGGATATCCGGGGTGCCGATTCTGTCCGGCGGGCAGGTGTCGCTCAGCCGTTTCTCGATATAGCGCACCGTGTCGTAGCCGAAATAGCCCACCAGGCCGCCGTTGAAGCGGGGCAGGTCCTCAAGGTCCGGGGCGTTGAAGCGGGCCTGGTACTCTTCCACAAAGGTAAGGGGGTCATCCCGCCGGGTCTCCTCCACCACCTCGCCATCACGGGTGACGGTGATGGACTGGCCGTGGACCTTCAGGATTTCCCGGCTGGGCAGGCCGATGATGGAGTAGCGGCCCCACTTCTCGCCGCCCTGGACCGATTCGAACAGATAGGAGTAGGGCCCGCTGGCCAACTTGAGATAGGTGCTTAGCGGGGTGTCCAGGTCCGCCAGGACCTCACGGTAAACGGGAATGCGGTTGTAACCGGCCGCGGCGGTGGCGGCGAATTGATCGGGTGTCATGATGCGTTCCTGCCTGAATTCTGATCTGCGTTTTCCGCTGTTCCGTCAGTCGCGGATGCGGCGATTGTGGCTGGCGGGCATGACCGCTCAGCAGGGCTTTCTCAGCCGGTGCGCCATCGCCACCATCGTGTGGCGCGGGTGGTGAGAACACCACCTGATGCAGTCAGATTCAGTCCCTGCACGGCAGGAATCTCCCGAAAAGAAAGGTTCACGGTAAAAAGTCCCTGTGAGGTTACAAAAGCTCGGTCAGTGAATCAACAACCACGTCAGCGCCGAGGTCGTCCACCGGCGCTCCGAAATTGTAGCCGTAGCGAACAATCACCGACGGCAGGCCGGCGTTTCGGGCGGCTTCCACGTCGGCGGCGGAATCGCCGATCATCACGGTATTCCCGAGATTGCCCCCAAGAGCGTGCATGGCCAGCAGCAGGGGGCCCGCATCCGGCTTCCTGACCGCCAGGGTATCTCCGCCGACCGCCCTGTCGAACCAGTGTTCCAGCCCCATCTGCTCCAGCAGTGGGCTGATGAAGCGCTCGGGCTTGTTGGTGACCACTCCCATACGGCAACCCTGTTCATGCAGGTGTCGCAGGAAGGGCTCCACTCCTTCATAGACAGTGGAGTGCGCGCCGTTGAGCTCCTCATAGGAGTTCAGGTAGTGGTTCAGGGCGTCATTGACCAGAGCGTCGTCCAGGGGCTCTGCGGCCCGCCAGTCGACACGCCCGGTCAGGGCACGGCGAACCAGCTCCTCGGAACCATTGCCCACCCAGTGGCTTACCTTTTCCGCATCCACCGGCTTGCGGTCGAAGGTTTCCAACATGTGGTTGACCGCAGCGGCCACGTCCGGAGCGCTGTCCACCAGGGTGCCGTCAAGATCGAACAACGCGACCCCGGGCCACTGGTGCGTAAAAGTGAATCTCGCTTCCATGGTGTCGGTGTACCTTATCCGGCCCTGGCGATCTCGGCGCGCATGGCGTCGATGGTGGCCTTGTAGTCATCGGTATTGAAGATGGCGGAGCCGGCAACAAAGGTGTCGGCGCCAGCTTCGGCAATCTCACGGATGTTGTCCGCCTTCACGCCGCCATCGATCTCCAGGCGGATTTCCCGTCCGCTGTCGTCAATGCGCTTGCGGGCCTGGCGCAGCTTGTCGAGAGTACCGGGAATGAATTTCTGACCACCAAAGCCGGGGTTCACCGACATCAGCAGAATCATATCCACCTTGTCCATGACGTAGTCCAGGTGACTCAGGGGCGTGGCGGGGTTGAACACCAGCCCCGCCTTGCAGCCACCGTCACGGATCAGCTGCAGGGAGCGGTCGACATGGTTGCTGGCCTCCGGGTGAAAGGTGATATAGCTGGCGCCGGCGTCGACAAACATGCGGATCAGGTCGTCCACCGGAGAGACCATCAGGTGCACGTCGATGGGGGCGGTAACGCCATGCTTGCGTAGCGCCTCGCAGACCATCGGGCCTATGGTCAGGTTCGGGACATAATGGTTGTCCATGACATCGAAATGAACGATGTCGGCACCCGCGGCGAGGACGCTGTCCACTTCCTCGCCCAGGCGGGCGAAATTGGCAGAGAGGATGGAAGGTGCAATCAGTTCAGGCTGTTTCATCGTGCTCTCGTTTGCATGGTTGTCGCGATCCATCGGCGGATCGCGAAGGCATGTCTGGCCCGCAGTGACAGGAACTCCGGTCGGATGTGCAGCACCTGGGTGAGCGCACAGCGTGACCGGGGCTTTGTGATAAAATTTCCTGACACGTTCTGGACCCGCTCCAGAACCTCGCATTCTACCAGCTCCCAGTGGGGATTGTCCGTGGCACTATCCGAAATCCGAAGCCGTTGTTCAGGTGGTTGCGCCGTGGCACTGCCAGCTCTTCTGGCGCTGCTCTTCAGTGGCATGCCAATGGCCCAGGACGGGGCATCCGGGAACGGCGGGGAGCCGGTGGCAGACGACGAAACGCCCCAAGTGGCGCCGCTGGAGCGGGTATTCATCCAGTCCGGATCCGGGCAGGGGGCACTGGCCCAGCGTTATCCCCATCTCGCAGTCTGGCTCGAGCCGGAGGACTCCCCCCGGGTCCTGGCCCTGGTGGAGCGGGAGTCAGCAGGGCAGGCCAATGGAGCGGTCATTATCATCGGTGATGAGGGCGACTCCGCCAATGCGCCTTTGCTTGCAGCCATGCGCGAGAAGCTCACGGAAGCCGGGTGGGCTGCCATGACGCTGGGCATGGATTCGCCCTCCCTGGCCCTGCAACAGGCCCGGGATCACCATGCCCGCTCGGAGGACGAAAAGGCCGCCGGGCAGCCGCAGTCTGACGGGCCGGTGATGATTGATGTCAACAGCCAGGCGGTTGCCGACCTCCTGCAAGCTCATCGCGACAGCATGAATGCCGTGTTCGAGGCGGCTACCGGATGGCTGGCCGAACGCGGTTATCAGGAAATCGTGCTGGTGGGAATCGGCCGTGGCGCCGCAGCGGTTCATGGCTACCTTCCGCAGGCGCCCTCCTCGGTGCGCAGGGCGGCCTGGGTGGCGGCCGACTTCGGCCGGCAGACCGGAGAGACAGTTCTCGAGGGGCTGTCCGCTGTCGACGGACTGGCATTGCTTGATCTGTACAGTTCGCGGGGATCCGGCATCCAGGATCGCAAGGCGGCCTTTTCCCGCAGGCAGTGGCAAGACTACACAGCCCTGCCTGTCCCGACGGACCCCCAGCTCCGGGCGTTGAGGGCGGGATCGGTGGTGAACCGTCTGGTGGGCTGGCTGATGCCGTCCCGATAACGCCCCCCGGCGTGTTCTCAGCGGGTCAGCCGGTCCCGGCGCTTGATGACATCCCAGGCCTGTTGCAGGCGGAGTAGTTGATCCCTGGCCCGAACCTGTTCCGGCGGACTCAGATCCTGGCCCAGCTTGTCCGGGTGGTAGCGGGAGACCTCGCGGCGGTACGCTCGCTTGATCTCGGCAAAACTGGTCCGTGCGTCGACTCCCAGAATCCGGTAGGCATCCTGCAGGGTTTCGGGTTTGGGCGGTGGTTCGCTGATCCAGACATGCTCCCGGTACCAGCGGGAAAGATAGTCAATGGCAGCCATGGGCAATTCGAGCCGGAAGAAGGCATCCTCGCAGCGATACCGCCGGGGTTTCCGGGGTGGGCCCGGCAGCTGCGCCCCATGAAAGAGACACAGGCCAATCAGCAGGCGCTTTCGCAGGTGGGTTCGCCCCAGCAGGCGCCAGAGTACCAGTCGTATACCCGGGAGGTCGGTGCAGTCGCGGCCCTGCTGAAAATGCCGGATTGCCTGGCGACGTGTCTTTCCTGAGAGTTCCAGTCCAACCATCAGGTTCTCCGCATAGCGGATATCGCTCTCGGTGACGCGACCATCCGCCTTGGCGATGTAACCGAGGCAGAAAAAGAGAATGCGGCGTCCTCCCCGGGACAGGGTATGTTCCGCCAGGAGCTTGCTGGGCTGATGGTGGTGACCGTCGAATTCAGCAAGCAATTCGTCGAGGCGGTCCCGGAGACCTGATGATAATGCCTGTGGTTCACGTCCACTCATCATACTGAGGCCTGGCGTCAGAGCGCGTTCTGCTTCCTGAGTAACTGGTCGAGCTGGTCAAGGCGTTCCGGCGTTCCGATGTCCAGCCATTGGCCCCGGTGGTGAAGCCCCGCCACCTCGCCGCCTGCCATTGCTTCCCTCAGCAGGGGCGCAAGTTTACGGTGTCCGGGGTTCAGACCCTCGAACAGGGAGGCGTGAAGCAGGCTGATGCCGGTGAATGTGAGGCGATCTCCCTCCCCGTGCTCCAACCTGCCGTCCGGTTGCAGGACAAAGTCGCCCCCGGGATGGTGGGGCGGGTTGTCCGTCAGGACCAGCAGGGCCTTGCCCTGAGTCGGAGGGCTGAGTCGGGTCAGGTCGAGATCGTGCCATATATCGCCATTGATCACCAGGAACCAGCTGTCATCATCGGTCAGCAGTGGTAGCGCCTGGATGATGCCGCCCGCGGTTTCCAGGGGGGCATCCTCGCGGGAGTACTGAATGGTGACGCCATAGTCACCGCCATCCCCCAGGTACGACTCTATCTGATCGCCAAGCCAGGCGTGGTTGATAACCAGCTCGGTCAGCCCGGCAGCCCGCAGCTTGCGGATATGATGCACGATGAGCGGAGCGCCGCCGGCTTCCAGCAATGGTTTTGGCGTTGTCAGCGTGAGGGGGCGCATTCGTTCCCCCTTGCCGGCGGCGAGGATCATGGCTTTCACTCGGGCGGCCGCTGCACGTAACCGTCGTCCTCGGAGCGGGTGGCGAGCTTGTGGTGGATCTCAGGAACGACCTCATCCCGCAGCCATTCGTGGAAGCTGCGGAGCGCCGGAAGGGGTTCGCTCGCCTCCACCAGGTAGTGGACCGTTCTCGGAATGTCAGCCAGGTAGCCGTGCTTGTCGTCCCTCAGGGAAAGCCGCGCGAAGATGCCGGCAGCCTTGAGGTGGCGCTGCATGCCCATCAGGTCGAACCACTGCTGGAACGTGTCACTGTCAGCCTTGTGCAGCCCGGCTTCGAAGCTCATCACACGGAAATCCTCGAGCCAGCCATTGCGGCGGCCAGGAGGCCATTCGATGTAGCAGTCCTTGAGCAGTGAGGCCACGTCATAGGTGACCGGGCCCCTGACCGCGTCCTGGAAGTCGACGATGCCCGGTGCCCGGGTGCCCGGACGGACCAGCAGGTTGCGGGAATGGTAGTCCCGGTGGACGGTGACGGTGGGTTGGGCAAGAGCGCTCTCTTTCAGGAAAGCGAAGGTGGTTTCCAGCATGCTCCACTCATCGGTGCTCAGCTTCATCTGCAGCAGGCCTTCGAGCAGCCATTCGGGGAAGAGATTCATTTCCCGGTCCAGAAGCGCCTCGTCGTAGGCGGGGAGGGTGTAGTCCGGATTTTCCGGGAGTTGCTGGATCTTGAGCAATTCTTCCAGGGCGCCGTGGTAGAGATCGTCGGCAGTAATACCGTTCATCCGCCCCAGCATCAGCTGGTCGCCGAAGTCCTCCAGCAGCAGGAAGCCCTGATCCAGATCCTCCGCGAGAATGTCCGGAACGGCGATACCATTCTCGCGCCAGTGGCGTGCAATAGCCACGAACGGACGACAGTCCTCTTTTTCCGGCGGAGCGTCCATGGCGATGACGGTGGTCTCCTTGCCGTGGCTGTCTTTCTGACTGGCACGGAAGTAGCGGCGGAAGCTGGCATCGCCGCTCACCGGCGACAGATGGGCATGCTCAAGACCGGGATGCTGGTGAACCCAGTAGGTGAGTTTTTCCAGACGTTTGTCCATGGAACCTCTGCCATTTGTCAGTGAAGTGGTTCGGAATTCGCATTCCGTTCGTCACGCCTGAGTATAACCTGCGTGCCCTGGCCCGTCATGGAACCCGCGGACAAGCGCGTTAACAACCCCTGCCCAGCCGTGTAAACTAGCCCCGTTTTCAGGGAGTTTCCCGCGGAGGCTTCACGTTGTCATTCCGACCACCAACAGGATGCCGGACCCGGTGCCATTGATCTCTCTCTCCAGGCCACTGTCAGATTGCCTGCCGCCGGTAGCGGTGTCGGGCCTCGTTTACGCCGGCAGCCTGCTGGCGGCTGCCGGCCTGGTCCTGATATCAGGTCAGGTGATGGCGCAGCAGACAGCGGCGGAGATGGACTGGCGCCCAAAGGCCGAGCTGCCTGCGGATGACCGTGATCGCTTGCCCGCCTATTGCGCCGGCGGCTACCTGCAGGCGGGGCAGGGGTATATGAATCCGCAAACAGCCGCCGACGTGGCGGCACCGGTGACGGCCAGCGCTCTCTCGGCAAGGTACGAAATCGATACCGAGTTGCAGCTGCAGGGGGATGTCAGGCTCTCCCAGGGCGGCACCGAGCTCACCAGTGAGAGTGCCCGATATGATCAGCGCCGTGGCGTGATCGAGCTGAAGGGCCCGATGACCAGCCGCAGTCAGGGTCTGTTGCTCACGGGGGAGGAGGCCAGCTACAACGTCAACAGCGGATATTTCGAACTGACCGGGGCCAGCTTCCTGCTCCACGATGCGGAAATACGCGGCGCGGCCAGCCGGGTCAGTCGCCCGGAGGCGGCCGTGGTGCGAATTGAGGGCGGCTTTCTGACCACCTGCGCTCCCGGCCAGAATGACTGGTCGCTGGTGGCCTCTGACATTCGGCTTGACCAGGAAAAGGGTTTTGGCACCGCCCGCCACCTGCGCCTTCAGGTCAGGGGCGTGCCGGTCTTTTACTGGCCCTGGGCCACCTTTCCCATTGACGACCGCCGCAAGACCGGGTTTCTCTATCCCGCTTTCGGCACCTCCAACGCGGGCGGTGGCGTCTATCTTTCGGCGCCTTACTACCTGAACCTGGCATCCCATTACGATGCCACTCTGACGCCACAGTATATTCATGGCCGGGGTCTGTTCACGGAGGCGGAAGGGCGCTACCTGAGCCGGTTCGGGGAGTCGGTGCTGCAACTGGGTTATATCGGCGAGGATGAGGAATTCCGGGATCAGTATCCGGCCGAGTCCGGCGAGCGCTGGGCCCTGGATTTCTACAGCCGCGCCGATTTTGGCAGTGGCTGGCAGGGCTACGCTGATTATTCGGTGGTGTCCGACAACGACTATCTCGGTGATCTCAATCAGACCCTGGATATTGGCCGGGCCACTCACCTGGAACGTCGCGGCGGCATCGCCTACCAGGACCACTGGCAGAATCTGGAGGCTTACGTCGCCGGCTATCAGACCTTGACGGACACCGTGGCGGAGGATGACAAACCCTACGACCAGCTACCGGCGATCCTGTATGATGCGCGGATTCCCGCAGGACCCTTCCAGATGGCTCTGGATAGTCAGTACATCTGGTTTGATCGTGATAACGAAGGCCTCACCGGACTGGACCGAGCTGTTGGCCAGCGGGTACGCGCCGTGCCGGAAGTCGCCCTGCCTCTGCGTTCCGCCTGGGGGTATATGCGGCCCTCGGTCGGCGTGGACCAGACCTGGTACGACCTTGACGACTACACCCTGGGTGACGGCGATTTCGACCGCACCGTGCCGGTGGCGCAATGGGACAGCGGCCTCTACTTCGACCGCCAGACCCGGCTTTTCGGCAATGCCTATAATCAGAGTCTGGAGCCACGGTTGTACCATGTATGGGCGGATGCGGACTCCGACCAGGAGCACATTCCAAATTTTGACTCCGGCCTGCGGTCGTTCCGGTTCGACAACCTGTTCCAGCCCAACCGGTTTGTGGGGGGCGACAGGGTGGCCGACGCCAATCAGACCGCTGTCGCCCTGACCAGCCGCTTTCACGACGTCGGCTCTGGCGCTGAGCGGGCCCGTCTCAGTCTGGGGCAGCTTTATTATCACGATGACCGGGAGGTGGCCCTGGAAGGCCTGGGGTCCGGTGCCCGCAGCGAATCGCCGCTGGCGGGCGAAGTGGTGCTGCGCCCGCTGGATGCCCTTGATTTGCGTGTGGCCGGGCTATGGGACCCTCGGGAGAACCGGACCGACGAGGGCCGCAGCCAGCTGGTGTATCATTCGCCGGGCTACCGCTACCTGGCGAGCCTGGGCCACACCTACAGTCGTGGCGCCAGGGCCGGAGATTCTTTCGAGCAGATGGATATCGGCGCCATTTTTCCGGTCTCAGACCGGATAAGTCTGATTGGTCGCTGGGTGTATGACTCGCAGCTTGACCGCACCGTGGGTACACTGGCCGGCATCGAATACAACGACTGCTGCTGGAGTTTCCAGCTCGTGGGCCAGAGCTACCTTACGGACGACGAGGAGCTGGACAACCGCATTGTGTTCCAGATCCAGCTCAAGGGTCTCGGTGGCGCCGGCGGAACCGGCAGTACCCTGTCCAGCGCGTTTTACGGTTATGACGAGCGTGAGCACCGCCGTTTCGGCTCACGCCCCTGACACGGATTTTTGATACATGAACGAGGTGAGTATGCAGGCAACCCGACGCCTGGCGGGATTCAAGACGCTGTTGATGGCAATGTTGATGCTGATCGCGGGTGCGGTACAGGCAGAGCGCCAGTTGCTGGACCAGGTTATTGCCATTGTGAACGACGGCGTGATCCTGCAGTCCGAGCTGGATGCCCGGGTCGGCACCATAACAGCGCGATTGCGGGGACAGGGTACCGGCCTGCCGCCCCGGCAGGTACTTGAGGAGCGGGTGCTCGAGCAGTTGATTACCGAAAGCATCCAGCTGCAAATGGCCGAGGACATGGGCATGCGCATCAGCGACAACGAGCTCAACGAGACCATCAGCCGTATTGCCCGGAGTAACAACCTTACCCTGGCGGAGTTCGAGCAGCAGCTTGAGGCGGAAGGGGTGACCTACCGGGAAGCCCGGGAGCAGATCCGTCGCGAAATGCTGGTCAGTCGGGTACAGCAGCGCCGGGTGGACAGCCGGGTCCGGGTCAGTCCACGGGAAGTCACCAATTATCTTGAGCAGACCGGCACCGAGGCGGAGACCACCACTGAGTACCTGTTGGGCCATATCCTGATCTCTGTGAATAATTTTTCCGACCAGGCGGAAGTGGAAGCCGCCCGGCAGAAGGCTGAGCGACTGCAGGAGGAAATCGCTGACGGTCGTGACTTCCAGTCTGCGGCGGTAGCCGAGTCGGATGGCAGCAACGCCCTTGAAGGTGGTGTCATGGGCTGGCGCAGCCGCAGTGAGCTGCCCTCCCTGGTGACGGACATTGTGCCAGAGCTGCCGGTTGGTCAACCCTCCGAAGTGCTCAAGAGTGGCAATGGCTTTCACATCGTCCAGGTGCTGGATCGTCGTGGCGGCGAAACCCGCAATGTGGTCCAGCAGGCCAGGGTACGGCATATCCTGATCCGTCCCTCCGACGTGGTCTCCGACGCGAAGGCCGAAAACCGCATCAACGAGCTGTACCAGCGGTTGCAGCAAGGCTCGGACTTCGCGGAGCTGGCACGGGAATTTTCCGATGATCCGGGATCAGCCTCCGAGGGCGGCAGCCTGGGGTGGGTCAGCCCGGGGCAGATGGTGCCCGCCTTTGAAGAGGCCATGATGAATGCGGGTGTCGGAGAAACCACGCGCCCCTTCCGCTCCCGTTTCGGCTGGCACATCCTGGAGGTGCAGGATCGTCGTCGTCAGGACATCAGCGAGCAGGTGCGCGAGTCGGAAGCGCAACAGGCCCTTTACCGCCGGAAGTACGAAACAGAGCTGCAGAACTGGTTGCAGGAAATCCGAGACGAAGCCTACGTGGAGATCAAGAATTCATGACCTCCCCGGTCACCCTCGCCCTGACCGCTGGTGAGCCGGCGGGTATCGGTCCGGAACTCTGCCTACAGCTGGCCCTTGAAGAGCGGGGCCAGCGCATTGTGGTGGTCGCCAGCCAGGCACTGCTTCAGGCCCGGCAGAACGATATGGGTCTCTCGGTGCAGCTGGAGTCCTGGCAGCCCGGGCAGCCGGTTACCTGTGACGCGGGGCACCTTGCCGTAATGGATATATCGGGCGTCGCCACCACCAGCGCCGGCAGGACCGACCCGGGTAACAGCCAGTACGTGCTGGACACGCTCACGGCCGCCGCTCAAGGCTGCCTTGATGGTGTGTTCGACGGCATGGTGACGGCTCCGGTGCACAAGGGCGTGATCAACGAGGCGGGCATTGCCTTCAGTGGCCACACTGAGTTTCTGCAGGAGTTCTGCGGTGTGGAGCGTGTTGTGATGATGCTGGCCACTGAAGAACTGAGGGTGGCCCTGGTGACCACCCATCTCCCTCTCAGGGATGTACCCGGGGCAATTACCCCCGAACGAATCACCCAGGTGACCCGTATACTCGACCAGGACCTGAAGACCTTCTTCGGAGTGGCTCATCCCCGGATTCTGGTGGCCGGCCTGAATCCCCATGCCGGCGAGGGCGGGCATCTGGGGCGGGAGGAGATCGACATCATCGAGCCGACCCTGGAGCGGCTGCGAAGCGAAGGCATCCGGCTTACCGGACCGTTGCCGGCGGACACTCTGTTCACGCCCCACTGGCTGGATGACGCCGACGCCGTGCTGGCCATGTATCACGATCAGGGTCTGCCGGTCCTCAAGTTCCAGGGCTTTGGCCGGGCTGTGAATGTCACCCTGGGGCTGCCCATTGTCCGTACCTCGGTGGATCATGGCACCGCGCTTGATCTTGCCGGCACTGGCAAGGCCGACGCCGGCAGCCTGCACACGGCCATCCGGGTGGGGGAGCAGATGGCCCGGCACCGGCGTGAACATCGGAAGCCCCCGGGAGGCAAGCCATGAGCCGTCATCCAGGCCACCAGGCCCGCAAGCGGTTCGGGCAGAATTTTCTCCACGACCCCGGTGTGATCGAGCGGATCGTTCGCTCCATCAACCCGAAACCGGACGACACCATGGTGGAGATTGGCCCGGGACTGGGTGCCCTGACGGAAGAACTTCTCGCCGTCAATCCGCGGCTGCAGGTGGTGGAGCTCGACCGGGATCTGATCCCTGTGCTGCGCACCAAGTTCTTCAACTATCCGGAACTGCGTATCCACGAAGCGGACGCCCTGAAGTTCGACTTCAGCCAACTCGCTTCCGAGCGTGCTTTGCGGATAGTGGGCAATCTGCCCTATAACATCTCCACGCCGCTCATCTTCCACCTGCTGGAACAGTCCGGCGTAGTGGAGGACATGCATTTCATGCTGCAGAAGGAGGTGGTCCAGCGTCTGGCAGCCACCGCGGGCGATAACAACTATGGCCGTCTCGGCATCATGGCCCAGTATTTCTGCAAGGTGCAGCCCCTGTTCGAGGTGGGTCCCGGCGCCTTCAAGCCGGCCCCGAAAGTGGACTCGGCGATCGTCAGGCTGGTGCCCCACAAGGTCCTGCTCCATCCGGCAAGGGATCTCTCCACCCTGCAAAGAGTGGTTCGCACTGCCTTTAATGCCCGCCGCAAGACCCTGCGCAAATCCCTGGGCAGCCTGATCTCCGTGGATGCGCTCCGGTCACTGGGAATCAATGATAACCTGCGGCCCGAGAACCTGACCCTTGCTGATTACGTAACCATTGCCGACTATCTGGTGGATCACCCGCCGGAAACTTATTCTGGCAACGAGGCTGACCATGACTGATTACGCCATTGGCGATATCCAGGGTTGCTACGAGCGCCTGATGGACGTGCTGGACAAGGTGGACTTCTCTCCTTCGAGGGATCGTCTCTGGGTGGCGGGAGACATCATCAACCGCGGGCCTTCCTCCCTGGAAAGCCTTCGCTACGTGCGTAATCTGGGCAGCTCCGCTGTGGTGGTACTGGGTAACCATGACCTGCACCTGCTGGCGGTGGCCCTCGGCGGCCACGGTCTGAAAAAGAAGGACACGCTCCGGGACATTCTGGAGGCCCCTGATCACCGGGATCTCCTGGCCTGGCTGCTCCAGCAGAACATCTGTGTGCATGACCCTCAGCGCAATTTTGCCATGGCCCATGCCGGCCTGCCCCACATCTGGGAGGTTGACAAGGCCATGGGCCTGGCCCGGGAGCTGGAAGCGGTGCTGCGAGGCCCCGAAGTGGCTACATTTTTCCGGCAGATGTACGGCAACGAGCCTTCCTGCTGGCGGGATGACCTTGTGGGAATGGAGCGCTGGCGGATGATCACCAACTATTTCACTCGCATGCGTTTCATCGCCGAAGACGGCACCCTGGAACTGACCGCCAAGGAGTCGGCCGATGATGCCCCGGATGGGTACGCTCCGTGGTTTTCCCATGAGCGGCCGGATGATGTCAGAGTTATTTTCGGCCACTGGGCGGCCCTGGAAGGGGACACCGGTAGCGAGCGCTATATCGGACTGGATACGGGGTGTGTCTGGGGCGGCAAACTGACGGTCATGAACCTGGATACCGACGAGAAGATACACTGTGATTGCTGACCGCCAGGTTCACCGTGGCTTTCTGGCCACTGGCGCCCTGGTCGCGCTTGTTGCGGTGATGGCCGGCGCCTTTGGTGCCCATGGTCTGCAGGGAGCGGTCAGCGCCCGGGGACTTGAAGTTTTCCAGACCGCCGTCACTTACCAGATGTACCATGGCATTGCCCTGGTGCTGGTGTCACTGCTGGCGGCCGCCGGTCTGGCCAATCGCTTGCTGGCAGTGGCTGGTGCGTTTTTCCTGGCCGGCGTGCTCCTGTTCAGCGGCAGTCTTTATCTCCTGGTGCTGACGGATATCCGCTGGGTTGGCCCCATCACCCCATTGGGCGGTGTCTGTTTCATGGTCGGCTGGGCAGCGTTGCTGTTGGCAGCGGTGAGCCGACCCGAGCATTAACGAGGCAATAATGAACGTCTTTATCAATGGCGAACCCCGCGATATTCCGGACAAATCCAGCCTGCAGACGCTGATCGAGAGTCTGGGTCTGACCGGCAAGCGCCTGGCTGTGGAAGTGAACGAAGACATCGTACCCCGCAGCCAGCACAGCGAGTTCCGGCTCAGTGAGAATGACCGGGTGGAAATCGTCCATGCCATCGGCGGCGGCTGATCCCCGCCGGCCGCCATCCCGTACGTTTGTTCCCGAACCTTTTCCGTAGACTCCAAGGACTCCAATGACAGACCAGAGCCAGATCCAGCTCCCTGAAGACAAGCCCCTTGAAATTGCCGGACGGGTTTACAAGTCCCGGCTGCTGGTAGGTACGGGCAAGTACCGTGACATGATGGAAACCGGCCACGCCATCGAGGCCAGCGGTGCGGAGATCGTCACCGTGGCCGTAAGGCGAACGAATCTGGGACAGAACCCGGATGAGCCCAACCTGCTGGATGTAATCTCCCCGGACAGTTTCACCATTCTTCCCAACACTGCCGGGTGTTATAACGCCAGGGATGCTGTGCGCACCTGCAAGCTGGCCCGTGAACTGCTGAACGGCCACAACCTGGTGAAGCTGGAAGTGCTGGGGGAGGAAAAGACTCTGTATCCCAATATGACCGAAACCCTGGTGGCCGCGGAAGAACTTATCAGGGACGGGTTTCAGGTCATGGTCTATTGCTCCGACGATCCGCTGCTGTGCAAGCGGCTGGAGGAAATGGGCTGCATTGCCATCATGCCCCTGGGCGCGCCGATCGGCTCTGGCCTGGGGATCCAGAACCGGTACAACATCCGGTTGATCGTTGAGAATGCGTCTGTGCCTGTGCTGGTGGATGCAGGCGTCGGCACCGCATCGGATGCCACCATTGCCATGGAGCTGGGGTGTGACGGCGTGCTTATGAATACCGCCATCGCCCAGGCCCAGGATCCGATCCGCATGGCCAGGGCCATGAAGCTGGCCATCGAGTCCGGCCGCGAGGCCTACCTGTCGGGCCGTATGCCGAAGAAGGCGTACGCCAGTGCGTCCTCGCCTATCGATGGCATCTTTTTCTGAAAACAGCATAAAAACTCTTTTTGCCACGGACGACACGGACAAGCACGGATGCAACAGGTAAAACGACTGGGCCCGGAGCTGTCAGGTCGGGTGTCGGTTTATTGAGACAAGACATCCCGTCTTTGTTCGGGTCAGTCCGTGCCGTCCGTGGCTAAACTAAAAAACCATCTCATAGCGCTGTAGTACTGCCATGACCGATTCGAAGCCCAGCCGCAAGGAATCCATCCTCCAGGCCCTCGCTGAAATGCTGGAGAACGACCCCGGTGCCCGTATTACCACCGCCGGCCTGGCGAAGGCCGTGGGCGTCACCGAGGCAGCCCTGTACCGGCACTTTCCCAGCAAACGGAAAATGTTCGAGGCGTTGATCGAGTTCGCCGAAGACACGGTGTTCTCCCGCTGCCAGGTGATCCTCCAGGAAGAGCAGGATGTGCGCGTCCGCCTGCAACAGCTCACCCGGCTGGTACTGATCTTCGGCGAGCGTAACCCCGGCCTTTGCCGGGTACTCACCGGCGAGGCCCTGGTGGGTGAGAATGAAGCCTTGAGAAAACGCGCCTCCCAGTTCTTCGAGCGACTGGAAACCGAGATCCGTCAGATCCTGAAAGAAGGCGAGATCCGCCAGGGCCTTCGTCCCCATCCCAGCGTCATCCGCGGCGCCGACTGGGTCATGACGTTCATCGAAGGACGTATCCAGCGCTTCACCCGCTCCGGCTTCAGCCGTCTGCCGTCGGCGGAGATCGAGGCGCAGTGGCAGATGCTGGTGCGGGACCTCTGGGTCGCAGGCTGATTGCTGCGACAGGAATAGTCCCTGTATTTTTCCCGCGAGGTTGACCATCCCATGGACACTCCTGACCGAATTCCTACGACAATTAGTTGCTGAACTATCTGGTATTTATCAACCCTTTTAGGGCATGATCTGTTTTTAAATGGCACGCGCTCGGTGCATTTCGTTCGGGCGGTATCAAGCAGAACAAAGCGCATGTTTAATCCGGGGAGTATCTATGGAACGTCAGTACCTCACAGGCACCAATGGCATCCGTCTGGCGGCGGATGTGGCGGGCGATCCCTCCCACCAGCCGGTGGTGATGCTTCATGGCGGTGGCCAGACCCGCCATTCCTGGGGCGCTCTGGCCAGGGTGCTCGGCAATAACGGCTACTACGCGGTGAATGTGGATATGCGCGGCCATGGTGAAAGCGAGTGGTGCCCGGACAGTGACTATACCCTCGACCGTTTCGTTGAGGATGTGCACCAGATTCTGGAAAACCTGACGCAGCCGCCGGTACTGATTGGCGCCTCCCTTGGTGGCATCAGTTCGATGATTGCCGCCGCTGCCCGTGAAGCGGACCACATCCGTGGCCTGGTGCTGGTGGATATCGTCCCCAAGATGGAAGTCGAGGGTATCCAGCGGATCCGCGATTTCATGCTGGCCCACCTGAATGGCTTTGATTCCATGGAAGAGGTGGTGGACGCGGTGAGCGCCTATATGCCGCAGCGCAAGCGGGCCGGCAACTCCGAAGGGCTGCGGAAGAACCTGCGTCAGGGGGAGGATGGCCGACTCTACTGGCATTGGGATCCGGCTCTGATGGTGGGTGAGCGGACACCGAACTCCGTCCGCAATGTGGACCGATTGCGTGACGCCGCGAGGCGGATTCAGGCACCAACGTTGCTGGTGCGGGGCAAGATGAGCGACGTCGTGAGCGAGGAAGGCGTCAAGGACTTCCTGGAGCTGATTCCCGGCTCACGGGCCGTCGATGTCAGCGGGGCGGGGCATATGGTGTCCGGCGATCAGAACGACGTCTTCAATGACGCCATCCTCGACTTCCTGGCAAAGCTGGACCAGCGGGAAAAGTCCGCGGTCCTGTCGTAGACGGGCGACGATGACGGGCACCATTGAGTGCTTGCCGGTCACCCTTCCCCGCTGCCGGTTCAGCAGATACCGAGACAGGCCTTCTGTTTGCCATACCCGAACTTGATAATGCTCAAGCGCCTGCCCCCGCTTGTGATCGGTTTGACCGTGGTGGCCTTCGGCACCAGTGCGCCCGAGCTGGCTGTGAGTGTCAGATCGGCTTATGCCGGGCAGGCGGAGTTGGCGATCGCCAACGTGGTTGGGAGTAATACCTTCAACGTTCTCTTTATCCTTGGTCTCGCCGCGGTGATTTCACCGCTGGTGGTCTCGAAGCAGCTGATTCGCCAGGACGTACCCATCATGATTCTCGTCTCGGTGGCGGCCGTGGTGATGGTCTGGGACGGACAGATCGGGCGGCTGGAAGCGGCCCTGCTGCTTGTCGCGCTGATTGCCTACACGGGTTTCCTGTTTGTCCAGGGCCGGCGCCAGAATAACGAAATGTCGGCGAATGAGGTCAGCGAACTGATTCAGGTCAAAGTCCCGACCTGGCGCAACATCCTTCTGGTTGTCGTGGGACTGGCGTTGCTGGTGGCGGGTGCCCGCATGCTGGTAACCAGTGCCGTGACGATTGCATCGTCCATGGGCATCAGCGAAGCCGTCATCGGCCTTACTATCGTGGCGGCAGGCACGTCGCTGCCCGAGGTGATGACGTCGGTGATCGCCACCATCAAGGGTCAGCGGGACATTGCCATCGGCAACGTGGTCGGCAGCAATATCTTCAACATTCTCTGTGTGCTGGGGCTCTCTGCGATGATTTCTCCCGAACCCCTGCTGGCCGGATCGCAGATGGTGGCGCTGGATATTCCGGTGATGCTGGGAGTGGCGGTATTGTGTCTGCCCCTGTTTTTCTCGGGGGCCTCACTGGACCGCCTGGAAGGAGGCCTTTTCCTGTTGCTCTACGTCAGCTATGTCTGGTACATGATCGCCATGTCCCTATCTGCCGGTTATCTTTCACAGCTGCAGTCAGCCATCCTGTTCGGCCTTATCCCGGTGGTGGTTCTGTATGTGGCGGGGAGCCTGGGCAGGGATCTGGTCAAGCGGCGGCAGTCCACCTGAGGGGGTGGGTATCCCGGGCCCGGGCAGGTTCCCCTGTCCGGCACCCGGTGCCACTACCCGAGATCCTGATCCGGTTTCCACTGGTACATGATGAAGTCGCTCGGTCCTGAGGTATAGCGGTCATAGAAACCGCGCCCGCGTTCATTGAAGTACTGGGTTATCCACCGTATGGCTGGCCAGCCACGCTCGGCGGCCAGGGCACGCAAGCTTTCAAACAGGGCATCCGCCGCTCCGCTGCCACGGGCTTCGGGAGCAACGAACAGGTCGTCCAGAAATCCCATCTCGCAGCCCCCCAGAGTTCTGGGACAGGCCCGCACATGCGCCAGGCCAATAGCCTTTCCGGCGCCATCTCGAGCGACCAGAGCCTCAAGGACGTGATTCGGGTCGAGTAGCCAGTCCCACACTCTGTCCGCCGTTGCGTCATCCATTGGCACATCATAGAAGCGGGCATAGCCATCGAACAGGGTGCGCCACTCGGCCTTGTCGTCTACTGTGACAAAGCTGGTCCTGTAGTCAGTCATGATCCATCCTTAATTTTTCGGTTGCTTGTATCTGGTACGGTGGTGGTCTGGATATGCCGCCCTCAGCGCTCGGGGAGAAGCGCGGAGTTCGGCCGCTCGATTGGCTATGCTCGTTACTGGCAGCCACCGCCCGAGTAAGTGCGGCGCGGTCTCTGCCGGGCGTACAGTTGGATCCGGGCCTGGGATGCCGGGCCTTCAGGAAAGGGAAGACAGCGTGTTCGATATCCTACTGACAGTCATCGCGGCTGCCCTGGTCGCCGTCACCATCCTGGCAAGACTGCCTCTGTTTGAGTGGTGGGCACGGGCATGCGATTTTCCGCGGGTTCAGTTTGCTGTCGCAGCGGCACTGGTGCTTGGGCTGAGCGCATTCACCAGCCAGCCCTGGCAAGTTTCGATACAGATTATGGGGCTGGCTGTCCTGCTCTGGCAAGGCTGGCGTATCCTGCCCTATACCCCTGTTTGGCCCAGGCAGGTGCAGACGGCCCAGACTGGCAACGAAGATTACTGCTTTACCGTTCTGGTGGCCAACGTGCTCACCTCAAACCGTAATGCCAGTGGACTGCTGGAGCAGATTGAACGCTGGCAGCCGGATCTGGTTCTGACTCTAGAGAGTGACCAGTGGTGGCAGGATCAGCTGGATCCGGCCCTTGCTGCCGAGTGGCCCCATGCCGTGCGAATTCCTCAGGATAACCTCTACGGCATGCATCTTTATTCCCGCCTGCCCCTGGTCGATACCGAAGTGAAATGGCTGGTGCAGGACGACATCCCGTCAATCCATACGTGGCTGCGTTTGCGAAGCGGTGACACGGTCAGGCTTTATGCGCTCCATCCGCGGCCGCCGGCGCCCGGTGAGAGTGAGGAATCGCTCTGGCGGGATGCCGAACTCCTGTTGGTTGGCAAACGTATCACCAAGCGGCAGGACCCCTGCATCGTTATGGGTGACCTGAATGATGTTGCCTGGTCCCGCACCACCCGCCTGTTCTGCCGGGTCAGCGGCATGCTGGACCCCAGACGGGGGCGCGGTATGTTCAGCAGTTTTCACGCGGATTACTGGTTCCTCAGGTGGCCCCTGGACCACCTCTTCAGCAGTGAACATTTCACCTTAAAGCACATGTATAGGCTGAAACCTTTCGGATCTGATCATTTTCCAATTCTGGTGAAGTTCTGTTACCGGCCCAGCCGGTCTGGCGAACATGAGAATCCGGAGGCTGACGCAGAAGACCAGGAGCAGGCGCGGGAAACCATCGGAGAGGGCCGCGCCAGGAAACAGAAGGAAGATCGCTAGGTACCAATGAGTATTGAAGGTAAGGAGGGTTGCAGGCAGGCTGTCTGAATGAAGCGTCAGACCGTGAAGTTCCGGCTTTCGAAGAGACAGTGAGTTAGGGGGCGGAAGTATGAGATCCGATGCGCGAATTGCGGAAATGCAACGTCGTATTCAGCGCTGGCTGGGTTCGGGGCCGGGAGGGCAGGAGAAACAGGCCGATGGTACCGTCGAGGGGCTGGACGCCGACCTTCAGGAGCTGGAATCGAAAATGCGGGCGTTGTTTCCCGGCCGTGAATCCACCAAGGATGTGTTTGAGGCCCTCAGGGACCAGTCAATGTTCCGGACGGTGCTGGAATCCGTGGTTGAGGGGGTGGTGGTGGCCGACATGGACGGCCAGCCTCTTGTTTTCAATCCCGCGGCCCAGAAACTTCTTGGCAGGGCGCCTGGAGAGGGAGACTCCGATAACTGGAGCGCGGAGTACGGTTTTTTCTATCTTGATGGTCAGACGCCTTGTCCCACCGAACGGCTACCGCTCAGCAGGGCGATCCAGGGAGAGCCCGTGGACGGGGAGGAGTTGATTGTCCGTACGCCTGGGCGGGACGCGGACGTTTATATACACGCAACCGCCAGGCCGCTTTTCGATGCCGAAGGTGATCAGATGGGCGGTGTCGTGGTGTTCCATGACGTCACTGAGTCCTGGATCGTCGAACAGGAACAGCAACGTGCCCGCAAGGCGGCGGAGGTCGCCTCCCAGGCAAAGAGTGAATTTTTGGCCAACATGAGCCATGAAATCCGCACGCCGCTGACCGCCGTGCTTGGTTTTGCGGACCTGCTTATGGATGGGCAGCTGGGCGAGAGTGAAAGGCTCAATTACATCCAGGCGGTCAGGCGAAACGGCGAACATCTGCTTGCGCTTATTAACGACGTTCTGGATATATCGAAGATCCAGGCCAGCAAGATGCATGTTGAAAGCCTCAGCTGTTCCCTCCACCAACTGGTGCACGAAACCGCTTCCATCATGCAGGTCCGGGCCCACGAGAAGGGCCTTCTATTCGAAGTTGAATACGAAACACCCATTCCGGTGCACATCCGCAGTGACGCCATGCGAGTGCGCCAGGTGCTCCTCAATCTTCTCAGTAACGCCATCAAGTTCACCCGTCAGGGGCGGGTCAAGCTTACTGCCCGCTGCGTCGGCCAGGGTACCGAAGAGTCCCGGGTCGAACTGGCAGTCAGTGACACAGGTATCGGCCTGAGTGACGAGGATCTTGAGCAGCTGTTCCAGCCGTTCCAGCAGGCGAGCCGTTCCACCACTAGAGAGTACGGTGGTACTGGCCTCGGCCTGGCCATCTCCCGGTCGCTTGCAGAGGCACTTGGTGGTGAGATTCGGGCAGACAGCAGACCAGGCGAGGGCAGTACCTTTACCTTTGTACTCTTTCACCCGATTGATGAAACCACAGAGATGGTTTCCGAGCACGGCCTGGCTTCCGAAGAGCTTCAGCTGGAAGCGCCGGCCATGCCTGAGCACATGCTGGCCGGGCGAGTGCTTCTGGCGGAGGATGGGTTGGACAATCAGCTGCTGATTTCAACCATCCTGCAACGCCAGGGCCTGGAAGTGGAGATTGCCGAGAACGGCGAAATCGCCGTGAACGAGGGAATGAGGGCTTTGGAAAGTAGTGTGCCCTATGACCTGATTTTGATGGACATGCAGATGCCGAAGCTGGATGGCTACGGGGCTACCGCCAAGCTGCGCAGCAGGGGTTACACGGGGCCCATCGTCGCCCTGACCGCCCATGCAATGACCGGCGAGAGAGAACGATGTATCCGGGCCGGCTGTGATGACTATCTTACCAAGCCGATAGCTCGCACGGTGCTGATCGCAGCAGTGGCTTCACATCTGAGCCGGGTCCGGGGGGGGCTTTCAGAGCCAACTGTGAGCGGTCCGGAACTGACAGACTCACCGCTGCCGGACGGGCCGGGAACCGGAGACCATCCTCAGCCTGTTGGAGAGGCCCTTTATAGTAGTTATGCCGATGACCCGGACATGGATGAACTTATCTCGGGCTTTGTCGAGCGTCTTCCCCAACAAGTGGCGGACCTACGCCTGGCTGCGGACGAACGGGAGCTTGAGAAACTCAAGCGCTTGGCTCATCAGCTAAAAGGCGCCGCCGGCGGTTATGGTTTCATGCCAGTGAGCGAGCAGGCGGCTGCCGTAGAGACGTTCGCGCGGGAAGATCGCCTTACAGACGAAACGAAAGAGGCGGTGGCCCGCCTTGAGAGCATCTGTGAACGCGTACGCCATGGACCAACAGCTGAGGGCAGGAGCCGTGAGTGATTTGGTGCACCAGTCGGTTCTGATTGTTGACGACTCGCTGGACATCCATCAGTTGGTGGGCGCCCGTCTGCGGTCCGAGCGGGTGAATCTCCTCCATGCCTACGACGCCGCCGAGGGATTCCAGCTTGCACGGGCTGAACAGCCCGACCTGATTCTCCTGGATCTGGACATGCCAAACACCGATGGCATGACACTCTGTCGCCAGTTAAAAGCCGAATACGATCTTTCCCTCATCCCAGTGATATTCTTGACCGGAACCATCGACGTGCAGACCAAGGTTCAGGCCTTTGAGCTGGGGGCGGTGGACTACGTCACCAAACCATTTGACGCCATCGAACTGAAGGCGAGGGTGAGGTCCGCCCTGCGGACCAAGCGCTATCACGATCTTCTCACCACGAAGGCTCAGATTGATGCCATGACGGGCCTCTGGAACCGTGGCTATTTCAATGATCGACTGACTGTCGAAATGTCAGTACTTGAGCGCAAGGGGCGTCCTGTGGCCGTAGCCATGGTGGACATCGATCACTTCAAGCCGATCAACGACACCTACGGACATCCCTTTGGTGACACGGTCATCCAGCGCATCGCGGTTGTGCTCAGCAGTGTGTCCAGGGACAGCGATGTGGTTTGCCGTTACGGAGGGGAAGAGTTTGCCATCATCCTGCGGGACACGCCGTCAGCGGGAGCAATGACTGTTGCAAAGCGCATTCGTGAAGCGGTGGAAGCCTTGATATTGACCTTCGGGCGAACACCCGTGCCAGTGACCGTGAGCATCGGCGTCGCGGGCAGCGACGAGATTGAGGATTCCGCAGGAGTAACCAGCGAAACCCTTCTGGAGGCGGCCGACCGGGCACTTTATCGTGCAAAGGGGGCAGGCCGTAACCGGGTCGAGGGTTAGGGCCCCGGAGCAGTCGGGCCCCGGTCGAGGCTGTCTGCTTCACCCAATCCGGTATTTTGCAATTACCTTTTTCAACTCCGTGGCCATAGAGTCGATCTGGCGAATACCTCCCCCTTATCGGTTTCTGCGGCGTTATCCTCGGACAGGTCGTTGATTCACATCACATTAACGAGCATATCGCCGTTCAGGGGCGGCGATGTCAGTGCCTGCCCAGGCATCCTCCCGTGGCTGACGACTCGCCTGGTGGCGGGGTCTGCTTTCAGGCGCCTCCGGCGGAGGCTCGACGGCCACTGGAATAAACGCTCAACGCGGTCACTGTGACCAGGATCAGGCCCATACCAACGATCTGTAGACCACCCAGGCCCTCATGCAGGACCACGACGCCGAAAAGCGAAGCGGTAACCGGCTCCACCATTGCCACAACAGAGGCCACCGCGGGTGCTGTATGGTTCAGGCCGACGATGTAGAAAATGAAGGACAGCCCGGCGCCAAGCACTCCCAGCACCGCGAACAGGGGCCATGCCGGTGTACTCAGAACCGAGAAGGTCTGCTGCGGATCGCCGAGCCAGACAAGGATGCAGACGAAGACCGCGAACGCCACCGCGAGAATCGCCTGGGGGCTGCCGTGAGGCGCGGCGTACTTGAAGCCGAAAATGAACAGGGCGTAGGACAACCCGGCAAGCAGGCCGGCGCCAATGCCGATTGGCGTGACGGCGCTGGTGCCAATGTCGTACACGCGGGTCAGCAACACGATCCCGACCATCACCATGAAAATTGCTGCCCACTTGAGGGGGGAGGCACTTTCGAGTCTGAGAGCGAACGACACGAGATAGACGAAGACCGGTGCGCAGTACATCAGGGTAGCGGCAACCGCGACACTGCCCTCGGCAATGCTCAGGAAATAGAAAGAGAAGTTGCCGGCCACGCCAATACCGGCAACAGCTGACCAGAACCATAACCGGCGATTTGCCAGGCCGCTGTTCCGCCACCTCAAGCCCAGCCAGAGCAGTACAAAGAGCAGTCCGATCGCGCCCCGGTATAATGCCACCACAAAGGGATCCCAGCCGTCGGCAATGAGAACCGCGCCGATGCCGCCCGCCAATCCCCAGCACAGTGCTGCCAGGACAACCAACGCCGTACTTATCCCCGCCTTCTCCGGTGATGGAATAAACTTCACCACGGGTGAGGAGTGCCAGATCATTCCGTAAATCCCCTGAAGTCGGTTCCAGTCGAGGGACAGGTCACGGGCTGCCTGATGCCAACAGTCAGGCCCCGGCCAGCAAGCCCCGAATCTTCTCGTAGATTTCGGGAGCGGCTATCAGGTTGTCCTTTCCCCATAAATCCTCCGGGTACCCTTCCGGCACCGCACTGAAGTGTCCGGCCTTCGCCCCTGCTTCCCGGGCTATCAACTTGGCGGCGGCGAAATCCCAGGGACTGACGGTCTCGTAGTAGGCATCGAGACGACCACAGGCCACCCAGCAGATATCCAGGGCAGCGGAACCGATACGGCGCAGGTCGCGACAGTGGTGGATCATCACCTCCAGTCGACGGAGCAGGGGGGCCAGGTCGTCCTTGGTGTAGGGAAACCCGGTGGCGAACAGGGACTGGCGCAGATCGGTGGCGCCGCTGTGTTTTATAGGGCGGCCGTTGAGAGTGGCTCCATATCCCTTTTCAGCCCGGAAGGTTTCTCCGGAGAAGGGCGCATGCACAATGCCCACCCTGACCCGACCTTTTTCCGCCCAGGCGATGGAGACCGCCACCTGGGGGTGGCCGTAGGCGTAGTTCACGGTGCCATCAATGGGATCGACGACCCAGAGGGGGGTGTCCGCCTCTTCTGCCTGGGACAGGTCCGGCATGGACTCTTCGGACAGAATCCGATGCTCCGGGTAGGCCTTGCGGATGGCCTTGGTGATAAACTCATCGGCCATGATGTCGGCGTGGGTGACCAGTTCGGTCTGCTGCTTGTAGTCCGTGCGCAGGGTGTTCTGTTCCCGCTCCCGTCGAATAAGTTCGCCGGCCTCCCGGGCGATGTGTTCGGCAAAATCGGCAATCTCGGACACGGTGGCCTCCCTGAAGTTTGGTGATATGGGATCACCTTTACAGGAAGTCGTGGCTGAATCAATCGTCCTGCGTCGTGTTGATGGCGATCACCACCATCATGCCCGGGCTCAGGAGGGTGAGGTCGCCTTCATCAATGCTGATGCGAACCGGAATCCGCTGGGTAATCTTGGTGAAGTTGCCCGAAGGGTTGCTGCTGGGGATAAGCGCAAACTGGCTGGTGGCTGCTCGCCCGATCACCATCACCCTCCCTTTGAAGGTCCGGTCCGGATAGGCGTCGACGCCTATTGCCACCGGCTGCCCGGGCGCCAGCTTGCGTATCGCTGTTTCCTTCACTTTGGCTTCGACCCACAGGTTGGCCGGATCATGCATCATCAGGATGGGCTGCCCGGCGGCGAGGTACTCCCCTGGCTCGACGAAGGTTCGAGTCACTATTCCGGAGGAGGGGCTCCGAATGGTCATGTCCTCCAGAACGGCCTGCTGTTGCTTCAGTTCGGTCCGTGCCTCCCGTAAGTTCTGGCGGGTAATGCTCATCCTCGCCCGCAACAGGTCCGGTGTAGGCAGCGTCATGGGAGCCCCGGAGAGCAGCCCTTGGTAGGCATTGGCCAGTTCAGTCCGGCGCAGGTCAATTTGTTGGCGCGCCTGCTCTTCCCTCGCGCGGGCGGATAGCAGATTGTAGTAGTCCCGGTCCCTTTGCTGGGCCGACAGGGTGCCGCTCCTGAACAGGCGTTCGGAGCGCTGCCAGCTCTGTTCGGCGTCCTCCCGTTCCGCCTCCGCCACCTTGAGGGCAGCCTGGTCGGTTTCGAGTTGGCGGCGGGCATTGGCAATCCCCCCCGTCAGCTGTTTTTCGGCCAACTGGATCTGGCGTCCCTCGAATTCCAGCTGGGCCTCACTCCGTGCGACCCGGGCGTGGTGGCTGGCCAGTTCCAATGCCTCCGGTCGGCTGTAAAGCAGGGCGATCGGTTGCCCTGGTGTCAGCTCGTCGCCTTCCCTGATTTCAAGTGTCTGTACCTGCCCCGGCAGCCGGCTGGATACTGTAACAAGGTCGGTGGTGATGGTGGCATTGTCTTCCACCACGTGGGTCTGGCGGTACCAGAACCATTGGCCGAGCCAGACCGCCCCCGCAATCAACAGTGCCAGGATCACCAGGACGCGGGTCGCCTGGCCTGCCCGGAGCGGCATTCGCTGGCGCGGCTTGTGGGCAGCGCTTTTATCAGTCATCGGTGTTATCCAGGGTCAGGTTGATGGGTAGAGTTCGGTCTGGCCCGCCGGCTCAACAGCCAGGAGGGCAGGATCACGAAGGTCAGGGCCAGCAGTATGACCCAGAATCCATCCTGGTAGGCCCGGATGGAAGCCCAGAACATTTCTGTCTCACTCAGCTTCTGAAGCGCTGCACCCTGTTGCCAGGCGGTGGGGACGCCCACCTGATCCAGTGCCCCCCGCCACTGCTCGAGACCTGCGATGGCTGCGTCATTGCCAGGGTGGATCCCTTCGCTGAGGTGGTCGCCATGCCAGCTGATCCGGCGGTCTATCAGCAGAACAAGCGCTGCGGTACCGAATGCGCCGCCCATTTGTAACACAAAATTGATGACCCCCGAGCCGTAGCCCATCAGGGGTGCGGGCAGCGAACCGATGGCCCGGGAGAACGTGGGCGGTGGAAACGAGGCCATTCCGGCACTCATCAGCGTCAGCGCGAGGGCAAGATAAAAGAAGGAGGTATAGGCGTCCGCCTGGGCAAACAGGAAGACGGCAAAAATGGCAAAGCCCAGTCCTGGAAGGGTCATGTAATGGGGTGGGTAGCGATCACTCATCTTGCCGATAACCGGAACCAGCACGGCGAGGATGAGAGTGGAAGGCAGGAACAGCATGCCTGCCGTCACTGGTCTGTAGTGGAGGATGGACTGGGAAAACAGTGGCAGCAGGTACATTATCGCGTAGAAGGAACCGCCAAACAGGAAAATGGACAGGCAACCCAGGAGAAACGCCCGGTGCCGGAATATGCTCAGGTCCAGCAGCGGCCGGTTGACATGGTTTTCCCACCAGATGAAGCCCGCCCCGAGAGCGAGGGAAAGTGCAATCAGGCCATGAACTCCGCCGCTGTCCCATCCCCAGCGCTGGCCATTGGAAACCGCTGTCAGCAGAGCGAAGATACAGGCGAAGAGGCTGGTTGCGCCTATCCAGTCGAACCGCGGTCGGGGACCGCTGTCTACCCGGTCAGGAAGGAAGAGGTAGCCCATGGCCATGGCGATCAGGCAGGCAGGAGGCGTAATGAAGAACACATAACGCCAGGTAAAGGTTTCAACCAGCCAGCCCCCGACGACGGTGGCGAGGGTCAGGGGGAGACCAAGGCTCATGCCATAGATTGCGGTGGCCATCCCCCGCTCATTGGCGGGAAAAACGGAAAACATGGCTTCCATAGCCAGGGGCCGGATCAGGCCGGTCATGGCCCCCTGCACAACCCTCGCCGTAACAATGGCGGCCATGCTGGTGGCAAAGCCGCCAACGAAGGAGGCGACGATGAAGGTGACCAGCAACCCGATAAAAGTGAACCGCTGGCCGAATGCCTCCACCAACCAGGGTGAGATCAGCAGGGCCACGGTGGTAGCCGCCAGGAAGCCGGTGGAAATCCACTGCACCTCCACGTCACTGAGGCCGAGGGAGCCCTTGATATAGGGTGTGGCCACATTGACGATGGTAATGGACATGCCCAGCGCCACCAGGCCGGTCAGCATGGTAAGGGTCACGAGCCATTTGTATTTTGGCCCATAGCGCTCAAACATCAGCTCCACTTGCGACATGGCATTTCCGGTTTTTTATCGTGTGGCGTTGGTGGAGTGGCGACTGCCCACGGGACAGCCTAATATGGGCCGACCGCAACGCCTTCGTCGGTTCCGACGATTTAGCAAGCTGACTAATTATGGTCCGGAAAGGGAAGAGGTGGTATTGAAAAATCAGGAACTGACACTGCTGTATATTTTCGACGCCATCATGACAGAGGGTTCCATCACCCGGGCGGCTGAGCGCCTGTCGATGACACAGCCCGCGGTGTCCAACGCGGTGTCACGCATGCGTCATGCCTGGAGCGATCCGGTCTTCGTGAAGAAGGGGCGCCGTATTGAACCGACTTCTTTTGCTCTGAGTCTCTGGGATCAGGTACGCGGCCCGATGCATGAACTGTCCCGGGCCACCAGCACTTCCGCCTTTGACCCGGCGACATCGCGGCGAAAATTCCGTATCGCCCTGTCCGACCTGATTCTTGATCTTCTGTGGCCCCCGCTGGTCAGCAAACTTGAGAGGGATGCTCCAGGTGTGGACCTGCATGCGGTTCCCTACACGGTGGAGGGTGCGCATCTGCAGTTAAGGGAGGCACATGTGGATCTGGCGATAGGGATGCTGTCCGAGCACGATCATAGTCTTCGCAGCACCTGGCTGCTGGATAGTGGCTACGTCCTCGCCATGCGCGAGGATCATCCCCTGGCTGGCCGTCCGGTAACCCTCGAACAGTTTCTGGACGCCCGGCACCTGCTGATTTCGCTGTCCGGCGACAGCCACGGTCCAGTGGATGCGGCTCTGGACGGGATGGGGCTGAGTCGCCGGGTTGCCGTAACCGTCAACCACTTCCCCGCGATACCCGCCTTGCTTAAGGGTTCGGACATGATTACCGCCGTGCCCGACGGCATGGTCCAGGAGGCCAGGTTCCGGGAAGGGCTGGCATTGACGCGGTTGCCCTTCCACGTCGACCCCATCAGCGTATACCTGATCTGGCATGCCCGCCATGACCGTGATCCGGGCCTGATCTGGATGCGATCCCTGGTGGGATTCCTGATCCGCGAGCGATGGCAGGATCTGATCGCTGAAATGGGTGACCCCCTTTAACAGCCTTATGGCAAGCTGGATTCATCACCTCAGATGATGTCAGGAATACGGTTTGACAATTTTTCCCTGTCCATCAACTCCCGAATAATAGCCCTATCGAGATCGCCAGCCACGAAGGGCGGGTGATCCCAGAGGTTCCATTTTACGGACATTCGGGAGTTTACTATGTTTAGAATCAATGCAGACCTGAAGAAAGTCGTCGCCGGCTTCGCTATCGCAACCGTTGGCCTGGCGGCTGCGGCCAATGCCGGCGCCCAGCAGTACATTGCCGAGGAAATGCTGGACCAGCAGCGCAACAGGATGGAGCAGCAGGCGGCAAAGTCAGAGAATGAAAAGAAAGAGGACAAGGCCGAGAGGAAAGAGGGCGACAGGAAGAAGGACCAGTCCAGGCAGGTCCGCACCAGCCCGGCCTATTTCGGCATTGAGGCTGATACCATCATCTGATGGCAGGCGGCAGCGCAAAGAAAAACCGGACCGACCGCTGATTCAGCGAGCCGCTCCGGTTTTTTTTATTGCTTGCCGGTCTCCGAAAAGCTCAGAGCCCTTTCAGCCAGGCTTCCAGCCGGTCCATGGCGGTGACCAGTTTCGGACTGGCCTGGTGGACAAACTCGTCTCCCAGCTCCGCGTCGGCGAAAGCCCCTGAGGCCAGTTGAAGCGCTGCGCTGCCATCGAAATCCACAAACGCCAGGCGGGCACTCATCTGGTCGGGCACGAAACCGAAATCGCTTCCTGGCAGGATGGCGATGCCGGTGTCTTCCAGCAGGGCCGTGCAAAAGGCCGCGCTGGTCTTGATGTCATGCCTCGCCAGGTCGTCCCGGTAGCCGGAGAAATCCGGAAACAGGTAGAAGGCGCCCTCGGGCTTGCGGACGTCCACATTCATGTCCGTCAGCCGGCGATGGGTATACTCACCGATCACCTTCAATACCCGCCGCGAATGGTGCAGGTACTCATCAATATCCTCCCCCCCGGTAAAGGCGGCGATGCCGGCGTGCTGGATGGGCGCGCTGGTGGAGGTGAAGGTCTCGCTGGCGATAATGGCCATGGCGTCCTGCAGCGGGCGCAGCTCGGGGGGGAAGATAAAACAGCCCAGGCGCCAGCCGCCCGCCCCCAGCCACTTGCTCATGCCGGTACTGATGATGGTTCCTTCCGGATAATACCGGGCGATGGACTTATGCCTGCCATCAAACTGGACTTCTCCGTAGATCTCGTCCGACAGCAGGATAATCCGGTACTTGCGGGCGACATTGGCGATGGCCAGCAGCTGATCCTCGGAATAGGTACAGCCCGTGGGGTTGGACGGGTAGTTGAGGATCAGAATGCGGGGACGGCCCGGGTCGTCCCGGCAAATAATGTCCAGTTCATCGGCGGTCAGCTGCCAGTTGTTCTCCGCGTGGGTCGGCAGCCAGTAAACCGAGCGGCCGATGATCCGTGCCTGGGGAGCGTATGACACCCAGCTGGGCCGTGGGATAAGCAGGTCCCCATAATAGGCCAGCTGGAGAATGAACAGCAGTTCCTTGGAGCCGGGGCCGATAAGAACGTCTTCCCAGCTGCAGCGCATGCGCTCGGACCGGTTGATGTAGCCCGCAATCGCTTCCCTCAGACCCTTGAGCCCCTTGACCGGCAGGTAGTCCTTTTCGTGGGAATGGTCCCGGAGTGCCTGCACCACCCGCTCGGGCACCGGAAATGGCGACTGCCCCAGGCCCAGCTTGATGATATCGCGTCCCTCCGCCCGCAGCTGGTTGCTCAGCTCATTGATACGGAGAGTTGCTGAGGGCTGAATGCCCCGAACGTTCAGGTTGATCGCATAACGGTGGTCGTTCTGGATATCCATGATCCTGTCTTTTCGCGTGAGGGGTGGCTTTCAGGCGCAGTATAGGCAAGTCAGCCCCTGGAGCGGGATAAAAGCCGGTAGGGGATTGCCGAAAGTCCGGGCATTTCCTAACAGTTGGCCTTCAGGTCCCGGGTCAGCTCCGACAGCTCCCGGTTGAAGACCCGGTCATTCTCGCTGTAGTCCACCGGCACGTTCACCAGGTGCACGCCTCCCTCTTTCATGGCTTTCTTCAGGGTTGGCTGAAGCTCCGCGGCTTCGGGTATGTGGTGGCCCGTGGCGCCATAAGCCTGGGCGTAGGTCACGAAGTCCGGATTGCCGTAGTCGAGACCGAAACTGGGGAACCCCTCCTGAGCCTGTTTCCACTTGATCATGCCATAGGCATTGTCGTTGATGATCAGGATCACCAGATTCAGCTTCAGGCGGACAGCGGTTTCCAGTTCCTGGCTGTTCATCATGAAACCGCCATCGCCACAGATCGCCATGACATTCAGGTGGGGGTACAGCATGGCAGCCATCATCGCGCTGGGCAGGCCGGCGCCCATGGATGCCAGGGCGTTGTCCAGGAGTACGGTGTTGTTGTCGTAGGCCTTGTAGTTGCGGGCGAACCACAGCTTGTACATGCCGTTGTCCAGGGCGATGATGCCGTCGTCCGGCATGATCCGGCGCACATCCCGGACAATGCGCTGGGGTATGACCGGGAAGCGGCTGTCCTCGCAGCTGTCCTCCAGGTGTGCTTCAAGGGCCTCCTTTACCCGCAGGAACTCGGCGAAGTCGTGATCGGTGCAATGGCCACAGTGATTGGCCAGCCATTCGATACTGTTGGCGATATCGCCCACCACCTCATGCTGGGGGAAATAGACCGGGTCCACGTCGGCGCCACTGAAATTGACATGAATCACCTGCTTGCCCCCCGGTTCCATGAAGAAGGGGGGCTTCTCCACCACGTCGTGACCCACATTGATCACCAGGTCGGCATGATCGATCGCACAATGGAGAAAGTCGCCCGCTGAAAGTGCCGCGCAGCCAAGGTAGCGGGAATGGCGCTCGTCCACCACGCCCTTGCCCATCTGGGTGGTGAAAAAGGGAATGTCGGTGGAATTCACCAGGTGGATGAGGGCCTGGGAGACGCGCTTGCGGTTGGCGCCGGCGCCGATCATGATCAGCGGGTGCTTTGCTTCCCGGATCATGTCGGCGGCCATTTCCAGACTCTTGATGCTGGCAGTGGGACGACGGGCATCTCCGGGACTGAATATATGGGTGTCCGGCGCCGACAATTCGGCGGCGATGTCCTCCGGCAGCTCAAGGTGAACCGCGCCAGGGCGCTCCTCCGCCGCCAGCCGGAAGGCTTCCCGGAGTTTCGCGGGAATGGTGTTGGCGTTGGTGATCTGCCTGGTGTACTTGGTGAGTGGGCGCATCAGGTCCACCACATCCAGGATCTGGAACAGCCCCTGCTTGGAAGACTTGATGGGCTTCTGTCCGGAGATCATCATCATCGGCATGGCACCGAGCTGCGCGTAAGCGGCGGCGGTAACAAGATTGGTGGCCCCGGGACCCAGGGTGGACAGGCAGACGCCCACCCGGCCGGTCAGCCGGCCATAGGTGGCGGCCATGAAGCCCGCAGCCTGTTCGTGGCGATTGACAACCAGCTCGATGGACGATTCCCGCAGTGCCTCCAGCAGGTCGAGATTTTCCTCCCCGGGAACCGCAAAAATGTAGCGTACCCCCTCGTTTTCGAGGGCCTTCACAAACAGTTCCGCCCCGGTCTGGGCGCCCGCGTTTTCCATCTCTTCGCTCATACACCGCTCTCTCATCGAGTGTGTCAGGGACGATCAAGATCAGTCTGGCCCGGAGGAACATAAATGCAAACCCGGTTCCCGCTCAGGACCCGCAGTAGTATACGTCGCCGGACCAGGAGCCGGTTTCACGCCTCGGGCAGGCGGTGAGGGTCAAGCTCGATGTGTTCAACCCTGGGGCCCAGCATGATGACCCGTCCGAGATAGCGTTCCTCGCCAGTGGTGGTGAAGTCGAACAGGAACCGGCGCCACACCCGCAGCCGGCCCTGGCGGTCCCGCTTGAACCAGAGGCCTCGCAGGTAGACGGCATCGTCAAGGAGCAGCACGTCCATGCGGCGGCAATAGTCCTTCGTAGTGGCGAGAACCTGGTCCTTGATGGCCTTGGCCCGCCACCAGTACCAGACGGCAAAACAGGCAACGAACAGCCAGGTGAGGGTTGAAAGGGTCACGATCGTGTTCCGTGTTTATTAGGGCCTGTTCAAGGCTACACAGAAACTTCCAGGAATACGAGCCAGGCCGCCGGAGCCCATTGGCGCCATCCCCGGTGGTGTTTTTGAAGGCTCTGTCATTCCACCGCAGACCGGGCAGTGTAGAATCGGGGCATACTCTACCGGAGACATTGTCCATGCACTGGATTCTCGGGCTGGGCCTGGCGGCCCTCCTGTTCATTGTCCTCAAGCGCTGGGGTGCGCTCGACCCCACCCAGAAAAAGGCAGCCACCTGGAAGCTGGCGCTCGCAGTGGCCGGGGTATTGCTGTTGCTCATGGTGCTCACCGGGCGGGTACACGTGCTGGTCGCCGCCGTTGCCGCCCTGGTCCCGTTGCTGCGCAGGTTGCCATCTCTGCTCCAGTTCATGCCCCATATTCGTCGCCTCTTCGGAAAAGAAGACACCGGCCCGGAACAGGGGCGGGAAAACCGGTCGTCAACGGCGTCTTCAGGGCAGATGAGCGAGCGCGAGGCCTGTGAGGTGCTGAACGTGAAGCCAGGATGCAGCCGGGACGAAATTGTGGCCGCCCATCGCCGGCTGATGCAGAAGTTACATCCGGACCGCGGTGGCAACGATTACCTCGCCGCCAAGGTGAATGAGGCCAAGACCGTGCTGTTGGGAAAGCGGGGAAGCCGCGGATGAGCCGGTTCAGGCGATGTCCATGTCTGTCTCGGAGCAGATCTGGTTGCGGCCCCGGTTTTTTGCCCGGTAGAGGGCACGGTCGGCCCGTCTGATGATTTCCCCGATGGAGTCGTCGCCAGGCCACAGTTGCGCAATGCCTACCGACACGGTCGCGTGTATCAGGGTGTCGCCGCTGTAGAAAGCCTCTGTGGCGATAGTGTGTCTGACGCGTTCGGCGATGCCGGCGGCATCGTCGAGGTCCGTGCCGGGGAGGATCAATGCAAACTCCTCGCCCCCAACGCGATAGGCCCGGTCCCCCGAGCGCAGCTGCTCAAGAATCCGCCGACTGGCCTCCCGCAGCACGATATCCCCCGTCGGATGGCCGTGGTTATCATTGATGGATTTGAAGTGATCGAAGTCGTATGTGACCAGGGCGCAGCCGATGCCGGTGCGGCGGAGCGTCCCCAGCTGATGGGAAAGGTCGAGATTGAACTGCTTCCGGTTGAGCAGTGTGGTGAGTTCGTCGGTCACGGATTCCTGCCGCAGCTTCTGCTCGCGGGCCTTCTGCTGGGAGATATCCCGTATGATGGCAACGGCCACCGGCATACCGCCCATCTCCACCCGGTTGAGCATGATATCCACCGGAAACAGGGAGCCATCCCGTCTGCGGCCATTGAGGCTCAGCCCGCTTCCCATCGGTCGCATTGTCGGGCTGCTGAAATAATCCTCGACATGGTGATTGTGACGCTCGCGAACGTCGTCCGGCAGCAGCGTTTCAAGGCTCAGGTTGATAAGCCCTTCCGGAGGATACTGAAATACCTCGCACGCCCGGGCGTTGGCCGAGACAACCCGTTTCTCCCGGGTAACCACAACCACGGCATCCGGTATGACATCGAGAAACCGTGTCAGCTCAGCAAGGGACATGCCCTGTGGCTTTCCCAACGGGTTGGAAACCGGGGTCGGCGATGGTGGTTGGCTGGACTGCATCGGTGGTCTGACAGACTCGGTCAAAGACGAAAGAACGCTTAAATGGTTATTATGACGCTTTCGGGGCAGGTTTGCTGCGCCTGAACTGTAAAACATTGCCAGTTTTCGTGGCACGACAACAGGGAGAAAAATCGATGGCAGAAGCGGAATCCATTCAACGGCTCTATGGTGTGCCTCATTCGCTCTATACCGGCGTGGCACGCTGCTACCTGAGGACGCAGGGCATACCCTATGAGGAGCTGCCCACTGCTCATCCGGATTTCCAGGAACGGATTCTGCCGGTCACCCGGCGCAGTATCATTCCGGTGCTGGAGACCCCCGAGGGAGACGTCATTCAGGACAGTCTAGACATCATCGATCATTTCGAGGCCCGGGGCGTACCATATTCCGCTTATCCCGATAGTGCGCTTCAGCGTGTGCTGGCCATCATTATCCAGTACTACGGCAGCCAGTCGATGCTCAAGCATGCCATGCACTATCGCTGGACCTACCGCACCCAGCAGGAAGAGTTCCTGCGGGATGCCTTCGCCGCCGGTGCCGGCGAAGAGCTGGCAGACAGGATCATGTCGCGAATGAACTCCTACCTGCCGCGGCTGGGGGTCACCGAACACACCGTTGCGGAAATCGAGGCGTCCTACTTCCAGTTGCTGGATACCCTGAACGTCCATTTCAGAAAACATCCGTATCTGTTCGGGGGGCGGCCATCGGTCGGCGACTATGGGCTGATCGGTCCTCTGTTCGCTCACCTCGGGCGTGACCCTGTGCCCTGCGACATTATGAAGGTGAGGGCACCACGGGTGTATCGCTGGGTCGAGCGAATGACCGCGCCGGGGCTGGATACGCCTGAATTCCAGGGTTACGGCAGCGAGTTCCTGCCGGGCGACGAGATTCCGGAGACCCTGGTGCCCCTGCTGGAACAGATCGCTGATGAAATCTTCCCGGAGCTGACCGACAAGTTCGTGTTCCTGGACGATCTGATCGAGACTCATCGGCCAGAGGATGGCCAGCCGGTTTCCGACAAGCCCCACCAGCGATATGTCGGACTGGTGGACACCCAGTTCCGGGGGATGCCGATGCAATCCGGGGTGGAGCCCTATCTGGTTTACATCCTCAGGCGGGCGGATCAGGTCCTGGCCTCAGTCTCTCAAACAGAGCAGCAGGCGGTAAGGGCATTCCTGGAAACCTACCGTCTGGCCGATGCTTTACCCGGTAATCGGGGGTATAGCGTCGATCGCCGGAACCAGATCGAAGTCTGGGAGCGGTAACCGTCAGGCGCTGCCAGGTCCGGTGGCGCCATCCAGCAGAGCCAACAGGGCGCGGCGACGATCTTCGGTCATGAAGGCCTCTTCCAGGGCGTTGCGGGCCAGTTGCCGGAACGTCTCCTCGTCCCAGCCGAAGGCCTGCTGGCAGGCGAGAAAGTTGGTCAGCACGCCACCGCCGAAATAGGCGGGGTCGTCCGAATTCAGGGTAAGCTTGAGCCCTGCCTCCAGCAATGCCGGCAGCGGGTGCCTGGCAAGCTCGTCGACCACCTTCAGGCGAACGTTGGATAAGGGACACACTGTCAGCGGAATCTGGTCATCCCGAAGGCGCTGCACCAGTGCGGGGTCCTCCAGGCAGCGCACACCGTGATCAATGCGAATCACCCCAAGAAGGTCCAGGGCATCGCGGATGTAGTCCGGCGGCCCTTCCTCGCCGGCATGGGCCACACCAGGAATGCCCGCTGCCCGGGCGCGGCGGAACACTTCGGCGAAGGGGGCGGGCGGAAAGCCGGCCTCCGCACTGTCCAGGCCTACGGCGCTCAGGTGCCGATGCCAGGGACCGGCCAGTTCGAATACGTCCAGGGCGCTTGCCGCGGGCTGGTCCCTCAGAAAGCTCATGATCATGGCCGTCGAAAGATCCAGTTCCTGCCGCGCCTCCTCCATGGCCGCCAGCAGTCCCTCCATCTGGGCCCGCATGCCAACTCCCCGGCTCAGATGGGCCTGCGGGTCGAACGAAAGGTCGACATGGACCACGCCCTCGCTGGCGGCCCGCTGGAAGTAGTCCATTGCCAGGTCGTGGAAATCGTCTGCGGTCTGCAGAACCGCCATGCCCTGATAGTAGAGGTCGAGGAAGGATTGCAGGTCGGCGAAATCATAGGCCTCGCGCACATCCTCCACTGAGTCATAGCGCAACCCCACGCCGTTCCGCTCGGCCAGTTTGAACATGAGCTCCGGTTCCATGGAGCCTTCGATGTGCAGGTGCAATTCGGCCTTGGGCAGCGCCCTCAGAAAATCGTACATGTCAGTGCCTCTTCCGGGATGCGCGGATTAAAGTACTTCCACTTTCACTTCGAATTGCTGGTTGCCCTGCCGGCTGTCCCCCACCCGGTAGGTGATACCGGACTGCTGCCCCTGCTGGCTGCTTTCGGAACCGCCCACCTCCACCCATTCGCCCGGCGCGACCCTGCGCTGAGTGACCACCGCCTCGGTCTCATAGCCCGGCATGCCGGCGTCGGGGGTATTGTCGAAGGCGGTGATGCTCAGCTCGATCTGCTGGTCGGAAATGTGCTGGGGAGTCACGATGAAGCCGCTGCGTATGTCCACCTGCTCGAAAATGGCGGCGGGATGGCTGCCGCCGCGAATAGCCACTGGCAGGGGGCGGACCTGGCCGGAACTGATGTGGGCTGACTGACCGTCCTGCACCACAATGTGCTGTTGGCGATCGCGCTGGGTGGTTACCGTGCGGCTCTCACCCTGGATCCGGACGACATCGCCATGGCCACTGACGCCACCGCCCTGACGTTTACCCATGGCCTGGGCTCCGCTGCGCACGGTAATACGTAACTGCACCGGCGCCACGTCCATGGTGTTGATCAGATCGCCCACTTCGTCCAGCAGCCTGGGCTCCGCCCTGATCACCAGCTGGCTGCCGCGGGCGGTCAGTGCCAGTTCATCCGCCGGGTACAGGTCCCGCAGCTGGTGGGCCACTTCCTGGGCTGGCCGGTTGTGCAGGGTATAGGTGCGGGTTTCCGAAGCGGCAAGGGCCAGTACTGGCAGCACAGCGAGGATCAGAAACAGGGCACGAAAACGTGCAAAGCGCATGGAAGTCTCCCTCATCATGAAAAACCTGGGTGTTACCGGTTGCAAACCGGGAAAGCCGGAGAGTATATTGAAAAGCATGAATACGACTAACGCACCCTGTCAATTGAATGTTTTGACACGCTCCGCAAACGCGGCGGCGGGTGCAGCGGTGTTTTTCTGGTGGTTTTTTGGTTATGGCTTTTATTTTAGCCAGAGCCGAGGCCGCCTGTAACACACGCAACACAGAATCAGGAAAAGGCAGCCCGGCACCGAACCCAGGCTGCCACCGGACCCCGAAAAGCCCCGACTGGTAGCCTCCCAGCCGGGGCTTTTTCGTCTCAGCCAGGCAAACAAACGAGAAGGACTCAACAATGAACATGCCGCTGGATGTCCGGACCACAAACGAGGCCCAGACCGTGGATAACAACAAGCAGGACCCTTTGGCGCCAGCGTCGTCCGCGATGCTCCTGGCGACACCTTCGGCACTACGCCGCGACATCCCCAGGCCGGACTACCTGGGCCAGCAGATCGACACCCACCGCCAGGCCATCCGCCGGATCCTCGACGGCCAGGATGAGCGTCTTCTGGTGGTGGTGGGTCCCTGCTCGATCCATGATGAAGTGGCCGCCCTGGAGTATGGCGAAAAGCTCGCCGCCCTGGCGGACGAAGTCAGCGACCGGATGCTGATCGTGATGCGGGCCTACCTGGAAAAGCCCCGCACCACAGTGGGCTGGAAAGGTCTGCTGTACGATCCGGAGCGCACCGGCGACGGCAACCTGGCGGAGGGGCTGATCCGCTCCCGACGGTTGCTGGTCAACCTCGCTCACCTGGGACTGCCACTGGCCACCGAGGCCCTGAGCCCCATGGCCATGGATTACCTGGACGACCTCATCAGCTGGACCGCCATCGGCGCCCGCACCACGGAGTCCCAGATTCACCGGGAACTGGTCAGCGGTCTACCCATGCCCACCGGTTTCAAGAATGGCACCGACGGGTCCTTCGCGGTCGCCGTCAACGCCATGAAATCTGCCGCCCACAGCCACCATCGCATCGGCTTCACCCAGGATGGCCAGCCCGCCATGATCACCACGGCCGGCAACCCCCACACCCATCTGGTTCTCCGGGGTGGCCGGGGCATCACCAATTACGATGCCGACAGTGTTCAGGCGGCGGTTGACGCCCTGTCGACGGCGGGCGTGAACACCTCGGTCATGGTGGACTGCAGCCATGACAATGCCTGCAAGCAGCCGGAGCGCCAGCCGGATATTGCCCGGGAAGTGATCCGCCAGCGCCGGGCGGGCAACCACAGCATCAAGGGGCTGATGATCGAGAGCTTCCTGGCGCAGGGGCGTCAGGACGACGGCGAAGAGCTTGTCTATGGTCAGTCCATTACCGACCCCTGCCTGGGCTGGGAGGACACCGAAGCCCTGTTGCGGTCCCTGGCATAGGTTGCGGCGAAATCTTTCACTGTGGCGGGCCGCTGTTCCCGGTCAGATCGGAGAACAGCAGTTGCCCCGCCAGAAGCAGCAACACCCCGCCCATGAGCCGGTCCAGCCAGTAGCCAAAGCGGTTGAACAGCTGGCGTATCCGGGGCAATGTAAAGAACACCGCCACCCCCGCGAACCACAATCCGGTGGCTATCGCCATGTACAGGCCGTAGCCGGCCTGAATCCAGACTGGCGTTCCGGGGCTGATCACCACGGAAAAGAGAGACACGAAAAACAGGGTCGCCTTCGGATTCAGGGTATTGGTCAGAAAGCCGAGCCTAAAGGCTGCTATCCCGCCCTGGACACGCTTTTCCCCCATCTCGACATGAACCCCGCCCGGCTTCGATCTGAGGCACAGGATGCCGATCCAGGTCAGATAGAGTGCACCGATGACCTTGAGGATCGTAAACAACGTGAGTGACTGCTGAATCAGCAGGCCGATGCCGAGCAGCGAATAGCTGACATGAACCAGTATGCCAAGGCCGATGCCAAGCGCAGTGAGCAGGGCATTACGCCGAGTCTGGCACAGGGCCTGGCGAAGCATGATGGCGAAGTCCGGCCCCGGGCTGGCCACGGCAAGCAGGTGGACGACGGCCACCAGCGCAAACTCGGCCCAGTAACTGGTCATGGAGGATTCCTGTGTTGAGGTGGCTGAAGAGGGCAGGATAGTGATTCCGGGACCGGTTCGCCAGAGCAGGGAACATGTCATGACGAGCGCCACAATTGCGGCTAAGGTTAGGGGAGTTCGGTAAACGTTCCGGCACGAAATGCTCCTATTCCAGTCCGACAGGAGGAAGATTTGTGGAGAAACGTCAAGTAGAGGTCGCCATCCTGGGTGCCGGCACTGCCGGTATGAGCGCCTATCGCGTCGCCCGAAAGCACACCGACAGCGTGGTCATGATTGAAGGCGGGCCATACGGCACCACCTGCGCGCGGGTGGGCTGCATGCCAAGCAAGCTGCTGATTGCCGCCTCGGAGGCGGCTCATGACGCCAGGCGCGCCGGCCTGTTCGGGATTCGTCCCGGCAATGTGAAGGTGGATGGCAGGGCCGTCATGGAACGGGTAAGGCAGGAACGCGACCGGTTCGTCGATTTCGTGCTGGACGCCGTTGATGACTTCCCGGAAGAGCACAAGATCCGTGGCTACGCCCGCTTCCTGTCGCCCCATGTGCTGCAGGTGGACGACAGCCATGAGATCGAAGCGGAGCGGGTGGTGATCGCCACCGGCTCCCGTCCCAATGTGCCGGATTTCCTGAAGTCGGCAGAGGATCGTCTGGTGGTCAATGACGATATCTTCGAATGGGAGGATCTGCCTTCGTCGGTGGCCGTGTTCGGTCCGGGGGTGATCGGGCTGGAGCTGGGGCAGGCCCTCAGCCGTCTTGGTGTCCGAGTCCGCATGTTCGGCGTCGGCGGTGGTGTGGGACCGATCCAGGATGAGGAAATTCGCGAATGCGCCCTGGAGGCGTTCAACCAGGAATTTCCTCTGGATCCGGATGCCGATACCAAGAAGGTCGAGCGCACAGGTGACGGAGTCGCCATCACCTTCGTGGACGGCGAACGGGGAGAAGTGACGGAAACCTTCGATTACCTGCTTGCTGCCACGGGGCGCCGTCCGAACGTTGACGGACTGGACATCCAGAACGCCAATCTGGAACTGGATGACCGCGGAATGCCCTACTACGAACACTACACTCTGCGATGCGGCGACAGTCACGTGTTCATCGCGGGTGACGCAACAGCCGACCTGCCGTTGCTGCATGAGGCGGCTGATGAGGGCAGGATTGCCGGTGAAAATGCGGCCTTCTACCCGAAGGTCAGGGTGGGCCTGCGCCGGACTCCGCTGGCGGTGGTGTTTACCGACCCCCAGATTGCCACCGTGGGCAAGACCATTCAGCAGGTGGACGAAGACTGTCGGGGCCGGTTTGCCGTAGGTTTCGTCTCTTTTCAGGGGCAGGGCAGAAGCCGGGTGATTGGCAAGAACCGGGGTCTGCTTAGGGTATATGGCGAGCACGGATCAGGGTTGTTCATGGGCGCGGAGATGTTCGGACCCGCGGCGGAGCATATTGGCCACCTGCTGGCCTGGGCCGCCCAGAGCCGGATGACCGTGACTGACATGCTTGACATGCCCTATTACCATCCGGTCATCGAGGAAGGGCTGCGGACCGCACTGCGGGACCTGAACCACAAACTGAGCCTCGGTCCCGAAGTGGTGGAGAACTGTCTCGACTGTGGTCCGGGTGGCTGATGCCACCCGCCGCCCGGCTGGGTGGGGCGTCCGGCTGTTGCAGCCGGACGCCCTCGTGTCAGGCTACGGTGACGCCGCGGTGGCTGTGCGGGGCTGTTGTCTCCCGTTGACGCCGGTTTTTCCTGGCCCACAGTTTTTCATGGAAGAAATAGGCGACAGTGTTAATAGCGGGCTCCACCATGGCAATCAGGCTTCCGATGAGGATATCACCGGTCAGCAGATAGGCCACCGTAAACGCCACGATGAAATGAGTTATGGCGAAGGTGAGGGTCTTCATCAGCGAGTCGTCCACCCCGCCACTGTGGTTATGAACAAACACCTTTAGCGCACTCATTTGCCAACTCCCTATCAGTGATTACTACAGACTCAGATTAGAGGCGAATGAGAACCACTGTTAAGTTAATTGTTTCTTGGTTGCTGATAGCTCCGAATTATCAACGGAGCTGAGATTCGGTGTTGATAACGAGCTCCGGCGCCACATTGAGTGGCCCTATGGAGGGCATTGGATAAGTTCGTTTCATCCCCATATTGGATACGGTTATAGTTAGTGCAGTTTTCAGATCAATCTGAGGATTTAAGGAGCAAGTCTTATGACCACGAACTTTATCGGCCTCGACACCGCCAAAACCGAGAAGCTGGCCAGCGCCCTCAATGAGCTGCTGTCCAACTACCAGATTTTCTACATGAATGTGCGCGGCTACCACTGGAACATCAAGGGCGATAATTTTTTCGAGCTGCACGCCAAGTTCGAGGAGCTTTACGACGACCTGCTGCTCAAGATTGATGAGATCGCCGAGCGCGTGCTGACCCTGGGCCATCGTCCGGCACACGCCTACAGCACCTACATCGAGAAGTCCGACGTGCCGGAGCGCAAGGATGTGTCCGATGGCAAGGAGGCGGTGAACAACATCGTTGAAAGCTTCGCCAAACTGATTTCCAAACAGCGTGACCTGCTGGCTCTGGCGGGAGAAGCGGATGACGAGGGCACCGTTTCACTGATGAGTGACTACATCTCCCAGCAGGAAAAGACCGTCTGGATGTACCGCAGCTACCTCGGTCTTTAAGCTCTCCCCAGGATCCCTTCGTTGGCGGCCCCCGGGCCGCCTTTTTTATCGGTTGCCCTTTGCCAAACTCTTTGTGTCCCAGAATGAGACATTTTCATTTAATTGAAACCGTTCATTAACGGTCTGTTCATAAAAGCTCTCCATAGTGGTGGCCACGGAATTAACCACCGATCAAAAATGATCACGTCTGGAGAGAAAACGAATGAAAAAACAACTGCTCGCACTGGCTATCGGTTCTCTGGTTGCTGCGCCTTCCCTGGTGCTGGCTGACAAGGGGCCAACCGTCTACGGCAAGGTCAATATCACCTATGAGAACGTCGACGACGGCACCGATGATCAGTGGGAACTGCGGAGCAACGCTTCCCGTATCGGCGTCAAGGGCACCCTCGACCTGGATATACAGAACGTTCAGGCCATCTATCAGGCTGAGTTCCAGATGGATGTTGACGACGGTAACCGTGGTGACAACAATGTCTTTTCCCAGCGCAACATCTACGGCGGCTTCAGGCACGCCAACCTGGGCACGCTGATCGCTGGGAAGTTCGATACCCCGCTCAAGAAAGCCCAGATGGACGTGGACCAGTTCGGTGACCTGGCGGCGGACATCGGCGCCATCGTTGACGGCGAGGAGCGCCTGAGCAATATTATCCAGTACAGCACGCCCAAGCTGGTCAATGCCGTGACCCTCAACCTGGCAATGATTCCAGGCGAGGGCAGCACCCGCGCCGGTGAGGTACGCGACGGTGCGGCGGATGCTTTCTCCTCTTCACTGGTATTCGACAGTGGTACCTTCTATGGTGCCCTTGCCTATGACTCGGAAGTGCCCACCACCGTGTACGACGCGGACTTCGCCGGCGTTTCCAGCGCTGATTACACCGCCGATGCAGTTCGCCTGACAGGTGGAGCCCGTATCCAGAACTTCGAGATTGGTGCCCTTTACCAGATGTCCGAGACCTCGGACGACGTGGCGGGCGTTTCTTATGAGGACAGCTCCTATGTCCTCAGCGGCGCGGTCAAACTGTCCCGCTGGAAGCTCAAGGCCCAGTACGGTCTGACCGACCTGGATCAGTCCGACGATGATCTGACCCTGATGGCGTTGGGAGCGGACTACAAGGTGGGTGACAAGAGCAAGATATTCACCTATTACGCCAACGTTGAAGCTGACGACGCCGCGCTGGAAGACACCAACTTCGGTGTTGGCTTCGAACACAAGTTCTCCATGTAATGCTCCAGGCCAACCTCACGGGGTAGGCCGTTGTGCCTGAGTTGAAGACTTCGACTTGAGTTGACGACGCTTTACCGGGATCTTCGAGTCCCGGTTTTTTCGTTCAGGCGGGGCGCCAGTAGGCGGTTTCCCGGCCAACCCGGGAAGGCGCGGGCAATTCCAGGGGCGGGACCTGGCGGTGCAGGAACCAACGCTCCGCCACGATCCGGCGGGTAAACCAATGGGACTTCATCAGGCTGGCAGCCAGGGGCATCTTGACCCAGTCGGGCACCTGCAGGGCCGGGTCGGCGCTCATGGAGCGGGTGCCAAAGCGTTGGGCAATGGCTTCCCCGTAGGGTTGCAGGCTGCGGGCAGAGAGATCAGGCTCCGAGCGAATCACATTGGCGGCGATCAGCGCCGATTCCACCGCAGGGCGTATCCCCTCCCCGCTCTGGTTGAAGGCCAGGCCAGCGGCATCGCCGATCAGCATGATGCCGTCGTCCACCAGGGGGCGCTCGGCGTGGTCGTAGAGCAGGTAGGCGTGGTCCTTGAAGCGGCCAGGAAGGTTCGCGGGGATGCGCCCCTGGGACTGCATATTGGCGACAAACTTTTCCAGGTGTCGCGACAGCCTGGTGGGATCTTCCCGCCCCAGGCCCACACTCAGGTAATTTTGCTTGCGGAATATCCAGGCGTAACCCTTCAGGTCCCGGCAGAACCAGAGCTCGGGACGATCTCCCCGTGCCTGACAGTCACCGGCCTGCTCCGGGGTCATCTCGAACTCCATTTCCTTGGCCGCCACGGTGGTTTCGTGGCTGCCAGGCCCCGCCCCGAGATACCGGGCCACGGGGCAGAAGTGGCCTCCGGCGCCGATCAGCAGCGGCGTTTCCCACCGGTCGTTGATGATCCAGTTGCCATTGCCGTGGCCGATGTCGGTGATTTCGGTGCCCAAGGCCTGGTCGGTACCGGCACGGTCGAGGAGATAACGATCAAACTCGTTGCGGCGGATGCCGTAGCTGACGTTCTCACCGTGATCGTTTTCCACGGCATTGTTGCCAATCATACCGATCCGGAAGCCGCGTATGGGCTCCAGAACATGATTCCTGGCATAGTCGTCGGGATCGATTTGCAGGGCGTCGAGTACCGCCGGGGTGATCCAGCCCGCACAGCTCTTGTCCCGCGGGAACCGGGCCTTGTCGATGAGCAGAATGCGCTTGCCGGTGTTCTGAAGGGCCCAGGCGAGGGTCGATCCGGCCGGCCCTGCGCCCACAATGATAAGATCGTAGTAATCCATATCAATGGGTCCCTTCCCACGCGGGGCGGAATAAAGGCATCGGGCTGGCTCCAGCATGTTGTTGTTGTGGATGCGTCAAGAGCGCACGGGTGTCAATGTCACCTGAATGAACAGTATAGAAAATGATCGGGTTTTGTCACCTTTTACCTGTGTCGTCCCTCTACGGATTGTTTCCGGTCTCTACTCGTTCAGCCGACCACAAGCTGCTGGGCCAGAGCCACCGCCAGCCCGGCCACCAGTGAAATCGCCATGGGTACCCCGACGGAGAGGCCCAGTCGCCGGGTGCCGATGCTTGCGGCCATGGTCGATTTCACAAGGTTATTGACCGAGGCCGCGATAACGATCCCCACGACTGCGGTACTGGCGGCAATGGACTCCTGGGACATGCGGGTCAGTGAGAGGGTGATGGCGTCAACATCGGTAATGCCGGAGGTGGCGGCCAGAACGTAAATCCCCAGGTCCCCCAGCCACTGGCGAAGCCATTCTCCCAGCATCAGTATGACAGTCAGCAGGGCGCCGAAGATCAGTGCGGACTTGAGGTCCAGGGGGTTCTGGTTCAGTGTGGGCTGGTCGACTCTCAGATCGCGCCGGTTGCGATGCCAGATGATTCCCGCGCCCAGGTAGAGAACAGCCGCCATGCTCAGGACCGGCCAGAGCAGGGCGGGCACGAGGGCGGTATTGATGATGGCACCGTAGATGAGGATGCGGGGGAACATGGTGCCGCAGGCTATCAGGATGCCTGCTGCGAACATGGGGCTCAGCGCGCCATTCTGCCTGGACTCACGGGCATAGTGCAGGGTGAGGGCGGTGGACGAACTGAGGCCGGCAAACAGGCTGGTGAAGAGGATGCCCTTTTCCGGTCCGCCCACCCGGATGGCGAAGTAACCCACGAAAGAGACCGAGGCGATCAGCACAACCATCCACCAGATCTCGTAGGGATTCAGTACGTCGCCGGGGCCCATGCCCTGATTGGGCAGCAGCGGCAGCAGCACCACGGTAATCAGCAGCAGTTTCAGCCCGGCGTCCAGCTCCCGTTCCTCCAGTTTATGGAGGGCGCCATGGATCTCCTGTTTATTGTCCAGGATCAGGGCGGTCACCACCGCCGCGGCCGCCGCCATCGCCATGTCCACGGCCACCACCATGGCGCCGAAGCAGAAGGTGAGCAGAATGCCGACAATACCGGTGATACTGTAGTCGCGGGTGTCGGCGGTCTGGATCCGGTAGGACACCAGGTTGACGCCGATAACCCCGAGGAACATGGCCGGAAACGCCCACACGGTCAGCGCCTCCGTCAGCTGTGCCGACACGGCCCCGAGCAGGCCGGTGAGAGCATGAGTGCGGATGCCCGCTATACGCTCGCCGGGTTTTTTCTCGCGGGCTTCCCAGCCCCGCTGAAGGCCGATCAGGGCGCCGAGTAGCAGAGCGATCGCCAGCTGGAGGGCAACTTCATTACTGTCCAGGAAAGAGCTTGCGACTTCATTCACGGGAGGTCAGATCCGGTCTGTTAGAATTGGGCATCGGGCAATCGGCAGCGTCAGGGTGGTGCGCCAGAAAGAACTCCGGCTTCCCCGGCGATCTTATTTTCGGGCCGCGCCGCACCAAGCATAACGGAAGTGGCCAGATCTTGTTAACCGGGCCGGTTCACCAGCCAGCAACCTTATGAGGCGCACTCCACATGTCTATCCTTTCCCAGACGGTATCCCTCGGCCCACTGGGTTTTACCGTGTCCCAGGTGTTGATGTTGTTCGCTCTTGGCGTTGCGCTTCTGGTGGGGGCGTTTCTGGGCCGGCGATATGGGGTGGTGGTCAGTGATGCGCTGTTCACCCTGATTCTGGTGGCGTTCGCCGGTGCCAGGGTGGTTTTCGTGCTTCGCTATCACGAGAGCTACGGAGGCGTACTTTCGGTGCTGGATATTCGGGATGGCGGCTTTGATGTCACAGCCGGGGTAATTTCTGGCCTGCTATGGTTGTGCTGGTCCAGCTGGCGAAGCGCATCCCTGCGTCGCCCGCTCTCCGCCGCGGTGTTGTCGGCCGTAATGGTCTGGGGGGTGCTCGGCGGTCTGATTCTGTTGATGGACAGTGATAGCAGGCCGGTGCCCGACCTGACCCTTGCTTCGATGGATGAGAGTGCCATCAACCTTCGTGATGTTCAGGGGGGGAACGGACCGGCCCATGGTCGTGAATCTCTGGGCCACCTGGTGTCCGCCCTGTCGTCGTGAAATGCCCGTGCTGGCGGAGGCCCAGGCCGGCCAGGAGGGCATCGACTTTGTCTTCGTGAACGTGGGGGAGGAGCCACCCACTATCCGAGGCTTTCTCGACTCCCAGGGCCTGGCCCTGGACAATATCCTGCTGGACCGCAATAACCGTCTGGGCGCGGTTACCGGCACCCACGTTCTGCCGACCACCCTCTTCTACAACGCTGATGGGTTGCTGGTGTACAGTCATACCGGTGAGCTGTCCCGGGCGACCCTACGGCAGGGGGTGGAAAAGCTGTTGCCGCATTAACGTCCGGAACTCGCGCCTGTCGCCGGTTGTCAGGAAACGCTACCCGACGACCCATTCTCGCCTCCGGTCCCGGGGGCCATCATCAACAAAGGTCGGACTGCCCATATGATACCGGAGCTGGGAATAATCGAGGGGTTCTACGGGCCCATGTGGGGATGGGGCGACCGTCGTGCCCTGATGAGCTTGTTGCGGCCCCATGGCTACGACTTCTACTGGTATGCCCCCAAGGCTGACAGCTTCCTGCGTCGTGCCTGGCAGGAGCCCCATCCGCCGGAAGTGGCCGCGGAAATCGAGGGTTTTGGCCGGTGGTGTGATGATCAGGGCATCGGCTTCGGGATCGGGCTGAGCCCCTGGGAGGTGTTCAATCATTTCGATGACACCGCTCGCCGTGCGCTGGCCGACAAGCTGGCGTTTTTCGAGTCGGTGGGCGTGACCCGCCTGGCGATCCTGTTCGACGATATGAAGGCCGACACTCCCGAGCTCGCCCTGCGGCAGGTTGAAATCATTGACTGGATACGCCAGAGAACCGGTTTCCGACAGCTGGCGGTATGTCCGTCCTACTACTCGGATGATCCGGTGCTGGACCGGATCTTCGGACAACGGCCATCAGGTTACCTGGAAGATCTGGGGGCGGCGCTGGATCCCACGGTGGATGTATTCTGGACCGGCGAGGAGGTTTGCGCACGGCAGGTGTCCCCGGGACACCTGCGCCGGGTTGCCCGGCAACTGGGGCGCAAGCCATTGCTCTGGGACAACTATCCGGTAAACGACGGCGACCGTATGTCGCGGCACCTGCACCTGCGGGGGTTCACCGGGCGACCGTCGGTCAATGCCGGGCTCATTCGCGGCCACGCCATCAACCCGGCCCTCCAGCCCACGCTGACCGCCATTCCGGCCCTGACCCTGGCCCGCAGCTACCTTGAGGGGGAGGACTACTGTTATGCCGAGGCGTTCCGGCTGGCGGCCCGGGAGATCGCCGGAAATGAGCTGGCGGAGATGCTGCTGGAGGACCTGCTGTTGCTGCAGGATTCCGGACTGCACCGGCTCGGCGACGAGCGGGTGAGCCGGCTGAGGGAGCGTTACCGGCCATTCGAAGACCAGCACCCGGTCGCCCGGGAGGTGGTGCGTTGGCTGGCCGGCAGCTACCAGGTCACCGATGAGATGGTTCAGACGCAGTAGGCGGTTGGCGCCTGCTGACTGCTACTGACAATCCAGCTTTCGGGCCTGGCTGAACTGTTCCATCAGGGCGGCCTTTCCGCGTTGCTCGTCCCGGTATTCTTCCGGCAGGGGCTGTACGAAGTACAGGTAGTCACCTTTTTCGGCGTGTTCTGCCGGCAGTGGCGTGGCTCCCGGTTGTTCAAGAATGACCGGACTGATGACAGCGATGGTCAGGTCCGGTCGCCGTTGTTCCAGTACCCCCACCAGTCCCATCCGTTCCTCGCTGTGGAATGTCCCCGTGATCACCAGAACCTGATGGCCGGGATCTTGCGCCAGGGTGACCAGGACCCGGTCGGCCATGGTGTTGTCCCGCAGCAGCTGGGCCTGGTAGGAATTTTCCAGGCGCTGCCGGTTTGCCTGCGTGTGGCTGCCATGGCCGTTGCTGCCCATGACCTCGAGAAATTTCTGGCGGTACCCCGGCGCCTCCCGGAAGGGCTGCGCCGGAAGCCGGTTTCTCACGGAGGACGGCAGTCCATCCAGGTACCCGGGCCCCTTACGCCCCACGCAGCGCACCACCTCATCGGGGGCGTTGGCGGCCACCACCGGAAGCTGATGCCAGCGGGCGAACTCCATCAGGGGCCGGTACGAGGCCCTGTAGTTGCGCCAGGCGCCGGCATCCTCGATCAGTTCCTCCTCCCCCAGCCGGCCTTCCAGGTACTGGTCCACCTCCCTCTGATGGTCCAGGTCAAAGGGCTCCAGCGCCAGTGCCTGCTCCGGGTTCCGGCTGTAAAGCGCCGCCTGCAGACGGGCCTGCAACAGGTGCGATGCCTGATGACCGTGATGCTCTCCCACCACGATCACGTCCATTTCCGACAGCTGGTGGGCCAGCTGCGAAATCGTCACCCCTTTACCGGAATCGGCGCTGAACACCGCGGCATCGTAGAGCGTCACCGGTATTTCCTGCCGAGGCTGTTGCGGAGTCGCGCAACCAAGCAGGAGCGGCAGCGCCACCAGAAGTGAGGCAATCGGTTTCATGGCCATGGTGTCAGCTCCGGAGAGTCATCATGTGACAGGGGTGAGTGTATCCGAAAATCCAACCGGATCTCGACGAGAGGCAGGCAGAAGGAAACATCTGGGTTATGCTGATGCCATCTTTTCAATCGGATTCTGATCGGGACCCAAATGCTGCCATTCCGGATTGTTGATCGTGTCAAATTTCTCGTCGAGCGCCAGCTGGTAAAGGGTGCCGGCTTCCAGTTACTGGTGGTCGCCGCCTTCATCGCCATCATCTCGATCATTGGCGGAATTCTGGTGGTGCCCCTGGAAGGTGAGTTCGATCACCTGGGTACCGCCATCTGGTGGGCGTTTCTGCGGCTGACGGATCCCGGTTACCTGGGTGATGACGTCGGTGCCTGGCGGCGCTTCGTCTCCACCCTGCTCACCATCAGTGGTTACGTAGTATTCATGGGTACCCTGGTGGCCATTCTTACCCGCTGGCTGATCGCCAGGATGAACGAGCTGGAGCGGGGGCTGACGCCGGTTACCCTTAAAAACCACATCGTGGTACTGGGCTGGACCAGCCAGACCCTGCCCATGCTGTCCGAGCTTCTGGGCTCTACCGGGCGTATGCGTCGCTTCCTGGAAAAGCACGATACCTCCCGGCTGAACCTGGTGGTGCTGGCGGAAGAGGCCAGCGCCCAGCAGGTGCACGAGCTTCGCAGCGAGCCGGGTATTGGCAGCCGGGCCCGGCAGGTCATTCTGCGCTCCGGCCTGCCCATCCAGCCCGACGCACTGCATCGGGTCGCGTGCCTCGATGCCGCCGCGGTGATTGTCCCCAGTGCCGTCCACGAGGCGGGAAGCCTGGTGACGTCGGACATGGAAACAGTCAAGGCACTGCTTTCCATCGCGGGACAGGCCCGGCACTATCGTTCCTCACTGCCCTTCGTGGTGGCGGAACTTCAGGACATCCGCAAACTGCCGGTGATTGAACGGGCCTACCCCGGAGACATCGAAGTGGTTGCCGGGGATGCCACCATCAGTCGGCTGATGGCCCAGAATATCCTTCATCCGGGGCTCTCGGAAGTCTACAACGAACTGCTGGCCGGAGAAGGCGATAACGAAATCTATGTGCGCAGCGGTGACTCCGTGGCCGGCTTGAGCCTTGGTGATCTGGCGTCCCAGAGACCCAGTGCCATCGTTCTGGGCGTGTTGAAACCTGCGGTAAATGGCTGGGCCGTGCACCTGGCGGCGCCATCTGACACGCTCATCGAAGCCCGGGATCGGGTCGTGATGATCGCCCGGGATTACACCGCCACCGAGGCCGACGCCAAACGGGCACCCCTGCCCCTGATCGTCCGCGGTGAGGTCAGCTCCCGGCCCCCGGAGATAACTGCCGCCGCCCACAGGGTGCTGGTACTGGGCTGGAACCGGCGCGTGCCGAGTCTTATCGCCGAGCTGGCCAGTTACCGTGGCTGCCGCTTTGAGGTGAGGGTGGTTTCGGTGATCCCGACAGCGGAACGGGAGCACAGTATTGCACAGTACGTTGGCCCCGAGATGCCTCTCCCCTGCCACCACCTGGAAACGGATTTCATGGTGGAAGAGGAGCTTCGCCGGATACAGCCGGCTGACTACGACTCGATTATTCTGCTCAGCAGCGACCGCCTGGCTTCGGGCGAGGAGGCGGATGCCCGGGCCATGGTGGGCTACCTGCAGCTGGAAGACCTGCTGAGCGAAGGGCAGCGGCGACCGCAGGTGATGATGGAGCTGAGTGATCCCGACAACCGGCAATTGCTGTATGGCCACCGCAGCGAGATGATGATCAGCTCGATGATCCTCAGCCACGTGCTGGCACAGGTTGCCCTGCGCCGTGAGTTGAGGGTGGTGCTCGACGAGCTGTTTACCGTCGGTGGGGCGGAGATCCTGTTTCGTGATCCCGCGGACTATCCACTGCCCGCCAGTGCCGATTTCCAGTTACTGGAAAAAACCCTCGCGGCGGAGGGCGAGATTGCCCTGGGGGTCCGCCGGGCCGTCGCTGACGAACGGGGCCATCATCTGCAACTGAACCCGCCGAGGGACGAGTACCTGGAACTGGAAGCTGGCGACCGCCTGGTGGTCATGACCGTGGTGACGGCAGATGCCCTGCAAAGCCGATAGATCAGGGGATCTGGTGGTCTTTTCAGTCATTCATTAAAAAAATGCCGGGAATAGATAATATAAATTTCAATTATGCGATAAAACTCACTAGAGTATCCGCCATCTTCGGTGATCTGCTCAAAATTTGAGCGGAGCGCTGGTTCACTGCAAGATCCTCCAACCCGTAATAGCAAGGACCAAGACCATGCCTTACGCACAAGACGTTGATGCAGTCTCACAACTGCTCAAGAAGCACCCGACCTGGAACGCGATCAATCCCAAGCACGCTGCCCGCATGCGCGCCCAGAACAAGTTCAAGACAGGTCTGGACATCGCCAAGTACACCGCCAAGATCATGCGCGAAGACATGGCGAACTACGACAAGGACACGTCCCAGTACACCCAGTCTCTGGGCTGCTGGCATGGCTTTATCGGTCAGCAGAAGATGCTGTCCATCAAGAAGCACTTCGGCTCCACCAAGCGTCGCTACCTGTACCTGTCCGGCTGGATGGTTGCTGCCCTGCGCTCCGAGTTCGGACCGCTGCCTGATCAGTCCATGCACGAGAAGACCGCTGTTTCCAGCCTGATCGGCGAGCTGTATACCTTCCTGCGCCAGGCGGATGCATGGGAACTGAACCACCTGTTCCGTGCCCTGGAAGAAGCCGAGCAGGCCGGTGACACTGCCAAGGCGAAGGAACTGGAAGAGAAGATCGACAACCACGAAACCCACATTGTGCCGATCATCGCCGACATCGACGCTGGTTTCGGTAACGCCGAAGCGACCTACCTGCTGGCCAAGCAGATGATCGAGGCGGGTGCCTGCTGTATCCAGATCGAGAATCAGGTTTCCGACGAGAAGCAGTGTGGCCACCAGGACGGCAAGGTGACCGTTCCCCACGCCGACTTCCTGTCCAAGATCAACGCTGTTCGTCTGGCGTTCCTGGAGCTGGGTGTGGACGACGGTGTGATCGTTGCCCGTACTGACTCCCTGGGTGCCGGCCTGACCCAGAAGCTGGCCGTGACCGACGAGCCGGGCGACCTTGGTGACCAGTACAACGCCTTCCTCGACGGCGAATACATTGAAAGTGCTGACGACATCAACAACGGGGATGTTGTGATCAAGTCCGAAGGTCGTCTGCTGAAGCCGAAGCGTCTGCCGTCCGGCCTGTTCCAGTTCCGTGCCGGTACCGGTGAAGACCGCGTCGTGCTGGACTGTATCACCAGCCTGCAGAACGGTGCCGACCTGCTGTGGATCGAGACCGAGAAGCCCCACGTTGGCCAGATCGCCTCCATGGTTAACCGCATCCGTGAAGTGGTGCCTGACGCCAAGCTGGTTTACAACAACAGCCCGTCCTTCAACTGGACCCTGAACTTCCGTCAGCAGGTATTCGATGCCTGGAAGGAAGAAGGCAAGGACGTATCCGCTTACAACCGCGACAAGCTGATGAGCGAAGAGTACGACAACACCGAGCTGGGCAAGCTGGCCGACGAGTGGACCGCCAACTTCCAGCGCGATGCGGCCCGTGAAGCAGGTATCTTCCATCACCTGATCACCCTGCCGACGTACCACACCGCGGCTCTGTCCACCGACAACCTGGCCAAGGGCTACTTCGGTGACGAAGGAATGCTTGCCTATGTCGCGGGCGTACAGCGCAAGGAAATCCGTCAGGGTATCGCCACCGTGAAGCACCAGGACATGGCCGGTTCCAACATCGGCGATGACCACAAGGAATTCTTCGCGGGTGACGCGGCCCTGAAGGCCGGTGGTAAGGACAACACCATGAACCAGTTCGGCTAAGCCGACGGGTTCAGTGTTCTCTCCGGTGGGCCAGGGCCCGCCGGAACCACTGACAGAAAGGGCTGGCGGGAGAGATCCCGCCAGCCCTTTTTGTGTCTGGCGTCCGGTTTGGTCAGTTCGCTGGCCTGCTGAGCCGCTGAGAGTCTTGAGAGTGAGGCGCGGTGGCAAAGCTTTGGCGGTTCCGCATTGAGTCAGCGCAGCGCCGCTTCCTCGAAGCGGGCAATCCGCTCCTCCGTCATGGGGTGTGTGGGCTGGGCTCCGCCCAGTGCTTCGGTCCAGCCGCCGTCAGGGAAATGAGACGGAATTCTTGAGCGGCTATTATTAAATGAAATTCATTAACTCCCCGTGATGTTATCCACGTTTTCTGAGATGCTTCGGGCCTACATCGTGGTTTCCAGGAGAGGAGGTGCCATTAGTGAGTACTGATCAGGCCATTGTTTTTACCGTATTGGTGGCTACTCTTGCCCTGTTTGTCTGGGATCGAATCCGTTTTGATATCGTGGCCATGCTGGCCCTGCTGGCCGTGGCCGTCACCGGCTTGGTCCCGTCAAAGGATCTTTTCTCCGGCTTCGGGCACCCGGCCATCATCACGGTAGCGGCGGTGCTGGTGATCAGTCAGGGACTGGTCAACGCCGGCGTTGTGGACAGTATTGCCAGGCAACTGGGACGGGTAGGGGATAACCCCACTCTTCAGGTGATCACGATAACCGGTGTGGTGGCCCTGTGCTCGGGCTTCATCAATAACGTGGGCGCGCTGGCTTTGCTGATGCCGGTGGCGATATGGATGGCGCGGGAATCCGGGCGCTCTCCCTCCTTTCTGCTGATGCCCCTGGCTTTTGGCTCGCTGCTGGGCGGTACCATGACGCTCATCGGCACGCCGCCGAACATCATCATTGCCTCGTACCGGGAAGGCGATGCCAACTTCGGCCTGCTGGACTTCCTGCCGGTGGGCGCCACGATAACCGTGGTGGGGCTGGCTTTTATCAGCCTGGTGGGGTGGCGGCTGACCCCCAGGCGAGAGGATAGTGGTACCGGCAAGAAGCTGTTCAGCGTGGGTGACTACGTTACCGAACTCCGGGTCCCGGAAGGGTCCGATTATGTCGGTCAGACCCTCCATGACCTGATCGTCGATATCCGTGACGAGGCGGATATCGCCGTGCTGGCGCTGGTTCGCGACGACGACCGAAAACTGTCTCCCTCCACCCATAAGGTGCTTCGTGCCGGTGACGTGCTGCTGGTGCAGACCGACACCGACAATCTTCAGTCTGTCCTGGACCGGGCGGATCTTGAGCTGGGGGAGCCGGATGAGGGAAGAGACGAACTGGAAGAGGGTGACGCCCGGATCGTGGAGGCGGTGATTACGCCGGATTCCCACCTCACCGGTGAGACAGCCAATCGTCTGCGCCTTCGGGAGCGACACGGTCTGAACGTCATTGCGGTGGCCCGGCAGGGACGCCGGTTGAAGGAACGCGTGGGCCAGATCAAGTTACGGTCGGGGGACATCCTTCTGGTACAGGGCCAGGAAGACTCCCTGAGTAATGACCTGCGAGAGATCGGGGCCCTGCCTCTGGCAGAGCGGGGGCTGAGATTCAAGACCGAACGCCGCACCTGGGTTGCGGCCGGGATTTTCCTGTTGGCGATTGTCAGCATTCTGGCTGGCGCCTTGCAGCCGCCGGTTGCTCTTGTGGCGGCAGCCGTACTGATGGTTGTTGCCAGTGTTCTTGATGCGAATGAAGCCTACAAGGCCATTGACTGGTCCGTGATTGTCCTGCTGGGAGCCATGATTCCCGTTGGCACGGCCCTGGAGACGACGGGTGGCGCCGAGTTGCTGGCCAGCCAGCTGTTCGCTGCAGGGGAATCGCTATCGCCGGGCCTCCTGCTCGCGGTCCTCGTGGCAGGCACCATGATTCTCTCCAATATCGTCAACAACGCGGCTGCGGCAATCCTGGTGGCGCCCATTGCACTCAGCATTTCCGACAAGATGGGCATCGCCTCTGACGCCACGCTGATGGCGGTAGCGGTGGGGGCCTCCTGTGCCTTCCTGACGCCCATCGGGCACCAGTCCAATGCCCTGGTCATGGAACCGGGAGGCTACGAATTCGGAGACTACTGGCGTCTTGGGCTGCCGTTGTCAGCCCTGGTAGTTGTCACCTCGGTGCCGGTCATCCTGTGGGTATGGGGATAGCAGCCAGCCACCGCACTTCTCCCGCCAGAGTCGCGATGACGGTAAGGCTGATCCATTGTGGTAGTCTGCCTGTACATACTGGACAATCAACCAACGACGGGTAGCTCATGTACGACAAAGCGTGGTTGCTGAGTTTGCTGGAAGAAACGCGGGATCGCACCCTTGCAATGGTGGATACGCTGGCAGACGAGCAGCTTCAGGTGCCCTACCATCCCGGCGTCAATCCGCCGCTATGGGAAATGGGGCATGCGGCCTTCTTCTACGAAGTGTTCGTGTTCAATCTGCTGGATGGCACGCCCAGCCACAATCCGGCCATGGACGACTTCTGGGATTCGTTCCACATCGACCACCACGATCGCTGGAGCCGTGAGTTTTTTCCCGGCCGCGACAAGACCCGTGACTACTTCAATATCGTCTACGACCGGGTCGCGGAGCGCATCTGCGAACAGCCGCTGGGTGAGCGGGAACTGTACCTGTACCGGTACGCCATCTACCACCAGCACATGCACATCGAATCCATGACCTGGTGCCGGCAGACTGTGGGCTACCCCGCCCCCCCTGGTGTTGAAGTCCAGGCCTCGGAGGCGAATCCGCCCGGTGGCACCGATCTCGGCGACGCGGAGATTCCCGCAGGCACATGGCTGATCGGAATGCCTGGAGAGTCGGACCTTTATGCCCGTGACGATTTCGCTTTCGACGCGGAAAAGCCGCGTCATCCGGTTTTTCTGGAGGCCTTCCGTATTTCCCGGACGCCCGTTTCCAATGGCGAGTTCCTGGCCTTCGTGGAAGATGGCGGCTACAGGCGTCCGGAACTCTGGTCCTTTGGCGGACGCAAATGGCTGCAGACGGAGACGGACGTGGCCCTGGTCCATGGCGCCACCACGCCGGTCATGCGGGAGCCCCGGCACCCCCTGTACTGGCGGTATCATGAAGGTCAGTGGCAACAGCGGCTGTTTGATCGCTGGCACCCCCTGAACCCGGCGGCACCGGTCCTGCATGTCTCCTACTGGGAGGCGGAAGCCTGGTGCAACTGGGCTGGCCGTCGTCTGCCCACGGAGGCGGAGTGGGAGGTTGCGGCCCTGGGAAACCGGCCGGACGGACCTTTCCGGCGGTTCCCCTGGGGTAACCAGCCGCCCTCCCCGGAGAATGCGGACCTGGACGCCCGGCGCATGGGCCGTCTGGCGGTCACCGATCTGTCCGCCGGTGACAGTCCCTTTGGCTGCCGGCAAATGGTGGGAACCGCCTGGGAATGGACCAGCGAGCAGTTTCTCCCCTATGACGGCTTCAAGGTGGACATGTACCCCTTCATGTCGACGCTCCAGTTCGGCGACCACAAGGTCACCAGGGGCGGCAGTTGCGCCACCTCGTCGGTGCTGATACGGGGCACCTACCGGCAGGCCTACCTGCCCCAGCGCAACGATGTCTATACCGGGTTCCGGTCCTGTGCTCTCTGAGCCTATCCACGGGAGAAACTGATGAACGTCTATGAAACCGACGAACTGTTGGGGCAGTACCTCGCCTTTCACTTTGGCGATAGTCACTTCGGAGTTGGCAATTACCCGGCGCGCTGTGCCGGCGTATGCCTGGAGCTGATGGCCGGACGTGAGAAAAAGCGTGCCCTCGACCTGGGTTGCGCCGTTGGCCGCACCAGTTTCGAGCTTGGGCGGGCCTTCGAGGAGGTTGTCGGCCTGGATCTTTCGAATCGCTTCATCCATGCCGCGCAGACGATGAAGTCCGAAGGGGCCATGGATTACTTTCTCCGGGACCAGGGCGATTTGGGCAGCACCGCCAGCGCCAGCCTGGAGGCCCACAACCTGGGCAATGCCGCGGCAAGAGTGCAGTTCCAGGTGGCTGATGCCTGCAGCCTTGGTCCGGAACACGAAGACTATGACCTGGTCTTCGCCGGCAATCTGATCGACCGCTTACAGGACCCGGGAGCGTTTCTGCAGAGCGTCCACCGTCTGCTGAAGCCTGGCGGTGTTCTGGTGATCAGTTCCCCCTACACCCTGATGGAGGACTTCACGCCAAGGGCAAACTGGATCGGCGGTTTCGAGCTCAATGGTGAGCCGGTGACCGTGCTTGACGGCATGAGATCCATTCTGGCACCCCGTTTCGAGCAGATGCAGAATCCGGTGGATATCCCCTTCGTGATCCGCGAAACCGCCCGCAAGTATCAGCACACCATCGCCGAGCTGAGCGCCTGGCAAAGACGGGTTTAGCCGCGGAATCCGCGGGAGTACGCGGAAAAAAGTAAAAATTGACCGGCTGCGGACGCACTCGGGGAAGGGCAAAGAACCTTTACGGGTGTGATTCTTTCGTCAGGAAGTCTTGGCGAAGGCCGTGGCAGGCCCCTTTTTTGGCTTTATTCTGATCCTTTCTCTTTGTTTTTCAGTCCTCTCCGAGATTTTCACGGCTATCCCGCCTTTATCGTTCGGGCGTAATCCTTGGGCAGAATACAGGCCCTGGGGGCGTGGTCAGGTCCGGACTACTGCCTTGGTCTGTACGTAATTTTTACAGAGTCTTCGTTGAGCTATATGCATGATATTCAGCCATAAGTTCAACTGTCGGGATCTGGGGAGCACGGGCAGGTGTTCCACTATTGCGACAGAAATCGATGCCCGGAGTTTTCTGTCTTCGGGTGAGTATTAAAAAATCATATTTAAAACAAAGCATTAGAAATGCTCCTTGGAAATGGCACGGGAATCGCAATCCCCTTCCAAGCGGGCCTGGTGCATGGAGTACCTGTAAGCGCTTAGGTGTCGGAGGCCCCGAATAACCAAGAGCCAATAACACAGAAGGAAGGGATATCATGAATGCCAAGAAAAGCTTACTGGCGATGGCCATTGCATTTGGACTGGGTGTTTCCGGTGCTGCCTACGCGGACCTGGGTGGGGACGGAGATCCGAATACCAACGCAGATGATACGTCTACTGCCAACAACGACCATTCCGGTAACACCGACTCCGGTAATGACAATTCCACAACCACCGATGTCGCCGATTCGTTCAAAATCGCCGACAGTGGAAACGACATGTCTGACAATTCGGACAACTCCGATAATTCGGACAACTCCGATAACAGCCTGACAAACGCCAACACCGACAATTCGGACAACAGCACCAATGTCACCGACTCGTTCAAGGTGGCTGACAGTGGAAATGACATGTCCGACAACTCTGACAACTCCGATAATTCGGACAACTCGGATAACAGCACCAACGTCAGTGATTCTTTCAAGATCGCTGACAGTGGAAACGACATGTCTGACAATTCGGACAATTCCGATAACTCGGATAATTCCGATAACTCGGATAATTCCAATAACTCGGACAATTCGGACAACAGTACCGATATCAGCGACTCCTTCAAAGTTTCAGGGAGTGGCAATAGTGACAGTTCCGACAATTCCACGAATACCAGCAATTCCTACAACACCAGCGACAGCTCCGACAGTAGCGTTACCGAGCTGAATCTTGATGTGTTCATGAACGACGCCGAGCTAGATGGCTCGGTCAGTGGCACCACCGTGACGTACGGTTCTGCCAGTAGTGAGAATTCCTATACCGAAGCCCGTGCCGCCAACGAGATCTCCGGCGGCTCGGCCAACTTCACCGGTGTAGGCGCCTTCGCCCAAAATACGGGTGCCGGCAGCGTGACTCAGGCCAACGTCAGTGTCATGTCCAACCTGTCCACTGGTGGCAACTAAGGAAAATCGGGCTGCCTGCCTCTGGCGGCGGCCCGTTTTTCAGGAGGACGGCTATGGCTAAGGTCATCAGACGGACTTTGCAGGCTGCCGTGTTGCTCTGGGTACTGCCCTCGGCCCCGCCTGGCCTGGCTGAGCAGTGGATGGATGCAGCCACGCTGACTGAAGATCAGTTGGCTGGTACCAGTGGCCGCCAGGGATTACCCATGCAATGGCAGGTGAACAATGCCCAGCAGAACGGCTCTGTTGCCAATAATGTGCTGACTGGCAACGTGGTCACCGGTGACAACCAGCTGTCCGACGGGGCATTCGAGCATATGAATGGCATTGCCACCGTAATCCAGAATACCGGAAACCAGGTTGTCATTCAGGACAGTACGCAGATCAACATTCTGATCAACCAATAAAGGGGTGGGGCATGGGTAGGCGCGAAGGCATGATAGCCGGGCTGTTGTTTGGCCTGCTCCTGCCCCAGGTTCAGGCGGGATCGGTGACTGTACCGGGAATCGGTGGGAACCTGTCCGTCCCCGTGGAAAGCTACCGTGAGAAAACCTTTAGTGAGGTCATTCGTCAGCAGTACGACTTCAGTTGTGGTTCGGCGGCGGTGGCGTCACTGCTGTCGTACCATTACGCACACCCGGTATCAGAGCAGGAAGTGTTCCGGACGATGTTTGCCCTGGCGGACGAAGACAAGGTTCGCAGTGAAGGTTTTTCGATGCTGGATATGAAACGTTACCTGCAAATGGAAGGCTATCAGGCGGACGGTTTTCGCATGCCTCTGGCTGGTCTGAAGGAGCAGGTCCGTCTTCCGGTGATTGTCCTGATCAATATCCGGGGCTTCCGTCATTTCGTGGTGATCAAGGGTATCAGCGACCAGGAGGTGCTGGTTGGGGACCCGGCCCGAGGGCTCAAGGCATACAGTCACCGGGAGTTCGAGGAATACTGGGACGGTACGGCTTTCGTCATTCGCAGTCATCTGCAGCAGGGGCGCGCGTCCTTCCTTGGCGATGACGACTGGCCGGCAATGGCCAGAGCACCGGTGCACAAGGCGCTCCGGGAACTGCCGGGAGCTCACAGCCTGCCATACTGGCCCTCATCAAGGGAGTGGTGAACGATGAAAACACCGCGAGGCCTGCTTTTCCTCAGTTTGATACTTCCTGTCCTGGCTTCTGCCGGACCCTCAGGAACTGTGGAGTTCGATTTCCGCGGTGTCCCGCTGGCAGATGAAGAGCTTGACCAGCTTCGTGGCGGTTTTCTACGGGGCGATCTGGAAATATCCATTGGCCTGGACCAGATTGTCACCTTCAACGGTGAGGAGTTGGTCGTAAACCGTCTGACCATCCCCAACCTTAACCAGCGTGTCAGTGGCCGGGCGATGGATTACAGCCACGAGACGGTAATTCAGATACTGCGGCCTGATCAGACCGGCGGTGCCCGGGTGGCGACAAACCCGAGTGTGGGAGGCCAAGGCTGGACCACGGTGATCCAGAATAACCTCAATGACTCCGTGATCCAGAATATCCATCAGCTCAATATCGAGCTCGATAACCTGGCCGTCAGCCACCAGATGCCGCTGCACCTCGGGGAGCACCTGAATCGTCTGCTCAGTCGCTAGGAAACGCCGCAAACTTTTGTTACGGGACACCAGACAACACCCCGAGGCCAGTCTCAGAGGCTGACAGGCAGGCGCAGGGTGATCTCCGTATTGGGGGCGTTGTCCGTCACACCGACGCTGACCGCCGTACTCAGGCTGGTATCGCTGGTCAGGCGATGGGACAGTCCGAAAGTCAGTGAACCGACGTGGATGCGATCAAACCGGGTATCGAGCAGGCTGATGTCCCGCTCGTAATCGGTATCCCCAATGATCGAATGATCATAGCCCAGGCTGAAAGACGTGCGCTCGTTAAAGGCGAAACCCATGCCGAAGCCGAAACGGATCACGTCCCCGGGGTCGACGGTAAGTCCGTTTTCCCAGCCTTTGTCTTCTTTTATGGTCCAGACGTAACTGAGGTTGCCGAACAGCACAGCAGGGTCGGTGGGATAGATGAAGGATAGGCCCGGTTCCACGGACCAGAATCCGGAGCCAGTGGGACGCTCGCTCAGCTCCACCCCGATCGGATTGTTGTTGCTGTCGAACAGGACCCGCTGGTCGACATCGTAAGGACCTTCGCCGGTGGGGGTCTTTGCCCTCAGGCTGCCGATCAGGTACGGCCAGCCACCAATGCCGTCATTGAGCTGGTACCGGGCTGACACTTCCACATCGCCCAATCCCTCGCCAGAAGACTCCCGTATGGTATCCACCGGCGTGCCCTGGAAAACCTCCCGTTCCCGCAGGTCCTCGTTGATGATCAGGTAAGGAACCCGGACGCCAGCCTCGAAACGGCTGGTGAAACCGTATTTCATGGCCAGGCTGCCGGTAAAGATGTCTCTCTGTACCTCCGAGATATTGATCAGGCCAACCAGCAACGCCGGAATCACCGTATAACCCTCGACAGCGACCACAGTGGAATTACTGTGGGCATATGATATCGACGGCTCCAGTGTCAGCCGCCCGGGAGAGGTAACAATACCGCGATCGTAGGTTATGGAAGCAACGCTGGTGGCCTGATTCTCGGAAATTTCCCTGGCGTCCGGGCCTGCAGTTGTATCTGGCTGGGGTTGTTGAGCGTGAGTGGCAGCAGGTATCAGTCCCAGGGCCATGGCCAGCGGGGGAAGGTGCCTGGACAGGTTCATTGCGATTCCTTACCGACGATTGTCTCGTCTGGAGGCAGAAGGTGAGTTGATAGTGTCTGATGCCGACATCCGGTACTTATCGACCAGCCGGTAAAATGAGGCCCGGGAAATGCCCAGCAACCGGGCTGCTGCTGAAATATTCTGATGGCACAGGGCCAGGCTGCAGTGCAGAGCCTGCCGTTCGGCCCGCGCCCGAAACTGCTTCAGACTGAGGTCATATCGATCGTAAACGTTGGCGGGGGCCTCATACAGGCCGAGGTCCATCGCCTCGATTCGTGAATTCTCGCTGAGCAGAAGGGCCCGGCGAAGACGGTTCTGAAGTTCGCGCAGGTTCCCCGGCCAGGGGTGATCCATCAGCCACTGCATGGCAGCTGGGCTGGGCTGTTTCGCAGGCAGGTGAGGAGGTGAGCGTTCCAGCAAGCTTTCCACAAGGAAAGGGATGTCTTCCCTGCGGTCTTTCAGCGCGGGCAGGTTTACCGCCATTTCGCCCAGCCGGAAGAATACATCGCTGCGGAATTTGTCCTGGGCAACCAGTTCCACCAACGGGGTCGAGGCGGTGGCGACAAGCCGTGCATTGACACGAATCGGCTCATTGGATCCTACTCGTTCCATGACGCCCTCCTGCAGGAATCGCAGCAGGGAGGACTGCTGCGCCAGTGACAGCTCGTCAACTCCGAAGAGCAGAAGGCTACCGCCATTGGCGGCTTCGATCCGGCCAATCCTCAGGTCTGTGGCGTTGGTAAACGCTCCCTTTTCATGGCCAAACAATTCACTCTGGGTGAGTGATGCGGGAAGTGCCGCGCAATTGATGACCACCATGGGGCCATGCCGGACCATGGAATGGTCGTGGACAAAACGGGCGGCTGATTCCTTGCCGGTCCCGCTGGGACCATAGATCAACACCGGTTCGGATGTCCTGGCGAAACGCTTCAGGCAGGAAATGGCGTGGCGTATGCCCGGAGAGATTCCGGTAAGGGCAACCGCCTGATAGTCCTCCCCTGTGGCTTGACTGGTTTCCTGCTGAAGTTCCGCCATGCCCCAGAAGTGACCGGCAGCCATGGCAAGCCTGGACCAGTCAATCGGGGGCGTGTGGTAATCGGAGCAATAGAGGGAGGCCAGATACGCAAGGTGGCGATTGATCGCCGGGGCACCGGGCAGGATGCCGATCCAGAATGGAATTCTCAGCTGCTCGATCCAGCGATCCAGATACGGGCTGCCATTGTCCGGGTGATCGGTCAGGTCCAGAACCCCAACGTGGCAGGCCAGACTATCCGAAAGCCCGGCTGGCGGCACCGTATAGTTGACCTGGCGAAGTTGCCAGTGGGACCGCATGTGAGCGGGCATCGGGACGCTGGCAGACCCGGCTTTCAACCATGTCAGGAGGCGTGTGTGCATATCCTACCGTCTCCGGTCGGGAGTGCGATGGTCCGGTTTTTGTATTTGGCATAGGCCGGACACGATCAAATTCGACGAGGGGTGGCCGGGCTGTGCTTGATAATCCGGTGCCCCGACATCGAGTCTTTTGCGACAGCCAAACAGGTTGCGTGCCACTCAATGTGAATTGGTGCGCATTCATGGTGTTAAATGGTTCACCAAAATGTCGTTCAGTGCGCTGTGTAAAATAATTGGACGGGAGATCGATGGAGCACGGCGAAAGGGGCCGTATCGGTGCGGTCAGTAAAAGGGCGTGTAGCCGCGGAATCCACGGAAGAACGCGGAAAAGGGGTTATTAGCCACGGAATCCACGGAAGAACACGGAACTAATAGACTAAAAAAAGAAAGAATCAGCCACGGACATGCACGGACGGAGGATTAGAAAGTTACAAACGGATTCTTTTGTTTTGTCCGTGTCGTCCGTGGCCAATCGTTTTCTTTTTTTCCGTCTTCTTCCGTGGATTCCGTGGCTAACAAGTGATGTTTTCAGGCCCGGGGCATGGGCAGGTCCGGCAGTCCGGTTTCCTTCACCAGGCCCTGCATCAGCAGCGTCCTGCTGGCTTCCTCGTCGCCCATGTGGGCATTGAGGCGGCTCAGCTCGGCGATGGTTTCCTGACTGCGCCGCAGGTGAAGGCTGGTCTCGAAATACTCGCGGGCCTTGCCCCAGAGCTGGTTGCGAAGGCTCAGTCGGCCCAGGGCCAGGAGCAGCTCGGGATTGTTGGGGCGGTCCTGGAGCCAGCGTTCAGCAGCCAGCAGCTGCTCGTCCGGCTTATCGCCCTTGATGCGGCCGTACAGTCGGATCAGCTCATCGCTCCAGTGATTCCTCAGTACCTTGCGAAGCAGGGTTTCCGCCTGGGCTTCGTCGCCGCTTCTGGCCAGCATGTCGGCGTATACGCTGATGGTATGGCTGTCCCGGCGCATACTGCCGGGCAGCTCGTCCCAGAGTCCGGTGAGTGGCGCCAGGTCCTGGCTATCACGGCGCTGGCATTCGTCAGCGGCCCGCTGCAGCAGCTTGTGCCAGGCGGTGCGTTCGATCCGGTCCAGTTCTTCCGGGTCTCCCAGCTGACGCTTGCGAAGCTCCGGTAACAGCCGCGCCAGCTCCCGCCAGTCTTCGAGGCGGAGATAGACTGTTTTCAGCAGCTTCAGGACAAAGGGGTGGTGGGGGGCCTGCTTGCGCAGACGCACCAGCGTGGCCAGCGCCTGTTCCAGGCGATTGGCATTGAGTTGGAGCTGGGCCTGGGTGATGCCCACGGCCAGGTCGGATCCGGGCGTACTCTCAAAGGCCTTGCGCAGCAATTCGTCCACATCGTCATGGTCGCCGGCCTCGGAGGCCGCCTGGGCGGCGGCAAGGTAGTTGATCAGCGGCGTATCCGCCTGCTCGGCGGAGGCTTCCAGTTTTCTTCGGGCGTGGGGCCAGTTGCCTTCCGCCAGCGCCAGCAGGCCTTCCGTTGTGCGTCGCCGGGCCTTGCGTTTCTGGCTTTTTGCCAGCCAGTGGGTGACCACGCCGGTGCCATGGAAGAGGCGACGGAGCACCGCCGCGAGAGCCAGAAGCAGCAGAACCAGCCCGACAATCAGCACCAGCCCCACCCAGAAATTGGTCTCGACCAGGTAGTGGCCCAGGCTGATTCGTATATAACCGAGGTCGTACTGCAGGCCCATGCTAAGGCCGAGTCCGAGGAGCAGGGCTATGACGAGAACCACCACCAGACGGATCATGAGTCGTCGCCCCCGGCTTCGCCATCGCCCTGATCCTGGCTCTCACCATTCATTCTGGCTTCGGTGTTGGTATGACGGCCGGCGATGCGACCCTTGAGCAGGGTCAGGGAGCGACTGATATCCGGCAGCTCGGGGTCAATGTCCCGTTGCCGCAGTTCCGCCACGGTTTCCCGCAGGGCCTCCACTCGCTGATCGTCATGATACCAGCGGTTCAGCGCGTCGATGGCCTTGTCCAGGGACCGCTGGTACAGCTCCGGGTGGCCCTGGAGTACCGCCAGCTCCGCCTGTTCCAGCATCAGCTGCAGGTTCAGGCGGGCCCAGGCGCTCTGTTCCGGTGAAAGCAGCGGCTCCACTGGCTGATCCAGCCGCCGGATCGAAACAACATTGGCCAGGCTGCTCCTGACCTGCCGCCAGGCTTTCGTGAAAGGCCCGGCGTCCTCCCCGGTGGCACCTTCGCCCTCGCTGCGCATCCCTGAGAAACCGGGTGCACGCTCTTCGATCAATGCACGGTCCGTCAACTGGCTTACCGCTTCGCGGGCGGCTTCCAGCTTCAGGTAGAGGCCGGTGCGGTCAACATTACTGACACTGCGCAGGGCCATGATGTCCCGGGCCAGCTGCTCCCGTACGGGGTAGGTGCCGATGTCATCAGTTTCCCGGAGCACTTCGTCCGCTTCGCGAAGAGCGGCCAGGCCGCCCCGAATATCGTTTTCGATCTGCAGGCGCTGATTGGCGATCCGCAGCAGGTATTCGGCTTCCGCCAGCAACCAGTCGGTACGTGTGCGGTTACCCGCCTCCAGCAGCTCTTCGGCCACATGATCCAGCTGGCGCTGCTGCTGGTTGAGGCGTTGCTGCAGCTCCTCCAGGCCCTGCCGGAGATCCCGTTGGCTGGTCTGCAGGGAGTCGATATGCCCGGAGCGGCCCTGGTTGACCTCCTTCAGGCGGTTGTCCAGCTGATTGTTGATCTCGGAAACATGGTCGATGGTCTGTTGCAGGTTCTGCTGGGCCTGCCGTTGTTGCCAGTTCCAGCCGGCGAGGGCAATCAGCCCCACTAACAGCAGAATGCCGAGAATCCACAGGGGCCAGAGACGGGCCTGGGGGGCATCGGAGGAATGGTTGGGAACCGTTGCGGGAAGCTGACTCTGGTTGTTGGATTCGGTCACGGGCATCCTTACTGGCTGTCAGGGTGGTCCGGGTATCGGCGTTTCCTGTCTGGAGAATCAGAATAGCAGTCAATCACCCGGTTCACGATGTCCTCGTCTGTCATGCCGTCGGCGCAGATCACCCGGGAGAAACCAGCCGCTGTCGCCTCGCGGGCTACCCGTTCCACCGGCACCAGTAACAGGCTGTCATGGCAATTATGTCCACTATTGTGGCTCAGTGCGATGAAATTGTTCAATGTTTCCCCGGACAGGGTGACGATCACATCCGGGTGGAAATCGTCGAGGCAGTATTTCACGGTGTCCGCCGGGTGGCACGGAAGCACCCGCCGGTAAAGAGCCAGCGCCGTCACCCGGGCCCCCCGTTGTTCTAGGGTTTCCCGGATCAGCTCCCGGCCATGCTCGCCCCGGGCCAGCAGGACCTGATCGTGGTCGAGCCGCTGCAGGGATGGGAGAGCCAGCAGGGCCTCGCTGGTGTAGCCCTGCTTCGGGGTCTCCGGGTGCAGGCCCGCCTTCCGGAACACGGCGGCGGTACCGGAGCCAACGCCGTACCAGTGGATCCCCGTGGGAAACTGCGGCCACCACTCGTCGATGCGTTCGAGCAGCTGCCGTGCGGCGAAGGGGCTGACGGCGATCACGTGCTGGAAGAGGTCGAGGTCGAGAACCAGCTGCCGGGCTTCCGGTGTTTCCGGCAGGGGTTCCCGCTCAATAGCGGGAAGCGCCCGCGTGTCGGCGCCTTTTTCCCGGAAAGCCCGGGCCAGCCGGCTGGCCTCGGGTTCCGGGCGGCAGATCAGTACCCGCGCGCGGCTGAGCGGTCCGTTGCGGTTATCTCGGGGTGTGCCCATAGATTTCCGCAAGGATGCGATCCGCACCCATGGCCAACAGATCTTCAGCCAGCTCGCGGCCCAGTTTCTCGCCATCACGGCGGTGGCAGCGGCCTTCCACCCTGAGTATTTCCTCGCCATTGACCGCACCCACCAGGCCTCGCAACCAGAGGGTGTCTTCGTCCTCAAGCAGGGCGTAGGCTGCAATCGGCACCTGGCATCCTCCTTCCAGGCGACGGTTAAGGGCCCGTTCCGCCTTCACACGGTCAGAGGAATCCTTGTGGGCGAGCGGCTCCAGCAGCCGGATCAGCTCGTGATCGTCCAGGCGGCACTCAATGCCCAGCGCGCCCTGGCCCACAGCGGGCAGTGACAGGCTGTCGGGGATGGTGTAACGGATACGGTCGTGGAAGCCGAGGCGCTTGAGGCCGGAGGAGGCCAGCACAATGGCCTGGTATTCCCCCGCGTCCAGTTTGGCCAGCCGGGTATTCACATTGCCCCGCAGCGTGCGGATGTCCAGATCCGGCCGATAGGCCCGGAGCTGGCATTCCCGCCGCATACTGGCGGTGCCTACCACGGCGCCATGGGGCAGGGTGTCCACGTTTTCGTAATCATTACTGACAAAGGCATCGGTGGGATCTTCACGCTCGCAGATGGCGACCAGACCAAGGTTTTCCGGAAACTCCATGGGCACGTCCTTCATGGAATGGACCGCCAGGTCGGCGCGGCCTGCCAGCATCGCCTCTTCCAGCTCTTTCACAAACAGACCCTTGCCACCAATCTTGGCCAGCGGCACGTCCAGGATCTTGTCGCCCTGGGTTTTGATGCCCACCAGCTCCACCTCGACGTTGTCGTGCAGGCGCTCAAGTTCGGCCTTGATGAATTCCGCCTGCCAGAGGGCGAGGGCGCTGTTTCGGGTTGCAATGCGCAGGGTTCGTTTTGCCATGATTCCGTGTTCTTGCCTGGTGAAAGTAAGCCCCAAGCCTAACGCGACCGGGGCAAAAAGTCCCGCGATGGGGATGAGCGACGTGCAATCAGGAGTCACCCCGCTCACTGAGCCACTGGCGAACGCGGGCGGTATGGCGCCGGCTCACGGGCAACGGATCCGGCACCTGTTCCAGCCGCATCTGGTAACTGCCATCAGATTGTCGGTCGAGAGACCGGATGTAACGGGTGCCCACCAGGGTGTTACGGTGAATCCGTAGCAGTTCCTCCGGAAACCGGCTTTCCAGTGCTTTCAGGCTGAGGTCGGTCAGGCTCTCGCCGTCCCGGTGGTGCAGGGTGACGTATTTCTGGTCGGCCTCGCAATGGGTTACCCGGGTCATGTCCACCAGCTCGGTGCCGCGGGCGCTGCTGACCGTAAGGTGGTGGCCCTCCGGCGCTGCCGAGGTGCCCTTTAATGCCCGCAGTTGCGCCCGGTTGACGCGCTCGGCCCTGGCCAGTGCCTCGGCCAGGGCATCCCGGCGCACTGGCTTGAGCAGGTACGCGGCGGCCTGAACCTCAAAAGCGCGGATGGCGTACTCGTCATAGGCGGTGCAGAAGATGATGGCTGGCGGGTCGGATTGTGCCGCCAGTTGCCTGGCCACCGCCATTCCGTCACCGCCCGGCATGCGGATGTCCAGCAGGAGAATATCCGGCATCTCGGTGACGACCGCCGACAGGACCTGGTCACCGCTGGCCGCCTCACCGCAGACCCGGTAGCCCTCAAGGTCGGAAACCAGACGGCTCAGCCGCTCTCGCGCCAGGGGTTCGTCGTCTGCGATGAGCACTCTTATCGGTGTGGTCATGGGTATCTGCTCACGGTTTGCCAGGGAAGTCTGAGGGTGACGGTATAGCGGTTTTCCTGCCGGCTGTTCTTCAGCACGGCGGTTTCTCCGAACAGGGCCTGGATGCGGGCCTGGGTGTTGCTGAAAGCCACCCGGTTGCCCTGATGCTCCTGGGCGCCAGGCTCCGGCAGCGGGTTCTGCACCAGCAGGTAAACGTAGTCACCGCTGCGCTGGCTCTCAATGACAATCGTGCCGCCCGCGGTCCTGGGCTGGATGCCGTGGTAGATGGCATTCTCCACCAGAGGCTGAAGGGTCAGGGGCGGGATGGCCTGGTTCGCCAGGGTCGGGTCGGTGCGCCACTCCACGGTCAGGCGGTCTCCCAGCCGCAACTGTTCCAGGGCCAGGTAACGCCGGCAGAGCCCCAGCTCCTCGCTGAGGGGAACCAGGCGCTCGCTGGTCCTCAGGGAGGCCCGGAACAGCTCGGAGAGGTCCAGTACGGCATCCTCGGCCTGTTCGGGTCGGGTGCTGATCAGGCTGGCGATGGTGTTCATGCTGTTGAACAGGAAATGGGGGTGGATTCGGGCCTGGAGTGCGGTCAGACGATAAGTCATTTCTGCCTGCTTCTGCTGGCGCCACTGGTGCTGCAGATAGAAATAGCGCAGCACCATGAGGGTGGCGATCACGGCAATCAGCAGGCTCTTTCCCGTGGCCTGCCATCGCTCCGGCCCCGGCTCCGGATAAATGAAGGTGCTGGCCAGGCTGCTGAACACCACGACATCCACGGCTACCAGCACGACCATGGCCAGGGTTGCGCCAGCGGTGCTGCGACGGGAAAGCCAGGGCCGGGCGAGGCAGATCAGGGCGGCGCAGGTAAGCACGGTCCACTGCACCAGCATCGACACCAGGCCGAAATAGCTCCAGTCGATCCACTGGCCCCGGGCGTGGGCCATGGCCAGCAGCAGCGCCATGAGTTCGCTGCTTACCACCAGCATGAACACCGAACGTACCCGGCACAGGTCCGGCACGAAAAAGCCGTTGCCCGGGCTGGTCAGGTCATCGTTTGGTCGGTTTTTGCCACTGCCAGACGTCATGCGGGGTGAGAGTCCTTGCCAGGGTGTTATAATCCGCTCACATTTTTTCGGACCCGGATTATTCTGCCGGGCAGTCAGCAGGAAAGATACACCATGACCGATCAGAACAAGACCTCGGAAAAACCCTGGGGTGGCCGATTCAGTGAACCAACCGATGCATTTGTGGAGCGGTTCACGGCCTCCGTGGGCTTCGATCAGCGTCTTTACCACCACGATATCCGGGGCTCGATTGCCCACGCCACCATGCTGGCAGAAGTGGGGGTGCTCACCGCCGGCGAGAGGGATCAGATCCTGGAGGGGCTGGAAGCTGTCCGGGCGGACATCGAAAGTGGAGCGTTCCAGTGGTCTGTCAGCCTTGAAGATGTCCACATGAACATCGAGGCCCGCCTGACCGACCGCATCGGCATCACCGGCAAGAAGCTCCACACCGGCCGCAGCCGCAATGACCAGGTGGCCACGGATATCCGGCTCTACCTGCGGGATGAGATTGACGCCATCGCCGAAGAACTGACCCGCCTGCGCTCTGGGCTTCTGACCCTGGCCGAACGGGAAGCCGACACCATCATGCCCGGGTTCACCCACCTCCAGACGGCCCAGCCGGTGACCTTCGGACACCACCTGCTGGCCTGGGCGGAAATGCTGGAGCGGGATGCCGAACGCCTCCAGGACTGCCGTAAACGGGTGAACGTCATGCCCCTGGGCGCGGCGGCCCTGGCGGGTACCACCTATCCCATCGATCGCACGATTACCGCGAAATTGCTGGGTTTTGACCGGCCCAGCGAGAACTCCCTGGATTCGGTCAGTGACCGGGACTTCGCCATCGAGTTCTGCAGCTTCGCCGCACTGCTGATGACCCATCTGTCCCGGTTCAGTGAAGAGCTGGTGCTATGGACGTCGGCCCAGTTCGACTTTATCGACCTGCCGGATCGTTTCTGCACCGGCTCCTCCATCATGCCCCAGAAGAAGAACCCGGACGTGCCGGAACTGGTGCGGGGTAAGACCGGCCGGGTGAACGGGCACCTGATCAGCCTGCTGACCCTGATGAAAAGCCAGCCGCTGGCCTACAACAAGGACAATCAGGAAGACAAGGAGCCGCTGTTTGATACCGTGGATACCGTGAAGGGCTGCCTTCGCGCTTACGCGGACATGGTCCCGGCCATCACCCCCCGGGCCGACAACATGCGCGAGGCGGCGCGCCGGGGCTTCTCCACGGCAACGGACCTGGCCGATTACCTGGTCAAGAAGGGCGTGGCGTTCCGGGATGCCCACGAGATTGTCGGCAAGGCGGTGGCCTTCGGCGTGGCGGAAAAGAAGGATCTCTCAGAGATGACCCTGGACGAGTTGCGCCAGTTCTCCGACACCATCGGCGCCGATGTGTTCGATGTGCTGACTCTGGAGGGTTCGGTGCAGGCCCGCAATCATCTGGGGGGCACCGCGCCGGAGCAGGTCCGTTCCGCCGTGGTCCGCGCCAGGAAGCGGCTGGGCTGAGATTCCGCGAGGCCTTCCGGGGCCTCGCGGGAGAACTTCAGTCAACTGTCACGGAGCCTGACAAAAGGGAATCGGGGGTCAGGCAATGGCGCCGGCGGATTTCGGTCCCCGGTTGCCTTTTCCCAGCTCCGTCAGGGGCCGGGGCTCGCCAACAATCCGACCCTGGACATAGTGGACGCCCAGGCCCTGGGCACGCCGCCAGACAATGTCGTTTTCCACGCTGGTGGCAACGGTGATCTTGCCTGTGGTGGATGCGATGCGCTGGAGGGCCTCGATCATGACCAGATGGGTTGGCTCCTCATGCAACTCCTTCATCAGCGCGGGAGCCAGCTTGATGAAATCCACCGGCAGTCGCCCGGCAAGGCGGTAACTGTCCATGGTGGTGCCCGCGCCATCAAGCGCTGTCCGGCAGCCAAGCTGTTTCAGCATCCGGCAGGTATGGCGGCAGTCCGCCGTAAATGCGACCGCGTGGTGAGCAGGTATCTCGAAACAGAGCGTGGATGGATCCAGGCCGGTTTTTTCCAGGGCTCGGGCAATGAACGCCGGGAAGGTCCGGTCCTGCAGAGAGCCCAGCGACAGGTTAAACCCGCAATAGCCGAGACGGCCGGCGATGTGTGGATTGACGTGAAGGTGGCAGAGCACCTGCTTGATTACCTGCCGGTCCAGGCGCCGGGAGAGTTCAAACCGTTCAATCAGGGGGAGGAACTCCGCCGGGGTCAGGGGCGCGCTGTCGTCCGCGGAGGGCCCACGAAGCCGAGCGAGTATTTCGATACACAGTGGCCCGTTCTTGTCCTGGCTGGCTTCCATGAGCTGGAAGTCCAGAGGAAGTCCACCCGAGGCCAGGCTGGTCCGGATATGTGCGAGCAGCGCCTTGGTGCGGGCAATATCCTCACGGCTGCTGGTCTGGCCGGCGTCGGGGCCGGTTGCCCGGGAAGCCTTTGGAACCACCAGCGGCTTCTGGATGGGCGGTTTTTCTTTGGTGACGGGGGCGGGGCGAACCACAACCCGGGCAGCCAGGAAATAGCCGCGGCTATGGCGCAAGGTGACGGTCAGCGGGCGCCCACTTTCATGGTAGCTGGCATAATCCGGGCACAGCGGGTTATCCTCCGCCGAGGCAATGAGGGTTTGCAGGGGGCGTCCCTCGATGTCTCCGGCGCTATAACCAAGCACCAGTGAGAGATTGATGTCCGTGCCAATAACGCTGCCGTCCTGGCCGATGGTCAGAACGGTCGTCACCCCTTCGCCGGCACCGGGTCGGTGGCGACAAATGACGAGCTCATTCACGTCAGAGTACTCCTTTCCCAGACTCTGTCTGACTGTTTATTATTCTCTGGCGTCCGCTGCCGATAACCTGAAAACAGGCGGGCAAGACTCTTCAGGTTTATGATCAGGTGGGCTGTCCAAATGCCAACCATTTCACATTGTACATAGAAAACGCCGAAAGAAAACGTCTCAAATCTGGAGTGTAGTCAACACGTGCATAAAAGGCCTGTCCATGTGGACTTTTCGGAAGGTGTCGACCGTAAGGTCCTGAAGTGTATCACCGAACGGTTCTGCGAGCTGAACCGCGTTCGTCTCGATCGGGCCCGCTCCGCACTGACCTGGCGTCAGCAGACAGTGCTGGATCTGCTTCCCCTCGTGTTTCACCTGAATCACCCCGCCCTGCCCGGCTATCATGCCGCTGACTGCCCCCGGGGTCTGCAGCGATACCAGCCATCGGAGCTGGCTCTCCATGCGGCCCAGCGCATTGCCCGCTCCTTCCGGCCAACGACGGGCCACAAGAAAGACGCGGATCTGACCGGGCTGTACCTGATGGGCAGTCCCGGCTCACTGGGCCACTCGGTAGCCAGTGACCTGGACGTCTGGGTCTGTCACCGGGCGGATCTCGACCCGCAGGCCGTTGCCGGGCTGACACAAAAGGCACGACGACTCACAGCATGGGCAGAGGGTTACGGCCTTGAACTCAACCTCTTCGTATTCAGCGCCGAGGATTTCCGGCAGCAACGCCAGAAGACCGAGGTGACGGCAGAGAACTGCGGCAGCGCCCAGCACTACCTGCTGCTGGATGAGTTCTACCGGACGGCTATTCATTTGGGAGGGCGCTATCCCTTGTGGTGGCTGATTCCGGTGGAAGAGGAAGGCCGATACGGCGAGTTGACGGCGTTTCTGCTGGAGAACCGGTTTATCCGGCCCGACGAATACCTGGACTTTGGGGCGGTGCCCGCCATTCCGCCATCGGAGTTTCTTGGCGCGGGCGTCTGGCAACTCTACAAAGGGATCGACTCTCCCTGGAAGTCCCTGCTCAAACTGCTGCTGATCGAATGCTATGCCAGAGACCGTGAGCATGGCCTGCTGTCAGCGCATTTCAAACGTGCGGTCTACGAGGGCGGTCTGGACCCGGATTGCCTTGATCCCTATGTCATGCTCTATCAGCGTCTCGAGCTGTGGCTGTCGGCCCTGGACGCTCCCGGTCGGCTGGACCTGACGCGACGGGCCCTTTATCTGAAAACCGGTCTGCCACTGACTCGGGCCGAGGAATCCGCAGGCCGTTGGCAGGGGCGGATTCTGCAACGGCTGGTGGGGGACTGGGGCTGGAGTCGTGAGACCCTGGCCGAGCTGGATGCCCGGCATCAATGGCGGGTCGAGCTGGTAATGGACCTGCGGCGCAGGGTAGTGGCAGAACTGACTCACAGCTACCGGCTGCTCTCCCGCATGGCGCGCAGCGGAAACGTGCGCGCCGCCATCAGCGACGCCGACCTGAACCTGCTGGGCCGAAAGCTGTATGCCGCGTTCCAGCGCAAGGCCGGCAAGGTGGAGCTCATCAATCCGGGTATCGCGCCCAGCCTGGCGGAGGAAAATCTGGCGTTCTGGCACCGGAGCGCGGCGTCGAACCAGCCCGCTCCGGACGGCTGGCTGCTGTTCCGGAATCTGGATTCTGTGGCCGAGACCTTCTGGCAGAGTCCGCTACGACGGGCGGGGAGCCTCGTGGAGCTCGTGCTCTGGTGCCACTGCAACGGGTTGCTGGTAAGGTCCACCCGGCTCAACCTTCGTCAGGAGCGGCGGGACCAGAGTGCCCCGGCGCAACGGGCCGCAGCACCGGCGCTGGCGGTGACCGACCTGCGCAGCATGGCGGCATTCCTGGCGACTCACCTGCCGGTGGCGGGACCGGTGCCCAGAGAGGCCCTGATGGCGCCGGCGCGACCGGTGACTCAGTTACTGCTGGTGAATGTGGGCGTGGATCCGCAGGCGAGCCTGACGGAAAGAGGTCTGCACAAGCTCAGTGACCGTCATGATTCCCTTGGCTTCAGTGGCGGCCGTGACAATCTGGTGGCGACCATTGAGCAGGTCACCCTGAACAGCTGGCACGAGGTGAGCCTGCAGCGGTATGTTACCGGTGACGCCCTGGTGCAGTGCCTGAAGAACCTGCTGGCGATGGTGGCCCGGGCGCCGGAGTCGCCGCCGGCGGTGGCAGTGTGGAGTGCCAGTAGCAGCCATGCCGCCGCCATCACAAGGCGTATCCGGGAACTGGTGGCGGATGTTACCAGCCAGTTTTTTGCGGGCGGTCGCGGGCCGCATCCGTTGCGGTACCTGATGCAGGTGGACCAGCGCTGGTTCGTGCTGCGCTTCGATGGCCTTGAGCCGGGCTTCACGGGACTGGCCACGGAACAGGAGCTGATGGATTACCTGGCGCGGCCGCAGGAGGTCTACACCCCGGTGGTCCCCGACCGCCATGCGCTGGCGGATGATCCCGCGTTCCGGGCGGTGTGCGGCGCCTGTCAGCCGGATATTATCCAGTTGTTCTGGCAGGTCATCGGCCCCCGCGTCCGCTTCTGGGTAACCGACGAGACCGGTTCACTCTACGGCTGGAGTCAACCTTTCAGCGGCAGCCGGCGCCAGGTCCTGCTTCCCCTTATGCGCTTCCTTGAGAGCCTTGTCGAGCGTCGCCAGCTCCGGCAGATGGCGGGTGCCTACTCCGGCGGTGCGGACCTGTCCTGCAGCGAGGTGATTGTGGAAGCCGGGGAGGCGCGGCTGGAACGGACACCGCTGGCGCCCGAATCCCTGTCACTCGATGGCATGGAGCTCCAAGCGGTAGGTGTGCAGCAGGGGGACGGCAGCCTGCGCTTCGACCTGTACTGCGACGAGGAGGCCTTTTCGGTGGAAGACTATGGCGACCGGCAGATGGCTGCGGTGGCCGACTACATCCGGCGGCACCGGCGCAGCGGAGAACGCTATCCGGTGCACCTCACCGATATTCACCTCCCCCATGATCTGGACCCCCATCTGTGGCAGCAGGAGCTGCAGACCTGCCAGTACCTGTGGTACCGGCAGCGCCTGCAGGAGGCGCTGAGCGAGGAGTTGCGATAGCGAATGCCATTTCTCCGGCGCGACGGCGTTACCCCGGCTCGCCCAGCGCTGTTGCCCTCAGGTATACTGCGCCATTGGTTTTTCACGGTGCCGGCAATCCCCCAGGGTCGGATGGCCAGCCCGGGTCAGAGGGGCGTTTGAAATGGCGAAAGCGGTAAGAGGCGTGTTTATCCTGGCACTGGTCGCTGGCCTGATGGCGGGGTGCGGGCAGAAAGGGCCGCTGGAGCGTCCGGAGAACGCCGAATCCGCCGTTATTTCCGGCACGGGCGAACCCGGCACTGATAACCGTTAACAGGACGCATTCATGGATCAGTTCAGCTATCGCGACGGCCAGCTCTTCGCAGAGCAGGTGGCCGTTGCCGACATTGCCCGGGATCATGGCACCCCGGCCTATCTTTATTCCCGGGCCGCTTTCGAGAGTCATTACCAGGCCTACGACGAAGCCCTGGCGGGCCGGCCTCATCTGGTGTGCTATGCGGTCAAGGCGAACAGCAACCTGGCGGTGCTCAATGTACTTGCCCGTCTCGGTGCCGGTTTCGACATTGTCTCGGCCGGCGAGCTGGAGCGGGTCATCCGGGCCGGCGGTGACCCGGGCCGGGTGGTGTTTTCGGGGGTCGGCAAGCAGCCCTGGGAAATGCGCCGGGCGCTGGAAGTGGGGGTGCGCTGTTTCAACGTGGAGTCCGACACCGAGCTGGACCGGCTCAATGAAGTGGCCGGCGAAATCGGCGTCACGGCGCCGGTATCACTGCGGGTCAATCCGGACGTCGACGCAGGCACTCACCCTTACATCTCCACCGGATTGAAGGAAAACAAGTTCGGCATTGATATTGCCGATGCGCCGCGGGTCTATGGCCGTGCGGCTGCCATGCCCAATCTGGAAGTTCTCGGCGTGGACTGTCACATCGGCTCCCAGCTCACTACCGTGGCGCCTTTCCTGGATGCCATGGACCGCGTTCTGGCCCTGGTGGATCAGCTGGCTGAGCAGGGCATCCATATCCGCCATCTGGACATGGGGGGTGGTCTCGGGGTGACCTACAACCAGGAGCAGCCCCCGAGCCCCGGCGATTACATCGGCGCCATGCTGGACCGCCTGGGTGATCGTCCCCTGGAGCTGTGGCTGGAGCCCGGTCGCTCGATAGCGGCCAACGCAGGCATCATGCTGACCCGGGTTGAGTTCCTGAAGTGTACTGAGCACCACAACTTCGCCATTATCGACGGTGCCATGAACGACCTCATCCGTCCGGCCCTGTACAGCGCCTGGCAGGCCATCGAGCCCGTGGTTCCCCGCACCGACACCGCGGAAAGGACCTGGGACCTGGTGGGTCCGGTCTGCGAGACCGGGGATTTCCTGGGCAAGGACCGGCGCCTGGCGCTGGCTCCGGGAGACCTTCTGGCAGTGCGCTCCGCCGGTGCCTATGGTTTCGTCATGAGCTCCAACTACAACAGCCGGAACCGTCCGCCGGAGCTGATGGTGGATGGTGACCAGGTACACGTGATCCGCGAGCGGGAAACCCTGGATGACCAGTTGCGACACGAACATTGTCTGCCGCAATGAGTGAGGATGCCATGACCGGACCGAGACGCAGTCAGGGCCCATTGCTGTCGTTCACCAAGATGCACGGTCTGGGCAATGATTTCATGGTGGTGGATGCCATCAGTCAGCCGTTCCGGCTGCGGCCTGATATGATCCGCAAGCTCGCCGACCGGCACTTCGGCGTCGGTTTCGACCAGTTGCTGGTGGTGGAGCCACCCGGTCTGCCGGATGTGGACTTCCGTTATCGCATCTTCAACGCCGACGGCTCCGAGGTGGAACAGTGCGGAAATGGCGCCCGCTGCTTCGCCCGTTTCGTGAGAGACCAGCGCCTTACCAACCGGCGTGTGATCCGGGTTCAGACCGCCGGCGGTGTTATCGAGCTGCGAATCGGCCGGGAAGGCTGGGTCACTGTGAATATGGGCGTTCCGGAACTGAATCCGGCGGCCATTCCCTTCGCCGCAGACTCCCGGCAGGTGGTCTATCCCATCGACGTCAACGGGCAGTTGCTGGATCTGTCAGCGGTTTCCATGGGTAACCCCCACGGGGTTCTGCTGGTGGACGACGTGGACACGGCACCGGTGGCTTCCCTTGGCCCTGCCCTGGAGCGACATCCCCGTTTCCCCGCCCGGGCCAACATCGGATTTCTGCAGGTGATCGACCGAGGCCGTGCCCGGTTGCGGGTATTCGAGCGCGGCTCCGGTGAGACCCTGGCCTGTGGCAGTGGCGCCTGTGCGGCGGTGGTGGCGGGGCACCTGCGGGGACTCCTGGATAACCGGGTCCGCATCACAGTGCCGGGCGGCGACCTGGTGATCGAATGGCAGGGTGAGGGGGCCCCTGTTATGATGGAAGGACCAACGGCACGGGTATTCGACGGCCAGATCCGCCTGCCCGCGGAGAGCCCGCAGCGACGCCGCGGTCGCCGCCAGACAGTACGGTCCCATGACCGCCGTCCCTAGGGAAGTGTCTGGCGCCATACAATAAACACGAGCCCATCGGCCCGGTAGAAGGCCGTCGCAATAACAGGGGAATCATCAGTGGAAGCAACCATGACAGCCGAGCAGGTGGTCGAGTATCTGCGGGACAATCCGGATTTCTTCGTGGGCCGGGATGAGCTGGTGCGCTCGCTGACCCTGCCCCATGACAGCGGACGCGCCATCTCCCTGGTGGAGCGCCAGGTCCACCTCTTCCGGGAGCAGCGGGACACCCTGCGCAAGGAACTGGTTGAGCTGGTGTCCATCGCCCGCCACAACGATCGCCTGTTCGAGAAGAGCAAGCGCTTGCTGATGCAGGTGATCGAGGCCCGTAATCTCACCGAAATGGCGGCGGCCATCGATGACAGCATCCGCGGAGACTTTGGTCTTGACGCTGCATCGCTGATGCTGATCGGCGGGGACCTGCCAGCCGGTGCCAGCTCCGGTGCCCTGCACCTGGTGTCGGAGGCGAAGGCAACGGATCAGCTGGGCTCTCTGCTGGAAGGTGAGCGCGCCGTTTGCGGTCAGTTCCGGGAAGCAGACCGCGATTTCCTGTTCCCCGGCCGCCAGGACCCGGTAGCCTCCGTAGCGCTGGTGCCCCTGAGGACCGACCGCCTGATCGGTGTATTCGCGGTCGGCAGCTGCCAGCCGGGCTATTTCGATCAGAGTATGGGCTCGCTGTTCCTGTCCTACATCAGCGACACTCTCAGCCGCCTGCTACCACCCCTGCTGCAACGTCATCGTCAGGCTGAGCCAGTGCTGGATGCGGTGGCCGATTCACGCTGACCGGGCCTGTCCATGACCGGTCATCGCCGCAGTCAGCAGTATGACGCTCCATCGTCTCTTCAGGAGCCGGTGAGCGCTTTTCTCCATTACCTTGCCAGCGAGAGGCGACACTCTGCCCATACCGGCGCCGCCTATGGCCGGGACCTGGGCCGGCTTGTGGCCTGGGCGGCCTCCCAGACCCCGGCCATCGAACACTGGCATCAGATAACTGTTGCGGATGTGCGCCGGTATGCGGCAACCCTCAACCGGGAAGGGCTTTCAGGTGGAAGCATCGCCCGGGCCCTGTCCGCCATTCGGCGGCTCTACGACTATCTCATTCGTGAGCACCTGGCCAGCTCCAATCCCGCTCTGGACATACGCGCCCCCAAGACCGGGCGCAAGCTGCCGGTGGCGGCGGACGCCGATCAGCTCATGCAGCTGCTTGACACCGAACCCGAGGATCCGCTTGAAGTCCGGGACCTGGCCATGTTCGAGCTGTTCTATTCCTCCGGGCTGCGGCTGGCGGAATTGACGGGGCTTGACCTGAATCGACTCGACCTGCCCAACAGCGAAGTGAGGGTCCTCGGCAAAGGCAGCCGCGAGCGGATACTGCCGGTGGGCCGCAAGGCCTGTGAGGCACTTCGGCAATGGCTGGCGCTGCGTCCGGAGCTGGCGGCGAGCGGGGAGACAGCCCTTTTCGTGAGCCAGCGCGGGAAGCGCCTGGGGCCTCGCAGTGTCCAGGCCCGCCTGGACCGCTGGGGCCGGCGTTGCGGCGCCGACCAGAACCTGCATCCACATCTGCTCCGGCATTCCTTTGCCAGCCACCTGCTGGAATCCAGTGGCGACCTCCGTGCCGTACAGGAATTACTGGGACATGCGGATATTGCCACCACCCAGGTGTATACCCACCTGGATTTCCAGCACCTGGCACGGGTGTACGACGAGGCCCACCCCAGGGCGAAGCGCCGGTCAACGCCCGGCAGCGACGGCTCCGGGTCCGGATAGAGGGGTTGCGTCGGATCAAGGAGTGGTGAGACCCGTTTCGCTATAGTAGCGGAGGCGCTTCCGGCAGCATTCCTGTTAGGTAAGCCAGGCAGGCCGGATTCACAGCCGTCAAGAACAGATACAGGATCGACCATGGTATCCAACAGAAATGGCGGTGACTCTCCGCCAGGTGACGAGGAGGAGCTCCACTATCTTCTGGAGCGACTTCTGGCGCGCACCAGCTTCGCCTGCGAAGGTCAGGACGAGCGGCTTGATAAACTACTGGGAGAGTTGCGCCAGTATCTCCGCGGCCGGGAGCGGGCACCGGAGACCCTGAAGACGTTCCAGGAAAAGTTGGACCAGGAGCTGGAGCGTCTTGATGGTCGGGGCCAGACCGAGGCTCGCCAGTTGGGAAAGGTTCTGGGGCGCCTTCTTGAGGCTTTGGAGCGCAGTCCCGTCTTGAGCGGCAGTCTTGCCGGACTCAGGCGACTGCGCAAGGACCTCGGGCCCAGGGGTATGCCCCAGGACAGGCTGCTGCCCTGGCTGGAGTCCTTTGCGGAAACGGTCGAACAGACACTGACGGATACCGTGGGGGAAGCCCCCCGGGGGCGGGGTCTGTTCGGGCGTCTTTTCAACCGGGAGGGAGCTTCGCCAGGATCTGCGGAAGAAAGTGGTGGCCACGATTCCGGTAAGATGGCGCTGGATCGCGAGCCGCCGCCCGTGGGGAGCCCGGACGTAGTGCAAACGGATCCGGAGCAGCGACTGCGTATTGCCCGTCGTGTCGGTGAACTCATGGAACGGGTCATGGAGCAGGTGGACCTGCCACCGGATACCCATAAGCGGGCTTCGCTGATCCGGTCACGGCTGTCTGACCACGATGACTGGGAGACCCTGCGCATCAGTCTTGAGGACACCGCCGATCTGGTGATTACCGTAATCAGCCACAATCAGCGGGAGTTCGAGAACTTCCTGCAACGGCTGGATGAAAAACTTTCCTCCCTCCACGGCCACGTCGCCGAGCAGGCGGAGGCAATGGCAGGGCGCAGGTCCGCCTCAGCGGAGCTGGAACTGTCGCTCCAGGAAGAGCTCACTGAATTGGGTTCTCATCTGCACGCCAGCTCGGATATCGCCGAACTTCGGAGCTCGGTGAGCCGTCACATCGACCACATTGCCCGCACCGTACAGGCGTTTCGTGAGCAGGAGAATGTCCGCGAACAACAGCTGGCCGAGCAGATGGTGACCATGCAGGAGAAGCTGGTGGCCATGGAAACCCACTGTGAGCAGGTTCGCGACCAGCTGAGGCGTGAGCGGGCAAGGGCGCTGACGGACATCCTGACTCAGTTGCCCAACCGGGAGGCCTGGGATGAGCGACTCCAGTTCGAGTATAATCGCTGGCAACGCTATGGCCACCCGGTTTCCCTGGCGGTCATCGATATCGACCACTTCAAGCGGGTGAATGATTCCTTTGGCCACAAGGCCGGTGACCGTGTCATCCACCTGATGGCAAAGGCCCTGCGGGAACGATTGCGCAATACGGACTTCGTGGCCCGGTACGGCGGCGAGGAGTTTGTCCTGTTGTTACCGGAAACCTCCCTGGAACAGGCTCGCCTGTTGCTGGACGATCTGCGCCAACATGTGGCGGGCATGCCGTTTCATTTTCAGGGACAACCCGTGCAGATCACCTTCTCTGCGGGGCTGGCCCGGTTCCGTGAGGGCGCGGGTCACGACCAGGTGTTCGATGAAGCCGACAAGGCGCTCTACAGCGCCAAACAACAGGGGCGCAACCGGATTGCCGGCGCCCGGGAGCTCAATCCCCAGTGAAGTACCCGTTATACCTTCTGCTTTCCATCCTGCTGAGCGGGATATCCGTGGCCCTGGCGGAGCCGGAAACGCCCATGATGTGGCCAATGCTCAGCGCCGAACAACTGGAGAGGCTGGACGACATCGACCGACTGGTGGTTGGGGTCCAGCCCGGACAGACTCCGCTGGCGTTTCTCACCGCGGAGAGCACGCTCGCGGGTACCTATCTTGATTACCTGTCCCTGATTGCCCGGAAGCTGCGTCTCGATATCCGGGTCGAGACCCTGGCCGAGACCGGCGAGCCGGATCTCCCCGGCGCCGGTCACGTTCCGGACCTCCGGATCAGCACTGGCCGCTCGGGACAGTCCACCGACGGTGACTGGATCCGAACCCGGCCCCTGATGTCGGTGACCTACGGCCTGTTCGCCGATCCGGGCGATGCCAGCATCCGCCGCCTCTCGGATCTGGAAAGGCGACGGGTGGCACTGGTGGCCAGAGACCCCAATCAGCTTGATCTGCTTGAGTCGGTTCAGGAGTTCACGCCGGTGCCGGTCGCGACCATCAGCGAGGCGGTGAGCACTGTCCTGTCGGGGCAGGCGGATGCCTTCATAGGCCCGGTGCCCGTGGTTTCCGACTACCTGCAGTCCGCACTGATCAATGGCGTGGCCCTGATCGCACTGCTCGACGGATCGCCGATGGAGGTTGTGCTGGAGGTGCGTCAGGAACGGGCCGAACTGGTACCGATCCTCAACAGGGCCATCGAGTCCATCAGTCATAATGAGCACCGGCGAATCCGGGGGGCGTGGCTGCCGGACCCGGTTATCGACCTGGACAGCGCCAGCGGCCTGACACTCAGCTCCAGTGAGAAGGCCTGGCTGCGAGACCGTGTTCCCCTCCGTGTTGCCTACCGTGAAAACTGGCCACCGTTTGAATTCACCGAGGCCGGCAAAACCCGGGGACTGGTGCCAGACCTGGTGGAGCGCCTTGGCAGCAATCTAGGCGCCGAACTCGAGAGTCGCTCGGTGTCGGACTGGGCCACCGCCGAGAGAATGCTTCGTAACGGCGAGATCGATATCCTTCCGGCTCTGCCGAGAACGCCTCGCCGGGAGGAGGACTTCCTGTTCACCCGGGCGTATCTGACCCTGCCCATCGTGGTGGTGATCCGGGAGGACGGGCGTTTTATCGGCGATCTGCGGGAATTGCGTGAGGAGCGGGTGGGGGTGGTCAGTCAGCACGCCGCCCACGATTACCTGCTGATCAATCATCCGGACCTGAACCTCTATCCGGTCGGCTCGGTGCAGGACGGCCTGCTGGACCTGTCCAACGGCGATCTCGATGTGATGGTGACCCATATCCCCGGGGTCAGCTATACCGTGGCAAAACTGGGCCTCTCCAACCTGCGGATCACCAGCATTACCCCTTACGAATACGAGTTCCGGCTGGCGGTCAACCGGAACCGCGGCGAACTGATGCGTATTCTCAACAAGGGGCTGGCCAACATCGACGCGGCGGAAAAAGACGCCATATACAATCGCTGGGTGTACCTGGACATCGAGCAGGGACAGGACTACACGGCCATCAAGCGGGTGATCCTGATCGCCGTCCTGGTGGTACTGATTTTCCTGTACTGGAACCGCAAGCTGTCACGGGAGGTGGACGAGCGTATCCGTTCCGAGCACGCCCTGCGCCGTAGTGAGGATGACCTGAGAGCCGCCAAGCTTGAGGCAGAGCGGCTTGCCCGGGAGGCGGAAAGCGCCAATCGGGCGAAAAGCGAGTTTCTGGCCAACATGTCCCATGAGATCCGCACGCCGATGAATGCGGTGATCGGTTACAGTGACCTGCTCAGCAAGACCGTTACCGACCCGCAGCAGAAGCACTACCTGGATGCCATTCGCGCCAGCAGCCGGAGCCTGCTGATGCTGATCAACGACATTCTCGACCTGTCACGCCTCGAGGCCGGGAAAATGCGCCTTGAATATGGCCCGGTTTCCCTGCGCCGGATGCTTCAGGATGTTCGCCACATCTTCGACCTTCGGGCCCGGGAGCACAATGTCAGCCTTGAGGTTAGCGTTGCGCCCGACATGCCCTCTGGCCTGGTTCTCGACGAAACCCGGCTGCGTCAGGTGCTGTTCAATCTGGTGGGTAACGCCATCAAGTTCACCCATGAGGGCGGTGTCGCCGTTCGCGCTACCGCCACACCGTCGGCGCGGGATGGCGAGCAAGGACTTTATCACCTGAGCATCGCGGTAACGGATACCGGTATCGGTATCGCGCCTGACCAGAAGGAGCGGATCTTTGATGCCTTTGAGCAGCAGGAGGGTCAGAGCAGTCGCAAATACGGCGGTACCGGCCTGGGACTGGCCATCAGCCGCAAGCTGGTACGAATGATGGGCGGCGAGCTGACCGTGGACAGCGTTGAGGGACAGGGCTCGGTCTTTACCGTGGTGCTCACTGACGTGGCGGCGGTGACGATGGAGGAAGAGCCGGAAGTGCCACTCGAGGACCACCAGACACCGATGACCGAAACCCTCGATATGCAGGAGCGGAGCTGGCTGAAGGAACAGCTGCGAGAAGACTTCGGGGATGAGTGGCGCACCGTTCGGGAAAGCGGTGACCCTGAGCAGATGCGCTATTTCGCGGCCCAGGTAATGAGCTGGGGACAGAGGTACCGTTCCCGGGCGGTGACCCGATACGCGGAAAAGCTGATGGCGGACGTGGACGCTTTCAACCTGGATGCCGTCAACGCCTCTCTCGAAGCGTTCCCCGACCTGCTGGGAGGAAGCAGGTCAGAGGAGAATGGCTGAGCCCGGAAGACCGGTATCAAGCCACGCTAGAGGCAGTCGTACTGGTAGTGCCGGTCAAACGCCACGGACACCATGTCGTAACCCTGGTGGGTGAGTGACCTGATCAGGTCTCGGTTTTTCAGAAGCGCGGTGCAGACACGGTGGACGCTGGCCAGCTCCTGCTCCCGGTCACGACCGTAACCGCTTCGGAAATCCACGATCAGGTACTTTCGATCGACCCCGGAGGCGGTGGGAATGTCGGCCCGCTCGACACTGTCGAAACCGATGTAGGTAAGCTCTTCCTTGGGAAAGAGATTGCTCATCAGCAAGTCAATGTTCTCCGCCGTCGCGGCTGCCGGAACCAGACTGGCGAACAGAAGGGCGAGCAGTGAGTGGGGGGCGAGGCGATGCATGGCCTGATTCTCCTGGCAGGGGCGAGTCCCGTGTAACAAACTGTTACGAAGTATTATCACAGAGAAATGTGAGGCACGTCACCAATGCTGCCCACGTTTTGCAACCTTTAACAGTTAGTGCCCGGTCCTGTTACTGTTCCTGACCTGTGACGTGGCGCCGCTCGGCACTGTGCCATTTCTTCCGCCGGAAGGCTAAACTTAAGTGGAAAACGCTGGTCGTCAGCGGTATCCAACCGACATGCAGAAGGTGAAAGGATCAGGCCATGTTTCAATTGATTTTCCGTGGAGAATGTCAGCCTGGCACCGATGTGGCTACGGCGCGGAGCAATGCCCGCGCCCTGTTCAAGGCATCGGTGGAACAGGTGGAACGCATGTTCAGCGGCCGTCCGGTGGTGATCCGTAACAGGCTGGAGCAGGACCAGGCGGAGAAATACCGGCTGGTGCTGGCACGCCACGGCATGATCGCCTATGTGGAAACCATGACCGGGCCGGGTGTCACTCCGGACCAGTCCGCGCGCCCCGAAGCAGCCCCGGCTCCGGCGGCCCGGGCTGCTTCGGAATCGCGATCAGCGCCGGATGTCACCAGCGCTGATAAGGTGAGCAGGCAGGGGCCGGCGGTGGAGCCGGGGGATCGCCTGCCGGTGGCCGGTGACAGGGTCGATGAGGTGCTGGCTCGGTCCAGCCTTGGCCTGGAACCGGTGGGCAGCCGCCTGGAGCCCGAGCGCCAGGTCGAAGAGCCGGTGTTCGATCACCTGGATGACTGGAGCATTGCCCCACCAGGCACCGACCTTGGCGTTGAGCGTGATCTTCCTCCTCCGGTGGTGCCGGATGTCAGCCACCTTTCGCTGGTGAAAGAGGAGCCCGGATCCGGGTCGCGGCGGTCCTGAGGGCGCAGCGGTTTCAGAGAAGTGGCGCCATCAGCCGGGCGCTGCGACAGGCCAGCCGGAACAGAGCGGACCTGCCCTCATAATCGGTCCGCTCCAGGGCACGGCTGAGGGCGAGATCCTCCTCCAGCATTGTTTCCACCTCTGCCACGAATCGGGGTGCCGTGGAAAGGGCGGTGATTTCAAAATTGAGCCGCATGGACCGGTTGTCCAGGTTGGCGGTTCCCACGGCCGCGTAACGCTGATCCACGAGCACCACCTTCTGGTGCATGAAGCCACCCTGGTACTGGCAGATCCGGATACCGCATTCATTGGCGGCCACCAGATAGGAGTAAGCGGCAAGACCGATCAGAATATGGTCGGACTTTTCCGGGATCAGTATGCGCACGTCCACCCCCCGCATGGCCGCCAGCTGGAGAGCATTCATGATCTGGAAGTCCGGGACAAAATAGGGCGACGCGATCCACAGCCGGTCCCGGGCGCTGTTGATGCAGTTCAGGAAGAACAGGGTGCAGGTTTCCCAACGATCAGCCGGGCCACTGGGCAGGATCAGCATCTGTTGGTCCCCCCTGGCAACCTTGGGGGGAGTCCAGTTCAGCTCCGGCACATCGCTGGCAGCCCAGTGCCAGTCTTCCAGCCATGCCAGCTGGAGCCCGAGGGAGGCAGGGCCGATAATGCGACAGTGGGTGTCGCGCCAGGGTTCCTCGGTCTCAGTCGCCAGGTATTCATCGCCCAGATTGATGCCCCCCACGAAGCTGGTGCTGCCGTCGCAGATCAGGAGTTTGCGATGGTTGCGGAAGTTGATCTGCAGGCGGCGCCGGCGGACATTGCCATCCCCGAAGGAAGCGACCCGCGCCCCGGCCTCCCGCAGTTGCTTGAGATAACGGCCGGGGAGAAAGGCGCTGCCGATGTCGTCGTACAGGAAGTAGACCCGGACGCCCTGGCCGAGTTTACGTTTGAGAATGTTGAGGATGCGGGTGCCGACGCGGTCGGAACGGACTATGTAGAATTCCAGCAGAATGTAGTCGGTGGCGGCCTCCATGGCGTCAAAAAGAGCCTCGAAGGTCGCTTCGCCATTGCGCAGGAGAGAACAGTGATTGCCGTCGGTGAATGGCTGTCGGCTTAGGGTGCACAAAACCTGGAACTCATCGCCGAGGCCGGAGCTGTCTCCGCCGGGCACCGTCTCGGCCTGTTCCTCATAACGGTTGAGCAGCGGCTCCAGAGCCCGGTCATTGAGCCGACGGGCGCGAACATAGCCTGAAAAACGATTGCGACCGAACAGCAGGAACAGGGGTACCGCCAGCCACGGCAGTCCCAACAGACTGATAACCCAGGCAATGGCGCCCTGGGCAGTGCGGTAACTGAGCAGGATGCGGTAAACGCAGACCAGCGCCACAGCGTATAGCCCGATGAGGGCAATGGCGACCAGCGAAAAATCCGGCATGGACTGTACTCTTGCAAAGTGACCCTGCAACAATAGCAAAGCTCGGGCGCTGGCTGCACATGCAAGGAGCCGCGCGACAGGGCTCCTTCGCGGAGCGATGATTCACAGATTCGACACGAGGTATCCATGAGCGTCACGTTACACCATCGCATAACCGGGGAAGGAAAGCCGTTGCTGCTGCTTCACGGCCTGTTCGGATCACTGGAGAATCTCGGTGGCATCAACCAGCGCCTGCAGGACAGCTGGCAGATTCATGGCCTGGATCTGCGCAACCACGGTCGCTCACCCCACACGGATACCATGGATTATCCGCGGATGGCGGAGGACGTTGTCCGGTACCTGGACAGCCAGCAGATCGAGACCGCCAGCCTGATCGGTCACTCCATGGGGGGCAAGACCGCCATGCAGGTGGCGCTCAGCTATCCGGACAGGGTGGACCGGCTGGTGGTGGCGGATATTGCACCGGTCACCTACAAGCCCAGGCACGACGCCATTCTGGAGGGCATGAAGGCCCTCGACCTGGCCACCATCAAGTCCCGGGGTGAGGCGGACAAGGCGCTGGAAGCCCATGTCGAGACTCCGGAGGTCCGCATGTTCCTGCTGAAAAACCTGGTGCGTGTGCCCGAGTCGGAGAAAAAAGACGATGGCGCCACTTTCCGCTGGCGACTCAACCTGCCGGTGATCGAGGCCTGCTACCAGAATCTGGCGGACGCGCCCAAGGGGGAGGGTCCCTTCGAGGGCCCGGTGCTTTTTATCAAGGGAGAGAACTCCGCCTATATCCAGAAAAAGCATCATGACCGCATCCAGACTCTGTTCCCGGCCGCCCGGGTGGAGGAAATCCCGGGTACGGACCATTGGCTTCATGCGGAAAAGCCCGATGAGTTTGCGCGACTGTGCCGGCAATTTCTGCAGCAGTAGCCCCGGTAACGACAACAGTTCAATGAAAATAACAGACCGAAGGAGCCATGACGCCATGACAGACCACCGGGAAGACGCCCTGACCTGGGATCTGCCAGACCCGTTCACCCTTCCCATCGAGGTGCGGCCGGAGGATACCGATCGGCTGGGCCATGCCAATAATGTTGTCTACGTACGATGGCTGGAAGATATAAGCTGGGCACATATCGAACGTGAAGGCATGACGTGGGCCCTCCATGAACAGACCGGAAAGGCCATGGCCATAACCCGTACCGAGATCGACTACCTGGGGGCCGCGAATGCCGGAGACAGGCTGGTCCTCGGCACCTGGTTAACCGATTTCGACGGTCGCATCCGCTCAGCCCGCCAGTTCCAGCTGATTCGCCCCGTCGACGGCAAAACCCTGATGCGGGCAGTCTCGACCCATGCCTGCGTCAACATGGCGTCCCAGCGACCCTCCCGGGTGCCTCCGGAGTTTGCCGATATCTTCCGTCGCATCCAGGTGAAAGGTGGCTTCACGTTCTGACGCATCGAACCACTTTCGGTGTCATCGAACTCTGCTAATCTGAACGTTCAGGAACGAGGATATTTCGTGCCCCGGGACGCTGGCGGGCGTGTTTCAAGGTTTTCGGTAGGGAGTCAATCATGGATCAATCCGGTGCAGTACCCATGAAGCAACTGGTCTACGACACATTCGGCGACCCTGACGTACTTCGTGTGACGGAGGCGTCTGTTCCCGAGCCCGGTCCCGATCAGGTCTGCGTGCGGGTTGCCGCGGCCGGGGTTAACCCTATTGATTGGAAAACCCGGCGTGGACTAGGCTTCGTGGCCCGCCAGATCGAGGATGACCTGCCCTGGATACCGGGTTATGACATGGCCGGGGAGGTGGTATCCGTGGGCGACAGGGTATCCACCCTGGTGCCCGGGGACCGGGTGCTGGGCATGGTGGGTTTTCCCGTGGACGGGGGTGCCTGCGCCCAGTATGTTCTGGCGCCATCCGCGGAGCTGGCGATTGTCCCTGAGGAGCTGGACCTGTTACACGCCGGGGGGTTACCGCTTGCCGGGCTGACGGCCTGGCAGGCCCTCTTTGAGGTTGGCAATCTGGAGAAGGGCCAGAAAGTGCTGGTCCATGCCGGTGCCGGCGGCGTCGGCCATCTGGCGGTCCAGTTCGCCCTTGAGCGTGGGGCTCACGTGGTTGCCACGGCGTCCGCTGAAAACCGGGATTTCCTGGCGGGCCTGGGTGTGCATGAAGTCATTGATTACCATCAGGTGGACTTTGTGAACGAGTGCTATGGCCTGGACCTGGTGCTCGATCTGGTGGGTGGAAGCGTTGGCCGGCGGTCGTTGCATACCCTCAGTGAGCAGGGCGTCCTGGTAACCGTGCCTACGGCCACCGCCGACGAGGTGATCAGCGAGGCTGAGAGGATGGGGCTGCGGGCCCACGGCATCACGGTCCGTCCCGATGTGTTCCAGCTTGAGGAAATTCTGGAGCTCATCGAGGACGGCGATGTCAGGGTTCACGTCGACGGTGTGTTCCCGCTGGCGGACGCCCCTGCAGCCCATCGTCTGCTTGAGGGCGGCCATGTAAGGGGCAAGCTGGTGCTGGATCTTTGGTCGTGAGCGACTCAGGCGCCTGGGGGTTCGCCGGCCCGGCGGGCGATCCGGTTGATCAGCCGGGATGCCGCGATAAAGCCGAACGTCGCTGTGACCGGAGAGGCCGCACCGAAACCGGTGGCGCAGTCCAGCCTCACCGGGCCGCCGGTGTCCGGCTTCTGGTGGCACACCTCACCGTCCCCCGTCGGATAGATCAGCTGTTCCGTTGAATAAACTGCTTCAATGCCGAACTTGCGCTTGGGGTTCCGCGAGAAACCGTACTCACGCCGCAACAGGTTGCGAATCTTGGCCAGCAGTGGGTCCTGGGTGGTGCGGCTCAGGTCCGCCACTTCGACCCTGGTGGGGTCAATCTGACCCCCGGCACCACCCGATACCACGAGCGGCGTCTTGCGGCGCTGGCAGTGGGCGATGAGGGCCGCCTTGGATTTGACGCTGTCAATGGCGTCCACCACCCCGTCCATGTCGCCGGTGATCAGGTCGGCGACGTTTCCCGCTGTCACAAAGCCGAAGTGAACCCGGATGTCCGCCCGTGGGTTGATGGCCCGCAGGCGGTCAGCCATGGCATCGGTCTTGGTGCGACCGTACTGACCCTCGAGGGCATGCAGTTGGCGGTTGGTGTTGGAGACGCAGACATCGTCCATGTCGATCAGGGTGATGGTGCCCACGCCGGTTCTAACCAGGGCTTCGGCGGCCCACGAACCCACGCCACCCAGTCCGGCAACGACAAGATGGGATTCGCGCAGAGCGATGCTTGCGCGGTGGCCATAGAGGCGTTCGATGCCGCCAAAACGGAAGGAGGTGTCGTCTGCAATCATGGCAACCGGTTCGTCGGGTGAAAACCGCATTGTACCTGAATTCCGGGTGCTTTCGTTGCTGGTTGGGCGAAAGACGGCTGAGGGTCGGGGACCCTCAGCGGATAAACGGGTTGAGAAGGCGCGTAAAGGTCCCGGTCAGCTTGAGGGGGGCGCTGAGAACGGAGAGGGTAATGCAGTCGTCCCCCTCCAGAGCCACTGGCTTGTGCTCATCCTCGGGTCCGAGAATGACAAAGTCCCACTGATTGAATACGCCCTTGTTGTCGGCAAACGCACCCTGCAGTACTACCGTGGTTTCAATGCCACGGTGGGTATGGACGGGTGCCTTTCCGCCGGCACACAGCTTCTGGAGAACCACCTGCTCCTGCTGGCCGGGGAACCGGTCAGTGATGTCCAGCACGCTCACGTCCCCCAGCTGGCGCTTCCAGGGAAGCCCGTTGAGGTCGTCCCCAAGCAATTTGCTCAGCGCGCCGCGAGGTCTGCTGGCGGGCTTTGCCGGTAGCGGGGTATCGTCATCGATGCGGGACATAATCCTGTCAAACACCGATTCCGATACGGTGACCTGAGCCTGTTGCTCCATCATGACCGCTCCCAGGCTGTCCAGGGTATCCACCCGGCTTCGGCAGTGGGCACACTTGTCCAGGTGAAGACGGATGCACAGGGCATACGGTTCACTCAGGTTGCCTGCGCTGTATTCCATCAGCATCAGGCCGTCAGGATGGTGATGGGTCATACGTTCTGGTCCTGCAGGATTACTTTGAGCTTGTTGAGCGCCAGTCTCACCCGACTCTTGACGGTTCCAAGCGGTATATCGAGTTCGTTGGCCACCATCTGGTGGGACTTGTGTTCCATGTAAACCTTGGCAATCACCGTAATCTGCTCTTCAGGAAGGTGCTTCAGAGACTCGCGGACCCGGCGCTCGGACATCAGGCGATGAAGGGAGGTAACGGGCTCGTCCTCGTTCTCGCCAGGGATCTGCCACAGGTCTTCGGTTTCAACGGGCATTTCAGCGCTGGTGCGCTGCATCTTGCGCAGCATGTCAATGCGCTGGTTACGTGCAATGGTGAAAATCCATGTGGATGCGGCCGCTTTGCGCCAGTCGTAGAGGCAGGAGCGCCTCCAGATGGATACGAATACTTCCTGAACGAGTTCCTCGGCGTGGCTGGACATGCCATTGGCCATGGCGTAGTACTTGATCTGCGGCGCGAAGTGTTCAAACAGCGCATGGTACGCCTGGCGGTCCTGATTCTTGCCAACCTTGACGAGCAGCTGGCTCCACGGGTCTTTTCGACCTTCGGCCCGCGAGTTTTGTGGATCCAGTGTCGTCACCGGGCGCTCCTTGACAGCAGCTTGAGCTGAGATATTGTTCGTCATGATTGTAGCACTCGTCCAGCGATTGTCATTGGCCGGATTTACGCTACAGGCGTGACTCTGGATCAGCAGGAACCAGAGTCGGTTAGATCATTTCTGTATCAGAGTTCTGCGCACTATTACTTTTCTATTCCTCGAGATAGGTGTATCCCTCAAGACCGGCCTCCAGTTCGGCAAGTAACTGCTTCTGCTCATCCGCCGGCAGTTCGCTGGCGGCAAACCGTTGCTGATAGGCTTTACGCAAGGCGAGCGGATCAAAATTCACATAGCGGAGGATGTCGGCGACGGTGTCGCCCTCGGTGGGCTGACCCACCTGGTAGTTGCCATCGGCCTGAAGGTGTACGTCAACGGAATGGGTATCGCCGAACAGGTTGTGCATATCCCCCAGGATCTCCTGGTAGGCGCCGGTCATGAAGAACCCGATCAGCTGTGGTACGTCGTCCTGATGCGCCGGCAGGGGCAGGGTGGTCTCCAGTCCCTGACCGTCGACGTAGCGGTCAATCCGGCCATCGGAATCACAGGTGATGTCCTGGATCACCCCGCGCCGGGTGACGGGCCGGTTCAGTCCGGCAATGGGCAGTACCGGGAACACCTGCTCGATGCCCCAGATATCCGGCAGCGACTGGAACAGGGAGAAGTTCACAAACAGTTTTTCAGCCAGCTTCTCGTCGAGTTCGTCCAGAATTTCCCGGTGGGCGCGGTTGCTGCTGCTCAGTTGCTGCTGCAACAACCGGCAGCTTGCGGTGTAGATGCGCTCGGCGTCGGCCCGCTGAGCCAGAGTCAGCAGACCGTGGGCAAACTGGGCATGGACGTCGCTCATGGCATGCAGCAGGTCATGGTAGATTTCCACCCGCGAGCGCGGACTGCCCGATTCGGAAAGGCTGAGGAAATCCCGCCACAGATCATGGAGTGGACCCGGGGCCTGATCCTCCGGGGCTTCCGGCGCTCGGGTTTCCGGCTGCTCCCGGTCGATGACGTTAGTGACCAGCACGGCGTGATGCGCGGTCAGGGCCCGGCCGGACTCGCTGATCAGGTCGGGATGCGGCACGCCTGCCCGGTCACATTCGCCCTGCAGAGTATGAACCACGTTCCAGGCGTACTCCCCCATGGAGTAGTTCATGGAGCAGCTGCTGCGGGAACGGGTGCCTTCATAATCCACGCCCAGGCCGCCGCCAATGTCGACGGTATCGATGGGAGCACCGAGGTGGCGCAGCTCACTGTAGAAACGGGCGCATTCCCGGAGGCCGGTCTGGATATCGCGGATATTGGCGATCTGGGAGCCCAGATGGAAATGCAGCAACTGCAGCGAATCCAGCGCCCCGGCGGCCCTCAGGCGGTCAACCACGTCCAGCACCTGGCCGGCGGACAGACCGAACTTGGACTTCTCGCCGCCGGTGTTCTGCCAGTTGCCCTTGCCGATAGTGGCAAGCCGTGCCCGCACACCGATCAGTGGTTTTACGTCCAGCCGGCTGGATTCCTCGAGAATCAGTTTGAGCTCCGACTGTTTCTCCACCACGATGAACACCCGGAATCCGAGCTTCTGGCCGATCAGGGCGGTGCGCACGTACTCCCGGTCCTTGTAGCCGTTGCAGACGATCACCGATCCCCGCGCCGGTGACAGCGCCAGTACCGCCATCAGTTCCGGTTTGCTGCCCGCCTCCAGGCCAATCTGGTGATTGTCGGCGGCAGGCCGGGCCTTCAGCAGCTCTTCCACCACTGCCCGTTGCTGGTTCACCTTGATCGGGTAGACCGCCGTATAGCGGCCGCGGTAACCGTGCTCACGGGAAACCTGATTGAACGCGTCACACAGGGTGTTGACCCGGTCATGGAGGATGTCGGTGAAGCGCACGAGTACCGGCAGACCGAGGCCGTCGTCGGTCAGCCTCTCGATCAGCCTTGGCAGGTTGATGTTGCCCTGGCTGCGGCCCCGGTCCGGGCGGATCAGTACATCGCCGTCGGCATTGACGTCGATGTAGCCATTGCTCCAGTGAGGGATGTTGTAGAGCTGGCTGGCGTGGGTGTCGGTGGCCATACTGGGTTCCTGTACGCGGTTGAAAAGCCACCCCGGTGCAGTCCGGAACGGCGGGCCCATTGTAGGCACGATGGCCGGCGTTGGAAACTGTTGGCGGTAACGGGCTTCAGCTGAGCCCCACGGGGTCCTACAATGGCGACCATTCCACGGCGCACGGGGTGCCCGGAAACTGACGGAGGTTTGCAAATGAGTTCACTTGATAATAACTGGTTTACCGAGGTCTTCCAGGACCAGGGCACGGCTTTCTCCCTTCAGGTCAAGGGCAAGCTCCACGAGGAACAGACCGAGTTCCAGAAACTGGAAGTCTGGGAAACGGAAACCTTCGGCAACCTGATGGTCCTGGATGGCTGCGTCATGCTCACCAGTCGCGACAACTTCCTGTACCACGAGATGATGACCCATCCGGCGCTTTTCACCCACCGGGATCCGAAGAAAGTTGTGATCATCGGCGGCGGGGATTGCGGCACCCTTAAAGAGGTACTCAAGCACCCTGATGTAAAGGAGGCGTGGCAGGTTGAAATCGATGAGCGGGTGACCCGGGCCTCGGAAAAGTACTTTCCGGAATTGTGCGAGTCCAACGGTGACCCCCGGGCCAATTTCTTCTTCGGTGATGGTATCCGGTGGATAAGGGACCAGGCGCCGGGCTCCATCGATCTGATTATCGTGGACAGCACCGACCCGGTGGGGCCGGCAGAGGGGCTGTTCGCACTGGACTTCTTCCGGGACTGCATGATCGCCCTGCGGGAGGGTGGTATCGTCGTTCAACAGAGCGAGTCACCTCTGCTGCATACCGACAGCATCATCCGGGACATTCACAACGATATGAAAAAGGCGGGCTTTGATCATGTCCGGACGCTGCCATTTCCGCAGCCGGCCTACCCCACCGGCTGGTGGAGCTGCACCATGGGCGGCAAGGAGGTTCACACGAGTTACTTCCGGGAAGAAGACGCCGCCGACCGGCCTTTCGTGACCCGCTATTACAACGAGGGTGTCCACCGCGGTGCTCTGGCAATGCCTCAGTTCATGCTGGACGCCCTGGAGGATCCGGTCCGGCCCGCCGAGGGATGAAACTGCCAAGCGCTGACCCGGAAACGCAAAAAAGAGGGCAGCTCATCGCTGCCCTCTCTGCTGTCGGCTGTGACCGACAAGCCGCCATGGCGGACGGCTCGGGGTGCGGAAGTTACTTGCTGGAGACGAACTCCGGGTAGGCTTCCATACCACACTCGGACAGGTCCACACCTTCGTACTCTTCCTCCTCGGTCACGCGGATGCCCATGACTGCCTTGAGGATGCCCCAGACAATCAGGCTCGCCACGAACACCCAGATGAAAATGGTGAGGGCGCCGATGATCTGACCACTGAAAGTGGCACCGTCGTTGGTGATCGGTACCAGCAGAAGACCAAGAAGGCCGCAGACACCGTGAGCCGAAATCGCACCGACAGGATCGTCAATACGCAGCTTGTCCAGCGTCACGATGCTCAGGACCACAAGCACGCCGCCCAGAGCACCCCAGATGGTGGCGATCAGTGGGCTCGGGGTGGAAGGCTCGGCGGTGATGACCACGAGGCCGGCAATGGCGCCGTTGAGCAGCATGGTCAGGTCCGCCTTGCCAAACATGATGCGGGCGGTGATCAGGGCGGCGAGGGCACCGCCGGCAGCGGCTGCGTTGGTGTTCAGGAAGACCATGGCGACGGAGTGGGCGCTTGCCACGTCGCCGAGCTTGAGCACGGAACCACCGTTGAAGCCGAACCAGCCCAGCCACAGGATGAAGGTGCCCAGGGCAGCCAGCGGCATGTTGGCACCCGGGAAGGCGCGGATTTCGCCGTTGGGGCCGTATTTGCCCTTGCGGGCACCCAGAAGCAGTACGCCTGCCAGGGCAGCGGCCGCGCCGGCCATGTGAACGATGCCGGAGCCGGCGAAGTCGCTGAAGCCCAGATCACCCAGGTTGTACATGCCAAATACGTCGGCACCGCCCCAGGTCCAGGCACCTTCCATCGGATAGATGAAGCCGGTCATGAACACCGCGAATACCAGGAAGGCCCAGAGCTTCATACGCTCGGCCACGGCACCGGAGACGATGGACATGGCGGTTGCCACGAACACAACCTGGAAGAAGAAATCGGAAGCGCCCGAATAGATCGAGCCACCTTCAAAGTCGCCCCGCTCGGCGTATTCACCCAGTACACCGGCGACGTCGACCTCGCCCATGCCACTGAGGAAAATGTTACCGCCATACATAATGGCATAGCCACACACGAGGTACATGGTGCAGGCCACTGCGAACAGCGCCACGTTCTTGGTCAGGATTTCGGTGGTGTTCTTGGCGCGGACCAGTCCGGATTCCAGCATGGCAAAGCCAGCCGCCATCCACATGACTAATGCACCGCAAACGAGGAAATAAAAGGTATCTATAGCGTACTGTAAATGAAAGACATTGCTTTCCATAAGAAGCCCTCCGCACGAGGCTTAACAGGATGTTTGATTTTTTGCGTTGGCCTGACTGCTTAAGCGTCCGGAATCAGACGGCTTCTTCGCCGGTCTCTCCGGTCCGGATCCGGATCGCTTGCTCCAGTTCGGTCACGAAAATCTTGCCATCGCCGATTTTGCCGGTGTTGGCGGCCTTGGTGATCGACTCGATAACCTGGTCCAGCAGGTTGTCGCCAATAGCGACCTCCACTTTCACCTTGGGCAGGAAGTCCACCACATACTCCGCTCCACGATAGAGTTCGGTATGCCCCTTCTGGCGGCCGAAACCTTTCACTTCGGTTACGGTCACGCCCTGAACGCCAATCTCGGATAGTGCCTCACGGACATCATCCAGCTTGAAAGGCTTGATGATCGCTGTCACAAGTTTCATTGCTGTCTCCTTGGAGTTTGCCGTCCCGGTCTTTTTGCCGCCTTATGCGGTGTTACCGGGTTCGGGATGCTGCCACCTCGCACACCAATTGTGCGGATTGCGTGCAAGGTGCAAAGCATCGTGTGTGCCAACGCAAAAAAGTTATTAAATTACAGTGAATTACAATATCCGTGAACCAAAATGGTTCTGCTGGGCGCGTCATTATAGCGCAGCAGCAATCATGACGAACCAAAATGGTGCAGCCTCGGGCCCTGGTGTAATGGAACCGGTGTTCGCCGACCAGACGCTGTCAGGGTCATAGTATGGCAGGGAGTAGGCTGTGTTACACTTTTTACAGATGGGCGCCAGGCGCCGATCACGTGTCCCACCAACTGAGACCCAGCGAGGCAATCAGTGAAAAGTCCTTACGACCTGCTTGGCCAGGTCCAGCAACAGATTGGCCAGTTTGTGCCAGACATGGCCCGGGCCGCCCGGGATGACGTCGAGAACCAGGCCCGGGCTACAGTATTGTCGGTGCTGGCGAAGCTGGAGCTGGTTACCCGGGAGGAGTTCGATGCCCAGCAGGCCGTGCTTTTGCGCACCCGGGAAAAGCTGGAAACCCTCGAAAAGCGGGTCGCTGATCTGGAGCAGAAGCTGGCTGGCGACCAGAAGAACGACCAGTAGCTTTCATCACCAACTTCCGGCATGACGGTGGCACAGGCAGTACCACCACGGAACAGGAAACAACGTCAGGGAAGGCAGACATGCTCGCCACCATTCACACCCGCGCGCGGCTTGGTGTCAGTGCACCGGCCGTGACCGTTGAAGTCCACCTTTCCAGTGGGCTTCCCTCCCTATCCATTGTAGGCCTGCCGGAAACGGCGGTCAGAGAGAGCAAGGACCGGGTCCGCAGTGCGCTCCTGAACGCCGGTTTCGAATTTCCGGCCCGTCGAATCACCATCAACCTGGCACCCGCGGATCTTCCCAAGGAGGGCGGACGTTTCGATCTGGCCATTGCCCTGGGCATTCTAGTGGCTTCCGAACAGCTGCCGGGGGAATCCCTGGCACAGCTGGAATGCCTGGGTGAGCTGGCCCTGGACGGGACCATGCGACCGGTTCGCGGTGTGCTGCCGGCGGTGATGGCGGCAAGGGACGCCGGACGGAGGATCCTGGTGCCGGCCAGTAATGGCGATGAGGCCTCCCTGGCCGGCGGTGAGGACGTGCTGGCAACGGATCATCTGCTGCGGGTATGCGGTCATCTGGCCGGTACCGATACCCTGTCGCCGCTGGTGCCGAGGGAGCTGAGCTACCGTCCCGGGGACGTTCCGGATCTGGCCGATGTGCGCGGTCAGCACGTGCCCAAACGGGCTCTGGAGATCGCTGCGGCGGGGGGCCATAATCTTCTGCTGTTCGGGCCGCCCGGAACCGGCAAGAGCATGCTGGCCAGTCGCCTGCCCGGCCTGTTGCCACCTTTGACCGACCAAGACGCCCTCGAAGTGGCCAGCGTTCATTCCGTGGCCGGGCTGCCGGTGCGCTCGGACTGCTGGCGTCAGCCGCCTTACCGGTCGCCCCACCATACCGCCTCCGCCGTTGCCCTCGTGGGCGGCGGCAGCAGCCCGCGACCGGGTGAAATCTCCCTGGCCCACCGGGGAGTCCTGTTCCTCGATGAGCTGCCGGAATTCGACCGCAAGGTGCTGGAGGTGTTACGCGAGCCCATGGAATCCGGCGAGATCGTTATCTCCAGGGCCGCCAATCAGGTGACCTATCCTGCACGGTTTCAGGTTATTGCAGCCATGAATCCCTGCCCCTGTGGTTACCTCGGACATCCCACCATCGACTGTCAGTGCGCTCCGGCCCAGGTGACCCGCTACCAGTCGCGACTGTCCGGCCCCCTGCTTGACCGGTTTGACCTGCATGTGGAGGTTCCCGTGCAGGGCGGGGATGTGCTGATGCAAACCGCCGACAGGGCGGAATCGAGCGCTGAGGTCCGGCGACGGGTGGAGCGGGCCCGGGTCCTGGGGGTTGAGCGGGGAAGGGTGAACGCGGGCCTGGCCGGCAGTGCCCTTGATGAGCACTGCCGGGTAGATGAAGAGAGCACTGCCATGCTGTCGAGGGCCATGGACCGGCTGGGACTCTCGGCACGGGCGCTGCACCGTATCCTGCGAGTGGCCCGCACCATTGCGGACCTGGCCGAGGATCCACGGATCCGCCAGTCTCATCTGGTGGAAGCACTGGGTTACCGCAAGCTCGATCGACGACCTTCAAGGAGCGGCACGAACGCGCCGGTGTCTGTTAAACTGTAGGTATTTCACGATCATGAGCAGGCGCAGGCCTGTCTACAGAGGTAACGAGATGACCGACTTCGACAAGACGCTGGAGACCGGGGACGACACAAAGATTACCACCCGCCGCGGAGTGCGCAGTTTCGTGATTCGTCAGGGCCGCATGACCGATGGCCAGAAGAAGGCTTACGAACGCGGCTGGTCCCGGTACGGGCTGAGCCGCGAGCAGGGTGTCATCGATCCCCGGGAAGTCTTCGGCCGGGAGGCCTGGCTGAACCTCGAGATCGGGTTTGGCATGGGCAAGTCCCTGGCGGACATGGCAGAAGCGAGGCCGGAGCAGGATTTTATCGGGGTGGAAGTACACCAGCCCGGCGTCGGTGCCCTGTTGAAGGAAATCGAGGAAAGACAGCTGGAGAACATCCGGATTTACTCGATCGATGCCAACGATGTCATTGACCTGTGCCTGCCGGATGCCAGCCTGGATCGGGTGCTGATCTTCTTTCCCGACCCGTGGCCCAAGAAAAAGCACCATAAGCGCCGGTTGATCCAGCATGACTTTATCCAGCGAATTCGCCACAAGCTGCGGGTGGGCGGTATCCTGCACATGGCAACGGACTGGGAGAATTACGCGGAACACATGCTGGAAGTGATGGCTGAGTCCGAAGGTTTCGTCAACAGCCGGGAGGAAGGAGGCTATTCACCCCGGCCCGAGGACCGCCCTGTCACCAAATTCGAGAAGCGCGGTGAGAACCTGGGACACGGGGTCTGGGACCTGGTGTTCCGTCGCACGAACTGATCAGGCCTCGGAATGGTGCATCGGGTGGCGTCGGGCCGCCCGAATGACGATCAGTCCGGCGATTCCCAACAGCAGCGTGGTGTAGCTGACCAGGGCCAGCAGGGTGGCGCTCAGGCTGAGGCGGTCGGAAGGGGCCTCCAGGTTTCCCAGCAGTATGATGTTCTCCACAATGTGGGCAAGGCCTGCCGTCACGAACAGGGCCCGGACCCAGCGGCCGGTTTTCCGTTCGCGAATGCCTGGCCGGTCCCGCAGCAGATGCCGGGTGAGCATCAGTAGAAAGAGAGTATAGACCGCCGCAAACAGAAAACCGCTCCACAGTGATGCATAGGCGTACCACAGTCCGGGGCGGGTCCAGCTCTGGAGGATTGCAGCGGCGCTCTCCCCGGTGGTGGCCAGTTGGAAGCTGAGCATGCCCTGGGGCGCAATGGGTGTCTGCAGGGGTTGGTTGAGGCCGAGCTGGACCGCCAATAACGCGGCGGCGGTGCCTCCAAGCAAGCCAATGTTGGCCGGAACGGCCTTCCTGATAACGTCGTTCATGACAGAAACCGCTCCAGCACACTGTTCAGGTACCGTTGGCCCAGTGGCGTTGCCTGCAATCGCCCGGGCTCCAGCAGACCCTCTTTCCTTAATCCCTCAAGTATTGCAGCAATGGATGTCAGAGGTAAACCCGTGCGGGCCTCGAACATCGATTCTTCGACGCCCCTTTTCAGCCGCAGGGCGTTCATCATGAATTCCAGACCCCGCTCCTCCCGCTCAATGGGCTGGGTGCCGGCGGTCCGGCTGCCAATGCGTTTCAGGTAGGCGTCAGGCTGGCGGGTTTTCCAGTAACGCAGAATGTCGCCGTTTGCCAGGGACGCCTTGCCATGACCGCCGGCACCTATGGCCAGGTAGTCACCAAAGGTCCAGTAGTTGAGGTTGTGGCGGGACTCCATGCCCGGCCGGCTCCAGGCGGAAATCTCGTAAGCACTGAAGCCGGCGCTGTTAAGGGTATCGCTGCCTGCCTGCCAGATGTCCCACAGGGCCTCGTCCTCCGGCAACTCCGGTGGTCGGCTGTAGAACTCGGTATTGGGTTCCAGGGTAAGCTGGTACCAGGACAAGTGGGGTGTACGCCACGTTATCGCCGCCTGGAGATCCGCTATCGCCTGATCCGTAGTCTGCCCTGGCAGCCCGTGCATAAGGTCCAGGTTGAGATTGTCGAAACCGGCATGGTAGGCCGCCTCGATGGCCCGGTGGGCGTCCTGCTCGTTGTGAATGCGCCCGAGGCGGGCCAGTTGCGCCGGATCGAAACTCTGGATGCCGAGGGACAGCCGATTGATACCGGCCTCCCGGTAACCGGAAAAACGGCCCTGCTCGATGGTTCCCGGGTTGGCTTCAAGGGTGATTTCAGCCCCTGCGGTGAAACCCAGCCGCTGCTCCAGGCGCCGGAACAGCTGCTGGTAAAAGCCTGCCGACATCAGCGACGGGGTGCCACCGCCGATAAAGACACTGGTGACGGGCCGCTCACGAACCAGGTCCAGGTCGTGGTCCAGGTCCTCAAGCAGGGCGTCCAGATACGCCTTTTCCGGTAGATCGCCCTGAAAGGTGTGGGAGTTGAAATCGCAGTAGGGACACTTGCGCACGCACCAGGGTACGTGAATGTAGAGGCCCAGAGGGGGGCGGGGCGTGTCCACGGGAACTCTCACCCACTCCCCGGCGCAGAGGAGCGGAGCTGTTCCAGCAACAGTCGCAGGGCGCGGCCCCGGTGACTGACGCCGGCTTTCTCTTGCCGGGACAGCTGGGCGGCACTGAGGCCGAATTCCGGTGCCAGAAACACCGGATCGTAGCCGAAACCGCCTTCACCCCGGGGCTCGCGAAGTATCCGCCCTGGCCAGCGGCCATGGCAGATCACGGGCGTCGGGTCATCGGCGTGGCGCAAGTAGACCAGAACGCAGTGAAACTGGGCGCTGCGTTGCTCGTCGGGCACATTTTCCAGGGCTTTGAGAAGAGCGCTTACGTTGTCTGCATCCGATGCGCCTTCACCGGCATAGCGGGCTGAACGAACGCCGGGAGCGCCCCCAAGGGCATCCACGGCTATACCCGAATCATCCGCGAGGGCTGCCATTCCGGTCTGGCGGGAGGCATGGCGGGCCTTGAGGATGGCGTTCTCGACAAACGTGACCGCTGGCTCCTCCGCCTCGCTCACGCCCAGTTCGCCCTGGGCCACGGGTTCCAGTCCGAACGGCGTCAGAAGTTCCGTCAACTCCTTCAGTTTGCCCTGGTTGTTGCTGGCCAGGACCAGTCGTTCAGGCACGGGGCTGCGTCCGGTCAGTCATTGAACAGTTCCTGTGAAAAGCGAACATTCAGGTCCTGGTTGTGTCCGGTGGGGCGGGCGGTGATCTCGAAAACCATCGTTTCACCGGCACTGTACTGGTACTGAGCCAGGAAATAGACATCATCCCCCTCCTGTACTCGCCTGAAAGCCAGATAGGTGGGCTGCTGTAAAGAGTTGAGGGCCTTGCCCTCCACCTGCCCCGGAACCGTCCTGAGACCGCTTTCCTCAGTCTCCTCCATAATGGCGATGTTGACGATGCCGAGGCCGCGGCTGCGCTTCAGATTGTTGGCCTTGGCCACTTCCGGGGTCAGGAAGGTGCTGGGAAACACGTTGTAGTGAACCTGGTAGTCGCCGAAGTCGACGCTTTTGTTATCCGCCAGGGCGGGTGTGGCCAGCCAGGCGGCTGCCAGTAGCAGGACGGAAAATAGAGATGCTCGCTTCATGTCAGTCTCCCCTGGTAATACGATAGATGGCGATCTGACCCAGCATGTTGGGCCAGAGCCGGCTCAGCCATCGGTCCTGGTGTTCGCCGTCCACCACCATGCGATTACAGATCCGGAAATTCTTCTGGTGACACAGTGCTTCGAAATCCCTGAATGTGCACAGGTGAATGTTAGGCGTGTTGTACCATTTATGGGGCAGGGTTTCCGACTCGGGCATCCTCCCCTGCCACATCAGGTACCAGCGTAGTCGCCAGTATGCGAAGTTGGGAAAGGTGACGATGCCCTCCCGTCCCAGTCGCATCATTTCATCCAGCACGATATCCGGGCGTCTGACGGCCTGCAGGGCCTGGGTCATCAATACTGTGTCAAAGCTGTCATCATCAAAGTTTGAAAGTCCCTGGGTGTCAAGATTCTGCTCGATAACGGCCACGCCCTTGGTCATGCACTCGGTGATATGATCCGGGTTGATTTCCAGGCCGTAGCCGGTGATTTGCCGCTCCCTCTGGAGATAGTCCAGCAGGGTGCCGTCACCGCAGCCAAGATCCAGGACATGGCCGCCCGGAGCAATCCACTGCTGGATGATTTCGAGGTCTGCTCTCATGCTCCCACCTCCCGCGCGACCCTGCCCATATAGGCCGAAAACACCGCGCTGTACCGGGGCGTCGGGATCAGGAAGGCATCGTGGCCCCAGGGCGCGTCGATCTCCGCGTAGCTGACCTTGCGCCGGGCCGCCATCATGGCGTTGACCAGTTCCTCCGAACGGGCGGGGGTAAAGCGCCAGTCGGTGCTGAAGGAAACCACCAGGAATTCGCAGTGGGCCTTTTCAAGGGCTTTTACCAGATCGTTACCGGACTCGTAGGCCGGGTCGAAGTAGTCCAGCGCGCGCGTCATGAGCAGGTAGGTATTGGCGTCAAAGGTTTCGGAAAAGCGTTCACCCTGATAGCGCAGATAGCTTTCCACCTGGAATTCGGCATCGTAGCCGAACTGGTAGGCCTGATCCCGAAGTTCCCGGCCAAATTTCTCGCCCATGGAGGCATCCGAAAGATAGGTGATGTGTCCCACCATCCGGGCCAGCATGAGGCCGCTTCTGGGCACGGTGTTATGCTCGTAATAGCGGCCCTGGTGAAAATCGATGTCGGAAGTGATGGCGCGTCGTGCCACCTCGTTGAAGGCAATGTTCTGGGCGGTCAGGCGGGGGGTGGAGGCGATCACCACCGCATGCCTGATTCGGTCGGGATAGCTGATGCTCCACTGAAGTGCCTGCATGCCTCCCAGGGAACCGCCCACCACGGCAGCCCAGCGCTCGATACCCAGTCGGTTGGCCAGCGCGGCCTGGCTGTTGACCCAGTCCAGTACCGTGACAACCGGGAAGTCAGGGCCATATAGTTCGCCGGTTTCAGGATTCAGAGTGTTGGGTCCGGTGCTGCCGTGGCAGCCTCCCAGGTTGTTGAGGCTGACCACAAAAAAACGGTTGGTGTCGATGGGCTTGCCGGGGCCGATGCAGGTATCCCACCAGCCCGGCTTGCGGTCTTCCATGGTGTGGTACCCTGCGGCATGGTGGTGGCCGCTGAGGGCATGACAGATGAGCACCGCGTTGGTGCGGTCGCTGTTGAGGGTGCCATAGGTTTCCACCACCAGGTCCCAGCTGTTCAGGGTCTGGCCGCACGCGAGCGCCAACGGCTCGTCAAAGTGCAGGGTTTCCGGGGTAACCAGGCCCACTGAGTCCGAAGGAAGGGTGTCGGGCATTGACGCGGCAAAATCCTTGAGTGGTCATCATCATGCGTGTCACCAGCGCCCGTCGAGCGCTGGTACAAACCCAGCAGTTTAAAGGCGGCCTCGGGCCGCTGCAACCGCGTCGTTCAGGCGATGCCGGAAATGTTCACCACTTTCTGCTGGCTCAGGGTCGGAGCGGGCCTGCGGATCTGCCGCTGCATGGTGTCCGCCAGTTCCAGCTGGCGGCGCAGGTCGCTGATGGTGTTGATCAGGCGCTCTTTCTCGACCTTGGAGTCTCGATCGTTGCGAACCATGTCGCGGATACGCCGTACCTGGTGCTCCAGCAGCTGTTTCTGCTCCATGGAGTACTGCATGATGGGTAGCAGGGCCTCACCGGGCCAGCGCTCCACGTCCCGGCGCACCCGCTCGTGAAGCGTCCGGGCCTCGGTGACCATGACCTGGAAGAAACGGCGGATCAGCTGATTCTGTTCCCGGAGCAGGTTGCCGGGAGCCCGACGGAAGCGGGTGGCCCGTTTCCTCAGTTCCCGCACCGCGATCACGTGGCGTCCGGCCCGAAGGGGGATGGGCTCCAGGTGCCGGGCCCGGGTGTCCTGGTTATAGCGCCGGTAGATCGCTTCCACCATGCGTTCGGCGAGTCTGCCCTCGGCCAGCAGGTTCTGAAGGTCGCTTTCCAGCAACTCGAAGAAATGGTCCATGGCCTTGCTCATGCCAGCGGAAGTCCAGCTCTTCGCCATCATCTGGCGGACGGTTTCGGCATGGGTCTCGAAGCGGGCTTCGCTCACCATGTCCGTCAGGATGTCGCCCTGGGACTGCATGAGACGTCGGCTTGATCGCAGAGTGATGAGCTTGCGATAGTAGAAGTCGTAGTCATTCTGGGCCCGGTCCGCAAGCCGCCTCAGGGCCTCACGGTCAACAGAGGTGCCTGTTCGTGCCCCCAGTTCCTCCTCCAGGTTCTCAAGGCGTGCCTGCATGGCAGCCTGGCTGTTCTGAAGCATGCCCAGAAGATCGTTGATCAGGCTCTGGGTAATCAGCTCCTCTTTGTGCTTGAGGATGCGTCCCACCAGGAGCCTTTCCAGATTGGGCAGTTCGCTGCGGGTCAGCAGTGCATCGTTGCCCTTCGCCTTGGCGGTAAGCCCCTGCTTGGCGGAGACCGGAATGACATCCTCGTCTTTGAGGCCCAGCTGGTTGGCGGTGTAGTGACAGACCCGGTCGATACTGTTCCGGACCTCCTCCGGCGCGCGGAGTTCGTCCCACAAGGTGTCGATCTTGTTGAGCACCGCGAAGCGGCCGGCGCGGTGATCCGCGTCGTCGGTATCAATGTGCTCTTTCCAGATGGTCATATCGCTGGCGGTCACGCCGGTGTCCGCGCTCAGCAGGAACAGGATGGCGTGGGCCGCCGGCAGCAGGCTGACGGTGAGTTCCGGCTCCGAGCCCAGGGCGTTCAGGCCGGGCGTGTCGAGGATCCGCAGACCCCGTTCGAACAGCGGGTGGCGAATGCTGATGCGGGCACTGCGCCAGGACGGGATCAGGACCTGGCCGGGGTTGTCGCGGTCCGCCTCCAGCATGCTCTCGCTGAAGCCCAGTTTGCGGGCCTGCTGGTGACTGACACTGCGGACCCTGGCCACTTCCGCCAGCACGGCGCGCATGGCGTCGGGATCCTTTTCGTCCAGTTCATAGCGGATCCACAGCTCCGGGCGCTTGCGCAGCTGCTGCAGGGAGAGGTCTCCCTCGCGGGTATCGATGGGCAGCAGCTGCAGGTAGTTGCTGCCGGAGGTCCGGTCGAAGTAGAGCTCGGTGGGGCACATTGTGGTGCGCCCGGCTTCGGAGGGCAGCAGGCGTTGGCCGTACTCGGAAAAGAACAGGGCGTTGATCAGTTCGGTCTTGCCCCGGGAGTACTCACCCACGAAGGCAATGGTGAGCTCATCGTCGATCAGAAGTTCAACGCCGCGGCGAATACGCTCACTGACATCGTCGGAGTACAGGTCGTTGTCCTGCAGCCAGAGCCGGTAACGGCTGATCTGCCGGATGAGTTCCTTCTTCCACTGATGGTAGGCTTCAACCTGGTGCGCCAGGATCGCTGGTCCGTTCATTGTGCTGGCCCTGTCAGCTCGGCGGGCGTGTCTGAAACGCCGTCGGATGAAATTCCGGGGCACGGGGCCCTAGATTACAATTTAACAAGGTAAGGGTATGTCGGTTCTGTTGTCAGGTCTGTTAAGCGAGTCACAACAGTGCCAGAACGGAGCCAGGGCGGCCCGTTCCGGCTGGCCGGTCAGTGGCTCAGAAAGGCAGGCCGGCGGCACGTCCGAGGTGGTCCACCATCACCAGCAGGACGTTCAGGATAAGGAATACCACAATGGGGGACAGGTCGAGGCCTCCCAGAGGCGGCACCAGGTTGCGCACCGGGCGCATGACCGGCTCCGTCAGTTCGGCGACCAGGCCAATGGCAGGGTGGTTGCTCTGGGGGGCCACCCAGCTGACCACGACCACGGCAATCACTGACCAGAAATAGATACGGATGATGAGTTCCAGCACCAGGATGATGGACCAGCTCAACAGGTAGACCGGGTTGAGGCCGGAAAGGCTGTAACCGCCGGCAAGAAAGATCAGTACCAGCGCCAGGGCCTGTACAAGAATCGCCAGCACCAGCGAGGCGCCATCAATGCCGCCCCAGCCCGGAATGACCTTTCGAAGTGGGCGCAGCGGCGGGTTGGTGGCCTTGACCACGAACTGGGTAATGGGGTTGTAGAAGTCCGCCCGGGCAACCTGCAGCAGAAACCGCAGCAGCACCACGGTGAGATAGAACATGGAAACTATCTGGAGGATGGTTATGGCGATGTCGGCCAGCATCTTGGTCTTGTCTCCGTAAAATGAGTGTCTGTCTGCAAACGGTGGGTTACTGGTTGGCTTGCGCCATTTCCGTGGCCATTTCCTTTGATCGTTTCATGGCGGACTGGTAGGCCTTTTCCACCAGCGGCCGCAGGCCGCCCTCCTCGAAGGTATGGATGGCCTGCTCGGTGGTGCCACCCGGTGACATCACGTTGCGCTTGAGCTGGGCGGGGTCGTGCTCGCTGCGGGCGGCCATTTCAGCCGCGCCGGCCATGGTCTGGATCGCCAGCTGGCGGGCGGTTCGGGGATCGATTCCCGCCTCGCTGGCTGCTCCTTCGAGGGCCTCCAGCATCAGGAAGAAGTAGGCGGGACCGCTGCCGGACAGGGCCGTCACTCCGTGGATCTGTTCCTCGTCCTCGAGCCAGAGCGCAAGACCGATGCTGCTGAAAATCGACTCGACGGTTTTTTTCTGGGCATCGCTGACGCCGTCGTTGGCGTAAAGGCCGGCCGCGCCCCTGCCCACCAGGGAGGGGGTGTTGGGCATGACCCGCACCAGCGGCAACCCGCCTCCAAGCCAGTTGTCCAGCGTGTCAGCGGTAAGTCCTGCGGCGATGGAGACCACCAGCGGCCGGGTATTCTGGACCATTGGTGCAATGTCTCCGCAGACCTCAGCCATGATCTGGGGTTTGACGGCGAGGATGATTACATCGGATTGTTCCGCACAGTAGCGGTTATCGGTGGTCACGCTGACCCCGAACTTGCGGCGCATGGTCTGGAGGTGGTCATCGTCCGGGGCACTGACCCAGATATTGGCGGCGCGGAACCCGCTGTCCAGCATGCCGCCGATGATGGCGGTAGCCATGTTGCCGGCGCCGATGAATCCTATGGTCGGTGATGTGCTCACAGTTCACTCCGCAATACAAAGGGTTGATGGCAAATCATATCAGTAATCACGGTGGCTTACCCACTCCCCTCTGGACTGCCGGGCTCCGGCAGGGCTGGGCAGTCAGCCCCCGGAGGGCTGGTTCCGCGAGCCGGCTCTTGCACCGAACAGCGCAGTGCCAACCCGCACCCAGGTCGACCCTTCCGCAATGGCCAGTTCCAGATCACCGGACATCCCCATGGACAGGGTGTCCAGCGGTCCTTCCGCGTCCGGCTGCCGCCGAAGTGCCTCAAGCGCACTGGCGAGGGCCTGGAAGCTGGTCCGCAGGTCCGCTTCCGGCTGATCCGGATCCGGTATGGCCATCAGGCCTCGCAGCGCCAGGTTGGGCAGTTCAGAGACGGTGCTGGCAAGTTCCGGCAGGTCCCGCAGGTTGCAGCCGGATTTGCTGTCCTCCTCATCGACATTAACCTGCAGGCAAATATTCAGGGGTGGCAGGTGATCCGGCCTCTGCTCGCTGAGCCTGCGGGCCACCTTGGCCCGGTCCACGCTGTGAACCCACTGGAAATTTTCCGCGATGGGTCGGGTCTTGTTGGACTGGATGGGACCGATGAAATGCCAGTCCACATCACCCAGGTCCTCCAGTGCGGCCATCTTGTCGAGGGCCTCCTGAAGATAGTTTTCACCGAAGTCGCGTTGTCCCGCCCCGTAGGCTTCGCGGAGGTCTTCCGGTGGCCGGGTCTTGCTGACTGCGAGCAAGCGCACACTACCGTCATTCCGGCCTGCTGCCTTTGTTGCTTTTTGTATGCGTCTGGTTACGCTCCGGATGTTGTCTGCTATGCTGCTCATGGTATTTTTCTGACTGCCCCTGGGTATGCTGTGAACCGGAACACGTTAACCCCGGCTCCCCGAAAAACCAAGCGGGGCAGGGCATAAAAGAAAGGCCTTCCCGAGGAATTCTATGGATATTACTGAACTTCTGGCCTTCTCGGCTAAACAGGGTGCGTCTGACCTGCACCTGTCCGCCGGGCTGCCGCCGATGATTCGTGTCGATGGCGATGTCCGCCGGATCAACCTTCCCCCGATGGAACATAAAGAAGTCCACGGACTGATCTATGACATCATGAACGACAAGCAGCGGAAGGATTACGAGGAGTTCTTCGAGACCGATTTTTCCTTCGAAGTACCCGGTGTTGCCCGTTTCCGGGTCAACGCATTCAACCAGAACCGGGGCGCCGGTGCCGTCTTCCGGACAATCCCCTCCAAGGTGCTGACCATGGAGGACCTGGGGATGGGCCAGGTGTTCAAGGATATCTCCTCGGTGCCCCGCGGCCTGGTGCTGGTCACCGGTCCCACCGGTTCCGGTAAGTCCACAACCCTGGCGGCCATGATCGACTACATCAATGACAGCCGCTACGAGCATGTGCTGACCATTGAGGACCCCATCGAATTCGTACACGAATCCAAGAAGTGCCTGGTGAATCAGCGGGAAGTGCACCGTGACACCCTGGGCTTCAACGAAGCCCTGCGTTCGGCACTGCGGGAGGACCCGGACATCATTCTGGTGGGCGAGCTCCGGGACCTGGAAACCATCCGCCTGGCGCTGACCGCCGCTGAAACCGGTCACCTGGTGTTCGGCACCCTGCACACAACCTCCGCCGCCAAGACCATTGACCGGGTGGTGGACGTGTTCCCGGCGGAGGAAAAGTCCATGGTGCGCTCGATGCTTTCAGAGTCCCTGCAGGCGGTTGTGTCCCAGACACTGATGAAAAAAATGGGTGGTGGCCGGATTGCGGCCCACGAAATCATGATCGGTACCGCAGCAATCCGTAACCTGATCCGCGAGGATAAGGTGGCCCAGATGTATTCCGCCATCCAGACCGGCGGCTCGCTGGGTATGCAGACCCTGGATCAGTGCCTGCAGCGCCTGCTGCAGAAAGGTCTGATCAGCCGCGAGGCGGCCCGGACCAAGGCGAAGATTCCGGACAATTTCTGATAACGGGGCCGGGGCCGCCGCCAAGGCGATTTCACGGTCGGGGCTATGCCCTTCAAGCGAACGTAATGCTGGACAGAACCATGGAATTCGAAAAACTGCTGCGATTGATGGTTGAAAAAGGTGGCTCGGACCTGTTCATAACCGCCGGTGTGCCACCGAGCATGAAGGTACATGGCAAGGTTCTGCCCGTAACCAAGAATGCGCTGACACCGGAACAGACCAGGGAGCTGGTCTATGGTGCCATGAACTCGAAGCAGCAGGCAGAGTTTGACGACAGCCACGAGTGCAACTTTGCCATCAGCGCCCGGGGCATTGGCCGTTTCCGGGTCAGTGCCTTCTTCCAGCGCAATCTCTGTGGCATGGTGCTGCGGCGGATCGAGACCAAGATCCCCCAGATCGACGATCTTGGCCTGCCGGAGATCATCAAGGACCTGGCCATGACCAAGCGGGGCCTGATCATCTTCGTGGGTGCGACCGGTACCGGTAAGTCCACCTCCCTGGCCTCCATGCTGGGGCACCGGAATCGCAACAGCCGGGGCCATATCATCTCCATCGAGGACCCTATTGAATTCGTTCACCAGCACCAGGGTTGCATCGTGACCCAGCGGGAAGTCGGTATCGATACGGAAAACTTCGAGACAGCCCTCAAGAACACCCTGCGTCAGGCTCCGGACGTGATCCTGATCGGTGAGGTTCGAAGCCGGGACACCATGCAGTACGCGGTGCAGTTCGCCGAAACCGGCCACCTGTGCCTGGCCACCCTGCACGCCAACAACGCCAACCAGGCCCTGGACCGGATCATCCAGTTCTTCAATCCGGACCAGCATAACCAGACCTGGATGGACCTCTCCCTCAACCTCAAGGCCATTGTCGCCCAGCAACTGATTCCGACGCCCGATGGCAAGGGCCGGCGCGCGGTTATCGAGGTCTTGATCAATACGCCTCTGGTAGCCGACCTGATCCGCAAGGGAGAGGTGCACAAGCTCAAGGAGCTTATGTCCAAGTCCACGGAATCGGGCATGCAGACGTTCGATCAGGCGCTTTATCAGTTGTACGCTGAAGGGGCGATTACCTACGAAGATGCACTGGCGCACGCCGATTCAGCGAACGACCTGCGACTGATGATCAAGCTTGGCACTGACGCGCAGGGAGCCGACAAGTTGTCGTCCAGCGTCGACAAGCTGTCGATACAGGGCGATTGAGACAGTAGTGCCCCCGGCGCGGCGCGGAATAGGGGCAGTCGTGACTGGCTCGGCACCCGGGGCGCTGCCCGGCAGTTCACCAGGGCGTTCCGGGACTCGAGGGCGTGGACACTAGCCGACTACCTGTCCCCGGTAAATGACTTTCGTTTTCCGCGCCGGCCCCGAACCCCCGGGGGCCTCCTCGTCGGGTTGCCCGTTACCATCCTTTGAATCCGTCAAGGCCCGGCCCCGGTACTTCCGGTCAGCGGAGTCCTGCTTCTCCATGGTACCGAGGTCAGGCACCTGTTCCTTCAGTGCCGTCCAGGCGCGAGAAAGGTGCTCAGACCGGGATTGTTCCGCGTAACTGGCCAGTCGCTGTTCCAGGTGCTCTTCCGTCAGGTGAAGTCTCACGCCAAATTCCGACTGGATCAGTCGACGACACTGATGGACGAGCTTCAGAAGCTTGGGGTCAAATAACCAGCTGCGTTCAGAGGCCATTGTTGCCATGGATGTCTACCTCTTGGCGAATGTCGATACCAAAGACACCTCCGCCTCGTGGCGTCCGTTCGCAGGAGGAGTGTCGACAAAGGTTTCTGTAGCGAAAACCGTGCCGTTTCATGGGCGCGGGGAAATGCTTCAAAAACCTTCCGGAAAACAGAGGCATAGAATATTACGGCGCAGTCCGGGAACAGAGGCGATGGCCGCCCATGCCTCATTTTCCGGCACCTGCACCAAAAACGGTCAGTGGGCCTCGTCCCAGTTGTCGCCAACGCCCACGTCCACCACCAGGGGAACCTTGAGCTCGGCCGCCGCCGACATCCGTTTCTGCAGCCCCTCGCGGATGGTGTCGATGGCGGACTCTCTTACCTCAAGCACAAGTTCGTCGTGGACCTGCATGACGATACGGGCGTCGCTGGAACGGGAGGACACGAGCCAGTCCTCCACGGTGACCATCGCCCGCTTGATGATGTCCGCGGCGGTACCCTGCATGGGAGCGTTGATGGCGGTGCGCTCTGCGGCCTGCTGCATCTGCTTGTTGCGGGCGTTGATTTCCGGGAGATAGAGGCGGCGGCCCGCAAGGGTTTCCACATAGCCGTCATCGTGGGCCTGCTTGCGAATCCGGTCCATGTAGGTAAGAACGCCCGGATACCGCTGGAAGTAACGGTCAATGTATTCCTGGGCGATTTTGCGGTCCACCTCCAGCTGACGGGAAAGGCCGAACGCGGACATGCCGTAGATCAGCCCGAAATTGATGGCCTTGGCACTGCGCCGCTGATCCCCGCTGACCTTCTCGACGTTGACTCCGAATACCTCGGCCGCCGTGGCCCGGTGGATGTCCTCGCCTTTGGCAAAGGCCTTGAGCAAGCCCTCGTCACCGGACAGGTGAGCCATGATCCGCAACTCGATCTGGGAATAGTCCGCCGCCATTAACCGGTACCCCTCCGGCGCGATGAACGCCTGCCGGATCCGGCGGCCCTGCTCGGTCCGGATGGGAATATTCTGCAGGTTCGGCTCCGATGATGACAGCCGGCCGGTGGCAGTCACCGCCTGGTGGTAGGAGGTGTGGATGCGGCCGGTGCGGGGGCTGATCAATTCAGGCAGGGTGTCGGTATAGGTCGACTTCAGTTTGCTCAGGCTGCGGTGCTCCAGGATCAGGCGCGGCAGCAGGTGTTCATGGGCCAGTTCCTGAAGAACGGGTTCGGCGGTGGAGGGTGCTCCCTTGGGGGTTTTCTTGATGACCGGCAGGCCCATGTTGTCGTAGAAAATGGCCTGCAGCTGCTTGGTGGAGCCCAGGTTGAAGCTCATGCCTGCCTCAGCGTGGGCTTCCTCCTCCAGCTCCGCCATGCGGATCTGCAGTTCCTGGCTGTGCTGCCTGAGGGTCATGGAATCGACCATTACCCCCCGCTGCTCGATGTGTGAAAGAACCGGAACCAGGGGCAGGTCAATGTCCGCATACACGTTTTCCAGCCGCCCCGTTTCGGCCAGGCGCGGCCGTAGCGCGTGATGCAGGCGCAGCGTTATATCGGCATCCTCGGCCGCGTATTCGGTGGCTTTTTCCAGATCAACCTGATTGAACGTCAGTTGCTTTGCCCCTTTCCCCGCGATGTCCTGGAAGCTGATGGTGCTTTCCCCCAGGTACTTGAGCGCCAGGCTGGTCATGTCATGGCGGGTTGCGGTGGAATTGAGTACGTAGGACTCCAGCATGGTGTCCTCAGCGATGCCCTCAAGGGAGATGCCGTGATTGGCCAGCACGTTCTTGTCGTATTTGAGGTTCTGGCCCAGCTTTTTCTTTGTCGGGTCCTCCAGAAGGGGTTTGAGCGTCGCAAGCGTCTTGTCGCGATCCAGCTGTTCCGGGGCGCCCAGGTAATCATGTCCGAGGGGCAGGTAGGCTGCCTTGCCGGGCTCAATGGCGAAGGAAAGGCCGACAATCTGCGCTTCGCTGTAGCGCAGCGTGGTGGTTTCCGTGTCAAAAGCAAACAGGTCGGCGGCCTCCAGTCTTGCCCGCCACTCGTTCAGTTTTTCCTCGGTGAGAATGGCCTCGTACTGACGTTCCGGTGCAGTGTTATGGTCGTCGGCGCCATCATTTTTGCCGCCGGCCTGATCGTTGCTGTCTCCGGAATACTCGGCAATCCAGTTCTTGAATTCGTACTCCCGGAACAGCTCCAACAGCCGCTCCCGGTCCTCCGGCTCCGGCGATACCTCCTCGATACCGAAGTCCAGATCCACATCGGTGCGAATCTGCGCGAGCTCGCGGCTCAGGGGAAGGTCATCCAGGGCGTTTCGCAGGTTTTCTCCGATCTTGCCGCCGATCTCGTCCGCATGGGTCATCAGATTGTCCAGATTGTCGTATTTCTGGAGCCATTTGACGGCGGTCTTGGGGCCACACTTGGGAACGCCGGGGATGTTGTCCACGGGGTCGCCGACCAGCGCCAGGTAATCCACCACCTGTTCCGGCTCGATACCGAACTTTTCCACCACGCCTTCCCTGTCCATACGGGTTTCGGTCATGGTATTGATGAGCGTGACGTGATTGCTCACCAGTTGGGCCATGTCCTTGTCCCCGGTGGAAATCACCACGTCGACGCCCTTGTCCGTGGCCTCGGTTGCCAGTGTGCCGATAACGTCGTCCGCCTCGACTTCCGGGATAATGAGCAGAGGCAGCCCCATGGCTGCGACAATCTCGTGGATCGGTTTTACCTGAACGGCCAGGTCATCCGGCATCGGTGGACGATTGGCCTTGTAGTCCTCGTAGATTTCGTGCCGGAAGGTCTTGCCCTTGGCGTCAAACACGACCACGACCTTGGAGCCGGGAAAGTCCTGCTCCAGGCGTCTTAGCATGCTGATCACGCCCTTGATGGCCCCGGTGGGGTGACCCTTGCTGGTTGTCAGGGGTGGTAAGGCGTGGAAGGCCCTGAACAGATAGGAGGAACCATCGACAAGTACAACGGGGGGTGTCTTCTGCTGACTCATATCAAGGACTGTCCGGAATCGGTTTGAAGGTTTTGGTGGCTTGTGCAACGCTTTCTGCAAAGGTTGCGACCACGGCTGTTTCAAACGCAGAGGTTACCATGAAATTAACTCCAGTCTTTGTACTCGCCGCATTCGCGGTGCTGGCTGTTGCCCCAGCTGCCGCACAGGAGACATCCACGTCTGATTTGAACGAGGACCCCTCAACGTCTCCACTGGATAAGGAACCAAGGATTCCCGATGAACCGGTCGTGTTGCCGCCACAGGACTCAGCGGGAGTGGGAACCGAGATCGTGATTCGCCCGGCAGAGGACAAGGTTTTCTACGAATACCGTGTTAACGGGGAACTGAGGGAGATCAAGGTGGTGCCGGATGTCGGGCCTGAATACTATCTTGTGCCCGCCGAAGGCGGCGGCTGGATCCGGGAGGAGGAAACCTCCCTGCTGATCCCGAGCTGGGTGATTTTTCGCTGGTAGCCAGGAGCCCACCCTCCGGCAGGCCCTGGCCTTAACCCGGCTTCCCGAAACGGGCCTTCAGATAAGATCTACCGGAACCGGGGCGGAGCGACGGCTTTCCAGACCGTTGGTGTCCAGGGTACTGACGGAAAATTCGTAGGCGCCCGGATCAAAATCATCCAGTTCCAGGCTGTTGGCGTCCGGCCCATCCAGTTCCAGAGAGCGGAATTCCTCCTGGTGCCGAAGCCGGAAGTAGACGCGGTAGCCGCTGATTTCCCCCGGGAACAGTTTGCTGCCGTCCTCCCTGGTCAGAGGACTTTCCCACTGCAAGGCAGGACGTTCGAAATCAATCACCGGATCCTGGTTTTTTACGGCGTCCCCACCCGCCAGCACATCATCATTGTCGGACGAATCATCACTGGCAACCGGTTCCTCCGGTTCGGAGCCGTTGGGGGTGGGCTCCGGGTCGCTGTTCTGAGTCCTGTTGGCAGGGTTTGTCTGATCAGCGGCAGGGGCGGGGGGCTTCATGCCCGAGAGGTTGGAGTCGCCACCGCAGCCGGCCAGAAGCAGGCAGAGCAGAAAGGTAAAGAAATGCGAAAACGTCATGGTATTCCTCGCACGTAGTTAAGCCTGACCGCGTTGAACACCGCTGCCGCGAACTGGGTCCTGGAACGACAACAGCGTGGGTCAGGTCTGGTGGTCCACCGGAAAATCAGTATTTTTATGCCAGCGGATGCCGAGCCTTGATCGGGAAGTTGGCCCCCCGTATGCCACTGCGTACGAATTCAGTACGCATTATTCATTGTCGGATTCGGGCCTCAAGTGACCATTCTGTAAAATGTCGGCTGGTTCACGTCCGATGAAAAATCCGTTTGACGGTTTGCGATCTTTGCCCGCGGTGGGCGATTAGTATGAATATTCTAATTTTTCCCCCTAATCTGTACTGGAATCACCGGGAGTCCCATCCAGGGACCGGCGACATTTTGAAGACCACTCAATAGGGGGTTGGTTATGGGTAAGCTTACAAATTGGCAGCAACAGCTGCAGGACATGGTTAACAAGGGTATTGACGCTGCGGAGAACGCGCAGAAGCAGGTTGCGGCCAGGCCGTTCAATGCTGCCGAAAAACTTGAGGTCGAGATTCGCCAGCACCGGGTCAAGAATCTGCGCAAGCGTTATAACGGCGCAACCGAGGCCGTCTACGATCAGCTTCGCACCCTGAACAGCCGTGTCGGCGGCTTTGCAGCAGATCTGATGGCGAAGCTGGAAAAGGAAACCGCTGACGCCGCCAAATCCGTCAGCAAGACCGCGGACGAAGTCGCTGACGAGGTCTCCAGCAGCGCGGAGTCCACGGCCAGCGAAGTATCCGACAAGGCACAGAGGACCGCCAACACCGTATCCCGGGGTGCCAGGTCAACGGCCAGGGATGTCTCCAAGACAGCATCTTCGGCCGGTAAGGAAGTGAGTGAGGCCGCAGAAAAGACCTCAAAGACGGTTGCCGAGGAGGATAACGCCTCCAGCAAATCAGGCTCTGGTTCGTCCAAAACCACCGCGAAGGCGAAAGAAACTGCCAGCAAGTCCAAAGAGACGAGCAGCAAGTCAACCGCCGACAAGGCCACGACTGGCGCCTGATACCCGGATTGCAGGACAGTAGAATGACTGTCAGAAGGCCACCCCCCCGGGGGTGGCCTTTTTTGTAGATTTACTGCGGGTTGCTGGTTTTCTGCGGGCCGCCCGGCTCCAGCGGCAGGGTCCGCTTGTGCTCAGTAATGGCTTCGAGGCGCTCGATATCTTCGAGATAACGCTCCTTCAGGATCTCGATTTCGGCGTTCTGAGCCGCGATTTCCGCCTCTATGTCCTCGATCTGTCGCTCCAGGCGGTCGATCTTGAGAAGCATGTTTTCGGGGATGTCGGTACCGGAGCGCTCCATGTTGGCGGCCCTCGAGTGCTCGGCGTCAAGCTGGGATTCGATGACCGAGATATTGCCCCGTTTGAGCTGGTTCAGGCCCTCAAGTTCACGGATTTTCCGGTGCAGTGCGCGCACCGCGTCGTCGGGGTGGCTGTATCGGCGCAGCAGGGCGCGGTCCTGCTTACGTTGTTCCTCCGCCTGCTGTTGCCGGCGCTTCTCCGCCTCCCGTTGGCGAAGTTCTTCCTCGGTGGGAGCCGGAGCAACACGCTCAATCACCCGGCCCTGGCTGTTGAGGATCTCATAGCCCCGGGTGGAGGCCTCCTGGGGCACGGTGTTGCTGATCACCATCTGGCCGCTGCTGTCCTGGTAACGATACATTCGGGCATCGGCAATGGAGGCGAAAAGCAGGCAGCTGGCTAGGAAAAGGCAGGTTGTCAGGCGAACTGTTTGCACCGGGTTACACCGTTTTTGTCAGTGGGGATCGAGTGAGCGTCATCCGTGTTGGTATCAGAGCATACCAGACATGCCTGTCGTTGCTACGGACCAGATCACAGGCCGGGCAGCAGCCGGCTATCGGCCTTTCAGCTGACGCCATACCGCTGGCGATAGTCCGCGATCGCCCTGGCGTGCCCGGTGAGTTCCGGATAGTCCTGGAGATACTCCAGCACTTGTTCCAGCTTGATGATGCTTATGACCGGTATGCCATAGTTTTGTTCCACCTCCTGGATCGCGGACAGGTCGCCCTTTCCGCGCTCCTGGCGGTCCAGAGCGATAAGCACGCCCGCGGGTCTTGCACCGGCCGCTTCTATCATCGTCATGGACTCCCGTATTGCAGTTCCGGCAGTGATGACATCGTCGATGATCAGAATGCGGCCCGCCAAGGGTGTGCCGACAATGTTGCCGCCCTCGCCATGGTCCTTGGCTTCTTTGCGGTTAAAGGCCCAGGGACGGTTATCGCCACTACTTGCCAGGCTCATGGCGGTGGTGGTCGCCAAGGGAATGCCCTTATAGGCGGGGCCGAAAATAATGTCATAATCCAGCCCGCTGCGGGTGAGGGCGGCGGCATAGGCCTGGCTCAGCCGGAGCAGGTCATTGCCCGTATTGAACAGACCGGCATTGAAAAAATAGGGGCTGGTGCGGCCGGACTTGAGGGTGAACTCACCGAAGCGGAGTACTTCCCGGTGTATTGCAAACTCAATGAAATCGCGCTGGTAGTCGTGCATGACAAGGCTTCTGGCGGGGGCTGGTTCTTTCAAATACGTGTAAAAACGGTATCATACACACAAACTGAATCAGGGAATACGTATGCGTGTAGTATCAATCAGCGTCAATGGCCTCGAGCAGGCCGTTGACAGGGGCTTTTTTGACTGGATTGCCCGCCAGGACGCCGACGTTATCTGTGTTCAGGACCATCGCATGCGGGTCTATGAAATCGAGGACCGCAACCTGATTCCCGAAGGGTATGAAGCCTACTTCATAGACGGCGAGCGCAACGAGGACGGTGGCGTGGGGATTTATACCCGGCACTTTCCCAAGGCCATCATGTACGGTTTCGCCAGTGAGCAGGCGGACCGCGAGGGCCGCTTTATCCAGGCGGACTTTGACCGCGTGAGTGTCGCCAGCGTGCTGGCTCCCAACGCCCTGGGCCGTGAAGATGAATTGCTCGGCGACGAGAATGACCTGACCGTTCTGGATCACAAGGACGAGTTCATGGACGATTTCGGTCTGCACATGCAGAAAACCCTGCGCAAGCGCCGGCAGTTCATCTTCTGCGCGAATCTGCAGACCGCTCATCATGTTACTGATGCCAGCCCCATTTATCATCAGCTGGATGTATCCGGCTTCCTGCCTCACGAGCGGGCATTTCTCGATCGCCTGATTGATGAAATGGGAGCCGTTGATGCCTTCCGTGAGATCAACAAGCAGAGCAACCAGTACACCTGGTGGCCGGAATGGGAAGGTGGTGAGCGCAAGAATGTGGGTATTCGTGCCGACTACCAGCTACTGACGCCGGGTATTCGCAAGACTATTGTCGATGGCTGGATCGATGAAAGCGCCCGCTTTTCGGACCATGCTCCGCTGATCATGGAATACGATATCCAGATCGGTTTCTGACCGGCCGCTATGAATGCTTGAGACAAAAAAGCGCGCCCCCTGGCGCGCTTTTTTATGTTCCGCTGTGACGGCGAGCCTTGCTCAGCCGCCCAGGGCGTCCTTCTGGATCGCAAACAGCCTGTCAATTCCCTGCTTCGCCAGGGTCAGCATTCCGTCCAGTTCATCCTGTACAAAGGGCACTCCCTCGGCGGTCCCCTGAATTTCAATGAAACCTCCCTGGTCGGTCATGATCACGTTCATGTCGGTTTCCGCCTCGGAATCCTCCGGGTAGTCCAGGTCCACCACCGGCGTGCCGCGATAGATGCCCACAGAGACGGCGGCCACCATCTGTTTTAGCGGTGACGTCTTCAGTCGCCCTTCCTTCACCAGGAAGTTCAGGGCGTCCACCAGGGCGACGCAGCCACCGGTAATCGCGGCCGTGCGGGTGCCCCCGTCCGCCTGGATGACATCACAGTCGATGGTAATGGTGTGCTCCCCCAGGGCCTCCAGGTCCACGGCTGCCCTCAGCGAGCGGCCTATCAGTCGCTGGATCTCGACGGTGCGTCCACCCTGTTTGCCCCGGGCCGCTTCCCGGCCCATGCGGCTGCCGGTGGAGCGCGGCAGCATGCCGTACTCGGCGGTAATCCAGCCCCGGCCTTCGCCCCGGAGGAAGGGTGGAACCCGGTTCTCCACGGAGGCGGTGCAGATGACGCGGGTGTCGCCAAATTCAACCAGCACGGAGCCCTCCGCATGGCGGGTAAAGTTCCGGGTAAGGGTGATGTTCCTGGGCTGGTCCGGCTTTCGTCCGCTCGGTCGCATAGTTGATCCTTCTGAATCGGAGAGTGAATGGGTCAGTACCTGGCCCGCAATGTGGCGGACAGGCCGTTCACGTGGAAAGGAACCGGAGTATAGCACGGCGTGTTTCCCTTCCGGACAGGCCGGAGATTCCGCCTTGGGCCCCGCAAGCTGGTAGACTGTGAGTTAAACGTTTTCCGTAGCCCAATGGAGTCACCATGATCAGAAGCATGACGGCGTTTGCCCGCCAGGAAACCCAGGCCGAATGGGGCGTGCTGACCTGTGAGATCCGCACCGTTAACCACCGCTATCTGGAGGCTTCCTTCCGGTTGCCGGAAGCCCTGAGGGAGCTGGAAAATGGATTTCGCGAGGAACTCCGCAAGACCCTGGGCCGGGGCAAGGCGGACATTGGCTTCCGTCTGCAGGGTACGGAAGCTGCCGATACCAGCATAGCGGTCAACGATGCCCTGGTGGCGTCCCTGAACGGGGCTATCAATCAGATCAATCGGACTCTGGACAATCCCGCCCATATCAATGCCCTCGATGTATTGCGCTGGCCCGGCGTGATGGAGCGCGAAGAGCAGGATCTGTCGCCGCTCAAGGCGGTGGCGGATGAGCTGTTCGGCAGAACTCTCGAGGATCTCGTGCGGGTCCGGGAGCGGGAGGGCGAGCGACTGCGCCCGTTGTTCGAGGATCGGCTGGACACCATGACCACGCTGGTGGAGCAGGTGCGCGACAGGATGCCCGGTCTGCTGAAAGCCCAGGAGGAGACACTTCGGGAGCGCTTCCGCACCGCCAAGGTGGAGCTGGATCCGGAGAGGCTCAGCCAGGAAATGGTCATGCTGGCCCAGAAGTCCGACGTGGCAGAGGAACTGGACCGGCTTGAAGCCCATGGGGCGGAAGTTCGCGAAACCCTGCAGCGTAATGACGCCATCGGTCGCCGTCTCGACTTCCTGATGCAGGAGCTCAATCGCGAAGCCAACACTCTGAGCAGCAAGTCGATTGATGCGGAGGTGACCCGTATCGCAGTTGACCTCAAGGTGCTGATCGAACAGATGCGGGAACAGGTGCAGAACCTGGAGTAATTTCTTCCGGCCCCGGGTGGGCGAACCGGGGTCGAATCCGTATAATTGCGCACTCTTCAAACGGGGGCTGGTTCTTTCAGGCCCTCCTGACGCCAATCAACCGTATCTCAAGCCCTATGAGTCAGCCCGTCGAGAAAGGCACCCTCTATGTGATTTCGGCCCCGTCGGGAGCTGGCAAGACCAGCCTGGTGGCTGAAATGCTCAAGGCCGACGAGCAGCTTGGAGTGTCGATTTCCCATACCACACGTCCCATGCGCCCCGGTGAGCAGGACGGGGTGAACTACCATTTTGTCAGCCGTACCACCTTCGAGGCGATGATCGCCCGTGACGAGTTCCTGGAGCACGCGGATGTGTTCGGCAATTATTACGGTACCTCCCAGGTGTGGGTGGAGCAGACCCTGGCAAGGGGCCAGGATGTGATCCTTGAGATCGACTGGCAGGGAGCAGCCCAGGTTCGCCGGCTGATGCCGGACTGCGTCAGCATCTTTGTGGTGCCGCCCTCGGCGGAAGTGCTTCGTCATCGTCTGACCAGTCGTGGTACCGACGCCCCCGATGTGGTGGAGCGGCGCCTGCGGGAGGCGTCCGAGGAGTGTCGCCACGCCCTCGAGTTCGACTACCTCGTGGTCAACGACGATTTCAGCGTGGCGCTGCACCAGTTGCTGGCCATCGTCGCCAGCCAGCGTCTGCGGATGGATCGGCAGGAGGTGCGCCATGCCGGATTGCTCTCGGCCCTGATGGACGACAGCCCATCGCGGTAGCGGTATACATCGTGAGCACTTGCCGGTAGACTACGCGGTCTGCTGAAGGGTCCGGTTTTGACCGGGCTGACCGAATTCACACCGTAATCTGTTATCTCAGTCGGGGAAGATATGGCACGAGTTACCGTTGAAGATTGCCTGGAAAACGTCGACAACCGTTTCCAGCTGGTTATGCTGGCGACCAAGCGCGCCCGCCAGATCGCCACCAAGGGCTTCGATCCGCTGGTGCCGGAAGAGAATGACAAGCCGACCGTTATCGCCCTGCGGGAAATCGCCGAAGGCAAGATCACCCGGTCCCTGCTGACGGAAGAAGACGAGGATTGAGCCTGCTTCGGCCACGCCGGCTGAAGAGGCTGTAAAAGACCATTGAAATTCGCCCCGATGGATTTATAGTGGATACATGGCGCAATGCGTGAGGCGCCACGTAATTCCAGCGGGGTACAGGAAGAGCCCGAATGTTCGCATTCGGGCTTTTTTATCCCCGTTTCCTGAGATCCATTCGGAGGCGCGGTGGCGCAAGAGCTACTAGTAGCGGAGCGAGAGCGGGAGGAGGCCACAGTCGAAGGCCTGGCAACCCAGCTTGGCAGCTATCTGGACGACAGTCGCATCGATCAGGTGCGCCGGGCCTACTATTATGCCGAACAGGCCCATGAGGGCCAGATGCGACGCAGTGGTGAGCGCTATATCACCCACCCCCTCGCGGTTGCCACCATCCTGGCGGACATGCGGCTCGATCATCAGAGCCTGATGGCTGCGATGCTTCACGACGTGATTGAAGATACCAGTATTCCCAAGGAAGCCCTAAGCGAGCAGTTTGGCGACTCCGTGGCCGATCTGGTGGATGGCGTCAGCAAGCTGACCCAGATCGAGTTCCGCTCCCGTGCCGAAGCCCAGGCCGAGAACTTCCAGAAGATGACCCTGGCCATGGCCCGGGACATCCGGGTCATTATCGTCAAACTCGCGGACCGCCTGCACAATATGCGCACACTCGGGCCCATGCCCTATGAGAAGCGCCAGCGCATTGCCACTGAAACCCTGGATATATACGCTCCCATCGCCAACCGGCTGGGCATGCACCGGGTCTGTACTGAACTCGAAGACCTCGGTTTTGCGTCCCTCTATCCCATGCGGGCGAAATACATCTCCAAGGCCGTGGACAAGCTTCGGGGCAGCCACCGGGAGATCATCGACGAGATCAGGGGCAGACTCGAGGACAAGCTTCAGGAACGCGGATTGCCCGGTCTCATCATGGGGCGGGAAAAGCACCTGAATTCCATCTACAACAAGATGAAATTCCGGCACAAGTCCTTCCATGAGATCATGGATGTCTATGCCTTCCGCATCATCACCGACAGCGAAGACGACTGCTACCGCATCCTGGGTGCTGTCCACAGTCTGTATAAGCCGCTGCCGGGCCGGTTCAAGGACTATATCGCCATGCCCAAGGCGAATGGCTACCAGTCCCTCCATACCACCCTTTTCGGGATGCACGTCAATATCGAGATCCAGATCCGCACCGAAGAGATGGAACAGATCGCCAATGACGGCATTGCCGCCCACTGGATGTACAAGCACGAGCAGTCGCCCGTCACTGCGGTGAACCAGAAGCGGGTGGACCGGTGGGTCCAGGGGCTGATGGAAATGCGGGAGCGGGCGGTGGATTCGCTGGAGTTCATCGAACACGTCAAGACGGACCTGTTCCCGGACGAGGTCTATGTGTTCACGCCCAAGGGCAAGATTCTCGAGCTTCCCTCCGGCGCCACGCCGGTGGACTTTGCCTACGCCATTCACACGGACATCGGCAACGCCTGCGTGGCCTGCCGGGTCAACCGCAATCTGGGGTCCCTCAGTCAGCCCCTGCAGAGTGGCCAGACGGTGGAAATCATCACCGCCCCCAATGCCCGGCCCAATCCGGCCTGGCTGAGTTTCGTGGTGACCGGCAAAGCGCGGAGCAGCATCCGGCATGCGCTCAAGCTGCAGCGCCGGGCGGAGTCCCTGGCGCTGGGCAAGACCCTTCTCAAGAAATCCCTGCATGGCTTTGGCCGGAAGCTCTCGGAGCTGAGGGATGAACAGATTGGCGCGGTGGTCCGGCACAACCAGGTGGAAAGTTTCGACGACCTGCTCAGCGAGATCGGCATCGGCAACCGGATGGCCTATCTCATTGCCCGCCAGCTGGTGGCAGGCGATGTGATTACGGAACCCGGCCCTGGGGACAAGGAGACCATCACCGATGATGGCACTGGTAAACACGGCGCCGTGACCATACGTGGCACTGAGGGGCTGCTGGTGCGTTTCGCCAATTGCTGCAAGCCGATCCCCGGCGATCCCGTGGTGGGCGTCATGGACTCCGGACATGGTCTGGTGATTCACAGTGATACCTGTCCGCGTCTGCCGGAAAGCTCGGAAGACCGGGCCCAGCTTACCCATCTCAAATGGGCAAAAGACATCACCGACGAATTCTCGGTTGAGCTCCGGGTGGAGCTTGAGCGTCAGCGTGGGGTGATCGCCGAGGTGGCGAGCGCGGTGGCCAAGGCGGATGGCAACATCGAACGCATCAACGTGGAAGAGCAGAACGCCCGCCTCAGCGTGGTGAGTCTGGTAGTGCACGTCAACGGACGCAAGCACCTGGCCCGAGTGATGCGTCGGGTTCGCAATATTCGCGCTGTGACCCATATCAGCCGGGTTCGGAGCTGATGGCTCCCGGAGCCGGACCTCGCCGGGGCGGTTGACAGTTTCCCGCCCCGAGCGGCAGCATGTTCTTTTTACACCAACGCAGGACCAACCCCAGATGAGCAACAAATCCATTATCCAGACCGATGCCGCGCCAGAAGCCATTGGTACATACTCCCAGGCCGTCAAGGCAGGCGATACTGTGTATCTTTCGGGACAGATTCCGCTGGATCCGCAGACCATGGAGGTGGTGTCCGGCGATTTTGGTGACAAGGCCCGGCGGGTATTCGAGAACCTCAAGGCCGTCTGTGAGGCGGCCGGCGGCGGTCTCCAGGATATTGTGAAGCTCAACATTTACATGACCGACCTGGCCAACTTCGCCACCGTGAACGAAGTCATGGCAACCTACTTCCAGGAGCCCTACCCGGCACGGGCCGCCATCGGGGTGGCCTCCCTGCCCAAGGGCGTCCCGGTGGAAATGGACGCCATCATGGTGATTAGCTAGTGTCCCGGCCGGTCAATTCGCTGACCTACTGAGCCCCTGAAAGCCTTGAGAGCAAGGCGCGGTGTCGAAGGTTTGGTGGTTCCAAATCGAGGCGCCGCAACACAGCTCTCAAGGCTTTCAGGGGCTCCCGGAGGGCTTGCCGCTGGCGACTCTGGACCTGTGTTGTCAGCCCTTGATGTGGAACCACCACACCTGCGGACTGACGCCTTGGCCAGAGTCGCCAGCGGCAAGCAATAGGTCAGCGAATTAACCGGCCGGGACACTAGCCGGTGCACTAACCCTTACTTTTCAGTTCTTCGATCATGGGCCGGTAGCCGGTCCGGAAATCCGGGTAGCGGAATTCAAAGCCGGTATCGAGAAGGCGCTGGTTGTTACACCGTTTGCTGCCACCCCGGCCGCCCGTGCGTCCATCTGGCCGGGGTGGCTGGCAGGGCAGCTGGTTGCGAATCCATGCCACCACCTCATCCAGCCTCGCGGGTTCGCAGTCGCTGGCCAGGTAGCAGTCCTTGAGGAGGGTGCCTGTCAGCGCCAGCTGAATCAGGTGGATGCACACGGCAGCGGCATCTTCCTCGTGAATCCGGTTGGTGTAGGGGCCGGGCGAGGCCGGATTCAGTTCACCCTCGACGACCGATTCCAGAAAGCGGCCACGGCCGGGCCCGTAAATCCCACTGAAACGAATGACCGTGGCGGGCAGCCCACTCCCGATCGCCAGTCTCTCACCCTCAAGCACCCGTTCGCCACTGAAGCGCCGCGGCCCCATGGGACTGGATTCGTCTACCTCGCTGTCGTCATCCTGGCCGTAGACGCTGGTGCTGCTGATGAAGAACAGTCGCTGGAGCCTGCTGGTGTCAGTTTCGGCCAGAAGATTGGTCAGGCCGGTCACATAGGCCTGGCGGTAGCCCGTGTCGTCGTAGCTTGAGGGGGTGAGGCAGTAGAGGATGATGTCGGGGGCTGCAGGAACCGCCCGGGCAAGGGAAGACCTGTCCAGGAGGTCTGCCGGCGCCGGGTTCACCTCGGAGGGGATGGCACTGGCAGTGCGACGGATTCCCCAGACCTCGGCCGAGGAGGCAAGCCGTCGTGCGACCTCTCCGCCCAGGGCGCCGCAACCAGCTACAAGAATACGGGGCCGGGACGGGCCCGTGGTGATTGCCATAGTCAATTTCAATCCTTATGCTTTAGCTCATAAAGAGCAATTGGAGTCTGTCATGACCTTGACCGAATTACGTTACATTGTCACGCTCGCCCGTGAAAAGCATTTCGGGCGGGCCGCCGAACGTTGTCATGTCAGTCAGCCGACCCTGAGTGTTGCCGTGAAGAAGCTGGAGGACGAGCTGGGCATCCCCCTGTTCGAGCGCAGCAAGAGCAGCATCCGGGTGACGGAGACCGGCCAGCGAATCATTGAACAGGCCCAGCGTGTTCTCGACCAGGTCGGGGTGATCCGGGATATGGCCCAGGACGGCAAGAATCAGCTGAATTCGCCCCTGAAGGTGGGAGCCATCTATACCATTGGCCCCTATCTGTTCCCGCACCTGTTGCCGGAGCTCCGGCGAGCCGCACCCGAGATGCCGCTCTTCATCGAGGAGAACTACACCGCGAACCTGCGGCAGAAGCTTCGCCAGTCCGACCTCGATGCCATCATCATCGCGCTGCCTTTTGAAGAACCCGAAGTGGTTACGCTGCCGTTGTATGATGAGCCATTTGTGGTCCTGCTGCCCGGCGGGCATCCACTGGCCAGGGAACAGGCCCTCACCGCCGAGCAACTGGCCGGGGAGCAGCTTCTGCTGCTGGGTCCGGGGCACTGTTTCCGGGACCAGGTCCTGGAATCCTGTCCGCCCCTGGTGGAGGCTGTTGCCGAACGCGGTGCTGGTGCACCTGGCCCGAGCCTGGTCACGGAGGGAAGTTCCCTCGAGACCATTCGTCACATGGTGGCCTCGGGCCTCGGGGTCACCATATTGCCGCTGTCCGCGGCCACCTCCATGAATTACAGCGAGGATATTCTCGCGGTCAGGCCTTTTGCCCCGCCGGTCCCGTTCCGGACCGTGGCGCTGGCCTGGCGGGTCACCTTTCCGCGACCCAAGGCCATTGACGTCCTGTCCCTGGCGGCCAGTCAGTGTCGGGTCATTGAAAAGGCCGAAAAGGAAAAGCCGGCCCTGGTCGCCGGTTGATCCCTGCCCGTGGCGTCACTGGAAGACCTGCCCGTTACCACCCTGAAGGGTGTGGGTGCCGCCCTGGCGGCAACCCTGGCGAAACTGGAGATTCGTACCCTCCAGGACCTGCTGTTTCACCTTCCCCATCGCTATGAGGATCGCACCCGCATCCTGCCAATGGGCAGTCTGAGGCTGGGTGACACCGGGGTGGTTGAAGGCACCGTCATGCGCTCGGACATGGTCATGGGCCGCCGCCGCAGTCTCCAGGTTACCCTCCGGGATGACACCGGGTTCCTGGTCATGCGCTTCTTCCACTTTTCCGCCGCCCAGAAAAACCAGCTTACCGAAGGGGCGACAGTGCGCTGTTACGGCGAAGTGCGCCCGGGGAAGGCCGGTTTTGAATTCTATCACCCGGAGTATCAGGTCAATCCTCCGCCCATGCCGCCTCCGGGGGAGGCGACCCTGACTCCGGTCTATCCCCTGACCGAGGGCGTCCAGCAGCCCCGGGTCCGGAGTCTGTGCCGACAGGCCCTGGGTTACCTGCAGCGCTACCCGATTCGGGACTGGTTGCCCGGGTCCCTGCTGGCAGACTATCAGTTGCCGGATATTTCTTCCGCGGTGGCACTGGTTCACGCACCGCCCGCCGACGCTCCGGTGAATCTCCTGATGGAGGGATGCCATCCCGCACAGCAACGCCTGGTAATGGAGGAGTTGCTGGCTCATCAACTCAGTCTGTTACTGGTGCGCCAGCAGATCCAGCAGCGTCAGGCTCTGGCGCTGTTGCCCCGGGGTGAACTGACGGAGCGATTCCTGGATCAGTTGCCGTTCCGGCTGACTCCGGCCCAGTCGCGGGTGGTGGAGGATATCCGTCAGGACCTCAGCCAGCCCCTGCCCATGCTGCGACTGGTGCAGGGGGATGTGGGGTCAGGCAAGACCGTGGTGGCGGCCATGGCAGCGCTTCAGGCTGTGTCGTCGGGTGCCCAGGTGGCTCTGATGGCGCCCACAGAGATCCTGGCCGAGCAGCATTTCCAGAACTTCAGACAATGGATGGAACCGTTGGGCCTGGAGCTGGAGTGGCTCTCGGGCAAGGTCAAGGGCAAAGCGCGGACCCGGACTCTGGAGCGCCTGGCCTCCGGTGAGGCCAACCTGGCGATCGGCACTCACGCCCTGTTCCAGGAGGACGTCCACTTCGAGCGGCTGGGGCTGGTCATTGTGGACGAACAACACCGGTTTGGCGTCCATCAGCGTCTGGCCCTGCGGGATAAGGGCGCAGAGGGACGGCTTGCTCCCCATCAGCTGATCATGACAGCGACGCCGATTCCGCGCACACTGGCCATGAGCGCCTACGCGGATCTCGATACCTCGGTGATTGATGAACTGCCCCCCGGCCGCAAGCCCATCGAAACCATCGTGATCCCCGAAGCCCGCCGCGACGAGGTGGTGGACCGGGTGCGCGAAGCCTGTCAGGGCGGTCGCCAGGCGTATTGGGTCTGCACCCTGATCGAGGAGTCTGAAGCTCTCCAGTGCCAGGCGGCAGAGGTGACCGCGGAAAATCTTCGGGAGCGGCTGCCCGGGCTGAAGGTTGGCCTGGTTCATGGTCGCCTGAAGGCGACGGAGAAGGCCGAGGTCATGGACCGCTTCAAGAGTGGTGAACTGGATCTGCTGGTGGCCACCACGGTCATTGAGGTGGGCGTGGACGTGCCCAATGCCTCCCTGATCATCATCGAGAATCCCGAGCGCCTGGGCCTGGCCCAGTTGCACCAGCTCAGGGGGCGCGTCGGTCGCGGCGAAGAGGCCAGTTTCTGCGTCCTGATGTATCAGGCGCCCCTGTCCCAGAACGGCAGGGCCAGGCTGCAGGCACTGCGGGAGAGCCAGGACGGCTTCGTGATCGCCGAAAAGGATCTGGAAATACGGGGCCCGGGCGAGGTTCTTGGAACCCGGCAGACCGGCATGATGCAGTTCCGGCTGGCGGATTTCGAGCGGGACCGGGGCTGGATCGAGACGGTCCGCGAGATAGCACCATCAATGATGGCGACGCCGCCGGCAGTTCACGCCCTGGTGCGGCGGTGGCTGGGAGAGCGGGTTCGCTATGGAGATGTCTGAAATCGGCCGGTTCGGCAGCAAAGTGTCATACAATCTGAATAAGTGAAACATGAAGGCGCTGACCTTCCACCACACACTTCGTCAGTCGCCAGCGCATGGCTTGGGAGAACGCAATGGAAATGTCTGCTGCAATCCGTAAGGTTCTGGAGGCAGCCACCATCAATGCACAGCCGGAGGCGGTGGCCGGGACAGAAAGTGGAGCCCGCCTGCGAATGGTGTTGCTGGGGGACGACCAGGGCAATATCCAGGCAATAACCCGACGGGACGACCTGCTCGACCTGGTGGATCTCAACAAGCAGTTGGGCCGGGATCTACACCTGGTCTCCCAGACCGAGTACGCCCGCCTGCGGCGGGAGACCGGGTTGAGGGAGATACCGGCGCTACCGGGGCTTACAGGGTGGCCCACCCTGGTTGACGATCGCGCCAGAAGCGCGGACATGGTCGTGATTGAACCGGCGGGCGACAACGCCTGCCTGCGGCTGAACCAGGAGCAGTTCGGCGGGCTCATCCACGGTGCCGACCTGCGGTCCTTCTGCGTGCCGCTGAGTTCCGTCGACGTCAATCTGGGCGCTCCTGAAAAAGACGGTGAGCAGCTGAAGTCGGCGATCCAGAAGTTCACGGGTCTGCGGATCCGTCAGCGCCTGGAAGATACCCTTGAACTGCCGCCGCTGCCGGAAACCGCCCAGCGCATTATCCATCTGAGGGTAAACCCGAACGCCGCCATGGGGGACTTGGTGGACATCGTGGAAAGCGACCCCAGTCTGGCGGCACAGGTGGTGAGCTGGGCCTCCTCATCCTTTTACGCCGCGGCCGGCCAGGTACGCTCGGTACATGATGCGGTATCGAGGGTGCTGGGGTTTGATCTGGTGATGAACCTGGCCATGGGCCTGTCACTGGGTAAAACCCTGAATCAGCCAAGCGACCATCCCCGGGGTTTTGTGGGCTATTGGCAGCAGGCCATCTGGGAAGCCCAGGCTGCCGGTATTCTGGCCGGCATGATGCCGAGAGGGCAGCGCCCCACCTTTGGTCTGGCCTACCTGGGCGGCCTGCTTCACAACTTTGGCTACCTGGTACTGGCCCAGGTATTTCCTCCCCATTTCAAACTGGCCTGTCGCCACTGGGAAGTGAATGACCATGTTGATACTTCCCTGATCGAGCATTACCTGCTGGGCGTGACCCGGGAACAGCTGGCGTCGGAACTGATGGCAAACTGGGGCATGCCGGATGAGGTGATCGTGGCCATTCGCCACCAGAAGAACCTGACCTATAGCGGGCCACTGGAGGTCTATCCGAAGCTGCTCTGGCTCGGGCGCCAACTGCTTAACGAGCGCGGCCTGAACCTGGGCCCGCGCAAGGTTATTCCCGAAACTCTCTACATCCATCTGGGACTGGACCCGGACCAGGTGGCCGAGCAGTTCGACGATCTGGTGGCGTCGAAAGACTCCGTAGTTGCTATGGCCGGTATGATGAGCCAGGCATAAAAAAGCCGGCCCTGAGGCCGGCAAGCTCACCCGCTTGTTGCAGATCAAGACGTATCTGAGTCCAAAACGTCGTCTACTCAACAGATACAGTCCGGGGTACGCACACTGAGTACAATCGGTTCTTTATTCACTGTAGACAATGGGTCGGAAAATGCCCGTCCTTTATTGTCGCGGGCTAACCAGTCGTCTTAACATGTGTTACTTGGTAACTAAAACTGCTTGAATTTCAGTCAGGAAGGAATTTCTTTCTGACCGCCCTTGGTAACAAACTGTTACAAAAATATTCGGGACGGGAGCGGTCAGTGGAAATCGTGGTGGCGAATCGCTGTGGCTGCCCGACGAATGGCATCGGCGTGCTGCTCCTCAAGGGCGTGGCGCTCCCTGTCCATCTTGTGCACGAAATGACTGTCGGTCTGCTGGCGGGCCTGGTGGGTAGGCATGTGCTGGATCTGATCATGCATCTCCAAGAACACCCGGTAAGGGTTTTGATGCAGCAGTTCCGGTGCAACATGGTCCAGCAGCCCCTTGATGCGGAGGCAGGCCTCGGAATATTCCACCTGGTCCTCCTCCACCGCCATGGCGAGAATGCGAATGCTTTCGATCATGTCTTGCCGTCGCCGTAACTGGAATGCTTCCTGTTTGGCGAGGGTTTTCTTCTGATCCCGGACCAGCCGGGTATGGCGCAGGATAAACATCGCCAATACGAAGATGGCTATCAGGCCTAGGCCAATCAGGATCCATTGCAACCATTGGGGCATGGCGAGCTCCAGAGTGAATTCGTTCGCCAGTGTAACCTAATTCCAGTGTATTGGCGTGACGCTCTGGCGTCCGGTATGGCCTGTGGGGCATGACTGGCCTGTGAACCTGATCATCACGGACGTCGAGGGGCCCGGGTTATCATGACGTTCCTGATATCATCCGGCCCATGGAATACGCCATGATGAATTCGTACCGGGATGTTCCCGCCTTCGGCAACTGGATGCCGGCACTCGCCATGCTGGCGCTGACATTGCTGGCGGTTGCCGCATTGCTTAACGGCATTGGTCGTCTGGGCGTGATGGCCACTCCGGACCCGGGCAGGGGCCAGTATCTGTCGCCGCAGTCTCCCGCTCTGGCGGAGCGGGTGGACTTTTCCCAGGTGGACCGGACGATCAGGCGGCTGCCTGTCGATGAACAGGGAAACAGCGATTCGCTGGCATCCCTGGAGCCCTTGCTGATGGCTCTGTCGGCCGCCCTGAAAGATGCCCCGGTTGTCAGCGGCCCGGCACTGGAGCGGGCGCAGTTCCTGCTGCGCCGCAGTTTGCCGAGGGAAACTGCCCGGCCCGTGAACGCGATCCTTCCGGATTTTTTGCGGTATCAACGAGCCGAGACAGCGCTGTTCCACTATCGCCTGAAGGGACCCCAAAGCATCGAGGCAGCCTATGCGCAGTCAATGATGCAGCAGGCCCTGCGCCGCATGACACTGGGCCCGGACGTGGCTGACGCACTCTATGGGCAGATCCATCGTCTTACCGGGATTCACCTGCTCCGCCAGATGCTGATGGAGCGTGAGGATCTGGCTGACGAGGAAAAGCAGGAGATGCTCAGGCAGCAGATGGAGGCCCTGGCAGCCCCGGAGTCGGAGGATGACGCCGGATGAGATGCCAGGTGCCACCGGTATTCCGGTCGTGGCTGCCGTCACTGGGCGCGGTTCTGACCGGTGTTCTGGTGGCCACCCCTGTCAATTACGCCGGACTTTACCCGCTCACCTGGGTCGCTTTCGTTCCATTCCTGCTGATTTTGCGGGGGAAAAGTCTGAGGGCGGCATACGGCCTTGGCCTGCTTTGCGGTCTGAGTCTGTTTCTGGTGGGAACCTCGTGGATGGTGGAGTTCCTCCAGCGCCTGAAAGACTATTCCTTCGGTCCGGCCCTCGCGGGGTCGGTCCTGTTCTGGTTACTCAGTGCCCATCTTACCGCACTGCTGGCGGTGACCTACCGGCTGCTTCAACGCTGGCTGGGCGACTATTCCCTGTGGCTGTTTCCCATCCTGCTGATGCTTTTCTTCGGCTGGTTTCCGGTACTGTTTCCGCTCCAGCTGGGCGAGAGCCAGAGCGCTTTCCTGCCGGCCATACAGGGGGTGGCCTGGACCGGGGTTTACGGCCTCGATTTCATGATTGGTCTCAGTAACGCCCTGGTGGCCGCCGCCTGGCAGCAGCGCAGCGGTCGGTCGCCCGCGCTTGAGTCCCGGACCTCCGCGCTGGTGGGCGTCCTGGGGGTGGTCATGCTGGCGGTGTGGCTGGGTTACGGCTGGTGGGCCCTGTCCCGGTGGGACCAGCAGGTGGCTGGCTGGCCGGAGTTCACGGCAGGGCTGGTGCAGTCCAATGAAACCCCCAGCGCCGCAGTGCCACCGCCCGAACCGGGTTTTGCCCGCGCCTGGCCGCCGGAGATGGAGATCAGTCACCGGCTGGCGGATGAGGGTGCGCAAGTCATTCTCTGGCCGGAGACCCGTTATAAAGGGTATTTCGAAAGGGATTACGTGCGCCTTGCCTATGGCCGCAATGTGGCCGATCTCGGCGTGCCCCTGGTTTTTCACGATGCCGAGCAGCAGGGGGAGGGTGCTGACTTCCGTGAGCACAATACGGCAGTCCTGCTGGGGTCTGGGGGACAACTGGAGGAGCGTTACCGTAAACACCGTCTGGTGGCCTTTGGTGAAACGCTGCCGTTGTCCGGCGAGTTCCCCTGGCTCATGAGATGGGTGAAACGGTACCTGGGGGAATTTTTCGCTGACCTGACCCCGGGGGAAGAGCGGACTCACTTCCCGGTGGCAGGGGTCAATCTGGTGCCGGCCATCTGTTACGAGAGCGCCTTCCCCGGCCACATTGCCCGGTCCGTGGCCGAGACCCCCTCCAGCCCCATTCTCGTCATACTGTCCAACAATGGCTGGTTCGGTGACTCCCGCATGCCCTGGCAGCATGCCGGCGCAACCGTGCTGCGGGCCGTTGAAAACCGGGTGTCGCTGGTTCATGTGATAAACAACGGCCCTTCCATGGTTGTGTCTCCCTCTGGCCGTGTGCTTGCCCAGACCCCCTTCCGGAAACGCACCGGCATGCTGGTCCCCGTGCCCTATACCCCTCCGGGCGAAGGGTTCGCCTCCTGGTTCACGAAGTGGCCGGAGTGGTTCCCCGTGACGGGTCTTGCTTTCCTCCTGCTGGCCCTGGCAGTGGCGCGGTTTCGCCGGAACCCGTTGTGAACTCGGTCACACTGGCGCGGCTGCGGGTTTTGGGGCATTCCCGGAGCGGGCGCATTTTGCCGGTCGCGTTATAGTCGATTATCTTCCTCTGGGGTACTACAACCTGGGTGTGACCTGTGTGGAGACCCGTCCGGCTTTTGCGGGCAATGAGAGCCGCTATATCAGCTCTGACGGCATCCACCCCACCGCAGCCGGTTCCCGTGTACTGGCGGACCTGATCCTGGACGCCCTGAACTAGACGACTATCCTGAAGTGAAACGTTGGCGATCATAAGCGATTGCCGGCGTTTTCTCTGAACAGGAAACGTTATGTGCCCATCCTTTCGCACACTTGTTCTGGCATCTGCCCTCCTTGCGGCCGAGGCTGCCGGGGCCGAATCGCCCTCACAGTTTACCAATGGCCTGGGAATGACCTTCATCCAGGTGCCCGCCGGCCGTTTTTCCATGGGTAGTCCGTCAGACACGCCAGGGCACGAGCCGGATGAAACCCTTCATGAAGTCACCATCAGTAACAGCTACTATCTGCAGCAAACCGAGGTAACCCGTCGCCAATGGCTTGCCCTGGTCGACGGTGTACCCTCCGCCTTTCCGGAGTGTGGCAATGACTGCCCGGTTGATGGCCTCAAGCCTGCATGGGTTGCGTGGTACATCAAGGCCCTTAGCGAGCAGGATCCGGCGTGGGACTACCGGCTTCCCACGGAAGCGGAATGGGAGTACGCCGCCCGGGCGGGCACCGCCAACGCCTATTACACCGGGGACTGTCTCAGCGGGGCCCAGGCCAATGTCACGGGGAGACAGGTGCTCCCCGGATGCGAACCGTTTGGCAGGGCTTCGGGCCCCCGCCCCGTGGCCAGCTACCCACCCAATCCCTGGGGCTTCCACGATATGCTGGGGAATGCGTGGGAGCTTTGTGGCGACTGGTATGGGGCGTATCCGGAGGGGGCGCAAACCGATCCCGACGGGCCCCAGGACGGCAAGTACAAAGTGCTGCGAGGCGGCAGCTGGCACTTTCCCGCCGTTCATGCCAGGGCGGCAAACCGCTTTCAGGCCCGCAACGCGATTGCGGGTTTCCGACTGGTGGCTGAGCCAGTGGTCAGGGATTCTCAGTAGTTCAACGAGTTAACCGGGCCGGGCACTAGCGGACGCCTGCCCGCAGATGCTGGGGGAGCCAGTTGGCGAGGGCGTCCAGTTCGTCGCTATTGAAGTGGGTACCAGCAGCGTGTCGATCTGGCGCTGTTTCTCCTCTTCGGAAAGACCCGCCCGGAGAACCAGATTCCTTTCCTTTTTGAAATGATCATATCGCTGTTGCCAGTCCCAACTGTTGCTGCCCGTCAGGTCCCGGGCGGCAACCAGACCCAGAGTCTGTTGCTCCAGTTGCAGGCGGGTTGCCTCGCTGAGGCCCAGCTTTCTCCAGTTTTCACGAGCATTACGAAGATCCTCGGGAGCACTGGTCCCTTTACTGTTAACCAACAGCGCACCGGAGCGGAGATTTTCTTTCAGCCGGCTCAGGGCAGCCTGCCGCTGATCGTTGCTCAGGTCACGGTTCGCGCGCACCTCCTCCCGGGCAATGAGGAAGCGCTGGTGGGCATCCTCACCGGCAAACAGCTGGCTGGAGGTCAGTGGTCCCAGGTGTTGACGGCGCAGGGCGATGGTGCGCTCAAGTTTCTCCCCCGGCGCTAACGGTTGCTCCGCCATCCATTGAGCCTCTGCCTGCTCGAGGGCTTGCCGGTAACCAACGTAATTCCCGAGGAGCCGCGCAGCCTGGCGGCCTGTTTCACCGGCGAGGCCCGCCCGCACGTACTGGTGGAGCATCTCAAGATCCGCCGGGCTGGCCTCTTCAAGGCCGTTAAAGGCCTGGCGCAGTGAGACCAGGGCAATCTCGTCCAGAATCAGTTCATCGTTTTCGTCAATGCCGATATTGGCAAGGGCGAACGGCCTTTACGTCCCGGCCGATGTGGTAAAGTGATCCTCCGCCCCCCAGGAGATATCCAGCACGATGACCCGCTTGCTCATTCTCAAGACAGGCTCCACCTATCCGGAAATTCGTGATCACTTTGGCGACTTCGAAAGCTGGTTCCTACGAGAACTGGCCGATAGCAGAGAGGCGATGACCGTGGATGTCTCCGCCGGAGAGGACCCCGGGCAGCCGGCGGACTGGCGGGGAATTATCGTGACCGGCTCCCCCGCCATGGTCACCGATCGCGAGTCCTGGAGCGAGAAAACGGCGGCCTGGCTCCGAGCTGCCGTGAACGAGTCAGTCCCGGTACTGGGGGTCTGCTATGGCCACCAGCTGCTGGCCCACGGCATGGGAGGAGAGGTTGGCTATCGGCCGAAAGGGCGGGAGTCGGGTACCTTCGAGGTGCAGTTGACGCCGGCAGGCGACAGCGACCCCCTGTTCGGCCAGCTGCCGGCCCGTTTTCCTGCTCACCTGACCCATGCCCAGTCCGTACTGACACTGCCGGAAGATGCTGTCCTCCTTGCCTGCTCGCCGGGGGAACGCTACCAGGCCTTCCGAATTGGCCAGCACGCCTGGGGCGTGCAGTTTCATCCGGAATTCAATGCCGAAATCATGCGGGCGTACCTGGGCATTCAGGCGCCACGGCTGCAGGATGAAGGTCAGGATGCGGAGGCTTTGCTTGCCGCTGTCGGGGAAACCCCGGTCGCAGCGGGTCTGATCCAGCGATTTGTTGAGTATGTGGACAGGGTTGGAGAGGGGCTGCGTTGACCCGCTGATTCGAAAGCGGACGGGTCTGGGGTGGAGTGCCGGGTCCGGAACACGGTGCCCGTTTTTTCAGGACCAATCCAATCAAAACTGTAAGGAAGTATGAAATGCGGATCCGAAAGTCTGTTCTGTTGCTTTTTCTCTCGCTCGCTGTCTCATCGCCGTCATTGTCGTTCGCGCAATCAGCTGAGGAGCGACTTATTGACGACATCGTCAATGATGTGATCAATCGGACCGCAGAAACGGTCAGGGAGGAGGTGAGGCGCAAGACCGGCATTGATCCGTTTGAGCGAGGCTACGGCGAACGAGACGATTATCGCCCTGCGCCTTCCGACCTCGGGGACGATGGTCGGGATGAGCTTCGTCGGCTCGATGACAAGTACGATCGCAAGGTCGCCCGCCTTGAGGAAGAGCTGGTGCGCAAGCTGAACAAGGCAGAGCGAGAATTCCGCCGCGAAGAGGCCAGGGAAGACAAGCCTGGGAAAATCCGCAAGAAACGCAACAAACTGGATGAGAAAGTGGATAGCGCCCACCACAAATTCGAAGAAAAACTGCGGAAGGAAAACGAGCGCTATGACCGCAAGCGAGAGCAGATTCTTTCGAAAGGTTACGAGTGATTGAGCCGGTTTTGGCGGTTGAACGAGGCTCCGCACCAGCGGAGTCCAACCAGGCAGGCTGAATGACAGGGAAGTGGTGGGCCCAGCTGGACTCGAACCAGCGACCAAGGGATTATGAGTCCCCTGCTCTAACCAACTGAGCTATAGGCCCTTTTTCTTGAATGCTGCTTGCCTGAGGCAAATCGGGCGCCATTATACCGTTGCGGCATGGCGCCCGCTACTGATTGCAGAGATTAACCGTTGCCCTGATCGTCGATGAAGCCGCGCAGGTGGTCGGACCGTGACGGGTGCCGCAGTTTGCGCAGGGCCTTGGCCTCGATCTGACGGATCCGCTCCCGGGTGACGTCAAACTGCTTGCCGACTTCTTCCAGCGTGTGGTCGGTGTTCATCTCGATACCGAAGCGCATACGCAGAACCTTGGACTCCCGGGCGGTGAGCCCGGCGAGAACGGAGCGGGTCGCTTCCCGCAGTCCTTCTGCGGTGGCGGAATCCACTGGCGAAAGGGCTTGGATGTCCTCGATGAAATCTCCCAGATGGCTGTCTTCGTCATCACCAATGGGGGTCTCCATGGAAATCGGCTCTTTCGCGATTTTCAGGACCTTGCGGATCTTGTCCTCAGGCATTTCCATACGCTCGCCCAGCTCTTCCGGCGTGGGTTCGCGGCCCATTTCCTGGAGCATCTGGCGGGAGATCCGGTTGAGTTTGTTGATGGTCTCGATCATGTGCACCGGAATCCTGATGGTGCGGGCCTGGTCCGCAATGGAGCGGGTAATGGCCTGCCGGATCCACCAGGTGGCATAGGTGGAAAACTTGTAGCCACGGCGGTATTCGAACTTGTCCACGGCCTTCATCAGGCCGATGTTGCCTTCCTGGATCAGGTCCAGGAACTGCAGGCCACGATTGGTGTACTTCTTGGCGATGGAGATCACCAGACGCAGGTTGGCCTCGACCATTTCCTTCTTGGCGCGGCGGGCCTTGGCTTCGCCGATGGAGACCCGACGGTTGATTTCCTTGATGTCGGGAATATCCAGGTCCACTTCGTTCTGGACGTTGGCGATGCGTTTCTGCAGACGGACGATTTCGTCGATGCGCTCGCCGATAGCGTTCGCATAGGGCTTCTTGGAACGTGCGATCTTCTCCGCCCAGTCGAGGTTGGTCTCGTTGCCGGGGAAAGACTTGATGAACTCCTTGCGGTCCATTCGGCATTCACGAACGCAGATCTGCATGATGCCCCGTTCGTTTTCCCGCACCAGCTCATTGGTGGAGCGGACCACGTTGACCAGCTCGTCAAAGGCCTTGTTGGCCAGCTTGAAGGGCGCGAAGGCCTGACCGAGTTCGTTCAGGGCTTCCTGGGTTTTCTTGTGGGCGCGGCCATGCCTGGCCAGATGCTCTTCCGCCACCGCGAGCTTTTCCCGCACCAGTTCAAAGCGCAGGCGGGTCTCTTCGGGATCGGGGCCGCTGTCACTCTCTTCCTCGGAGGAACTGTCGTCGTCATCATCGCTGGACGAGCTGTCGTCATCGGATGAAGATGTGTCGGAAGTGTCCTCTCCCATGAAAGGCTCGGCATCATCCGGATCAAGGAAGCCGGTAACGATGTCGCTGATGCGGCCTTCGTTCTCGATGATGCGGTCGTAGGCCTGGATCACGGTGCCCACCGTGCCGGGGAAGTGGGCAATGGCTGCCATCACATCACGGATGCCTTCCTCGATGCGCTTGGCGATCACGATTTCGCCTTCGCGGGTCAGCAGCTCCACGGTGCCCATTTCACGCATGTACATACGCACCGGGTCGGTTGTGCGGCCCGCGTCGGTCTCTACCGCGGCCAGGGCGGCGGCGGCTTCTGCGGCGGCGGCCTCGTCGGCGGTGGAGTCCCCCTCGGTCATGAGCAGGGTGTCGGCATCGGGCGTTTCCTCACATACCTGGATGCCCATGTCGTTAATCATGCGAATAATGTCTTCTACCTGATCGGGATCCGCGATATCCTCAGGCAGGTGGTCATTGACTTCGGCGTAAGTCAGGTAACCTTGCTCTTTGCCTCGAGCAATGAGGTCTTTCAAACGGGATTTCTGAGAATTGCCTGACATAGACACCCTGTGAAATTGATGGTAGAAAGGTAAAAAATTAAACGACCATTATAGCGGCCGCACGTAATGACTGCCACCGAATGGTTAGATGGTGATCGATAGCTTCGGTTTCAAGCCATCAGCCCGATTTTCGGTTGCTTTCAGCATATTTTCAGTAACCTCCTGAAATCCTGTGACTTCCCTTCTCATCCGTGTTTTCCCTGATGGTCCGTCAGTGACGCCTTCAGCCGTTGACGCTCTTCCGGCGTCATGTCCGCAAAGTTGAGGTCCCGGGCTTTTTCCGCCAGCGCCTTCAGGCGCTGCTTCCGCATTGCCTCCTCGTTGGGCGCCAGCAGCTCCCGGGCGCTGTCCAGGGCGTCTTCACGGCTGGGCAGGTGTTCGATTCCGTCGAAAATGCCCTGAAACCGGGCCTGCTCTTCCGGCGCTCTCGCCAGATGGTGCAGGATCTGCCGGCGATTCTTCAGCTGGCGCTCCCCGAGCCATTGGGCGAACCGGGCGGCGGTATCCAGTTGCCGGTCCTGGCGACAGAGTTCGCTCAGCTCCGGAGCCAGGTCAGGCGCTTCCAGCATGGCCAGGCATAGCATGTGATTCCTGCTCAGGCGAACCGGTTCCCGCTGCGCCGGCACACCGGTGCCGGCACCCCGGCCCTGGCGCCGGGGACCGCTCCACTGGCGTCCGCCACGACCCTCTTCCCAGGTGCCCCGGGGTGGCCGGCACAGTCTCATCATCTCGTGCCACATGGCGTCCCGCAGCGTGCCCTTGGGCATGCGGTTGAGCAGTGGTTCCGCCCGGGAGCGGAGTTCCCCGCGGTGCTCCGGCAGTTCCAGGTTCAGGCCTTCCTGCATCCGGTCGAACAGATAGCGGGAAAGCGGTGTGGCCCCCTGTATCCGTTTCTCGAAGGCTTCCGGACCTTCCTTGCGGACAAGGGTGTCCGGATCCTCGTCTTTCGGCAGCATCAGGAACTGCATATGGATGCCATCCGCCAGCAACTCCAGGGCATTCTCCATGGCCCGGTCTGCCGCCCGGTAGCCCGCGGTGTCGCCGTCAAAGCAGAATACCAGGTGGCGAGTCTGCTTCAGCAGGGCGCCCAGGCTGTCCTGGTTCGTGGCGGTGCCCATAGCGGCAACGGCGTAATGAATGCCGTACTGGGCCAGGGCAATCACATCCATGTAGCCTTCGACCACCAGGAGCTTGTCGATCTGTCTGAGTGCCTGGCGGGCCTCGAAAAGGCCATAAATCTCGCGACTCTTGTGGAAAACATCCGATTCCGGGGAGTTGATGTACTTGGCCTTGTCATCCCCCAGGGTGCGTCCACCGAAGGCGACGGTGCGGCCCCGGGTGTTGCGGATGGGGAACATCACCCGGTTGCGGAACAGGTCCCGGGGCTTGCCATAGCGATCGGAAATGTTTCCGGTTTCAATCAGCGGGCCGCGCAGTTCATCGCCAGCGGCATTGTACAGAGCCGTGCCGGCGCCCGGGGCGAATCCCAGCTGATAAAGCTCGATAATCTTCTGGTCCAGGCCGCGTTCCGCCAGGTAATTGCGGGCCAGGGTGCCTTCGCTTGCGTTGAGCCGGTTGTGGTAGAACTCGCTGGCAAAGTCCAGGGCGTCCGTCAGTGTCCTGGCCTGCCTGATCTGCTGACTGGCAGCCTTGTCGTAAGGCACTTCCAGGCCGGCGCGTCGGGCCAGTTCCTCGACCGCGGCGGTGAAGTCCAGGCCCTCGAATTCACGGACGAAACTTATGGCGTCGCCATGGGCGCCGCAACCGAAGCAGTGGTAGAACCCCTTGTCGGGGCGGACATTGAAAGACGGTGTTTTTTCATCGTGGAACGGGCAGCGGGCCTTGTAGTTGGCGCCGGCCTTCTTGAGAGTAATCCGGGAGCCGATCAGCTCGGCCAGGTCCGTCCTGTCCAGCAGGTCTTCAATAAAACGCTGGGGGATCAGTCCGCTCATGCCTACTCCATGCCGGGCCTGAAGGGCCGTGTACTGCTTTGGAGGCTGTCGGTGAGCACAGCCAAAAATGCCGTCGGGGCCATACCCCGACGGCATTTGTATCACGCTTGCCGGTCAGCATGACGCCAACCGGATTCTCGCGCCATGAACGGGTTCAAAACCCTGCGGTGCAGGGTTTCACCGTTCTTAATACAGGCGCTCGAACTTGCGCTGTTCCCGCTGAAGCTTCTTGAGATGACGCTTGACGGCGGCAGCGGCCTTGCGCTTGCGAACAGCGGTCGGCTTCTCGTAGTGCTCACGACGACGCACTTCCGAGAGTACGCCTGCTTTCTCGCAGGAACGCTTGAAACGACGCAACGCTACGTCAAACGGTTCATTCTCTTTCACTTTAACAGCTGGCATTAAAGATCACCTACCTTGAATTCGGTTTAGAAAAAATTGCACAAAACTCAACCAGTGCTATTTGGGGCGGCAATAATAGCGCCCGGGGTGGGGTAGCGTCAATCTTCCTATGAAACTATCGCCAGGGTTTCTGGTAGAATGCCGCAACTTTTTTAGACTGTATGGCCTGAGGTGCCGGCTCCTATGCTGATTCTGGGTATTGAAACCTCCTGCGACGAAACCGGTGTCGCGCTCTATCACAGCCAGCAAGGCTTGTTGGCGGATGCTCTGTTCAGTCAGACCGATATGCACGCTGACTATGGTGGGGTGGTGCCGGAGCTGGCCTCCCGCGATCATGTCCGCAAGCTGCTGCCGCTGTGTGACGAGGTGTTGAAAAGAGCGGGTTGTGGCCGGCAGGACATTTCCGGCATCGCTTATACCGCGGGGCCCGGCCTGGTCGGCGCGCTGATGGTGGGCGGGTCGGTGGCCCATGCCCTGGGGCTGGCTCTGGATGTGCCGGTGTTGGGTGTCCACCATATGGAGGGGCATCTGCTGGCGCCAATGCTGGAGGAGAATCCGCCCGCCTTTCCCTTTGTGGCGCTGCTGGTATCCGGTGGCCACACCCAATTAGTGAAGGTGGAAGGCATCGGAGAGTACCAGCTGCTTGGCGAGTCCGTGGACGACGCCGCTGGTGAGGCATTCGACAAAACCGCAAAGATGCTGGACCTGGACTATCCGGGGGGCCCCCGGGTTGCGGCCCTGGCGGAAAAGGGGCGGGCGGGCGCTTATCGGTTTCCGCGGCCGATGACCGACCGGCCGGGACTGGAATTCAGCTTCAGTGGTCTGAAGACCTTCACCCTCAACACCGTCACTGCGGAAAAACAGGCGAATAACTGGAACGATCAGACCCGGGCCGACATCGCCCTGGCGTTCGAGACCGCGGTCGTGGACACGTTGGTGATCAAGTGCCGGAGGGCCCTGGAAGCCAGTGGCTGCGATCGCCTGGTAATGGCCGGTGGCGTCAGTGCCAACCGGCGGCTGCGGTCGGCGCTGGAAGCCATGGCCGGCAAACAGGGCGCCTCGGTTTTCTATGCCCGCCCGGAATTCTGCACAGACAATGGTGCAATGATTGCCTATGCCGGCTGCCAGCGACTGCTTGCCGGTCAGCGGGACGGTGATCGAATCGTGGCCAGGCCACGCTGGCCGATGGATACATTGCCAGGGCTTGCGGAGATCCGGACCGAAGGTCTGGGCTGACCCCTGGGGACCTGGCCGGTCATGTACTCCACCGTGGCACTAGAACCGGCTTTCCCGCCCCTGGGTGAGCCGGATCAGGTTGTTGCGGTGGCGGATCACAATGACAATGGCCAGTAGCCCGAACAGGGGCAGGGTTTCCGGTTCAAACAGGGCGCTGATCACGGGGCCGGAGCCGATGGCGATCACCGAAGCGAGGGCGGAAATGCGCCAGCGCCACAGAATGAGAAGCCAGATAAGGGCCAGGACGGCTGTGGTCAGCGGCGCCAGTGCCAGCCCGGATCCCAGGGCGGTAGCGACTCCCTTGCCGCCCTGAAAGCGGTACCAGACCGGGACCATGTGGCCGGTTACAGCGCACAGAGCCACCATCGCCTGGGCGAAAACCGACAGACCGATTTCCTGCGCCAGCCAGACAGGCAGGGCCCCTTTCAGGGCGTCCAGAAGCAGGGTCAGTGCCGCTGGCAGAGGACCGCCGGCCCGGTATACGTTGGTGGCTCCGGGGTTTCGTGACCCGAGTGCCCTCGGGTCCGGCAGTCGCCACAGCCGGCAGATGGGGATCGCGAACAGTACCGACCCCGCCAGGTAGGCCAGGGCGCAGATCGCAATCAGTATAATCGGGTGGCTGGTGGCATCCATGGGCAGACTGACATCATGTTTTAATTGGAATGGTCCGACCTTAGCCCGTTGTGGCGGGCGGTTCAATCAGCAAAGCTGTCTTTGTGACAGCGGGGCCGGAGGCCGGGTGAGTTGACTGACAGTGTTTTGATTGAAGGCCTGGCCGTGGAGACGGTGATCGGCGTTTACGATTGGGAGCGGCAGATCCGGCAGACCCTGTTGCTCGATCTGGAGCTGGCCTGGGATAACCGTGAGGCGGCGGCCACCGACGACGTGTCCCGGGCCCTGGATTATGCCGCAGTGAGTGATCGGGCCGCCCGCTTCCTGGAGCAATGCCAGCCCGCTCTGCTGGAGACGGCTGCCGAGCAGTTGGCCGCCTGCCTGATGGCGGAATTCTCGGTTCCCGCGGTGAGGCTGGTCTTGCGCAAGCCGGGGGCGGTGCCCGGAGCCTGCAGTGTTGGGGTCCGGATTGAACGGGGAAACTGGTAATGACGCCCCCGGTCCGGGTCTATGTGGGGGTGGGTAGCAACCTCGACCGTGAGCGCCACATCCGCGCCGGACTCGATGCCCTCGAAGGGATGTTTGGGGAGCTGGCGGTGTCGCCGGTTTATGAGAACGAGGCGGTGGGCTTCAATGGCTCGCCTTTCCTGAATCTGGTCGTGGGCCTGCAAACCACCCTGCCACTGGCGGCGCTGTCCCGGACCCTCAAGGGAATCGAGGCTGATAACGGGCGCTGTGCCGGGTCGAAGCGCTTCAGTCCCTGCACCCTGGATCTTGATATCCTCACCTACGGCGATCTCGACCGGTCGCAGGACGGTGTTGATATTCCCCGTTCGGAAATTCTGGTTAACGCCTTCGTACTGAGACCGCTTGCGGACCTGGCTGGCGATGAGCGCCATCCGGTGGATGGCCGCACCTATCGCGAGCTGTGGCGGGCCTACCGCAGTGACCAGAAACTCTGGCCGGTGGCGTTTCGCTGGCGGGGCTGAGGTTTCCCGGGGCAGGGCTACGGCTCGCCGCGGAAAAGGCGGATCAGCCCCAGGGTCGAGCAGTCGATGCCGTCTCCGTCGGTGCCTTTCTCAAGCTGGTTCAGGATCGGTTTTCCCAACTGCTTGCCAAGTTCCACACCCCACTGGTCGAAGGAATTCAGGTTCCAGATCACCCCCTGGACGAAGGTCCTGTGCTCGTAAAGGGCGATCAGGGCGCCGACAGTTTCCGGCGTGGTCCGTTCAAGGACCAGGGTATTGGAGGGTTTGTTGCCCGGCACGACCTTGTGAGGTAACAGGCGATCAACCTCTTCCGGAAGCAGGTCCTGGGACTCCAGCTCTGATCGGGCCTCGGCCTCCGTCTTGCCCTGCATCAGGGCCTGACTCTGGGCCAGGCAGTTGGCGAACAGGACGGCGTGATGCCGTGCCACGGGATTGTGGGTTCTCAGGGGGATAATGAAGTCCGCCGGGGACAGAACCGTGCCCTGGTGCAGCAACTGGTGATAGGCGTGCTGGCCATTGGCGCCCACGCCACCCCAGATCACCGGCCCGGTGGCGTAGTCCACAGGCCGGCCTTCCCGATCCACCCGCTTGCCGTTGCTCTCCATGTCCAGTTGCTGCAGATGATCTGGCAGCTCCTTGAGGTACTCGTCGTAGACCAGGATGGCATGGCTGTCGGCGCCCCAGAAGTTCACATACCAGATGCCCAGCAGAGCCATTACAACCGGCATGTTCCGGGCCAGCGGCGCTTCCCGGAAGTGCTGGTCCATCGCCCGCGCCCCGGCCAGCAGGCCGCGGAAATGGTCCATGCCAAGTGTCAGCGCGATTGGCAGACCAATAGCGGACCAAAGGGAGTAGCGCCCGCCCACCCAGTCCCACATGGGGAAGATGCCATCTTCGCGGATGCCGAACTCCGTGGCCGCGGCAACATTGCTGGTGACGGCCACAAAGTGTTTGCCCAGATCCTTCTCGCTGGCTCCGGCATCCAGTAACCACTGGCGGGCCACCCGGGCATTGGCGAGAGTCTCCTGGGTGCCGAACGACTTGGACTGGATCAGGAACAGGGTGGTCGCCGGAGCCACCTCCCCGAGCACTTCGCTGACGTTGGTGCCGTCGATGTTGGCGACATAGTGGCAGCGGATACCGCTCTGCCAGAAAGGCTTCAGGGCGTCGGTGACCATGCGGGGGCCCAGGTAGGAACCGCCGATACCGATGGAAACCACGTCGGTGAAGGCATTCCCCCGGAAGCCGGTAAAGGCGCCGCCGTGCACTTCATCCACGAAGCGCTCCATCTGGTCCAGGGTGGCCTGCACCTCGGGTACGATGTTGTTGCCGTCCACCCGGATGTCGGTATGCGCTGACGCCCGCAGGGCGGTATGTAGCGCCGGGCGGACCTCCGTGTTGTTGATGGCGTCGCCGTCGAACATGGCCTCGATTGCCGAAGGCAGTCCGCAGGCATTGGCAAGGTCCACCAGCAGAGAGAGGGTATCGCGGGTAATGCGATTCTTGGAATAGTCCAGCTGCAGGCCGGCGGCGCCGAGCAGGAACCGCTGGAATCGCTCCGGGTCCTCCCGGAACAGCTCACGCATGTGGCTGTCCGCCATATGCGCCTGATGGTCATTTAGTGCCATCCATTCCGGCTTGCGGGTCAGAGGTAGGCTTGCCTGTGTCATTTCGCGTCCTTTCGAAAAGGGTTAACGGACGATCGACAGATTATCGATCAGCCGCGTTGTCCCCAGGAATGCTGCCGCAAGGATGGTGAGTTCACGGTCTCCGGGTTCGGCAGGTTTCAGGGTGAAGCTGTTGACGATATTGAAGTAATCCGGGCGGAATCCTTCCGTGGCCAGGTTCTCCCTGGCGGAGGCCTCCAGGCCGGCAAAGTCATCGCTGCCCCCGGCCAGTGCGGCGCCGGTTTCCGTCATTACCCGGTGGATTGCCGGCGCCTTCCGGCGTTCGTCCGCCGACAGGTACCCGTTGCGGGAGCTCATGGCCAGGCCGTCCGCTTCGCGAATGGTGGGCAGGCCGATGACATCCACCGGCATGAACAGGTCCCGGGTCATCTTGCGGATGACCGCCAGCTGCTGGTAGTCCTTCTCGCCGAATACGGCGACGTCTGGCTGAACCATGTTGAAAAGCATGGTCACCACCGTGGCCACCCCGGTGAAATGACCGGGTCGGCTGGCACCGCAGTGGCCTTCGCTGACTTCCGGCACCACCACCTGGGTCTGAAGCGCGAGGCCCGCCGAGTAGATCTCCCTCACGGTGGGGGCGAACAGCAAAGCGTTGCCTTCCTGTTCAAGTTTGCGCTGGTCCTCGGCCAGGGTTCGGGGATAGGCCTCCAGGTCCTCGCCGGCACCGAACTGCATCGGATTGACGAAGATGCTGGTGACCACTACATCGGAGGCTTCCCGGGCCCGTCGAATCAGCGCCAGGTGCCCTTCGTGGAGATTGCCCATGGTGGGCACCAGGCCCACCCGCTTGCCCTGGTTGCGATAGCTGCGGATAACGGCGCGCAGTTCCTTGATGGTGTGTACGGTACGCATTATTTGAACGTGTGCTCCTCAGACGGGAAAGTGCGTTCCCTGACGGCCTTGACGTAAGCCTTGATCGCGCCGGGAATGCTTCCCCCTTCTTCCAGGAAATTTTTCACAAACTTGGCTTTGCGGCCTTCGGGAATGCCCAGCATGTCGTGCAGCACCAGCACCTGGCCGTCGGTGTCCCTGCCGGCACCAATGCCGATCACCGGCGCCTGCACCGCCTGGGTGATGCGGGCCGCGAGGGGGGCCGGAACACACTCCAGCAGGATCACATCGGCGCCGGCCGCCACCAGCTCGCTGGCGTGCTCGATCATCAGTTCAGCCTGTTTCTCTTCCCGGCCCTGCACCTTGTAGCCGCCAAACTTGTTGACGAACTGCGGGGTGAGCCCCAGGTGGGCGCAGACCGGAACACCCCGTTCGCTCAGGGCGGTGATGGTGTCCTTCATCCAGTCGGTGCCCTCGAGCTTGACCATATGAGCGCCCGCCCGCATCAGCCGGGCCGCATTCTCCAGGGCGTCGGGGATGGTGCCATAACTCATGAACGGCATGTCCGCCATGATCAGGGCTCCCCGGTTACCGGCGGCCACGGAGCGGGTGTGGTAGCAGATGTCGTCCATGGTGACCGGCAGTGTGCTGTCCTTGCCCTGCAGGACCATGCCCAGAGAGTCGCCAATCAGGATGGCGTCGACCCCGGCTTCGCTGACAACCTGGGCGAAGGCCGCATCGTAGGCGGTGAGAACGGCAAAGGCCTCACCTTTTTCCTTGTAATCGCGCAGGGTGTTGATGGTAACCGCCATAACCGTTATGCCTATGCTGTGAATGAATTACCCGGGGCCCGGACCAGCCAGGGGCCGGCCGGACCACCAGAATGCGGGAGACCGGTACGGATTTCCAAGGTTAATGCTGGTGGGGTGGTGTGGCAAGGCCGGAAGACGCCTTCGGTTCCAGGCGTATCAGGTCATTGTCCGCGCAGTGGGCGAGCAGCTCCGCCGCTCGCTGTCCGCCCGGGAGAGCCAGCTGGGGATCGATGTCCAACATTGGCCGGAGCACGAAGTCCCGTTCCGCAAGGCGCGGGTGGGGCACGGTCAGCCGATCGGTGCCGATGGTTTCGCCGCCATATAGCAGCAGGTCCAGGTCCAGGGTTCGTGGTCCCCAGTGCCTGAGTCGTACCCGCCCGTGGGCCTGTTCAAGAGCCTGTAGCTGGTCCAGCAGTGTTTCAGCGGGTAACCGGGTATGAAGGAGAACCACCCCATTAACGAAATCCGGTTGGTCCCGGGGGCCCATGGGCCGACTGCGGTAGAACGGAGACTGTCCGGCGAGGACCGTGTCCGGCAGGGTGGCCAGGCCGGACACCGCCCGGGCAAGTTGCGCCAGCGGATCCTCGAGGTTGCTGCCAAGCCCTATCCAGGCCTCAACCGGCGGGGTCATCCGTTGTCGCCCCCGCCTGTGTCCTGGCTCGCGGGTTTGCGACGCCTCCGGCGCTTGCGCGGACCCTGTTGGCCAAGCTGGCTCAGCATTTTCTCGCGCTCCCGGTCATCGGCGCTCTGGAAGTCGGTCCACCATTGACCCAGGCCGGGCTCGATCTCCCCGGCGGCCTCCCGCACCAACAGGAAGTCGTAGGCGGCGCGGAAACGGGGGTGTTCCATAATGGCGTAGGCGCGCTTGCCCTGGCGTCTTGGCAGACGCATCTGCAACTCCCAGATCTCCTTCATGGGGCCGGAGAAGCGCTTGGGGATCGAGGTGGCCTGTACCTGCTTGCCAATCACCTTGCCGATCGACTGGTGCAGCGCCAGCTGAACCGCTTCACCGTTATCCTGTCGCCGCTGCCATTCCGCCTGAAGGGCAGGCCAGAGCAGGGCCGCATACATGAAATAGGGGGTGACGGACTTGCCTTGGCGAATGCGGTCATCGGTATTCTGGAGAGCCCGGATGATCAGTGCATCTGAGAGCCCGTCATCAAGAGCCTTGACGGTTGCCGGGAACAGCGGTGCGATCAGGTCATACTGCTTGAGCAGATACCATGTGGACTCGCCGTGGCCGGCGGAAAACAGCTTGAGGACTTCCTCGAACAGGCGAGCCGCCGGGATATGGCTGAGGAGCGGCGCGAGTTCACGGATGGGAGCCTCGGTGGTGGGTTCAATGGTGAAACCGAGCTTGGCGGCGAACCGCACCGCCCGGATCATCCTCACCGGATCCTCCCGATAGCGGGTCTCGGGATCACCGATCAGCCGAAGCTGTCGCTGCCTCAGGTCTTCGACCCCCCGGGCATAATCGATCACGGTGAAGTCGCGTATGCAGTAGTACAGGGCATTGACCGTAAAGTCCCGCCGGAGGGCATCCTCTTCCATATTGCCGTAGACGTTGTCCCTCAGCAGCAGGCCGTGCTCGCTGGTGCGACGGTCATCGTCTTCTTCCGGGTCCTCACCGTTGGCGTTGCCCCTGAAGGTGGTGACCTCAATGACTTCCCGCCCGAACAGCACATGGACAATACGGAAGCGCCTGCCGATGAGCCTGGAATTGCGGAACAGCTCGTGAACCTCCTCCGGCGTGGCATTGGTGGCGATGTCGAAGTCCTTGGGCTGTTCTCCCAGCAGGATATCGCGCACGCCACCCCCCACCAGATAGGCCTCGTAACCGGCGTTATTGAGCCGGTTGAGCACTTTCTTGGCAGGCTCACTGATGGCAGAGCGCGAGACGTTGTGCTGATCCCTCGGGATCTCCTGGCGCTGGTACACCGGTAGCTTCGGTGTCTTGCCGGGAAACAGGGCACGTACTCTTTTCTGTATGTTTTTCAGCATTGAAATCCATGAACTGCGTATGGGCAGCCCGGTTCCCGGGGCTGGCCGGCGTTTGAAAAGGCTGGAATGGCAGCCACAATCGGGTGGAACCATTCGTGCAGGAGGGAGAGTTTAACGGTTTGCGCAGGATTTGCCCATGTTGCCGCGGGAATCCCGCTGCAATGGCTTATGGAGGCCCTTAAAATCAAAAGGCGGGAACGCTTTCGCGAACCCGCCCCGGAAGAGTAGACGATCTGCATTGTTGTTGTTTTTTGCGGTTATTTTTATTTGGCAGGCAGTGCCTGCGATTGCCTCAACCAGAGGCATAATCCTGCAAACGGAACGCTTTGAATACAGAGAGCGGTAGTGACCAGGTGATCATCTTGAGCAGAGGTAGCGACGTCTGGAAGACGTTTCTTATCTACAACTACGATTCTCACAAGCCAAGGCACCACTAAAAAGCTCAGCACCCAAAACACTCAGTTCGCTCACGCCCTATTCTTGTCTTTGTTACCGGGCGCTTGTTCTGCAGCTTTTTGTTCTTGTTGTGTCGCTGCTATGGCACGTTGTTTTTGTTGTTGTGCACGTAGAGTATTGCAGGGCGCGTGCCAGTTTTTCAAAATGCTTTATTAACAGTGTGTTGCGATTTCCTAATGGATTTTGGGAATAAAAAATCCCGGGTTAGTGTTACCCAGGTCTCGGTTTTCCACTATGCCGTGTTTCGTGCGGTAACACCGGGTAACAGGGGTCGTGTTACCGGACCGGTAACATTGGGGTAACACCCGGTGCATAACGCTCCGGGCAAGGGCTGATTTCGTGTAAGGGGAGTGAGAAGGCCAGGCCGACAGGGCGTCAGCCTTTCTTGCGGGGGATACCAAGGCGCTGGCGCCGTTCCCAAAGGGATTTCCGGCTGATTCCCAGTTTCTGGGCCAGTTCGGTCTCGCTCATACGATCCTGGTTTTCCAGGACAAAATGCTGGAAATAGTCCTCCAGGGAGAGATCGCTCGACGTGTCGGTTTCCCGCGAAGGTGGCGGTGTCTGTTCATTGTTACCTTCGACCAGGCTGCTGGGAATCGAGTAGTCATCGCCGCCCTCCATTTCCAGGTCCAGTTGCGAGGGCGTGATAACGTCGCCGTCCGCAAGAATTGTGGCCCGCTCGATGGCATTCTCCAGCTCCCGTACATTGCCGGGCCAGCGATGCTTCTCCAGCGCCCTCATGGCCTCGGGTGAGAGGCTCAGGCCGGGCTTGCCCATGCGTTCCGCCTGGCGTTCCAGGAACCGTCTGGCCAGGCCCAGGACATCGCCGGTCCGCTCCCGCAGAGGCGGGATACGGATCTGCATCACGTTGAGCCGGTAGTAAAGGTCCTCGCGGAATTCTCCGGTGCGGGTCATGGCCTTGAGATTACGGTGGGTGGCCGCGATCATGCGAACATTCACCTGGCGGCTCTGGGTCGCCCCCACTTTGCGGATCTCCCCTTCCTGAAGCACCCTCAGCAGGCGGGCCTGGGCTTCCGGAGGCAGTTCGCCGATCTCGTCCAGGAACAGGCTGCCCCCGTCCGCCGCCTCGATCAGGCCGGTGCGTCCCGATACGGCTCCGGTGAAGGAGCCTTTCTCATGACCGAACAGTTCCGATTCAATCAGGCTCTCGGGAATGGCAGCGCAGTTGACTGAAATCAACGGGCGAGCCGCTCGCGGAGAGAGCATATGCAGCGCCCGGGCGGCCAGTTCCTTGCCGGTGCCGGACTCCCCCTGGATCAGTACGGTGGTTTCCGTGGGCGCCACCTTGCGAATGAGGGTGAACACCCGCTGCATGGCATCGCACTGGCCGTACATGATCTGGGAGGGATCGCCTTCGGCCTCATGGTCGGCATTGGCACCCGTCTCCACCGGTGGAACCCGCTCCGAGGCGGTGGCGAGGATGCTCTCAACCGCCTCAAGCATCTCGTCGTGGTCGAAGGGTTTGGCGATGTATTCCACCGCACCCTTCTTCATGGAATCGACGGCGGACCGCAGGCTGGCGTAACTGGTCATGATCAGCACCGGTACGCCGGGGGCATGGTTGATCAGGCTGGTGCCGGCCTCACCGGGCAGGCGAAGGTCGGAAATGATCAGGTCGAAGGAGGGCAGGTCCTCGTCACCTGTTGCCCGCTCGACGGAATCCGCCACGGCGACTTCGTAGCCGTTGTGTTGCAGCAGCTTGCGCAGGGCCGAACGGATAATCTCTTCGTCTTCAACAATGAGAATGCGGTGCATAGTGTCTTTATGACCCTTGATTGTCGCTGTCGGTTGCGGCATTCCCTTCCTCTTCGTAGGCAGGAAGCTTCAGCCGTACCAGGGTTCCCCGCCCGGATTCGCTGCTGGCGGGGCTCTCCACGTTAATCGTGCCGTAATGTTCCTCGACGATGCTGTAAACCAGGGAAAGGCCAAGACCGGTACCCTGGTTGGCGCCCTTGGTGGTATAGAAAGGCTCGAAGATGTGATCGAGCTGATCCGGAGGAATCCCGGTCCCCTGGTCGACGACCTCGATGATAGCGGAGTATTCGTCGCGGTTTCCACTGACCCGGATGGCGCCGCCGGCGGGAGACGCGTCCCGGGCGTTGGCCAGTAGATTGACGAATACCTGGACCAGGCGCTGCTCGTCTCCCAGCACGAACAGATCCTCGGGGCATTCGTTGCTGTAGTCAATGCCCCGGCCCTTGTCACTCAGGGACAGCAGGTTGATGGATTCGTCCACACAGCGTCTTATGCGCACGGGCTCGTAGCGATTGGCCTGGGCATGGTTGCCGGTGCGCGCAAAGTTCATCAGTGACTGTAGGATATTGGAGATGCGCCGGGTCTGCTGCTGGATCTGGTCGGCCGTCTCCAGGATGTCAGGGTCGTCGGTTTCCAGCTTCAGGTTCTGGGCCAGGGAGGAGATTCCTGTGACCGGATTGCCTACCTCGTGGGCCACGCCGGCAGCCAGGCGGCCAACGGACGCCAGCCGCTCGCTGTGCATCAGCTCGTCCTCCAGCAGCCGGGTCTCGGTCTGGTCTTCCACCAGGATGATGCTGCCACCCTCGTGATGGTCCGGACCCGCCAGGGCAGCCTTGTGCAGGTTCAGCCAATGGGGCCGTCCCCTGAGATCGAGGCGGTGTTTGTAGCGCCGGAGGTCGGGGCCATGGACGAACTCATCCAGCAGGTTACGCCAGTGGGAGGGCAGGGCCAGCAGTCTCGCTCCCACCACCTCGTCTGCGGAAATGCCGGTGAGTTCCGCCATGGCCTGGTTCCACATCAGGATCTCGCCGTCGTCACCGACGGAGCAGGCGGGAATGGGAAGGTTCTGAAGGGTCTGTCGGTAGTGACGCCGCAGATTGTCCAGTTCGCCCGCCAGGCCGGTCAGGCGGTTCTCGTACTCGCCCAGGGCCCGCTCCACGTACTGGATGTCCTGGGCGGTGCGGCTGCCCACCATGGGCTTGAATCCGAGATGACGCTTCACCAGGTCCTGGGCGACAGACGGCCCCATCAGGCCCGACAGGTTACCTTCAATCTGATCACGCAATCTGCGCAACTGGTAGGGACGGTACTCCACCGGGGGAAGGTCAAGCTGTTCGAGGGCCCGTGTCACTTCCCGTTTGGCAACCGTGTAACCGAGGGGGTCCGCCAGCTGGCGGACAAAATCGGAAGAGGAGGCGGCAATCAGCTCCCTGCGCTGGGGCCGTGAGAGGGCGCCCAGGGAGCAGGCCTGGGCGGCACTGCTTTCCTCAGCACTGGTCTTGCTGATAATGGACACCAGGGTAAAGGCGACAATGTTCACGCCCAGGCTGATAAACGTGAAAATGTGCCAGTTGTCGTATTCCGGCGCGATGGGGAGATCCATCCAGCCCAGCAGATCACCGGTTTGAGACAGTGGCAGCACCAGAGTGACCGCCCAGAGGGTCAGGCCGGCCAGAAGGCCGCTGATAAGGCCCTTGCGATTGCCTTCCGGCCAGTAGATGACCCCGAGGGCACCGGGCAGCAACTGCAGCATGCCCGACAGTGCCAGTATCCCAAGGGTGGAAAGATCGAGGTCCCGGCCCATCAGCTCGTGGAACAGCAGGGCCGCGAAGATGATCACCGCGATCAGGAGTCGCTTGACCCAGCGCAGCCACCGGTAAATGTCTCCCTGATCCCGCGGCGTCCGCAGGGGAAGCACCACGTGGTTCAGCACCATTCCGGCCAGCGCCAGGGTGCTGACGATCATCAGGCCACTGGCTGCGGACAGTCCCGCCACGTACATCAGCATGGTCAGCCAGGGGTTGCCCAGGGTCTGGGCGGTGGTGAGTGCGTAAAAGGCCGGACCGTCCGCCACAGGCAGCGCCATGCCTCCCCACAGGATCAGCGGCACCGGCAGACCCAGCAACAGAAGATAAAGGGGAAGGCCCCAGCTCGCCCGGGACAGCGCCCGGGGGCTGGGGTTTTCGCTGAAAATCATGTGGTACATGTGGGGGAGTACCAGGGCGCCGGCAAAAGACATCAGCATCAGGGCCCGCCAGCTGCCGTCCTCGATGCTCAGAGACAGTGCGCTGACGCCCGATGCAGGCATCGCCAGCCACTCGTTGAGTCCGGCGGGGCCGTCGAAGACCGTGAACAGGATGGTTGTCCCCAGCAGCAGCATGGCGCCGAGCTTGACCAGCGAATCGAAGGCGATGGCCACCACCAGCCCCTGGTGGCTGCCGGAGGTCTGGTCCCGCCGTGTGCCGAAGAGCATGGCGAACAACACCACAAGGACACTGAACAGAGTGCTGATCAGTTGAGGTGAGGCATTGGGGGTGAGCAGGCTGGCGCTGTCGGAGACCGCCTTGATCTGCATGCTCAGCAGTGCCATGAGGGCGATGCCCGTGCAGGCCGTGACGAGGGTGCCGGCCCACTGGCTGCGGTAGCGAAAGGCAAACAGGTCCGCCAGGGAGGTAAGCTGGTAGGCCCGGCCAATGCGCATCACCGGGTTCAGCAGTACCGGTGCCAGCAGAAAAGCACCGCTGATGCCCAGATAATAGGCCAGGAAGCCGTATCCGTATTCCGCGGCCACGCCCACCGCACCGTAAACAGCCCAGGTTCCGGCGTATACGCCCAGGCTGAGAGTGTAAACCAGGGGGTGACGTGCCCAGCGCCCGGGCAGGCGGCCGCGCTCGGTGGCATGGGCGATGCCGAACAGCGTGAGCAGATAGCCCAGACTGACAACCAGAAGAACCGGCAGGCTAAAACTCATTGGGGTCCCGTCGCCATTCCAGCCAGACACCGACGGCGATCAGGCTGATCCAGAACAGATAGGGGGAATACCAGACATTGCCCGGTGATACCCACCAGTCCAGAATGTTGGGTGAAAAGATATAGACGGCCAGAACCAGCAGAAATACCAGGCGATAGATATACATCAGCGTGTTTGTCCGGGCAGATAACCCCGGGGTTATATCACGTGGCGGGGTCGGCTGTCAGGTTGCGTACTCCGGGGCGTGACTGTTGCTCCGGGGAAGAAGGGTCAGGTCCCATGCCTCGTCCGCCCAGGAGAGCAGAAGATCCGCTGGGGCATCCCGTAGCTCCGTAGGTGGTTGCTGACCGAGCGTTACCAGCGCGTCCCAGAGGTTTCGGCCAGGGTGGGTGTCATCCAGAGCAGGGGCATGATTCTGCTTGCTGAGCTTCTGTCCCTGGCGGTTCAGCACAACCGGAATGTGAGCCCGGCTGGGCGGCGTGGCACCCAGGGCACGGTATATCTGCTGCTGCTGGGCGGTGGTTTCCAGCAGGTCCGACCCCCGAACAATGTCGCTGATGCTCTGGTCCACGTCGTCCACGACCACGGCCAGCTGGTAAGCGACAAAGCCCTCCTTGCGCAGAATCACCGGGTCATTCCGCATGCCCTGCACCACCTGTTGCTGTGGTCCCAGGATACGGTCCCGCCAACTGAAAACCTCATCCGTAAGGGCAAACCGCGTTGCGACCGGACGGTCGGGAGGCGCTTCGCCCCCCTCTCGGCAGTGAAAGGGATGATGCCCGTCGTTGGCTCTGAGTTCGCTGCGGCTGCAGCCGCAGCGATAGGCAAAGCCCGAACTGACCAGATCATCCGCAACGGTGTGGTAGATTTCCAGTCGCGCCGACTGATAGCGCACGCCCTCGTCCCAGTGAAGTGAGTGGGCCTCCAGGCTTTTCAGGATGCGGTCGGTGGCTTCGGGGCTTTCCCGGAGGGGGTCGAGGTCTTCGATACGGACAAGCCACTTGCCTTTACGGGTGCGGGCCTCCAGAAAACTGGCAAGGGCGGTCACCAGAGAGCCAAAATGCAGAGGGCCAGTGGGAGAGGGGGCGAATCGTCCGCGATATTCGGTCGTGGTCATGGCAGGGGGGAAGCGGGTGCGCGTACCTGCTGGCCACACACCCACTGTGGGTTCATCTCAGATGCCGGTCTGGCGCTCGCGGATTTCGGCCAGGGTCTTGCAATCGATGCAGAGGGTCGCGGTGGGGCGGGCCTCAAGCCGGCGAATGCCGATCTCGACACCGCACTGGTCACAGAAGCCGTAGTCTTCCTTGTCGATGCGGTCGATGGTCTTGTCGATTTTCTTGATCAGCTTGCGTTCCCGGTCCCGGGTGCGAAGCTCGAGTGAGAACTCCTCCTCCTGGGATGCCCGATCGCTGGGGTCCGCATAATTGGCGGCGTCTTCCTGCATGTGGTGCATGGTGCGATCCACTTCCTCCATCAACTCCTGACGCCACTGCATCAGCAGGTTGCGGAAGTGTTGCAGCATTTCAGGGCTCATGTATTCTTCACCCTTTTTGGCTTCATAGGGGGTGAAGTTGGTGAAGCTCTCGCGTGCGTTCTCTGCAGTCTTTGCCATGTAACCCGGCCTCTTATTTGATACTCCAAAAGGACGCGGTCCGTGCCGCGCCCATCTGAATCAGGAGCCTGGAGGCTCCCCAGGAATCTGCGGAAAATAGCAGATATGCTGCGGGCGCGCCAGCTTTGTATGATGCCGGACCCACGTCCCTCATCTCACCATGGAGAAGTGATGAAATTCCCTGAACCTCTTATCGAGGGCCGTTTGGTCAAACGCTACAAACGCTTCATGGCGGATGTGCGACTGCCCGATGGCAGCACCGTGACAGCCCATTGTCCCAATACCGGCTCCATGCAGGGCTGTCAGCCCCCTGATGCCCGTGTATGGCTGAGCCCGGCCAGCAACCCCGCCCGCAAACTGCGGTATACCTGGGAACTGGTGGAAACCGGGCCGGGCCAGATTGCCTGCATCAACACTGCGCGGCCCAACGCCCAGGCCCGGGCCGCGGTCGAGGCCGGGCGGATCGCTTCGCTGGCGGATTACGGCACGGTCAGGGCGGAGGTGCGTTACGGCGACGAGAAAAGCAGGATTGACCTCCACCTGTCAGGCCACGAAAGCCGGTCCGATGCCTGGGTCGAAGTAAAGAACGTAACCCTCTGTGAGGACGGTATCGGTTACTTTCCGGATGCGGTGACCCTGCGGGGACAGAAACACCTGCGGGAGCTGATGGCGCAGGTCAGGGGTGGTGACCGGGCGATACTGCTGTTCTGCGTCAATCACACCGGCATCCGGGAGGTCAGGCCGGCAGATCACATCGACCCGGCCTATGGCGAGCTGCTCCGGGAAGCGGCCTCTCAGGGGGTGGAGGTGATGGCCTGGCAGGCAGAGCTGGAGGCAGGCGGTGAGCCAAGCGGCAGTCTGGTTCTGGTGCGGGAGTTAGCCGTGGTGCTCTGACGGATCCCTGACTTCCACCTGGCCACCCACCACCCGGAGGGTGAGGGGCGTCAAGCTGTCCCCCTGGCAGGGCCCGGCAATGCAGTCACCCGATTCGGGCGTAAACAGCGCCCCATGGGTGGCACAGTGGATAAAGCAGTTATCGCTGTCCATAAAGCGCTCGGGCAGCCAGTTCAGGGTAATGCCCAGGTGTGGGCACCGGTTGCGGTAGCCATAGAGATGTCCCTTCCGGCGGAACACGAAGCAGGGCGTCTCGCCCAGGCTGAATTCCAGGAACTGGCCCTCCCGGATACTCTCCTCGGCCCCGATGGTTGTCCAGGACTTGCCAGCAACCGGTACCGCCGGACTCATTCGGTTCCCGTGATTCCGAAGTGGGCGCGGATACGTTGGGCGAGCTCGCCCGCGGCCAGGGACTCGTCCGTATGCACATGGACAGTGTGGGTCTTCTCCATGGTGGAGATCGGCTCTTCCCACTCTTTCTGCTTGTCGAGCAGCGACTCATCGGCCTCGGATGCGTCCCCACTGCGGGCACGGATCCACTGGCGCCGGGTTTCCTCGGGGGCCTCGCAGTGAATCAGGGCGAAGGGCACGCCCAGGCTTTCCGCGACGCCGGCCAACAACTCCCTTTCGTTCTCCCTCAGGCAGGCGGCATCGACGATCACGCCGAAACCGGCCAGCAGCAACTGCTTCGAAAGATCCGCCAGACGGTGATAGGTCTGGCGATTGGCCTTCTCGGTATACAGGTTTTCGCCAACACCGGACTTCGAGTTGTCCAGCGGGCCCAGACCGGCCATGCGCTTGCGCTCGACGTCCGACCGCAGTCGCACCAGACCAAGCTCCGAGGCCAGGGCATGACTGACGGTGGACTTGCCGCTGGCGGAGAGACCGGTAGTGGCCAGCAGGTAAGGCATGGGGATTTCGGTGTAGTGCTCCGCCAGGTTGGCATAGTCCCGGTACTTGTCCAGCAGGCCGCTTCTGTCCTGCTCGGACAGACCTTCGTTACCACGGGTGAACAGGGCGATCTTGGCCCGCACCATGGCTCGGTAGGACTTGTAGAGCGGGAGAAGCTCCAGCCCTTCAAAATCGCCACGCCATTCAAGGTAGGTGTTGAGAGTATGGCTGGCCAGGGCGAATTCCCGGCGGGACTCCAGGTCCATCAGCAGGAACGCCAGATCGTTGATCACGTCAATCCAGCGGAACGGTTCGCTGAACTCGATGCAGTCAAAAACCGTTACCCTGCCTTCAAAAAGGGTGATGTTCGCCAGGTGCAGGTCGCCATGGCATTCCCGGACGTAGCCGTTCTGGCGGCGCTGGGCAATCAGTGCCTGCTGGCGCTCGAAGGTGGAACGGGCCCAGCCCTCCAGGGCGTCGAGCTGGCCGATAAGGTCGGCATCGTTGTCCAGCATCGGCCGGATCTGGTCAAAATTCTCCTGCATGGCGGCAAATACCGCTTCCGGTGTGCCCAGGGGCTTGTCGTCGGGGATCGGGGGAAGCTGGTCGTGAAACCGGGCTACGTCCTCAGCCAGCTCGCTGAGCAGCTCCGGTGTCAGGCTCCCGCGCTCCTGGAGGCCGTCGAACAGCCCGTCCTGACTGAACTGCCGCATGCGTATCGCGTACTCGAAGGGTTCGCCGGCGCCATTGAATTCCGGTGCCTCCGGCGTGCCGGTGATGGCGACGATGTCGAGGTAGAGTGGCTCTGCCAGGCGACGGTTGAGGCGCAGTTCCTCCTGGCAGAAGTGGAGCCGTTTCTCGAGTGTGGAAAAATCGAGAAAGCCGAAATCCAGGGGTTTCTTGATCTTGTAGGCGTAGTCGCCGGTGAGGATGACCTGTGAGATGTGGGTTTCCAGAATCTGGAATTCTTTGACCGGATGATCGTAAAGCGCCGGGTCTTGAAGGTTCTCGATCAGGCGGCTCGCCGGTGCATCACTCACAATATTTTCCTCCTGGCAGTGGCTGGCCCGGTTTTCGGGCAGGGGGTTACGGCAACTATCATAACGGTGAGATTACACAAATAATACCGAAGCTGGCTGACGGTCCCCGCCGGGGATTGGTTATAATCCGCGGATGCCAAAGAAAACACCTGCCAAACGCAAAAAATCTCCGCCCCGAAAGTCTGCCTCCTCCTGGCGCCAACGCCTCTGGCATGTGAGCTGGAGGCTGGCCGTGGTTGCCCTGGTCGTTCTCGCGGGCTGGATGGTCTACCTGGATGCGGTGGTTACCTCCCGCTTCGAGGGACGCCGTTTCGAGGTACCGTCCCGGGTCTTCGCCCGCCCCCTGGAATTGTATGATGGCGCCACCGTTTCCGCCGAGGGTCTGCGGCAGGAGTTACAGCTGGCAGGCTATCGCTCGGGTAACGGTCAGCAGGCCGGCACCTGGCAACAGAATGGCAACCGTTTTCTGATCAGCACCCGGGGCTTTGATTTCGTTGATGGCATTGAGCCACGCCGCCGGTTGTCCCTGACCGTGGCCGACAACAAGGTCACCGCAATGCGGATCGTCGAAGGCGCACCGTCACCCATTGTGCGCCTGGAGCCGGCCCAGATCGGTGGCATCTATCCCGCCCACCGGGAAGACCGGGTACTCGTCAGCCTCGAGGATGCGCCGGCGCTGTTCGAGGAAGCCCTGCTGGTCACGGAAGACCGCAACTTCTATGACCATATCGGCATCGCCCCACTATCCATTGGCCGGGCGTTTCTGGCCAATATTCAGGCCGGGCGGGTGGTGCAGGGGGGCAGCACCCTGACCCAGCAGCTGGTCAAGAATTTCTTTCTGACCCGCGACCAGACCCTGGTGCGCAAGGGCAACGAAGCGCTGATGTCCCTGTTGCTGGAATGGCACTACGACAAGCGTGACATTCTCGAAACCTATCTCAACGAGGTATACCTGGGGCAGGCAGGCAACCGCAGTATCAACGGCTTCGGCCTGGCCAGCCAGTTCTATTTCGGCGAGCGGTTCAGCGATCTGGACCTGCACCAGTCAGCGTTGCTGGTGGGCATGGTGAAAGGGCCCAGTTACTACGACCCGCGGCGAAACCCCGAGCGGGCGCTGGCACGGCGCAACCTGGTGATCGAGCTGCTGGCGGAGGCCGGGGCCATCGACCGCGAAACCGCCCGCAAGGCCAGTGGACGGCCGCTGGGCGTCACCAGCCGCCCTTCCTGGTCCGAGCACCGCTATCCGGCGTTTATCGACCTGGTCCGCCGCCACCTGGCCCGGGATTATCATCAGGATGATCTGCAGAGCGAGGGGCTGCGGATCTTCACCACCCTGCATCCGGCCATACAGGAGCAGGCTGCGGCCTCGGTCACCCAGACTCTGCAGCAGCTTGACCAGCGCTCCGCCGATAACCGCCTGGAAGGCGCCATGGTGGTGACCGCCCGGGACAGCGGTGAAGTGCTCGCTCTCGTGGGCGGTCGTGACGCGTCATTCGCGGGCTTCAACCGGGCACTGGACGCGCAGCGGCCCATCGGTTCCCTGGTAAAACCCTTTGTCTATTTGACTGCCCTGACACAGCCGGACAGGTATACCCTGATCACCCCCGTAAGGGATGCCGGCCTGGCCCTGGAATTTGAAAACGGTCAGCGCTGGGAGCCTAAGAACTTCGACAAGGAACAGCGGGGGGAGGTGCCCCTGCATCTTGCGCTGTCACGGTCCTGGAATCTGCCGGCGGTGCGGGTGGGTCTGGATGTGGGCGTGCCGGCCGTGGCGGAGACGTTGCGAGCGTTTGGCGTGACATCGTCCATCAATCGCTATCCCTCGATGTTCCTGGGTTCGGTCACCCTGTCCCCGGTTGCAGTGGCCCAGATCTACCAGGGCCTGGCCACGTCCGGCTTCAACGCCCCGTTGCGGACCATTCGCGATGTCACCGGTGCTGACGGTGCGGTCCTCAGTCGCTACAGTCTGGAAGTGGATCAGGTGGCCGACCCAGCGGCGGTTCACCTGGTGCAGTATGCCATGCAGGAAGTGATGCGTGAGGGTACCGGCCGGTCTGCCTATCGCTTCGTGGACGAGAGTCTGGGGCTGGCCGGCAAGACCGGCACCACCGATGACGGTCGTGACAGCTGGTTTGCCGGCTTCAGCGGCGATCTGCTGGCGGTGACCTGGGTGGGCCGCGACGACAACGGCCCAACATCCCTGACCGGCGCCAGCGGTGCGCTCCCGGTCTGGGCCCGTTTCATGGCCCGGGTGCCCCAGCACGGATTCTCGCCGGTGGTGCCCGACGGTGTACAGTATCACTGGGTCAACAGTACACAGGGTGTGCTTACCGACAACCACTGCGAGAATGCACGGCTGATTCCCTTCATTGTCGGCAGTGAGCCGGAGCGGTTTGAAGGGTGCGGTGGTGATTTCACACGACGCCTTCGGGGCTGGTTTGAAGGATTGTTCCAATGAGTCAGAGATTAATAAAAGCGGCCATGCTGGGGTTCTTTATGGCCGGACTGGCCGGGTGCGCCAGCGATATTTATGTGACGCCCGGTGCTGAACCAAGGACCCCGGAAGCACCCCGGCCACCCGCTGTGGAGGAGGAGCAGGAAAAACCCTCCCGGAAACTGTCCGAGCAGCCAGAAGGCAAGGTTGAGCCTGCCCCGAGCCCAGCCTACCAGGAGCAGGGCGATGACCTGTCTCCCGCTGCCGCCAGCCTGATTCAGCAGGCCGACGACCTGATGGCCCGGGGGCGCACCGAGGCCGCGCTGAGCCAGCTTGAGCGGGCCCAGCGAATCTCCCCCCGTTCGGCACAGGTGTATTTCAAGCTTTCCGAAGCCTATGTGAGAATGGGCAATCTGGGTTCAGCGGAGCAGTTCACCCTCAAGGGGCTGTCGCTATCCGGTTCCAACCACAAGCTTCAGAAGACGGGCTGGCTGTTGCTGGCGGATATTCGCCGTGAACGGGGCAATGTGGCAGGAGCGGAGCAGGCGGAGCGACGGGCTGCGCAGCTTTAAATGAAAAAGCCCCTGCGGGGCAGGGGCTTGAAACGTTGTTCAATTTTAGTTGTTGAGGATTGTCAGCTCTGTAGTCGCGCCAGCTTCGACCGTGACTCCCGGTTCTGTTCCATAGAACGTCAAACTGTCATCAATCGGGTTGCCACTTTCATCAGTGATGTTGTCCTCATCGCATGTATAACTAACGGTGTAGTCACCAGCGGGAATAAACGCTGCGATAAATCCAAATGTCTCTTGGTCAACCGGAACGGCTACCAGAGGTTCGTTTTCGCCGCCAATATCATCAGGAGTTTCGTCAGCTCCTGAGAAAATGTAAACGGAACCAGGATAGGGTTTTGAATCATCGCTGCCGCATGCTGTGGCAATCAGCGTGCTGTCAACGGTGCCCGCGATTTCTCCGACTTCCACGTTGTCGACCAGGCGAAGGGTGGGGCGAAGTACGTAGCGATCCGGTCCAGGGTTATAGGCGAGCGACTTTCTGACGTCAAAATCAATTGTGAAGTCAACATTGCCTCCGGCCGGAACAGTAAAGCCCGAGGTTTGCAGGCCCCGTTGTGCTCCGGAAGGAACAAACAGCGTTTTCGAACCCTCACTATCGAGAACTGTAAAGGTACTGCCGTCGCCAAGCCTGAGGCGCATCCACTCATATTCACCCGCAGGCAGTTCCTGGTTGGTCAGAAGCGCCTCGACCGCACCACCTTGCAGAGACAAAAGATTCAGATCGGTACGAACATCAGGGTTGTCAATCTCAAAGCTGATCCTGTCGCCCTCGGCTGGCTGTAATTCAACGCCTGTGATAGAGATGTTGACTTCTGTGACGTTATCTACGGGCGCGTCTGTTAGATCCAGTGACATCGTCCCTGTAGAAGAACCACTGTCACTGCCACCACAAGCCGCAATGGCAGCTGCCAGGGTTGCCACACCAAAACTCTTGATCAATGGATACTTCATACATCCTCCTCGGAGCGTAAGCCCGTTCATGAAAGGCGCGGGCCGTTAGTTAGCTTCGGCTCCTCCGATCAGTGAAAATCGCGGCGCCTGAGGATACAACGTTGACCTTTTCATTCGGGTTCCAGTGAATCCTGTTACAAAATGTACAGAATGCAACGATCGTCAGATGGGACAAAGGGCGGCGCACCCGGTCACGTTTTCTGGTATAAGGCCCCTTAACACTCCATCCACAGGTTGCTTTAGTGGCATTGATCCCCTTCCGGCGCTCTCCCGCCAGACGTTTTGAAGACGCTGTCCGCCCTCACCTGGTGGGCATGTACCGTTTCGCCTACCGTCTTACCGGTCAGCGGGAAGATGCCGAGGACCTGGTTCAGGATGTGCTCACCAAGCTCTTTCCCCGGGCGGAGGAGCTTTATGAGGTGGATCAACCCGGCGCCTGGCTCAACAGGGTCCTGTACCGGCGCTTTATCGACGTGACCCGCAAACGTGGTCGGCAGGCGGACCGTCCGGCCTCAAGCCTCATGTCCGAGGAAGCGGGCGCCGATTTTCTCGACAGTCTTGTGGACAGCGCAGCCGGGCCCGCCCGGCACCTCGGGGACGAGCAGCTGCAGCAGGCGGTGGCGGGTGCCCTGGACAGCCTGTCGCCGGATCAGCGCACTCTTCTGTTGCTGCATGACGTGGATGGCTGGCGACAGGAAGACATCGCCGAGGTTCTGGGCATCGCGGTGGGCACCGTCAAGTCCCGTCTTCACCGGTGCCGCGCCAGCCTCAGGAGTAACATGGCGAAAGAGCTGGAACCTTTTGTTCCGGGCGAGCGTGTATATGACTGAGGTGATCAAGATGACAAGCTGCCGCCAGGCCCATGAATACATTGACCAATACGCGAACGGTACCATCGCCGCGGCGGACGCCGTTGCGCTGGAGCGGCATGTGGGCGGTTGCATATCGTGCGAGCGGCGGTTGTGCCTGCAGCAACGAATAGCCGGTGAGCTTGCCCGCCAGGGCGGCATACCGGAACCCGCTCCGGATTTCGAGGCACGGGTGCTTGCCGCAGCCGCCGGTCGCCGTCTTGTCCGCCGACGCTGGACCATGCCGGTTATCGGTGGTGCCATTGCTGCCGCGCTGGTACTGGGCCTTGCTCTTGACCTGGATTCCGGGGCACACGAGGAGCCGGGGCTGGCGTCTGTGCAGGAGCAGGCGAACCGTGAGGTAGTCTCCGCTGAGCCCCGGGAGCAAACAGTGCGACTGGCTTTCCACTCCCGGTCCCAACTGGATGACGTCAGCCTCACCCTGGAGCTGCCACCTCATGTGGAGCTGGTTCAGTTTCCCGGACACCACCAGTTGACCTGGCAGGTCAATCTGAAACCCGGTGACAACGTCATCGCCCTGCCACTTCGTATCGCCTATCCTGAGCGGGGAGAGATCATCGCCCGCCTGGACGATGGCAGCAAAACCAAGACCTTCCGGGCCCCTATACCCGGTACGGGCGTGAGGGACAAGGAACCTTCGTCATGAACACATACGGGCAATTGAGGCCTTACTGCCTTGCATTTCTGGCGGCCGCTGTACTCTTGTCTCCGACGAGTCTTCTGGCCCAGGGCCGGGACGATCTTGACGTCACCATGCGCATGGTGGTGGACGACGAGGATCTGTCTGATGGCCTGGTCCAGGAACTGCAACTACCGGCCTCGCCCTTGGCCCGCCAAAATGAGCGGGGCGCAAAGGGCCGCCAGGACGCTGAGGACATGCGTGAACAGGGCCGGGCTCTGGGCCGCCGGATTTCGGAAGAAGCCCGGGACCGGCGCGAGGAGCGTCCCCTGGGAAAGCCCGGTGACGGTCTGGACCTGCCCGGCGACTCTCCCCGTGATGATATCGGTGGTGAGCGCCCCGGCCCGGGCATGGATCCCGGCAACCGACCCGAACGACCGGACCAGGGCGCCCGCCCGTGAGATTGTAGCCTGATCCTGCAGGCTGCCCTACACGCCGAAATCGCACTCCCTGCCGGAGGCCTCCCAAGGCCGTCTTTCCCTCTTGGTCACGCTTCCGACCCTGCTATACTGCCGCCACTCATGTTGTCTCTATAAGTAACAACCAATACGCGGGGGAGATCCGTTTGGCGCGTCTGCTTCATCTGTCCATGACCGGCCTGTTACTGGTCGTCGCTCTGACGTCGCCGCCTGTTCTGGGTAGTGAACAGGGAACCGAGGTCAGGTCTCTGATGGAGGAGGGCGTGGCCGCTTTTAACCGGGGCGATCTGGAACAGGCCCTCGATCTCCTGGAGGCGGCCCGCGCGGGCGGGCTGGAGTCTCCCGCCCTGCGTTACAACCTCGGAGTGCTCTACTACCGTATTGAGCGATACGATCTGTCACGGCAGGCGTTCGAGGGGCTGCTGGGTACTCGCCACGATGCCCTGGCCCGGTACAACCTTGGCCTTGTCGCCCAGGCGCAAGGACGTGAAAGTCAGGCACGGGCTTGGTTTCGCCAGGTCGTCGAGACCGCGGAACAGGAAAAGCTGCGTGCGCTGGCACAGATCCAGCTGGATGAAAGCCCGGGAACCCGCCGCCCCGACACTGTGGCCTGGGCTGGCTTTGCTTCCCTGGGGGCGGGCTACGAAGATAACCTTTCCCTGAGGTCCGACAGCGTCGCCTCCGATCTCTCTGACAGCTTCAACGAGGTAATGCTGGCGGGAAAGGGGCCGGTCCTGAACCTGGGCGGGGAGGGCAAGGCCCTCCATGCCTCGGGCAGTTTCTTCCGCCGTCACTATCATTCGGAAGAGGAGTTCAACAGTGATGCCGCCAGGCTTGGCCTGTCTTGGGTATCCAGCGGGATGAGCGATCGCAGGGAGGTGGGGCTCAGCCAGAGCTACTATCGCCTGGGCGGGGAGTCCCGTGAGCTGCACACCTCCATCATGCTGAAGTACCGGCAGGAGGGTTGCGGCTCCTTCGGTACCAATGGTCGCTGTGAAATGGCCCTCGTCGCCTCAACGGTGACGCCGTTCGACGGATTCGAGGCCTACGAGGGCATGCGCTACCTCGCCTGGGCGGGCTATCGTCACGACTGGGATTACTGGCGCGCCTCCGCCCGCCTGTCCCTGGAATTCAATGAACGGGAGGATATTGCCGAGGGTGATCAGTTTGTCAGCGTGTCGCCGCGACGCCAGGAACTTGTCCTGGAGCTGGACTACCGGCGGTGGCAGCCATGGACGTTGGGAGCTGAACTGGGGTATCGCCGCAGTGACTATCCTGACCCTTACCGCCTCGCTGCAGCTACGGGCGTCGAGTCAGGGCGCCGGATTGACGACCTCTATACGGTGGAGCTGTCAGCGGAATACGCCCTCGCACGGGACTGGACTATTACCGGAACAGCCAGCTACCGTGACAACCACAGTTCACTGAACCAGTATCGCTACGATAACCAGATTTATCAGCTCAGTCTCGACTATCTCTTCTGATCCGCCTGCTGGTTCTGAGGCGACCGGCACCTTTCCCTGGTCCCGGCCGGGGTTCATCACAGCGTTGCCATTACCCGTTCGGCAGCAGCGACCGTTGCATCGATATCCTCATCGCTCAGGGCGGCACTTGTGAATCCCGCTTCAAACGCCGAAGGCGCCAGATAGACGCCTTCCCTGAGCATGCCCTGGAAGAAGGCCTTGAATCGTTCCACGTCGCAGTTCATCACCTGATCGAACCGACTGATCCGGGGCTCGTCGGTGAAGAAGATGCCAAACATCGCGCCGGCACTCTGCATGGTCAAAGGGATGCCGGTTCTTTCAGCGGCGGCTTCCAGGCCTTTGCACAGCTTCCGGGTCTTCTCGGTGAGGCGATCGTGAAAGCCCGGCTCGGAAATCAGGTTGAGGGTGGTCAGCCCGGCGGTCATCGCCAGTGGGTTCCCCGAGAGCGTTCCGGCCTGGTAGACCGGGCCCAGGGGCGAGATATGTTCCATGATTTCCCGCTTGCCCCCGAACGCCCCCACCGGCAGTCCGCCGCCGATGACCTTGCCCAGAGCGGTCAGGTCGGGTTTGATTCCGTACAGACCCTGTGCGCCGCCCAGGGAGACCCGGAAGCCGGTCATGACCTCGTCGAAGATCAGCACCGAGCCATGCTGGTCGCACACCTCCCGGAGGGCTTCCAGAAAGCCGGGCACCGGTGGAATGCAGTTCATATTCCCTGCCACCGGCTCGACGATGACGGCCGCCACCTGGTCGCCCATCTCTGCGAATGCCCTGCGAACCCCGTCGACATCGTTGAAGTTCAGGGTAACGGTATGTTCCGCCAGGCTGGCCGGAATACCCGGCGAATTGGGCACGCCCAGGGTAAGGGCGCCGGACCCCGCCTTCACCAGTAGTGAGTCGACGTGGCCATGGTAACAGCCCTCGAATTTCACGATCTTGTCGCGTCCGGTATAGCCCCGCGCCAGGCGAATGGCGCTCATGGTGGCCTCGGTGCCGCTGTTGACCATCCGCACCAGGTCAATGGACGGGACCAGCTCGCAGACCTTCCTGGCCATTTCGGTTTCGATGGCGGTGGGTGCGCCATACCCCACGCCCAGCTCGATCTGGGTATGAAGCGCCTGTTTGATGTGCTCGTTGGAGTGGCCCACGATCATCGGGCCCCAGGAGCCGACATAGTCGATGTAGCGCTGGTCGTCCTCGTCGTAGAGGTAGGCACCTTCAGCATGCTTGAAGAAGATGGGCGTGCCGCCCACCCCCCGGAAGGCCCGTACCGGCGAGTTGACGCCCCCGGGGATGTACTTCTGTGCCTGTTCAAACAGCGTTTCAGATTGGCTCATGTCAGCGGCTCCTTTGGTGCTCGCCAGAAAGAATACGGTCGAGACTCGACAATGGAATAAGTGATCGCAATCCTACCAGAGATTGACGCCTAGCGAGGCCGGAAACAGGGATGGTGTTCGGCGAACAGCCGCGTGAATGTCCGGGCCCGCGCCTCGATCTCATTGGCCTCCCCGGCGAAAAGCCCCCCGACCACCGCCAGCAGGTCTGCTCCGGCGCGGATCAGCGGTTCGCCGTTGGTCTCCGTTATGCCGCCAATGGCGGTGCGGGGCAGTCCAAGTCCCCCCGCCCGGGTCAGAACCTCGGGCGAGGCGGAGGGCGCGCCGGGCTTGGTGGCGGACTCGTGGAATCGGCCAAACGCGAGGTAGTCGGCTCCCAGGTGGGCGGCCTTTTCCGCCAGCTCAAGCCGGCCATGACAGGTGATCCCGATAATGGCGTCCTTTCCGAGCAGGGCCCGGGCTTCCGCCACCGTGGCATCGCTTTGCCCCAGGTGCACGCCCTGGGCACCGGATTCCGCAGCAAGCCGCGGGTCGTCGTTGATGATCAGGGGTACGCCCTCAGCCCGGCAAAGACTGGCGAGGGCTTTTGCCTGCCCGAGTCGCTGAGCTGCGCCCAGGTTTTTTTCACGGTACTGGACCAGTACCGCGCCGCCACGAATGGCCGCAGCCACGGCCGCTACCAGCTGGCCCTGGGGCAGGAGGTGGCTATCGGTGATGGCGTACAGTCCCGGGCGCAGGCCCTTGGCGAACACGGGTCGGGTCATGGTGTCTCCGACAGGGGCACGGAGCGATCCGGTACCGGCTGGCCTCCCCCGACGGCGAGAGCGTGGTTGATGGCTCCGGATACGAAGGCCTGGGCCTGCTCAATGGCCTGTTCCAGGGTAAGCCCCCTCGCCCGGCCGGCCGCAATGGCTGCGGCGAGGGTGCAACCGGTGCCATGGTACTCACCGCCGACACGGGTAATCTGCCACTGCCTGGGCGGTTGACCCGGACGATAGAGCGTATTGACGATGTTTGCTCCGGTACAGTGGCCGCCGGTGGCCAGCACGCCCCGGCACCCACCGGCGATCAACTGCCCGGCCGCTGCCTCCGGATCGTCGTGCCGACCCAGCATGGTCAGCTCGACACCGTTGGGGGTGATAATCTCGGCGCGGCCGAACAGGCGGGTTTTCATGGCGTCCAGAAGCTTGTCGTCAGCCAGGTCACCACCGCCGGCGGCCTTGATGACGGGGTCGAGAATCAGGGGTAGTCCGGGATGCCGGTCCAGAAAGTCGGCCAGCACGGCGACCACATCGGCGTTGCCCAGGGCCCCGGTCTTGACGGCGTCAATCCGGCAGTCGGCTGCCAGGCAATCCAGTTGCTGGCGGATCAGGTCGGCGTCAACCGGGGCCGCATTGTAGACGTTATGAGTATCCTGCACCGTCAGGCAACTCAGTACCGGCAATGGGTGCGCTCCGAGTGTGGTGACGGCCTGAATGTCCGCCTGGATACCGGCGCCGCCGGAGGGATCCAGGCCCGAGAGAATCAGTACCTGCGGGCGTTGATGGAGTTTGATGACGAACCTCCTCAGAAGGGTTTGACCACGGCCAGGATGACCACGGCGACCAGGATCAGTACCGGAAGTTCGTTGAACCACCGGTAGAAGACATGACTGCGTGTGTTCCGGTCTTCCCGAAAGACCCTGACCAGGTGGCCGCAATAGAAGTGGTAGGCAATCAGCAGGGCCACCAGCAACAGCTTCGCATGCATCCATCCCTGACTGAAATAGCCCGGGAGGTTGTAGCTCAGCAGCCATACGCCGAACACAATGGTGGCAATCATGGACGGCGTGGTGATCCCCCGGTACAGCTTTCGCTCCATGACCTTGAAGCGCTCCTGCCCGGGCCTGTCCTCGCAGGCGGCATGGTAAACGAACAGTCTGGGCAGGTAGAAAATGCCGGCGAACCAGCTTACCAGGGAAATTATATGCAGGGCCTTTACCCATAGCATGGTGGTCAGCTCCGTCGGTATTGGTAGTAGCTTTCGATGTCGGACTTGAGAATGACGCCGTAGATCCGCTGAATCATAGGTGCCACGTGTCGCTGCACATACAGGGCTTCGGCCTGGGTATTCTCGAACTGGTCCAGGGCCTCTTCCAGTGTTGCCTGGTATTGAATCGGGGCCAGATCGCGGCGATTGGCAGGCATTTCCATCAGGTCGATGGCCTCGGGTAGTGGTCTTTCCTCCTCGGCCTCCCGGTTCTTGAGGTGTTCCAGGAAGCGGGCCAGATCCACCGAGGGCATAAGGGCGGTAGGCCCACTGCTGCCTTCCACGACAAGCCACTTGGGCTCGTTTTTCAGCAGTTCCTGGGCGGCGGTGTAGGTGATTTCACGATCGGTCCGGGCGATGCTCCGGTCCATGATGGCGCCCACCGCTATCCGTCGCAATGCCTGGATGACGGGTGAGTGATGATAACTCAGGCCCTGGTTCTGGAGCATGGTCAGGAACACCGATTTCTTGCCGAACACTTCACTGGTGACCAGTGAGGCGGTGGTAATGATGAGCATGCCGGGGAGGATGATGTTGGGGTTGCGGGTCAGCTCCATCAATGCCATGAGCGCCGCCAGTGGCGCCTGAAGGACAGCGCCCATCATGGCGCCCATGCCCAGCATGGCGTAGAAGCCCACCGAAGACGTCACCGCCGGTGCCACTGAAGCCCCGATAAGGCCCATGGCCGCGCCGATGGTGGCCCCCATGAAAATGGTGGGACCAATGATTCCGCTGGGCATGCCGAGGCCTATTGTGACGGCGGTGATGACCAGCTTCGCGACACCGGCGCCCAGCAGCAGCCAGAAAGCCATCTCACCGTTGATGGCGGCGGTAACCGTGTCATAGCCGATGCCCATGACTTCCGGCACCACAAGGGCGAACGGCACCATCAGCAGGCCGGCCACAGTCAGCCGCAGCAGAATCGGCCGGTGCTGTTGGCGACTGGTGAGAGAGAGGATGTGAATGAAGGTGGCCGCCGCCACGCCAATGATCAGGGCGATGGCGATTATCCAGGGTATTTCCATGAGCGAGTTCATGGTCAGTGCCGGCACGCTGAAGGCGGGTTCGGCTCCATAGACCGCCTGGGTCACGATGGCGGCGCTGACCGCTGCCAGGATGATGGGGGTGAATCCGGCGATGGTGTATTCCATCATCACCACTTCCATGGCAAAGATCACGCCCGAGATCGGGGTATTGAAAGAGGCGGATATGGCTGCGGCGCAGCCACAGGCCACCAGGGTGCGGATGCTGTTGTTGGGCAGCCGCATCCACTGCCCCATGAGACTTGAGAACGCAGCACCGAGATGAACCGCGGGCCCCTCCCGGCCGGCCGACTGGCCGGTGACCACGGTGGTGACCCCGGTTACGAACTGGACCAGGGCGCTACGCAGCGGGATGTACCCCTGGTGGTAGTTCAGCCGCTCCATGACATGGACCACCCCTACCTTGCGGTTCCGGGAGGACAGATTGTGAAGCAGAAGCCCCAGGAGTATGGCTCCCGTCAGCGGCAGAGCGCCACGGGTAATGAGGGACAGTTCCTCGAAGGCCTCATGGCCGCCGGGAAGCAGGTAGTCCAGGGGCCATTCAATGGCGAAGCGGAACAGCAGAATCACACCGCCGGTAACAATCCCGGAAAGCAGCCCCAGCAAGGCCAGCTGAGGCAGGGCGTCAACATCCGCCAGGCGCCTGCGGAAGAGCGGGATCAGGTTGTTGGTCAGATGCTCTCTGAGCTTTTGCATGGGCTATGCCGACAGGCGCCTGGGTTATGGAGGTGATAACGGTAATGAGAAATAATCATAAGGCATTGTAACGGTCAGAGGGACCGCTGCAATAAGACCCTGGTTTATCATGATAGACTACTGTTTTTTCGGGCGGCGGATCACCGCCGGTGCATTTAATCGGGCAGTGTGGGGTCCCGCCATCGCAGTCGCGGATATCGGTGACTGCGAGGGGCACCCGGATTCAGACAGGACAGGAGAGACAGGTGATCAAAGCAGGTATTGTCGGAGGCACGGGGTACACGGGCGTTGAACTGCTCCGGATTCTCGCCATCCACCCCGAGGTAGAGGTGGCCTGTATCACTTCCCGTTCGGAAGCGGGTATTGCCGTTTCGGATATGTATCCGAACCTGCGGGGCTATTACGAGCTTGCCTTCACCGAGCCGGACATCGACGTTCTGGCAAGCTGTGACCTGGTGTTTTTCGCGACCCCTCATGGTGTTGCCATGCGGATGGCGCCGGAGCTTCTGGCCCGCGGCGTACGTATTGTCGACCTTTCTGCTGACTTCCGGATCAAGGATCTCGATGTCTGGGCGCGCTGGTATGGTATGCCCCATGAAACCGCCGAGTGGGCTGAAAAAGCTGTCTACGGGCTGCCTGAAGTGGCCCGGGATGCGATCCGCGACGCCCGTTTGGTGGCCAATCCCGGCTGCTACCCTACCGCGGTTCAGCTGGGCTTCCTGCCCCTTCTGGAGAATGGCCTTATCCGCACCGGACACCTGGTGGCAGACGCCAAGTCCGGCGCCAGTGGCGCCGGCCGACAGGCCAATGTGGGGATGCTTCACGGCGAAGTGGGTGAAAGTTTCAAGGCGTATGGGGCGTCCGGCCACCGTCATCTTCCCGAGATCCGCCAGGGTCTTGAGTTGGCGGCTGGTGGCAAGGTCGGAATCAGCTTTGTGCCTCACCTGGTTCCAATGATTCGTGGTATCGAAGCGACGCTCTATGCCGAACTGGAAACCCCGGAGGATTTTGACCGGCTCCAGTCCCTGTACGAGGGCCGCTTCCGGGACGAACCTTTCGTTGACGTCATGCCCTTTGGCAGCCACCCGGAAACCCGGAGTGTCCGGGGTGAGAACACCTGTAGAATGGCGCTTCATCGGCAGGAAAACAGTCCCGTTGTCATCGTCACCTCGGTGATCGACAACCTGGTCAAGGGCGCGGCCGGTCAGGCAGTGCAGAACATGAACATCATGTTCGGTCTTACCGAGCATGCCGGCCTCAGAGCCCCGGCGTTGTTGCCATGATGGCGGCTGGCGGCGCCGGAGACTGTTGCCGTGGCTGAGACCAGAAACCCCCAGGAAGAATTCATGATCGTGCCCAGGCGCCAGGGAGTGCGCCTGTCCAGGGTTGTCGGGGTACTGTTTCTCTGTGTTCTGTGCGGACTGGTGGGTTACGGTCTGGGCTGGTCCCAGGGCGGCTATCGTATCGCCGATGTGGCCCAGAGCCGCCCTTCGCTCGCGGGAGAGCTGGCTCGGCTCAAGGCGGAATATGATGAAGTCCGCCAGCAGATGACAAGGCTGGAACGCAGTCACGCCATTGATCAGGAAGCGTTGAGGTCCGCCCGCAACACCATGGCGGAGCTCGACGGCACGATTGCATCCCTGGAATCGGATCTCACGTTTTATCGCAATATCATGGCCCCATCGGAAGTCAGCAAGGGTCTCCAGGTGGACCAGCTCAGCCTGCGGCAGGTGCGGGGAGAGGGTCGCTATGGCTTCAAGCTGGTGTTGACTCAGGTAGGTGACAATAAAAGCTACATTTCGGGCGTGGTGGCAGTGAATATCATAGGGGCACGGAAAGGAGAGCAGGAGGTTATTCCATTGCGGGATCTGTCGCAGGAGGTCGAGGACCTCGGTGTGCGCTTCCGCTTTCGCTATTTCCAGGATGTCGAAGGCACTCTGACCCTGCCTGAAGACTTTGAACCCTATGAAATTCAGGTGGTTGCCAAGGCAGAAGGTGCCAAGGCCTCCCAGGCCGAGCGCACCTTTGACTGGCGCCAACTCACGGAGAGCTGAATATGCTAAGTAAGAAGAAGCAGAAACCGAAACGGCCACAGGGGCATTTCGATACCCTGATCTCGGCAAAGACAACGGTGGAGGGCAACATTCGCTTCTGCGGAGGCCTGCATGTGGACGGTAAGGTGCAGGGCAATATCATGGCCGAGGAGCAGGCGGACACGGCACTGATCCGCGTTTCAGAATGCGGCGAGGTCCAGGGGGACATAGTGGCGCCCCACATTGTTATAAACGGCACCGTAACCGGTGATGTCTTTGCTCTGTCGCACCTTGAACTCGCCGAAAAAGCCGCCATTAAAGGAAACGTGTTCTATAACCTGATTCAGATGGAGGCAGGCGCCTCCGTGAACGGAAACATGGTGCACAGCAAGGATCCGGACGCCCTTCCAAGGCCGGCCCGTTTGAATGCCCCGCTAACCCGCGGGCCGGTGGATCAGACGGGAGACGAGCTTCCGGAGGATAGCCCCGGGGAGCCGGGGGTCAATCCACTGGACGAGGCACTGCCCGCCGGAGGCTCCAAGGAATAGTTGACCAATTTGGTCAGGAATACCATAATGGCACCACTAACGTGATGTCGGGAGGCCACAGTTGAGCGTAGTCCAGGAACAGGTAGCTGTACCCCTTTTTTTCAGCGAAAGCGCCGTTGCCAAGGTGAAGGAGCTTATTGAGGAAGAGGAAAATCCGGATCTGCGGTTGCGGGTGTTCGTCACCGGCGGAGGCTGCTCCGGCTTCCAGTATGGTTTTTCATTTGATGACAGCCAGCAGGAGGACGATACCGCCGTGCAGCGGGACGGCGCCACCCTGCTGGTGGATCCCATGAGCTATCAGTATCTGGTGGGTGCCACAATCGACTATCAGGAAGGCCTGCAGGGATCCCAGTTTGTGGTCCAGAATCCGAATGCCACAGCCACCTGCGGTTGTGGATCTTCTTTCTCTATCTGACCCGGCCTTTCACGCCGGGTAGATTGCGCCAAGAATCCTCTCGCCTTTTGCTCCGGTAACGGCAGGAACGTTACCGGGTCGCCCTTCCAGTGTTTCTCTCGCCAGCCAGGCGAAGGCAGCCGCCTCTACCCATTGCGGATCGATTCCAAGATCGCCGGTGGTCGCGAGGTGAATGTCGTCCCCACTGGTCAACTCGCCCAGTCTCGCCATGAGTGCTCGATTCTTTGCCCCACCCCCACAGACAAAAACGGAGAGCGGACGAGATTCGGGTAGCTGATTGGCAATGGTCGTCGCGGTAAGCTCCAGAAGCGTGCGCTGAACGTCGGCTTCGGGAACCTTGGCGTATGTTGCCAGGTTGCTGTTCAGCCAGCCGAGGTTGAAATATTCCTTGCCGGTGCTTTTGGGAGGCTGTTTCCGGAAGTAGCGATCGGCAAGAAAATGCTGCAGTAAATCATTGGTCACCGTCCCGGTCATGGCCCAATGACCATCCATATCGAAGGGGTGGTCCTTATGCTTCTGGCACCAGGCATCCATCAGACCGTTACCTGGTCCGGTATCGAAACCACCATCAGCCGAGGCCTTTCCTGCCGGAAGCCAGGTTATATTGGCAATGCCCCCGATATTCACCAGCACCCGGTTTTCCCGGGAGGACGAAAATGCGGCGTGGTGAAAAGCGGGCACCAGCGGCGCCCCCTGACCGCCTGCGGCCATGTCTCGTCTGCGAAAGTCGGCAACCGTGGTGATGCCGGTTCGCTCGGCGATGACGTTGGGATCACCGATCTGCAGAGTGAACGGCGTATTCCCCCCAGGCTGGTGACGGATTGTCTGGCCATGACTGCCAATGGCCCGGATGTCGGCCGCGGTAATGCCATCGGTTATATTGAGAAGCCCATGAACGGCCTGCGCGAATTGTTCGCCCAGAAGGTGATCGCTATAGCCGAGGTCATCCGGTGTGCCGGAATTCTGGCTCAGGCGGGTCAGGATCTGGAGAAGGGGGGAGGGAAAAGGTTGGCTGTGAGAAGCGAGGATTTCCGGGCCCCTGTCACCGAAACGCACCAGCACGGCGTCGATGCCGTCCATGCTGGTGCCTGACATAAGACCGATAAACAGGGCCATGAAATCAATCGTCTTGTGAGCTTGCGTCTTCCGCCATCGCTATCTGGCGGAAACCCTCGCCGAGTGTGTTCAATTGCCCAACCAGCTGCTGGGTGGCGGACTTGAATCGGGCCAACTCCGTTGCCGGCACCGGACTGGCTTCCGGCAGGTCGATCGTCCGGGAGTTGCGGGCAACGCCGTTGACGCGGAACTCATAATGCAGGTGGGGACCGGTAACCATGCCGGAGGCTCCCACGTAGCCGATAGTCTCTCCCTGCTTGACCCGCTGGCCATTCTTGATGCCCCTTCCAAGCTTGCTCATGTGGGCATAAAGGGTTGAGATGTTGTCGCCGTGTTGCAGTACGACCGTGCGTCCGTAACCACCTTTCCAGCCAGCGAAACTGACACGTCCATCGCCAGCAGCCTTGATGGGTGTGCCCACTGGCGCTGCATAGTCGGTTCCCTCATGGGGACGGACCACGTCGAGAACCGGGTGGCGTCTCTGTAGGTTGAATGGCGATGACACTCTGGCATTGATGGGCGTGCGCAGAAATGCCTTGCGCATGCTGTTGCCGTCTGGTGTGTAATAGTCGGTGTCGCCGCTGGAGTCACTGTAGTGCAGTGCCACGATTTCCCGGCCCCGGTTGACGAAGCGGGCGGCCAGGATCTTGCCGTCACCAATCTTCTCGCCATCGAGGAACAGTTCCTCGTAAACCACTTCAAAACTGTCGCCCCTGCGGATGTCGTAGACGAAGTCGATGTCCCAGCCAAAGATGCCGGCCAGTTCCATTGTGATGCGGTCATCCAACCCCGCCTGTTTGCCTGCCAGGTAGAGGGAGCCTTCTATCTCACCGGACGCGAAGGCTACCTGGGGTTCCGGGACCTTGGTTACGGTCTTGCCGTGGAAGCCATCTTCAGTGCGCTCGATCAGCAGTGATTCGAGCCGGTTGCGATCAAGCCGGATGGCCTCCAGCTCTCCGTTTTCGGAGGTGGCAAATGCCAGTGTTTCACCGGCATAGAGCCGCTGCAGTTTGGTGGCCTCTCCCTCGCCATGAATGACAGAGAGCATGAGACCGTCATTGAAACCAGCCTTTCTGAACAGCGACGAAAGTGTGTCACCGCTCTTGATCCGGAACTCTTCCCAGTCGGGTTCCGCCGGTACCGGCTCGGCAACCTCCGCCACCGGTGCGGCGGTGGCCGGTTCCTCAGCCAGCGTCACGGGCTCTGGCGGACTGCTGGCGGGTATCTCCTGCGCCGTGGCGACCGGCTGTGGCAGGGGCTCGCTCTTTTCAGGGGCGGGCTCGACAGCAGAGGGCGACTGGGACCGGTGGGTGTCCAGGGTAACAACCATCCGCTTGGCCTCAACATCGGAGCTGGGGCTGAACATCATGGCAGAGCCCACGACAAGGCTGATACCCGCGGCGGCGATCAGATGAGTTTTGGGAAACGTCTTAATCACGTCAAAAACCTGTTTTTTTCGCTACATCCGTAGCTTGTGTGAGCCGATTCAAGTGCTGGCTCAAGTATAGAGCAAGCCTGATCGTATAAAAAGCGCTCAGTATCACGCTGTAATGCCGAACGGCAGCAGATTTTCTGGTTCCGGCTGATATAATCCGTCGACTTACCGGAAGCCGGGGATACCGGCGAGAACACAAATGTATCAGGGTTTGTGGTTACGCTCAGCTTATCTTTTGTTGAGGACTGTAACCTCCGGGCCCGTTTTGTTATGGGGTTCAAAGAATTTATGGCGTCGATTGACGAAGCGCTGGCAATTATCAAGCGGGGAGTGGATGAGCTCATCCCCGAAGACGCACTGATCGAGAAGCTAAAGGAAGGCCGCCCGCTGCGTATCAAGGCAGGGTTCGATCCCACCGCACCGGATCTTCACCTGGGGCATACCGTGCTTATCAACAAGCTTCGGCAGTTCCAGGACCTGGGGCACGAGGTGATATTCCTGATTGGCGACTTCACCGGCATGATCGGCGATCCCACCGGCAAGAGTGCGACCCGGCCGCCTCTCACCGAAGATCAGGTCCGTGAAAACGCCGTCAGCTATAAAGAGCAGGTCTTCCGTATCCTAGACCCGTCAAAGACCACAGTCGTCTTTAATTCCGAATGGATGAGCAAGATGACCGCCGCCGACATGATCCGCCTTGCCGGTCAGTACACGGTTGCCCGGATGCTTGAGCGGGATGACTTTGACAAGCGGTACCGGGCGGAGCAGGCCATCGCCATCCACGAGTTCCTCTATCCTCTTGTCCAGGGTTATGACTCGGTGGCGCTCAGGGCGGATGTGGAATTAGGGGGCACGGACCAGAAGTTCAACCTGTTAATGGGGCGCATCCTGCAGCGGCACTATGGTCAGGATCCACAGGTCATCCTGACCATGCCGATCCTCGAAGGACTTGATGGCGTCCAGAAGATGTCCAAGTCACTGGGCAATTACGTCGGTGTCAGCGACGCACCGGGAACCATGTACACCAAGCTCCTGTCCATCCCGGACCAGTTGTTGTGGCGGTATTTCGAGCTGCTCAGCTTCAGGCCGCTGGCGGAAGTGGAAGAGTTCCGTCGCCGGGTTGAGCAGGGGGGAAATCCTCAGGACTTCAAGAGGCTGCTGGCCCAAGAGATCATCACGCGCTTCCATGATGAAGATGCTGCGGCCAGCGCCCACCGGTCTGCGGGCAACGTGGTTGCCCTGGGTGCCATTCCCGAAAACGTGCCTGAGGTGGCTGTTTCTCTGGGGGGGCAGGAGAATCTGCCGATTTCTGCCGTGCTGCGGCTGGCTGGCCTTGTAAAGAACGGTGCTGCTGCCCGCGATGTACTGGGTCGAGGGGCCGTCTATATAGATGGGCAGCAACTGGAGGATGCGGATCGGCGGTTTAGTGTAGGTGAAGAAGCGGTCATTCAGGCCGGAAAGAAGAAGATTGCCCGGGTTCTGATCACCGAATAGACAGTTTTGAAGAAAACCAAACTTTTTCGGAAAAGGTCGTTGACAGGAAGCCGGAACGCTGTAGAATGCGCCCCACTTCGACAGGGAACGCCGGTGACGGCGGGAACGGAAGTCGGGGTAAGCGGTTGTGATTATTGAGTTTTTCGGGTTTGAGCTTCGGGAGAAGCGGAAAGAAAAAGTCAAAAATAACCGTTGACAAGGTGGCGATCTGATGTAGAATACGCGGCCTTGATTGAGCTTCTGCTCAAACGCTCTTTAACAAGTTGACCAAGTAATTCGTGTGGGCGCTGGCCGAGACTATCTGGCGACAGATAATCGAGGCAAGCGACTCGTCGAGAATGAGTTTTTGTCTTGAGCAAGATTAGAGATCTTCGGATCTTGTATGATTTAAACTGAAGA
>NZ_FOYW01000002.1 GCF_900115285.1 Marinobacter daqiaonensis
ATCCACAGGAATGCCCTCCTCGCGGGCAGGCCCGCTCCTACACTGGATCGGTAACCCCACAGGACGTCTCCCGAACCCTGCAGCCACAAAAAAGCCCCGATACCTTCCGGCATCAGGGCTCTAAGAAGGGCTGCTATGTCTTTCAGTCCCTGAGCCCACCAAAACGCCGGTAGAACCCCTCGTTGGGGCCAGGTAGCGGGCCGGACGCGTTCTCCAGGGTCTCGTCGAGCCACTCCTCAGCGCGGCCATAGATCTGCCTGTAGAGGTTCCGGCATAACTGCCTGGCTCCGCGGCCCTCCCAGTCACCCGGTAGCAGGGCGTCCGGCAGTTGGGGATCCCGAAGCAGAATCTTGCGGTACTCGTGAATCAACAGGGTTCTGGCAATCAGGCAGTCCTCCGGTGAGAGGGTGTCTTCGTCCTTCAGCTCCTGCCACAGTGGCCGGAATTGGTTAAGGAATCGCCGGTAGCGCCCCCCCAGTTCGTCGAGATTCCAGCTCTCCCGGACTTCCCGTCGCATGGCCCGTGAGCTCAGGGGTTCGACCGGATGGGTCTGCATGACAATAGTGTCGTCAAACGCTTCCCATTCCTGCAATAGCTGGAGCAATTCCTCCCGACGGATTCTCGGGTGAATCATTACGCCCTGTCCTATACTTCCAAAACTCAGCCATTTCAGTTCTTCACGAACCCGGCGCCGAACGTCACCGTCGAGCTGGGTCAGAAGGACGAGTGTCCAGCTTCCGGTCCATTCCCAGCCGGTCATGTCGTACACGTGCTTGAAGGCCTGCTCGAACCGGCGAAGTCCGGGGCCGGTGAGGCTGTAATAACTGCAGCGTCCGATTTTTTCAGCCTGCAGCCAGTTCTCTTTTACCAGGCGATACACCGAGGTGCGTACCAGGCGTTCGTTAATCCCTACGGGTTCAAGCAGACGCGCGAGGCTGCCGAGCCACACGGTGCCGCCCCTGGGGACGATGGCGTCGCCATACAGAGTGATGATCAGAGACCCGGCTCGTATTGGCCGTTTTTTCTGGAACTCGCTGACAAGTTGGTCGAGCTGTTTTTTGGCGGACATAGGCAAGCTGTTGGGGTTAGAGGAGGCTATAAAAAATGGTGTTCTTATTATCCCTGTCTGATGGTCCGACGTAAAACAACCATTTATCAATTCCTGGTTTCGACATTCGGTCAAACCGGTTGACAGGAAGAATACGATACAATACTTTTGCATGTAAGTCTTGATATGTGTCAGGTGGCTTAGGGAGGAAAGACGTCGGCAACGCGCCGATCGCCTGATAGCACCGAGCGGAGGAATGTGTTTCGGGACACCTCTGGGACTTCGAGTTGCGGAAAGTGAATCATAACTGTGTGCGTCACTTCCGTATTTGGTAACAAAAACAATTGAGAGCAGACCTTGCTCCAAACCTGGGAGAACTACCATGGCCAAGAAAAGCCTCATGCGTCGTGTCGGTGTGCTTGCAGCGACACTGACCACCAGCCTGCTTGTCTCCGCGCAAGCTGCAGAACCCATCAAGATCGGTTCGTTCCTGTCGGTCACCGGCCCGGCCTCCTTCCTGGGGGATCCGGAGCTCAAGACCCTTGAAATGTATGTCGAGAAGATCAACGAGGACGGCGGTGTGCTCGGTCGCCAGCTGGAACTCATTCACTATGATGATGTTGGCAACGCCTCAAGCGCCCGTAATTTCGCCGGTCGTCTGATTCGTTCCGATCAGGTTGATATCATTGTTGGTGGCAGCACCACGGGGGCCACCATGGCTGCGGTTCCGCTGGTCGAACAGGCTGGCATGCCGTTTATTTCCCTGGCGGGTGCTGTGACCATTGTCGACCCCGTCAAGAAGTGGGTCTTCAAGACGCCTCAGTCTGACCGCATGGCCGCCGAGCGTATCCTCTGGGATATGAAGCGCCGGGGCTTCGATAAGATTGGTCTGATCTCCGGTACCGGTGGCTTCGGCGCATCCGGCAGGAAGCAGACCCTGGCAGTGGCCGAAGAATACGGCATCGAAGTGGTTGCAGATGAGACCTACAGCCCGTCCGATTCCGACATGACCGCGCAGCTCACCAACATCCGTAACACCGATGGTGTGGACGCGGTGCTGAACTTCGGTTTTGGCCAGGGCCCGGCGATCGTCACCAAGAACTATGCGGCTCTGGATATCCAACTGCCGTTCTATCAGTCACATGGTGTTGCCTCAGATTCCTTCCTGGAATTGGCGGGTGGCGCGGCCGAAGGGCTCCGCCTGCCGGCTTCTCCGCTGCTGGTCCCGGAGTCACTGCCTGAAGGTGATCCCCAGAAGCCTGTAGTTCAGGCTTACAAGGAAGCCTATGAGGCTCATTGGGACTCCAGCGTTTCCACGTTTGGTGGCTACGCCTACGACGGCCTGATGCTGGCTGTGCAGGCTATTGAAGCTGCAGGCAGCACCGACAAGGAAGCTGTTCGCGAAGAACTCGAAAACATCATGGGTTATGTGGGCGTTACCGGTATCTATAACATGGGACCGGATGACCACAACGGCCTGACCCCTGAATCTTTCCGCATCCTTGAAGTCCAGGGCGGCGACTGGGTGCTGGTCGAGTAATACCCTGACCAATCCTCTGCTCCCGGTGCCTGCACTCGCAGTCACCGGGAGTGCCTGACGGTATCTTCCTATGTTCTCAGAATTCCTTCAGTACCTGTTTACTGGTATCACCATTGGTGCGACCTACGCGCTGGTGGCCCTTGGTTTTACCATCATCTATAACGCCAGCCATGTGATCAACTTCGCTCAGGGCGAGTTTCTGATGATTGGTGGTATGGGAACCGTGGCTTTTATGGGCCTGGGAATTCCCATGTTTTTCGCTATTGTTCTGGCGGTTCTGCTGGCCTGCCTGGTGGGCATTGCCCTGCAACGGCTTGCCATTGCTCCTGCCAAGAACGCCGACGTTGTGACTCTGATCATCATTACGATTGGCGCTTCCATTTTTATCCGTGGTATCGCCCAGGTCGTCTGGGGCAAGGATTACCACGTGGTTCCGTCCTTCAGCGGCGACGAACCGATCCGGCTCGGTGGCGCAGTGCTCAATACCCAGAGCATGTGGGTCCTGAGTATCGGTACGGTCCTGGTGGTTGCGCTGATCCTGTTTTTTACCCGCACGCTCATCGGACGGGCAATTCTTGGCACCTCCATGAACAAGCTGGCTGCCCAGCTGGTCGGGGTAAAAACCCAGATGGTGCTGATGCTGGCTTTTGGTCTGTCGGCTCTGCTGGGGTCGGTGGCAGGCGTGACCGTCGCCCCTATTACGTTTACCGCCTATGACATTGGCATCCTGCTGGCGCTGAAAGGCTTCGTGGCGGCTGCACTGGGTGGTCTCGGAAGCGGGCTTGGTGCCGTGGTCGGTGGAATCCTGCTTGGTGTTGTCGAAGCGATGACCGCCGGATACATCTCTTCCGAGTATAAGGACGCGGTGGCATTCTCGATGATTCTCCTGGTCCTGTTCTTTATGCCCCGTGGTCTGTTCGGTGCCCGAACCGTGGAGCGTGTCTGATGTTTGAACGTTTCTTGAACTGGCGAATGAACTACGTGGTGGTCCTCGCCGTCATTGTATTTGCGATACCTCTGGTGATGGAGAACCCATTCTACTACGACATGGCAACCCAGATTGCCATCATCGCCGCCACCGTGGTCGGGCTGAACCTGCTGGTGGGCTATGCCGGTCAGATCAGCCTGGGGCATGCGGGCTTCTATGGAATCGGGGCCTATTTCAGTGCCATTGCCACGACCACCTACGGCTGGCCGCCACTTCTGGCGATGATTGTCGCAGCTGCGGTGGTGGGTCTTGTTGCCTACATCGTGGGGCGCCCGATCCTCAAGCTGAAGGGGCATTACCTGTCCATGGCAACCCTGGCGGTGGGTTTCATCATTGCCATTATCATCAACAACGAAGGCCAGATGACCGGCGGTCCCGATGGAATGCCGGTGGCGCCCTTCAGTCTGTTTGGGTGGGAGCTGAGCTCTTTCGGGCTTTATTCTTTCTTTGGCATGGCAGTGCCGGGGCATGTCGCCTGGTATCTGGTCATGGCGGTGATACTGCTGATTGCGGTGATCCTGGCCCAGAACATCATTGATTCGCCTCTTGGCCGGGCCCTGCGTTCGATCCATGGATCCGAGATCGCCGCGCGGACCGTTGGCGTCGATACTGCCCGCTACAAGAGCCTGGTGTTTGTGATTTCCGCCATCTATGCGAGCGTGATGGGCAGCATATTCGCCCACTTCAGTGGCTTCATCACCCCTGCCATCGCCAGCTTTGATTATTCCATTGTCCTGATCACCATGGTGGTCCTCGGCGGCATGGCCTCGCCCATGGGGGTTATCCTCGGAGCCGTTGCCCTCAAGCTGCTGCCCCAATTTCTGGCGGGCTTTCAGGAATACGAAACGGCGGTGTTCGGTTTCATCCTGATGGCGACCATGATCTTCATGCCCAAGGGTTTCTACCCCACAGCGGTGAATTTTGTACGTGGCAAACTTCGGAAGTCCGGGGGTGAGGCATGACGGCCATGATCGATGTTAAAGGCCTGGACAAGGTGTTTGGCGGTGTTCACGCCATTGAGGGTCTCGAGTTCTCGGTGGACCAGGGGCAGGTGTATTCGGTAATCGGCCCCAATGGCGCGGGCAAGACCACGCTGTTCAATCTGATCACCGGCTTCTACACCCCGACCCGGGGGGAGATTACCCTGAATGGGGAAAGTGTCGTGGGGATGGATCCGAACCGCCTGGCCGAGCGTGGCATGTGCCGCACCTTCCAGCAAATGCAGATATGCATGAATATGACGGCATTGGAAAACGTCATGCTCGGACGTCATCTGAAGATCCGCAGCGGGCTTCTTTCGTCAATGTTCCGCTTGCCGGCGCTTTACCGTGAGGAGAGAGCCTGTCGGGAACGGTCCAAGGAACTGATGGAGTTCGTGGGCTGCGGCAACTACATCAATACCGATGCTTCGGCCATGTCCTACGGTGCTCTGAAGCGCCTGGAAATTGCCCGTGCCCTGGCCGCGGACCCGAAAATTCTGCTTCTGGATGAACCCGCCGCTGGCCTTAACGCTACCGAAACCGCTGAGCTGGAAGAGTTGATTCGCAAGGTGGCGGATGAGGGCGTAACGGTCATGCTGGTTGAGCACGACATGAAGCTGGTGATGGGTATTTCCGACAGGCTGCTGGTGATCAACTACGGGCGCAAGCTGGCCGAGGGTACACCTGAGGAAATCCGCAACAATCCGGATGTCATTGCTGCCTACCTGGGCGGCTGAGTGTAAGGGCACGTATTATGAGTGAGCAAAACCAGAAAGCGGTGCCTGCCCGGTCGCGCGGCGAACAGGCAGTGAGCATCATCATCCGTGAACATCAGGGTCTGTGGCGGGTGCTTGATCTGCTCGACCTTCTTCAGCAGGACATGAACGTCAATGACCAGCGCCCGGACGAGGTGCTGTTCAATACGATATTTGATTACATCCAGCATTTCTCCAACCGGGTGCACAGCCAGCCCACGGAAATCGTGCTGTATCGTCTGCTCCGGGAGAAATCTCCGGAGACAGCTGAGTTGCTGGACAAGCTCGAACGGGGTTACGTGATCGGGCACCAGAAAATCAATGAACTGCGGGAGTTGCTGGCAGCCTGTACCAGAAATTGGCCCAACGGCCGGGAAGAGTTCAGTCATGCCCTGAGCCGTTTCACCCAGGCGCTGCGCAAGCACATCAAGAAAGAGGAAGGCGTGGTGATCCCCCGCGCCAAGGAAGTTCTCAATGAGGAGGACTGGGGCAAGATCGTGGAAGCCCGGGATCAGCAGAACGATCCCCTGTTTGGTGATCGCGTCCGCGAGGAGTTCCGGGAGTTGCGACACCAGATCGTCAGTTACACGCCGGAACGTTTTGGTGGTCTGGGGCTAAGTCATCCGACCAGTCGTCCTGAGACCGGCAGGGAAATGCTATCTATTGAGGGGCTGGTGTCCTCCTATGGCCAGATCGAGGTATTGCACGACGTCAGTCTGCGTATCAATTCCGGCGAGATCGTATCCCTGGTGGGGGCCAACGGGGCGGGCAAGTCGACCCTGCTGATGGCCATTTCGGGTCTGCAGCCGCTCGACAAGGGGCAGATGACCTTCGAGGGTAAGGACCTGAACAGGATGGCGGTGGACAAACGGGTGTCCAATGGCATCGTCCAGGTGCCGGAAGGGCGTCAGGTATTCAAGGATCTGACCGTCTATGACAACCTGCGGCTGGGCGCCTACACCCGTAAGCAGGGCCCTGAGGTTCAGTCTGACCTGCAGAAGGTATTCTCGAAGTTTCCGATCCTTGAGCAGAAGCGTGAGAACCTCGCTGGTGAGCTGTCCGGCGGTCAGCAGCAGATGCTGGCCATTGGCCGGGCCCTGATGGCCAAGCCCCGGCTGTTGTTGCTGGACGAGCCCAGTATGGGGCTGGCACCTCTGATTGTGGAGGAGATCTTCGGCATTATCCGTGAGCTCAAGGAGGAGGGTATTACGGTATTCCTCGTTGAGCAGAATGCGTCCCAGGCGCTGGCTCTGGCCGATCGCGGTTATGTGCTGGAGACTGGCCGTGTGGTGCTTGAGGGTACCGGGCGGGAGCTGCTCAGTAACGAGAAGGTTCGGGAGGCTTACCTGGGCATGTAATTGCCTGGAAATGCTGGTCTCCTCATAAATAAGCCGGACTGGCATTAACCAGTCCGGCTTTTTTGTTGGTGCTCGCCCGTTCTTGATGGGCTTACCCCGGCCTTTCCTCCGCTAGGAAGAGGCCGGGGTAAGGACTTACTGCCGCTTTGCAACCAGGGTCAGAATGTCGTAGCTGGCCACCAGCTCGTCTTCCTGGTTGGTTACTTCCACGTCCCACATCACCACGCCCTGGGGATGGCCCTCGGGTGAGGTCCGGCCCTGGTCGATCTTGCGCTTGCAGGTCAGGCGGGCTCGGATGGTGTCACCAGGGGCGACCGGGGTGATGAAGCGCAGGGTGTCCAGGCCGTAGTTGGCCAGGACGGGGCCCTCACCCGGGTAGACGAACAGGCCGGCAGCGGCGGACAGCACGAAATAGCCGTGGGCGATGCGCTGGCCGAACTGGGTCTTGCGGGCGGCGATGTCGTCGAAGTGCATGTAGAAGTGGTCGCCAGAGAGACAGCCGAAGTTGACGATGTCCGCTTCGGTGACGGTGCGGCGGTGAGTCAGCAGGGACTCCCCGACCTGGAGGTCGTCGAAGTGACGACGGAAGGGATGGACGTCGTTCTCGATGACCTTGGCACCACGGACGTACTCCCGGGTTACCGCGGCTACCATGGTCGGGGAGCCCTGAATGGCGGTGCGCTGCAGGTAGTGGTGAACCGCACGGATACCGCCGAGCTCTTCGCCGCCGCCAGCCCGACCCGGGCCGCCGTGCTTGAGCATGGGCAGTGGAGAGCCGTGCCCCGTGGATTCCTTGGATGCCTCGGCGTCCAGGATCTGGAGGCGACCATGCTGGGCGGCCAGCACCGGGATCATTTGCGCCGCGATGGCGGGATCCTTTGTGGTCAGGGTGGTTACCAGGCTGCCCTTGCCCTTGGCCGCAATGGTCAGGGCCTCTTCAATGCCGTTGTAGGGCATGAGAGTGGCTACCGGGCCAAAGGCCTCAATGTCATGGGCGCCACCATCCTTGAGTGGATCGCGGCTGACCAGCAGATGCGGAGCGATGAAGGCGCCATTTTCCACCCCTTGACCCACGGGCTTGAAGCTGCCGTCCTTGCCGAAGACGCACTCACTGGTCTCCAGCAGACGGTCGATGGCTTCGTTGACGTCCCGAAGCTGGTCGGCGGATGACAGGGCGCCCATGCGGACACCTTCCTCTTTCGGGTCACCGGCGGTGATCCTGGAGAGGCGCTCCTTGATCTTGTCTGTCAGTGCATCCAGATGGTCAGCCGGCACCAGTACCCGGCGGATCGCGGTACATTTCTGGCCGGCCTTGGCAGTCATTTCCTTGACCACTTCCTTGGCGAAGATGTCGAATTCCTCGTCTTCCGGGGTGACGTCCGGGGCCATGATAGCGCTGTTGAGGGAGTCGGCCTCGGCATTGAAGGGGATGCTCCGTGCCATGATGTTGGGGTGGCCCTTCAGCTTGAGGGCGGTATTGGCGGAACCGGTGAAAGTGACAAAGTCCTGCTCTTCCAGGCGGTCCAGCAGGTCGCCGGTACCACCAATGATCAGCTGCAGTGCGCCTTCAGGCAGCAGGCCGGAGTCATTGATGACCCGCACCGCGGCTTCCGTCACGTAGCTGGTGGCAGTGGCCGGCTTGACGATACAGGGCATACCTGCAAGGAAGGCGGGCGCGAACTTCTCCAGCATTCCCCAGATCGGGAAGTTGAAGGCGTTGATATGGACGCACACACCACGGCGCGGTACCAGGATATGGGTGCCGTTAAAGTGGTTGTTCTTGCCAAGCTGAGCCACAGGGCCTTCGTGGGCCACGTTGCCGGATGGCAGTTCCTTGCGGCCGGTGGAGGCGTAGGTAAAGAGGGTGCCAAAACCGCCGTCGATGTCGATCCAGGAATCCGGCCGGGTGCAGCCGGTGTGGTGCGAAATCTCGTACAGCTCTTCCTTGCGCCCCTGGATGTAGATGGCCAGCTCCTTGAGGATGGCGGCACGCTGCTGGAAATCCAGGGCGAGCAGGCTTTTTACACCGGTATTGCGGCCGTATTCGACAGCCTGGGCAAAATCGATGGTTTCCTCATGGGTATGGGCAATGGTTTCGCCATTGATGGCGCTTGGCAGGGCCTTGGCCGCGGTTTCGCCAAACCACTGGCCGGCAATGTAACTCTGAAGGACTGGCATTGAAGGTCTCCCGGTAAAAAGTTGTTATAGGATGGTACTCTGGATGAACAAAGCCGGCCTCCCGGGCCGGCTTTGTCATCTTTCGTGCAGGTTTTTGGTCAGACTTCGTCGAAATCGAGCACGACCTTTTCGCTGACGGGGTAGCATTGGCAGGAAAGCACGTAACCTGCCTCCACCTCGTAATCTTCAAGGGCATAGTTGGCGTCCATTTCCACGTCGCCCTCAACCACCTTGGCCTTGCAGGTGGAGCACACGCCGGCCTTGCAGGAATACGGCAGGTCGGCGCCTATTTCGTTGCCGGCATCGAGGATGCTCTTGGTGTTCCGGGTGAGATCAAAGGTGAGCGCACGGCCGTCCGCTCTCACGGTGATCTCGCTGATTGCGTCCGGATCAACGCTGGTGTCGCTGCGTTCTTCGCGGGGAGCCGGGGCACCACCCACTGGCGTAAAGAGCTCGTAATGCACTTTGGACTTGTCCATGCCGTGATTGAGCAGTGAGTCCCGGACGGTTTCGGTCATGATCTGCGGGCCGCAGATGAAGGCCGCTGTCAGGCTGTCCACATTCACCCAGTGATCGAACAGGGCATTGCACTTGTCACTGTCGATACGACCGTTGTAGAGATCGATGTCCTGCTCTTCGCGGCTGAATACGAACACCAGATTGAAGCGCCCGATGAAGCGGTTTTTCAGGTCTTCGAGTTGCTCACGGAACATGGTGGTGACAGTGGAACGGTTGCCGTAGAACAAAGTGACCTTACTCTTGGGCTCCGTTTCCAGCGTGGTCTTGATGATGGACAGGATGGGTGTAATGCCACTGCCGGCCGCCACCACCAGGTAATCGCCTTCCCGCTCGGGGTCCAGATCGACAGAAAAATGGCCCTGGGGGGGCATTACATCCAGGGTCTGACCCGGCTCGAGCTGTTCATTGGCGAGAGTGGAGAAACGACCACCCGGTACCTTTTTGATGGCAATGCGCAACTCCTTGTCTCCCACCCCGGTACAGATGGAATAGGAGCGGCGGACTTCCTCGCCGTCAATCTTGGTACGCAGGACCAGATGCTGGCCCTGTTGGTACTGAAACTTGTCTTCCAGGTCTTCCGGCAGATCAAAACACAGGGATACAGCGTCCTGGGTTTCCGGCCGGACTTCGCGAATAGTGAGAGGATAGAACTTGCTCATAATCGTTCTTCTCTAGATACATTTGAAGTAGTCAAAGGGCTCGTGGCAATCGAGACACCGGTACAAAGCCTTGCAGGCGGTAGAGCCGAACTCGCTGACCCTCTGGGTATCTTCGCTGCCACAAATCGGGCAGATGACGGTTTCGTCCATACCGGTAAGGCTCAGTTTGCTGGCGCTGCCCTGGGGTGGCGCGATGCCGAATTCCCGGAGTTTTTCGCGGCCTGTGTCGGTAATCCAGTCTGTGGTCCAGGCGGGAGTCAAGACCCGCCGGATGCGGCCGTTACGAACTCCGGCCAGCTGCAGTGCTTCCACAATGGATTGCTCGATCATCTCGGTTGCCGGGCAGCCGGAGTAGGTGGGGGTAACATCCACCACCCACTCGCCATCTTCCTCAGCGATCCGGCGCACAATACCCAGCTCCACGACGCTGACCGCAGGCACTTCCGGATCCTTGACCTCGTCGAGCAGGGTCCAGAGTTCCTCTTCCGTGATCGGCTTGGTGCGGTCACGGGCGGGAATGCGGTCGCTGGCGATCACTGGCTGGTCTACCAACAGTGATCGCGGTTCGGGTTTACCAGGTTTTTGCATCCGGATATGCCCTCGGCAGGAACTGCATCTCGGCCAGGATGAAGCCCAGATGCTCGGTGTGATGACCCTCTTTGGCGCCCCGGTACATCCACGCGCCTTCCGGCGGCGGCGTCAGAGTTGCTTCAGTGAGCACTTCATTGACCAGGCCTTTCCAGTCGGCGACCAGTTGCTCAGGGTCCGGGCCGATGCCTGCCTCGAACATCTGGCGCTCGACCTCATCGGCCTCGATCATGTCACCGGTGAAGCGCCAGAGGTCGTCCACGGCTGCCTGCATGCGCTCATGACTCTCCTCTGTGCCGTCGCCAAGGCGCCTGACCCACTCGGAGGAACGACGCAGGTGATACTGGGATTCCTTGGTGGCCTTGGCGGCGATGCTGGCGATCCGCTCGTCCGGTGCTTTGGTCAGCGCCTGGAGTGTGAAGTAGTGCCAGGCATCGAAGAAAAACTGGCGAGCCATGGTGACGGCATAGTCGCCATTTGGCTGCTCCACCATAAGGGCATTGCGGTAATACTGGGCATCCCGCCTGAAGGCAAGATCATCCGCACTACGGCCGTCGTCCAGCAGTTCAGCGGCGTACTCATACCAGTTACGTGCCTGGCCCACCAGGTCCAGCGCCACGTTCATCAATGCCATTTCTTCTTCGAGGGCAGGTGCCTTGCCGCAAAGCTCGCACAGGCGCTGACCCAGGATCATGTCGCTGTCTGCCAGGCGCAGCAGGTATTCCTGAAGCGCCTCGTTCTGTGTGATGTCGTTACTCATGCCAATCTCCCTTACATGTGGCCGACTTCGTCGGGCAGCTTGTAGAAAGAGGCGTGGCGATAAATCTTGTCGTCGGACGGATCGAACAGCACTTCCTTCTCATCCGGAGAGGAGGCGGTGATGGCGGAGGAAGGAACGACCCAGATAGACACGCCTTCACTGCGACGGGTATAAAGATCGCGGGCGTTCTCCATGGCCATTTCGGAGTCAGCGGCGTGAACGCTGCCGACGTGCTTGTGATTGAGGCCATGCTTGCTGCGAACGAACACTTCGTAAAGAGGCCAGTCAGCCATAATTTCTCTCCTATCAGGCAGCGTTTTGCTGTTTTTGTTGCTGTTTCTCGGCGTAGGCTTTGGCAGCCTCGCGTACCCAGGCGCCACCGTTGATGGCATTCTTGCGAGTTTCGATGCGTTCCTTGTTGCAGGGGCCGTTGCCCTTCAGCACCTCGTAGAACTCCTGCCAGTCGATCTCACCGAAATCGTAATGGCCGCGTTCGTCGTTCCATTTCAGGTCCGGATCCGGGGCAGTGCAGCCCAGGAATTCGAGCTGGGGAACGGTCTGATCAATGAACATCTGACGCAGTTCGTCGTTGCTCTTGCGCTTGATCTTCCAGGCCATCGACTGCTGGGAGTTCGGTGAATCCGCGTCAGACGGGCCAAACATCATCAAAGCCGGCCACCAGAAGCGGTTGATGGAATCCTGCACCATCTGCTTCTGCTCCTCGGTACCCTCGCGCATCATGTCCAGCAGGATCTGGTAGCCCTGACGCTGGTGGAAGCTCTCTTCCTTACAGATGCGGATCATGGCCCGGGAATAGGGGCCGTAGGAGGTGCGCTGCAGAACCACCTGGTTGACGATGGCCGCGCCATCCACCAGCCAGCCAACGGTACCCATGTCAGCCCAGCTCAAAGTGGGGTAGTTGAAGATCGAGGAATACTTCACCTTGCCCTCGTGCAGCTTGTCGATCTCCTCGTCCCGGTCAGCGCCCAGGGTTTCCATGGCGCTGTACAGATACAGGCCATGGCCGGCCTCGTCCTGGATCTTTGCCATCAACTGCAGCTTGCGCTTGAGAGTGGGGGCGCGAGTGACCCAGTTGCCTTCCGGCAGCATGCCAACCACTTCCGAGTGGGCATGCTGGGACATCTGGCGGACCAGGGTCTTGCGATACCCCTCCGGCATCCAGTTCTTGGCTTCGATCTTGGTTTCCGCGTCAACCTTCATCTGGAATTCGCGTTCCTCGGGAGACATCTCCTCAAGGGTCTTCAGACGCTTGGCGCCGGTTTCTACGAGTTGTGCGTACATGGTGTACCTCCGGTTAATAGGTTCTTGTTCCCGGGCGGGTGTCATCCTCTCGGGTGGCACCGTAATTCATCCTTCTCCCCACAAGACCTGCTGGACTATGACTCAATTATTTATGATACCTTGGCAAATATCAAGGGTACGTTTTCTGTATCACGTTCATTCTAAGACCGTATGGGAATAACCAGTATTTGCTCAATTCCTAAGGGCCTAAGTTGCTTTATGGGGCGGATATTGTCCCTGTTGATGCTCTCAAGACGTCATGATACGAAGATCGCCGGAAAAACGGATTTATTGATTCCTGAGTGGCTCTGAAACAAAAAAGCCCCGTCTTTCAACGGGGCAAGCGGTTTGAACACCTGACGTCTACTCTCCGAGCGACCAGAGATTACTTGCGCCTGTCAAAGACGCGTTTGGCCTTGCCTTCCGAGCGTGCCAGCCGGCCCGGTTCGGTGACCTGGACGCGGGTGCTGATGCCGATAAAGGATTTGATGTTGTGGGCGAGCGTCTTGGCCGCCTTGTCGCGCCCCGCTTCATCCAGGCTGCCACTTTCCGGCTTCAGTTCGGCGCGAATGTCCACGCAGTCCAGGTTGCCGTCCTTGAAAACCTCGATTTCATAATGCGGTGACAGCTCGCTGACCCGAAGGATCTGCTCCTCGATCTGGCTCGGGAATACGTTCACACCCCGTACAATCAGCATGTCGTCGCTACGGCCAGTGATCTTGTCGATCCGGCGCATGGGGCGGGCGGTACCCGGCAGCAGGCGGGTCAGGTCGCGGGTACGGTAACGAAGGATCGGCAGGCCCTCCTTGGTCAGCGAGGTGAATACCAGCTCGCCGTATTCGCCGTCCGGGAGCACGTCGCCGGTCTCCGGGTTGATGATTTCCGGATAGAAGTGGTCTTCCCAGATGGTGGGGCCATCTTTTGTCTCGATACATTCCATGCCCACGCCGGGCCCCATCACTTCGGACAGCCCGTAGATGTCCAGCGCATCGATGCCCAGGCGCTCCTCGATCTCCTCTCGCATGGCGTTGGTCCAGGGCTCGGCCCCGAAAATACCGAGGCGCAGCGGGAGCTCATGGGGGTTGATGCCCTGGCGCTCGATCTCGTCCGCCAGGTTCAGCATATAGGACGGCGTAACCATGATGATGTCTGGCTGGAAGTCTTTCAGCAACTGGACCTGTTTCTCGGTCTGGCCGCCGGACATAGGGATGACGGTGCAGCCCAGTTTCTCGGCACCATAATGGGCGCCCAGGCCGCCAGTGAACAGGCCATAGCCATAAGCAACATGAACCTTGTCTCCGGCATGGCCGCCGCCTGCACGGATGGAGCGTGCGACAACGTTTGCCCAGACATCGATGTCGTTCTGGGTGTAACCCACGACGGTGGGCTTGCCGGTGGTGCCGCTGGAAGCATGTATCCGGACAATCTGTTCCATCGGCGTGGCGAACATGCCGAAAGGATAGTTGTCCCGCAGGTCGTTCTTCATGGTGAAGGGGACCTTGGCCAGATCCTCCAGGCTATTGACGTCCATCGGCTTGAGCCCGATGCTGTCAAAGGCGTTCCGGTAGAACGGGACGTTGGTGTAGGCGTGGTTGATGCTCCAGCGGAGGCGCTGTAACTGGACGTGGCGTAGCTCGTCGACGCTAGCGGTTTCCAGGTGATCAAGGGGGCCGATTTTCTGCATGGGTAAAGTCATGATGGTTTCCTGAATCTGATCTTATTGGTGTCTTGTCGGGTTCGCGGAGGCCGCTTCACTGAGGCTCGTCGACCTGGCGAACGCTACCCTGGACCTGGTAGGACTTGCCCCTGAAGAGGGCGACGGTCCGGCCATCCTGATTGGTGATCTCGATGTCGTAGACGCCGGTGCGCTTCCCTCTGGCCCGTTCGCTGGCCTTCGCGGTCAGCAGGTCTCCTTCGTGGCCCGCCGCCATGTATTCAATGCTACAGCCGGAGGCGACGGTGGCCTTATCGTAGGTATTACAGGCGAAGGCAAAGGCTGAGTCAGCGAGTGTAAAAAGGTAACCGCCGTGGCAATTGCCATGGCCCTGGATCATCCGGCTGTCCACCCTCATGGTCAGTGTGGCGGTGCCCGGTCCGATCTCAATGATCTCCATGCCCAGATTCTGGCTGGCCTGATCGCGGCTGAACATGGCCTCGGCGCACTGCCGTGCCAGGGTATTGGGGTCGGGTTGGGTCATTGCTGTGGCTCCCCGGTTAATGCCTGAAGGGCCCACTCTGATGGACCCCGCTGATCTGTTTCTGTTTGTGGACTGGAAAACAGTTACCGCTAGCGTCCCTTGAACCGGGGCTGGCGTTTTTCCATGAAGGCGGAAACGCCTTCGCGATAGTCTTCGCTCTGGCCGGCCTTGCGTTGAAGATCCCGTTCAAGGTCCAGTTGCTCATCCCAGCTGTTGGTCGTGCTGGCATGCAGGGCCTGTTTGATCAGTGCCAGTCCGGCCGTGGGCTGGGCGGCGAGGTGCCTTGCCAGCTTGCTGGTTTCGTCCTGCAGGACTTCGTCCCCGACACAGCGCCAGATAAGGCCCCAGCTTTCCGCCTGCTCGGCGCTGAGCTTTTCGCCCAGCAGAGCCATGCCCTTGGCCCGTGCCATGCCCGCCAGGCGGGGCAGTATCCAGGTGCCGCCGGAGTCGGGTACCAGGCCAAGCTTGCAGAAAGCCTGGACGAAGTTGGCTGAGCGGGCAGCCAGAACGATGTCGCAGCTCAGGGCAATGTTGGCTCCAGCACCGGCCGCCACACCGTTTACTGCGCAGACAACCGGAATCGGCAGATCCTTCAGGGTGCGAATCAGGGGGTTGTACCAGGTCTCAATGGAGTGGCCGAGGTCCGGGGCATCGGCACCCGGTGCCACGTTGCGATCGCCAAGGTCCTGGCCCGCGCAGAATCCGCGTCCGGCTCCGGTGAGTACCAGTACCCGCACCGAGTCGTCTGAGCGGACCTTTTCCAGTGCATCCCGCAGCGCTTCGTGCATCTCGGTATTGAAACTGTTGAGACTCTGGGGGCGATTCAGGGTGATGTTTGCCACGCCCTGGTCGATCTCGAGCAGAATGCTGTTTTCAGGCATCACAGGCTCCGGTTGTTGTTATGACTGTTGGCTGGCCAATAAACCAGCAGTAGGCCTCTCAGTATAGTCACTAATTGACACTCGTCAATAATTTGAAAATCTGATTGTGTATCGCTTTTAGTCTTAAAGGTCTTCCTTGATAATTATCTGGAATAAGCTTTTCCCGGTTTTAATGGCCTTAAAAACAAGGGAGTATGTCGGTTGTTGGAGCGGGAGCCGGGTCTTCTGTCGCTAGCAATGCGACACGGAAAAATGACTTTGGAAAGTTGTGATGTGGCTGTTTACGTTCCCTGCAGTGTCGAGGGCGGGTAACAGAAACGATGGCAGGACTGCTATACTTCATGATCTTCCGCGTTTCCCCTGTTGGTTGTCTGGCCCTTGTCCGGCCCGTGACTGGAGTCGATCATGTCCAAAGAACATCTCTTTATTTTTGATACCACTCTGCGCGATGGTGAGCAGAGCCCGGGTGCGACCATGTCCAAGGCGGAAAAGCTCCGCATCGCAAAGGCTCTGGAGAAGTTGCGTGTGGATGTGATCGAAGCCGGTTTTGCCATTGCCAGTCAGGGTGATTTCGAGGCCGTCAAAGGCATTGCGGAGAACGTCCGGGAGTCAACCATCTGCAGCCTGGCCCGGGCCCTTGACGCCGACATCGATCGCGCGGCGGAAGCCATAAGGCCCGCTGAGCGGCCCCGGATTCACACCTTTATTGCCACCTCACCGATCCACATGAAGCACAAGCTGATGATGGCGCCGGACGAGGTGGTCGAGCAGGCCGTGCGGGCCGTCAAGCGCGCCCGAAACCATGTGGATGATGTCGAGTTCTCCTGTGAGGATGCCGGTCGCTCCGAGCTGGATTTCCTGTGCCGGATCATTGAGGCGGCCATTGACGCGGGTGCCGGAACCATCAACATTCCGGACACCGTGGGCTATGCCATTCCCGAGCAGTTTGGTGAAACCATCAGTCAGATCATGAATCGGGTGCCCAACGCCGACAAGGCGGTATTCTCCGTCCATTGCCACAACGATCTCGGTCTTGCTGTGGCCAACTCTCTGGCAGCGGTCAAGGCCGGGGCCCGGCAAGTGGAGTGCACCATCAACGGTCTTGGGGAGCGGGCGGGCAATGCCTCGCTGGAGGAAATCGTCATGGCCGTGCGGACCCGTCAGGATCTGTTCGAGGTGGATACCCGGATCGATACGCGACACATTGTGCCGGCGTCGCGCCTGGTCTCCACCATTACCGGCTTTCCGGTGCAGCCCAACAAGGCCATCGTTGGCGCCAACGCCTTTGCCCATGAGTCCGGCATTCATCAGGATGGTGTCCTGAAGCACCGGGAAACCTATGAAATCATGCAGGCTCAGGATGTGGGCTGGCACACCAACAGCCTGGTGCTGGGCAAGCATTCCGGCCGCAATGCCTTCCGAACCCGCCTGCTGGAACTGGGTATCCAGTTCGAAACTGAAACGGAACTGAATGAGGCCTTCACGCGCTTCAAGGCGCTGGCGGACCTGAAACACGAGATTTTCGACGAGGACCTGCAGGCAATCGCCAGCGACACACGCCAGAAAGAAGAAGAGGGGCGGTACTCCCTGGTGTGCATGCAGGTCTCCTCGGAAACCGGTGTGATCCCCCGGGCCAGTCTGACGCTGATGATGGATGGTCGGGAGCACAAGGTGGAAGCCGAGGGCAGTGGTCCGGTGGATGCCACCTTCAAGGCCATCGAGTCACTGGTGGATTCGGGCTGCAACCTCCAGCTGTACTCCGTCAACGCCATTACCAGCGGAACGGATGCTCAGGGCGAGGTAACGGTCCGCCTTGAACGGGGCGGCCGTATAGTCAATGGGGTAGGGGCGGACACCGACATCATCATTGCGTCCGCCAAGGCCTATATCGAGGCGTTGAATCTGATCACCCGCGGTGCTGTGCGCCGGCACCCCCAGGGTGCCGACGTCTGAGGCCGGAGTGGATCAGCGAGGCCAGCAGAATGAATGAAGCGCAGCGTCAGTTTGCAATGGGGTTCGCCGGGGTGCGGCTCTGGTATGCCCGCGGGCCCCTGCCGGGTGCGGCGCCCAGTCCGGAGTTCGACTTTCCGGCTCCCGACGTGCCGGCATCAGTGGAGGCGGCTGCCGAGCCCTCGGCGGCACCTCACGGCTCCGGGGGAGACAAGAGTCATAGAGGGCTGCGTCGGATTCAGGGTCTGCTGGCGGAAACACGGCGTGAACCCGCACGCGCTTTGGCACCGCCTGAGCCGGAAATCCCGGTTGCGCCCGTAACGGCCGCCGCACCGGCCGAGACGCCACGGGAGCCGGAGCCGGAGTCTCAGGCGGGCCCCGACGCTGTCACCCGGGCATCCCTGGCGGGGGAGGTGGTGGCCTTCCACTGGCGTTTCTGGGTAGGGCGAAACTGGGTGCTCGTGAGCAACCGGTCTGAAAGTGCCAGCCGAGGTCTGGAAGACAACCTCGCAGCCAGTATCCTCAGGGCGCTGGAGGATGGGCTCGAATTCAGTGAGGAGGTTCGCTGGCCGGTGTTCACCAATCCGGCGGTTCCTGGAAATGATGCCGCAGGAGCGGCGGATGTACTGGCCGCTGTTGCCGACTCCCTTGCTGGCCGTAACGTGGTCGCCCTGGGTCTGGTGCCGGACGGTGCGGAGCGAGCATCGGTTCTGCAGGCGCTGACGGGGCACCTGGGTACCGCCGCCGTGTCATTTCCGCGGACCCTGGCTGCACTGGCATCCGATCCGGTCGCCAAACGGGACTTGTGGGGCGCCCTGAAGGCGGCAGCGAAGAAATGACCAGCGGCACAGACCTGGCGAAAGCCCGGGAGGTCCTTTCTGGCGGGATTCGGCCACTGACCCTCCAGGATCTGCCCGAGGTCCTCGACATTGAGCGACAGGGCTATGCCCGGCCATGGACCCAGGGTGTGTTTCTCGACTGTTTCAGGTCCGGTTATGTCGCATTGGGTATCGAGCAGAGTGATCGGCTTGGAGGCTATGGCATACTGGCGCTGATGTATGACGAGGCGCACTTGCTCAACCTGTGTATCCGGCCGGCCTGTCGCGGCCGGGGACTGGCCCGGACGCTGGTGCGGGAGCTGGTGGCACAGGCGGAGCAGAGCGCGATGGCGCGGATCATTCTCGAAGTCCGGGTCAGCAACCAGTCGGCAAGGCGGCTCTACGAGTCCGAGGGCTTTGAGCTGATCGGCGAGCGGCACGGCTACTATCCGGACGTGCGGGGGCGTGAGAACGCGCTGGTCATGGCTCTGGGGCTGTCGGCACCCGCAGACCCCACCGCCTGAAGCGTTTGTATCCCGCGGCCCGATCAGCGAAAATGCGCAGCCTTTGATCCCCGGGCCGGCTCCGCGCCTTTCGGCTACCGATCCTGAATTTTCCAGTCAACGCAAGTGTGAGGCTATGTCCGACAGTAAAATTGCCAGCGAAGTGTCCAACCGGCGCACCTTTGCGATTATCTCGCACCCCGATGCCGGTAAGACCACCATCACCGAAAAAGTGCTGCTTTTCGGGCAGGCTATTCAGAAAGCGGGTACCGTCAAGGGCAAGAAGTCCGGCCAGCATGCGAAATCCGACTGGATGGAAATGGAGAAGGAGCGTGGCATTTCCGTGACCACCTCGGTCATGCAGTTCCCCTACGGTGGCCGCCTGGTGAACCTGCTCGACACGCCGGGCCACGAGGATTTCTCGGAGGACACCTACCGGACGCTGACGGCGGTGGACTCCTGCCTGATGGTGATTGACGCCGCCAAGGGCGTCGAGGAACGGACCATCAAGCTGATGGAGGTCACCCGCCTTAGGGATACCCCTATCCTCACCTTCATGAACAAGCTGGACCGGGATACCCGTGACCCGGTGGAGCTGATGGACGAAGTTGAGGACGTGCTCAAGATCGCCTGCGCGCCCATTACCTGGCCAATCGGGATGGGAAAGAGTTTCAAGGGCGTTTACCACCTGCTGCGGGACGAGGTCGTCCTCTATCACACCGGGCAGGGCCACACCATCCAGGAGAAAAGGGTGGTGTCTGGCCTGGACAACCCCGAGCTGGACACAGTTCTGGGCGCCTACGCAGCGGAGTTGCGGGATGAAATCGAGCTGGTTAAGGGCGCGTCCAACGAATTCGATCGCGAGATGTTCCTGGCGGGTCAGCTGACGCCGGTTTTTTTCGGCACCGCCCTGGGCAACTTCGGCGTCGATCACATGCTGGACGGTCTGGTGGAGTGGGCGCCCACGCCCCTGCCGCGGGAAACCGACACCCGCACCGTAATGCCCACCGAGGAAAGCTTCTCGGGCTTCGTTTTCAAGATCCAGGCCAATATGGACCCGCAGCACCGTGACCGGATCGCGTTCCTGCGTATCGTCTCGGGTAATTATACCCAGGGAATGAAGGCCCGCCATGTCAGGATCGGCAAAGAAGTTCGCTTTCCGGAGGCGCTCACCTTCATGGCGGGGGACCGGGAGCATGCCGGTGAGGCCTTCGCCGGTGATATTATCGGGCTCCACAATCACGGCACCATTCAGCTGGGGGACACCTTTACCGCTGGCGAGGATATGAAGTTCACGGGCATCCCCAACTTCGCCCCGGAGCTGTTCCGTCGCATCCGGCTCAAGGATCCCCTCAAGACCAAGCAGTTGCAGAAGGGGCTGATACAGTTGTCCGAGGAGGGGGCGGTCCAGGTGTTCCGGCCCCTGCGGAACAATGATCTGATCGTTGGTGCCGTCGGTGTGCTTCAGTTCGATGTGGTGGTCAGCCGACTAAAGAGCGAATACAAGGTTGAAGCGGTCTACGAGCCCATCAATGTTGCCACGGCCCGCTGGGTGACCTGTGCCGATGCCAAAAAGCTGGATGAGTTCGAGCGCAAGGCCAACGACTACCTGGCACTGGATGGTGCCGACCGCCTGGCCTATATTGCCCCTACCATGGTGAATTTGCAGCTGGCCCAGGAACGGTACCCGGATGTCGAGTTCCACAAGACCCGGGAGCACTGAGTCGGCGCATCGCGAACGGGAGCGCAGGCATGAATCTGGTGGATGCCCACTGTCATTTCGATTTTCCGGCCTTCGAGGGTCGCCGCGCCGAGGTCTGGGCGCGGGCGCAGGAGGAGGGGGTGCGCCGGCTGGTGATTCCGGGGGTACGGCAGTCCGACTGGGATCGGGTGAGGTCGGTCGCTGAAGAATCGGATGCTTGGTGGTACTGCCTGGGAATACACCCCTGGTTTGTCGACGAGCATGGCGAGCAGGATCTGGACCGATTAAGGGAAGAGCTGGCGCAAGCCGGTTCCCGCTGTGTCGGGCTGGGGGAGTGTGGTCTCGACCGGGTCCAGGGCGACCTGGATGCCCAGATGCCCTGGTTCGAGGATCAGGTGGCGCTGGCGGGAGAGTTGGAGGTGCCGCTGGTGATCCACTCCGTGAGAACCCACGATGAGGTGGCAGCGGTGCTGAGGCGCAAGCCGCCCTCAGCGCCCGTACTGGTTCATGGTTTCTCGGGCAGTTACCAGCAGGCCCGGGCGTTGATCGATCTCGGTTGTTATCTGGGCATCGGCGGCGTCATTACCCACGACCGGGCTCGCAAGACCCGGGATACGGTGGCCCGCCTGCCGTCGGATCGCCTGGTGCTGGAAACGGATGCGCCGGATATGCCCCCCGCGGGTGTCCGCAAAGGTGGCAACGAGCCGGCCACGCTTCGGCAAGTACTGACCTGCCTGGCCGAACTTCGGTCTGAAGCGGCAGAGGCGCTGGCGGAACAGTTGGAGCGCAATGTGGCCGAGCTTTACGGATGGCAGCGCTGAGTATTTCATGAGCGAAAAACTTGGATTCGGGCGATGGGTCATATATACTCCGCGCCCTGGCTTTTCATGGCGATAATGCTGTCTCAGCCCCGAACGGCATTATCCCGCGCCGCAACGCGATGACGCGTTGCCGGGCAACAGGTATGGAACCCACTCCGGTGCCACTCCCACAGTGCCGGCGAACGGGTTTTTAAACGTTTATTTTTTTGTAGCGTTCAAGGCGGATTCAATGAAGACTCTGAGTGCGAAACCAGAAACCGTAACGCGTGACTGGTACGTTGTAGACGCAGCCGGCAAGACGCTGGGTCGTCTGTCAACCGAGATCGCCCGTCGTCTGCGGGGCAAGCATAAGCCTGAGTACACCCCTCACGTCGACACCGGTGATTATATTGTTGTGATCAACGCGGGCCAGGTCCGGGTTACCGGCAAAAAGGCGAATGCCAAGATGTACTACAGCCATACCGGCTTCCCCGGTGGTATCAAGTCCATCAACTTCGAGAAGCTGATTGACAAGGCGCCCGAGCAGATCATCCAGAAATCTGTGAAGGGTATGCTGCCGAAGGGTCCCCTCGGTCGCGCCATGTTCAAGAAGCTGAAAATCTATGCCGGTGCCGAGCATCCCCATGCAGCCCAGCAGCCCAAAGAACTCGACATTTAACGGAAGGCGGATATGTCTGTAGCACAAAATTACGGTACTGGTCGCCGCAAGAATTCCACGGCTCGCGTCTTTATCAAGCCGGGTAGCGGTAACATCACTATCAACGGTCGCACCATCGAAGACTTCTTCGGTCGTGAGACTCTGCGCATGATCGTCCGTCAGCCGCTGGTCGTGGCTGACTCCTCCGATCGGTTCGATATCCAGGTCACCGTCAAGGGTGGCGGCACCAGTGGTCAGGCGGGCGCAATCCGTCACGGCCTTACCCGTGCCCTGATGGATTACGACGAAACCCTGCGTCCTGCGCTTCGCAAGGCCGGCTACGTCACTCGTGACGCCCGCCAGGTGGAGCGGAAGAAAGTGGGTCTTCGCAAGGCGCGTAAGCGTCCGCAGTACTCCAAGCGTTAATCCTGTTATCAGGTCCGCTTCAGAAACCCGGCCCCGTGCCGGGTTTTTTGTTGGGCGAAAGCTCGATCAAGAGCGATTGCGCGGCGCGGTTTTGGGGCAGGGATACCGGTTTCCGGCTTGTAAGGCAGCGGTAATTTCATTACCATTTGTGCGCTTATAATTTTGGGTTGTTGAAGTCCTTTTTCAATGTGTGAGCGGCCGTCAGGGCGGCAATCGCATTGCCTGATGGGAGAAAACCATAATGAATAATGGCGACGTTAGCCAGGGCCGACGCCGATTCCTGATCGGCGCGACTTCGGTTGTGGGGGGTATCGGCGTCGTCGGTGCAGCCGTTCCTTTCGTGGCATCCTGGAATCCCAGTGCCAGAGCGGAAGCAGCAGGTGCACCGGTCACCGTCAATGTCAGCAAACTTGAACCGGGTCAGCAGATGACCGTCGAGTGGCGAGGCAAGCCCGTCTGGGTCGTTCGTCGCACCGACGACATGGCCGAGCGGATTCTGGAGATGAACGACCGGGTCAAGGACCCCTTGTCGGAGGAAGCCTCTCAGCCGGATTACATCGACGGGCCACTGCGATCCCTGAAGGACGGTTATGCGGTCCTGATCGGTATCTGTACACACCTGGGATGTTCGCCCCAGTACCGGCCGGAAGTTTCGCCGGCGGATCTGGGTGAGGACTGGCTGGGCGGTTACTTTTGTGCCTGCCACGGCTCCAAGTACGATCTTGCCGGCCGGGTCTACCCGAACCAGCCCGCACCGTCGAACCTGGTAATACCGCCCCATCGTTACGACGATGAGTTTACCTTGACCGTGGGTCTGGATCCTGAGGGGGCTGCCTGATGAACAAGCTGATTAACTGGGTTGACGAGCGTCTGCCCGTCGTTGAGGCGTGGAACAAGCACCTCGCCAAGTACTACGCCCCCAAGAACTTCAACATCTGGTATTTTTTCGGCTCCCTGGCGCTGCTTGTGCTGGTGAACCAGCTGATTACGGGGATCTGGCTGACCATGAGCTATAACCCGTCGGCGGACGGGGCTTTTGCCTCCGTTGAGTACATCATGCGTGATGTCCAGTGGGGCTGGTTACTGCGATACCTCCACTCCACCGGTGCCTCTGCGTTTTTCGTGGTGGTGTACCTCCATATGTTCCGGGGGCTGATGTACGGGTCCTACCAGAAGCCGCGGGAGCTGATCTGGATCTTCGGCATGACGATCTACCTGGTGCTGATGGCTGAGGCCTTCATGGGTTACATGCTGCCCTGGGGTCAGATGTCCTACTGGGGCGCGCAGGTTATTGTCAACCTGTTCGGGGCCATCCCGGTAATTGGCGAGGACCTTGCTCTCTGGATTCGTGGGGACTACCTCATCTCCGGCATTACCCTGAACCGTTTCTTTGCCCTGCACGTGGTGGCGTTGCCCATCGTCCTGCTTGGGCTGGTGGTGCTGCATATCCTTGCGCTCCACGAGGTGGGTTCAAACAACCCCGACGGTATCGACATCAAGAAGAACAAGGACGAAAACGGCATTCCGAAAGACGGGATTCCGTTCCATCCTTACTACACCGTTCATGACCTTATGGGCGTCGCGGTATTCTTCTTCGTCTTCTTCCTGGTGGTGTTCTTCTTCCCGGAGATGGGCGGGCTGTTCCTCGAGAAGCCGAACTTTGAACCGGCAAACCCCCTGAAGACCCCGGATCACATTGCTCCGGTATGGTACTTCACGCCGTTCTACGCGATGCTCCGGGCTGTAACCGTTGATCTCTTCGGCCTCGACGCGAAGTTCTGGGGTGTGGTTGTCATGGGTGGTGCCATAGCGATTCTGTTCGTGCTGCCGTGGCTCGACCGCAGCCCGGTACGCTCCATGCGCTACAAGGGTTGGCTGAGCCGGATAGCGTTGGGCATCTTCGCGGTCAGCTTCGTTGTGCTGGGGTACCTGGGTATCGTGCCAGCCACTGAAGGTCGAACCACCGTGGCCCAGATTCTGACCACGTTTTACTTCCTCTACTTCATCCTCATGCCGTTTTACACGCGGATGGAGAAAACCAAGCCAGTACCAGAGAGGGTGACAGGATGAAAAAACTGATTCTGGGTCTTTTCATGACAGTCCTGCCGGCCCTCACCATGGCGGCAGCCCCGACCGTGCCCCTGGATACCATGGAGCCGGATCACACCAACAAGCCCTCCCTGCAACGCGGGGCGGCTCTGTTCACCAACTATTGTCTGGGTTGCCACTCCCTGGAGTATGCCCGGTACATGAGGGTTGCGGACGATCTGGAGATTCCCCGGGAGATGTACGAGGAGAACCTGATTTTTACCGGGGCCAAGATCGGTGAGCTGATTGAGATTGGCATGGACAAGAGTGAGGCCGCGGACTGGTTCGGTAATGCACCGCCCGACCTGACCCTGGTCTCCCGTGTTCGGGGCGAGGACTGGCTGTATTCCTACTTCCGCGCCTTCTATAAAGATGAAGGTCGCCCGCTGGGGGTCAACAACGCGGTGTTCGAGAATGTGGGCATGCCGCACGTGCTGACGAACATGCAGGGGCTCTGTGCCGTACCGCCGAAAATCGGCACCAATCCCAGTGTCGATCCTCTCAGCGGTGACGTGCGAGGTACCGATATCTGTGGGGAGTGGGCAATTGAGGGCACCATGGAGCCGGTTGAGTTCAACCGTGCCATGTATGACCTGACCAACTTCCTTTCTTATATGGGAGATCCGGTCAAGGTCGAACGTGAACGCCTGGGTATTCTGGTGCTCATCTTCGTCGCGATCTTCTTTGTATTCGCCTATCTGCTGAACCGTGAGTACTGGAAAGACGTGCACTAGGGTTTTGGCGTATAATTGACGCAGTGAGAACCCAGCGGGCCAGAGTTGGCCCGCTGGTTTTTTGCGTTCAGCAGATGGTATCCGGTTTATCTAATCGTGGAGTCGTTCTATGGGCGTTGTGACCAAGAGGTCATCAATGACGTTTTTTTCCGATCCGTCCAGCCATTACAGCCATCGGGTTCGTATTGTGCTTGCGGAGAAGGGCGTTACCGTTGATGTTGTAGACGTTGACCCTGACAATCCGCCGTCCGAACTGGCGGACCTTAATCCCTACAATGCCCTTCCTACCCTGGTGGATCGTGATCTGGTGCTTTACGAGCCCAATATCATGATGGAGTATCTGGACGAGCGGTTTCCACACCCCCCGCTGTTACCGGTGTATCCGGTAGCCCGTGCCAACAGTCGCCTGATGATCCATCGCATTCAGAAAGACTGGTGCGGCCTTGTGGACCAGCTTCTTGCGGAGCCGGGTCATAAGTCGTCCGAGTCTGCCCGCAAGGAGCTTCGGGAGAGTCTGCTAGCCACTGCGCCTCTGTTCGGCGAAATGCCCTTCTTCATGTCAGAGGAGTTCACCATTGTGGATTGCTGCATTGCGCCGATCCTCTGGCGCCTGCCGGCAATGGGAATCGAATTGGACGACAAGCAGGCCAAGCCGATCCAGAAATACATGGACCGGATCTTCAGCCGGGAGGGCTTCAAGGCAAGCCTTTCGGATCTTGAGGAAGATATTCGCAGTTAACAGGGGAGGGCCCGGGGATTCGCCGGGCCTCTGGCCTTGGCCAAGGAGAGTGCAGTGTCTGAACACAAGGTGACTATGAATTCCAGTCGGCCCTATCTCGTCAGGGCATTCAACGACTGGATCCTGGATAACCATTGTACGCCCCACATTGTGGTGGACGCGGGCATCCAGGGCGTTCAGGTTCCCGCCGATCATGTGGCCAACGGCCAGATCGTGCTCAACATCAGTCCGTCTGCTGTCAAGGCGCTGATGATCGGGGATGATGCCCTGGAGTTCAGTGCCCGCTTCGGCGGGGTGCCCATGCAGGTGTATATCCCGCTGCAGGCCGTTATGGCCATATACGCTCGGGAAAATGGCGAGGGAATGGTGTTCGGCAGTGAGCCGGGCTCACCCGATCCGGATGGCGGCAGGCCGTCGAAATCCCAGGAGCCCCGGGAGGGCGACAAAGAGCGTCCGGCGGGTCGTCCAAGCCTCAAGGTCGTCAAGTAATCCCACTGGAGAGGCCGGCCACTGTCGGTCTCTTCAGCCCTTGCCGTCTCGCATCAACCGCCGAACAGGCTTTCCTCCACCAATCTGCATAAAGCGGTACTTACCAGCATCAGGATTGGCATGGCGGTGACCGGATCGAGGTCGTTCAATGCAAGCTCCTGATCGTGGGGCTGGAGCAGTGAGGTGATATCGGTCTTCTCCTTCGCACTGATCACAATCACCCTGATCTCCCTCTCGTGAGCTGCCTGAATCGCCTGGATAAGGTTTGCCTTGTGGCCATCGTCGACAATGACGACCAGGGTGTCACCGGGTTTTCCCAGGGCGGTAACCTGGCGGGCAAAGGTTTCGTTAAACCGGTTGTCACGGCAGATGGCCGAGTAGGTGGTGGCATCCGCCCCCAGGTTAATGGCTGGCAGGCCCGGGCGGTCCTGATCGAGCCGGCCGAGCAGGGAAGTGCTGAGGTACTGGGCAACAGTGTTCGCGCTACCGTTGGCGCAGGTAAGTATCTTGCCGTCATTCAGCAATGTATCCACCAGGGTCTCTGCCACTGCGGGAATTCGATCGGCTACCAGGCTGGCTGCCATGGCAGTCTGCTCCATGTGCTCACCAAACCACTGATTTACGCTCTCTTCACTGCTGTTCATGTTGTTGCCTGAATCGCGTTCCGAATCCAGCGGACGCGATACTTGCTCGTGTCCCCCGGTGCTATGGCTATGACATCAATGCGGCAATTGCAGTTCCACAGCTGATGCCGGTGAAGGTAATAGGTGGCCGCCCTGAGCAGTCGTTGCTGCTTTCGCCAGCCGATGGACTCCGCGCCGTCGGTGAGGCTACCGCTCTTTCGAAAGCGAACCTCGAAAAAAACCAGCGTGTCGCCGTCCCTGCCGATCAGATCGATTTCGCCACCCCGGCTGTAGACGTTCCTGTCGGTAATGGTGACTCCCTTGCTTTGCAGGTAACGGGCCGCCACGGCTTCTGCATGATTTCCGACCGCCTTGCTGGTCGGGCCCTGTGCTGGTTTGCGCTGGCTGCCTTCCCTGGCGTCCATGTTCAGTTCTGCTCTGGTTCGAATGTGATAACGCTGTCCTGATCTTCGTCCTGCTCCGATACCAGGACCGGGACGCCCTCCCGGAACACGCCCCAGAGTTGAGTGCGGTGAATTCGACCGCGGTCATCCAGGGTAAGCTCACCGGTGTGTCCGTCGACAATGGTATCGGGGATTTTCTGCATCAGTGGCAGGCGGGTGCTGAGGATCCAGGCGTCAGCTCCCATGGCGAAGAGCCGACCCAGCGGTCCGGCAAGGTTGTCGAACTGCTCATAGGCTTGTTGGCGGAACTTGGTGTCCCTGTCGAGGATCCACGGCAGGTCGGTGAAGAAGACGCCGTTGAGGTCCCGGTCGCGAGTCGGATCGGGACGGCCCGTGTAGACAATGGACGGGGAGAACACCGGCAGGTCACCCGCGTAATAGAACGAAAACAGGGGCTTGAACTGACGGGCAATAACCGGCTCGGCCACCATGATGATGGCCTCGGCATCCTGTCGCCGCCGGGGTTCGAATTCGACGTTCAGGCCCATGGTGCGCTCAAGCTCGATGGCCCGCTCGCGGCTGGCGTTGATGCCCAGCAGGTCAGCGGCGACATCCCGGAAGTTGTCGGTATCAAAGTACCGGTCCATCTCCAGTACCACCCCTTCCTGTTCGTTAAGTCGCTTCTGCAGCACTTCAGCAATACGATCACCCCACTCGCCTCTCGGGATGACCACCAGTACCTGGGTCAGTCCCTCTGCCGAAACCCGATCGGCGATCTGGCGAGCCTCATCCTCGGCGGACAGACCGAACTGGAACAGCTCCCGGGGGGAGGCCCGGTTGTGTTCCGGTGCGTAGTTCAGGGCAAGTACCGGGACCGGCAGCTGATCCTGTTCTGCCAGACGGCCTACATCTTCCTTGCCCAGAGGACCGATGATCAGGTCGGGCTTGGTCTGAAGGAGTTCGGGCATGATATCGGCAAAGGCGCGGCCATGGGTGTCAACAATCGTTATCTGGGTGTTATCGGGACCAGGGCTGACCGGTACAGCACGCTTCTCGTTGCCGTCGTTCAGATTGTCGTCGGTCGCGGCATTCTCAGGGCTTTCTTTATTTCCTGCGCTCTCGGCACTGCGGCCCTGCCGTTCCCCCGAGGCGTAATAAGCAGCCAGGAACCCCTCCCGAACCATGTTGCCGGCTGCGGCCAGGGGGCCGCTCAGGGGTATCGCCAGGGTAATCCGCTCCGGACGCTTTTCGATGACCTGAGTCATGAGCGCCAGTTCACTCGGCAGGGGTTGGGTACCGGGGTGGCCGATCCAGTTGAACTGCCAGTTGCGAATCGCCCGGCTCTCTTCCTCAAGGGTTAGTCCTGGCTGGCGGAGGGTTGCGGCGAGCTCGAACCAGCCCTGATTCTCGAAACCGACTGCGGATGCTGCCGCTTTTTCGAGTTCGGAAGTGGAGGTCTGCTTGAGTGCCTGCCATATGCGGTCGTTGATAGCCTGGCGGTCCATCTCCAGCAGTTGGGGGTCGATAGCCATCAGCAGCTGGGCTGCCTTGAGGTGTTCGCCGGCAAGTCCGTATACCGAGATCTGGAGATTGGCCACGCGTGCGAGAAGCTCTTCAGGGTACTCCTGGTACTGTTGCGGTGTCAGGTTTCGCGCCAGATCCTCTGCCCAGTCGCGGTCGTCAAGGGCGACCGCGCTGCCCATGCTCAGCAGCAGGTACTGCGCCCGCAGTTCAGCCACCGGGTCGGCCAGGGTGTCGCTGCGCAAAATACGGCGGGCGAAATCGTGCTGACCATTGTCCTGGAAATTCGCGGCTGCCTTGAGCAGAAAACGCTGGGTTTCAAGCCCCGGATCCAGGTCCTGGGATGCTGAGAGTGCCTCTTCCGCAGTGCGGAGCGACTCCGTCTGCAGGCCAATCGGAGCACAGCCACTGGCAATCAGGGCGGTCAGGATGGAAGCGGCCGCAAGGCGGCGCAGGTTCGGCAGGTGACAGCTCATATCAGGCAGGGCTCCTTGAGGTGCTGGCGGAAGGCCGGCATAGTGTCTCTCTGGTTAATGGTGTCAGGATCAGCAAGTTTACCAGCTCGTCCTTTTTTTCGCAGGATACTCTCAGGGGAAATCCGGTTGGTTTCTAAAGCGTCTTTGCCGGTCTCGTCCGGAACTCTCTACATTGTGGCAACGCCAATCGGCAACCTGGATGACCTTTCTGCAAGGGCAGCACGGGTTCTGTCGGAAGTGAACCTGATTGCGGCGGAAGATACCCGCCACAGTGGCCGGCTCCTTCAGCATCTGGGAATCGATAAGCCCATGTGGGCATTGCACGATCACAATGAGCGCGACCGTGCCACCGGACTGCTGGACCGTGTCGAAAAGGGCGAATCGGTGGCGTTGATTTCCGACGCCGGGACGCCCCTGATCTCCGACCCGGGCTTTGTGCTGGTGCGAGAGGCACGGGCGCGGGGGATCCCTGTAAGTCCGGTGCCCGGCCCCTGTGCCCTGGTGGCGGCGCTTTCGGCAGCCGGCCTGCCTACTGACCGTTTTCTTTTCGAAGGGTTTCTTCCGGCCAAGGCAGGGGCAAGAGCCAAAGCCCTGCAGGCGCTCTCACGGGAGACAGCTACTCTGGTGTTCTACGAGTCACCCCGGCGGATCCAGGACCTGGTCGCGGAGCTGGCGACCTGCTTCGGCCCGGATCGCCAGGTGGTGCTTGCGCGAGAGCTGACGAAGGCGTTTGAAACCTTCTACTCCGGTACCACTGGTGAGGTGCTGGAGGCTATTGTCGGGGATGAGAATTCAGGCAAGGGGGAGTACGTTGTCATGGTCGCCGGGGCGGCGCCCGAAAGGACAACGGATGCCCTGGTGGAGGCGGATCAGGTGTTGCGGCTGCTGCTGCCTGAACTGCCCGTGAAAAAGGCGGTGCGGATTGCCGCCGAGTTGACCGGTGGTGCCCGAAATGACCTGTACCAGCGAGCCCTCAAGCTCAAGGAACAGTAGCAGGTCCCGTGACAAATCTCTTGCGCCCCGGGCGGCGCGGGGGTATGGTCTCGCCTGAGCTCGCCAGACAGCCGCCGCCGGCCCAGCCGGGGGAGGAAAGTCCGGGCTCCGCAGGGCAAGGTGCCAGGTAACGCCTGGGCGGCGTGAGCCGACGGAAAGTGCAACAGAAAGCAGACCGCCTAAGCGCCTTCGGGCGCCGGTAAGGGTGAAACGGTGCGGTAAGAGCGCACCGCGTGGCTGGCAACAGTCCACGGCGATGGTAAACCCCACCTGGAGCAAGACCAAATAGGAGTCCTATGGCGTGGCCCGCGCTGGACTCGGGTAGGTTGCTTGAGGCCTGTGGTGACGCAGGCCCTAGATGAATGGCTGTCCTCGACAGAACCCGGCTTATCGGCGAGCTCACTCTTTTTTCCTGCCCTCATCCGAGGGCCCTCCCAGCAATATTTCACAGACCTGTGAAATATGTAGTTTTTCTACCTGTCCCGTTATAGCGAAAAATTCTTAAACCTCGCACGCTTTCTTTAAAGGTATTCGCAGGCTTTTGATTTGATGACGTTTATTCAGGTGATTCTTCGCTCCTGCCTTTATCTTGCCTTCTAACTCCTTGTCATTAAAGAAACTTTTGTAATGCTCGTGCCCCCGTTGGTGCTTGCATTGTCATTTGCGTGTTTCTATAGTGTGCAGGAGTGGGAAAAAGTGGAATTTAGTGGTTTATCGTGGTGTCGGTGTGGTGGCGAGTGGGTCACGGTGTTAACGGCATTGCGATATCGGGAAGTGATACCAACAAACAGGGGCGGCAGCAGGGTCTGCAAATCGAGCGATGAGCAATTTTCTTGGCAGTCACGCAATCAACATGGATGCAAAGGGTCGCCTGGCGATTCCTGCCCGTGTGCGTGAAGAACTGCAGGAAGAATGCGGCGGTCGCATCGTGCTGACAGCCAATGCCGATGAAGAACGATGCCTGCTGATGTATCCCGAGCCGACATTTGAAGTTCTGCGCACGGAAATTGCCCGACTCCCTAACATGAATAAAAAGGCGCGTCGTCTGCAGCGCCTGATTCTTGGTCACGCAACGCCGTTGGAGCTGGATTCCGCCGGTCGCATTCTGGTGCCGCCAACCTTGCGCAGTTATGCCCGTCTGGAGAAGAAACTGATGCTGATCGGCCAGGGCAAGAAGCTCGAGCTCTGGAGTGAGGAACGGTGGTTCGCCTGGCTGGATGAGTCTGATGACGATGACGAGATGCCGGCCGAAATGGAGGCCCTGTCGCTATGACGACCGATAATTCGCGGGCCGGGATCCTCCATCGCTCTGTGCTTCTGGATCAGGCGGTTGAGCTGCTGGTTCTTGATCCGAGGGGTCGCTATATCGACGGCACCTTTGGTCGTGGTGGACATAGCCGACTGATACTCAAGCACCTTGAAGGAGAGGGGTGTCTGCTCGGTATCGATAAGGACCCGGAGGCGGTCCGGTTCGGAAAAGCGCTGGCGGCCGAAGATGGCCGCTTCGTCGTTTATCACGGCTCTTTCGCGGATATGGAAGATGCCGCCTCTGTCCAGGGGTGGGAGGAAGGATCCGTTGCGGGAATTCTTCTCGACCTGGGGGTCTCATCGCCACAGCTGGATGATCCGGCCCGGGGATTCAGCTTTATGAGCGAAGGCCCCCTGGATATGCGAATGGACCCCAGTCGCTCTCCCAGTGCGGCCGAGTGGCTCAACACCGCTGCGGAACAGGAAATCGCCGATGTGATCTGGCGCTTCGGAGAAGAGCGGTTTTCCCGCAGGATCGCCCGTGCTGTGGTTCTGGCGCGGGAGGAGGAGCCGCTGACAACCACCAGGCAGTTTGCCGAGCTGGTACGTCAGGCGGTTCCCAAAAAGGAAAAGCACAAGCATCCGGCCACCCGGAGTTTTCAGGCGGTGAGGATCTTCATAAACCGGGAACTCAGTGATCTGGAAGACGGTCTTGAGCAGGCCGTGCGGCTTCTCGGTCCCGGCGGTCGCCTGGTGGTGATCAGTTTTCATTCCCTGGAGGACCGGATCGTGAAGCGGTTCATGAGGGACCTGTCCCGGGGGCCTCAGTTGCCCCGTGGCCTGCCGGTCAGGGCTAGCGATGTTGAGCCGCCGTTCCGGACTATCGGTAAGGCTCTGAAAGCAAGCGAGCCTGAGATAAAGGAAAACGTTCGCGCGCGCAGCGCCGTTATGAGAGTGCTGGAGCGCCGTGCCGACATGAGCGGAGATCAATCCAAATGAGTGCCGTGACACTGGAAAAACCGGCCAGGGCGTCAGCCCTGTCCCGGGAAAACGTGAGGGAGAGGGTCTCGGACGCCCTCAAGCTGTCAGGCCGCATTTTTCATACCCTGAGTGAGCCCAGGGTTGTGGTGACGCTGGGCCTGGCTGCGCTGCTTATTGGCTCCGCCATTGGGGTGGCGGTCAGTGCCCATCAGAATCGCAACCTCTCCAATACCCTGTCCGAGCTTCAGGCAGAGCGCGATGGGTATCAGCGGCAGTGGAGTCAGCTGTTGCTGGAACAGAGCGCGCTGAGCGCTCACGGTCGCATCGAGCGCAAGGCCGCAGAGGAGCTCGGCATGATTGTGCCCGGGCGTGAGCATATCGTACTGGTGCCCCAGCGGGGCCTCGCCAGGGCCGGGGGACTATAACACCTCATGAACCGGCAGGAACCCCAGCCCACCAAGATGCAGAGATTTGTTGCCAGCCTGAAGGCCTGGCGATTCGGCTGCGTAATGGGAGTTTTTCTGCTGGTTGTCGGTGCCCTGGGTTGGCGGCTGGTGGACCTGCATGTGGTCGACCGGGAGTTTCTTCGCCAGCAGGGGGATGTTCGAACAATCCGGGTGGATGCCATTGATGCCCATCGCGGCATGATCACAGATCGCTACGGCGAGCCCCTGGCGGTCAGTACACCGGTCGAGACCCTCTGGGCCAATCCTGGTGAGACCGATCCCGACGATCCGCGTCTGGCCAGCCTGGCCAGTGTGATTGGCGTCAATGAGGCGCAGCTCAGGAAGCGTCTGCGGGAGTATGGCTCACGGGAATTCATTTACGTCCGGCGCAAGGTCCAGCCCTCTATTGCCAGGGAAGCCCTGGCCCTGGGAATTCCCGGGTTCTACAGTCGGCTGGAATACAAGCGCTACTATCCTGCCGGCGAAGTGAGCGCCCACCTGGTTGGTTTCACCGACATTGATGAAGCGGGCCAGGAAGGCGTGGAGCTTTCCTATAACGAGTGGTTGAGCGGCGTTCCCGGCCGAAAGCGCGTTCTGAGGGACAACCGTGGCCGGCTGATTCGGGATCTTTCCCTGATCCGGGATGCCAGACCCGGCAAGGATCTTACCCTGAGCCTGGACCTGCGGCTCCAGTATCTCGCCTACCGCGAACTCAAGGCGGTGGTGCAGGCTCACAAGGCGCGGGGCGGCACCCTGGTGATGCTGGATGTGGACACCGGGGAAGTGCTCGCCATGGTCAACCAGCAGTCCTATAACCCCAATGACCGCCGTCAGCTGGATCCGGCCCGGCTGCGGAACAAGGCGGTCACCGATCTGTTCGAGCCCGGCTCGACAATGAAGCCCCTTGCCATGGCCGCCGCTCTCGAGAGTGGCGACTATTCCCTGGATACCGTCATCAACACCAGTCCCGGCCACCGTCGTTTCGGGCGCTTTACCATCCGTGACCACCGCAATTACGGAGCGCTGTCCTTAACTGACATCATAGTCCGTTCGAGCAACGTGGGCATCAGCCTGATCGCTAACGATCTGGGTGGTGACCTGATCAGGGATTTCTATTTCCAGCTGGGTCTGGGACAGCCCACGGGTATCGGTTTTCCCGGTGAGGCGGTGGGGGTTCTGCCTTCAACCAATCGTTGGCGCCCGGTGGAAGAGGCCACACTGTCCTATGGCTACGGCATGAGTGTGAACGCCCTGCAACTGGCGCAGGCCTACATGGCCCTTGCCAACGGAGGTGTGCGGTACCCGGTCAGTCTGACTCGTCTGCAACAGCCACCAATTGGTCATCGCGTCATGTCCGAGACTGTGGCCATGCAGGTTCGGGACATGCTGCAGCAGGCTGTTGAACGAGGTACCGGTAAGCGGGCCCTGCCGGCACTGTATTCCGCTGGCGGCAAAACCGGCACGGTTCACCTGGTGGGGGCGAATGGTTACGAAGACAGCCAGTACAAGGCCATTTTTGCCGGCATGGCGCCAATGGAAGATCCAAAAATTGTAACCGTGGTAGCCGTGGATGCGCCCCAGGGTGGAGACTATTACGGTGGTGAGGTGGCGGCGCCGGTATTCGCGCGGGTCATGGGCGATGCCCTGCGGCTGCTTAACGTAAGGCCTGAGTTGACCGCCGTCGAAGCGGCGGCCCAGACGCCGGCTGATTCCGGGGAGCGAGGGTAGGCACATGTGCATGACATCCTTGAGCACGCTACTGCAGGGTATCACCGAAGTTCCCTCGGTCTTTGATGTGACCATCCACGGCCTGCGGACCCATAGCCGACACGTACGGCCCGGCGATGCCTTTGTCGCACTCGCTGGCAGCGCGACCCCAGCCGCTCACTATATGGACGATGCTATCGATTCGGGCGCCATTGTGATCATTCTCGATGTGGACGCGGCGGCACCCTGCTACGAGTACCGTGGCGCTCTAGTAGTCCCCGTGCGAGGCCTTCGCGGGCATCTCGGAAGGATTGCCGACCGTTTCTTCGAGCATCCTTCCCGGCGTTTGCGCGTGGTGGGTGTGACAGGCACCAACGGCAAGACCTCCGTCAGTCATTTCATTGCCCAGCTGCTCAGCGCCACGGGCATGCCCTGTGGTGTTCTGGGAACTCTGGGCTATGGCATGCCGGGTAACCTCAGGACCGCCAGCCACACCACACCCGATGTGGTGGAGGTGAACCGGGCGCTGTTTTCGGTGATTGGCGAAGGGGGCCGGGCAGTGGCCATGGAAGTCTCTTCCCACGCCCTAGACCAGGGCCGGGTGGACGATCTGTCGATGATCGGAGCCGTGTTCACCAACCTGACCCGGGATCATCTGGATTACCACGGCTCCATGGAGGCGTACGGTCGGGCCAAGGCGTCACTGTTCCTCCGTGAAGGTCTCCATTTCGCCGTTATCAACTTTGATGATCCGTTCGGTCGCCAGCTCTATGAGCGGACAGAGGGGCTGTGCGACCGGATCCGGTATAGCCTCCACGAACCCCAGACTGAACTCTGGATGACCGCCTTCACGCCCTCGGCTGACGGCTTCGAGGCGTCTCTTGATGGCCATTGGGGCCGCTTCAATGTGGCAGCGCCCCTGATGGGCAGTTTCAACGCCAGCAACCTGCTTGCGGCCATGGCGACGGTGCTCAGTCTCGGTGTCTCCCCGGGCGCGGTGGCGGAGGCGGTGCCCGCGCTGGTTGCGCCGGCCGGCCGGCTGGAGCGTTACACCAGCGCCAATGGCGTGACAGCAGTAGTGGACTATGCCCATACCACCGACGCCCTCGCCAACGCTCTTGCTGCACTTCGTCCACACGTCAGGGGCAGGCTGATCTGTGTCTTCGGCTGCGGCGGCGATCGCGATACGGGTAAGCGCCCCGAAATGGGACGGGAGGCCGAGAAGGGGGCCGACAGGGTCATCGTGACGGACGACAACCCCCGATCAGAATCGCCGGAAGCCATCGTCCGGGAGATTCTCGCGGGTATAGATGATATCGGAGCGGTGACGGTGATCCACGATCGCGCCGATGCCATCCGCCAGGCCATCGATTCGGCGGTCCCGGGAGATGTGGTACTGGTGGCTGGCAAGGGGCACGAGGCCTGGCAGGAGCGTCACGGCGCCCGGGTTCCCTTCAGTGACGTGGCCCATGTTCGCGACGCCCTGGGCCTTGAGGAGGGAGTGGCATGATCCGACCGATAACCTTGCAGGAAGCGGCCGGGGTGCTCGGGGCAGTTGCCCCCGCTGACGACCCGGTGTTCACCAATGTCAGCACTGATACCCGTGCCGTTCGGCCCGGCGACCTTTTCGTGGCATTGCGTGGAGAGCGCTTCGACGGCCATCGTTTTCTCCAGGCTGCGAAAACCGCCGGGGCGGTGGCTGCCGTGGTGGAAGAAGAGAACCCCGATATTGACCTGCCGCAGCTGCGGGTGGCCGATACCGTCCAGGCGCTGGCGGACCTGGCCCGCCACAATCGCGAGCTCAGTGACGCTGCGGTGGTCGCACTCACCGGCAGCAGTGGCAAAACCACGCTCAAGGAGATGTTGTCCGCGATTCTGGCCGGAGAAGGTGAGACCCTGGCCACCAGCGGCAACCTGAACAACCACATTGGTGCGCCCCTGACCCTGTTCCGGTTGAGCCCGCAACATCGCTTTGCAGTCATTGAGCTGGGTGCCAGCGGTATGGGCGAAATCGCTCATACCGTTGCGGTCGCCAGGCCTCACGTTGCTGTTATCACCAATGCCGGGGAGGCTCACCTGGAGGGTTTCGGCGGCTACGACAATATCGTTCAGGGCAAGGGCGAGATTATCGACGGAGTTGCCGAAGGTGGTGTCGTGGTACTCAACCGGGACGATCCCGCCTTCGATCGCTGGCTGCAACGGGCCGGCTCTCGCCGGGTAATTTCCGCCAGCGCCAAAGGGTTAACAGCGGATTACCGCTGCAGCGACTACGAGCCGCTCGATGGCGGTTATCGCTTTACCGTCGAAGGCCCTGGCGGGCAGGTAAGGAGGCTTATGCTTGCCATGCCGGGCATCCACAATATCGGCAATGCCCTGCTTGCCATTGCCGCCGCAGAAGCAATCAGTGCCGGCGAGAGGGCCATAGAGCAGGGGCTGGCGGCGGTAAGGCCAACCGCGGGCCGTCTACAGCGCCAGGAACTCAGCGAGCAGATCACTCTGATCGATGACAGTTACAACGCCAATCCCAGCTCGGTAAAGGCAGCTCTGGCGGTGCTGGCGGAAGCGGCTGGCACGCGCATTGCGGTGCTGGGTGCCATGGCAGAGCTGGGTGGTGAAGCGCCGCGCCTCCATCGGGAGGTAGGAGAGAAGGCGCTGGCCCTGGGTATCGACCACTGTCTGGTGGTGGGCACGAACGAAGACTGTCGGGCACTGGCGGAAGGGGCCGGCGAGAGCGCCCTCAGGTTCGACAATCACGGGCAGGCCGTGGACTGGCTATTGTCTCAACACACCGGACCCGTGACCGTACTGGTCAAGGGCTCCCGCAGTTCTGCCATGGACCAGGTGGTGACGTTATTAAAAGAAAAGGTGAATAACCCATGCTCCTCTGGCTGACGGAACTGCTGACGCCCTATTTCAGCCAATTGACGGTATTCCAGTACCTCACTCTGCGGGGGATTTTCGGCGTGCTCACGGCTTTGGCCATCTCTCTGTTGGTGGGGCCCACCATGATCCGCAAGCTCAGCCAGTACCAGATTGGTCAGGCGGTACGCAGCGACGGTCCCCAGACCCACCTGAGCAAGGCCGGGACCCCCACCATGGGGGGTGCACTGATCCTGGTGGCGGTCGGCGTGAGCACATTGCTCTGGGCAGACCTGGGTAACCGGTATGTCTGGATTACTCTGCTGGTTACCCTGGCATTCGGTGCCATTGGCTGGGTCGACGACTACCGCAAGGTGGTGGAGCGCAACCCAAGGGGCCTGCCGGCTCGATGGAAATATTTCTGGCAGTCGGTGATCGGGGCGGTTGCCGCCATTGCACTGTTTTACAGTTCGTCTCTGCCCCAGGAAACCTCCCTGTATCTTCCGTTTTTCAAGAATGTGTCGCTGACCCTGGGGCCGGTGCTGTTTGTCCTGTTGAGCTATTTCGTCATCGTGGGCAGCAGTAACGCGGTCAACCTGACCGATGGTCTGGACGGGCTTGCGATCATGCCGACCGTGATGGTGGGGTCCGCTCTCGGCATTTTCGCCTACGTCTCAGGCCACTCTCAGTTTGCCGGTTACCTGCTTATCCCCCACCTTCCCGGCAGCGGCGAACTGATCGTCTTCTGTGGTGCCCTGGTGGGCGCTGGCCTGGGCTTTCTATGGTTCAACACCTACCCGGCACAGGTGTTCATGGGGGATGTCGGTGCGCTGGCCCTGGGGGCAGCCCTGGGTGTGGTGGCGGTGATCACCCGGCAGGAGATCGTGCTGTTCATTATGGGTGGCGTCTTCGTGATGGAGACCATCTCCGTGATCCTGCAGGTAGCTTCGTTCCGGCTGACCGGCCGCCGGATCTTTCGTATGGCGCCGCTGCATCATCACTTTGAACTCAAAGGCTGGCCGGAGCCAAGGGTGATCGTCCGTTTCTGGGTGATCACAGTGATTCTGGTACTGATCGGGCTGTCGAGCCTGAAACTTCGTTAGGGACTGGCTGAACGGTATGGCGCTACTCGCTTCGGATCGTCGCACACTGGTGGTTGGCCTGGGCAAGACCGGGCTCTCCTGTGTGCGTTATCTGACCGGCCTCGGGCGTGAGGTGTCGGTGGCGGACAGCCGTGCCCGACCACCGGGACTGGATGAGCTCAAAGCCAGCTGGCCGGACCTGGAGCTGAGAACCGGAGAATTCTCCCCTGAATGGTTCCGGGGATTCAACGAGCTGGTGGTCAGCCCGGGTATCGCCATCTCCGAACCGGCCATCGCCGCCGCCGCTGAAGCAGGTGCCCGTATCCGGGGCGACATCGACCTGTTCGCGGAAGCCGCTGATCGTCCTGTTATCGCCATTACCGGCTCCAACGGCAAAACCACGGTCACCACTCTGGTGGGAGAGCTGGCCCGCGCCGCCGGTGTTCGCGTCGCGGTTGGCGGCAACATCGGTACGCCGGCCCTGGATCTGCTTTCCCAGGATGTGGATGCCTATATTCTGGAACTCTCCAGTTTCCAGCTGGAAACCACCCACGAACTGAATGCCGAGGTGGCGACCGTACTGAACATCAGTGACGACCACATGGACCGCTACGCCTCGAAGATGGAGTACTACCAGGCCAAGCAGCGGATTTTCCGTGGCGCCCGCAATGCCGTGGTCAATCTCGACGATGCCCTGAGCACTCCGATGGCCCGGGACACCCTGCGTTTTGTCTGCTACGGCTTCCACCGGGTGAATCCGGAAACCTTCAGCACCCGTGAAGACGAGGAAGGACTCTGGATCACCTGGGGACTGAAGAATCTCGTCAATACCCGCGACCTGAAACTGGCGGGCCTCCACAACATCAGCAATGTCATGGCTGCCCTGGCTCTGGGTCATGCCGCAGGCTGGCCCATGGCACCCATGGTCGAGGCGGTAAGGCGCTTTCGAGGTCTTCCCCACCGCTGCGAGCCGGTTCGCACTCTTGCGGGCGTGGAGTACATCAACGATTCCAAAGGCACCAACGTGGGCGCCACTGTCGCCGCACTGGACAGTCTTGCCCCGGGCTGTCAACAGATCGTGCTGATCGCCGGTGGTGATGGGAAGGGGGCAGACTTCACGCCGCTCGCCCGTCCGGTGCGGGAGCACTGTCGCGCCGTTGTCCTGATTGGCCGGGATGCCGGCTTGATTGACGAGGTTCTGACCGCCGGTGCGAGGGTCGAAAGGGCTGCCACCATGGAAGAAGCCGTGGTCAGGGCCGCCACGGTGGCGATGCCCGGGGACCGGGTATTGTTGTCGCCGGCCTGTGCCAGCTTCGATATGTTCACTGGCTACGAGGATCGCGGTGAGCGGTTCCGTCGGGCCGTGGAGGCGCTCTGATGTCGACGACTGTCATCAATCACAGTGGAGTCCACAGGGGCCTGTTTTCCCAGCCCCTGCCATGGCTGGTGGTCAGCGCCGGGGCGTTGCTGATGATGGGCGTTGTCATGATCGCGTCCGCTTCCATGGACACGGCTGCGGAAAACCTCGGCAACAGCTATCACTATGTGCTGCGCCAGCTGATCTACGCCGGGATTGGCTGCAGCCTGGCGGTCGCTGCGGCCAACGTTCCGGTTTCCTGGTGGTACCGCAGCGGCTGGCTGCTGCTGGGTGTGGGCATGGCCTCCCTGTTGCTGGTTCTGACGCCTCTCGGCAAGACCGTCAATGGCTCCACACGCTGGATTCCCCTCGGCCTGTTCAACATCCAGGTATCGGAAGTAGCCAAGCTGTGCCTGATCGCCTACCTGGCCGGATACGTGGTGCGTCGCCGGGAGGAACTGGTAAACAGCTGGTGGGGCTTTATCAAGCCAGTGCTGGTCCTGGGCCTTGCTTCGGCACTGCTGGTCATCCAGCCGGACTTCGGCGCTACCGTTGTCCTGATGACGGCGGCCCTAGGCATGATCTTCCTCAGCGGTGTGCGGCTCAGCCGCTTCATGCCCCTCATCGCGCTCAGTGTCGCCCTGGGGGCGGTGCTGATTGTCACCGAGCCCTACCGTCTCAAGCGGGTGGTGAGTTACCTGGATCCGTGGCAGGACCAGTTCAATACCGGTTATCAGCTGACCCAGTCACTGATAGCGTTCGGCCGGGGCGAATGGAGTGGCGTTGGCCTGGGCAACTCGATCCAGAAGCTCTTTTATCTGCCGGAAGCCCACACCGACTTCATTTTTGCCATCACCGCCGAAGAGTTCGGCCTGGTGGGCTCCATGGCGGTACTGGGCCTGTTCACCGTGCTGGTACTGGCCGGATTTGTCATCGCCCGCAAAGCGGAGAAGCAGGGCATGGGCTTTGCCGCCTGCTTTGCCTACGGACTTACCCTGCTTATGGGGCTGCAGGCGATGATCAACATGGCGGTGAACACCGGCCTCCTGCCCACCAAGGGCCTGACGCTTCCGCTGATGAGCTATGGCGGCTCCAGTCTCATGGTGACCTGCATTGGCATTGGTGTGCTGGTGCGGGTTGAAATGGAGCGCCAGCAACAATGTCTCAATTCCCAGGGGGAGACCACCGGATCTGCCCTGAGGGGGGCGTCATGACCATGCGGCGCTTCCTGCTCATGGCCGGTGGTACCGGTGGTCACGTATTCCCGGCACTTGCCACCGCCCGTCGCCTCCAGGAACTGGGGCATGAAGTCCACTGGCTCGGCTCCGCCGGGGGAATGGAGGAGCGCCTGATAGGTGACACCGACATACCTCTGTCGGTGGTGACGGTCTCCGGTCTTCGCGGCAAAGGCAAGCTGGCCCTGCTGGCGGCGCCGTTCCGTCTGGTGCGGGCGCTGTGGCAGGCCCTGGCGATCGTCCGCCGGATCCGCCCGGACTGCGTCATCGGCATGGGTGGATTCGTCACCGGCCCTGGTGGGGTGGCGGCCTGGCTCACCCGTCGGCCACTGCTTGTTCATGAACAGAATGCGGTGGCGGGAATGACCAATCGCATCCTTGCCCGCCTGGCGAAGACAGTGATGGAGGCCTTTCCGGGGAGTTTCGGAGAAGCAGTGGTGACCCGCTGCACCGGTAACCCGGTTCGTTCAGATGTGGCGGGTCTGGCTCCTCCTGAAGAGCGGATGGCCAGCCGGCGTGGCCCTGCACGGGTTCTGATCGTCGGCGGCAGCCTGGGCGCGCAGGCGATCAATGAGAGGGTGCCTGCGGCGGTTGCCCTCCTGCCGGAGGCGCAGCGGCCGGAAATCCGCCACCAGTGCGGGGAACGCAATCTTGATCAGGCCAGGGCCGCCTATGAGACGGCGGGTGTCGAGGCTTCGCTGGAGCCGTTCATAAAGGAGATGGCCGAGGCCTACGGCTGGGCGGACCTGGTGATCTGCCGGGCGGGCGCACTGACCATATCCGAGCTGTGCGCCGCCGGTATCGGGGCTGTGCTGGTACCGTTCCCTCACGCAGTGGACGACCACCAGACCCGAAATGCCAGCTACATGGTCAAGGCGGGGGCAGCGATCCTGATGCCCCAGCACAAGTTAACGGAAACACTGCTGGCGGATACCCTGGCGGACCTGGTGGGTGATCGTGAGCGAATGGTTGACATGGCCCGTGCAGCCCGTACGCTGGCGCGCCCCGATGCAACGGAGAGAGTCGTGAATTACTGTCTGGAGGCTGCCCATGTCTGAGATCACCAATCCGCCACTGGTCTACCAGGTGCCCGAGATGCGCCGGATCCGCAACATACACTTTGTGGGAATCGGTGGCGCCGGCATGTGCGGTATCGCCGAAGTCCTGAAGAATCAGGGATACGACGTTTCCGGGTCCGACCTCAGGGAGTCGGCAGTGACAGAGCGTCTCAGGAACCTCGGCGTAACCGTCCACATAGGTCACCGTGAAAGCAACAGTGACACCGCTGACGTTGTCGTGGTGTCCTCGGCGGTGGATGCCACGAATCCGGAAGTGGCGTCGGCCCGCAGTCGGCGGGTACCCATTGTGCCCCGGGCCGAGATGCTGGCGGAAATCATGCGCTACCGCCACGGCATCGCGGTAGCCGGCACCCACGGCAAGACCACCACCACCAGCCTGATCGCTTCGGTTCTCGGTGAGGCCGGGCTGGATCCCACCTTCGTGATTGGGGGCAAGCTCAACAGTGCCGGTACCAACGCGCAGCTTGGCGGATCCCGTTACCTGGTGGCAGAGGCGGACGAGAGCGATGCCTCTTTCCTGCACCTGACGCCCGTGATCTCGGTAGTGACCAATATCGAAGCCGACCACATGGATACCTACGGCGGGGACGTGGCACAACTGAAGAAAACCTTTGTGGACTTCCTACACAACCTGCCGTTCTACGGTGTGGCGGTCATGTGCCTGGATGATCCCTTCGTCGACGAGATTCTTCCGAGGATCTCCCGGGCCATCATCACCTATGGAATCGACCGGAACGACGCGGACTATCGGGCGATCGACATCGAGTCCGACGGCCTGCGCACCCGGTTCGTTGTGAAGCGGCCCGGCGGTCGCAGTGACCTGCGGGTAGAGCTGAAAATGCCCGGTCGACACAACGTGCTCAACGCCCTTGCGGCCATTGCGGTGGCCACCGACGAAGGCGTGGACGACGACGCCATCTGTCGTGGCCTGTCCGGGTTTGCCGGTGTCGGACGCCGCTTCCAGGTGTATGGAGATTATCCGGTGGCAGGCGGCACCGTCACTCTGGTGGATGACTACGGTCACCACCCGACGGAGGTTGAGGCCGTGATCAGGGCAGCCCGCGATGCATGGCCCGATCGCCGCATCGTGATGCTGTACCAGCCTCACCGGTATTCCCGGACCCGGGACCTTTACGAGGATTTTGTGCGGGTACTGTCCGAAGTGGACACCCTCCTGATGATGGATGTCTATTCAGCGGGTGAGACACCGGTGCCAGGGGCTGATGCGCGTTCCCTGTGCCGGAGTATCCGTCAGCGGGGCCAGGTGGATCCGGTGTTTGTTGAGGATGCGGGCGATCTGACCGGTATTCTGGCGAACATCCTTCGGGACGGCGACCTGCTGCTGACCCAGGGGGCCGGAGATATTGGCGGCGTCGCCGCAAAACTTGCAGCAAATGGAGTGGTTGGGCGTGAGTGAGTCCAGAAACCGACAATACCAGGTGGACGCGGCGACCCGTGAGGCGTTGGGCCGCGTTGCCGTTTTCATGGGGGGCGATTCGGCAGAGCGGGAGGTTTCCCTCAAGAGTGGCCAGGCGGTCACCCAGGCCCTGCAGGCAGCGGGTGTGGATGCGTTCGCCCGGGATATCCGGGGCTGTCTGCTCAGGGCGGTGGAGAATCCTGACTTTGACCGGGTGTTTATCGCTCTTCACGGACGTGGTGGTGAGGACGGCACGCTTCAGGCCATTCTTTCCCAGGCCGACATTCCCTACACCGGTAGCGAAACCCTGGCATCGGCTCTGGCCATGGACAAGTTGCGCACCAAATATGTCTTCGCCGGTTGCGGGCTGCCAACGCCCGCCTTTCGTGCCATGAATGGCGAGGAGGAAGTGGGCGCGATCGTGGCGGACCTGAAGTTCCCACTCAGCGTCAAGCCGTCGCGGGAAGGATCCAGCATTGGTGTCCGCAAGGTGCGGACCAGGGACGAGCTGGCCTCCGCGTACCGCGAAGCGGCGAGTCACGACCCGCTGGTCCTGGTAGAGGAATGGGTTGAAGGCCCCGAATACACCTGCAGCATCCTGCAGGGCCAGGCGCTTCCGGTAATTGGCTTGAGCACCGACCATGACTTTTACGACTACGACGCCAAATACCTGGCCAACGATACCCGGTATCGGGTGCCCTGCGGGCTTGACGAGTGGCAGGAGGCCCTGATCCAGAACCTGGCGGTGGAAGCCTTCCGGGTGGTTGGCGGGCGCACCTGGGGCCGGGTCGACATCATGGAGGACCAGGAGGGTAGGTTCTGGCTGCTGGAGGTGAATACCGTGCCCGGCATGACCGACCACAGCCTGGTTCCCATGGCCGCCCAGGCCGCCGGTATTGGCATGCCGGAACTGGTTGTCCGGATTCTGCTGGATACCCTGCCGGCCACGGAGAGTGATGATGCTTGACCAGTTGCTGCTTCGAAGTCGCTTTGTACCGTCTGACCCGCCCCGGCGGCGAGGCGCGACATCGGCATCGGCGGAGCAGGGGCTGTTCGGAATGCTGGGTCAGCTCCTGGGCGCCGTGCCCTGGGGCAAGATTGGTCTGGGTGCATCGGTGCTGCTGGTGACCGCATTGATACCCTGGGGCACAGGTGAGTTACTGGCCGCCATGGACCGGCAGTTCATGAGGGTCGAGGTCGCCGGGACCCTGGTGGGGGAAAACCGCAACAGCCTGGAACGGAACGCGAGCCAATGGCTGGGCAAGAGTTTCTTTACCACGGACCTGGCGGACATCAAGACCTCACTGGAGGCGCGTCCCTGGGTGGACAGCGCCGCGGTACGGCGAGAGTGGCCGGATCGGCTGGTGGTTGAAATACGGGAACACAGACCTCTGGCGTACTGGAACGACGGCCAGGTAATCAGCCGCACAGGAGAGGTTTTCCAACCGTCGAATCCGGAAGCGGCGGGCGCTCTTCCAAGGTTGCGGGGGCCTGAGGGCCGGGTGCGTGAAGTGATCGACAAGGGACGCCTCATGGCCAATGCCCTTGAAGAGCGGGGTATGGGCTTTGCCGGCATCGCCCTTGAGGAACGGGGGGCCTGGACCCTGACCCTGACTAACGGTATCGAGGTTGCTCTCGGCCGTGACCAGGTGGAAGAACGGTTTGAACGCTTCCTGACCGTGTATGGCGAGCAACTGGCGAGCCGTGCCGATCAGGTCGAACGTATTGACGTCCGCTACACCAACGGGGTGGCGGTCCGGTGGAAACCACTGGGCAAGGCGTCCGGGAACAATTCATAGATCGGCTAATTGGTGAACTGCATGTCATCGGTTGATACGGAAAACATGATTGTCGGCCTGGATATCGGCACCTCCAAGGTGGTGGCGATCGTCGGCAAGCGCAAACTGGATGGAACCATCGAGGTGGTCGGCATTGGCTCCCACCCATCCCGCGGACTCAAGCGTGGGGTGGTGGTGAACATCGAGACCACGGTGCAGTCGATCCAGCGGGCGGTGGAGGAGGCCGAGCTGATGGCGGGATGCCGTATCCACTCGGTCTACGCTGGTATCGCCGGCAGTCACATCAAGAGCCTGAACTCCCATGGCATCGTCGCCATCCGTGACCGGGAAGTGACCCGGGCCGACATTGACCGGGTAATCGACGCGGCCCAGGCGGTCGCGATTCCCGCCGACCAGAAGATCCTCCACATTCTGCCCCAGGAATTCGTGATCGATAACCAGGAGGGCATCAAGGAACCCCTGGGGATGTCCGGTGTACGGCTGGAAGCCAAGGTGCACCTGGTGACCTGCGCGGTGAACGCGGCCCAGAACATCGAGAAGTGCGTGCGCCGCTGCGGCCTTGATGTGGACGACATTATTCTTGAGCAGCTGGCGTCCAGCTACGCAGTGCTGACTGAGGACGAGAAGGAGCTTGGTGTCTGCCTGGTTGATATCGGGGGCGGCACAACGGACATCGCGGTCTTCACCGGTGGCGCGATCCGTCATACCTCGGTGATACCCATCGCCGGCGACCAGGTCACCAACGATATCGCAATGGCCCTGCGGACACCCACCCAGAACGCCGAAGAAATCAAGATCAAGTACGCCTGCGCCCTGACCCAGCTGGCGGGTGCGGATGAAACCATCAAGGTGCCCAGCGTCGGTGACCGCCCACCACGGAATCTCTCCCGCCAGGCCCTGGCGGAAGTGGTGGAGCCCCGTTACGAGGAGCTGTTCACTCTGGTGCAGTCAGAACTTCGTCGCAGCGGGTTTGAAGACCTGATCCCTGCCGGTGTCGTGATCACAGGCGGTTCCTCCACCATGGAAGGGGTGGTGGAACTGGCCGAGGAAATCTTCCACATGCCGGTCAGGCTGGCCTCTCCGCAGGCGGTCTCCGGTATGACGGAAGTGGTCAACAATCCCATCTACGCCACGGGCGTCGGGTTGCTGATCTATGGCTTCCGCCAGATGGATCTGGGACAGGGGCCCGCTCTCAAGGGGGAGGATGCACCCTCTTTACTCGAGCGCATGAAAGCCTGGTTTACCGGGCATTTCTGAAAGAACGCATCACACGAAGGTCTCGAAAAAAACAATCAGTCCGGAAATGGCTGAAATCTGCACGAAGGAGAAGGGGAATGTTTGAACTAGTCGATAATGTCCAGCAGAACGCTGTGATCAAGGTTATCGGTGTTGGCGGTGGCGGCGGCAATGCTGTCCGGCACATGCTCAACAGCGATGTGGAAGGTGTTGAATTCATCTGTGCCAATACCGATGCCCAGGCCCTGCGGGACCTGGACGCAAAGCAGGTGATTCAGCTTGGTGGCAATATCACCAAAGGTCTGGGTGCCGGTGCAAATCCGGAGATCGGCCGTCAGGCCGCCATGGAGGATCGTGACCGTATCGCCGACGCCATCAAGGGCGCGGATATGGTCTTCATTACTGCCGGTATGGGCGGGGGAACCGGTACTGGTGCGGCGCCCATCGTGGCGGAAGTGGCCCGGGAGATGGGCGTTCTCACCGTTGCGGTGGTTACCAAGCCGTTCCAGTTCGAGGGTGGCAAGCGGATGAGCGTTGCCGAGTCCGGGCTCAAGGATCTGGAAGAAAGCGTTGATTCCCTGATCACCATTCCCAACGAGAAACTGCTCGCGGTAATGGGCAAGAAGACCAGCCTGCTGGATGCCTTTGCCTCAGCAAACGACGTACTGCTGGGAGCGGTTCAGGGCATTGCCGACCTGATTACCCGCAACGGCATGATCAACGTCGACTTCGCCGACGTGAAAACCGTTATGTCCGAAATGGGTATGGCGATGATGGGTACCGCCCGCGCCACAGGGGAGAACCGGGCCAGGGAAGCAGCCGAGGCGGCCATTCGCAGCCCGCTGCTGGAAGACATCAACCTGCAGGGTGCCAAGGGAATCCTGGTCAATATCACCGCGGGTATGGACCTCAATCTGGGCGAATTCTCCGAGGTTGGCGACATTGTTCGCGAATTTGCCTCCGATTCCGCAACCGTTGTCGTCGGTACCGTGATCGACCCGGAAATGACCGACGAGCTGAAGGTTACCGTGGTTGCCACTGGTCTCGGCGGAGACCGGGAGAAGCCCACCAAAGTGGTGGACAACACCCGTACCCTGGATGGCACAACGGATTATAACCAGCTTGACCGTCCGGCGGTGTTGCGTCGGCGAGCGGTGTCCCAGGGCAACGTGGCGGTGGATCAGCGTCGTGATTCCGAGGAACAGGATGTCGACTATCTCGATATTCCCGCATTCCTGCGTCGTCAGGCGGACTGATAATCTGTCTCAACTTTGGTCGACGGGGAGCGGGCCTTGGCCCGCCCTGTGACCTGATGCACACAAACGGCGAGACGAATGACGATAAGGTCATAAAGCCGGTGGTTAAATGGTATTCAGTCTCGTTATTTGATACGCTGCGGGCAACTTTTTGCCCAATGATATCGTTCTTTTGTGACGGATATATGTACCGATGATCAGACAACGGACGCTTAAAAACACCATTCGTGCCACTGGCGTTGGCCTTCATTCCGGGGAAAAGGTTTACCTTACCCTGAGATCCGCGCCGGTGGACACCGGTATCGTTTTTCGACGTACCGATCTTGACCCGGTGGTCGAGATTCGCGCCTGTGCGGAAAACGTCGGCGAAACCATGCTTTCGACAACCCTGGTCAAGGACGGCGTCCGCGTTGCAACCGTGGAGCATCTGCTTTCGGCCATGGCGGGTCTGGGTATCGACAACTGCTTCGTTGAGCTTAGCGCTGCCGAAGTGCCGATCATGGACGGCAGTGCCGGTCCCTTCGTGTTCCTGCTGCAGTCAGCGGGTATCGCGGAGCAGGAGGCGGCCAAGCGGTTTATTCGTATCAAGCGCGAGGTGACCCTGGAGGAGGGCGACAAGAAGGCGACCTTCCTGCCGTTCGAGGGCTTCAAGGTCAGCTTCGGCATTGATTTTGATCACCCGGTATTCAAGGGCCGCGCCCAGACCGCAACGGTGGATTTCTCCAGCACGTCCTTCGTGAAGGAAGTCAGCCGTGCACGCACATTTGGCTTCATGCGTGACATTGAAAAACTGCGCGCCATGAATCTGGCTCTGGGCGGCAGCGTTGACAATGCCATCGTGGTGGACGACTACAAGATTCTCAACGAGGATGGTCTTCGTTACGACGACGAATTCGTCAAGCACAAAGTGCTGGACGCCATCGGAGACCTTTACCTGCTGGGTAACAGCCTCATTGGTGAGTTCCGCGGGATCAAGTCGGGCCATGACCTGAACAACAAATTGCTGCGTAAACTGCGGGCGGAAGAGGATGCATGGGAAGTGGTTACCTTCGATGACGAAGCCACCGCGCCTATCTCCTACATGAAGCCCGTGCTGGCAGTGCCGGCCTGAGGCGGGACGCCCTAGTCCGGAGATTTGCCGGCATGACTGGCGAGTTTTTCGAGAACCTCGCGTAGTGCTTTATCCTTCGTGTGCCCGGCCTCCTCTTTGAGGAGCCGGGCATTTTCTTTACTCAGGGTCATGGGCTTGCTTTTCCGCTCAATGCGGTAGCGGGCGGGCTGAACCCTGATTCTGAACTTCCAGACAAACTGGAAGGTTTCATTCCGTCGCAGGGTGGCCATGACTTCCTGCTGCCGGAAACGCAACTGGCTCGCCTGGGTGGCGTTGTCTACCTGTAGTACCAGCTCGCCTTCCCGATAACTCACAAAACGGACGTTGCCCGCAAGGTTTTCCGGAAGCGCCTCGAGCACCAGTTTTTCCGTACTGCGATGAAGTGCGGTCCTGGCCATCAGGTCCCGCAGCCGCTGGCCCTGGTCCCGGTTGTCCGGGGTCAAGGATAGTGCCGGTCGTATTTTCATTGTGGCAATCAGAACTCGACGTGTTGGTTAACCTTTGGTTACACTTCCTCACTCCAGTGTTGCCAATCTAAAACGATTTGTACAGAAAGTGCTATCTGCACGGACAACATGTTGAGTCTTTAACAAAACGTAACAGCCAGACACTGAAAAGGACGAAGTCTGTCTCCTTTTAAGCTGGAAGGGCAGTTTACTATCCCTCCAGTGGTCAACAACAGGGATGTTGGTAACACCTGAATGGTTCATGATTATGAATATCATCCTTGTAGGTCAAAATCACGGTCGCTCGAGGGTACTGTCCCTGAACGCCGGTGGGATTCTGGCGGCAGCTCTCCTGCTCCTGACCCTCGTCGCTGCCTGCGGCTGGGCAGGCTATCATTATGCCATGTCCCGGGTGGCGGACCGGCCCGTGGTACCGCAGTTCATCCTGGCCCAGTGGCAGCAGTCCCTGGAAGAGCAGCAGCGGGCTCTCGACCGGGTGGAGCGGACGTCCAGGGAGCAGGTCGATGCCATGACCCTGCGGCTGGGTGAGATGCAGGGCCGCCTGTTGCGCCTCGATGCCCTCGGTCAGCGCTTTATCGAGAATGCTGCCGTGGCAAGCGAAGAATTCAACTTTGACGAACCGCCCGCGGTCGGTGGTCCCGAAGAGGCGCTTGGGGGAGAGTCCTTCAGTACGCCGGAACTCAGTGCCATGATCTCGCAGCTGGATCAGCGTATCAGTGATCGGGAGCAGCAGCTGCGCCTGCTTGATACTCTCATGTCCAACCGACGTCTGGAAGACGAGCGTTTCGTGGCGGGCAGGCCGATTACCTGGGGTTGGTTGTCGTCACGCTATGGCTACCGCTCCGATCCGTTTACCGGAAAAAGAACCTGGCACGACGGTGTGGATCTCGCCGGCAAGGACGGCAGTGACATCATTGCAGTGGCCGCCGGTGTGGTGACTTTCTCGGCTGAGCGCCATGGTTACGGCAACCTTGTTGAGATCGACCATGGTGACGGCCTGGTTACCCGCTACGCCCATGCCAAAGAACTGGTGGTGGCTCAGGGTGATGTGGTCCAGAAAGGCCAGGTGGTTGCCAAGATGGGCAGCACCGGGCGCTCCACCGGGCCCCACGTCCACTTCGAGGTGTTGCAGAACGGCAAGAGTAAGGACCCGGTGAAATACATACAGCGGGCGTCACGCTAACGCCGGTCCACCTGACCGCAGCCCTGCGGAAGACGCAAAGGCCCCCTGTCAGGGGGTCTGTTGGGTCCCCCGCTTTTCCCACCCTTGTGATCCAGCCCCGGTTTCCGCACCTTTCCTGTCCCTGTCGATTCCACGCCGCCTTTTGTCCTCTTGCAAAATAAGGTTAGAATGCCGGCTTCCTCCGTTTAATCAAAGAAGCAGTGGTCTATGTTCACGAAGCTTGCAACCAAGATGTTCGGTAGTAAAAATGTCCGCGAGGTCAAACGGATGCGCAAGGTGGTATTGCGTATCAACGAGCTTGAGGAAGCGCTCACCGGGCTGTCCGACGATCAGTTGCAGGCCAGGACCGTCGAGTTCCGGGATCGCCTTGGAAAAGGGGAGACCCTCGACCAGCTGCTGCCGGAAGCCTTCGCCACGGTTCGCGAAGCCAGCCGTCGCGTGATGGGAATGCGCCATTTTGATGTTCAGCTGATTGGCGCCATGACCCTCCATGAAGGTCATATCGCCGAAATGAAGACCGGTGAGGGTAAAACCCTGGTGGCAACCGCGGCGGTTTATCTCAATGCCCTGGCCGGTCTGGGCGTTCACGTAGTCACTGTCAACGATTACCTGGCGCGCCGGGACTCGGAGTGGATGGGCAAACTTTACCGGTTCCTGGGCATGACCGTGGGGGTGGTGGTATCGGGCCAGCCGCCGGAAGAGAAGCGTGCGGCCTACCAGGCCGACATTACCTACGGCACCAACAACGAATTCGGTTTCGACTATCTGCGCGACAACATGGCGTTCAGCATGAGCGACAAAGTCCAGCGCGGCCTGAACTATGCGATCGTGGATGAGGTGGACTCCATCCTGATCGACGAGGCACGGACCCCCCTGATCATTTCCGGTGCCGCGGAAGACAGTTCCAAGATGTACCGTGAGATCAATACCCTTATTCCCTCACTGGAGAAGGGCGAGGTACCCGAAGAGGGTGAGCCCACGGGTGACTTCACCATTGACGAGAAATCCCGTCAGGTGGAACTCACGGAAGCCGGTCATGAGAAGGTGGAAGAGCTGCTGCTCAGCCGGGGCCTGCTGAAGGAGGGAGAAAACCTCTATTCCGCCGCGAACCTGAGCCTGCTCCATCACGTTCACTCCGCGCTGCGGGCCCATCATCTGTTCCATCGTGAGGTGGACTATCTGGTGCAGGATGGGCAGGTGGTGATCGTTGACGAGCATACCGGCCGCACCATGCCGGGCCGGCGCTGGAGCGAGGGCCTGCACCAGGCCATCGAGGCAAAGGAAGGGGTCGATATCAAGGCGGAGAGCCAGACCCTGGCCTCCACCACCTTCCAGAACTATTTCCGCATGTACGACAAGCTGGCCGGCATGACCGGCACCGCCGATACCGAGGCTTTCGAGTTCCGCCAGATTTATGGCCTCGACGTGGTGGTGATTCCGCCGAACAAGCCCATCCAGCGTATCGACTACAACGACCTCATCTATCTCACCCAGGAAGAGAAATTCCACGCCATTATTGATGAGATCAAGGATGTGACCGCCGAGGGCAGGCCGGTACTGGTGGGTACGGCTTCCGTAGAAGCCTCTGAGGTTCTGTCATCGCTGCTCAAGAAAGCCCGTATCGAGCACAAGATACTTAACGCCAAGCACCACGAGAGCGAGGCTCATGTCATCGCCCAGGCGGGTCGTCCCGGGGCGGTCACCATTGCCACCAACATGGCGGGTCGTGGTACCGACATCATGCTCGGTGGAAACTGGGAAACCGAAGTTGCCTCTCTGGAAAATCCCACCCAGGACCAGATCGACAGGATCAAGACCGAGTGGGACGAGCGGCATCAGCAGGTGCTGGCCGCCGGTGGCCTGCACATCATCGGTACTGAGCGCCACGAATCCCGCCGGATCGACAACCAGCTCCGGGGCCGCGCCGGTCGCCAGGGCGACCCGGGTTCGTCCCGTTTCTTCCTGTCCCTGGAAGACAACCTCATGCGCATCTTCGCTCCGGACAGGGTGAAGAACATCATGCAGGCCATGGGGATGAAAAAGGGCGAGGCCATCGAGCATCGAATGGTGACCAATGCCATCGAAAAGTCCCAGCGCAAGGTGGAAGGCCGCAACTTCGACATGCGCAAGACCCTGTTGGAATACGATGATGTCGCCAATGACCAGCGCAGGGTGATATACGACCAGCGTAACGAAGTGATGGCTTCCGAGGATGTCTCCGAAATGATCGACAGCATCCGTGCTGATGTGGTCGAGGAAGCCATCAGCGAATTCATTCCACCCCAGAGCATGCCGGAGCAGTGGGATGTGCCTGGACTGGAGGCCCACCTGTCCTCGGAGATGGGGATCGATCTGCCGATACAGCAATGGCTCGAGGAAGACCACAAGCTCTACGAGGAAAAACTCCGGGAGCGGATACTGGACGAAATCGTCAAGGCCTACCGGTCGAAGGAGGAAGTGGTCGGCACCGAGTCCATGCGGAAGTTCGAGAAGCAGGTCTTCCTGCAGGTACTGGACACCCTCTGGAAAGAGCACCTGTCCAATATGGATCATCTGCGCCGTGGCATCCACTTGCGTGGTTATGCCCAGAAGAATCCAAAGCAGGAGTACAAGCGCGAGGCGTTCAACCTTTTTGAGACCATGCTGGAGACCATGAAACAGGACATCACCCGGGTGCTGTGTCATGTGAAGGTTCAGAGCCGCGAGGAAATGGAGGAGCTCGAGCGTCAGCGTCAGCAGCAGTTGGAGAAGGAGCTGGCGGCGGCCCGTATGCGCCATGACCAGACCAGCGCCACCCAACCCCGGGATGAAGAGGCCGAAGCCCAGAGAGCGCAGGGCGCGATACCGGAAACCTTCGTCCGACAGGAACGAAAGGTGGGCCGGAACGAGCCCTGTCCCTGCGGGTCCGGTAAGAAATACAAGCAGTGCTGCGGTAAGGTTGCCTGATACCACCGCTGCCCTGGCCGACAGAGACCCGCACCTCCGATTTCCGGGGCTGCGGGTTTTTTATTCACAGATACAGACTGACCAGACCGGCGAGGAGCCGGTCAAATGGAGGAAGCTATGGCGGTAGGTCCCGCAACGTTGCCCGATAATTTTTGCCCGGTGGCCGGAGTCCGGCTGGGTGTCGCCAGCGCCGGCATCAAGAAACCGGGCCGCAAGGACGTGGTACTCATTGAGCTTTCCCGGGGAAGCCGCGTGGCAGGGATTTTCACCACCAATCAGTTCTGTGCGGCGCCCGTGCATGTTGCCCGCAAGCACCTGAGCGAGGGTGAACCCCGCTATCTGCTGATCAATACAGGTAACGCCAACGCCGGGACCGGGGCCCGGGGCATGCAGGACGCCAATGCCTGCTGCGAAGCACTGGCCAGGGCGGCTGGTGTCCGGGCGGACGCGGTGTTGCCGTTCTCAACCGGGGTGATTGGCGAACCCCTGCCGGTGGGAAAAATCACTGCCGCCCTGCCGGATGCCATTGCCAACCTTGCCCCGGATAACTGGACTGCGGCGGCGAACGGGATCATGACCACGGATACCCGTCCCAAGGGAGCGTCACGGCGACTGGAGATTGACGGCAGGACCGTGACCATTTCCGGCATCAGCAAGGGAGCCGGCATGATCCGCCCCAACATGGCCACCATGCTTGGCTTTATCGCCACCGATGCGGCCATTGGGCAGAACGTGTTGCAGAAGCTGGGCTCCGAGCTGGGAGAGAAGTCCTTCAACCGCATTACCATCGACGGCGATACTTCCACCAATGATGCCTGCATGCTGATTGCCACCGGCGAAGCAGAAGTGGGGGCCGCAACCGTTGAGAGCGAACATTACCCCGCCCTGCGACAGGCGCTGGAGGAAGTATACCTGGAGCTGGCCCACGCTATTGTCCGGGATGGGGAGGGAGCCACCAAATTCATCACCATAGAGGTGACCGGAGCCGCCGGTCAGCGGGAGGCGCTGGACGTGGCCTACACGGTAGCCCATTCACCACTGGTGAAGACCGCTCTGTTCGCTTCCGACCCCAACTGGGGGCGCATTCTGGCAGCCGTGGGCCGCGCCGGAGTCGAGTCGCTGGATCTGGAGGCCATCGAAATCTATCTGGGTGATGTCTGCCTGGTGCGCAATGGCGGCCGCGCCGATGACTACACCGAGGAGCGGGGTCAGGCCGTGATGAACAGGGAAGATATCACTATTCGTATCGATCTCAAGCGCGGGCGTATTGAAGAGACGGTCTGGACCTGTGACTTCTCCCACGACTACGTCACCATCAACGCTGAGTACCGGAGCTGATGTGACCCCTGGCGGCGGAAAACTTGTCCACGTCGCGGTCGGGGTAGTCTGGCGAAGAGGCCGGGTACTCGTCGCGCGGAGGCCGGAGCATGCGCACCAGGGCGGCTTGCTGGAGTTTCCCGGGGGCAAGGTGGAAGCCGGGGAGAGCGTCCAGCATGCCCTGGCCCGGGAGTTGCTGGAGGAGACGGCCGTCAAGGTGGACCCGGCGAGCATGACGCCGCTGATCAGGATTCGCCACGACTACGGCGACAAGGAAGTGCTGCTGGATGTGTGGCAGGTCCACGGGGCGGTTGGTGAGCCCAGTGGGCTCGAGGGTCAGCCGGTGTTCTGGCTGGCGCCGGAGCAATTGAGCCCGGAGGCGTTTCCGGTCGCCAATCGCCCTATTATCTCTGCCCTTCGGCTGCCTGATCGGCTGGCGATCACCGGGAACCACGAAAATGTTCATGAGGCGCTCACATGCCTCGCGTCTTCCCGGGTCACTGCACAACCGGAGCTCATCGTGCTGCGGTTGCCATCGCTGCCGCCAGCGGCCTACGCTGAGGTGGTTACAGGGTGTATCGAGACCGGAGGAGGCCAGGCGAGGGGATTGCTGGTTCATGACCACATAGAGCTGGCACAGGCCCTGCCGGTTGCCGGACTCCACCTGAGTTGGCGTCGGGCGGTGGTCTTGGTGGAACGGCCGGTTCCCGCCGACCGTTGGTTCGGCGTATCCTGCCATAGCGGGGAGGAGCTTGACCACGCCGCCATTATCGGAGCCGACTATGCCACTCTCGGGCCGGTGCTGCCGACGCCCTCCCATCCGCAAGCCAGGGGCATGGGCTGGGATGGGTTCGCCGCCATGACCGAACAGGCCACGCTCCCGGTGTATGCCCTTGGCGGCACCGCGCCAGACCAGGTGGCGTTGGCGAAGAGTGCCGGTGGGCAGGGTATCGCCGGAATTTCCTGGTGGTGGCAGGCCATCGGCAATGGATTCATACAGGAGACACCATGAGCAAACTGACCCATCTTGATGACCAGGGCGCCGCCCGTATGGTGGATGTGACCGCCAAGGACGTAACCGAGCGTGAAGCGATAGCGGAAGGTCGAATTCTGATGGATGCGAAGACCCTGGCCATGATCGTTGAGGGCGAGCACCCGAAAGGGGACGTACTGGCAGTGGCCAGGGTAGCGGGCATCATGGCCGCCAAAAAAACCCACGATCTGATCCCCTTGTGCCACGCACTCAACCTCACGTCGGTCAAGCTGGCGCTGACCCCGCAGGACACCCCCTCCTCCGTTCACATCGAGGCACGCTGCAAGCTGGCGGGCCAGACCGGTGTGGAAATGGAGGCGCTTACCGCCGTCAGTGTTGCGGCTCTGACCCTGTACGACATGTGCAAGGCCGTCGACAAGGCTATGGAGATTACCGGAGTCAGGTTGCTGGAAAAGAAGGGTGGCCGCAGTGGCCATTGGCAGGCCGAGGAGCGGGACGCCTGAGCCAACAGGGAACATCCGATGCCCCGCTGCCGTCGTAGAGCTACTACCCATCTTAAACTACGACGGCCGGTCGCCATCTGCTAGAATGGCCGGCTTATCGCAAAATGATTCATGAGGAACCACTGTGGCTGTTCGCTACGTCCAGACCTGTCGCCTGCCCACTCCTTTCGGCGTTTTTGACATGCACGGTTTTGAGGAGCCGGACACCGGCAAGGAGCATATCGCCCTGACCCTTGGAGATCTGGAAAGCGACGAGCCCATGCTGGCGCGCACCCATTCCGAGTGTCTGACCGGAGATGCCCTCTACAGCATGCGTTGTGATTGCGGCTACCAGCTGGAAGCCGCGCTGCGCAGTATCGCCCGGGAGGGCCGGGGTATCCTGATGTATCTGCGTCAGGAAGGGCGCGGCATCGGTCTGTTGAACAAGATCCGGGCCTACAAGCTTCAGGACGAGGGTGCCGATACGGTAGAGGCCAACGAGCGTCTGGGCTTTGCCGCTGATCTGCGGGATTACAGCATGTGCAAGGACATGCTGGGCCACCTGGGCATTCGCAGTCTCAAACTGATGACCAATAACCCACGCAAGGTCGATGCGTTGCGCTCCCTGGGTATAGATGTGGTGGAGCGGGTCGCCATTCATGTGGGCCGCAACCCCCATAATGAACATTATCTCAATACTAAGCAGAGCAAGCTGGGTCACTGGCTGGAAACCCATCAGGACGACGATCCGGCGTAAAGGTGGGGGAACTTCCTCCGCCGCAATTCACGGCCCATCCATAGACCGGCCTTGCTTCGGCGGCATCCATGTCGCCGTCCGAAAGCCCCTACACCTCACCCGATCTCCCGACCGGCTGGGGGGGACTCAGGGGGCTGCTTTGAGTTCGGGCTTGCCGGAACCAAGACGCCGACGAATCGAAGCCTCGATACCGGCGGCGTCCAGCCCCACTTCCGCCAATAGCTCATCGGGCTTGCCGTGGTCCACGTAATGATCTGGCAGACCCAGTTGCAGCACTGCCCTGGCGATGCCTTCCCGGTTCAGGAACTCCGTCACCGCGCTGCCAGCGCCACCGGCGATGGCATTTTCCTCAAGGGTCACCACCACCTCGTGGGAAGCCACCAGTTCCGTCACCAGGGTTTCGTCCAGGGGCTTCACGAAACGCATGTCCGCCACGGTGGCGCCAAGGCTCTCCGCTGCCTGCAGCGCTGCGGAGAGACGGGTGCCAAAGTTCAGGATCACCACAGACTCGCCCTCGCGCACAACACGGCCACGGCCGATGGGCATGGGCTTCAGCTCCTGTTCGATGACCGCTCCGGGACCAGTGCCCCGGGGGTAGCGGACTGCCGCGGGACCCTCGTGCATCAGCCCGGTCTGCAGCAACTGGCGGGTCTCATTCTCATCTGACGGGGTCATCACCACCATGTTGGGAATGCAGCGCAGATAGCTGAGATCGAAGGCGCCGGCATGGGTCGGCCCGTCTTCACCCACCAGGCCTGCGCGGTCGATGGCAAAGAGCACATCCAGATTCTGGATGGCCACGTCGTGGATCAACTGGTCGTAGGCTCGCTGCAGGAACGTGGAGTAAATAGCGACAACCGGCTTGGCGCCATCGCAGGCCAGGCCCGCCGCCAGAGTCACCGAGTGCTGTTCGGCGATGGCAACGTCGTGGTAGCGATCCGGGAATTTCTCGGAAAACGCCAGCAGGTCGGAGCCCTCACACATGGCGGGGGTAATGCCGATCACGCGCTCGTCCTGTTCCGCCGCATCGCATAGCCATTGGCCAAACACATTGGCGTATTTGGGACGCTTGGGCTTCGGTTTCACTGGTTCTGGCTTACTGGCCGGCACCGGTTCGATCTTGTTGATGGCATGGTAGCCAATGGGGTCACTCTCCGCCGGTGCGAAACCCTTGCCCTTGCGGGTTACCACGTGGAGAAACTGCGGTCCGTTGAGTTCGCGGATGTTCTCCAGGGTTTCCAGAAGCAGTGGCAGGTCGTGGCCATCAATGGGGCCGATGTAGTTGAAGCCCAGCTCCTCGAACAGCGTACCGGGCGCGATCATGCCCTTGAAGTGCTCCTCTGTCCGCCGCGCCAGTGCCATCAGCGGTGGCGCTGCCTGAAGCACCCGTTTGCCGCTGTCCCGCATCTGGTTGTAGGCGCGGCTGGAGAGCAGGCGGGCGAAGTAATTGGACAGACCGCCCACGTTCTTGGAGATGGACATGTCGTTGTCGTTGAGGATCACCAGCATGTCGGCGTCCAGGTGCCCGGCATGGTTGAGAGCCTCGAAAGCCATGCCTGCGGTCATGGCGCCGTCGCCGATGACCGCAATGCTGCGGCGTCCGGATTGCTGTTGCTTCGCCGCCAGCGCCATGCCCAGAGCGGCGCTGATGGAGGTGCTGGAGTGGCCCACGCCGAAGGTGTCGTATTGACTCTCGCAGCGCTTGGGAAAGCCGGCTAGCCCGCCTTTCTGACGGATGGTGCCCATCTGCTCCCTGCGGCCGGTGAGAATCTTGTGGGGGTAGGCCTGATGACCCACGTCCCATACCAGCCGGTCTTCCGGCGTATTGAATACGTAGTGCAGGGCAACGGTCAGTTCCAGTACGCCAAGACCGGCGCCGAAATGGCCGCCGCTCTGACCCACCGTCCAAAGCAGGAACGCACGCAGTTCCCGGGCCAGCGCCGGAAGTTCTTCCTCGGTCAGAAGGCGCAGCTGATCGGGCGTGTCGACCCGGTCCAGCAAAGGCGTGTGGGGCCTCTGGGCGGGAATTTCCTTGAAAATGTATGTGTCCTGCATGCGTCCGGTCTTGTATCGGTGACTTTGATAGTCTGGTCGTGGTCAGTCCGGTTGGCGACTGCTACGGCCCAAAAATTCATTATAGGGAAGGGTGCGGCCGGTTTCAGTACCGTCGTGACACCACGAACTCTGCCATGCCCCTCAAGGTATCCGCCTCCGGGCCGAAACCAGCCAGGTTCTCCTGGCACTGGGCCAGCAGTGTGGCAAGGTAAGTACGGGCTCCGTCAACCCCCATAAGCGCCGGGAAGGTGGGTTTCGCGCGGGCCTGGTCGGAACCCTGGGGCTTGCCGATGACACTGGTGGCGCCCTCTACATCCAGCAGGTCGTCCCGTACCTGGAAGGCGAGGCCGATTGCCCCGGCGTAGCGGTCAAGCTCCATGGCCTGCTCCATGTCCCGGCCCCCGGTTCCAACGACAGAAAGCACGCCCATGCGAACCGACGCCTCGATCAGGGCGCCGGTCTTGCACCGGTGCATCTGTTCCAGTTGTTCAAGGGTCAGCCGATGACCGACTGCCGCAAGGTCAATGGCCTGCCCGCCTACCATGCCGGCACTGCCACTGGCTTTGGCAAGAAGCTGAACCATGGCCAGGCGGGTGCTGGCGTCCAGGCTTTCTTCACTGGCCAGCCAGTCAAAGGCCATCGCCTGAAGGGCGTCTCCGGCGAGAATGGCTGTCGCTTCGTCGAATTCGATATGGGTTGTAGGCCGCCCGCGGCGCAGGTCGTCATCGTCCATCGCCGGCAGGTCATCATGTATCAGCGAGTAGGCGTGAATCAGCTCCAGGGCGCAGGCCGGAATGAGTGCCTGCTCGGGTCTGCCCCCCACGGCAACGGCCGCGGCCATGCTCAGCGCGGGGCGGATACGCTTACCGCCACCGAGCACGCTGTAGCGCATGGCTTCATGAAGCCGGGAGGGCTCACGGGACTCCGCAGGCAGGCGCTGGCTCAGGGCGGTGTCGGTCAGAGTGGCGCAGGTCGCGAGGAATTTTTCAGTGGAGCGGTCGGGCATTATCAGCCTTGCTCCCCGCTGTCCTGCGGCGGGCTGAAGGGCCGGCTTTCCAGGCTGCCATCCGCACGCTCGACCAGCTGCTCCACGCGCTGCTCCGCCTGCCGCAGCGCCTGCTGACATTCCCGGGTCAGGCGAACGCCACGCTCAAAGGCGCCCAGGGACTGCTCCAGGGAGAGCTCTCCCTGCTCCAGGTCCTTGACCAGGCTTTCCAGTTCGGCCAGCGATTTCTCGAAATCGGCAATGGATGCGGTTTCCGGGGTATCCGCCATAGTAGGGCACTCCGTCAGGACCTGCAGGTCACGTTCTCGGGGATCATTCAGCGAGCGTCAGTATAACAGAGCTGCGGGCGCTGCCGAACCATTGGTCACGCAGTCAGCGTTTGCGGTCCCCGGTGACCCAATGGAAGCTTTGACACTCGCCTTTGGTTCCACCCCGGCCCCAGGCCTGCTCCGTGACATAAATGTCACCGCTGAGGTGAACCGTTACCACAGTACTGGCCCGGGTGCCGTAATAATCGGACTGGATAAACGGCGAGGACAGGAAGCGCTCCTGGGCCAGCTCCAGGCCCGTGTCCGGCAACAGATGATCCGGCGCTGGCGTGGTGTCGTGGAGCTGGTCAATCAGCGAGGCATGGAGCGCATCGGGTCTGGCGGGATCGCAGTCCGCCAGGGTCTGGCGCAGCTGTTCCCGCAGTCGCACCAGTTTGGGCCAGGGGCTCTGCAACAGGTGATTGCTCAGCCCGTAGCTGCCCCGGTAAAGGGTCCGGCCCGGATGAGCATCGCGGTTGCTGTAGTACCAGCCGTCCCTGCGGGTCAGATGAATGAGGTTGAAGCCGGCGTACAGGCTTCCGGTGTCCGCCAGCTCCTGGCCGACCTCCTCCCGGGAGTGCTCCTGGGCAAGCAGGGGAAGCTTGCCCCGGGTCAGACGGCCTGCCTCCGTGTTCCCTTCCCGCACGTTGGTGACCGCGCTGATGTGCCCTTCGGGAGAGACCGCAAGCCAGGTGCCGCCGGATTGCTCATCCCGGCCGGCCAGAAGATTGCGGTCTGGCCACCAGTGCATGGGAGAGGTCGGGCGATGGTAGAACTCGTCCCGGTTGGCCGCCAGCACCAGGGGAAATTCGCGATGCTGGTCAATGGAAAACAGAATAAGGCACATAGGGCTCCGCGGACTGAAAGTGACTTACGACGATGTCCCGTGAAGGGCCTTTGTGTATGATACACGCTTTCATTTTAGACGTTGGGCGGTATCCATGTCCCTGATCCTGGTATTTGCTCTGTATATGGCCCTGGGCGCCCTGGCTGGCACCCTGGCGGGCCTGTTCGGGATTGGCGGCGGCCTTGTGATCGTGCCGGTGCTGATCTTCAGTTTTGGCCTCCAGGGTATCAGTAACGAAATCGTCGCTCACCTGGCGGTCGGCACGTCACTGGCCACCATCGTGTTCACATCCATTGCCTCTGTGCGTTCGCATCACCTCCAGAAAGCGGTGCGCTGGGAACTCTTCCGACCCATGGCGGTCGGCATCGTGGTGGGCGCGGTGCTTGGAGGCTGGACCGCCTCCCTGCTCAGTGGGCCCGCGCTGGAACTGGTGATCGGGGTGTTTGTCATCCTGGTGGGCCTGAAGATGCTTCTGGGTATCAACCCTGTGGAGTCCCGCCCGTTACCGGGAAAGCCCGAGCTGACCGGTGCCGGTGGGATCATTGGCTGGGCCTCGGCCATCTTTGGTATCGGCGGGGGCACTCTGACGGTCCCGTTTCTGACCTGGCGAAGTCTGTCAATCCAGCAGGCTGTGGCGACTTCTGCCGCCTGCGGACTGCCTATTGCCATCGCCGGTGCCGTGACCAATGTTTTCACCGGCTGGGGGCGGCCTGAGCTGCCTGAACTTGCCATGGGGTTTGTCTATCTGCCGGCGCTTCTGGGTATCGTGCTGACCAGCGTGTTTTTTGCCCGCGTCGGGGTTTTCCTGGCCCACCGCCTGGATGGAATGCTGCTAAAGCGGCTGTTTGCCATCCTTCTGCTGGTGGTGGGCATCCGCTTTCTTTTCTGAGGTCCCGAAATGCTGAAACACCCACAGTTTGATCCGGTCGCTATCTCGATCGGCCCCCTGAAGATTCACTGGTACGGTCTCACCTATCTTGTGGGTTTTGCAGTGGGCTGGTGGCTGGGCAAGGTCAGGGCCCGCAAGGAGTGGACACCGCTGAATGAGGAGCAGGTAGGAGACCTGTTGTTCTACATTGCCCTTGGGGTCATTCTTGGGGGCCGCTTCGGCTATGTGCTGTTCTACAATTTCGACCAGTTCGCGGCCGACCCGCTCTCCCTGTTGCGGGTCTGGGAAGGGGGTATGTCGTTCCACGGTGGCCTGATCGGCGTGATGCTTGCGATGTGGTGGTTCGGTCGCAAGCTCAACTGTGGGTTTTTCCGCATCGCGGATTTTGTTGCGCCGCTGGTGCCTGTCGGCCTGGGCGCGGGGCGCATTGGCAATTTCATCAACGGCGAGCTCTGGGGCAGGCCGACCGATGTGCCATGGGGCATGGTGTTTCCCCAGGCGCCGGATGCCCTGGCGCGGCATCCTTCCCAGCTTTACCAGTTCGCCCTTGAGGGGGTGGCGCTTTTCGTTATCCTCTGGCTATTCTCATCGAAGCCCCGGCCGACCATGGCGGTTTCGGGACTGTTTCTGATCCTGTACGGATGTTTCCGGATCATTGTCGAATTCTTCCGTCAGCCGGATCCGCAACTGGGTTACCTGGCCTTTGACTGGCTGACCATGGGCCAGATTCTCTCCCTGCCCATGGTCATTGCCGGAGCTCTGCTGATGGTATTTGCATACAGGGGCGCAAGATCATGAAAGCCTATCTTGATTTGATGAGGGATGTGGTTGCCAACGGGACCGACAAGGGCGACCGGACCGGTGTGGGGACCCGTTCGGTGTTCGGCCGTCAGCTGCGGTTTGACCTTGAACAGGGGTTTCCGCTGGTTACCACCAAGAAAGTGCACCTGAGGAGCATTATCTATGAACTGTTATGGTTTCTTCAGGGGTCGACGGATAACAACTGGCTGAAGGAGCGCAAGGTCAGTATCTGGGATGAATGGGCGCTGGACAATGGCGATCTTGGTCCGATCTATGGCAAGCAATGGCGCAGCTGGCTGTGCCCCGACGGACGGGTGGTGGATCAGATCAGTGAGGTCATCGAGCAGATCCGAACCAAGCCCAATTCCCGGCGGCACATTGTCACGGCGTGGAATCCGGCGGAGCTGCCGGACGAGTCCATGGGTCCCCAGGATAACGCCCGTGAGGGCCGCATGGCGCTGGCTCCCTGTCACTGTCTGTTCCAGTTCTACGTGGCGGACGGCCGGCTTTCCTGTCAGCTCTACCAGCGCAGTGCGGATCTGTTCCTGGGGGTGCCTTTCAACATTGCATCCTACAGCCTGCTGACTCATATGGTGGCGCAGCAGTGTGATCTGGAAGTAGGGGAGTTTGTGCACACTTTTGGCGACTGCCACATTTACCAGAATCACCTGACTGATGACATTGTGTTTGAGCAGCTTAAACGGAAGCCTGGTCCTCTGCCGAAACTGCGGCTCCTGCGCAAGCCGGATTCGATTTTTGAATACGAGTATGAGGATTTCGAAATTGAAGGGTATGAGCCTCAGGGCGTGATTAAGGCGCCTATTGCCGTCTAGGGTCCTGTCTTTGCCCGAATGTTTGGGTGCTCGCGCATGAGCACCCGGTGCCTTTTTCCGAAACACGCCGCAAGTACATCCCTGTAGGCTCTTTGAAAAGGTCCCTCTTTTCGAAGGTTTCGGAAAAAGGCCCCGGCCACTCCTGCGCCCAGAATTCTCAGCATGCTTTTCAGGCGTACAGCTTGAGCTAATGAAAGGCACGTCAGTTTTTGACTTTGGCTACTTTAGGGCCAACTGAATAGTACGGGGGCAGGTGCCGGGTGAGGCTCTCCGGAACCGTCGAAAACAGGGATGTTTTCGTCGAGCCTACATGGACGTATTCACGGCGTGTTCCGGAAAGCCTTACCCGGTGGCTGACCTTTCACCATGCCATGAAGGCGAAGGAAATGAGAAAAGCACTAATTGTCGCCATGTCCCGCAATCGGGTCATCGGCCGTAACAACAGGCTCCCGTGGTATCTGCCGGGGGACCTGAAGTACTTCAAGCAGGCCACCATGGGCAAGCCCATCATTATGGGTCGCAAGACCTGGGAGTCCATTGGCAAGGCCCTGCCGGGACGGCTTAACGTCGTCGTGTCTTCAAGGGAGCTGGATCTGCCACCGGGAGTGGCCCGGGTGGCAACCCTGAACGAGGCCTTCCGGAAAGCGGAGGCCCAGGCCATGCTGGACGGAGTTGACGAGGTGATGGTGATCGGCGGTGCCCAGATCTATGAGGCAGTGCTGCCGGAAATCGACCGGATGTATATTACCCAGGTCCACGCCGAGGTGGAAGGCGATGCATTATTTCCGGAAGTGGACCTGGACCAATGGCAGGAAATCGGACGGGAGGATTTCTCCGCGTCCGATCACAATCCCTACGACTACAGCTTTGTGGTCTACCAGCGTCCTCAGTCGGACTGAGGACGCTTGCCGGCCGGCTTGAAGCCGTCACGCTTACCGCCGGGCTTGCCGCCAGGCTTATTTCCGCGGTAGCCACCCGGTTTTCCACCGGGGCCACCCTTTCGGAAATTACCGCGGGGTTTGCCGCCGGGGCCGCCATGCCTTTTCGGAGGATTGGCCGACGGCACCGGCAGCTCTGAAGGCTGCTCCAGGGGCAGGGAGCCAGGCTGGGCGGATTCCATCCAGCAGGCCATGGCGCCCGCCAGCATGGCCATGTCAATGTTGTTGCGCTCGGCTATATCGTCCAGCAGACCCATTGCCTTGGCCAGTTTGCCGTCTTCCGTGAAGCCCATCAGCTGGCTCTCGAACTGCTCCTGGCGAAGTTTCTGCAGGGCGGCGGGCGACGGCAGCTCATAGGGTTCCATAGGCGAGTTGGTCGCTCGCTCCAGGGTGCGCAGCCAGCTGCGCTCCCGCGGAGTCACCAGCAGGATGGCCTTGCCAGCGCGGCCGGCACGGCCGGTGCGGCCCACCCGGTGGATGTAGGCTTCGCTGTCGTAAGGCACGTCGTAGTTGATGACGTGGGTGATCCGGGACACATCCAGGCCACGGGCGGCGACGTCGGTGGCAACGATAATGTCCTTCTTGCCACGCTTCAGGTCTTCAACTGTCTGCTCGCGCTGACGCTGGTTCAGATCGCCGTTCAGTGGCGCCACGGAATGGCCGCGGGCGGCGAGTTTTTCCGCCAGCAGGGTGGTTTCCGCCTTGGTGCGCACGAAGATAATGGCCGCGTCAATCGGCTCCACTTCGAGAATGCGGGTGACCGCATCCAGCTTGCGCTCGCCGAAGGTGGGCAACACGTACTGGGCGATGCGCTCCACTGTGCGGGTTTCGCTCTTGATCTTTACTTCCCGGGCGTCGCTCAGGTAAGTGTTGGCGACCCGGGCAATGGCTGGCGGCATGGTGGCGGAGAAGAGCGCACGCTGGCAGCTGGCCGGCGTGGTGGCAAGAATGGCCTCCACATCGTCGATAAAGCCCATGCGCAGCATTTCGTCGGCTTCATCCAGTACCAGGGCCTTGAGGTTTTCCAGTTTCAGCTTGCCGCGACGCAGGTGATCCAGCAGTCGGCCCGGCGTGCCCACGATGACCTGGGCACCCCGGTTCAGGGCTTTGAGCTGGGGCGCGAAATCGGCGCCACCATAAATGGGTACCACCTGCAGCTGGCGAAAACCGCTGGCATAGGTGGAAAAGGCTTCGGCCACCTGGATGGCCAGCTCACGGGTCGGAGTGAGGACGAGGATCTGGGGTGACAGATTATCGGCGTCTATCCGGCTCAGCAGGGGCAGCGCAAAGGCTGCGGTCTTGCCGGTGCCGGTCTGGGCAATCCCCAGCAGATGGTGACCCTCAAGCAGAATCGGGATGGCCTGGGCCTGGATGGGAGACGGGGTTTCATAACCGACCTTACGGACGGCCTCAAGCACGGCCGGGTCAAGGCCGAGTTCAGCAAAGGATAGTTCTGACATTCAATTACCTGGAATTCGGGGTGAGGGAGTCTTGCGTCTGCTGCGTTAATGTTGGCAGAGGGTTCTGGACTGTGCGAGGACTCCTGAAGCTACCGGCAGAGCGCGTCGGGGTAGCGTTGCCCCGTAAACCCGGCTGGTACTGTCACTGGCGGACCTGAAGATAGGGACGCCGGTGGATCTGGTCATCGTTCTGACAATGACGGCGACGAGTATACCTGCTTGCTGCCGGATTTTACAGTCGTCCCTGGGTCAGCCGGGGTAGGTAATTGCCGGTGGCACTTGTCTCAGGGCGGCCTTTGGGGCAGTCTTTCGCTTCGATTATACGCATCCTTACTTTTTACCTGTCGGAGAGATCCTGTCATGACTTTTGAGGAACTGCTTGCCGCTTCAGCCGGTGACCAACTCATCATTCCCGAAAGCTGGGCGCAGGGGCGGGCCACTTTTGGCGGGCTCACTGGGGCCCTGGCCTTTGATCGGATGAAGGAGGTGGTTACCCCGGGTCGGCCCATGCGGGCCATGCAGGTGTCCTTCGTGGGGCCGGTGGAGCCGGACCTGCCGGTGACGATGGAAGCGGAGTTGCTGCGTGAAGGCAAGGCGGTCAGTCAGACCATGGTGCGAATGGTGCAGGATGGCAGCACCCGCCTGGTGGCACTGGGGAGTTATGGCGGCGGGCGTGAGTCGGCCGTGACGGTTCCGCCCGTGGCGGCGCCCGAGGCACCCGCGCCAGAGGATTGTCGTCCCACCCCCTACATCGAAGGCCTCATGCCCAGTTTTACCCAGTTCATCGAGATGCGTTGGTGTTTCGGAGGATTGCCCTTCAGTGGCAAGGACCACCGTGAGATGGGTGGCTGGATGCAGTTCCGGGAGCCGCCGGCAGAGCTTGGCGACGCCGGTGTGATTGGCCTGATTGATGCTTGGCCGGCGGCCATTCTGCAGCACCTCACTGAGCGGGTGCCGGCGAGCTCCCTGTCCTGGTCGGTGGAACTGGTACATCCGAGACCCGAAGTGAAACCGGACGAGTGGCTGCTTTACCGTGCAACCACCGATCAGGCCGGGGAGGGCTATGGCCACATCCACGCCGAAATATGGAACCGCAAGGGTGAGCTGGTTGCCATCAGCCGGCAGACCGTCGTGGTCTTCGGCTGACGTGACGAAAGATGTCGGAGTCAGGCTGCCAGGCTTGGTCGGCAGGCATCGATGATGACCCGGGCAAAGCTGTCCGGGGCGTCCTCCTGAAGGAAATGACCCCCCTTCAGGGTGACGTGGGGCTGCCCCAGGGCGCCCGGAACACGCCGCTGGAGTCGTATGTGGCCGCCCCGAGTGCCCGGGTCGGAATCACTGAAGCAGGTGATGAAGGGTTTTTGCCAGTTCTCCAGGAACCGCCACAACCGCTGGCGGTTCAGTTCTTCCTGATGATGGTGCCGCAAAACCCTGGCGAAGGAACGGGCTCCTGCCTTGTGGGCATCATCCGGAAAAGGGGCGTCAAAGGCTGCAAGCTCCGCCCGTGAAAGCGGCCGTGTGGTGCCGAGCTGAATCAGTTGTGGCACCGGAAACCAAGGGCTGTAACGGGCGAATGCCTGTAACAGGCAGCTCATCGAGGGTTGCCTGTCTTCCTTGGTCGAGGGGATGACCGCATTAGCCGTGATGATTCGGCTGAACCTCTGCGGTTGCCGCATCACCAGCGCGAGAGCGAGCAGTGAGGTGCGATTCTGACACACCAGGGTTATCCGCTTCAGGTCCAGTTTGACCAGCCATTGCTCAAGCCAGCCCAGGTGGCGCTCAAAAGAGTAGTCACGCTGACTCGCCGGCTTGTCGGAACGGCCAAAGCCGATCAGGTCCGGCGCGAGTACCCTCAAACCGGCGTCGGCAAGCAGGGGAATCATGTGTCGATAGAGATACGACCAGCCATGTTCGCCATGGAGCATAACCACCGGGGAGGCGGCTGCCGGGCCATGGTCGACATGGTGAAGTCTCAGCGGCGCACCAGTGCCTACGTCGGTGAACCGGGGAGGGTAGGGAAAGTCCGGCAAATCCGTGAATCGGGAATCGTCGGTTCTCAGAATACGCATACCATCGACTGCTCTGGCTGATTGCAAGCGTGTCGTCCAGGTGGACGGATTAGAGCCCAGCTTAGAGCAGATGATGGATTCTTGTGTTTGCTTTACGTAACAGCGCGTTATTGATTTGAATCAAACCGCGATGCGGTTCTCAGCTCTTTGTTTTTCCGCCTTTTTCGTGGCTTCGTCGCAACAGTTAACGGCACCACAATCGTCCGCTGAACACAGTCCGATAATATCGCAGGGCAGGTCGTAACGGTTTTCACCCTGATTCTCGAAAATCCGGCTCGGTGGCAGAATCGACTGACAGTGACCACACAGAAGGGTGGGCACCGTGCTGTTTTCCGCCAGCCGTGCGGTAAAGAAATCCTGGTATTCGCTCATAATCGCTCCTTTGCTGATTACACAATAAGGCCTGAATGTGACACTTAAAGGTCCCTTACACACAAGCTTATACGATCCACGGGGTCTGGCCAGTTCATGGGCATCCAATGCTTCGGATGGCTGACTCACTTAACCCAAGCAATACGCTCTGGGGCAGAGCGCCGGATCAGCGAATCGTCTGGATCAGGTATCCGGCAGGGGCGGCCGACGGTTGGAGCGCTTGTCGTCCCAGCCCAGTTCCCGGGGGTCGTACCAGCCGAGTCTCCGGATAACCTGGTCACGGGTGGCGTCAGACAGGGTTTCCCAGAGAATCTGGAAGTCTTCCACCGCCATGTCCCGCTGGCGCTGGTGGCGACTGCGCAGTCGGTTTATCAGCTGTGGCAGCTTGAGCGCCTCGCCCAGCTGCCCGGGAACCAGCACTTCCTGTCCCATGACCTTGCGGCGATGGGTGCGACCGGCGAGGACCGTAGCCAGTGTCTCGGCGGCCTGTAATGCCGTTTCTTCGTTGAATTTGGTACCTGTCACGATGGCTCTGACCTTCAATCCGGCAGGATGTTCCCCATGGCGCCCCTGAAAACAGGCTCTGCTCACATCCTTTTCTTGCCGCCAATTCGTTAACCGATCACTATAACCCGCTCTCGTTCCGTCTGGCCATTACGAAGGAGGCGGGCACGGGCTGGTCAAGTCGACCGGGTTAGGGTATAAGGCCCCCGGGACCTGATCGGGTTCAGTCAATCCATCGAGAAAGGATGCCCCTGTCATGAGGTACGAAAGCCTGGAGCGCTGGACATTCCTGGCCAGCCTGTTGCTGGTGTCACTGGCCTTCCTGTTGCTCCTCAAGCCGTTTTTTGGCCCCATTTTCTGGGCAGTGGCTATCGCCCTGATTTTTCATCCGGTGAGACTGCGGCTGGGTAATCGTCTCGGTGACCACCCCAACACGTTGGCACTCATTACCCTTTTTATCTGCATAATCATCGTGGTTATTCCGGTGATCGTGCTGGTGTCATCGCTGGTGGCGGAAGGGCTGATGATCTATGAGCAGATCCAGGAGGGAGACATCCAGCCAGGGCAATACCTGGACCGGGTCAATGAGTCCTTCCCGGCCATAGAGGCCTTCCTGGCCCAGTTCGGCCTGGATTTTGGCTCGCTCAGAGACCGCCTGGCCTCGGGTATAGCTGGTATCAGCCAGTTCCTGGCCAAGCAGGCCTTCGGTTTTGGCCAGAACACTTTTCAGTTCGTACTTAACCTGGCACTGATGATTTACCTGGCCTTTTTCCTACTGCGGGATGGCCACAAACTGGTGGAGTTGCTGATTCAGGCACTGCCTTTGGGAGATGAGAGAGAGCGGCTGTTGTTTGCCAAGTTTGCTGAAGTGACCCGGGCGACGGTCAAGGGCAATCTTCTGATTGCCATTATTCAGGGCGCCCTCGGCGGCGCCATCTTCTGGATGCTGGGCATTACCGGTGCTTTGCTGTGGGGCGTGGTGATGGCCATATTCTCCCTGTTGCCCGCTATCGGCGCCGCCGTCGTGTGGGTGCCCGCGGCGATCTACCTGGCGGCCATTGGCGACTATCTCTCCGCAGGAATCCTGACAGCGTTTGGCGCTATTGTGATCGGCCTGGCGGACAACATTCTCAGGCCCATTCTGGTGGGGCGGGACACCAAATTGCCGGACTATGTCGTGTTGTTATCCACGCTGGGCGGCCTGGTGATGTTCGGCATACACGGGTTCGTGATGGGGCCATTGGTGGCCGCTCTTTTCATGTCGGTCTGGGGGATTTTCATCCGGGAATTCGGTGAACAGGAGCCTGTGGACCCGGCGGCCGATCAGTAATTCGTAAGGCATGCCCCCACCGCTCTGAAACAGTGGGGGTCCATGCCGGTCCCTCAGTCCAGTTTGCTGAGGTCGCGCACCGCTCCCTTGTCGGCACTGGTGGCCAGCAGGGCGTAAGCCTTGAGGGCAGCCGACACCTTGCGGATGCGGGGCTCTGCGGGCTTCCATCCTTGCGCATCGCGCCGCTGACGGCGGCGATCCAGTTCATGCTGATCCACTTCCACGTTGATGGTCCGCTTTGGTATGTCGATGCGAATCAGGTCGCCATCCTCGATCAGACCGATGGCACCACCCGCGGCGGCTTCTGGTGAGGCATGGCCGATGGAGAGGCCCGAAGTGCCACCGGAGAAGCGACCATCGGTCAGAAGGGCGCAGGATTGGCCCAGGCCCTTGGACTTGAGGTAGCTGGTGGGGTAGAGCATTTCCTGCATACCCGGACCTCCCTTGGGGCCCTCGTAGCGGATGATGACCACGTCGCCGGCCTTCACCTGATCGCCGAGAATCCCTTCAACCGCCGAGTCCTGGCTCTCGAAAACCCGGGCGCGGCCCTCGAATACCCAAATACTCTCGTCAACACCTGCGGTCTTCACCACGCAGCCGTCCACGGCAATGTTTCCGTACAGCACGGCCAGCCCCCCCTCCTGGGAATAGGCATGCTCCACGGAGCGGATGCAGCCGTTTTCACGGTCGCCGTCCAGTGAGGGCCAGCGTGTATTCTGGCTGAAAGCCTGCTGCGTGGGGATGCCCCCCGGTCCGGCCTTGTAAAACTCCACCACGTCGGGCGTCGGGTTGTTCATGATGTCCCAGGTTTCCAGGGCTTCCGCCACGGTTCTGCTATGGACGGTGGGCAGGTCGGTATGGATCAGGCCGCCCCGCGCCAGTTCACCGAGAATGCCCATGATTCCGCCGGCCCGGTGCACATCCTCCATGTGATATTTCGGAGAGTTTGGTGCCACCTTGCACAGCTGTGGCACCTTGCGGGACAGCTCGTCGATTTCATTGAGGGTAAACGGGACACCGCCTTCCTGGGCCGCTGCCAGCAGATGCAGGATGGTGTTGGTGGAGCCGCCCATGGCGATGTCCATGGTCATGGCATTTTCGAAAGCGGCCATGGATGCGATGCTCAGCGGCAGCACGCTGGCATCGTTGCCCTCGTAATAGCGCCGGGTATTCTCCACAATCTGGCGCCCCGCCCATCGGAACAGTCGTTCCCGGTCGCCATGGGTTGCCAGCGCCGAGCCGTTGCCGGGGAGAGCCAGGCCAATGGCCTCGGTAAGGCAGTTCATGGAATTGGCGGTGAACATGCCGGAGCACGAACCGCAGGTGGGGCAGGCGCTGCGCTCATACTCCGCCACCTGTTCATCGGTGGCGCTGGGGTCGGCGGCGATGACCATTGCGTCCACCAGGTCCAGCTTGTGTTCCGAGAGTTTGGTCTTGCCCGCTTCCATGGGGCCACCGGAGACGAAAACCGTGGGGATGTTCAGCCGCATGGCGGCCATCAACATGCCGGGGGTGATCTTGTCGCAGTTGGAAATGCACACCAGGGCGTCGGCGCAATGGGCATTGACCATGTATTCCACGGAGTCAGCAATGATTTCCCGGGAGGGGAGCGAGTACAGCATGCCGTCGTGGCCCATGGCGATGCCATCGTCCACCGCAATGGTATTGAATTCCTTGGCGACGCCGCCGGCGGCCTCTATTTCCCGGCACACCAGTTGGCCGAGATCCTTCAGGTGGACATGGCCAGGCACGAACTGGGTAAACGAATTGGCAACGGCAATGATGGGTTTGCCGAAATCCTCGTTTTTCATCCCGGTGGCGCGCCATAATGCCCGCGCGCCCGCCATGTTACGGCCGGCGGTGGAGGTTCGTGAACGATACTCTGGCATGGGCTCAATCTCTTATCGTGATCAGGGCCAGGGAGGGCTCCCTGGAGTCAAACGCTTGAGGATACCAGATTCACGTCAGTGCGCATGGCTGTTTTCCCGGTCGGCGTTTACAATACGTCACAAAACGGGTGTGACCGGTCTGCCGTCCGTACTGGGAGGTTTATCGCCGGGACCCCTTCGCCGTTCGGAGGCCAGTGCGGGATCGTGCCCACTGGCCTGCGCAGTCCGTAACAGGGAGTTGTCGATGTCCGCTCGTGAAAATCTGGCCCTGAGCCGCCTCAGAGAGTTCCAACCGTTAAACCGACTGACCGATGACCAGCTGGTGATCCTGGTAAACCGCGCCGAGCGAAGAGTGTACCGGCCGGGCCAGAAGATTCTCGAGCGGGGAGGACGTGACGGGATGGACTTTTACCTGCTCGACGGGTCCGTGGAGCTGTCATCCGCTGACGGTCGCCGGACCATACTCGAGGGCGGCACCGAAAAAGCGGCTACCGCCGTGGCGCGCCTGCAGCCGAGGATGTTCGATGTAACCGCTGTTCGTCCCTGTCAGTTCCTGATCATTGAACAGGCTCTGCTCAATCAGCTGCTCAGGTCCGCGCCCCTGGCGCAGACCGATCAGGGGGAGGTGGATGCCGATGCCGATGAGGCGCACCGGCTGATGATGGGCTTCTATGCCGAGCTCCGCTCCAATCAGGTGAGCCTGCCCAGTATGCCGGACGTGGCCTGGAAGGTTCGCCGGCTTGCGGACCGGGAGGACAGCACCGCAGAGCAGATCAGCCAGGCCATTACCGCCGATCCGGCCATGGCCGCCAAGATTATCCGCTCCTGCAACAGCGCCCTGTACCGGGGCTTCAGCGATATCCGCAATGTGCGGGACGGGGTCGTGCGCCTGGGGGTGAAAACCACTCGCCAGCTGGTGACGGTGTTCGCCATGCGGGAGGTATTCCGCAGTCGCCACCCCGAACTGCAGAAAGCCATGGACCGGATCTGGCAGGAGTCCCGCAATGTCGGTGCGCTGGCCTATGTTCTGGCGGAGACTACATCAGGCATTGAGCCGGAAGAGGCCTTGCTGGCGGGACTGCTTCATGGCATCGGCGCTGTGCCAGTGCTGGTCCAGGCCGAACATCACCCCGCCCTGCTGGCCAGTCCACGACAGCTTGAGAAGGCCATTGCGGATCTTCAGGCTGATATTGGCGCCGCTATTCTGGAAAAATGGCACTTTCCCGATACCTTTGTAGAGGCGGCACGCCATGGGGATGACTGGTTCTACGAATGCCGCGCCGAGACGCCGCAACTGGTGGATCTGGTAATTGTGTCGCGACTCCATTCCCGGGTTTCCTCGTCCCGCAATGAAGGGCTGCCGGAGTTCGCTCAGGTGCCCGCCTATCGGCGCCTGGGCGAGCTGGAGCTGACCGCCTCCCGCAGCCTCAAGCTCCTGGCTGCGGCTCGCGAACGTCTGGATGAGCTCAAACAGCTGCTGGCGGCTCGATGACCGGTATCGGCCGCGGCCATGGCCGAACACGCTTTTCTCTGGAGATACGCTATTGTGACTGATTCGCTGGATCATGTGCCCCTCTTTCCACTCAGCGCAACCGTGTTGCCGGGCGGACGCATTCCGCTGCAGCTGTTCGAGCCCCGCTATCTGGACATGCTTGCGACCTGCATGAGGGAGGGTCGTGGCTTCGTCGTTCTTCTGCTCAGAGAGGGCAATGAGACCGGCTCAAGTGCCGTGTTTTACGACGTCGGCACCTATGTCCGCATCATCGATTTCCAGCAGCTTGACAACGGGCTCCTGGGAATCACCGCCGAGGGACTCTGGAAAGTGGTCGTTACCCGCAGCTGGAAGGCGCCGGATGGCCTGAATCTGGGCGATGCGGAGCGCCTGCCGGAAGAACCGGAAGCAGCCATCCCGGCCGCCTGCTCCGAACTGGCGTCAGTACTGAAGGCGCTGCTGAGGCACCCGGTAATCAACAATCTGGATATGAGCGTGGACTTTTCCAGTGCGCGGGAGGTGGGCTGGCGCCTGATTGAACTGCTGCCCCTGGACAGCCAGGAAAAACAGCGCCTGATCGAGATCCAGGAGCCGCTGGAGCGGCTCTCCCGCCTAAGGGACCTGCTGGATGCCATGGAGTAGTCCCTATTTCATCAGGCTGTACGCCTGGCTGGCCTCGGGCCACTGCAGCCAAAGATAGACCGCAAGAAAGACCAGCCACAGCACCACGGCCACGGCGGTGGCCAGGTCCGGTGACAGGGGGTCACGGTCGCGACGGCTATAGCTCGCCCGGATCAGACCGCACAGGCCGAGGCCGAGCAGCACGCCACCGACCACGTCGGAGAACCAGTGAACACCGAGCATGACCCGGCTGAAGGCCACCAGCACCATAGGTGCGCTGAAAGCCAGGTATATCCGCCAGCGCCGCGCCGGCGGGCACTCCCGGGCAACGAAAGCGGCGGCGACTCCAAGGAAGACCGTGATTCCGGTGGCATGACCACTGGGGAATGCGTAGCTTCCGGGTGGCATACTCACCAGTTCCGGTCGTGGCACCGCAAGACTGGCTTTGATCAGGGTCACCGTCAGGGAAGTGAGTATCAGGGCGGCGATCAGATGGATGGCCGCGCTGTAGAATCCCCGGAACAGCAAAGCTGCGGCCATCAGCAGTGTCCCCGCAGTCAGTACGGCAGGGTCGCCCGCCAGGGTGAGTGCGATGGCTACGGGGTCAGTCAGCGGAGAGCGCAATGCCTCCACAAGGTCATGGAAATAGGTGTCCAGAGGTACGACGACAGTAGTGGCCTGGCTGAGGATGCCCCACAGGATGAAGCCGCCAATGCCGCCCAGTGCCAGGCTGATGGACGCCAACGGGAACTCACCACCACTGTCGGGACGATCACTGCTGAACCGGCGCCATAGATGATGAGTCGAGTTGTAGCTTGCCATCCTTCGCTCCAGCCAGCGATACAGTGGGCTGCGGCTGCGAAGGCCAAGCTGTATCCGGAAGAACAGCAGGTAAGCCATCAGAAGGGCCACCGTCGCTCCGGCAGCCAGCAGGTACAGGCCGGGAGGTATCGGCTCCGGACCCTTCAGGGCACTTCCGACCGCATAACCCGGCAGCAGGTAGAAGGGGGCCCAGATCACGGCCGACGCGATGTTGAAACCGACAAAGGTCCGGCTTCGCATGCCGAAGGCACCCGCAACCATGGGAATGACCGGTCTCACCGGACCCACGAACCGGCCGATGACAACGCTCTTTCCGCCATGGTAGACAAAGAGCTTCTCGGCCCGGCGCACCAGCGCGGGGTGACGTCGAAAGGGCCAGACCTGGTGGAGCCTCCCGCGAAGCTGCCGTCCCACCCAGAAGCTGACCAGGTCTCCGGTGATCGCGCCGGCGGCAGCCCAGGCGAGCATCTCCGGTATCGGCAATCCGGTCTTTCCGGCCAACACCGCAAAGGCAAAAAGAATCGCAACCCCGGGTATCAGGATGCCGGCGACTGCCAGGGACTCCAGCAACGCGGTCAGGAAAATGGCTGTGGTCAGCCAGCCGGGATTCGCCGAGAGCCAGGAGGTCAGGGGCTGGATGGCTTCCTGCATCAGGCGACCCGGCGCGAATCCGTGTAGAACCAGACCGAATCGTGTCCCCGCCGGGCGGCTTCGTCGAGAGCATCGGTTGCCCTCTGCCGCAACCGCTCCGCCTGGGTCTCCTGGCTGATCTGCGCCGTGGCGCCAATACTGACGGTGATCCGGGCGACCCTGGGCCAGTTCTCGCTGGCGATGCTGCGCCTGATCCGCTCACTGGTGACCCGGGCTCCCTCCTCCGGAGTGAACGGGAGGATAAGGCAGAAGCGGCCTTCGCCTAGGAAATAAAGCGTGTCCCCGGCCCGGATCAGCGAAAACAGGTGCTCAGCCAGGCCACGGTAGAGCTCCTGAATCTGGTTGGAGCCCAGCAGGTCTTTCACTTCGTCGTGGTGGTCAATGCCCAGCATGAGTATCGACACCGGGTGTCCTGTCACTCTGGCCCGACTGATTTCCTTCTGAAGGGTTTCGTCGAGGTAGCGGGCGTTATGGGCGCCCGTGACCGGATCGGTGATGGCCAGGTCCTCGGCGGACTGGGCGACGTGGCTATAATGCCGGCTGGACAGGCCGGCACAGGTCATCAGCAGAATCATTGCCACCACGACGGGCAGTGCCGATGCCGGGGGCAGGGTGGTAACAATCTGCAGCGCCAGCAGAAAGACCAACGGCACGCTGACCTGCAGCGCGGCTTTCAGGGGCAGCACCAGAAAGGCCAGCGTCAACACCGGCAGGCACCAGAAAATCGCGGTTTCAATTGTCTGGAGCCAGGCCGTTGTGACCAGCAACAGCCCCATCAGCGCGAGGGCCGGCAAGTGGCCCCGGGCCCGCAGCTGGTAGTGACGAACGGTCAGGGTGTAAGCGCCACCGAATGCGGCCACGGCTCCGAGGCCCGATGACAGGTAGAACAGCTCATAGAAGCCAAAGCGCAGATTCTGGACGGCCAGCGCAATGAAGAATACGGCACACAGGCCGTAAGCGGTAAAGCTGGTGAGTGTTCTCAGGCGGGTTTCAGTCATGTGGCCATCCCCCGGGGTTCGGCTGGTGGCGTGTGGCTCCAGGTGCTCCATGTCTGGACCCGGTTGCCGCCCTTTTTCTGGGCGCTCTGCAGGGCGCTGGCAACAGAATGCCGCAGGGTATCGGCATCGTCGCCGATATTCAGCCCGGCGACACCTGCGCTGACCGTGACGTCCAAGTCGTGGGATTCCAGGAGTGCCATCAGCCCCAGGCGGATCTGCTCGGCCCGCTTGCTGGCATCGGCCGTGGCAATACCCGGGAGGATGATCAGGAACTGCAGGTCTGCGACCCGATACCAGGTGTCGAATTCCCGCAGTCGGGAGTGCAGGTAGCGGCCGATACGTGGCAGTAGGGCCACGATGTCGGCGTCGGTATAGGGCTCGGCGAGGTGGGCGTCAAGCCCGATCATGATCACGGACAGGTCCAGGCCCTCCCGCTCGCTTCGCTGGATTTCCTTGTAGAGGTCCGACGACAGATATTCGCGGCTGGCGGCCTGGGTTAGTTCGTCCGAGCGCCGGAGCGGCGCCAGTTGACGAGTCTTGTACTCCCGGAGAAGAAAGAACAGGCCGCCCAGAAGCGCCGTAAGGCTCAGCGGGGCGATAATCTGGTGGCGCTGGGGATCACCCTGAAGGGTAGCCAGGGTAATCAGCGCGGCAACCAGCACGATGGCCAGCAAAGGTACCGCGAGCCGTGGTGGCAGCAATCCCAGAATGATCAGGGGGAGCGCGAACAGCCAGTATCTCAGCGGTTCCGAACCCAGCCACAGGGCGGACAGCAAAACAATGGTCAGAAGCAGCACGAGCAGCTGATTGGCCAGTTGCCATCGCCGTGACAGGCGGTGACGGGGGAGGGCCGGGCTGGTCCAGACAATGCCTGCGGTTAGCAACGCTGCGAGGGCCGTCACGGGCTGATCGGCGAGCAGGCTGAACAGGCTCAGTGCGATCAGGAGCAAACAGCCAAGCCATGCCAGTCGGCTCAGTACAAATCGCTCCGGCTTCTGGGCCTGTGCCATGGTTTCGTCCTTTCTGAATCCGGTTGCGGTGACCTGATCAGGGATTCGACCGGGCACTGGAACTGGTGGTCCGGCACCAGGCCCCTGTGGCCGAACTCCATGGGTAGCACCCTGGAACCCCTGACGGTTATCATAACATCAATGTGTCAATTTCGCCGGGCTCGGGCATAATAACGCCCTGTTTTTTATTGCTTCCATCCGAGCCAATCCATCCCAGAAGCGGAGTGATCTATAACCATGGACATCGCAGCGTACATGGCGGACGTGGGTCGCCAGGCCCGCCAGGCCGCGACAGCCATTGCCCGGTCGTCCACGGCGACCCGGAATCAGGCATTGCTGGCCACTGCCGCAGCCCTGGACAGTGCCCGCGACGCCCTCGCCGAGGCTAACCGCAAGGATCTCGACAACGGCCGCAGGAACGGCCTGGAACCGGCCATGCTCGACCGGCTGGAGCTCACTCCCGAGCGTATTGACGGCATGATCGAGGGTCTGCGCCAGGTCGCCGGCCTGCCGGATCCCATTGGCGCGATAACGGACATGACCTACCGCCCCTCGGGGATCCAGGTAGGCAAGATGCGGGTTCCGCTGGGGGTTATCGGCATCATTTACGAGTCCCGTCCCAATGTAACGGTGGAGGCCGCCAGCCTCTGCCTCAAGTCGGGCAACGCCACCATTCTGCGGGGTGGCTCGGAAGCCATTCACTCCAATCAGGCCATCGCCGAATGTCTGAATGCCGGCTTGCGGGAGGTTGGTCTGCCCGAAGCCTCGGTACAGGTCATCCGCATCACGGACCGGGCTGCCGTGGGCGAGATGATCACCATGCCCGAGTACGTGGATGTCATCGTCCCGCGGGGTGGCAAGGGGCTTATAGAGCGCATCAGCCGGGACGCCCGGGTACCGGTGATCAAACACCTGGATGGGGTATGCCACGTCTATGTCGATGCCCATGCCGATCCCGAAAAAGCCCTGAAGGTGGCTGTGAACGCCAAGACCCAGCGATACGGTACCTGCAACACCATGGAGACGCTGCTCGTGGATGAGGAGATCGCGGACGATATCCTGCCTCTGCTGGCAGGGGCGTTTCGTGAGCATGAGGTGGAGCTGCGCGGCTGTGATGCCTCCCGCGGGATTGTGCCTGACATGGTCGCGGCCACCGAGCAGGACTGGCACGAGGAATACCTGGCGCCGGTGCTGGCGGTTCGGGTGGTGGCAGGTCTCGACGGGGCGATCGAGCATATCAATCGCTACAGCTCCCGGCACACAGACAGCATCATCACTGAAAACTACACCCGTGCCCGCCGGTTTATCACCGAGGTGGACTCCAGTTCGGTCATGGTCAACGCCTCTACCCGGTTCGCAGACGGGTTTGAATATGGCCTTGGCGCCGAGATCGGTATATCCACTGACAAGATTCATGCCCGGGGCCCGGTTGGTCTGGAGGGACTGACGTCACAGAAATATGTGGTGTTCGGCGACGGCCACACCCGGGGCTGAGCCATGCACGTCATTTACGGCGGTACTTTCGATCCGATCCATCACGGTCACCTCCGGGTGGCCGTTGAACTTCGCGAGCGTCTGTCGGTCGATAGCGTTCACCTCGTTCCAAGCCATATCCCTCCCCACCGGGGAACGCCGGGCGGCAACAGTCAGGACCGGCTTGAGCTGCTGCAGCTGGCGGTGGCGGGCGAGCCAGGTCTGCGGATAGACACAAGAGAACTGGATCGTGAGGGGCAGTCCTATACCGCGGACACCCTCCGGCAGCTGCGGGGAGAGCTGGGTGCGGATGCGCCGCTGGCGATGGTGGTTGGCACCGACTCGTTCGCCGGCTTCGACAAGTGGCGGGAATGGAAGACCATTCCGGAACTCGCCCATATTATTCTGGTCCGAAGACCCGGTTCGGAACTGGAGGAAGGCTCGGCACCGGCGGCGATGCTGGCGGAGCGCGTTACCCGAAGTCCGGCAGACCTGCACCGGCAGCCCTGTGGCAGAATCCTGGAAATGGATCCACCGCTGCTGGACATATCCGCCACCGGGATCCGTCAGCGTCTGGAGGACGGGCGCTCAGTGCGCTTCCTGATTCCGGATCCGGTGCTTGAACAGATCCGCCGCCGGGGCCTTTACCGGGAGGGGCGGAAGGCCTGATTTTCTGACCTCGGGCCAGGTTATCGGTGATACACTGTCACTATACCCATATTCCGGTTCCGGCAAAGGCCGGAGCACGACACAGGATGATTATGCAGGCAGAACAGCTCAAAGATATTGTGATCAATGCGTTGGAGGACGTGAAGGCCCAGGACATCAGCGTCATTGATGTGACCGACCGGACCAGTGTGACCGACTACATGGTTCTTGCGTCCGGAACCTCCAGCAGGCACCTGAGGTCGGTGGCGGAGTCCGTGGTCCAGGACATCAAGGAGCGGGGCATCCGCGACGCCAGCGTTGAAGGTGGCGCCACCAGTGACTGGATCCTGGTGGATCTGGGGGACGTTGTGGTTCACGTGATGATGCCTGCGGCCCGTGAGTTCTACGACCTTGAGCGGTTGTGGCGGGACGCGCCTGGACTGGGAGCCGCCGGCAGCGAATAACCATGCGCCTGAAGTTGATTTGCGTCGGGCAGAAGATGCCCGGATGGGTGTCGGCGGGATTCCAGGAGTATGCCCGTCGAATGCCTCGGGAATTGCCCCTTGACCTGACCGAAATCACCATGGCCCACCGGGGCAAGAACCCAGATATCCCCCGTCTGATGCAACAGGAGGGGGATGCCATCCTGACAGCGGCAGGGGACCGGGACCGGGTGATCGCTCTTGAGGTTGGCGGCCATGCATGGTCGACGGAAAAACTGGCCAGCCAGCTGGAGAACTGGCAACTGGAAGGCCGGGACGTGAGCTTCCTGGTGGGTGGTCCCGATGGGCTCCACGAGTCCTGCCGTGCCAGGGCCGACCAGTGCTGGTCACTGTCCCCGCTGACCCTGCCGCATCCGCTGGTGCGTATCCTTCTGGCCGAGCAACTCTACCGTGCCTGGTCCATTACCCGTAACCATCCCTATCACCGCGCTTAGGAGCGTTCATGGCCTGGGGCGAATTCAAAGACATCGCGGCGGAACGGCGGCTTTTCCAGCGTCGTGCCCTGGTGATGCTGGGCCTGGTGGTGCTGTTGTTCTTCATACTGATCGGCCGGTTCTACCAGCTTCAGGTGATCGAACACGAGACCTATACCACCATCTCCGACCGTAACCGGGTCCAGGTCCAGTCGGTGCCGCCCACCCGCGGCCTGATCTACGATCGCAACGGTGTACTCATTGCCGAAAACCGGCCGGTGTTCAGCGTAACGCTGGTTCCCGAGCGGGTCGACGACATGGGTCGGACCCTGGCCCGTCTCGGGGAACTGCTGGCGATCTCGGCGGAGGACATGGAGCACTTCAACCGCCGCCTGCGTGAGCCCCGGCGCCCCTTCCAGGAGCTTCCGCTCCATTACGATCTGACGGAAGAAGAGATCGCCAGCCTGGCGGTTCATCGCCACGAGCTGCCTGGGGTCGAGGTGAGTGCCGAACTGGTGCGTCATTACCCGTTTGGTGAACTCAATGCCCATGCCCTGGGTTATGTGGGGCGCATCAACCGGGAAGAACTGCAAAAGATTGACCCGGTGAATTATGCCGGCACGAACTATATCGGCAAGTCAGGCGTTGAACGGGTGTACGAGGACGAACTTCACGGTCGGGTCGGTTACGAACACGTGGAAACCAACGCCCGGGGCAGAACCCTGAGAGTGCTGGAACGGGAGAACCCCGTGCCCGGGGAGGACCTGGTCCTGCATCTCGACATGCGGCTGCAGAAAAAAGCCTTCGAGCTGTTGGAGGGAAGGCGCGGGGCCATCGTGGCTATAGAGCCGGAGACGGGCGGCATTATCGCTCTGGCAAGCGTACCCGGCTTCGACGCCAATCTCTTTGTTACCGGCATCGGCGTGGAAGCCTATCGGGAACTCAGTGAGTCCTACGACAAACCCCTGTTCAACCGCGCTCTGCGAGGCCAGTACCCACCGGGTTCCACCATCAAGCCCATGCTCCTGCTGGCCGGCGTCGACAGCGGAACCTTCACCCGTGATTATACCATCTGGGACCCGGGCTATTTCCAGCTCGGCGGAGCGGGCCGCCGCTACCGGGACTGGAAACGGGGCGGTCATGGCTGGGTGGACGGCACCAAGGCCGTTGCCCAGTCCTGTGATATCTACTTCTACGAGCTGGGTGTGGAGATGGGGGTGGACGTCATGCATGAGTATCTCTCCGACTTCGGCTTTGGCGCCGTGGCCGCGCTTGACGTGGGCGGGGCATTACCCGGCCTGCTGCCTTCCCGGGACTGGAAACGGGGTGCGCGCAACGAACCCTGGTATCCGGGTGATTCTGTCAACATGAGTATCGGCCAGGGGTTTTTCCTGGCGACACCCCTGCAACTGGCGACCGCCACCGCGGTCATGGCCAACCGTGGCGAGTGGGCCCAGCCCCGAATGCTGCGGGATATCGCTGGCGACACCGAACTGACCGATGTGCTCCAGCCTGAGTACCTGGACAAGGTATCCGTGCGCAACCCCGACAACTGGAAGTACGCCGTCGATTCCATGGAGAAGGTGATGCATGGTGAAAGAGGAACGGCCAGGGCAGCCGCTGTGGGCGCCGAATACAGAATGGCCGGAAAGACCGGCACCGCCCAGGTCTTCAGCCTGGCGGAAGATGAGGAATACGAAGAAGAGGAAGTACGTGAGCGGCTCAGGGACCACGCGCTGTTCATTGGTTTCGCGCCGGTTGACGATCCTCAGATTGCCGTGGCGGTGATCGTGGAGAATGGCGGCAGCGGGAGTGGCACGGCGGCACCGGTAGCCCGGGCCATGTTCGATGCCTGGCTGACGGATTTCAGTCCGGAGCAGTCAGTCATCAGTCAATCCCGGAGGACCGCGCCATGATGGGCCGTTCCGGCGTCGTGGACGCGACCAGCAGCCGTCTGCACCGGCCGCAAAGTATCTGGCACAGCGTCCACCTTGATCCCGTTCTGCTGTTGCTGTTGCTGCTGCTGTGCGCCGGAGGGCTGTTTGTCCTCTACAGTGGCGCGGATGCCAGTGTGCAGGCAGTCAAGTCCCAGGCGATTCGCTTCGCCGTGGCTCTGGTGGCGATGGTCGTGTTCGCGCAGCTGGATCCTTCGGTGTATCGTCGCTGGGCACCGTGGCTCTATGCCGCCGGATTGGCGGGGCTGGTGGCGGTGCTGCTGGTGGGTGTGGGTGCCAAAGGCGCACAGCGCTGGCTGGATCTTCCAGGCCTGCCCCGATTCCAGCCATCGGAAATCATGAAGCTGGTGGTGCCGATCATGGCGGCCTGGTACATGTCCCGCCATTACCTGCCACCGAAATTCCGGCATGTGGCGGTCTGCCTTGGCCTGGTGTTGGTGCCCATGGCGCTGATCATCAATCAGCCGGACCTGGGAACCGCACTTCTGGTCGGGGGGGCCGGCATGTTCGTGGTGTTTTTCGCCGGCCTCAGCTGGCGGCTGATCACCGGATTCGTTGCGCTTCTGGGGGTTGCCGCGCCCCTGATGTGGTTTTTTGTCCTGCGTGAGTACCAGAAGCAGCGAGTGCTTACCCTGCTGGATCCCCAGAGCGATCCGCTGGGTGCGGGCTGGAATATTATCCAGTCCACCACCGCCATCGGGTCCGGGGGCCTGAGCGGAAAAGGATGGTTACAGGGTACCCAGTCTCACCTGGAGTTCCTGCCGGAGAGCCACACGGACTTCATTGTCGCGGTACTGGCAGAGGAGTTCGGGTTTATCGGCCTGCTTATATTGCTGGCGGTCTACTTCCTGATCATACTTCGGTGCCTCTACATCGCCGTTAACGCCCAGGATTCGTTCAGCCGTCTGCTGGCCGGTGCCCTGACCATGACGTTCTTTGTTTACATTGTGGTCAATATCGGCATGGTCAGCGGGCTGCTGCCGGTGGTGGGTGTGCCGTTGCCCCTTGTCAGTTACGGGGGAACCTCAATTGTCACCCTGATGTCGGCCTTTGGTGTGCTGATGGCGATACATACCCATCGGCGGATGATCACCGCGTAATGTCCGGTAATGGTACGAGTCCCGGCTGCGTGCTACGCTCGCGACAAATCGACTGATCTGATCGTGTCCTGATGAACCTCTTGCAACTCACTGTTTCTCTGACCTTGCTCGGCATTTTCACGACTGCTGCGGGCGCCGGTTATGGGGAGCATCCGGAAGCGCGAGCGTTCGTCCGGGAAATGACCCGTGAGTACGGCTTTGATGAGAATCGCCTGAGGGCCTGGCTCGGGGAGGCGCGTCGGCAGGAGCAGGTCATCGAACGGATCAGTTCCCCGGCTGAACGTACCCTCGAATGGCATGAATACCGGGACATCTTCATCAAACCGGAGCGGATCTCCGGGGGAATCGCTTTTCTGGAGGAGTACGAGGATGCCTTCAGGCGGGCGCAGCGCCAGTATGGTGTACCACGGGAGATCATTGCTGCCATTATTGGCGTGGAAACCTGGTATGGACGTTACCGCGGCTCCTACCGGGTGCTCGATGCCCTGGCTACGCTGGCTTTTGACTATCCGCCGCGGAGCCGTTTTTTCCGCAGTGAGCTACAACAGTTCTTCCTGATGGTTCGTGAGCAGGGGTTCGAGCCCGGAAACATGAAGGGTTCCTATGCCGGCGCCATGGGTTATGGTCAGTTCATTGCCAGCAGTTACCGCCACTACGCCATTGATTTTGATGGCGACGGGGTAGTGGATATTTTTGACAACCCCGTGGACGCGATCGGCAGCGTGGCCAACTATTTCGCCGAGCACCGGTGGAAACCCGGCGGGCCGGTGGCCTTCCGTCTGGATGACGGAGTTGTGGTGCCCCCATCATTGTTGTCGGGGGAACTCAAGCCGCGTTTCACGGTCTCGGATTACCGTCAGGCGGGTGTCTCCGTGCCCACCCACCTGGCGGGCAATGAGCCGGCCCGTATGATAATGGTGCAGGGCGCCGACGGCCCCCAGTGGTGGCTGACGTGCCATAATTTCTATGTGATTACCCGCTACAACCACAGTCATCTCTACGGGCTGGCGGTAAAGGTACTCGCGGACGAACTGAGCGGGCCCGCCAGGGTCGGGTCCGCGTCGACAGGGGTTCAGGAAAAAACCGATGAATAAGATGCCCTCGCTGATTGTGTTGATACTGAGCGGCCTGGTGCTCGCCGGCTGCGCAAGCGCGCCCCCTGAAAAGGATCATTCGGCCCGCTATACCATGAAGCAGGACAAAGGTCCGTCCGAGGATGTGGACATCACGGGGCTGATGGACGCCACGCCCCGCTATGAGGCACCCCGAAACGCCGGAAACAAGTCACCCTACGTCGTCTGGGGCAAGCAGTACCGGGTGATGAGCCGTGGCAGCGCCGACGGCTATGTCGAGCGAGGCATCGCCAGTTGGTATGGCAAGAAGTTTCACGGCCACCACACCTCAAACGGCGAGATCTACGATATGTACAAGATGTCGGCGGCTCATAAGAGCCTGCCGATTCCCAGCTACGCCCGAGTCACCAACCTGGCCAATGGCCGTTCCGTGGTAGTGCGAGTGAATGATCGGGGGCCCTTTCACGGCGATCGTCTGATAGACTTGTCCTGGGCTGCGGCGAAGAAGCTCGGATACCTGTCACAGGGAACGGCCCGGGTGGAGGTGGCAGCGATCACCGTGGACTCCGATGGTTCCATGACCCTGGCGGGCGAGGCCTGGCGACCGCTCGCCGGAAGCGCCAAGGAAGAAACGGATCAGGAGGGGGCGTCGTCTGCCGTGACCCGGGGCGGTCTGTTCGTCCAGCTGGGCTCGTTCAGTAATGCCGCACCGGCCAGAAGACTGGAGCAGGAGCTTCGTGGGCGCACGGAGAGCCCGGTCCGGGTTCGTCAGGTCACCACGGAGTCGGGCCGGTTCCACCGGGTTCAGGTGGGGCCCTTTGCGGACACGTCGGAAGCCGAGAAAGCGCTGCGCAGGCTCGCATCCGAAGGTTTTCCCCAGGCCATGGTGCTGACTGACAACCACTGAATTCGCGTGCCTGTGGTCACAGCCCGGGCGCTATATCAATGATCAAAAACCAGATGTGAATGTTTTCATGACCCGTCGAACCGTAAGCCGATTCCTTGTTTCACTGCTAGTGCTTGCCTGGCTGCCGATGGCGGCTCAGGGCCAGCAGGTCCTGATCCCGTCACCGCCCCAGATCAGTGCCAGTTCCTATATCCTGCTGGATCCCGCCAGTGGACGGGTGCTCATGGAAGAGAACAGCGACGAGCGGCTGCCACCCGCCAGCCTGACCAAAATGATGACTGCCTACATTGTCGAGCGCGAGCTGGACGAGGGTCGGCTGGAAATGGACGAGATGGTCCCCATCAGCGTCAATGCGTGGCGTACCGGCGGCTCACGGATGTTCGTGCAGGAAGGGACCAAGGTCAGCGTGGAGGATCTGCTCAGGGGTGTGGTCATACAGTCCGGCAATGACGCCTCGGTTGCACTGGCCGAGCATGTTGCCGGCTCCGAAGGGGCCTTCGCCGACGTCATGAACCAGCAGGCCCGTCTGCTGGGCATGGAAAACTCCCGCTTCCAGAACGCCACCGGCCTGCCGGACCCGGATCACTATTCGACTGCCCGCGATATGGCCATCCTCGCGGCCGCGACCATCAATGACTATCCCCAGACCTATTCGCTCTATGCGGAAAAGCACTTCACCTACAACAACATCCGCCAGCCTAACCGTAATTCCCTGCTGTGGCGTGATCCTTCTGTTGATGGTCTGAAAACCGGCCACACCGAGGAGGCAGGGTATTGCCTGGTGGCGTCTGCCGAGCGGGATGGGGACCGCCTGATCGCGGTGGTGATGGGAGCGGACAGTACCGAGGCCCGAGCCCGGGAAGTCCAGAAAATGCTCAATTACGGTTTCCGCTATTACGAGAGCGTCAGCCTTTACCAGGGCGGGGCAAGCCTGCTGGAGACCCGTGTCTGGGGTGGTGAGAAGGATCAGCTCGATCTGGGTCTGGCCGCGGACATGATCCTGACCATTCCCCGGGGCGCCCGGAAAGCCCTGGAGTCCGTGGTGGAGGTGGACTCGGTGATCAAGGCGCCGGTCGAGGCCGGGGATGAGCTTGGAACGGTCACCATCCGCTATGAGGGGAAGGTGCTGGCCGAGCGTCCGGTTGTGGCTCTGGAGGCCGTGCCGGAGGGTGGTTTGTTCAAGCGCCTGTTCGACGCCATCAAGCTGTTCTTTCATGGGCTGTTCAACTAGTGATTTGCAGCAGAGAGGAAGGGCCCTTGTCATGACCGATACCAAAGCCCCGAAGATTGAGTTCCCCTGTGACTACAGCATCAAGGTGATTGGTGACGCGGCTCCGGACTTTGCCGAGTTTGTCGTGACAGTCGTGGAGGAGCATGCGCCGGGACTGTCCCCGGACAGGATTTCGGTAGTTGATAGCCGCAATGGCCGCTTCAGCTCCGTACGGCTCAACATTGTGGCCACCGGTGAGCAGCAGCTGAAGGCACTTTTCGAGGATCTCAAAGCCAGTGGCCGCGTCCATATGGTCCTTTAGGTACCGTCGTCGATGACTGATCATCCGCTGGTTGTCCGCGAGCTCGGCCTGCAGCCCTACGGGATAGTCTGGGAGGCGATGAAGTCCTTTACCGCCGCCCGGGACCGTTCGGTCCCCGACGAACTCTGGTGTGTCCAGCATCCTCCGGTGTATACGCAGGGGCAGGCCGGTCGGGCGGAGCACATCCTGATGCCCGGCGATATCCCCGTCGTGCAGGTCGACCGTGGCGGCCAAGTCACCTACCACGGTCCAGGTCAGTTAGTGGTTTACCTGATGGTTGACCTGCCCCGGGCCGGCCTGGGCGTGCGCCGGCTGGTGGATATTATCGAGCAATCCCTGGTTGGGGTGCTTGCCGAACACAACATTACCGCTGCCCCCCGGCCCGACGCGCCAGGTGTCTATGTCGAAGGGGCCAAGATTGCCTCCCTCGGGCTGCGGGTGCGCCGTGGCTGTTCGTTCCACGGACTGGCACTCAATATCGATATGGACATGGAACCGTTTTCAAGGATCAATCCCTGCGGCTTTGCGGGCATGCCCATGTGCCAGGTTTCCGATTTCGAGCCCTCTGCCACTCTGCCGGCTCTGTCAGACCGCCTGACCAGTCTGCTCGCAACCGCCTTGGGCCATGACCCCGGCCGTGCCCGGCGTATCGCAGGCTTTGACAGCGACAGCCCAAAGCCAGCATCCTGAACTGGTACCAGCATTCTGCCCGATCCCGTGATCGGTTAATCCGTAACGTCAGGTGATGCATGTCCCGATCCCGTAACGGAAAAACGGTTTCCCGTATCCGCACCGGCAGCTTCGAGCGCCGGCTCAGCATGACCCGTGCCGGCCTGTTCGCCGGCACGCGGGTTGCCTCCCACATGGCCACCAACTGGCTGACAAGCGCCGATCAGCGGGAAGAGCGCCACAAGGCCATGCTGTCCAAGCAGGCCCGCTTTCTGGTGGAGGAGCTGGGCCAGCTCAAGGGGAGCGTGGTCAAGATTGGTCAGATCATGGCGCTTTACGGAGAGCACTTCCTTCCGGAGGAGGTGACTGAAGCTCTGCATACCCTCGAAGACCAGACGTCGGCACTGGAATGGCAGGCGGTGGAAAAGGTACTGAAGGAGGAGTTGGGCGCGGATCGGCTGCAGGAGCTTGACGTGGATCCCGAGCCGATCGGAGCTGCCTCCCTGGGACAGGTACACAGGGCCCGAAGACGTTCTGACGACCTTGAGCTGGTGCTCAAGGTCCAGTATCCCGGTGTCGCAAAGGCAGTGGACAGTGACCTGGACGCGGTCGCCCAGATGTTGCGGGTGGCCCGTCTTGTGTCGTTCGGGCCTGAGTTCAACGACTGGCTGGAAGAAGTTCGGATGATGATGCACCGGGAGGTGGATTACGCTCTGGAGGCTGCCACCACCGAAAAATTCCGCACCCTGCTGGCTGACGATCCGCGCTTCGTAGTGCCCCACGTGCTGATGGAATATTCCACCGAGCATATCATTGCGCAAACGTACGAGCACGGTCACCCGGTGGGGTCTCCGGCGGTCCGGGCGCTGAGCGTTGATCGTCGCAGCCGCCTGGGCGAGGCCGCTCTCGAACTGTTCTTCCGGGAGCTCTTTGAGTGGGGCGAGATTCAGACCGATCCGAACTTCGGCAATTACCGGATCCGGCTTGCCGGTGAACCCGGAGCTGATCCGGACAACGACCAGATTGTGCTACTGGATTTCGGGGCGGTACAGAGCTATTCGGATGAGTTCCTGTCACCTGTGATTCAGATGATCCGCGCCTCCTATGAGCAGGACGAGGAGGGTGTCATCGAAGGCGGTATCGCACTGAATTTCATGCAGCGGGACTGGCCGGATGAAGTGCTGAGCAAGTTCGCACAGGTCTGCATGTCGGTTCTGGAGCCGCTGGCTCCCGCCAACAACAGCTGGCCGGATTATGCGGTAAATGATAAGGGCCAGTACCGCTGGAAGGAAAGCGATCTGCCTTCCCGGGTGGCGCGGGAAGCTGCCCGCTCCGCCGTCAGCCGCTATTTCAAGGTTCCGCCGAAGGAATTTGTTTTCCTCAATCGCAAGTTGATCGGGGTCTACACGTTCATCGCGGTGCTGCGGGCTGAGTTCAACGGTGAGACGCTCCTCCGGAAGTTTCTCTACGGCGACCGGTAAAAACGGGACCTCGACGCCATGCAGCTCCGGGTAGCCGTCGGTGGAACGTCATCGTGACTGGCTATGGCCCCCATCCAAATCATTTACTGGAACCAGATGACAGAGGTGTCATGCTGTTTTTATATCCAGAAAAACAGACGCCGGAGGTGATTCTTGGAAAAAGTGACAATCTATGGCCGCATGAGTTGCGGTTTTTGCGCCATGGCACGCAACCTGTGTGAACAGAAGGGTTTCGAGCACGAATTCATCGACATGCCGGCCCTTGGACTCACCAAGGAGGATGTGGCCCAAAAGCTGGGCCGGCCGGTCCGCACGGTTCCGCAGATCCTGGTGGGTGACAACTATGTGGGTGGCTACGATGAGTTTTCCCGCTATGTAGCCAGCCGCACCTGAAAGACACCTGCGGCAAACGCCTTGTTCCCGCACCCGCGGTTTCCGGATAATCAGGGCACGTTTAGGATAAAAGCCTTCCTGTAGCCTTCGTGGTGTCGATATTTTTTACACTACGAAATTCCGGCAATCTGCACACCTTTATTTTTTAAAGGCTTCCGTGGTTTCGGTTCGATCTATGCTGTGGTCTTCTGTCGCGAAGGGCGAAGACCGGAGGCGGGCCATGGAATTCCTGATTGTTGCTATCGGGATCTTTTTTGTCGCCGTCCATGCACTCGAGCGATTCAACAAGCGCCAGAATATACGCTGCACGACTACGGCGTTTCGCTATTACGGAGCGGCCGGAGTATATGTGGCGGCCTACCAGGCTGTTTTCCTGGGATTGATTTTCGCCCCGGAGTTGCTGAAATTCTTCCCTGAGGTCCTCGGTTCCTTCAGTCTTTCCCCTGATGAGGTTGCGGCCTTTTCCTTCTCTAACCAGCAGAGCGATCTTTACCGGGTCGGTACCCTGACGATCTGTGCCGTCGCTGTGTGCAAGGTGCTCAGCACCATTCCGGGTGTCAGTAATGTGGATCGCGGGGCCATCAAGGTATTGCACCGACTGGCACTGATACCCTTCGAGGCACTGAGATTCAGCCGTGAATTGCAGTCCCTGCCGTTGCAGGTCAGCGAACAGGAGAGCCAGGAGGCTAACAAGGTTCTGGCCGGTCACGGCGTTTCCGAGACCGACCTCCGGCAAATGGAGGGCAGTCCCCTGCTGTCCAGCTGGATAAAGGGGTACGTCTGCCTCCAGCGCATCGAACGGTGGCGACTCGACCATCAGTTTGCCGGGTTCTTCCATGAGCGAGAGGGTCAATACCAGCGTCTTACCAATGCCTTCGAGCGCCTGACCAAGCTAGGGGTGGGTATCTACAACCTGAACAACCGGCTTGACGGAAATATGAAGGTGGAGGAAATCCGCGAGGCCTCAAGGAGGATGGAAGACAGTTTCCAGTCCGGGCTGGATGACTTTATAGCCGAGTGTTGCGATTTCGTGAGCCAGGCCATCCTGAGTTGCTGCTATACCAATGGTGACCGTCTCCAGAGGATCCGTGAGTTCGGCTTTGCGTATTCCGGTCGTTTTGCCGCTCCGGGCTTCTCCCACGACAAGATCGTCGCGACGTTCCTGGTGCTGCTGGTTGGCATGCTGACTATCTTCCTTGGCCTGCAAAGCGACGAAATGCGGGCCCACCGGGCACTGCTGCTGCCCGTCATGATCACCCTTTCCTACGTCATTGCCATGCTGGTCGCGCTATACTGCCGGACCTATTTCACCCTGTGCCGGGCCACGGCTGACAGACCCCTCCCGTTTTCCGGCTACCTGCTGGCCGCATTGATCGCCACGGGACTTTCGGCGGTCCTGCAGGTGGCTTTCCTCGCATCCTTTTTTATCAGCGACAGCAGTCTGATTGCTGCCCTGCAACAGTCCTGGGCCCGCTTTGTATCCGGGGCCTGGGTCTACCGGATAATGACCTTCGCCGCCACAATGCTGTTTGCGTATCTGCTGGATGCCCGGCTGTTCACCCGCTTCCGGCCAGCGCTCAGGGGCCTCGCAAACGGTGCCGTACTGGCTGCGGGTCTGGCGTTCGCCGCTCTGCTGGTGTACGCCATTGGTAAAGAGCTGGGGCGCGTGGACCGCGTTTGGACGCTCTTTGATGTGGTGCTGCCGCAATGGCTGCTCCAGGTCTTTATTGCCATGACCTGCGGAACCATCATGGGCTTCGTCGTGCCCTTCCTGGAAGGTGGGGAGGGTGCCCGAAGCCGGCCTGGCTCCGATCCCGGTCTGATGGAGGCTGAGCCGGAGGGGGCAGCGGTGGTCCACCTGAACTCAAGGGGCCGTTCGGCCGGCTGAGTCTCCGGATAGTCGTGGCAAGCTCCCGGCAAGGTGCTGCCGGGAGTCAGTCGCTGCCTGTGGTCAGACTTCGAAGGGGGTCCTGAGCTTCTTGGGTGCCAGCTCGTTTCTAAGGTGTGCCACCTTGGGAATGCCGTTTTCAAACGGCGGGAAGGCCTCGCCCTCGATCAGTGGCTGAAGATACTCACGACAGTCATCGGTGATGCTGAAGCCGTCATCGGAAATGAAGTGGATGGGCATTTTCTTTTCCTGGTTGGCGACTTCGCTCAGGGGCGCCTCGCCAATATGCCAGCGGTAAGGTTTGGACTGCTCACGTACGATAATGGGCATCACCGCCTGCTTGCCGGCCAGGGCCATCTCCACGGCTTGCTGACCCACCGTGTAGGCCTGCTCCACGTCTGTGGCCGAGGACAGGTGTCGGGCGGAGCGTTGCAGATAGTCAGCCACCGCCCAATGGAACTTGTAGCCCAGGGCCTGCTTGACCATGTTCGCCAGGGTGGGGGCAACGCCACCCAGCTGGGTATGGCCGAAGGCGTCCTTGCCACCGGCGTCCGCCAGGAAGCGTCCGTCCTCGTACTGGGCGCCTTCCGACGCTACCACCACACAGTAGCCGTAATCTTTCACCGACTGCTCGACCCGTGCCAGGAAGGCTTCCCGGTTAAAGGGAATTTCGGGAAACAGGATGATATGGGGCGGTTCATCCCGGCCCTTGCCCGCCAGACCGCCCGAAGCGGCTATCCAGCCGGCATGGCGGCCCATCACTTCCAGAATGAATACCTTGGTGGAGGACTCGCACATGGACTTGATATCCAGGCTGGCTTCCAGGGTGGATGTCGCCACGTACTTGGCCACTGAGCCAAAACCGGGACAGCAGTCGGTGAAGGGCAGGTCGTTGTCCACGGTCTTGGGTATGCCAATACAGGTGATGGGGTAGCCCATCTTGTCGCCAATCTGCGAGACCTTATAGGCCGTGTCCTGGGAATCGCCGCCGCCGTTGTAAAAGAAGTAGCCGATGTCATGAGCCCGGAAAACTTCCACCAGGCGCTCGTACTCCCGCCTGTTCTCGGTGAGGTTCTTGAGCTTGTAGCGGCAGGAACCGAAGGCGCCGCCAGGGGTGTGCATGAGGGCGCGAATGGCCTCATCCGACTCTTCGGATGTGTCGATCAGCTCTTCCCTGAGAGCCCCGATAATGCCATTGCGTCCGGCGTAGACCTTGCCGATCTGTTCGGGATGCTTGCGCGCGGTTTCGATCACTCCGCAGGCACTGGCATTGATGACGGCGGTAACCCCGCCGGACTGGGCGTAGAACGCGTTCTTGATGGCCATCTTGGGCTGGCGCCTCCTGCTGGTTGGGTTCTGGGCTCACGTCCCGACAATGGGCGATCATCGCCGTACGTTTCACTGGGGGCGAATGATACGTGAATCCGCCATAGTTTTCATGGCCACCGGCTTGACGACCGCGCCGGTATGCGGGAGTCTTGTGAGCCTCCGGCTCATGGCGACGTCCGCGCACCGGCGGGGGGCTCCGGCGGCCCACCTGCGGTATCAACATTGAGGAAATCGGCAACGTTATGCACATCCATATCCTGGGAATCTGCGGCACCTTCATGGGAAGCCTGGCGGTGTTGGCGAGGGAGCTGGGTCACAGGGTGACTGGCTCTGATCAGGGCGTATACCCACCGATGAGCACCCAGCTGGAATCCCAGGGCATCGAGCTGACGGAGGGCTTTGCCCCGGGTAACCTCAGGCCCACACCGGATCTGGTGCTGATCGGTAATGCCATGTCCCGGGGCAATCCGGAAGTGGAAGCCGTCCTCAACCGTAACATCGACTATATGTCTGGCCCGGAATGGCTGGCCCGGGAGGTTCTCCGCAAACGCTGGGTACTGGCGGTGGCCGGCACCCATGGCAAGACCACGACCACCTCCATGCTGCTGTGGATCCTTGATCAGGCGGGCTTTGATCCGGGTTACCTGGTGGGCGGCGTTCCTCAGGATTTCCCGGTATCGGCACGCCTCGGTACCAGCGACTTCTTCGTGATTGAGGCCGACGAGTACGACAGTGCTTTCTTTGACAAGCGCTCAAAGTTTGTCCATTACCGGCCCCACACCTGCATCCTGAACAACCTGGAATTCGACCACGCCGATATCTTTGACAGCGTGGAGGCGATCGAGCGCCAGTTCCACCATCTGGTGAGAACGGTCCCGGCCACCGGTATGATCATCCGACCCGCCAGGGACATCCATCTGGACAGGGCCCTGGATATGGGTTGCTGGAGTCCGGTCCAGACCCTGGCGGTCGGCAGCGAGGCCGATGCCCCGAACTGGCGGGCGGAACCGCTGCGGGATGACGGCTCGCGGTTTATGGTTATTCACCATGAGCAGCCTGTGGCCACGGTTTCCTGGGAGATGACAGGGCAACACAATGTGCGTAATGCCCTCGCCGCCATCGCGGCGGCCCGCCATGTGGGGGTGACGCCGGATCACGCCGTGTCGGCCCTAAGCCGGTTTTCCGGTGTCAAGCGTCGGATGGAGCTGCTGGCCGATGTGGGAGGCATACGGGTCTACGATGACTTCGCCCACCATCCCACGGCCATTGCCACCACCCTGGAAGGGTTGAGGAACCAGGTGGGGGACGAGCTGATCGTGGCCCTGATCGAGCCACGCTCCAATACCATGCAGCAGGGCGTGCACCGGGAGCGGCTTCTGGCCAGCGCGGCCATGGCGGACCGGGTGATCTGGGCCAATACCGCGAAGGCCGCCTGGCTCACCGAACTGATGAGGGAGTACCGCGCGACTGGCGATGATCCGGAGCGCCACCAGATGGACGTGACAATTGATGGCCTGCTGGAGCGCGCCCTGGGCGAGATGTCCGAGCCCTGTCATGTGGTGATCATGAGCAATGGGGGGTTCGGTGGTATCCATCAGCGCCTCATCGCCCGTCTGCAGGAGAATACCGGCCATGGCCGCTGACTCAACCGCTGACCGCACCATTAACCTGGCCTTTACCGGAGCCTCCGGTGCCCAGTACGGGCTCCGCCTGCTGCAATGCCTGGTGGCAGCGGGCTGTCGGGTCAATGTCATGGTGAGTCGTGCCGCCCAGGTGGTGATCGCCACCGAGACTGACCTCAGGCTGCCCGGCGCCACCGGTGCGGCTCTGCAGGTCCTCAATGACTACACTGGTGCGAAGGAAGGGCAGATACGGGTGTTCGGAAAGGAAGACTGGTTCGCCCCGCCGGCGTCCGGCTCTGGGGAGAAATCGCCGCTGGTCATCTGCCCCTGCAGTACCGGTACCCTGTCCGCTCTTGCCACAGGCGCCAGCAACAACCTTATCGAGCGTGCCGGCGACGTGGCCCTGAAAGAGCGTCGGCAACTGATTCTGGTACCCCGGGAAGCCCCTTATTCCGAAGTACACCTGGAAAACATGCTGAAGCTGACCCGCATGGGGGCGCTAATAATACCCGCCAGCCCGGGGTTCTATCATCGGCCTGAATCGATCGACGATCTGGTGGATTTCATAGTGGCCCGCCTGCTGGATCATCTGGGTCTGGAGCAGAACATGGTGCCACGCTGGGGAGAGGGCGATAACCGTGTTTGAGCAGGTGGCCGCTGCGATACAGCAGATGAATGTTTCCATGCCGATGCTGCGCCTGCTGGCAAGCACCCTGGTGCTGATTGTTATCGTGCTGGTGTTGCGGGCCATTCTTGCCAAGCTGATCCGCTCCAACATTCAGGTCGCCGAGTTGCGGCGCAGGTGGCTGGTGCAGAGCCGAAATGGCCTGATCCTGGTGCTCCTTCTGGGCCTGGTGCTGATCTGGGGGCAGGAGCTGCGTACCCTCGCCCTATCCATCGTGGCCATCGCAGTGGCCTTCGTGGTGGCCACCAAGGAACTGATCCTTTGTTTCATGGGCTCGCTGGTCAAGGGGGGGGCCCGTTCCTTCAACATTGGCGATCGCATTCAGGTGAAGGACTTCCGTGGCGATGTGATCGACCAGAATCTGCTCGCCACCACCATTCTCGAGGTGGGGCCGGGCAAGCTCACCCACCAGCGGACAGGCCGTGCGACCGTGATCCCCAACTCACTGTTTGTGTCGGAACCGGTAATCAACGAGAGCTTTACCGAGGACTACGTGCTGCATGTGTTCACCGTGCCTTTCAAGCGGGAAGACAAATGGCAGCTGGCCCAGGAGATTCTTCTGGAGAACGCGCAGGCCCAGTGCGAACCCTTCCTGGAGACCGCCCGGCGACACATGCGACGGCTGGGCGACCGGCGCGGGCTTGACGTTCCTCTGGTGGATCCGCGAGTCAGCATCCAGGTGCCGGTGGCCGGCGAGATCCATCTGGTGGTTCGCTATCCCTGCCGTCCCTCCGAGCGCAGCGCGATTGAGCAGGCGATCCTGTCTGAAACCTTTGGCAAGCACGAATTTTCGGTAAAGGGTGGGTCGACAGGTGAGGAGGAGCCGGCGGCGCCTGTGGATACGGAATAACAGGGAGACAGGCATGATCCGAAGCCACATGAACGGACGATAACTGACAAGGATCTTACTCCGGGTCAGTAATTTACGGATTTGACAATCAAGGGATTCATTTAATGCCATTTCCTGGGGAAGGAAATGGTGCCGAGGAGAGGACTTGAACCTCCACGGGGTTGCCCCCACTAGCACCTGAAGCTAGCGTGTCTACCAATTTCACCACCTCGGCAGGTGATTCGCGACAAGTACTATCTTACTGAATCCTATGTTGAATTCAAGTCTGTCGCTGATCGCTGAGAGTTGTCCCTCAACCGATGGCGCGTACTTTAATGATTCGTCCGGGGGCTGTCAAACATTTTTTCAGGCTGCCCGGAAGGTTTTTTGCAGCCTGGAACTGAGCCCCTGGGAAGCACTTCAAATGCAATTATAAGCATCATCCCTTAATGGGATTTGGGGCCCTTCATTAGGTAGGTAAGGGAGTAGGGCGTTATACTCCCCGGTACATTCATTCCGGGCCCCGTCTGTAAACCGCCGCTGGTCCGGGTAATTCGACAGGGTTCTCCGACAGAGTCCTGTCGAATTAACCGGGCAGTGAACGTTGGGCGCATGGGTCTGGCATGCCGGCTGAAAGTCGGCTTAACAGAAGAAGAGAGTAAGTATAGTGTCCCGAAAAAACACCCAGGATCCCCATGCGGATCGCGAAGCCCAGAAATACGACAACCCGATACAGAGCCGGGAGTTCATTCTCGAGCATCTCCGCAAACGGGGAGCGCCTGCCACTCACGAAACCCTGTGCGAGGAGCTGGGCCAGACCAGCGAGGAAGGCATCGAGGCCCTGCGCCGGCGGCTTATTGCCATGTGCCGCGACGGCCAGCTGATCTGCAACCGCAAGGGTCGTTACCTCCCTATCGATGAGGCCGATCTGGTCACCGGAAGGGTCTCCGGTCACAAGGACGGTTTCGGTTTCCTTATGCCGGACGACGGCGGCTCGGACCTTTTCCTGAGCGCCCGGGAAATGCGCCAGGTGTTCCATGGCGACCGGGTGGCGGCACGGGTGGACAGCGTCGATGACCGCGGCCGCCGGGAAGGCAAGATCGTCGAGATACTGGAGCGCAGGACGACCCAGACGGTGGGCCGCCTGTTCCGTGAAGACGGCATCTCCTTCGTTGTTCCGGAAAATCCCCGCATCAACAATGAAATCATGATTGCCGAGGAAGACTGCGGCAAGGCACGGCACGGTCAATACGTGGTGGTGGACATCGTGCGCTACCCATCCCAGCGTGCCAAGCCAACCGGCAAGGTCGTCGAGGTGCTTGGTGAACACATGGCTCCGGGCATGGAAATCGATGTGGCCATCCGTTCCTATGATATCCCCCACACCTGGCCGGAAGAGGTTGGCCAGCAGGCCGCTGCCATCCCTGAAGAGGTGAGGGAGGCGGACAAGGCCAATCGCGTGGACATCCGTGACCTGCCTCTGGTGACCATCGACGATGAAACCGCCCGGGACTTTGATGACGCCATCTATTGCGAGCGTCGTCCCCGTGGCGGTTATCGCCTGCTGGTGGCCATCGCGGACGTGTCCCATTACGTTCGCCCCAATACGCCGCTGGACGAGGAGGCCATCAATCGCGGCAACTCCGTGTACTTCCCCGATCACGTCGTACCCATGTTGCCGGAAAAGCTGTCCAACGGTCTGTGTTCCCTGAACCCCGGGGTCGACCGTCTGTGCATGGTGGCGGATGTCAGCGTCAGCGCCGCCGGCCGCATCAGCAGCTATAGCTTTTACCAGGCGGTGATGCATAGCCATGCCCGACTCACCTACACCAAGGTGAGTCAGATGCTGGAGCATCCGGACAGCGATATGGGCATCAGCCTGTGCCAGCTGTATTCCGACATCCTGCCCCAGCTCCATGATCTGTATGATCTCTACAAGGTGTTGCGCAAGGCCCGCACCGAACGCGGCGCCATCGACTTCGAGACCACGGAAACCCGGGTGATCTTCGATGCCAACCGCAAGATCGAGGAGATCGTGCCGGTCCAGCGCAACGACGCCCACAAGATTGTCGAAGAGTGCATGCTGTGCGCCAACGTGGCTACTGCCCGCTTCCTCAAGAAGTACAAGGTGCCGGCCCTGTATCGGGTCCACGAAGGGCCCTCGGAAGAGCGGTTGCAGGCGGTGCGCCTGTTCCTTGGCGAGCTCGGACTCGAGCTTGGAGGCGGCGACAAGCCCACTTCCGCGGACTATCAGGATCTGCTGCAGAGGATTCAGGACCGGCCGGACGCGAATGTGATCCAGATGGTCATGCTGCGGTCCCTGAGCCAGGCGGTCTACAGTCCGGAGGAGAGCGGCCACTTCGGTCTTGGCTACTCCAGTTACACCCACTTCACGTCGCCGATCCGACGTTATCCGGATCTGATTGTTCACCGGGCCGTCAAGTCCATCATTCACCGCCAGGAACCCGCCAAGGATGCGGTCCAGCCTGAGCAGCGGGATCCGCAATTGGCGGAATACCCTTACGATTACGACAGCATGGTCCGGCTGGGTGAGCACTGTTCCATGACTGAGCGGCGTGCCGACGATGCCACCCGTGATGTGATGGCATGGCTCAAGTGCGAATTTCTGCGGGACCATGTGGGTGAGGAATACAGCGGTGTGATCGCGGCCGTGGTGCCCTTCGGCTTCTTTGTGGAGCTGGAGGGTATCTATATCGAGGGGCTGGTGCACATCTCCACCCTCAGTGGCGATTACTACCACCACGACGCCGCCAAGCATCGGCTGGTCGGGGAGCGTACCTCGGTGAGTTTCCGGCTGGGCGATGAAGTGCGGGTCCAGGTGGTTCGTGTGGACCTGGATGATCGCAAGATCGATCTCGAGCTGGTGAGTGAGCCCAGTCGCCGTTCCGGCGCCGGCAAGGGTGGCCGGGGTGGTGGCAAGAGTCCTGAGAAGGCCGCCGGGCAGAAGGCAGCGGGTGATAGCAAACCAGCGCGGTCCCGTTCCCGCTCGGGCAAGTCCTCAGCCAAGGACAAGCTCGCCTCCGAAGCCGCCCGGGAGGCCTCCAAAAAGGCATCCGGCAAATCGTCCTCTGGCGGAAAGGGCGGCGGTCGCAGATCCGGTGGCAGAAAGAAACCCGGCGCCAGCCAGTAAAGGAAGATCAAGGTGGCAGAAGAATTTGTCTTTGGCTGGCACGCCGTTGAGGCGGTCCTGAAAAAAGAGCCGGATCGCCTGCGGCAGGTCTGGATTCAGCAGGGGCGGCAGGATCGCCGTGTAAAGCAGGTGACCGAAACCCTCGACCGGTTGGGCGTTACCTGGCAGGTGGTCCATCGCAGGGAGCTGGACGAACGCGTGGCGGGCGCCCACCAGGGCGTGGTAGCTCAGGTGGAGGAGAGTCGCGAATGGACCGAGGACGATCTTTTCACGATGCTGGCAGGGCGTTCGGAGCCGCCATTGCTTCTGATTCTGGACGGTGTCACCGATCCTCATAATCTGGGAGCCTGTATGCGCACGGCGGATGCCGCCGGCGTTGCCGCTGTTATTGTACCGAAGGACAAGTCCGCCACCCTGAACCCCACGGCCCGTAAAGTGGCCTGTGGCGCCGCCGAGACGGTCCCGTTCGTACGGGTTACCAACCTCGCCCGTTGCCTGCGCTCACTGCAGGAGCATGGGGTGTGGCTGATCGGAACCGCGGGAGAGGCCGGGGGAACGCTGTATCAGGCCGACTTCAGCGGGCCTGTCGGGCTCGTTATGGGGGCTGAAGGCAAGGGGCTGCGCCGGCTGACCCGGGAACATTGCGATCTGCTGGTGAAGATTCCCATGCAGGGGCTGGTGGACAGTCTGAATGTTTCCGTGGCGACCGGTGTCTGCCTCTACGAGGCGGTTCGCCAGCGCCAACAGTCCTGATGCCGGCCCGCCGGGGCTTGCATAGCGCACCGAGTGGGCCTAAAATGCGTCACCCCTTTTCCAAGGGGTGGGGTTATATTGTCTGAAATCTCTGTCCTATCGTCTGATTTTTCACACAAAAACCTGAAAAACCGGCGGCTCTGCTGCCAACTCCTTGCTTCTTGCAACAGGTGTTTATGTTGCTGGAGGCTGTTCAAACCGTAGGGAGAAAACATGCGTCACTACGAAATCGTGTTCATGGTGCACCCCGATCAGAGCGAGCAGGTGCCCGCCATGATCGAGCGTTACACCGGCCTCATCACTGATGACGGCGGCCAGATTCACCGTCTTGAGGATTGGGGGCGTCGTCACCTTGCCTATCCGATCAACAAGATCCACAAAGCTCATTACGTCCTGATGAACGTTGAATGTTCACAGGCCGCCCTTGACGAGCTGGCTCACAACTTCCGCTTCAACGATGCCATCATCCGTGATCTGGTGATCCGTCGTGACGGCCCGGATACAGAAATGTCTCCGATGAAGGCTGCTGAGTCCCGGGAAGACCGTCGCTCCGACGACCGTCCGCGTCGCACCACTGAAAGCAGTGAGCGTCGTCCGGAGAAGTCCCAGGACGAAGAAGAGTAATCACCACATCCGGAGTTGAGGAGTTAAGCAATGGCTCGTTTTTTCAGACGTCGTAAGTTCTGCCGCTTCACGGCAGAGGGTGTCAAGGAGATCGATTACAAGGATCTGGACACCCTGAAAGGTTACATCACCGAAACCGGCAAGATCGTGCCCAGCCGTATCACCGGCACCAAGGCCCGTTACCAGCGTCAGCTGTCGAGTGCCATCAAGCGCGCTCGCTACCTGGCTCTGCTGCCGTACACGGACAGCCACGACCACTAAGATCGTCAGGACCCGGGGCCATGCGTGCACTGTCACAATTCGTGATGCGGGGGCCCCTTCAGGCGGGAGCGGTTGCTGCCGTTACTACCGCCGTGCCTTTCCTGTTCTGGATCGGTGCTGCGGTTGTGGGCCTGGTGATTCTCCGGCTTGGTGTCTCGCAGGGGCTGAACGTTGGCCTCTGGGCACTGCTGCCAGCCCTCGGCTGGAGCTGGTACGGAAGTGATCCGACGGCACTGTCGGTACTTCTGATGACGGCGCTGATGGCCGCGGTCCTGAGGAGTACGGCTTCCTGGGAGCGCACCCTGCTGTCGGGTAGCGTTCTGGCTCTGGTGACAGGATTCATACTGCCGGCGGTGTTTGCCGGAAAACTGGATCAGTTGGCGGAGACCGGGGTGTCGTTCTACCAGCAGGTGTATCCGGAGGTGGCCTCCGAGCTGGGTGACCGGCTGAATGAGGTTATCAGGAACACCATCAACGCCAGTCTGGCGGGAACCTATCTGGCTGTCGCCATAGGCTCGACCGTTCTGGCGCGCTACTGGCAGGCCGGGTTGTACAACCCGGGCGGGTTCAGGCAGGAGTTTCACAACTTCCGTCTGTCCCGGTGGGCATCGGCCCTGTGTGGCATTGCCATGATAGTGGCGCCGGTCACCGGGCTGAACCCGCTGCTGGTTGCCTGGGTGGCGGGTCTGCCGCTTCTGGTGGCCGCCATTGCCCTGGTGCATGGGACGGTGGCCCTGAAGTCCGGAGGCTCCTTCTGGCTGGTGATGTTCTATGTGGCCCTGGCCGTGATGGGTTGGACGATCAGTGTGTTGTTGTTGCTGTTGGCATTTGTGGATAGCTGGCTGGATATCCGGGGGCGAATCAAGCGTTCCGGGCCGGCTGAATAAAGCACGAAGAGGTTAACGAGATGGAAGTTATTCTGCTCGAAAAAGTTGCAAACCTGGGTTCCCTGGGTGACAAGGTCAAGGTTAAGGCCGGTTACGGCCGTAACTTCCTGCTGCCGTATGGCAAGGCGGTCGCAGCGACCCAAGAAAACCTGAAGGCGTTCGAAGAGCGTCGTGCAGAGCTTGAAAAGGCCGCTTCCGAGAAGCTGGCCACTGCTCAGGCACGCGCCGAAGCTCTGGAAGGCCAGTCCTTCACCATCAGCTCCAAGGCTGGTGACGAAGGCAAGCTGTTTGGTTCGATCGGAGTTCGCGACATCGCTGACGCCATCACCGCCAGCGGTACCGAAGTGGAGAAAAGCGAAGTGCGTCTGCCGGAAGGCCCGATTCGGGCGACTGGCGAGTACGACATCGAGCTTCAGCTGCACTCCGATGTCACCGTCAACGTCAAGCTGGTCGTTGTTGCTGACTGACCTGACGATGATCATGGTGCCGTAGAGGCCCTGGCGGGAACACTTCCGCCAGGTTCTCAATTTCACGGGCCCGGACTGCTCAGGCAGCTTCCGGGCCTGTGTGTTTCTGGTATCCTTGGTTTCTGAACGCCACGTCCTTTATCTGTTTTCACCCGAGAGTATTCATGGCCACCAGCAGTTTCAAGGCAACCAGCACCGACCTGGAAACCTCCCGAGTCAAGATTCCACCGCATTCCGTCGAGGCGGAGCAGGCGGTGCTGGGCGGGCTGATGCTGGATAACCGGCGTTTTGATGAAGTGTCGGAAGTGATCACGGCGGTGGACTTCTACCGCCAGGACCATCGCCTGATCTACGGGGCGGTGGAAAGACTGGCCTCGGAAAGCGAACCTCTGGACGTGGTGACCCTGGCGGAGTACCTGGAGCGGGCGGGCGATATCGAGGACGCCGGTGGCCTCTCCTACCTGGCGGAGCTTGCGGAAAAGACGCCCAGTGCCGCCAACATCCGGGCCTATGCCCAGATCGTGGCGGAACGCTCCATCCTGCGCCAGTTGATAGAGGTCTCCGGCGGTATTGTCGATTCCGCCTTCAATCCCCAGGGACGGACCAGTTCCGATCTGCTGGATGAAGCGGAGCGCAACGTGTTCCGCATCGCCGAGTCCCGTACCAAGGAAGGCTCGGGTCCAAAGCCCATCAACCCAATCCTGACCCAGGCCCTGACTCGAATCGAAGAGCTGTTCGAGTCCGGTGAGAAGGTCACGGGACTGACCACCGGCTTCTCTGATCTGGACGAATGGACCTCGGGCATGCAGCCATCCGACCTGGTAATCGTTGCGGGCCGGCCCTCCATGGGTAAGACCACCTTCGCCATGAATATCGTCGAGAACGCGCTGCTGTCCACCGGCCAGCCGATCCTGGTGTTCAGCATGGAAATGCCTGCGGACGCCATCGTCATGCGCATGCTGTCCTCCCTGGGCCGTATCGACCAGACCCGGATGCGCAGCGGCAAACTGGAAGAGGATGACTGGCCCCGCCTGACCTCCGCCGTCAGCCTGCTCAAGGACAAGCCCCTGTACATAGATGACACCCCGGGCCTGAGCCCCACCGAGATGCGCTCCCGAGCCCGTCGTATCGCCCGGGAGAACAACGGCAGGATTGGTCTGATCATGGTGGATTACCTGCAGTTGATGCGGGTACCGGGTAATACCGAAGGTCGGACGGCGGAGATTTCCGAGATTTCCCGCTCCCTGAAGGGTCTCGCAAAGGAGCTGAGCTGCCCGGTTGTGGCCCTGTCACAGCTCAACCGGAGTCTCGAGCAGCGCCCCAACAAGCGTCCCGTTAACTCGGACCTGCGGGAGTCCGGTGCTATTGAGCAGGACGCCGACGTCATCATGTTCGTCTACCGGGATGAGGTCTACAACGAGGATACCCAGGACAAGGGCATTGCCGAGATCATCATCGGCAAGCAGCGGAACGGTCCCATCGGCACCGTCAGGCTTGCCTTTATCGGTAAATACACCAAATTCGAGGACCTGGCCCACGGTGACTACGGTGGTGATTACTGATGCCGCGTCACACCGTTGCCCGCATTGACCTGGAAAACCTGAGACACAATTACCGCCGGGCGAGTGAACTGGCGGGTTCCGCCAGGGCGATGGCGGTAGTGAAGGCGGATGGCTACGGCCATGGCCTGGCCCGGGTTGCCGGTGCCCTGGCGGATCTCACCGAGCGCTATGCCGTGGCCTGCCTGGAGGAGGCCGTAGCCCTGCGAGAGTCCGGCCTGAGTCACCCCGTTCTGCTTATGGAGGGCGTGCACGAGGCGGAAGACCTGAAGCTGTGTGAGGCCGAGGGGTTCATCGTGGCGGTGCACGACCAGCACCAGTTACCCTGGCTGGAGTCGTCGCCGGCGCGCCCGGAAGTCTGGCTGAAGGTGAACTCAGGCATGAACCGGTTAGGTTTTGCGCCCGCCGACATAGCCGCCCATGCCATGCACCTGCGGCGGCTCGGAATCCGGGTGACGGGCGCCATGACCCATTTCGCCTGTGCTGATGACCCGGCCAGTGAGCGCACGCTCGAGCAGACCCGCCGCTTTGAGGCGGCGACCTCCGGAATCGAAGGCCTGAGCCTCAGTGTCGCCAACTCGTCGGCCCACTTCCGTGACGGCCAGCCCATGTTTGAATGGAGCCGGCCTGGGATCATGCTTTATGGATCGTCCCCCCTGCTCGGGACGCAGGGACCTGATCTGGGCCTGAAACCGGTGATGACCCTGGAGTCGCGCCTGATAGCGGTGCGGGAGCTGGCCGTGGGAGAAGCGGTGGGCTACGGAGAGGCGTGGCGGGCCACGTCACCTACCGTCATGGGAATGGTGTGTATCGGCTACGGCGACGGCTACCCCCGCCACGCCGGTAATGGGACGCCTGTCCGGGTGCGGGGCACACGGGTTCCACTCATTGGGCGCGTATCCATGGACATGCTGGCGGTGGACCTGACCGAGATTCCCGGGGCCGCTGCGGGTGATCCGGTGGAATTATGGGGGCCGCACATTGGTATTGACGAAGTGGCCGCCCGGGCAGGTACGATCAGTTATGAATTGCTTACCGGGGTGACCGGCAGGGTTCCGCGCCTCGTCCGGCCCCAATCATGAGCCTGAGGGCAAAGAGAGTTTTTCTGTGAACGTTCTGGTTGTACATGACAACGGTGTATTGGGACGGCTGCTGCTGAATCGCCTCAATCGCACCCCTCTGGTGGTGACACCGCTGCTGATCAGTGATCCGGCCCATGTCGAGATGTCGAAAGTGGGGCAGTGGATTCCCGCTGATACCGACGTGATCGTCAATGCCATGTGGTTGACCGACCCCGAGCCCGCCGAAGCTGATCCGGAACAGACCCGTCTGAAGGCGTTCACCCTGCCCATGGCCATGGCGGAATTCGCCGCCACCAACGATATGATCATGGTGCAGCTTTCCACCTCCTACGTCTTCGACGGACGCAAGCAGAGTGCCTATCTCTGTTCGAATCCGGGGCATCCGATCGGCCAGCTGGGTATCTGGCAGTGGGAGTGCGAGCAGGTAATGCGAACGGTGCTGCCCCGCCACATCCTCCTGAGAACCGGCTGGGGACTGCAACGTTTTATTCGCAAGGTGTACGAATCCGGCCGCAAGGGGGAGCCTCTACGGATGTCCAGCCGTTATCTTGGCCAGCCCGTGGCGGCCGGTGACCTGGCCCGGGTGCTGAGTGCCATGTTGATGCAGCTGGACTGCGGAGCGGAAGTCTGGGGTACCTATCAATACGCCGGTGCCGAGGAAATCAACCAGTATGATCTGGCGCTGGCCATTGCGGAACTTCCGGAGCTGGATGGCGACAAACACGAGCGCAGCATCCGGGTCGTGGACGAGGCACCGGCCAAGGGGGATGTAGAGCCGGAAAACGCCACACTCGGATGCCTCAAGATCCGCAACACCTTCGGGGTCAAGCAGATGCCCTGGCGGACCGCCCTCAGTGATGAGTTTGCCCTGTCAGGGCTGGCTGGTGCCCTGAGCCATGACCTGAAGGGCCTCAAGGTCGAGTAGTTCAATGTCGCGGCCACGGGCCCGGATCAGCCCTTGGTTCTGGAAGCGGGTGAAGACCCGGCTCACGGTTTCAACCGCCAGGCCGAGGAAATTGGCGATGTCATTGCGGGCCATCGGCAGGTTGAAATGAGTCGGTGACAGCTTGCGGCGACGGAACCGGCTGGACAGGGACAGCAGCAGGGCGGCGATCCGCTCCTCTGCCGTATTCTTGCTCAACAGGACGGACAGCTGGTGGCTGTTGCGGATTTCCTGGCTCATCAGGTGAAACATATGGTGCTGCAGGCCCGGTAGCACATGCACCAGCTGCTCAAGCTGGTCCACCGGAATCTCGCACACACTGGTCCGCTCCAGGGCCTTTGCCGTGGAAGCGTGATGATCATCGCTCATACTGTCCAGTCCCACCAGCTCACCGGGCATGAAGAAGCCGGTAATCTGTTCATCCCCTGACTCGGTAATCATCGAGGTCTTGATTGCACCACTTTTCACCGCAAAGCAGGACCGGAACGGCGTGCTCTGGCCAAACACCTGCTCACCGCGGTTGAAGATGCGGTCCCGGTTGACCACTTCATCAAGCCTGGACATCTCGCTGTTGTCCAGGGCCAGGGGCAGGCACAGGTTGCTCAGGCTGCAATGCTGGCAGGATGCCTTGGAAATGGCGGGCTGCTGGCGAACGCTGATGGATTGAGTCATATAAGGACCTGTCTGGGTAATGCCTGTCGGCAGGCCGCTCTGGGGAGCGCAGCTATCGGAAGAGAGTGCCTGGCTGGGCCAGGCCTCTTGATTCATATCAATCGATACAATAATACGATGGCGTTGCTTTGCCAATGGCTGTCAGGGAAATCCACGCCAGGCGCCTCCTGCGCCTGGCGTGATCTGACGGTTCAGTCCGCTTTGCTGAAGACCAGTGAGGCGTTGGTGCCGCCAAAGCCAAAGCTATTGGACATTACCGTGGTCAGGTCCACGTCCCGGGACTTCGGCCCCACAATTGGAAGATCGGCGATCTTCTCGTCGCGGTTCTCTAGGTTGGCGGTACCCGCGATGAATCCCCGCTCCAGCATAAGCAGGGAGTAGATGGCTTCGTGAACACCGGCGGCGCCCAGAGAATGACCGGTCAGTGATTTGGTGGAGGAGATTGCCGGTACGGCATCTCCGAAGACGCTCTCGACCGCCTTCATCTCAGCGATATCGCCAACCGGTGTGCTGGTGCCGTGGGCGTTGATGTAGTCGATGTCGCCGTTCACCGTGGCCATGGCCTGCTTCATGCAGCGCATGGCGCCTTCGCCGGAGGGTGCCACCATATCGTGGCCGTCGGAGGTGGCGCCATAGCCGGTGATCTCGGCGATGATGCGGGCGCCTCGCTTGCGGGCATGCTCCAGCTCCTCCAGCACCACCATACCGCCACCGCCAGCGATAACGAAGCCGTCACGGCCACTGTCAAAGGGGCGGGAGGCCGCTTCGGGCCGGTCGTTATATTTGAACGACAGCGCCCCCATGGCGTCGAACAGCATGGTCAGGCTCCAGTCCTCTTCCTCTCCGCCGCCGGCGAACACAATGTCCTGCTTGCCGTTCTGGATCTGCTCCATGGCGTGGCCAATACAGTGTGCGCTGGTGGCGCAGGCGGAAGACATGGAGTAGTTGATGCCACGGATCCTGTAAGCAGTTGCCAGGCAGGCGGATACCGTGGAGGTCATGATGCGGGGCACCATGAAGGCGCCGATGCGCTTGACACCCTTTTCCCGCATGATATCCACCGCTTCCACCTGGCTGGCGCATGAGGCGCCGCCGGAACCGGCGATCAGGCCGGTACGGTCACTTGAAATGAGCTCCTCACTCAGCCCGGCGTCGGCAATGGCCTGCTCCATGGAAAGATAGGCATACATGGCGGACTCACCCATGAAACGGCGAATCTTGCGGTCGATGACCGAGGTATCCACATCAACGGAACCACAAATCTGGCTGCGGAATCCGAGTTCCTTATAGGTCTCATTGAACCGGATGCCGGATTTTCCGGATTTCAGGTTCGCTGCCACCTCATCCGTGGAATTGCCAAGGCAGGACACGATGCCCATACCGGTTACCACAACCCGTCTCATAGTGATCTCCTTGATTTTGGACCGATAAAGCCTTTCACCACCGGCCCTGGGTTAGCGTGCTCTTCCGGCCCTGGGCCGGATTGGTGAGATAGCCGGAAGTGTAAGCTTTTTTCGCGCCCATGAATATTTGACCTTGGTCATGTCTGTCCGCTTGCGGAGCCGCGAGTCTATTTCCGGCCCTTGCGGGTCTGCTTCCTGTCGGCATTCCGGGCGGCTTCCCGCTCCAGGCGCAGGGCTTCTTCGGCCTGCTCCTTTTCCACCATGGCAGGGGTCTCGAGGGTAACGGGCCCCAGGATGCCGGCCCTCAGCTCATTCAGCAACACCTCGGCAACCTTGTGCAGGTCGGGTACGCCGCCGCGGGCGAAGAAACGGCGCTTTTCCGCGATCGCATCCATCAGGGCGAGCCCGTCAACCGGTGGTCCTGCCAGGCCGTAGCGTTCACAGACCCGCTCAGGGTAGTTTCCGAGAAGGTAGTCTGCCGCGAACAGGGCCACATCCTCGTACTCGATGACGGCGGCCCGGATTGCCCCGGTTACAGCGAGGCGATAGCCGCAGGCTTCCGGGGACAGCTTGGGCCAGAGGAAGCCGGGAGTATCGTACAGCAGGATATTGTCCGGCAGCTTGATGGCCTGCTGGGCCCGGGTGACCGCCGGCTCATTGCCCGTCTTCGCCACCGGCCGGCCGGCCAGGGTGTTGATAAGGGTCGATTTGCCAACATTGGGAATGCCCAGGATCATGATACGCAGGGCCCGGGTCTCGCGAATGGTGGCTGGCACCATGCTCTGGGCCAGCTTGAGAATGTCCATCGCCTCCGGGCGCTGGTTATGGGTCAGGGTTACCGCGCGAATGCCTTTTTCCCGCTCAAGCCATGCCTGCCACTCACCAGTGAGCGCAGGATCCGCCAGGTCCCGTTTGTTGAGCACCTTGATCACCGGGGTATCGCCCCGTAGCGCTGGTACCATGGGGTTTTCACTGCTGAAGGGAATGCGCGCATCGAGAACTTCAATAATGAGGTCCATCTGCGGCATGACCTGCTTGATCTCCTTGCGGGCCTTGTGCATGTGGCCGGGAAACCAGTTAATGGCCATTGGTTGTGCTCCTGGGCTTGAACAGGGCGCCATTATGGCCGGGAATAAAGAATTTTTCACATTCCTGTGGAAACCGCCTGTGGTGCGGTCCGCAGCGGCGCCGGAGGCCCTGTATGTCGCTCATGGCGCCAGTGGAGGGGTGAATTCCCTGAAAGTTTTCTTTAGTGTGGGCGAAACGTGATGTGGAACACTACCCAATAAAGACTTCGAGACGGAGAAATACATGAACTTTATCCGCACATTTGCCTTCGCCCTGGTTGCGATCTCCTTCGCTGGTTTCGCCAGTGCCCAGCAGCAGGATCAGGTTTCGCAGATTGCCCAGATGGTCGGCCTGAGTGACGAGCAGCAGTCCGAAATTCGCGGCATCGTTCAGGAAACCCAGGCGGAGCTGCAGGAGCTGCAGGCCGAAGCCACGGAGGTCCAGCAGCGGCTGCAGGAAGAAATCGGTCCTGACTACAGCGAGAGGGTGATCCGTGAAGAGTCCGAGCGTCTTGGCGAGCTCACCGGCGAAATGACGGCTCTGTCCACTCTCATGCAGGCCCGTATTGACAGCATTTTCACGGACGAGCAGCGCGAAACGCTTGAGCAGCGCATGCGTGAGATGCAGCAACAGCAACAGCAGATGCAGCAGCGCCAGCTGCAACAGCAGCAGATGCAGTAAAAAAGCCAGGGGAAGCTTCATTCTCCCCGGCTTGACCGCATCCGAAAGAACCGCACTCCTGACGGGTGCGGTTTTTTTTGTCTTTGAGTTCAGGCCCTCGCTGGCCCGAACGGCTTTACCAGCAGAATCAGGCGCGGCAACAGCGTCAGGGCACCCATCAGGGCCATGAACATGGCAAAGCCGGTAAACAGGCCAAAGTAGATGGTCGGAATGAAGTTGGACAGCACCAGAATGGAAAAGCCGATCATGATGGTCAGGGTGGTGTAGGTCATGGCCCGGCCAATGGTCTGGTGACAGCGATGCATGGTGGCAAAATAGTCCCGGTCGCGCCCGAACTCTTCCCGGAAGCGATGAATGTAATGGATTGTGTCGTCCACTGCGATGCCCACGGTGATAGAGGCGACGGTAATCGTCATCATGTCCAGCGGAATGCCCATCCAGCCCATCAGGCCCAGCACCGACCCGGCGGCCAGGAGGTTGGGAGCGATGCCGATCAGGGCCAGTTTCAGGGAGCGGAACAGAACCAGAAACATGATGGTGATGGCCAGGAAGACCACACCCAGGGTTCGGATCTGGGAATCGAACAGGCTTTGCAGCATGTTGTTGTACATCACTGTCATCCCGGTGAGCATCACCTGTTCATCCTTGAAATCGAGTTCGTCGGTCAGGTGAGTGCGGATCTGATCAAGCAGGGCATTCCGGTCCAGCCCGGGCAACGAGTCAATAAGCCTGACGCCGATGCGGGCCTGGTGGTGCTCCTCGTTAATGTAGGGAGTGAGCAGGATCGGGCGGAGATCCTCCGGCAGCATCTTTGGAACGAAGGCCACTTCCATCGCGTCGAGGGGCTCGTCGTTGTTGACCTGGGCAAGCAGGCGCAGGGTCGTGGTGACAGACAGCACCTTGCCGGTTTCAGACAGGCCGTCCAGGTAATTGTGCACCTTCTCCAGACGTTCAAGCTTTTCCCAGGTGAACCAGGTGTCCCGAAGGTCGCCCCCTTCGCAGTCCTGCACGAAGGGGTCGCAGTCGCTGGCAAACGGATCCCCCTGTCCTTCCTCGGGCCGCTGAAGATCGGTGATCACAATGTCCAGGGGCATGGTGCCGCCCAGCTTCTGGTCGATCACCAGCATGCCCTGATGGATCTCGGTATCGGACTTGAAGTAATCGATGAAGCTGTTCTCAACGGACAGTTTGGCCATGCCCATCACACACAGCACCGCCAGAATCAGCGACCCTGTCAGCACGGTACCGCCAAAGCGTTCGGTGATCCCCGCGAACACATCGGTCAGCGGTTGCTTTCCGGGGGCGCTCTGACGCATCGCGGGCTCCGGCAGCAGCAGGACCAACACCGGAAACACCAGGAAGCTGATCAGGAACGCCAGGGCGAGGCCCAGGGTCATCATCCAGCCAAAGTCGATGACCGGCCGGATGCCGCTGAAGGTGAGGGAGCCAAAGGCAACCATGGTGGTCAGGGCCATATAGAGACAGGGCCTCACCATGGCGGTCACCGTATCCCTCAGATGCTGGTGCTGGGAGGCCTCGGGATCCGACTGCTGGTATTCCCGGTAACGCACGATCAGGTGGATGGTGAGGGACAGGGTCATGATCAGCAGAAGGGAAACGAAATTGGACGATATGACCGTCACCGGCCACTGCATCCAGCCCAGGTAGCCAGCGACCAGCCAGACGGTAAAACCACAGCAGAGCAGGGGAACGACAACCCACTGCCAGCGACGGAAGATGACAATCAGGGTCAGCAGCAGGAAGATGAGCACGCCGACCCCGAAGGTGGAAAGATCGTTCTCGATGAAGCGGATCATGTCCGCGGCGATCATCGGCACGCCACCGAGGTGGATTTCCGCCCGGTCCCGGTAGTCGTCAAGAATGGCCCGCACTGTCGCAATGGTCTCGGCCCGCTCCGCTTCCTCGCGGGCGGACAGGTCTGAAAACTCCGCCGACACCTGTTCCAGCTCTTGCCGGCCGTTCTCGTCCAGCTCTCCGGCCTGCTGTCGCTCCCGCAGTTCGTTGCGGCGCGATAGCAGGTCAAAATACTTCTCTGGCGTCGGCAGGTTGACCTGAATGGCGGTAGTGCCCGCATCCTCGCTGATCAGTAGGTTCGGGTACAGGGGATTGGACAGCAGGGACTGCCGGGCGGTTTCCAGCGGAACATCGTTCTGATCCAGGGTGAGGATCTCAGACTCAACCGTATCCAGTGTCAGGTCAGGGCTGTGGAGCAGGGGAACATTGAGGATGCTGTTGGTGGAGCCGACGGCTTCCAGGGCGGCAAGTTCGTCCCTGAGGGACCGCAGGGTGCTGATCGCCTCCTGGGTGAACAGCTCCCCTGGCGGTCTGTAGGTGACCACCAGGAAGTCGTCCGAGGCGTCGAAGCGCTGGTTGACGGTACGGTAATTCTCAAGGGCTGTGTCATTTTCCAGGACCAGCGACTCCGCCGACGCGTCCAGCTCGAACTGGTGGAGTTTCAGGCTTGCCACCACCAGAACAACGGCAAACAGTGCCAGCACCAGCCAGGGATGACCAAAAACAAGCCGATCGTAGAATTTCGACAGGACACTCATTGTAAAGGCAGACTCCACTTGCTGGATAAAGAGGTGAAGTCTGCCACAATACGTCAGGATTTGAGAGCGAAGCGGGAAATCCCGACTGTCAACGGACGGTGACCTGCCTGGATGCCTGCTCCAGGGAATCGATAAGCTGTTTCAGCCGCTGGCTCATTTCAGCACTGGCGACCAGTTCGCGCACCATCTGCTCGGTGGTCTCACGAATACCCTGGACATCGGCCAGCACCCGGTCGGTACCGGCGGTCTGATCAGCGGACACGGTGGCGATCTCCTCATTGGTGTGATCAATGCGCCCCACCATGCCCTTGATATCCTCCAGTGCCTGGCGCCCCTCCATCGCTTGGTCCACACACTCCGTGGCGCTCTCGGAGCTCGCGGTCATCTGGTTGACTGCGGCGTCCATGGCCTGCAGCAGCCGGTCAATTGTACCCTGGATCTGGTCGGTGGAGTCCTGGACCCGCTGGGCAAGCTTGCGTACTTCATCCGCCACCACGGCGAAACCGCGACCCTGCTCGCCGGCCCGGGCAGCCTCGATGGCGGCGTTCAGGGCCAGCAGGTTGGTCTGTTCGGCAATACCCTTGATTTCAGTGACGGCCTGACGGATTTCCTGGCTGTTATTGGCGAGGGCGCGGACCGACTCCGCCGAGCTTTCGATCGCCCCAGCCAGGCTCTGGATGGACTCCGCGCTCCGGGCCACTCGTCCGCTACCGTCCGCCGCTGCGCGGTTGGCTTCATGGGAAAGGGTTTTGGCGATACCGGCCTGTTCCGCGATTCCGCTGAAGCTTTGCAGCATGGCTTCCACCACCTGGGCGGAACGGTCGGCCCCCTGTTGCTGCCGATGCAGTTCGTCGCGGCGGCTTTCGGCAGCGCTGGTCAGGGCGCGGACTTCTTCATGGAGCTGGCTGATGGCTTCCAGCATGCCTTTGACCACAGCCCCGGTGCGCTCCTGCATGGCGTTGAAGGCCTGCGCCATTTCCCCGATCTCATCGGTGGAATCCACCGTCGCCCGCTCGCTGAGGTTGCCCGACATCTGAACGGATACCATGGTTTTTTTCAGGCGGTTGACGTGGCGCTCGATGAAAGAGATAAGCAATTGGGAACCGGCCATTTCCAGTGCCATTAAAAGGGCGACGATGCCGGCATAACCCGGTGCTGTGTCGGCGAAAACATCCATGAACGGTCGCTCTGTCAGGGTGGCGACGTTGTGCATGGCGTAGAGCACCAGCAGGCACATCACAACGAAGACCACGATGTTAAGCAACCAGAACTTGTACTTTAGTCGGGCATTTTTCAGCAAATTCAGCATCTTTGACCTGTTATTGTGTTGTTTGCCCAGCCGGACAGGGGACCGTGGGCAGTTGTTACGGCGAGCCAGCGCCTAAAAAAATAGCAGGCAAGAGAGGAACCAGTCTTGCCCCGAATCATTTCCAGGCTGACCTTTGACAATGTCTTACAGTCCGGATATCGGCCGTGATCAGGAAATCTGAATGGCTGGTGAAGCGGCAGAGCGTTATGGGGGGGAACAGCGACCGCCAGGAAGGGTATCCTGGCGGTGCGCGGACTCACGCTGGCCCGGAACTTCAGTCGAGCTGTCGAACAGGAATCGCGCTGGTGTCGCGGGCGGGCACGGCGGGTACTGCCAGGCCCAGGTTGTTTTTCTCGAAAACCCGGTCGGCCCGGTAACTGGAGCGAACCATCGGGCCGGAGGGCACTTCCATGAAGCCTTTTTCGAGGCCGATGTCGCGGTAGCGGTTGAATTCCTCCGGTGTCACGTATCGCTCCACCGGCAGGTGGTTCGGGGTGGGGCGGAGGTACTGACCAAGGGTGAGGATGTCGACGCCGACGGCCCGCAGGTCATCCATGGTTTCGAGGATTTCCTCCTCGGTTTCGCCAAGGCCCAGCATCAGGCTGGTCTTGGTGAGCACGTCGGGGCGGTGCTGCTTGGCATGGGCCAGAACGCTGAGGGTCTTCTCGTAGCCGGCCCGGGGATCCCGTACACGGTGGGTCAGGCGGCGGACGGTTTCCACGTTCTGGGCAAACACGTCAAGGCCGGAGTCCACCACCTTCTCCACGTGGGGCATTACGGCGTCAAAATCGGGGGTCAGGGCTTCCACTGCAACCTCTGGAGTGCGGCGCTTGATGGCGGCAACACAGGCGGCGTAATGGCCGGCGCCGCCATCGTCCAGATCATCACGGTCGACGGAGGTCAGTACAATGTACCGCAGTCCCATCAGCTCCACGGACTTGGCGGTGTTCTCCGGCTCCTCCTGATCCAGCCAGCCCTTTGGGTTGCCGGTGTCCACGGCACAGAACTTACAGGCCCGGGTGCACACCGATCCCATCACCATGATGGTGGCCGTGCCGTTGTTCCAGCATTCGCCAATGTTCGGACAGTGGGATTCCTGGCAGACCGTGCTCAGCCGGTGTTCGTTGACGTTGCGCTTGACCGCCTCGAACCTCTCACCCCCGGGCATGCGGGCCCGCAGCCATTTGGGCTTGCGCTGAACCGGGGTATCGGCATTGGCGGATTTCTTGACGCCGTCCTTGATCGCGGAGAATCCGTGTTCATTGCGAAACTTCGAGCCGCTGGTAACGCGGGGCTTGGCGCTGTCGCTCATGGCAACCGGGGGTCCCTGTTGGAAAGGAATAATGTTCGTTCAAGGGTAAGGCCACGGCGCGGTTGTTACAAGGGAAATAGGGGAAATCCCCGTCCCCGGAGAACTACCGCGGCCGTCTCCTGAAGCGGCCTAGACTGGCGACTGAACGCGGGGCTCCGTCTGCTCGTCGAGCCAGGTGGCCAGCCCTTCCACTTGTTGCGGGCTGGCGTAAAGTCCCTGCTTGGTCCGGCGCCAGAGTATGTCTTCGACGGTCATGGCCCACTCCTGATTGACCAGGTACTGTACTTCCCGTTCATAAAGGGTGCCCAAAAAATGAAGGCCCAGGTCGCCAATGCCCTGGCTGCCTCCCAGCAGGTGAAAACTGTCGGTGCCGTAACAACGGACCAGTCGTGACGAAAGCAGGTCCGGCAGCCAGGGATAACGGGCCATCAGCTCTGACTGGAGGACAGTCTGGCTGTCGAAGTCGCCCCCGGGCAAAACTGCGGTGCGGGTCCAGGGCTTGCCCGCTTCCGGGAAGAACTGGCAGAGCTTGTTGGTGGCGACCTCCGCCAGCTTCCGGTAGGTGGTGAGCTTGCCACCGAACACGGACAGAAGAGGCGCCTGGCCCCTGGGTGCGTCCACCTCGAAGGCGTAGTCGCGGGAGGCTTTCTGGGCGCTTTCCTCCTCGTCCTCCATCAACGGCCGCACACCGGAATAGGACCAGACAACGTCCTCCGCTGACAACTGGCGCTTGAAGTAGTCGTTAACGATGTCGAGCAGGTAGTGGGTTTCCTCGTCCGAGATCCTGGCCTCGGAGGGATTGCCCTTGTAATCCACATCGGTTGTGCCGACCAGGGAAAAGTGGTCTTCGTAGGGGATAACGAAGACGATGCGCTCATCCTCGTTCTGAAGGATATAGGCCTCCGTGTCGCGATTCAGCCGGGGGACCACAATGTGGCTGCCTTTTACCATGCGGATGCTGTGGGGCGCCTGCAGGGTAAGCGTGGTGTCGAACAGGCTGCTCACCCACGGTCCCGTGGCATTGACCAGGGTGTTGCAGCGAACCTGGCGGGTTTGACCGGTCCGGGTGTCCTGCAGGGTGATCTGCCAGTGCTCCTGCACCCTCTCGGCGTAAGTACAGCGGGTCCGGGGGTACACCTCCGCCCCCAGATCGCGGGCCTTGCGGGCAGTGAGCACCACCAGACGGGCATCGTCCACCCAGCCATCGGAATATTCGAAACCGCGGGTGATTCCGGGCTTCAGCGGATCATCGCTGGTGAACTGGATGGCCCGGGAGCCGGGCAACCGTTCCCGCTTGGCGAGGTGGTCATAGAGGAACAGGCCGGTGCGGATCATCCAGGCCGGGCGCAAGTGGGGCTGGTGGGGCAGCCGGAATCGCATGGGCCACATGATGTGCGGAGCGTTGGCCAGCAGCGCCTCGCGTTCTGCCAGGGCTTCCCGTACCAGTCGGAATTCATAATGTTCCAGGTAGCGAAGGCCACCATGAATCAGCTTGCTGCTGCTGCTGGAAGTGGCCGAGGCCAGATCGTTCATTTCGCACAGCAGCACGCTGAGGCCACGACCCGCGGCGTCCATGGCTATGCCGGTGCCGTTGACGCCGCCACCGATCACAACGACGTCGAAATCCTTCTGGCGGGTCATGGCTGCTGTCTCCTCTGGAAAGCGGGGGTGAGGCATTCACCCTTCCGGAACGGGGTCGGTGATCAGCAGTATGAGAAAAGTCGGTCTATTCGTAAAGGAAAAAAGGAAAAAAAACGAAAGCCATGTTTCTGGCCCGGTTGTCAGACCACATGCAGGGCCACGTTGTTGTCCGTCAGTAACTGGCGGATCTCCTCCGGCGGAGCCTGGTCCGTGAACACGTGATTGGCCTGGGTGATGTTGCCCAGTCGTACCATGGCATTGCGGCCGAATTTGGTATGGTCCGCCGCCAGCATTACCTGGTCCGAATTGCCGATAATGGCCTGGGCGACCCGTACTTCCCGATAGTCGAAATCCAGCAATGAGCCGTCGTTGTCGATGCCGCTGATTCCGATGATGCCGAAGTCCATGCGGAACTGGTTGATGAAGTCGCGGGTGGCCTCGCCCACGATCCCGCCATCACGATTGCGGACCTCGCCCCCGGCGATAATGATGGTGAAATCCTCTCTCGCGGAGAGGATGGATGCCACATGGAGATTATTGGTCACCACCTTGAGGCCGCTGCGCTCCAGCAACGCCCGGGCGATGGTCTCGGTGGTGGTGCCAATATTGATGAACAGTGACGCATTGTCAGGGATGCGCTCCACGAGGGCTTTTGCGATGCGCTCCTTGGCCTCCAGTTCCATGATTTTGCGGGCCTGGTAGGCGGTGTTTACGGTACTGGAATCGATGCCGGCACCGCCATGGTGACGCCGCACACGATTCCGGCCGGCCAGTTCGTTCAGGTCACGGCGTATGGTCTGGGGCGTCACCCGGAACTGTTCAACCAGTTGTTCGGTGGTGACAAAACCCTGTTCCTGAATCAGGTCCATGATCTGGTCCTGCCTGCGGCGTTGCGGCATCGGCTGCTCCGGTTTGTTCGTGATCGAAAACGGACGGGTTGGGCGAGAGTATAGCTGAAACATTGAAAACCAAGGAGATTATCTAAGGTTGTTCGATATATTTTCGTTATCGAGCCAAAAAAACTTTTGTGATTGTTTGCGAACATGACAGGCCTGTACTAGAAACAATAGAGCCTTCGCAAACATGCGTCGGGTTCGGAGGCAGTGTCGGGCAAGCCCGGATCCCTGACCCGGAAGGCTGTATAAGTGCAAGTGGACAAGTGTAAAAGGACCTGGGGCGAGGTCGCCCCTACCGCCATAAGAACAAGAAGGAAACTGGATGTCACTGCAGCTGGAGAATATCTCCCGTGCCGTGGACGGGGTGGATTACATCCGTGATGCGAACCTTACCTTTGAGGCCGGCTCGTTCAATGTGTTGCTCGGAAGAACCCTGGCGGGCAAGACGTCCCTGATGCGACTCATGGCCGGCCTGGACAGGCCCGACACCGGTCGCCTGCTGTACAACGGTGACGATGTGACTGGCCAGAGCGTCAGGAAACGCAATATTTCGATGATCTACCAGCAGTTCATCAATTATCCCAATCTTTCGGTCTATGAAAACATCGCCTCACCCCTTCGACTGGCCCGCCTGAAGGAAGGGGAGATCGAGCGTCGGGTGCGGGAGACGGCGGCAATGCTCCGAATTGAGGGACTGCTGGGCCGTTATCCCCTGGAATTGTCGGGAGGTCAGCAGCAGCGCACCGCCATGGCCAGGGCCCTGGTAAAGGACGCTACTCTGATCCTGTTCGACGAACCCCTGGTAAACCTGGACTACAAACTGCGGGAAGAGTTGCGCTCTGAGCTGCGCCACCTGTTTCGTGAGCGCCAGTGCATCGCCATCTACGCCACCAGCGAGGCGAACGAGGCCCTAGCGCTGGGAGGCACCACAACGCTTCTCCACGAGGGCCGGGTGGTGCAGACCGGTCCGGTATCAGAGGTCTATCGTCGGCCAGTGGATACCCTGGCGGCCGAGCTTTTCAGCGAGCCCCCCATGAACCTGTTGCCCGGACGTGTCTCCGAGACCGGGCTGAGCTTTGACCAGGTGGCTGACCATGCCCTGACCCGGGAGCTGAAAGGGCTTTCCCCGGGTGACTATATCTTCGGCATTCGCCCCAGCCATGCCAGCCTGCGGCCCGCCGGGGAGGACGATCTGGAAATCCCGGTGACGGTGGAACTGGGTGAGATCAGCGGATCCGCCACTTTCCTGCATGTGGGGACCGGCCAGTTTGATCTGGTTCTGGAAGAGCCCGGAGTTCACCAGCATCGGCCCGGCGAGAAGATACGGGTCTATCTTCCGATGAACCGGTTGTTTGTGTTCGGTACCGACCAGCAACTGGTCCATACGCCAGCGGACACAGGGGGGCTTAATGGCTGAGATACGCCTCCGAAGCCTCGCTCACAGCTACGAGCGTCAGCCCAAGGGGGCCGACGACTACGCCATTCGACAGCTGGATCACGTCTGGCATAAGGGTGGCGCCTATGCCCTGCTGGGGCCGTCGGGGTGTGGCAAGAGCACCATGCTGAACATCATCTCCGGTCTGCTCCAGCCTTCGGAAGGGGATGTGCTGTTCGATGGCGAACGGGTGAATGAACTGTCGCCACGGGACCGCAACATCGCCCAGGTGTTTCAGTTCCCGGTCGTGTACGACTCCATGACCGTGTTCGATAACCTGGCCTTCCCGCTGAGAAACAGCCGGGTCGGCAAGGCGCGCATTCAGGCCAGGGTAGAGGAAATCGCGGGTGTACTGGAGCTTGAGAATTTGCTCAATCGCAAGGCCCGCAACCTGACCGCCGACGAGAAACAGAAGGTTTCCATGGGGCGCGGCCTGGTGCGGGAGGACGTCTCCGCTATCCTGTTTGACGAGCCGCTCACGGTGATTGACCCGCAGCTGAAATGGAAGCTGCGTCGCAAGCTCAAGGAAATCCACGAGCAGTTCGATATCACCATGATTTACGTCACCCACGACCAGCTGGAAGCCTCCACCTTCGCGGACAAGATCGCGGTGATGTACGAGGGTCGGATTGTGCAGTTCGGCACCCCGACCGAACTGTTCGAGAATCCCAACCACACCTTTGTGGGCTTTTTCATCGGCAGTCCCGGCATGAATCTCATTGCGGTGGAGCGCTGCGATGGTGGCGTCCGTTTCGGTGATACCACCTTTCCTCTCAGTCCGACGCTCAACGAACGGCTGGGGGAGGCCGGATCCACCAACATCAAGGTGGGCATCCGCCCGGAATTCCTCCAGCTTGCGGAGGCGGACAGTGATACCTATCCGGCCCGGGCAATGGATGTGGAAGACCTGGGGACCTATCAGATTCTTTCCGTGAACCTGGACGGCCAGATCCTCAAGGCCCGCCTGAGCGAGGATGCCAGGGTGTCGGCCGGGGACATGGTTCACCTGCGTTTTCCGGCCGGCTGGCTGAAGGTCTATGTGGATGACTACCTGATTCAGGAGGGATCAGCATGAGAAAGGTTCCCGACAACCGTGCCTGGTGGCTGGTGCTGCCGGTCCTACTGCTGGTGGCACTTTCCGCGCTGGTGCCGCTGATGACCGTGGTGAACTATTCGGTTCAGGACATTTTCGGGCCCGGCAATGCCTATTTCGTGGGCACCGAGTGGTTCCGGGACGTGCTGCGGGATGAGCGGCTGCAGGAATCGCTACTGCGGCAGTTCGGCTTTTCGGCCGCTGTCCTCGCCATCGAGATTCCCCTTGGCATCGGCGTGGCCCTGATGATGCCCCGTTCCGGTGTGAAGGCTTCGCTGTGCCTGATTCTGCTGGCAATACCGTTGCTGATTCCCTGGAACGTTGTTGGCACCATCTGGCAGATTTTTGCCCGCGGCGACATCGGCCTGTTCGGCTGGGGACTCAACGAGCTTGGACTGGACTACAACTACACCGGTAACCCGATGGATGCCTGGCTCACGGTGCTGCTGATGGATGTGTGGCACTGGACGCCCCTGGTTGCGCTGCTGTGCTATTCCGGCCTGCGGGCGATTCCCGATGCCTTCTATCAGGCCGCCGAGATTGATCGCGCGTCCCGCTGGGCAGTTTTCCGCTACATCCAGTTGCCCCGTCTGCGCAACGTGCTGGTCATCGCGGTTCTGCTCCGCTTCATGGACAGCTTCATGATCTACACCGAACCTTTCGTGCTCACCGGGGGTGGTCCGGGCAGCTCCACCACTTTCCTGAGCCAGACTCTGACCACCCTGGCGGTGGGTCAGTTCGATCTTGGGCGTGCGGCGGCGTTCTCACTGGTGTACTTCCTGATCGTGCTGCTGGTGTCCTGGCTGTTCTTCACCGCCATCACCCATATGGACAGGGATCGCTGAGGAGAGATTTATGAGAAAGGAATCCCGATCCCGGGGCATTGGCATCACCATTTTCATTGTGCTGTTGCTGACGCCGATCTACTGGCTCGTGAACATGTCGTTCAAGACCAATCGTGAGATTCTCAGCGGCCTTACGCTCTGGCCACGGGAGTTTACACTCGACAACTACGTTGTGATCTTCACAGACCCCAGCTGGTATTCCGGTTACATCAACTCGATGATCTACGTGCTGATGAACATGGCCATCACCCTGACAGTGGCTCTACCGGCGGCCTATGCCTTCAGTCGCTACCGCTTCCTGGGTGACAAGCACCTGTTCTTCTGGCTGCTGAGCAACCGAATGGCGCCACCAGCGGTCTTCCTGTTGCCGTTCTTCCAGCTCTATTCCTCCATTGGCCTGTTCGATACCCACATTGCGGTCGCTCTGGCCCACTGCCTGTTCAATGTGCCGCTGGCGGTCTGGATCCTGGAGGGGTTCATGTCCGGCGTCCCCAGGGAATACGACGAAATGGCTTACATCGATGGTTACTCCTTCCCCCGTTTCTTCGTCAAGATCTTCATGCCAATGATCGGTTCCGGCATCGGGGTGACCGCTTTCTTCATATTCATGTTTTCCTGGGTCGAGTTGCTGCTGGCCCGCACGCTTACCTCGGTGGACGCCCAGCCCATTGCCGCCATCATGACCCGAACCATCGGTGCCAGTGGTATCGACTGGGGCGTGCTGGCGGCGGCAGGTGTACTCACCATTCTGCCCGGGGTGCTGGTGGTGTGGTTCGTTCGAAATCATGTCGCCCGGGGCTTTGCCCTTGGTCGGGTGTAGGAGGCGGCCATGCTGGACTGGATGAACTGGACACCTCCCGTTGCGATCTTCTTCGCGAGCATCGTCGCGATACTGATGGCAATGACCGTATGGGAGATTGTCTCTCCCTGCACCGAGCGGAAGGGTTTTCTGCCCATCGCCACGACCCGGGGGGACCGGCTGTTCATCGGTCTGCTGTCGGCGGCCTACATTCATCTGGCCTTCCTGGCGGTGAGTGAGGTCTCGCTGTGGATCGCTCTGGCAGTGTCGGTGTTATGGCTGCTGATTCTGCTGCGCTGGGGATAGTTCCCGGGCGCCGGCAATTGATGACAGGGAAAGAACAGGGAGGACTGCCTATAGCGATCACGACCCAAACGGATTCAGGGGCCCCTGTGCCCCGAATGTAAGAGCAGGAGAGGGCGAACTGTCATGTCGCCGCGAGCAATGGACCCGGTCGGTCTGCAGTTGGGACGTGTCTGAAGGCGCTTCCCAAGACTCGACTCTTACACGAGCAAACGAGGTTGGATATGTTCAACAACAAGAAATACCCCAGAGCTCTGCTTCTGGGAGTCGCCGTAACTCTGGCGGGAGCCGGCTTCAGTGGCCTGGCCAGCGCCGATCAGTATGAGGATGCAGCCCGTAAATGGGCCAAGCACTTCTCCACTTCCACCCTGGACGAGCAGCAGCGCCTTGAGGAAATGCTGTGGTTCGCTGAGGCTGCGGAAAAGTTCCGGGGTATGGACATCAATGTGGTGTCAGAGACCATCGCCACCCACGAATACGAGGCCAGTGAACTGGCCAAGGCTTTCAGGGAGATCACCGGCATTAACCTGACCCACACCCTGATTCAGGAAGGGGATGTCATCGAGAAGCTCCAGACCCAGATGCAGTCGGGCCGGAACATCTATGACGGCTATATCAATGACTCCGATCTGATCGGCACGCACTGGCGCTATGGCAAGGTGGTGCCCATCTCCGACATGATGGAGAACGAGGCAAAGGACCTGACCCTGCCGACTCTTGATCTGGATGACTTTATCGGCCTGGACTTCACCACCGCACCGGACGGCAAGCTCTACCAGCTGCCCACCCAGCAGTTCGCCAACCTTTACTGGTTCCGGGCTGACTGGTTCGAGCGGGATGACCTGAAGAAGCAGTTCCGTGACATTTACGGCTATGATCTGGGCGTTCCCGTCAACTGGTCCGCTTACGAGGATATTGCCGAGTTCTTCACAGAGCATGTGAAGGAAATCGATGGTGAGCGGGTCTATGGCCATATGGATTATGGCAAGAAGGATCCGTCCCTGGGCTGGCGCTTCACCGATGCCTGGTTCTCCATGGCCGGAGCGGGAGACAAGGGCCTGCCCAACGGCCTGCCGGTGGATGAGTGGGGCATCCGGGTGGATGAATGCCATCCCGTGGGCTCCAGCGTAACCCGTGGCGGTGCGGTGAACGGGCCGGCCGCGGTCTATGCCACCACGAAATATCTGGACTGGATGAAAAAATATGCGCCCCCCGAGGCCCAGGGCATGACCTTCTCCGAAGCCGGTCCGGTGCCCGCCCAGGGCAATATCGCCCAGCAGATCTTCTGGTATACCGCTTTCACCGCCAGCATGGTGGAGGAGGGTCTGCCCGTGGTAAATGAGGACGGCACCCCGAAGTGGCGGATGGCGCCTTCGCCCCACGGCCCCTACTGGGAGGAAGGTATGAAGCTTGGGTACCAGGACGTGGGCTCGTGGACGTTCTTCGACTCAACGCCTGAAGAGCGTCGCCTGGCCGCCTGGCTTTACGCCCAGTTTACTGTCGCCAAGACAGTGTCGCTGCAGAAGACCCTCGTTGGCCTGACGCCGATTCGTGAGTCCGACATCAACTCCGATGCCATGACTGAAGCGGCCCCGCGGCTGGGTGGTCTGGTGGAGTTCTACCGCAGCCCTGCCCGGGTTCAGTGGACTCCAACCGGTACCAACGTACCGGACTACCCGAAACTGGCCCAGCTCTGGTGGCAGTACATCTCCCAGGCCGCCAGTGGCGAAGCGACCCCCCAGAAAGCCCTGGACGGACTCGCCGAAGCCCAGGACAACATCATGATGCGCCTGGAGCGGGCGAAGGTCATGGAAACCTGTGGGCCGAGACTGAATGAGCCAAGGGATGCCCAATACTGGCTTGATCAGCCGGGGGCGCCGAAGCCGAAGCTGGACAACGAGAAACCCCAGGGGGAGACCATCCCCTATGATGAGCTGCTCAAGACCTGGAAGGAAGCCCGGGAGAGCTGATTCCCATAAGCCTGGAAAGTAGGGATAAAAAAGGGGGAAGCCATGCTTCCCCCTTTTTTATCGGTTGGCTACTGGCCCGCAGCCTTCAGGGCCTGGTCAATGTCGGCAATGATGTCATCCACATGCTCGATACCGATCGACAGGCGGACCAGATCCTCGCTCACACCGGCGCTTCTGAGTTCTTCCGGATTCAGTTGGCGGTGGGTGGTGGTGGCGGGGTGGCAGGCCAGGGACTTGGCGTCACCGATGTTCACCAGACGGTAGATCAACTGCAGTGCATCGATGAACTTCGCACCGGCGTCACGTCCACCCTTGATACCAAAGCTCAGGATGCCGGAAGCCTTGCCGCCACAGATCTTGTCACAGGTGGCCTTGTAGGGGCTCCCTGGGAGGGCGGCATAGTTCACCCACTCCACGTTGGGGTGGGCTTCCAGGTAGGTGGCGACCTTTTCAGCATTTTCGCAGTGGCGCTCCATCCGCAGGGCCAGGGTTTCCAGCCCCTGCATGATCAGGAAGGCGTTGAACGGGGACAGGGCACTGCCGGTATTCCGCAGCGGTACCACCCGGCAGCGGCCGATGAAGGCGGCCTCGCCCAGGGCCTCGGTGTACACAACGCCGTGGTAGGAGGGATCCGGCTTGTTGAGCATGGGGAACTTGTCGGCACTGGCCTTCCAGTCAAACTTGCCGGAATCCACCACAACGCCCGCCACGGTGGTGCCATGGCCGCCAATGTACTTGGTCAGCGAGTGCACCACGATATCCGCGCCATGTTCGAACGGACGGCACAGGAACGGGGTGGCCACGGTATTGTCCACGATCAGCGGAATGCCATGGTCATGTGCGATTTTTGCCCAGGTCTGGATGTCCACCACATTGCCTGCGGGGTTGCCAATGGACTCGCAGAACAGGGCGCGGGTGTTCTCGTCGATAGCCGCGACCACGTTGTCGTAATCATCGTGGGCCACCATCCGGCACTCGATACCCTGATTTGGCAGCGAATGGGCAAACAGGTTATAGGTGCCCCCGTACAACTGGCTTGTACTGACGATGTTGTTGCCCACTGTGCAGATGGTCTGCAGGGCATAGGTGATCGCAGCCATGCCGGAAGCCACCGCCAGCGCGCCAACGCCCCCTTCCAGTTGTGCCATGCGCTCTTCCAGTACCGCATTGGTGGGGTTCATGATGCGGGTATAGATGTTGCCCTGGACTTTAAGGTCAAACAGGTCCGCCCCATGCTGGGTATCGTCAAAGGTGTAGGAGGTGGTCTGGTAGATGGGGGTGGTCGCCGCATGGGTGGTTGGGTCGCCACTAAAGCCGGCGTGCAGGGCTAGGGTTTCCGGTTTCATCGCTGGGTTCCTTGCTGGTGGATTTTTCGTTATCGGGTTTCAGCATGACGAGTATGCCACAGGCCAGGGAACCGTCGAACAGTTTCGGGCGTTGTGCTGTTAACAAGAACTCTATGATTTGATGAAAAGTTCACTCAACTGAACAAGGAAGCCCTCAATGAAAACGACATTACTTCGTTCCGCTGTAATCAGCTCGGGCATTTTGCTTACCGGAACCCTGGCGCCAGACCTGGCAAGTGCCCAATCCGGGTACGGGGCCGACAATAACCCCCAACAGACCGAGCGAAAGATCAACCAGGGCAAGGGCAGGTCCGACGAGGCCAAGGAAAAAGGCCGCGAGAAAGGCGATCAGATGCGTGGTTCTCCCGAAGACGCACGGGAGCGCGCCGATGAAGAGCAGGAGCGGGCAAGGGAGCGCAGGGAAGAGGAGCAGGAGCGGGCCCGGGAACGTGGGGAAGAGGAGGCTGAACGTGGTCGTGAGCAGCGAGAGGAAGAGGCTGAGCGTGCCCGCGAGCAGGAGCAGGCCGAGCGTGCCAGCTCCCAGGAAGAGAATTCGAACCGCATGAACGAAAACCGGAAGGCGGATCCGGCCTCCAAGGGAAGCGAACAGGGCCAGGCCCAGAAACAGGAAAAGTCCCGGGCCTGGTGGAACTTCTGGGGCGACTGACTGAAAGCCCGATCGAGTCAGAGTTATTAATTCAGCTCCGGCTTTCGGGTATTAAAAAAGCCCGACTCTTGCGAGCCGGGCTTTTTGAATACTGGTAGCAAGGGGCGGAGTCGAACCGCCGACCCCAGCATTATGAGTGCTGTGCTCTAACCAACTGAGCTACCTTGCCATTTCGGTCGGGTTTGCATCCCAAACGAGGCGCGTATTTTCAGTATTCAGGCTCTTTCTGTCAAGGCTTGCGGTCCAATTTCTGTTAAAAATTACACGTTGAACCGGAAGTGGATGACGTCACCGTCCTGAACGATGTAGTCCTTGCCTTCCAGCCGCCATTTACCGGCGTCCTTGGCACCCTGTTCGCCGTTGTACCTGACGAAGTCTTCGTAACTGACCACCTCGGCACGGATAAAGCCCCGTTCGAAATCAGTGTGGATCACACCGGCGGCCTGGGGTGCGGTGGCGCCAATACGGACGGTCCAGGCACGAACCTCTTTTTCACCGGCGGTGAAGTAGGTCTGCAGGCCCAGCAGGCGGTAGCCGGCTCGGATGACCCGGTCCAACCCCGGCTCTTCCATGCCCATCTCGTCCAGGAACATGGATTTCTCGTCGTCTTCCAGTTCCGCAATTTCGGCCTCAATCTTGTTGCAGATCGGTACCACGACGGCATTTTCCTGGGCTGCGATTTCCTTCACCTTGTCCAGGTGCGGGTTGTTCTCGAAGCCATCCTCACTGACGTTGGCGATGAACATGGTGGGCTTGACCGTCAGCAGGCAGAGCTCACGGACCAGGGCCATCTGGTCATTATCGAGATTCATACTGCGCACCGGCTTGCCTTCGTTCAGCACCGGCAGCAGCTGTTCAAACATCTCCAGCTGTGCCTTGGCATGCTTGTCGCCGCCCTTGGCAACCCTCTGCACCCTTTTGATGGCCTTTTCCACGGTGTCCAGGTCCGCCAGTGCCAGCTCGGTATTGATGATCTCGATGTCGGAGGCCGGATCGATCTTGTTGGCCACGTGAATGACGTTTTCGTCTTCAAAACACCGGACCACGTGGGCGATGGCTTCTGTCTGACGGATGTTGGCCAGGAACTGGTTGCCAAGCCCTTCACCCTTGGAGGCGCCTTCCACCAGGCCCGCGATATCCACGAATTCCATGGTGGTGGGGATCACCTTCTGGGGCTTTACAATCTCGGCCAGCTTGTTCAGGCGCGGGTCGGGCATGGGCACGACCCCGGCGTTGGGTTCGATGGTACAGAACGGGAAGTTCTCGGCGCCGATTTCCGCTTTGGTGAGTGCGTTGAACAGGGTGGATTTGCCGACGTTGGGTAGGCCGACAATGCCGCAGTTAAATCCCATGGAATGCCTCTGTTGGTATGGGGGAGCCGCCGAACGGATCCGGATCACAATGGAAGGACCGGATCAGGGTTCCCTGGAAAAATTTGGGCGAATTATACCGGTGTATGGCTGGCCGTGCGAATAAGGGCTTGTCGCGCTCACCGCGCGGCTGTCCGGGGCTCAGGCCGTGGGCTTGAAACTGTGCAGCCGGTTCATCGCAGCTGACAGCTTGCCGGTGGCCGCATCCGGCAGGACGCGCAGGATTTCATCGGTAACAGCGTTGAGTTCCTCGGTCTCCCGTTTGCCCAGTCTGCCCAGGACATAGCCGGTGACCTGGCGGCTGTCGCCGGGGTGGCCGATGCCGATGCGCAGGCGCTGGAAGTCATTGGTGCCAAGATGGGCAATGGTGTCCCGGAGGCCATTATGGCCACCATGTCCGCCGCCTTTCTTGAGCTTGGCGGTACCGGAGGGGAGGTCCAGTTCGTCGTGGGCAATGAGGATCTGCTGGGGTGTGATTTTGAAGAAATCCGCGAGCGCCTTTATGGCAAGACCGCTGCGATTCATGAAGGTGGTGGGGTTAAGCAGATGCAGGTCAAGACCCTGCCACTGGATGCGGGCGTAGAGGCCGTGGTACTTCCTTTCGGGGCGGAGCGACTGGCCCGCATCGCGGGCCAGCGCCTCGACGAAGAGGGCGCCGGCGTTATGACGGGTATTCTCGTAGTCGGGTCCGGGATTCCCGAGACCCACCACCATGACGATATCCTGTGCCATAACTGCCAGCTCCCTGGAGGGAAATTACTCCTTCTCTTCGCCTTCTTCCTCACCGCCTTCTTCTTCGTCAGCCTTGGCGCCACGGGGCAGGTGCACGGAAACAACTGCCTGGTCGTGATCTTCACCATGCTGCAGGGCAGCGGAGCGAACGCCTTTCGGCAACTTCAGGTCGCTCAGGTGCAGTACGTCGTCCAGCTGGAGGTCCATGACATCGATTTCGATGAACTCGGGCAGGTCCTGGGGCAGACAGATGACTTCCACTTCGGTCAGCTGGTGGGAGATGACGCCACCCTGCAGCTTGACCACCGGTGCCTTGTCCTCGTTGAGGAAGTGCAGCGGGACGTTGACGTGGATCTCGTGGTCCTTGTCGACACGAAGGAAGTCGGCGTGGGTCAGGAGCAGCTTGTACGGGTGACGCTGCAGATCCTTCAGGATCACGCTTTCTTTCTTGCCGTCGAGCTCAATGGTCAGGATGTGGGAGAAGAATGCTTCGTTCTCCAGTGCCTTCTTGAGCTCGTTGTGCCAGATCGAGATGGGCGTTGCTTCCTTGTTGCCACCATAGATGATGGCCGGAATCTTACGCTCCTCGCGACGCAGGCGGCGGCTCGCACCCTTCCCCTGATCGCCACGAGGAAATGCTTCAATGACAAATTCCTGAGACATGATATGTACCTCGTTGATCATCTGCCGGGCCCGCGACCAGGCTGGCGGCGATGATGGTTCAGAATGCCGGCTTGGTGCCGGCGCTTAAAGCAGAACTGGAGCCCCGTTGAGACAGGGCTCCAGTTCCGGATACGTCAGAATGCGTTCGGGTCTGAGCGGATAAACGCTGCTCAGACGTTCTCGAACATGGCGCTGATGGACTCTTCGTTGCTGACGCGACGAATCGATTCGGCCAACAGGCTGGCCATTCCGAGGGGGCGGATTCTATCACAATTCCTGGCCTTGTCACCCAGCGGAATGGTGTCGCACACCACCAGTTCATCCAGTTGTGACGCATTGATGTTGTCAATGGCCGGGCCAGAGAGTACCGGGTGGGTGATGTAGGCGACCACGCGGGCGGCGCCGTGCTCTTTAAGGGCGTTCGCCGCCTTGCAGAGGGTGCCGGCTGTATCCACGATGTCGTCCACCAGGATACAGGTCTTGTCTTTGACATCGCCGATGATGTGCATGACCTGGGAAACATTGGCCTTGGGGCGACGCTTGTCGATGATGGCCAGGTCCGCGTCGTCCAGGCGCTTGGCGACCGCCCGGGCGCGAACCACGCCGCCGACATCGGGGGACACGACAACGAAATTCTCGAAGCGCTGCTTCTCGATGTCTTCCAGCATCACCGGTGTGGCGTAGATGTTGTCCACCGGGATATCGAAGAATCCCTGAATCTGGTCGGCATGAAGATCGACTGTCAGTACCCGGTCGACGCCGATAGAGGAAATCATGTCAGCCACCACCTTGGCACTGATGGCCACCCGTGTGGAGCGTACCCGGCGATCCTGGCGCGCGTATCCGTAGTAGGGGATTACGGCGGTGATTCGCGTGGCGGAAGCCCGGCGCAGGGCATCGGCCATCACAATCAGTTCCATCAGGTTATCGTTGGTGGGGTAGCAGGTGGGCTGGATAATAAAGACGTCGTGACCGCGAACGTTCTCGTTGATCTCGACGGTTGTCTCACCGTCACTGAAGCGGCCTACGGTTGCCTGTCCCATTGGGATATGAAGTTTCTGGGCAATGGACTTGGCGAGATCCGGGTTGGCATTGCCAGCAAAAATCATCAACTTGGACACGACGGTATCCTTCTCTATATCGGCTTTGGATTCAGAGGAAGAGGAAGAAAGGTGGCTGGGGTGGCAGGATTCGAACCTGCGCATGACGGGATCAAAACCCGTTGCCTTACCACTTGGCGACACCCCATTATCGTGCTGCTCTTTCGGCATCATTCCAGCTCTGTCAGCTTTTTGTTCAGAGGTGAAAGGTTCACCCCTTTAGCTACGAACCCGTTGATGCCGGAGGGTTTACTTGCCCAAACGCGTCGGGCTTCCGCTTCTGTGGGGAAACGTCCAAAGATGCAAGCCCCGGTTCCGGTTAATCTTGCGGGTCCGAATGTGCTCAGCCAGTCCAGGCTGGTTTTTACCTCTGGATACAGTTGCTTAACTACATCCTCACAATCGTTTCGGTACCCTGAGGCGTCTCCCTCAAAAGCGGGCGCTATTGTGATTCGGGGGGTGTTTCTTGTCAACCCTGGCTGAGAAAAAATTTCAGCGGTGCTGATCTCAACCTCCGGTTTTAGTACAACAAACCAGTCCTCCGGAGGATTCGCGGGGGTCAGTTTCTCTCCCACACCCTCACCAAAAGCCGCGTGCCCGCGCACAAACACGGGAACATCTGCACCCAGGGCGAGGCCCAGCTCCGCAAGTTCGTTCACGTCCAGGCCCGTCTTCCAGAGATGGTTCAGACCCAGCAGGGTCGTGGCCGCGTTGGAGCTTCCACCCCCAAGACCGCCTCCCATGGGCAGGCGCTTGTCCAGCGTCAGGCTGACGCCGCGGTGGATGCCGGCGGTGCGTCTGAGTAGCTCGGCCGCCCGTACAGCCAGGTTCTGGTCCTCAGGGACGTCCGCAAGAGCGGGCGTCAGTACGATCCGGTCGTCCTGGCGGCCCTGAAATGTCAGTGAATCGCCGTAGTCCAGAAACTGAAACAGGGTCTGGAGTTCGTGGTAGCCATCGGATCGCCGGCCGGTTATGTGAAGAAAGAGATTGAGTTTCGCAGGTGAGGGCAGGGTAAAAGTGGCGGCAGTCATGGTGTCTGATCGTCGGTCCTGGTCCATGAGGTGACAATAAGGCGTACCAGTTTTTCGCCCTTACGGGCGGTCAGGCGTGCCGGTAGTTCCGGTCGCTCATCGACGAAGTCGCGCCAGCGTTCATAGCGGATGGTCCAGCCGAGCTGACGGACCTGTGCAAGCTTGCCGGCCTGGTCGAAGGCGAGGCGAAAGTCGCCTTCCGGTGCCGGTAGGCCTTTTATCCACCACATCAGGGCGTCGATGGGCAGCTCCCAGCCCGTGGCGGCGTAGATCAGGCCCTGGGGGTCGCTCGATGCATAGCTTTCGCCATCCGGTGTTTCCAGACGGATGTATCCCGGAGAGCCTTCCAGGCGGGTGCTGCCCATGCCCAGAAACGCAGAGGACAGGGCCAGCTCGTAGTGCTCGTTGGACTGGGTCCAGCGGTTGATGACGGCAGAGGCGTTTTCACCGGGCTGCCGGACGGCCAGTTTGCCCGTGAGTCGCCACTGATCGAATGCCTGCAGACGTGCCTGTCGCTCTGCCCAGTCAGCGGGGGGCTGCTCGGTCAGGCCCTCCGGGAGCGGCTCCTGCTGGATGCTGGCGCAGGCGCTCATCAGCAGCGCCACGATCAGGGTCGCAGTGGAATGCTTCAGGCCTCGGGAAAAGTGTCTCACAGGTCGTCGACACCCAGCCGGTCGAGGGTTTCCAGCAGCAGTTCGTGGTCCGGATCGTCATCCAGGGCCCGCCTCCAGACCACCCGGGCCTGGGATTCCTGGCCGAGGGACCAGAGTACCTCACCGTAGTGAGCGGCGATTTCCGGGTCCGGGTAAATCTCATAGGCACGGCGCAGGTAATCCAGGGCTCCTTCTGCGTCGCCCTGCCTGTAGAGGACCCAGCCCATGCTGTCGAGGATGGCCGGGCTGTCCGGGTCCATGGCCAGGGCTTCCTCTATGTATTGCCGGGCTTCCTCCAGCCGGTCGGTGTTCACGGTGAGGATATACCCCAGGGCATTAAGGGCCGTCGGATCTTCTGGCTGCTTCTCGATCATGGCTCGAAGGTCGGCTTCGGCCTGGTCAATGCTGCCCAGCCGTTCGTGAATCATGGCGCGGGCGTACAGCAGACTCTGATTGCCGGGATGTTCCGCCAGGGCCTGGTTGGCAGACTCCAGGGCGAGATCGTAAAGACCCTCCTCCTGCAGCAGATTGACCTCGATCAGCCACAGGCTTGCGGCGTCTTCCGGGCTCTCCTGGCGAATGGCGCGAAGGTGCTCGACAGCCGACATCGAGTCGCCTGTGTCGGCCCGTAATTGCGCCGCACGGGACAGCGCCGTGAAGTAGTGGCTGCCCCCGGTGACCTGTTCATACAGGGTGATGGCCCGGTCGGTATCTCCCTCCTGTTCAGCGATCTGACCAAGGTAGTAGAGGGCCTGGTTACTGTGCTGACCCTGTTCGGCGAGCTGACGGAGCTGGGTCCTGGCGAGTTCCAGTTCGTCATTTTCCAGGGCCACCAGTGCCCAGGAAAGCCGGAGGCCGTGGTTATTGGGGAAGCGCTCCACCAGGCGGGAAAACTCGTCCTGGGCTGCCCGGAACTCGTTCTCGCTCACCAGCATGCGGGCATAGAGGATGCCCAGTTGCTGGTTCTCCGGGTAGCGCCGGGAGCTGGTCTGCAGGTGGCGTAATGCCTTGTCAGTGCGGCCGGTTTCGTGCAGCAGCTCCCCGTACAGCACCAGCGCGGGCTGGAAGTCCCGCTCCTGATCCAGCAAGGGTTCGAGGGTATCAAGGGCCTTCTGGGGCTGGCCGGTTATGTGCTGGAGGAGGGCGTGGCTGTAGCGGATTTCCGGATTGTCCGGATAACGCGCCTGCAGCTCCTCGAACAGACGTAACAGTTCCTGTTGCTGCTCCATGGGAAGGCGCGAGCCCATGGCGGCCAGGCTGTCGAAGTCGGCATCACCGCCCAGGCGAACGATTTCTTCCAGGTGGCGGAGGGTATCTTCCAGCCGGCCGTCCCGCAGGGACTGGATTGCTGATGCACGGTGAGCCGCCTGACTGTCCGGCGCGACATCAATCCAGGTCTGGGTCAGGGTGCGCAGTGCGCTCTCGCTGTTCAGGGATTCGGCTATCAACAGGGCGCGGCGAATCACACCGGGATCCCGTGTCTGTTTCGCCGCTTCGACATAGTTGCCAAGAGTAACGTCATACTGGCCACGCTGGGCCGCGATCTCGCCGACCAGAAGCAGGTAAAGCTCTTCGGGCCGGAAGGATTCCGTTGGCGGTGGTTCGCTGGCGACCGGAGTGACCTTGTCGACGGAGGGCTCATCACTGGCGGGCCTGGTGGTTTCCACCTCGTTCTGGCTGAGGCTGGCGCAGCCAGTGAATGCGAGCAGGCCGATGGCGAGAAACAGGGCTTTTCTTGGCATTGGACTTCCTGACGTAGAGGGCAAGGACACGATGCCTGTGCCGATGGTGGCTCTATGATGGCATAAGCCGTGGGCGCTGCCCAAGTGATCCCGCCCCCCGTCGATGCGCCATGTGAATGAATACTCGGTAATTCCTGAGGGAATACCTGATGTGGCGGGTGGTAGTTGCCGGGCTGCGCCGCTAAAATAGCGGATTAAATATTCGTCAAATCCTGTTCGCGGTATCGGGCGCCGGAGTCAACTCGTAAACTATGGCATTGATCACACTGGGTATTAACCACCGCACGGCGCCGCTGGAGATCCGCGAGCGGGTCGCTTTCACGCCGGAGCGGATGCCTGACGCCTTTCGTGAGCTGCGGATGGCGACGGGCACCAGTGAGGCTGCGATCCTCTCCACCTGTAATCGTACCGAGCTGTACCTTGCCGGGGACGATGACTGTGCCCCCGCGGTTCTGCGCTGGCTGGCGGGTTTTCATCAGGTGGCGCCAGCGGACCTGGAGAACTCCATCTACGTCTACCGGGACAGTGAAGCGGTACGACACATGATGCGGGTAGCGGCCGGGCTCGACTCCATGGTGCTGGGTGAGCCCCAGATATTCGGTCAGCTCAAGGATGCCTACTCTCTGGCGCGGGAACATGGCTCCAGCGGTTCGTTTCTGTCGCGGCTGTTCGAACATACTTTCTCTGTGGCCAAGCGGGTCCGTACTGAAACCGCCATTGGGGAGAACCCGGTATCGGTAGCCTACGCCGCGGTCAACATGGCCCACCATATTTTTTCGGATCTTTCCCGTAACCGGGCCCTGCTGATCGGCGCCGGCAAGACCATAGAACTGGTGGCCCGGCATCTGGCCGATGCGGGAGTGAAGGATTTCGTGGTGGCCAATCGCACCGTCGAACGTGCCCAGGCCCTGGCGGAAACCCACGGTGGCCGGGGCATCGTCCTTTCGGAGATTCCCGACTATCTGGCGGATGTGGACATCGTTATCTCCTCCACGGCCAGCCCGCTGCCCATACTGGGCAAGGGCGCCGTGGAGCGGGCCCTGAAGAAACGCAAACATCGTCCCTACTTCATGGTGGACATTGCCGTCCCCCGGGATATCGAGCCGGAAGTGTCGAAACTGGACGACGTCTACCTGTATACCGTGGATGACCTGCGGCATGTCATCGAAGAGAACCTCCGCTCCCGGGAGGGGGCCGCACGTGAAGCGGAAAACCTGATCATTGCGGGCACCCAGGACTTTCTGGGCCAGATCCGCGCCCTGGACGCGGTGTCCACCCTCAAGCAGTTCCGCCAGCGGGCAGAAACCCTGCGGGATGTGGAAGTGGCGAGGGCAATGCGGGCTCTGAACAGCGGTAATGATCCGGAAACCGTGTTGCGCAGCCTCGCCCGGGGCCTGACCAACAAATTACTGCATGAACCCTCGGTACAGGTTCGCAAGGCCTCCGCCGAGGGCCGTCCGGAAGTGGCGCAGTGGCTGCGGGAGCTGCATCAGCTCGAAGCCCTCGACCCCCAGGACACACCCATCACACTGGAAAAACTATGAAAGCATCCATTCAGGCCCGCCTCGAGCAGCTGGTTGACCGCTTCGAGGAAGTCAGCGCATTGCTGAGTGACCAGGGCGTGATTGCGGACCAGAAAAAATTTCGCGAGCTGTCCAAGGAGTTTGCCGAGATCGAGCCCATCGTTCGTTGTTTCCAGGCCTGGCGCCAGACCCTGGACGATATGGAAACCGCGCGGCAGTTGGCCCGGGAAGGGGATGCCGACATGCGGGAGATGGCGGAAGAGGAGCTGGAGATTGCCCGCCGGAAGCAGGAGGAGCTTGACGAGGAATTGCAGCGCCTGATGCTGCCAAAGGACCCTGATGACAGCAAGAACGTGTTCCTGGAAATCCGGGCCGGCACCGGTGGTGACGAGGCCGCCCTGTTTGCTGGCGATCTTTTTCGCATGTACACCCGCTACGCCGAGACACGCCGCTGGCAGGTGGAGGTGATCAGTGCGAGCGAGGGTGAACACGGTGGTTTCAAGGAGGTTATCAGCCGCCTGAGCGGTGAGAATGTCTACGGCGCCCTCAAGTTCGAATCCGGCGCCCACCGGGTCCAGCGGGTCCCGGAAACCGAGTCCCAGGGCCGCATCCATACCTCTGCCTGTACCGTGGCCGTGATGCCTGAGGCGGATGAGGCCGAAGCCATCGAGATCAGCAAGGCTGACTTGCGGGTGGATACCTTCCGCGCTTCCGGTGCCGGAGGTCAGCACGTCAACAAGACGGACTCCGCCATCCGTATCACTCACATCCCCAGCGGCATTGTGGTGGAATGCCAGGAAGAGCGTTCCCAGCACAAGAACCGGGCCAAGGCCATGAGTTTCCTGCAGTCGCGACTGAAGAACATGGAGGCGGAGAAGCAGGCCCAGTCCCAGGCGGCAGCCCGCAAGAGCCTGGTGGGAAGTGGCGATAGATCCGAGCGTATCCGCACCTACAATTTCCCCCAGGGGCGGGTGACCGACCATCGCATCAACCTGACACTGTACAAGCTGGATGAGGTGATTACCGGGGATCTGGACGCCGTGATCGTTCCGCTCCAACAGGAACACCAGGCCGACCTGCTGGCCAGCCTATCGGATGAGTGAGCAGCCACTTACCTGTGAGCAAGCGCTGGCGGAAGCCGGTGCACGCATTGGCGGTGAATCCCCGCGGCTGGATGCCGAGATACTCCTGACGGAGGTCACTGGCTGGTCCCGCACCCGGTTCCGGGCCTTTCCCGAGGCCGTGCTGGAACCCGCCCAAGTGACCCGGTACCGGCAACTGGTGGAGCGACGCGGCAGTGGAGAGCCAGTGGCCCATATTCTCGGCCACCAGGATTTCTGGACGCTGTCCCTGGAGGTCACCCCCGACACCCTGATTCCCCGACCGGATACCGAATGCCTGGTGGAAACCGCACTCTCGCTACCCATGCCGGAGCGGGCCAGGGTTATCGATCTGGGCACGGGCACGGGCGCCATTGCCCTGGCTCTGCTCAGCGAACGCCCCGGATGGCAGGTCCAGGCGACCGACCTCATTCTTGAGGCCGTCGCCCTGGCCCGCCGTAATGCCCAGCGCTGTGAATTACTCCTGACCGTGATCCGGAGCAACTGGTTCGAGAGCCTGGAGCGCCAGCGGTTTGATCTGATTGTTTCCAACCCTCCCTATATAGAAGAAAACGACCATCACCTCGAGGAAGGGGATGTCCGCCACGAACCGGATTCCGCGCTGGTATCCGGCCCGGATGGCCTTGACGCCCTCCGCCACCTCATTCAGGAAAGTCAGCACTGGCTGACCCCCGGAGGCTGGCTGCTGCTGGAACACGGTTACAATCAGGGCGAGGCGGTGCGTTTGCTGTTCCGGTCCGAGGGGTACTCTAATGTCGAGACCCGGAAGGATTATGGTGGTAACGAGCGCCTGACGCTTGGCCGGTGGCACTGATTTTTTTGCCACGGAAACCACGGAAGTACACGGAAAAAAGAAAACGAAAAAAGAACTGGTCACGGACAGCACGGACAAAGACAGAAGATTTCTTAAAGGATTAAATCATTTCGTCCGTGCCGGTTCGTGAGTGTCCTTGATACAGATTTCTTTCTATTTTCCGTGTACTTCCGTGGATTCCGTGGCTAACCAAGGGTTTTGAAATGCTTAACGACAATGAACTTCTGCGATACAGCCGCCAGCTGCTCCTTCCCCGGTTTGATGTTGAAGGCCAGCTGGCTCTCAAGAAGGCCCGGGTGCTGGTGGTTGGTTGTGGCGGCCTGGGCTGCCCCGTGGCCCTGTACCTGGGCGCGGCTGGTGTTGGCGGGCTGGTTCTGGCGGACAATGATGAGGTGGAGCTGGCAAACCTTCAGCGCCAGATTGCGTTTGACCATAATGCACTTGGTCATTCCAAGGCCGAGGCCCTGACGGATCGTGTTCGCGCGATTAACCCGGACATCTCGGTCACCTTCAGAGAGCAAAGACTGGAAGGCGAGGCGCTGGCGGAGGCGGTTTCCGACGTGGACCTGGTCCTGGACTGCACCGACAACTTCAATACCCGCTTCGCCCTCAACCGGGCCTGCGTCAGCGCGAGAATACCGCTGGTGTCCGGTGCTGCCATTCGTGGGGAAGGGCAGGTGTCGGTGTTCGATTCCCGGAACGAGGCCAGTCCCTGTTACCACTGTCTTTACCCGGAGCAGGGCAATGAAGACCTGACCTGTTCGGAGGCTGGCGTGATCGGCCCGTTGGTGGGCATGATAGGCACTACTCAGGCCATGGAGGCCATCAAGGTAATTTCCGGCAAGGGCCGGCCCCTGGTGGGTCGCCTGCTGATTCTGGATGCCTGGCAGATGGAGTGGCGGGAAATGAAGCTGGCGCGGGATCCGGATTGTCAGGTATGCGGTTAGATTATGCGTTGTCAGTTCTCCTCAAGGGCGTTCTGGAACAGAGGTTTTTTCTTCCTGCGAATAGCACCAATGTTAGAAAGCGCATGGAGTGAGACCTTTTTCCAGGACCGTCGAGCGCCAGGGATGGCGCTCGTCGAGCCCTACATGGACGTACTTGCGGGGCGTGTCCTGGAAAAAGGTATCGCTTCAGGTGCCAATCCCTCTGGGCATCAGTCCTGGAGGACTGTAAATCCGTGCCTGGGCCCGCAAGGCGATGCCCTTTTCCGGGACACGCCGTAAATCCATCCATGGAGGCTCTTCAAAAACGTCCCTGTTTTTGAAGGTCCCGGAAAAGGGCCTCACCTTACGTGCTTCGATCTTGGGTGCTATTCGCTTTGAGATTTATTCTCACTTTTTCAGGGCTTGAAACCTTGCAATAGCCTCCTTCCGGCTCTCCTTGAGATCCACGATGGGCCGAGGGTAGCCCTTGGGAATCTCGCCACCTGCTCCAGGGTTGTGAATCCGCTTGTTGTCCAGCTTCTCCAGCTCTGGCACCCAGCGGCGGATGAACTCTCCCTTTGGGTCGAACCGCTCACTCTGGGTCGCCGGGTTGAAGACCCGGAAGTAGGGTGCCGAGTCGGTGCCGGTGGAAGCGCTCCACTGCCAGCCCCCGTTATTCGAGGCAAGGAAGCCGTCCACCAGGTTGCCCATGAACCAGGCCTCGCCGTGGCGCCAGTCAATGAACAGGTTCTTGCTGAGGAACATGGCGGTGACCATTCGCAGGCGGTTGTGCATCCAGCCCGTTTCCCGCAGCTGGCGCATGGCTGCATCGACAATGGGAATGCCGGTACGGCCCTCCTTCCAGGCCTCGAAATGCTCTCCGGGCGGGTTCCAGTCCAACGCCTCGGTGTCCTCCTTGAACGCCCTGTGCATGGATACCCTGGGGTAGTGGTAAAGGATATTGATATAGAAGTCCCGCCAGGCGATTTCGGTGACCCAGGTGCTGAACCCCTCCTGATTGCCACCCTGGCCCTGAGCCTGTCTGGCCGCGATCAGACACTGGCGGCCCGACAGCACGCCAATGGCAAGGTAAGGGGACAGCTGGCTGGTGCCGTCCACCGCGGGAAAGTCCCGCAGGCTGCTGTAGTCACCGCACCGCTCATCAAGGAAGCGCTCCAGTTGGTCATGGGCCGCCTGCTCACTGGGTGGCACCAGCAGCGGGGGCGGTGTGTCGAAACCGAGATCCGTGGCACTCAGACCGTGTTTTTTCCAGGCGAACGCTTCGCCGTTCGGCTCCGGAACCGGGAAGAGGGTTGGGGATGTTTCGTCGATCCATTGCCGCCAGTTGCGGGCGAATGGCGTAAACACGGAATAGGGTTCGTTCCTGCCGGTGAGTATGGTGCCGACCGGCGCGACGGTCTGGTCCCGGTACTTGCTGACCCGGATGTCGGCCCGGCCAAGCTGTTCGCGGATACGCCGGTCGCGACGGCGCTCGTTGACGCCGTATTCTTCATTGAAGTGCACATGAGCGATGCCATGGTCCTGACAATGGGAAGCAATTTTGTCCTCACTGGCGGTAAAGTCGCCGCATTGAAGAATGTGCAGCACAATGCCAAGGTCCGCCAGCTGTTGTCCAAGGTCATCCAGATGGTCCAGGATGAGCTGCACCTTTGCCGGTGACCAGTCGTGTTCCGACCACTGGTCCGGTGTTATCAGGAAAACGGCCTGGACCGGCTCCTTCTGTTTGCAGGCGGCGGCGAGTGCAGGATTATCGGCGGTACGCAGATCATTGCGAAACCATACCAGTTGGGTCATGAAAAGGCCCCGGGACAAGTGTTAATTCTAAATGGGTTTGTTAGCGTCGCTGCTTATATTCGCTGGTGCTGCCAGCCTGGATTATAGTAAGTGTATATCGGCAATAAGAATCTTCGTTGGCAATTATGCGTATTGAGCGCATTGGCATTGCCCCCTCTAATGCGCCCTGTTTTTACGCGTTGGCGCAGCCCGAATCGTCCGACAAGGAGCCAAAGCATGCCCGGAAACGTTCCAACCAAACAGGCGCCTGGTGAAGGTGTGGCGGAACGAGTCGCTCTCGGCTGGAGAGAATGGCTCGCACTGCCGGATCTGGACATCCCTCTGCTCAAGGCTAAAGTGGATACCGGCGCCCGCACTTCCTGTCTGCACACCTTCCGAACCGAGCCCTATACCGTGGACGGACAAAGGAGAGTGAAGTTCTGGGTACATCCGAAACAGAACGACCTTCAGGAAGTGGCGGAATGCGATGCCGCTGTGATCGACGAACGCTCGGTAACGGATTCCGGTGGCCACAAGGAATTGCGACTGGTGATTGAGACCCGGGTGATGGTGGGCGACCAGATCTGGCCCATCGAGATGACACTGACGAATCGCGACACCATGCGGTTTCGCATGCTACTTGGACGCACGGCCATGGCCGGACGTTGCACCGTATTACCTGAAGCCTCCTACCTGGCCGGAGATCCGGCACTAAGGACTGAAGAATGAAGATAGCGATTCTCTCCCGTAACAGGCACCTGTATTCGACTCGTCGCCTGGTGGAAGAGGGTATCAACCGGGGCCATGAGGTGCGGGTGGTTGACGCGCTGCACTGTTCCATGAACATCACGTCCGCCAAGCCCCAGATCCACTACCACGAAGAAATCCTGGAAGACTTCGATGTAGTGATCCCCCGGATCGGCGCCTCGGTGACTTTTTACGGCACGGCGGTACTGCGTCAGTTCGAAATGATGGGTGTATTCCCGGTGAACGAATCCGTGGCCATTACCCGCTCCCGGGATAAGTTACGCTCGCTGCAGCTGCTGGCCCGTAAGGGGGTTGGCATGCCTGTAACCGGTTTTGCCAACAAGCCGGACAACGTGCCGGAGCTGCTGAAGATGGTGGGCGGCGCTCCGGTGGTGATCAAGTTGTTGCAGGGCACCCAGGGCATCGGCGTGGTGCTTGCGGAGACCCGCAAGGCGGCGGAAAGCGTCATTGAAGCCTTTATGGGCCTCAAGGCGGACATTCTGGTGCAGGAGTTCATCAAGGAAGCCGGTGGCGCCGACATCCGCTGCTTCGTTATTGGCGACAAGGTGATTGCCGCCATGAAGCGCCAGGGCGCGGAAGGAGAGTTTCGTTCCAACCTGCACCGTGGCGGTACCGCATCACTGATCCGGATTACTCCGGAAGAGCGCCGCACCGCCATTACGGCGGCCAAGTCCATGGGGCTCAATGTGGCCGGCGTTGATCTGCTGCGCTCCAGCCGTGGGCCGCTGGTCATGGAAGTCAACTCGTCTCCCGGTCTGGAAGGTATCGAAAATGCTACCGGCAAGAACGTGGCGGGAATGATCATCAGCTGGACCGAACGCAATCAGCAACCCTGGAAAACCAAGACAAAAGGAAGAGGTTAGTGGCTCGTGCTCCCTTCGTTATCGCGGATACTGAAATCAAGGCAGGCACCCGGCAGACCATTGAGGTGCCGGTGGCGAAGCTGTATACCCATACGCCCCTGAACATTCCGGTCGAAGTGGTGCACGGCCGTCGTGATGGACCTGTCATGATGGTCTGCGGAGCCATCCACGGGGATGAAATCAACGGTGTGGAAATCGTCCGTCGTGTGCTGAAGAATTCGGCACTGCGGCATTTGCGGGGCACCCTGGTGGCGGTTCCCATCGTCAATATTTTTGGCTTTGTCCAGCGCACCCGCTACCTGCCTGACCGGCGCGATCTGAACCGGTGTTTCCCCGGCTCCGAGAGTGGTTCGCTGGGTGGCCGTATCGCCTATCTTCTGCGGACCCAGATCATGGAGAAGGTCACCCACATCATCGACCTGCATACCGGCGCCGTACACCGTTTCAATCTGCCCCAGATCCGGGCCGAGCTCAAGAACCCTGAGACGGCGCGCATGGCGGAAGCCTTCGGCGCGCCGATCATTCTCAATGCCAGCCTGAGGGAGGGCAGCCTGCGGGAATACGCCGACTCCCTGGATATTCCGGTTATTACCTTCGAGGGAGGTGAGGCCCTGAGATTTGACGAAGTGGTTATCGCCAGCGGGGTAAAAGGCGTTGTCCGGGTGATGCGTTCCCTCGACATGATCCCGGCGAAGAAAGGTCCGAAAAGTCCTCGCAAGCGTTCCGAGACGGCAGCCACGTCCACCTGGGTACGGGCTGATATCGACGGCATCATGCGGCCGGTGGCCCGGCTTGGCCAGAAAGTGCGCAAGGGCCAGCGCCTGGCGATGGTGGCGGATCCTTTCGGTGAAACCGAAGTCAGCGTGACTTCGCCGATTTCCGGTATCGTGATCTGCGTGAACAATCTGCCCCTGGTAAACGAGGGCGAGGCCATTTACCACGTTGCCCGTTTTGACGAACTGGGCGAGGCGGAAAAAGCCATGGATTACTTCCGTTCCTCGCTGGACCCGGAAGTCACCGAGGCGGTGCTCCCGGTGCATCCCTGGGACAATGACCCCAGGTAGGAAAAGGGAACGAGTACCCGAAGTATGGATGGCGGGGCAGGCACCGAGAATAGCGGTTGCGAATTCCGCTTCACACTCGAAAACCATCAGGGGGAAACCAGGCATGATCTGGGACCAGACCACAGTGGAGTTACCGCAATACCCACGAGGTGTTCACCTGATTACCAACGAGGTATTGTCCAGCGGCCCTGACCTGCGCAACTGCCAGGTGGGGCTGTTGCACCTGTTCATCCAGCATACCTCAGCATCGCTTGCCATCAACGAGAATGCGGATCCGGACGTGCGGGGCGATGTCGAGCGTCACCTGAACGTGATGGTGCCGGAAAATGCGCCTCACTTTGAACACACACTGGAGGGGCCGGACGACATGCCGGCCCACATCAAGAGCATTCTGATCGGACCCAGCCTGACCATTCCGGTCAGTGGCGGCCATCTGGCCCTGGGCACCTGGCAGGGTATTTACCTGTGTGAACACCGTAACCGCGGCGGTGAGCGCCGGATTATCGCGACCCTGCAGGGGCGGTGGTAAGAGACGGGACACTGGTGTCAGATCCAGGGCGTGAGTTCAAACAGGGTGCCGAGTCCCTTTTGCGGGCGGAGTTTTCCACACAGCCGGAGAGCCTCCCAGAAACTCACCTGGTTGGCGGTCAGGACCGGTTTGCCCACCGTGTGCTCCAGCTCCATCAGCCAGGCTGCGGAGTGCAGTGCGGTATCGGGGATCAGCAGGGCTTCGGCGTCGGGATGATTATTGTCCCGGGCCATGCCAAGCACGTCGTCACGCCCCAGAGTCCCCGCCTCTGCCGCGGTGGTGATTCCCTGACCGGTCATGTGAACCACTTCTATGTCAAAGTGCTCGAGAAAGACCCTGAAAAGGCTGGCCACATCCTCGGGATAGGTTGCCGCGATGGCGACCCGGCGGGCGTTGATCAGGGTAACGGCCCTGGCAAATGCCATGGCAGTGGTTGAGGCGGGAACGCAAAGCGCTTTTTCCAGGGCATCAATCTGCCGTCGAATGCCCTCCAGGCCAAGTACGAAACTGGCACTGGTCGAAGCCCAGAGGACCGACTCCACTCCGTGATCTGCCAGTTCCCGGGCGCCAGCCGCAAGGCGGGGCTCACTGCCCATTTCCGCGAGGGCGGGCACCGTGTGGGCATCCTCGAGGAAATCGGTATGAATCAGGTGCACATCGGCCGGTGGCAGCACATGGCGGCCCAGGCGGCGATAGTCGTCCTCGGCGGCATGCCCCGGGTAGAGAAAACCGATGCGGGCGGTCTGGGGATGCTCTTGGGTCATCACGGAGTCCTTCTCGCGCGTGCTGTCTTACCAGACTATGGTAGTGGTAAGGAGGGGTCAAACTGGTCGCGGTAACTCTGGACACCAGCTTGAGTGAGGCCCCGGTTCCATTACAATGGCCACCTTGCCACTGAGGAGGCCGTATCTTGGGCAGACAGAACAAAGCGAAACCGCAGACCCGGACCCTCGCCCAGCGAATTGCCATGGCGCTAATCAACCTGGCTGGCTGGCGGGTCCCGCCGTTTCCGGATGTGGACAAGTCCGTGGTGGTGGGTGGTCCCCATACCTCGAACTGGGACGGGGTGATCGGTCTCACCGCGGCCGTCGCACTGGGTGTGGAAGCCCGTTTTCTGATCAAGCACAATCTTTTCAGGGGACCGCTGGGCTGGCTGTTGAGGCGGCTCGGTGGTGTGCCGGTGGATCGCAGCAAACCCGGAGGCGTGGTGGGCCAGGCCGCCCGCGAGATGATGGAAAGTGACCGTCTGATTCTGGCGGTCACTCCGGAGGGAACCCGTAGCGGCGCCGCCAGATGGAAAACCGGCTTTCATCACATTGCCCTTCGGACAGGCGTGCCCATTGTGGTCACCGTGATTGACTATCGCCACAAGGAGCTCCGGTTTCCACTTATCCTGGAGCCCACGGAAGATCTGGAAGCGGATCTGGAGCGCATCTACGAGTGTTTCGCCAGTGTCACGCCAAAACATCCTGAGAAACTGTCGGAACCGGTCAGGGTAAGGTATCACGCCCGCTCCGCCGCCGGCGACAGGGAAACTGATTGATCCCCATTGATATGTCCGGAGGAAGCCGCAGGTACACCAATGAAGCCATAAAATATTCAGGAGGTGACCATGGAACTGCCGATCAAGGACCGCACGACTGCAGGAGAACACCTGGCAAAGGCTTTCGGTCGATATCGTGACGACGGTGATGTGCTGGTACTGGCGTTGCCCAGGGGCGGGGTTCCGGTGGCCGCGCCGGTCGCGAGGCACCTGAAAGCACCGCTGGATCTGATGGTGGTTCGCAAGCTGGGTTTTCCTGGTCATGAGGAATTCGCCATGGGTGCGATAGCCAGCGGTGGTGTGCGGATCATGAATGATGACGCCCTTCGACGTATCCCGGTCTCGGACGATCAGATCGAACGGGTGGCGGACAAAGAGCAGGCGGAACTGGAGCGGCGCGAGACCACCTATCGCGGGGACCGGCCCTTGCCGGAAATCGAAGGGCGGACCGTGGTCCTGGTGGATGATGGCATTGCCACCGGCGCCACCATGCGCGCGGCCATGCAGGCCTGCAGGAAGCAAGGTGCAAAACGCGTGGTGGTGGGCGTGCCCGTAGGGCCGAAGGAAACCATCGACAGGTTTTCCCGGGAAGCCGATGAAGTCATCTGCCTCTCCACGCCGGAGAATTTTTCCTCCATTGGCCAGTGGTACCAGAGCTTTGGCCAGACCAGCGACGATGAAGTCCGTTCCCTGCTGAACGATGCATGGGAGAACGAGGACTCAGGCTGATCAGGCGGTCAATCCCGGCCCCTGAATACCCTCAGGTAGCAGTATTCAGGGGCTCCTGGATGGGCTTGCCTCAGTCAGGGACTCTACCCCTTTTCCACTTTCTCACTTGTGTCGTCCTGGTCCTCATTCATGCCTTCCTCACCGGACGACTGATCTTCCTGATCGGACTTGCCGGGATCCCCGCCCCGTTGCTTGCGATCCGTTTCTTCCCGACCGTCGTTGTGTTCTGACCCGGCCGGCAGGTCGAGCAGCTCGCTGATCCGATCCGCTTCCAGGGTTTCCTCTTCCAGAAGGTGTTCAGCCAGGGTTTCCAGGCGCTTGCGGTTTTCTTCCAGTTTCTGCTTCACGTCCGATTCAATCTGCGTGATCAGCTTGCGCACTTCCTCGTCGATTTTCTCGGCGGTGGCATCACTGAATTCCCGCTCCTTGGAGATGTCCTGGCCCAAGAACACTTCCTCCTGGCTGGCGCTTACCGAAACAGGGCCGATGGCATCGCTCATGCCCCACTGTGAAACCATGCGGCGGGCGAGTTTGGTTGCCTGCTCGATATCCTGCTGTGCACCGCTGCTGACCTCCCCGAATATCACCTGCTCCGAGACGCGGCCCCCGAGCATGACCGCGATACGGTCGCGGGCATAGCTGGCGGTCATGTTCAGGCGGTCTTCGTCCGGCGCCTGTTCGGTGGCCCCGAGCGCCTGGCCGCGGGGTATGATGGTGACCTTTTCCAGCGGGTCGGCGTTGGCGAACAGCAGGGCGGTCAGCGCATGGCCCGACTCGTGGTAGGCAATGAGCTCTTTTTCCTTGTCGTTGATGGTCTGTTCACGTTCTGCCCCCATCAGCAGCTTGTCCCTGGCCTTATCAAAGTGCCCCATGGCAACCGTATTGCTTCCGTCCCGCCCGGCGAACAGAGCGGCCTCATTGGCCAGGTTCTCGAGATCCGCACCGGAGAAGCCGACGGTCCGGCGTGCGATGGCATCCAGCGAGACATCCTCGTCCAGGGGCAGGGGTTTGGTGTGAATTTTCAGTATCTCTTTGCGGGCCTCCCGGTGAGGACGGTCCAGGGTTACCTTACGGTCGAACCGACCCGGGCGGAGGAGAGCCGGGTCCAGCACGTCCGGGCGGTTGGTGGCGGCGATCACCACCACGGTCTCGTGGGGAGAGAAGCCGTCCATCTCCGACAGTATCTGATTCAGGGTCTGTTCCCGTTCGTCGTGGCCACCGCCGACACCGGCGCCGCGGGCGCGACCGATGGCGTCCAGCTCATCGATGAAGATGATGGAGGGTGATTCCTTGCGGGCTTCCTCGAACATGTTGCGGACCCGGGACGCCCCCACGCCCACAAACATCTCGATAAACTCGGACCCGGAAATGGAGAAGAAAGGCACATCGGCCTCGCCAGCCACGGCTCTGGCCATCAGGGTCTTTCCGGTACCCGGAGGACCGACCATCAATACGCCCCGGGGCAGTTTCGCACCCAGTTTCTGGTAGTAGGTGGGGTCCTTCAGGTATTCGACAATTTCCGTCAGATCGCGTTTGGCGCCTTCCGATCCGGCCACGTCGTCGAAGCTCTTCTGTGGATCGTCACGACTGTAACGACGGGCCCTGGACTTGCCAAAACTGAACAGGCCGCCCTGCTGGCCACCTCCCATCTGCCCCTGCATTCGTCTCCAGAAGTAGAAGATCAGCGCCGCGATCAGCAGCCAGGGGAGAAGACCCACCAAGAGGCGTGACCACCACTGGGGTTCGGACGGCTCCGCCTCGATGGTGACGTTGTTCTGTTCAAGGAGCTCCACCACCTGGGGATCTCCTACTTCAGGCACCTGGGTCTGAAACCGGTCCCGGGGCTGTTCAGCCAGTTCTCCCGCATCACCCGCTTCTTTTGAGGCAAATGTTCCGGTGATGGTGTGGCCTTCGATGGTGACACTGGCAACTTCGCCGGCCTCGACCCTTTGCTTGAATTCGGTGAAATCCAGTTCCTCCATTCCCGGGCCGGAGAACAGCTGAATACCATAGAAAATGATCAGGGCGATGACCAGGTAGTTCAGGAAGGGTGGCATCCGGGGCGATGGCCGGTTTCCGCGTTCGCCCAGCTGGCCCATGGGGTCAGTCGGTTCTTTGCGGTCTTTTTCCGGTTCCGGGGATTTCTGGTCCGGGTTATGCTCTGAACCCTTACTGGCGTCGGCCATCTGGAGCCCTCCGTCCAAAAATTAACAGGATAATCATCTACTACGATGAAGCCTCAGACTGGTATTTCAACCGGTCCGGGGTTTCTCTCGCCGGCGGACGCAAACCCGGGCACCGGTTCCCCCTCACTCTCCCGGGGCTTTTGCCGCAGGCGCCAGCGTAGTATTTCGCGACCCACCCCGTCCGGAGCCGGCCAGCATCCGTTGTTGGCTTTTACGGCTGTACCAGCACAGCAGAACACCAAACGCCATGATGGAGGAGGTGATGGCAAATACCACCTGGAAGCCTCCTGTCCATTCGATGACCAGCCCCGCCGCGGCCGGGCCGATCAGCTGTCCGATGGCAAAGAAAAGAGTGACATAACTTACCGCGATGGGCGCCAGGCGGGGGTGTACGGTTTCGGTGGAGGCGGCCAGTACCGAGGTAAACAGTCCCGAGACGCAAAGACCCATGATGATGTAGTGTGCCGCGAATGCCGGCAGAGTAGGGGAGATCACCGGCAGGGCCATGGCGCCGGAACAGAAGGTCATGCAGAGCACCAGGGCATTTGAGCGTCCCAGGCGGTCGGATATCCAGCCCCAGAACGGTCCGGCAATCATTCCCAGCAGGCCCATGCCGGCCGCCAGGCGTCCGGCGGTCAGGGTGGGTACGCCGGACTCCAGGGCATAGCTGAACATGAAGATGGTCTGGACGATGTAGGTCGTTCCGACCACTCCGTAGATCAGTCCCACGTTAATGACGTGGGCATTGCGATAGACACCGGAGCGGGCCGCCGGGACCGGCTCTGAGGGACTTCCACTGCCCCCACCCCGGGGCGGATTTCTCAGGAATGCCGCCACCACCAGCGCCACGGTAAGGGCGGCGATGGCGAAGACACCCCACACCAGCCGCCATCCCTCCTCGGGGAAGCGGGTAGTGAGCCAGGGGACCAGTGCGCCTGCGATAAACAGGCCCAGCCCCACGCCACCATTGGCGAACCCGATCACCGCTCCCCGCTTTTCAGGGTACCAGCTGCCCAGCAGCGAGATCAGCGGCGTGTAACCGAATGCGGTGCCGAACCCCAGCATGGCCATCATCATCATACTGAGCCAGTAGTTGTCGGACAGCGCCAGCCCGGTGAATCCAAAGGCGGCGAAGCAGAGCCCCAGGAAGATGGCCTGCTTTCCCCCGTAGCGAGAGGCAAAAACCCCGGCCACCATCAGCAGGGTCAGATAGCCCAGGGCGGTCACCGTGCCCAGGTTGGCCGCCTGGGCATAACTGAGGCCCATTCCGTCACGCATGCCCGGAAGCACAAGGCCATAGGCCAGCCTGGCAAACACCACGAGGGTAATGGTGCACATCATGCCGGTGGCAACCATCAGCGGCAGCGGCGGACGGGTATCTTGGGTCATGGGAGGGGCACCGCGATGTTGTTAGTAGACTATCGAAAAGTAGGCGAATAAGGGAATAACGTCAATGATGCCTGTTCGTCGAGAGATATAGGCAGAGCATCGCGGCTGGAGGTCGGTTGGGCAAGCCGCGACGCCGGATGTTGCCCGACGCCACGGTGGCAGTGGTCCGGACCGGTGACTATTTCCGGCCGGCGGGGCAGGTCCTGATGCCGATCAGGGAATACAGCGGGCACAGGCCGATGGCGGCTGTCACCAGCGGTATCAGGCCAATCCAGCCCCAAGGTGTTTGCGGCCCCATGAATACTAGGCTCAGCAGGATGAGGCCGATAACGGCACGGATGGCGCGGTCGGCGGTTCCCATGTTCTTGGTCATGTCTGTGTCTCCTTCTGTTCAGTGGCTATGGTCACAGACCAATTTACCCTGACGACAGCAGAGGCTCAGTGATAAAGTCACATTGGTTATATGAATATTCATTTTCAGAGTGAGGGCGTTTCGTGGCGGATGAGCATGCTCTGATCCAGTGTCTTCCGGCCCACCTTCGCGAAGAGGCGATGGCTTCGGCCCAAAGGGTGCGTTTGAATCCGGGCGACATGGTGTTCCGGGCGGGGGATGGCTGTCGCGGCCTGCCAATGGTTCTGTCAGGCTCGGTGCGGGTGCAGATGCTGGGTGCGTCCGGGCACGGTATCGTACTTTATCGCATGGGGGCCGATGATCTATGTACACTGTCAATAGGATGTCTGATGGCGGGCCGCGGTTATCGGGCAGAGGCTCATGTGGAAGAACCGACTGAGGCCCTGTTACTGCCCAGCGTGGTCTTTGATCAACTGATGGCGCAATCGGGGGAGTTCCGGCAGCGGGTAATGGCGTCCTACGGTCGACGTCTTGATGATCTGATGCTTCTGGTCGAGGAGGTCGCCTTCGGAAGGATGGATCAGCGCCTGACGGGCTGGTTGCGCGCCCATGCGGTGGGTCGGCCGGCTGCTGTCACCCACCAGGCGCTGGCCGTAGAGCTGGGCACCGCCCGTGAGGTGATCAGCCGTCTGTTGAAGGAAATGGAGCGCCAGGGGCAGGTCAGGCTTGCCCGTGGCAAAGTGGAATATCTGGAGAGGTGATGTGATGAGTCAGCAACGGTATTTGTTGGTGGAAGGCCATGTTCAGGGTGTGTCGTTCCGGGCCTGCACCCAGGAGAAAGCGAATGAGCTGAACCTCCAGGGCTACGCCCGTAACCTTCCGGACGGGCGGGTGGAAATCGTTGCCGAGGGCTCCGAAGACGAGCTCGAGCAGTTCGAGGACTGGTGCTGGCAGGGGTCTCCCGCGGCGGAGGTTGCCACGGTGCGAAGCGAGTCCAGGCCCGCTACGGGAGGCTTCAGCGGTTTTGAAGTCCGCTGAAGCCGGGCTCCATCAGAGATTGGCTTCGGCGTACTCCGCGAGGACGGATCTGGGCACACCCTGAAGGTGGATATGGCCGCCATGACGGAAGCCCTTGAAACGCTCCGTCATGTAGGTCAGGCCGGAGCTTAGGCCGCTGAGATAAGGGGTGTCGATCTGGGCCAGGTTACCCAGGCAGATCACCTTGGAGCCGTTGCCCGCACGGGTGATGATGGTCTTGATCTGGTGGGGGGTCAGGTTCTGGCTCTCGTCGATGATGATCAGACTGTGCTGGAAACTGCGTCCGCGGATGTAATTCATGGATTTGAAGTGCAGTGGCACCTTGCTGAGGATGTAGTCCACGCTCGCGGTCATGTTCTCATCGTCTTCGTGGAGTGCCTCGAGGTTATCCACGATGGCGCCGAGCCAGGGCTCCATTTTCTCAGCCTCGGTGCCGGGCAGGAAACCGATGTCCTCATCCAGCCCCTGAGTGGAGCGGGTGGCGATGATGCGCTTGTACATCTTGCTGGCCACCGTCATCTCGATACAGGCGGCCAGCGCCAGAATGGTCTTGCCGGAACCGGCGGAGCCGGTCAGGTTGACCAAGTGAACCTCGGGGTCCAGCAGCAGGTGCAGTGCGATGGCCTGGTATATGTCCCGGGGAACCAGTCCCCACACTTCCTCGTCCAGAAGGTCCTGCCGGTGCAGGTCCTGTAGTACCAGGCGATCCTCGTCAATGTCGACCACCTTGCCTATAAAGCCCTGCTGGTCCAGCACAAACTCATTGATGTGGAGCCTGGTCAGCTCGCCTTCCCGCTTGAGGATATGCTCGGTGATGGCTTCCCGCTGCACGGTTTCCACCTTCTGGATCTTGTCCCAGAAGGAGTTGGGGAACTCGTGGTAGCCCTTGGGCAGAAGGTCGATGTCGTCCAGCAACTGGTCATTGTGATAGTCCTGGGCCTCGACCCCGAAGCCCCGGGCCTTCAACCTCATGTTGATGTCCTTGGTCACCAGGATGATATCCCGTGACTTGTATCTCGACTGCAGCTCCGCCAGGGTGTTGATTATCTTGTTGTCGTTCAGGTGTTCCGGCAGTGAGTCAGCGCCGGCATGACCGGTACTCATCAGGATGGATAGTGTGCCCAGCGGCTCCGCCTTCTTGGCCCGCACGATCGGGACGCCTTTTTCGATGATCTTGGGGCTGGCATCGCCCAGCACCTTGTCGATATTGCGAATCGCCTGACGGCAGTCCGCCGCCACCGCCTGTTTTCCGGACTTGAGGCTGTCGAGCTCTTCAAGGACCGTCATCGGAATGATGACATCGTGTTCTTCGAAATTGAGGAGGGCGTTGGGATCGTGAATCAGGACGTTGGTGTCAAGAACATACATTTTTCGGCGAGCTTGCGGTGCTCTGGGCATAGGGCGCAATACCTCTCTGGCAGGCGTTCAAACCCCTGAGGTCAGTCGCTGGCGGCGCAACGACGGGTCAGGGATTTGTCGGAGATCAGTTTGAGCATGTCGTAAGTGGTTATGATGCCGGTTATTTTCTGATCGTTTTTAACGAAGATCCGGTGCAGATGCTCTCCCATCATGATATCCGCAATGTCTCTCACCGGTGTGGATTCGTCAACCGAGAAAACCTGCGGCGTCATGATATCGCGAACTTCAACCGGTAAACGGGTCATTTCCTCAAGGAAGGCCAGGCGCAATCGTCTCGCCTCCCGTTGTTCCTCGGGCCCCAGTCTTGCCCAGGCTTTGGGTTTCCGGTCAGAGGACCAGCGGAATTCGGCGATGTCCTTGAGGGTGACGATGCCGACGATGTCGTTGTTGTCATCAACCACCGGGCTGCCGGTGATCTCATTCTCGGTAAGAAAACGGGCGAGGTGATCCATGGTCCAGGACGCCGATACGGCCTTTACGCTCGGGGTCATGATGTCACGGGCCAGAACGTTCATGTTGAGCCCCCATTCCATGAGAGGCGCCGGCGGGGCGCCGGCGTCCGTCGGCCCGGTAAGTGACTGACCGGGCCTGATTGCGGTTTATCGGCGTTCAGGCAGGGTGACGTTCAACTCCAGCACCGAACAGTCTTCATTTCGGTCCACTTCCACCTGAACCATGTCGTCATCAATCTGGACGTATTTGCGAATTACTGCAAGCAGTTCCTGCTGTAACTGAGGCAGGTAATCCGGCTGGTCCCGCTTGCCCCTTTCGTGGGCCACAATGATCTGCAGCCGCTCTTTGGCAACGCTGGCAGATCCGGTCTTGCGGGACCGGAAGTAGTCGAGGAAGCTCATCCTGTTTACCCCTTGAACATCCGAGCGAAGAAGCCTTTCTTCTGGGAATCCATGAAGCGGTGCTCCCGCTCCTCGCCCAGAAGCCGTGCCACGGCGTCGTCGTAAGCCTGACCGGCGTCGGTTTGTTCTTCAAGAATCACTGGCGTGCCCTGGTTCGAGGCATTGAGTACCACCTGGGACTCGGGAATCACACCCAGAAGGGGGATCGCCAGGATCTCCTCCACGTCCGCCACCGACAGCATCTCGCCTTTTTCAACGCGGCTCGGGTTGTAGCGGGTAAGCAGCAGATGCTCCCTGACCGGGTCCTGGTTCATCTCCGCGCGTCGGGACTTGCTCTGCAGGATGCCCAGGATACGGTCGGAGTCCCGAACGGATGACACCTCCGGGTTTGTGACCACGATGGCCTCGTCGGCGTAGTAAAGGGCCATCAGGGCGCCATGCTCGATGCCGGCGGGGGAGTCGCAGACGATGTAGTCAAAGGTCTCGGACAGCTGGTTGATGACCTTTTCCACGCCCTCCTTGGTCAGGGCCTCTTTCTCCCGGGTCTGGGAGGCGGGTAGGATGTAAAGGGTCTCGACCCGCTTGTCCCGGATCAGTGCCTGGTTGAGTGACGCCTCGCCCTGGATGACGTTGACGAAATCGTACACCACCCGCCGTTCACAGTTCATGATCAGATCGAGATTGCGCAGGCCCACGTCGAAATCGATAACCACCGTCTTGTGGCCGCGACGGGCGAGGCCCGTGCTGATAGAGGCGCTGGTGGTGGTTTTGCCCACCCCGCCCTTGCCTGATGTGACTACAATGATTCTAGCCAAGGTTGCGATCCTGTCTGCTGATGTTGGATTTGCGGGGGTTTCAGGCACGGTCCAGCGGTGTCACCACCAGCAGGTCGTCCCTGAGCTGGATCTGCACCGGGGCTTTCCAGCCGGTCGCCTGCAGATCTTCCGAAATTTTATAATGGCCGGCAATGGATACAAGCTCCGCCTCCAGAGACTGGCAGAATACCCGTGCTTCCTCCAGCCCGTTGACACCGGCCAGGGCCCTGCCGCGAAGCGGACCGTAGACGTGAATGTTACCTGCCGCCAGCACCTCTGCGCCAGCCTGCACTGAAGCCAGAACGATTAAATCCCCTTCAGGGGCATAAACCTGCTGGCCGGAGCGCACCGGCTGAGTGACAACCCGTGCCGCCGCGGGGTTGGCAGAGACCGGACGGGCCCCCACCGGCTCCAGTGCCGGCTCCGCTTCGGGTGCCTGCTCCGGAGCTGTGGCTTCACGGTCACCGCGACCGCTTCCCGGCAGCACCGCCAGAGCCGCGTTGCGAGCCAGTCGGCGCTGATCGTCGTTACCGCCCCGTACCCCGACCACGTGAATATTATGCCGGCGGCAGATGCCCAGCAGCTTGAAAAAGTCCAGCTCGCCGGTCGGTCCCTCGAAGTGGTCCAGGCTGACGATAATGGGGATATCGCGGAAAAAACCGGGAGCCTGACGGATCTTGTCCCGCAGGGTGGCTTCAAAGGAGTCGGTATCGAAGTAGGCCAGCTCGAGGGCGGTCAGGGAAACAGTGGTACTCTTGAGCTGAAATGCCGGCCTTTCTGCGGCCTGCGGGGCATCGGTCATTCCTGGATTTCCTGGGTTGAGGGGTTCTTGTCGACGGCCGGTCTCAGGACCGGTCCCTCGAAGCGGATACCGGACCAGCCGGTGGTCATGAACTGGCGGATGTTGCCATGGTTGCTGCCGGCCGGATCGTCCAGCACGGACCTGTAGTGGCGGCCGAACAGGGACAGGGTCTGGGCTTCACCGAGATTGCCGAACTGGCCCAGGGCGAAAATCCTGCAGGAGCCTTCGTTCTCGCCCGGCCTGTTGTAGAGCGGGCCATTATGGAAACCGGCGGGAAGATAGTCGAAGTAGCGCTCCAGCAAAGTGAGCGTGTCCTCAAAATCGGAGTGACCCGCATCCAGGGAAGCCAGATGGATCCTCAGGGCTTCGTTCAGATTCATCCGTCATGTTCTCCCGTGTGGGGCTGCTTGGGACCTTTCTGGTACTTTGCCTTCCAGTCATCATAGGCCATGCCGTAAATGTGCTCACGGGCTTCGGGATCCGACAGTTCGATACCACGCTCGGCGGCCTCGGTCCGGACCCACTTTGACAGGCAGTTGCGGCAGAACCCGGCCAGGTTCATCAGGTCCAGGTTCTGCACCTCCGGGTGCTCCCGCAGATGATTGACCAGGCGGCGAAAGGCGGCCGCCTCGATTTCGGTCCGGGTCTGACCCGAGAGTTGATCGTTCATGTTAGTGAGTTCCTGTTCCCTGAATGTCTGACATTCTCGGCAAGATACCATAAGATACAAGGCTGTACGTTTATACAGATGCAAGACATGACGCAGCGCAAGATCATCCACATCGACTGCGACTGTTTTTACGCCGCCGTGGAAATGCGTGACGACCCGTCCCTGCGGGAGGTCCCCATTGCCGTGGGCGGGCAGGGCGGTCGCGGCGTGGTCACCACCTGTAACTACCGGGCGCGGGCTTTCGGCGTCCGGTCCGCCATGCCGGGCGGAGAGGCCCGCCGGCTGTGCCCCGACCTGGTAATGGTGCCCCTCGACATGGCGAAATATCGTGATGTGTCCCGCCAGGTGATGGCCATTTTCCGCGAGATAACCGAACTGGTCGAACCCCTGTCCCTGGACGAGGCTTTTCTCGATGTGAGTGAAGTGGAGGCCTTTCAGGGAAGTGCCACCCTGATCGCCCGCCACATCCGCGAGCAGGTTCATGAGCGAATCGGTATCACGGTCTCGGCCGGAGTGGCGCCAAACAAGTTTCTGGCCAAGATCGCCAGCGACTGGAACAAGCCGGACGGCCTGTTCGTGATCACGCCGGAGCAGATTGCCGGGTTTGTTGCGGCGTTGCCGGTGGAGAAACTGTTTGGCGTGGGCAGGGTGACAGCCGGCAAGCTTCACGATATGGGAATCCGCACCTGCCAGGATCTGCAGGGTGTCGGACAGCCTGAACTGGCCAGGGTCTTTGGCAAGCAGGGCCTGCGGCTGTGGGAAATGGCCCATGGCCACGATGAGCGTGAGGTGGTGGTGACCCGCATCGCCAAGTCGGTGAGTGTGGAGCGCACCTTTGCCCGGGACCTGCCTGGCAAGGACGCATGCCTGCAGGTGATGCAGGGGCTGGTGGATGACCTGCACCGGCGCCTCGAGCGCAAGAGCGGCAGCAAACCCCTGCACAAGCTGGTTATCAAGATCCGTTACAGCGATTTTTCCACCCACACCCTGGAGCGGGTCCGGGAGCCGGGCTCGGGAGCATTGCCGGTAATGGATGAATTTCTGCCATTGCTGGACGAACTGGTAACGGACGAAGAGCGGCCGGTCCGTCTGCTGGGGGTCGGGGTGCGGTTCCGGGACGATACCGCGCCGGTCACCCAGCTTAGGCTTTTCGAGTAGAGCGCCTCAGCCAGGTTCTGCGAACATCGCCAGCAGCGGTTCCGCACCCCCGGTCATGGTGAGTAACCCGATCACAAAGCCAATGACCGCGCCCGCGAACACATCACTCGGGTAGTGCAGACCGAGCACCACCCGAGACGCCGCCACCATCAGGGTGAATGGCAGCACCAGGAGCGCGATTGCCGGGAGGGACATGGCAAGAACCGTGGTAAAACAGACCGCATGGAGGGTGTGGCCCGAGGGGAAACTGTAGCGGTCCAGCGGCTGTGTGCCACAATGGATGGTGGGAAAGGAGATGAATGGCCGCTCCCGCACCAGAAAGCGCTTGAGCAGCTTGTAGGTCAGCGTGCAGCTTAACCCGGCGGCGGTCATCAGCAGGGCCACGGCGAGGCCTTCCCGGGGATAGAGCAGCGGCAGTGCCAGAATCAGTCCGTACCAGAGCCAGCCATCGCCCAGCCGGCTTATCACCTGGAACCACATCAGCACCGGGCGAAACCGGAGGCTGCGGTTAATGGAGCGGCAGAAGGCAAACTCCGCCTGGTCTACCTGCTCAAAGAAGCGTGATGCCCGGGGTGATGGCATGATAGCGGGCTCTCCTGTCGGAATTGAGGGTAAGCTGTTCGAACTGTTCCACCTGGCTGGTCCAGTCCAGGTCCAGGGCGTCCAGGCGGGCCTGGCTGCGGATATTGCCCAGCAGGGTATTTTGCTGGGCCAGGGTCAGGGCGTGCTCCACAAAGGCGTCATCGTCCACCAGCGCTGCCATCATGCCGTTCTCCTGGTGTCGGATATGCTCGCTTGCGGCGGCGTCATCAAAGGCAACAACCGCAAGGCCACTTGCCATGGCTTCAGTGACGACATTGCCAAAGGTGTCGGTCTTGCTGGGAAACAGGAACAGGTCCCCGGAGGCGTAGTGCCTGGCCAGAGCGTCCCCTTTCTGTACACCGCAGAAAATGAATTCCGGATGCCGCTGTTCCAGCTTTGCTCTCAGCGGTCCCTCACCCACCAGAATGAATCGGGCGCGGGGATGCAGGGCCTGGATGCGCTCGAAGCAGGAAACCGCCAGCTGCAGATTCTTTTCAGGGGCAAGCCGACCCACGTAGAGCACTGCCCGGTCCTGGGGCTTCAGTCCCCAGCGTTCCCGGAGCAGCTCGTCCCGTCGCTGAGGGCTGAATCGCTGGCAGTCCACGCCGCGGCTCCAGGGAGCGACCGGGTGGATGCCCATGCCCTGTAGCCTGGCGCCCATCTGCCGGGTGGGCGCCAGGGTGAGGTCCGTACGATTGTGGAACCAGCGGCTGTAAAGGCGTAGTGCCGGTTCGAGGAATCCTGCGTGGTAGTGGCGGCAATAACGGTGGAAGTTGGTGTGAAATCCGGAACAGACCGTGATCCCCAGTTTCCGGGCGGCGTTGACTGCGGCTATTCCCAGGGGCCCCGGCGTGGCTACATAGACCGTGTCTGGCCGGCTTTGCTGCCAGAGCCTGCGCAGAGGGGCACTGCGGCTGACACCGAACTGCAGAGCCCTGTATCCCGGGAGGGGGATGCCCCCCACCGTGAAAACCTCCTGACAAAGGGAGGAACCGGAGCAGGCCTGGTTCCCTTCGTCCCTCTGCCGCGGCCGCACGACCTGGACCCGGTGGCCAGCCGCCATCAGGCCCTGGCACAGGTGCGTCAGGGTGTTGGCAACACCGTTGATTTCCGGTGCAAAGGTTTCGGAAACAATGGCGATATGACGACCTTGCTGGCGCTTACCACTGGCTGTACTCATTGGGGAACCCTGCTGGATGATTCAGGCGGTTGCGGGTAACCTCTTTGACTTTCAACAACAGTGCCGGCGGTTGGGGCATTGCGTTATACCCACTATGGAAAGAAAACATGACAGCGAAGCGTCAGCACCATGACATTGCGTTGAATCCGCGGGGCGCCCCTGGCGGGGCTTCAGGCCTGCGTTCGGAACAACCGCTGTAACCTGCACATTGACCGGAGGAAGAATGGAAAAGCGAAAATTGGGCCGCTCGGGTCTGGACGTCAGCATGATATGCCTGGGAACAATGACCTGGGGGGAGCAGAACACCGAACAGGAAGCCTTCGAGCAACTGGATTATGCGGTGGGCCAAGGCATCAACTTCATTGATACCGCCGAAATGTATCCGGTGCCGCCCAGAGCGGAAACCCAGGGCCTGACCGAACAGTACCTGGGCAACTGGCTGGCAAGGCGCGGTCGGCGCGATGATCTGGTGATCGCCTCGAAGGTGGCCGGGCCGGGTAATGGGCTGACCTATCTGCGCAACGGGCCGCGGCTCTCCCGCGACCATATTCGTGCCGCCTGCGAGAGCAGCCTGAAACGCCTGCAGACAGATTACATTGATCTCTATCAGGTGCACTGGCCGGACCGGAACGCCAACTTCTTTGGAAAGCTCGCCTACCGCCACAAGGAGCCCGAGGAGTTCACCCCTATCGAGGAAACCCTGGGCGCCCTGGACGAACTGGTCAAAGAGGGCAAGATCCGTCATGTGGGACTTTCCAACGAGACCGCCTGGGGCACCATGAAGTACGTTCAACTGGCCGAGCAGAAAGGCTGGGCCCGTCCGGTCAGTATCCAGAATCCCTACAACCTCCTGAACCGCACCTTTGAACTGGCACTGGCGGAGGTCGCCCATCGGGAGGATGTGGGGCTGCTGGCCTATTCGCCCCTTGCCTTCGGCATGCTGACGGGCAAGTACCTGGGCGGCCGGCGTCCGGATAATGCCCGGATAACGCTGTTCGAGCGGTTCGTCCGGTATCTGGGTGAGCGGGCAGAGCGAGCGACCGCCGCCTATTGCGATCTCGCCCGTGAGCACGGGCTGACCCCTGCCCAGCTTGCCCTGGCCTGGGTCAACAGTCGCAGCTTCGTCACCAGCAACATCATTGGCGCGACAACCATGGACCAGCTGAAGGAGAACATTGACTCCCATGAGATCATCCTCAGCGATGAATTGCGCCGGGCTCTGGAAGAGCTCCATCAGGAATTCACCTACCCCTGCCCCTGAGGTTGCCGCCGGTCTCCGCTTCACAGAAGCGGAGACTCTTTGCCACTGCTGCTGCCCCATCCCCCGCCGGAAGAAAGCCTGAACGGGGACGCGACACCTCCTGTTACAAAGCGTCACAAAACACTGCCAAATCCCCCGGTTCACTGTGCTGAAAATCACAGAGTTACGTCAGTAAACCATTAGACTTGAGTCATGAAGGTTATTACCATTCGCCGCGCTCACTTACTGGCTGGAACCCCATGATCATTCGCCTCTTTATCGCACTGCTTGTCCTGAATACGTTGGCCTTCGTCGTCCGTGCAGAGGCCGGCGAACGGGAGGCCCTCCCCAATCAGATCTATCAGGGCAGTTCCGCTGAAATTCAGGACCGGATGTCCGGTGATTTTGTCTATGACGGTCAGGATGCCCTGATGGACCTGGGATCGATGTTTCTGAGTTGGCGGCTGTCCGGCGAGCCAGGTCGTTCAGGCCGGCACTACGCCTCGGAGTCGGTTCATGCCGAGCACTCCATTGCCCTGATCAACGATGGCGCAGCGCTCAATCTGCAGTGGAAGTTCTGATTCCTCCCCCCAACCTGAAAACTCATCCGCCTTCAATCGGCGTCCGCATTTGTCAGGCCCCGACTGCCATGGGATGATCACGCTGGTGAATCATTCCGAGGGAGGGCAAGGACAATCATGTCATACGCACCGGACAGCTTGAGAAAAGACACGCCCGAAGCCTGCGTTGAAGCGGTCATCCAGAAGGTTGGGAAAAAGATCGTGCTGGGTCTGCCCCTGGGGCTCGGTAAACCGGTCAGGCTGGCAAATGCGCTCTATGAGCGAGCCAGGCAGGATCCCTCCATTGATCTCCACATCGTTACCGCCATCTCTCTGCTGGCTCCGAAAGGCAGCTCTTCCCTGGAAAAGCGTTTTCTCGAACCCTTCGTTCGGCGGCTTTACGGCGATGTGCCGGAGCTGGCCTACGCCCGGGATGTGCTCGACCAACGTCTGCCGGCAAATGTGCGGGTTTCGGAATTCTTCTTCAAGGCGGGTGATTTCATAGGAAATGAGGAGCAGCAACGCCATTACGTCTGCACCAATTACACCCACGCTGTCCGTGACCTGCTCGCCCAGGGCATCAACGTGGTTTTCCAGATGGTGGCGCCGCCCGCCGAAGCCGGCGGAGATCTCAGCCTCAGCTGCAACCCGGACCTGACCCTCGACCTGTTGCCTGAACTCCGGCGACAGCAGGAGGCAGGCCGCAAGGTGGCGGTGGTGGGTGAGCTGAACGGCTCGCTGCCCTGGTTCGGGCACGATGCGGCCATAGGGGCCCCGGCCTTCGACCTGCTGCTCGAGCAGCCACAAACCGACTACCCCCTGTTTCCGGTGCCCCAGTCCTCGATCAGCCCGGCGGATCATATGATCGGGTTCTACGCCAGCACCCTGCTGCGGGATGGTGGCACGCTTCAGGTGGGTATTGGCTCACTCGGAGCTGCGGTGGTTCACAGCACAATCCTCAGGCACCAGCACAACGACCAGTGGCAGGCCCTTTACGACAAACTGCGGGTTGCGACCCGTTTCCCGTTCGTGACCACGGAGGGCGACCGGGGGCCGTTCCGGGAGGGGCTTTACGGCTGCAGCGAGATGATGGTTGACGGATTCCTGTACCTGATGGAAGCCGGCATCCTGAAGCGCAAGGTCTACGACGATCTGGAGGATCAGGAACGGTCCAACCGGGGTGAGGCAGTATCAGCCGCCGGTGTGGTCATGCACGGCGGGTTTTTCCTGGGGCCAAGGGACTTCTATCAGAAGCTGCGGGGGCTCAGTGAGCAGGAACGCAGCCGGATTTCCATGACCAGCGTGAATTTCATCAATGACCTGTACGACCACCGTTTCGGCAGCCAGCGTCTCAAGGCAGCCCAGCGACAGGATGCCCGTTTCATCAACTCAGCGATGATGCACACGCTGTCCGGTGCCGCAATCTCCGACGGTCTGGAGGATGGCCGGGTAATCAGCGGAGTCGGTGGCCAATACAACTTTGTCGCCATGGCCCACGCCCTGGCCAATGCCCGGTCGATTATCACGCTGCGCAGTACCCGGGAGAAGCATGGCGAGACCGTATCCAACATCGTATTCAGCTATGGCCACTGCACCATTCCGCGACACCTTCGGGATATTGTGATCACCGAATATGGCATTGCCGACCTCAGGGGCAAGCCGGACGAAGAAGTCTATCTGGCCATGATTCACATTGCCGACGCCCGTTTTCAGCCGTCGCTCCTGAAACAGGCCCAGAAGGCCGGGAAAGTCAGAAAGGATTTCTCTTTACCTTCCTCCTGGCAGGAGAACACGCCGGACCAGCTCCGGCGCGCCCTTGAATCCATCGGCGGAGGTGACGCCTTCCCTGCTTTTCCCTTCGGTTGCGATTTTACCGACGAGGAACTGGTTCTGGGCAGGGCACTTCAGGGCCTGAAGTCGGCGACGGCGTCCACTCGTGGTAAGCTGCGCACCTTTGCCAGGGCAGTCAGAGCAGACACGAAAGGGCCGGAGCTCGACCCTTACATGGAGCGTATGGGGCTGACCTCCGGCGGTGGTTTCGGTGCCATGCTCGACAGACGTCTGCTGGCCGTGGCGCTGGCGGACGCCGGCGTCCTCGATGATTCCAATGAGAAGAGTGACTGATGCGAAGACCCATGATCTACACCGTTCACTACCGGCTGAAAAACCCCCAGGGCGAGGTGGTGGACACCTCGGAAGGCGGGGAACCCCTGCACTTCCTGGAGGGCTCGACGGGCGTCATCGAGGGCATCCAGAAAGCCGTCAGCGGTCGCTCACCGGGAGATTGCCTGGAAGTGACGATACCGGCGGCCCTCGCCTATGGCGAACATCAGCCGGAGCTGGTGCGCAAGGTGCCCCGCTCGGCCTTTGAAGGCGTGGAAAACCTCCAGGTCGGCATGACCTTCCAGACCAATACCGGCGATGAGGCTCAGGTGGTCAAGGTGGTAGGGATGGATGGCAACCTGGTGCGGGTGGACGCGAATCATCCGCTGGCCGGCTTCACCCTCTATTTCGATCTTGAAATCATTGATGCCCGGGAGGCGACCGACGACGAGGTGGCCGCCGGACAACCGCTCACCCCGGCGCTCTGATGGCTCCGGCGAAGACCCTCGACGATGACGTCGCGCACGCGGTTGCTCAGCTCGCGGGCGCTTTCCCCTGGCCCGGGTGTCACCGCTTCGTGCCAGGTGACACGGACTTCCGGCGCCGGCGCGGCCAGCAGGCGAAACAGGTGATGGTGAAACTCATCGTCACCAATGAACGGTGAGATGTGGCACGGGTCACTACCTCTCAGATAGGCGAGACTGACCGGAACAATCGGTACGCCGGCCGAACCCGCCGCCCCGATCAGCCTCGGGAAGAAGGGCAGGACGGTGAGACCAGCGGAGGTGGTGCCTTCCAGCTGCACCAGTAACTCGGCGCAACGACACTCCGGATCCCAGCAGGGTTCGCCGCAGACCCTTGCCCCCAATCGCATGTAGGCGCGAATCAGCGCCGGGATCTCTACCGGCCGGTCCGGGACCGGCTGGGTCAGATGGGGCAGGGAACGGCGCGGCCAGACCCGGTCGCTGTCAGCGCAAAGATACCGGTCCTGGAGGTGGTGGGCAATACGCCAGGCACGGAGGCCGCCGTCCGACATTCCGATACTGGCGCAGCCGATGACGCGATCAATCCGGTACTCAGTTGGCCAGGTTGCCAGCGCCAGGCAGGGAATCCGGGAATTAACCAGACGGGACACCAGGCGCTGTGGCGACACTTCCATAAACTGCTATCTTTTGTGACAGTGAGTAGCATTGTGTTGTGCCAATGTAATTGTTCAGCCAGTATGTATAATTGAGCCTAGAGAAACGGGGTAAGCTCCTGAGTTTGCAGGATACCGGTGAAAACCGGCGGTGCCGGCCGGGAGCGATATGTTCAGGTGCGCAGGGTGGCATCAAGTCAATGGCGCCCGTAACGGATAACAACACAAGAAGAGATGGACGGCGTGGAACAGACAAACGAAGGTTGGCGTATCCTCATCGTGGAGGATGACGAACGTTTGGCAGACCTGACCCGGGAATACCTGGAGAGTAATGGTCTGGTGGTTAGTCATGAGAGCCACGGCGGTAACGCGGTGGAGCGTATACGTAATGAAAACCCGGATCTGGTGGTCCTCGACCTGATGCTGCCGGGGGAAGACGGACTTTCCATCTGCCGGCGGGTCCGGCCCTTCTATCAGGGGCCTATCATCATGCTGACTGCCCGCAGCGAGGATCTGGACCAGGTCCTCGGTCTCGAAATGGGGGCTGACGATTATGTTGGTAAGCCCGTCAAGCCCAGAGTGCTGCTTGCCAGGATCCGGGCACTTCTGCGCAGGGCCGGCGGTTCAGCCGCCGGTGAAGAGACCGGCCGGGGCGGCAAGTCCGACGAAGAACCGGTGCGCCTGCAGTTCAATGATCTCGTGGTGGACCGTTCCATGCGTGAGGCCTGGCTGAACGACGAAAGCATAGACCTTACCAGTGCCGAGTTCGATCTGCTCTGGCTCTTGGCCAGAAGTGCCGGCCGGGTACTGAGCCGCGAAGAGATCTTCACGGCCCTGCGTGGAATCGAATACGATGGCCAGGATCGTTCCATTGATGTCAGGGTATCCAGGATCCGGCCGAAGATCGGCGACGATCCGGTACATCCACGGCGAATCAAGACCGTTCGCAGCAAAGGCTACCTGTTCGTCAAGGAAGCCTGAATGAAGACCCGGGTGGTGCGGTCATCCGGCTGCACCGCCAGAGCCAGGCGTATCCATGCCCGTGACCTTTTCCGTCAAGTTGTTCGTCCGCCTCGGCAGCATCGCTGTACTCATTGCATTGTTGTGGGGGGGCATCGGCTGGGGCCTCAACTCGGTCCGGCACGAGGCCTGGCAGGAGCGGCTCAGCACGCCGCTGTTAAACTGGATCGCCCGCAGCCCCTCTCCCGGACAACGTTACCACTGGCTCCCCCAGCTGTATGACTTCTCCTCAAACTTCCCGTCCGATCTGGGGCTGAATGCGATCCAGCGAGAAAGGCTGCACTATGGCCAGACGCTGGTCATCCACGACAGCCTGGGTCAACAGGCCATGGCGGCAACGGACACCGGCCGTGTGGTTTCCCTTCGATTTCGGAACCTTTACCAGGACCTGTCGGAAGCAACCGCCCTGACAGCGCTCTGGCACCTGAACCAGAGCCCTGCCGAGCACCGCGCGGAAGCATCGGCGTTACTGGCCGAGGCCCTGGGTGTTGGCCTGAAGCCCATCTCTGAGAACGGTCAGTTACCCTCAGCGGAGGTCCTGGAGCGGGCCTGGGAACGGAATCTGGCGCTCTATGGGGGGCAGCAGCAACAGCGGGTGTTGCTGCGCCTGGAGGACGGCACATTAATGCGGCTGGACATGCCGCCGGGCTTTCGGGCGCTTTCCTGGCCGGTGCTGCTCCTCCTGGCCGGCCTGGCTGTGCTGGTACTGTTGGTCGCGGTGCAGCTGCTGGCCCGTGACCTTGACCGCAACCTGAGGACGGTGGAGTCCATGGCGGTGCGGATTGCCCGGGGTGATCTCGATGCCCGGGTCGAGCCGGGCCGGGGCAACCTTGTCTCCCGTCTGGCTGAATCCTTTAACGGCATGGCGGAGCAGATCCAACGCCTGGTTGAAGTGCAGCGGGAAATGATACACGCGGTTTCCCATGAGCTCAGAACGCCCGTGGCCCGGATCCGTTTCGGCGTGCAGATGATCGAGACCGCCAGGGACAAGGCGGCGCTGCAGCGGCAGCTTGATGGCATCGACAATGACATTCAGGAACTGGACGAGCTGATCGATGAAATCCTCACCTATGCCCGACTTGAGCAGGGCGGCCCGGTATTCAGTCTGCGTCCCGGAAGTGTGACCGACATTGTCCGCCAGGTGGTTGAGGAGCAGCAGGTGACCCATCCGGACGTCGAAATCAACGCCGTGATCCCGGAGGAGTCCGAGCATTTCAGTGAAAGTGACATCGAGCCGAGATACCTGCACCGGGCGATCCAGAACCTGGTAGGCAACGCCTGCCGCTATGCCCGGGAGCGGGTTGAGGTGCGTTGCCTGCTGGACGAAGACAACTGCCGGATTGATGTGGAAGATGACGGGCCGGGCGTACCGGAGCAGGACTGGGAGAAAGTCTTCAGTGCGTTTGCCCGACTCGACGACAGCCGCACCCGTCACTCTGGCGGTTATGGTCTGGGTCTCTCAATCGTTCGACGGATTCTCTACTGGCATGGCGGCCAGTCCTTCGTTGGCCGCAGCGCTAACCTGGGTGGTGCCCGCTTCAGCCTGGTATGGCCGCGCCGCCAATAGGCCTAAGCCGGGATTGACCACTCCAGTCCGGTTCTCGCGGGGGCGGCCTCGGATGGCCGGGCCCGTCAGTGCTCCAGCCTGCCCAGAATCAGGAATTCAAGGAGGGCCTTCTGGGCGTGAAGGCGGTTTTCAGCCTCGCTCCAGACCACGGAACCCGGGTGCTCCAGCATGTCCTCGGAAACTTCCTCTCCCCGGTGGGCCGGCAGACAATGCATGAACAGGGCATCAGGTGCGGCAAGTTCCATCAGTCGGGGGCTGACCTGATAGGGCGCGAAGACCTTACGGCGGGCGGCCTCCTCATCTTCCTGTCCCATGGATGCCCAGACGTCGGTTACCAGAAGCTGGGCGTTCCTGACGGCCTCTTCAGGCTCAGAGAAGACTTCTACACAATCCTGGTTTTCCGCCAGCAGGGTGGCGTCCGGGGCATAGCCCTCCGGGCAGGCGACGTGGAGACGGAATCCGAACATCCGCGCCGCATTGATGTAGGAGTTGCACATGTTGTTGCCGTCGCCTACCCACGCCACGGTCGCGCCGGCAATGTCGCCCCGGTGCTCCCGATAGGTCTGCATGTCCGCCAGCAACTGGCAGGGGTGGAAGTCGTCGGTCAGTGCATTGATCACGGGTACCCGGGACACGCTGGCGAATCGTTCGACGGTATCATGGGCAAAGGTGCGGATCATGACCGCGTCCACCATGCTGGATATGACCCGCGCGGAGTCTTCGATGGGCTCGCCGCGACCCAACTGGGTATCGCGGGGGGAAAGGAACATGGCGCTGCCCCCCAGCTGAGCCATACCAGCCTCGAAGGATACCCGGGTGCGGGTGGACGACTTCTCGAAAATCATGGACAGCACGCGATTTTCCAGACTGTTGCGCAGGTTGCCGGCGCGCCAGTCCTTGCGGAGGAAGCTCGCATGGTCCAGAAGTGCCGTCAGTTCTTCGATGGTCAGGTCGTTCAGGGTCAGAAAGTGTCTTACTGCCATGGCTTCGCTCATCGTCATCCAGTGGCTGTCAGCAAATAGGAAACCGCCCGGAATGCGGTTCTCGCACCGGCTGCATGGCCAAAATGGGCGCCCGGGGAGGGCGAAAAGGATTAAGTCTATCGGGTATCCCGCGGCATGACAATCGTGCCGCTGGTCCCGCCATCCGGGTTTTATACCCGAGTGTATTGGTCGGAATTGTTCCTTGCGTGTACAATGGCGGTCAGTTTCAATCTGTTTGCGCGAGGTGACATTGTGGATATCAACGATCAGATCAAAAGCCAGCTGGAAGAAAACCCGGTCATCATCTATATGAAGGGCACGCCCCAGGCGCCCCAGTGCGGCTTTTCCTCCCGCACTGTCCAGGCGCTGATGGGCTGTGGTGAGCGGTTTGCCTTCGTGAACATCCTGGATAACCAGGAATTGCGTGAGGCACTGAAGACGTACTCCAACTGGCCGACCTATCCCCAGTTGTACATCAACGGTGAGTTGGTGGGTGGTTGTGACATCGTGCTTGAGCTTTCGGAAAGCGGCGAACTGGCCGAGATGGTCAAGGGTGCTGCCAACCGGCAGGAAGCCTGAATGTCCAATGCGTATTAAAAAAGCGCCTACGGGCGCTTTTTTGATTGGGCGACGGGCAGTAGTCCGTTGTCAGGCCTGCTTGCGAAGACTACCCACCACTGCGTCCAGCGCCCGGTCAATGAGGGCTCCCTGCTCCAGAACCGTCAGCCGGCCGCGTCCCATCTCATGAGCCAGATCCACACGGGTCTTCTCGATGACCTTGAGTCCCATCCGGTTGACGAAGACAAAACTGTCTGCCTCGTCAATGACGGCGGACAGCTTGCACCGGAAGCTTGAGCCGTTGACCAGGTGGAACTCCACCCACTGACCGACCGCGATAGCGTCGACAGCAGGCAGAAACTCGGCGATGCCCGCGTCCAGCGGTTCCTCGGTATCCAGCGCTGCTTCGGCTTCAGGTTCTTCAGGCTCGACGTCACCGGGTTCCCGGGCTTCGATCAGCGCCAGGTTGCGGAAGGCTTCTGTCAGTTCGTGCTTGAGCTGAGCCATCATCTCGTCGAGCCGGGACGAGTTGTAGGAGACCTCCTCAAGTCCGGCTCGCAGGGCCTTAAGCAAACGGGGTACAACCCGGACCCACTGATCCCTCTCCTCATCATCCAGGTGGGGGTGCAGGCACCAGATAAGGTCATCGACGACCCGCGCCGACTGTTCCCAGCGATGCTCAACGTCGTTGCGAAGATAGGCCAGGAACATGACCCGGCTCCAGCCATTGATCAGGATGTCGTGAACGGCAGGCGGAACCGGGCGCCGCGAGAGCTTCTCCTTGAGCAGCTGGTCCACGGTTTCCTGGGCCTTCTGGGACTTGATCCGCCCCCGCTCCGACTCACGGGTACGCTGCTCCACCAGGGACGCCTTGCGATTTTCCCTGGCCAGGAACTGATCGAATTCCTCCCCCAGTTCCTCGAACAGGCGGACATCGCCGTCAAACTCATCCAGTATGCGCGCAACAATGTTGTGAATCTGTTCGTAAAGCTTGTCCCGGGACTTCTCGTCTGCGCTGCTCCAGCCGATACCTGCCCGGGCGAGGGAGTTCAGCAGCTTGCGGGCAGGGTGATTGGCTCGACTGAAGAACGACTTGTCCTTTATAACCACTTTCAGAATCGGAATCTGAAGGCGGCTGATCAGCACCTGGATAGGAGCGGAAAGGTTGTAATCGTCCAGGATGAACTCAAAAAGCATGGACACGAGGTTGATAAGATCCTCGTCCATTTCCTGGAGCGCCGGTTGCTTGCCGTCTTCTTGCCGCTGACTTTCAAGAATGTGCTCCACCAGATCCCGCAGGTCCACGGTAACCGGCTCACCTGCACTCAGGTTGCCCTGGGGCGCGGATCGTTGAGCGGTGTTGGCAGATACCTGTGACAGCATCTGGAGAAGTTCGGCCCCGCCAACGATATGGATCTCGGTTGTATTACTGCCCTGGCCGGTATAGTGGCTGGCGCTGTAGCTTCGGTGCCCCCGCTGTTCCGCCAGCAGATTGCGGATCTGCTGGAACAGGGCATCGTCCTCACGTACCTGATAGTTGCCCGGGGCTTCCGCGGCCCTGTCATGGGCCTTGTTTTGGTCAGCCGCCGGGGTGCCTTGCCGGTCGATCTTCTGGTCCGGCGTTACCTTGCCCTGGTAATGGAAATTGGGAACGATGCCTGCCTGAACCAGAATCCGGTTGGCCTCGTCCATGAGCATGCCAAGGTTCGAGACCACGTAGCGGTCGAACTGCTTGAGCACGATCAGGCGTTCGCGAATCTGAATCTCGAAGGTGCCAGCGGCCTCGGCGAATGCCCGGCAGATGTAGTCCGGCAACATTGGATTGACCGGACGCTCTTCGCTGGAGTTCGGGTAAATTGTGGTGAAGCGGGTCTGAAGCTGCAGCAGTGGGCCCTGGAAATAGGCCCGGGCCTTGGAGATCATGGCGTTAAGTGCCACCTGCTCCTCAAGCTCATCGTCGTGGACCAGGGACAGGCTGTCGGCAGAGGGCCTGGCCTGGCTGGCCTGCTGATCCTGGGATTGCTGGTCCGGATCAGCCAGTGGCGGCCGGTCGAAGAGGGAGGAGACACTGCTCTGAAACCGTTTCTCGACGCCTTTGCGTTTGATGCGGATTTCCCGCATGGCCTCGAAATAACGGTTCTGCTCGTTGTTGCTGCGGGCGTTATTGGCCAGCTCGAAGAGCGAATCGTCCACGGCATCGAATGCGCCCTGGAGCAAGTCGCTGAGACCGGCAACCACGGTGTCCCGGATCCGGGATACTTCCGGAGGAACGGAAACCGGCGACCCTGCAGATTCATGCAGGTAATGTATGCCGGACTGTCTGTTCATGGCCGACTCCTGATACGCCTCAACCGGATACGTTACCGAGCTTATTCTTGACTGGATCGTTATCTGGGTAATCTATCGCAAAACGGAGCGAGGTTACACGATTAATTATTGTTAACGCATGGCCATGCCAGGCCACGGCGGGTCCGGTTCGTTTTCAGGGGCCCTCTAACAGGCAGGCCGGCCCTGATCGGGCCGGCCTGCGGGTGCTCTTCTACCGGGCTGCAACTAGCCAACATAAACCGGCCCGACGCCCATGCTCCAGATCACCACGGTGATGGCAAGCAAGGCCACGAACATGACAAGGCCCACGGTCAGTACCGACGAGGCGAACATGAAGCCGCGCTCTTCGGGGATTTTCATAAGGATCGGCAGTCCTTCGTAGAGCAGATAGACCGCGTAGGCGATTGCCACAAGACCCACCAGCATATTCACCCATATGTTCGGGTACACCGCAATCACCCCAAGCAGAAAGATCGGCGTTGCAGTGTAGGCAGCCAGGGTGACCCCCCGGGGCGTAGTATCCTTTACGTCGTAAGTGGCGGCGAAGAAATCAATGAATTTACCGATGATGAAGATGCCGGCCAGCATGGCCGCATAGAACAGGACGCTTAGCTGAAGCGCACTGCTGGTGGTCAGCCGTATTACCTGGCCATCGCCACCAATCTGCCAGCCTACCTGGGTGGTCCCGTAGAAACCGGCGACCGCCGGAATCAGTGCCAGCAGGAGAATATGTCCGAAATACAGTTTCGTTACCGATTCGGACTCGTTGCGAATGGACTCCCACTCCTCATCGGGGTGGGTAAACAGGCCAACTGTGTGTGAAAGGCTCATGGACCTTCTCCTTTTATTTTTATTGGATGCGTACTTATGTCGCACCCTCACAGTCTTGGTGAGAGGAGTCGGTCCGGTCAAGAAATTGGTTAAATCATGATCTTTCTAAAAGAAACTGTTTAGAGCTGAATCGCATAAGTGGGGGTTGACAAGATTATCTCTTGCGGATGAAAGACTTTTTCCGGGGGATGGCATGCACGATAGCCGCCTTGACGACGTTGTCCTTGATCTGCAGGACCTCGGTCCGGTGGCCCGCAATGACCAGGCAGACGTTGGTCTCGGGGATGGTTTCCAGGGTTTCCGTGATCAGCCCGTTGAGGGTCTTTGGGCCGTCTGTCGGCAGCCTCCAGCCCAGGTTCTTGTTGATGGTGCGGACGGCGGCGGTGCCATCGATGATAAAGGTGCCGTCATCCTGGGGGATGATGTCGGGACTGGTTTCCGAATAATCGGTGGTGAAGTCGCCGACAATCTCTTCAAGGATATCTTCCAGGGTGGCGATACCAAGCACATCGCCATACTCGTCCACCACAATGCCGAAACGGCGCTTGGCCTTCTGGAAGTTGATCAGTTGTGTGTTCAGGGGCGTGCTTTCGGGAATGAAATAGGGTTCCCGGGAAAGCTGCATCAACATGGCCTTGTTGATGTCGTCCTGCATCAGCAGGCGGGAGATGTTGCGAAGATGGAGTACGCCCTGAATGTTGTTGATGTCCCCCTTGTAGATCGGCAGGCGGGTATGCTGGCTGGTTCGCAACTGGCGCAGGATGGTTTCCATGTCATCTTCCAGGTCGACGCCGACGATCTCGTTGCGGGGAACGATGATGTCATTCACGGTCACCTTTTCGAGGTCGAGAATGCTGACAAGCATGTCCTTGTGCTTGGAAGGGATCAGCGCGCCGGACTCGTTTACCAGGGTCCGGAGCTCCTCCCGGGACAGGTGGTCCGAGCTCGCGTCCTTGACCGAAATGCGCAGTATCCGGAGGATGCCCCCGGTAAAGAGGTTGACGGCCCACACCGCCGGATACAGGATCTTCAGCAGTGGCTTGAGGATGTAGCTGGCAGGAAAGGCGATCTTCTCCGGGAACAGTGCGGCCAGGGTTTTGGGTGTAACTTCAGCGAAAATCAGGATCACGATGGTCAGCATGACGGTGGCAATCGCGATACCGGCGTCACCCCAGAGCCTCATCGCGATCACCGTAGCAATGGCCGAGGCAAAGATGTTGACGAAATTGTTGCCAATCAGGATGACGCCGATCAGCTGGTCAGTGCGCTTTAACAGGTCCTGGGCACGGCGGGCTCCCCGGTGGCCGGTTTTCGCCATGTGCTTGAGGCGGTACCGGTTGAGGGACATCATCCCGGTCTCGGAACTGGAGAAAAATCCGGAGAGAACGATCAGGCACGCCAGGAGAATGGACAGCGCCGTCAGCGAGGCATCGTTCAAAAGAAGTTTCCTTGTCTTGCCTATGAATGGGAAAAGTAGGGGGGTGAGGTCGCGGTGTCAATAGAAAACGGTCAGCCGGCCCGGTGGAACACCAGTTCCAGGACGAACTTGCTGCCGTAGTACGCGATCATCAGAAGGACACAGCCGGCGAGCGTCCAGCGACTGGCGGTGATTCCGCGCCAGCCCTGGATCTGACGACCCACCAGCAGTGCGGAGAATACGACCAGGGAGATCAGTGAGAAAACGGTCTTGTGGGCCAGGTCCTGGGCAAAAAGGTCGCTGACGAATATGGCACCGGTCACAATCGCGAGAACCAGCAGAATGACGCCCGCCCAGAGCAGCTCAAAGAGAAGCGACTCCATGGTTTGCAGGGGTGGCAGGTTGCGGACCAGGGGGCTGTTGTAATTGTGCTTGAGCTGACGATTCTGCAGGTAGACCAGCAGCGCCTGCCCTGCGGCAAGGGTGAACAGGCTGTAGGCCGTGACCGATAACGCGATATGGGAAAGAACGCCCCATTCGTCCCGTTCAATGAAGCGCGGTGGGGTGTGGGTCATCAGCGCGAACACCACGGTCAGGCAGGCCAGCGGGTAGGCTCCCAGGAACAGGCTGTCCAGTGGTCGCGTAAGGTTCATTGCCAGCAGCAGTGCCACCACCAGCCACGAAATCAGCAGCGAGCTCTGGAAAAAGCCCAGATTGACCGCCCCGTCCACCAGCAGGATCTGCCAAAGGAGTAACGTGTGGGCCACGAGGCCAAGGCCTCCGATCACGGTAACCACCGACTTGCTGATACTTATGCGGCCACGGAAACTGAGGGCCTGGAGGGTTGTGCCAATGCTGTAAAGGAACAGGGTGGTTACAGCGAGAATCAGCGTTCCCATGTCATTCCTGGTAGATGGTCATGTGATGAGGTCGGGACTTCTCTGACTAAAGGCCACGGAATTTGCCGGCCTGGTCGTCTCAGCGCGTTAGTCTGGTTATAATGTCGCGATTGTGCAACCGGAATCAACCGGTTTGCGTGCGCCGTCATGTACTTGGTTGGAATTTCCGATCGCTTTTGTCCGGCCGCGCAACACCTTTTCAATTTTCAGGGCTACGGAATACCACCATGTTTGAAAACCTGACAGACCGGCTTTCGGGGAGTCTCAGAAAAATCTCCGGCCAGGCCAGGCTGACTGATGACAATATAAAGGAAACCCTGCGCGAAGTTCGCATGGCACTGCTGGAGGCGGACGTCGCCCTGCCCGTGGTGAAGTCCTTTGTCGAGGGTGTTCGGCAGCGGGCCCTGGGCCAGGAAGTACAGCGCAGCCTGACCCCGGGCCAGGCGTTCGTGAAGGTTGTCCAGCAGGAGCTGGAACAGGTGATGGGCTCCGGCGATGAGAAGCTCAACCTGTCGGTGCGCCCGCCGGCGGTCATCATGATGGCCGGCCTGCAGGGTGCGGGTAAGACCACCACCGTGGCAAAGCTGGCCCGCTTCCTGAAGGAGCGGGAGAAGAAAAACGTGTTGGTGGTGAGTGCGGATGTCTATCGTCCCGCCGCGATCCGGCAGCTTGAAACCCTGGCCGGCGAAGTGGGGGTGGAGTTCTTCCCCAGCAGCGCCGATCAGGACCCGGTGGCCATCGCCGAGGGTGCCATTGACGCTGCCCGCAAGAAGCATTCCGATGTGGTGATCCTGGATACCGCGGGCCGGCTGCACGTGGATGAAACGATGATGGGCGAGATCAGTCGCCTCCACAAGGCGGTCAACCCGGCGGAAACCCTGTTCGTGGTTGATGCGATGACCGGTCAGGACGCCGCCAACACCGCCAAAGCGTTCAATGACGCACTTCCGCTGACCGGCGTGGTTCTCACCAAGACGGACGGTGACGCCCGTGGTGGTGCCGCGCTTTCGGTGCGCCACATAACCGGCAAGCCGATCAAGTTCATGGGCGTTGGCGAAAAGACGGACGCCCTTGAACCGTTTCACCCGGACCGGGTTGCCTCCCGGATCCTGGGAATGGGGGACGTGCTTTCCCTGATTGAGGAAGCCGAACGCAAGCTGGACAAGCAGAAAGCGGAGAAGCTCACCAAGAAGATCAAGAAGGGAAAGAGCTTTGATCTGGAAGACTTCCGTGACCAGCTTCAGCAGATGAAGAATATGGGTGGTATTGGCGGGCTTCTCGATAAGCTGCCGGGTATGGGGCAGATGGCGGAAATGGCCCAGAAGCAGGTCAATGACAAAACCTTCAGTCAGATGGAGGCCATCATCTGCTCCATGACACCGAAAGAGCGCCGTTATCCGGACACCATCAATAACTCACGCAAGCGCCGTATCGCCTCTGGCTCAGGCACCCAGATTCAGGACATCAACCGCCTGCTCAAGCAGCACAAGCAGATGCAGAAAATGATGAAGAAGTTTGGCAAAAAAGGTGGCATGACCAACATGATGCGTGGCATGAAAGGCATGATGCCGCCCGGAGGCGGTGGTGGTATGCCGCCGTTTGGGCGTATGTAGAAATCGGGACGTTCTGGCTGTTTTCTTTGCCGGGGAATTAGCATAGAATAGCGCCCCTTTCGAGTATGGGTCTTCGTGCGACAGCCATTGCGGCGCGCATGAGGCGTACAAAGTTCGTACAACAGAACAGGATATTGGTCGAAATGGTAACAATCCGTTTGGCTCGCGGCGGCTCCAAGAAGCGCCCGTTCTATCATCTGACAGTCACCGACAGCCGTAAGGCCCGCGATGGCCGTTTCATTGAGCGCGTTGGCTTCTTTAACCCGGTTGCCCGTGGCCAGGAAGAGCGTCTGCGTGTAGATCGCGACCGCGTCAACTTCTGGCTGGGACAGGGCGCCCAGACCAGCGACCGCGTTGCCCAGCTGCTGAAGACGGCTGCTGAGTAAGGAAATATCGCGTTTCGGACCGGGGCAGGGCATGACACAGCATTCGCAGGAAACTGTGATCGGCCAGGTAACCTCGGTCTTCGGGGTCAAGGGGTGGCTCAAGGTTTACTCCTACACCGACCCCGTGGAAGGCATACTGAATTACCGCAACTGGACCCTGGTCCAGGACGGTAAGCGTATAGCCGCGGAGCTTGAGGACGGTCGCCGCCAGGGGCAGGGAATCGTTGTCAAGCTCAGGAATGTTGACGACCGTGATCTGGCCCGGACTTACGGCGGCGCAGAGATCCGGGTACCTCTGGCTGAGCTCCCGGAGCTTCCCGAAGGGGAGTATTACTGGTACCAGTTGGAAGGCCTGGACGTGTTTACGGTCGAGGGCGAATGCCTGGGTTACGTACACCACCTGATGGAAACCGGCGCCAACGATGTGCTGGTTGTCAGGGCGAACGAAGCCTCCATTGACCAGCGCGAGCGCCTGATTCCCTACCTTCCGGATCAGGTGGTCCGGACAGTGGAGATTCCCACCAGGCGTATGGTGGTGGACTGGGATCCGGAGTTCTGACGGGTGTGGATTGGTGCAGTCAGTCTGTTCCCGGAGATGTTCGGCGCGGTAACGGATGTGGGGGTTACCGGAAGAGCGGTCCGTGACGGATTGCTGACGTTCCGGAGCTGGAATCCGAGGGATTTCACCCACGACCGGCACCGCACCGTGGATGACCGGCCCTATGGCGGTGGTCCCGGCATGCTGATGAAGATTCAGCCCCTGCGGGATGCCATACATGCCGCCCGACAGGATGCGCCGGGCCGGGCCTGCGTGATTTACCTTTCGCCCCAGGGTGAGAGGCTGGATCAGCAGGTGGTGGAGTCACTGGCTTCGCAGGATAGCCTGATCCTTGTGGCGGGTCGCTACGAGGGTGTGGACGAACGCCTGATCTCGACGGAAGTCGATCGGGAAGTGTCACTGGGGGATTTTGTACTCTCCGGTGGGGAATTGGCGGCCATGGCCGTCATTGATGCGGTTACACGCCTCATCCCCGGAGCGCTGGGTCATGCGCAGTCGGCGGAGCAGGACTCCTTTGCCGACGGTCTGCTGGATTGTCCGCACTACACCCGGCCCGAGGTTTACGAAGGTCAGGCGGTGCCGGATGTATTGTTAGGCGGTCACCACGAACAGATCCGGCGCTGGCGGCTGAAAGAGTCGCTGAGGCGGACCCGGGAGCGACGCCCCGACCTGCTGGAGCAGCGGGTGCTTACGGACGAAGAGCGTGAGCTGCTGGACGAGATTTTAAACGAACCGGGTGCCTCTGATTGAATCAGGGCATTGAGAGATTGGGTATCAGGAGCACATTACGATGAGTGGCAAGAATAACATCATCAGTCAGATTGAAGCGGAACAGATGGCCAAGGAAGTCCCCGAGTTTGCGCCGGGCGATACCGTGGTTGTCCAGGTTCGTGTAACCGAGGGCAACCGTGAGCGTCTGCAGGCGTTTGAGGGTGTGGTTATCGGCAAGCGTAACCGTGGTTTGAACTCCTCCTTCACCGTGCGCAAGATTTCCTACGGCGTTGGTGTTGAGCGTACTTTCCAAACCTTCTCAAAGCTGATTGACAGCGTTTCCGTGAAGCGTCGCGGCGACGTGCGTCAGGCCAAGCTTTACTACCTCCGCGATCTGTCCGGCAAGGCCGCGCGGATCAAGGAAAAGCTGGGCTGAGATCGGTTCGGAGCCTGGCCGTTGCCTGCCTGTTTCACAGGATTGGCGGTGGCAACTGGTCCGACAGACAACGTTCAGTATGTGGAAAGGGCAGCCTGAGGCTGCCCTTTCTGCGTTTGGATGGGCGTTGCTGCGGATTCCCGGGTGTCGAAGGTCCTTTCAGGCGGCGGAGGAAAGGCAGCTATGGGTAGATTGATGCAGGGTGAGCCGGTCAGGGAAGGAGATGACCGTCTGATTCAGCGCTTCCTGGATGCTGTCTGGCTTGAGGATGGGCTGGGGGATAAAACCCGGGCCGCCTACGGCAGTGACCTGCGAAAGCTGTCCCAATGGCTGGCAGAGCGTCCGGGGACGCCTCACCTGCAGGATGCGGGACGGACAGATTTGCTGGGCTGGATTTCGGCGGCGTTCATGGAGGGCCGGAAAAATGCCACGGCTGCCCGGCGCCTGTCGGGTATTCGGCGTTTTTATCGTTATCTGCTGCGTGAACAGTTGATTTCCGAAGATCCCACGCTTCGTATAGAAAGCCCTCGTCTGAAGCGGCGCCTGCCCGACAGCCTGTCCGAAGCGGATGTGGAGGCCCTGCTCACCGAACCTCTGGGCAGTGACGTCGTGGATCAGCCTCTGGAGATGCGGGATCGGGCCATGCTGGAGATCCTTTACGGCTGTGGGCTGCGGGTGTCGGAGCTGGTGTCGCTGAGGGTCGATCAGGTCAATGTCCGCCAGGGGGTGGTACGGGTTACCGGCAAGGGCAGCAAGGAGAGGCTGGTGCCGTTGGGCGAGGAAGCCCTGGACTGGCTGTTGCGTTATATGAACAGCGGTCGTGCCGAGTTGCTACGGGGGCATGTGTCCGACGACCTGTTTCCGGGTAACCGGGGCCGGGCCATGAGCCGTCAGGCGTTCTGGTACCGGGTGCGCCATTATGCCCGGCGGGCCGGAATCGAAAAGAAACTGTCGCCACACACCCTTCGTCACGCCTTTGCCACGCACCTGCTCAATCACGGGGCGGACCTTCGGGTGGTGCAGATGCTCCTGGGCCATGCGGACCTTTCCACAACCCAGATATACACCCATGTCGCCCGGCAACGCCTGCAGGAGCTTCACCAGAGCCATCATCCGCGGGGGTGAGGGTCGCCGGCTGAACTTTTCCCGCTGGTCTCAGTCACATTCCCATCAGTGGGCAATTGCCTCGGCTGTGCCCCTCTGGTTTACTGATCCGCCCGGGATACAACGACTCAACTCATCCAGCTTGCAGGACTACCCATGATCAGATCTTTTGCCCGCATTCCCCGTATACTCGCTGCCGGCCTCGCCGTGATGGTGGCAATGGTGGTTATCCCGGCCTATGCGGAAACGCCCGAGGAGACCATTACCCGCCGCCTCGCTGAAACCGTCCCCAGTCTCGTCGTCAGTGGCGTGTCGGAGTCGGAGGTGCCAGGCCTGTATGAGGTCAGGACGAACAACCGCGAAATGATCTATGCCACCGAGGACGGCGAGTACATTCTGGCCGGCGAACTGCTCCAGCTCACTGACAAGGGTATCGTCAATGTCACCGAGCGGGCCCGGGCCGGCGAGCGTGCTGACACCATGGCCGAGTTTGGTGACGACGGTGTGATCCGCTACCCGGCGGATGGCGAGCAGAAGGCGGTAGTGAGTGTCTTCACCGACATCGACTGTCCCTACTGCCGTAAACTCCATGATGAAATGGATCGGATCAACGAACTCGGCATTACCGTGGACTACTACGCCTTCCCGCGCTCTGGCCCCGGCACACCTTCCTTTGCCAAGTATGAGTCGGTGTGGTGTGCCGATGACCAGCAGGCTGCCATGGACAAGGCCAAGGCCGGCGAGAAGATCGCTGACCGCTCCTGCGACAACCCCGTCGAGGCGCAGTACGACCTGGGACGCCGGGTGGGAGTCACCGGCACGCCGGCAATCGTTCTCGAAGACGGCAACGTGGTGCGCGGCTACGTACCCGCCGAGCAGCTGGCTGAAGGCCTCGGACTGCTCTGACAAAGATCACGTCGTGAGTTCGCGGTGGTGTTCCGGAGGCGCCTAATCGGTATACTATGCGGCCCATATCATTCATCGGGCGTCGAGGTGGAAGCTTGAAAGAAGTCAGGGTCGGAATCTGCGGGTTAGGGACCGTCGGTGGCGGAACGTTCAATGTGCTGGCCCGGAACGCCAGTCTGATCGCCGGTCGCGCCGGGTGTGTTATCCGCACGGTGCGGGTGGCAACCCGGACCTGGCGGGATGACATCGACCTGGGCGATATTCCGTTCAGCACCGATGTCATGGACGTCGTCAACGACCCTGACGTGGACGTTGTGGTGGAACTGATCGGCGGCTACGAGACCGCCCGGGAACTGGTGCTGGCCGCCATCAACAAAGGCAAGCACGTGGTAACCGCCAATAAGGCGCTGATCGCCGTTCACGGCAACGAGATCTTTGAAGCCGCCGGCAAGGCAGGCGTGGTCGTGGCCTATGAAGCCGGTGTTGCCGGCGGCATTCCGGTGATCAAGGCCATCCGTGAAGGCATGGCCGCCAACCGCATCGACTGGCTGGCCGGTATTATCAACGGCACCGGCAACTACATCCTCACCGAAATGCGCAAGGGCCGGCCATTCAACGAGGTCCTTCAGGAAGCCCAGGACCTGGGCTATGCAGAAGCCGACCCCACCTTCGACGTGGAGGGGGTTGATGCCGCCCATAAGCTGACCATCATGGCGTCCGCCAGTTTTGGTGTTCCCCTCCAGTTTGATCGCGCCTATACCGAGGGGATTTCCCGTCTGACCCCCTACGATATCGCCCACGCCGAGATGCTTGGCTACCGGGTCAAGCACCTGGGCATCGCCCGCCGCCGCGAAGGTGGTATCGAGCTTCGTGTCCATCCCACCCTGGTGCCTCAAAGTCACCTGATCGCCCAGGTGGATGGTGTTCTGAACGCCATCCTGGTGGATGGCGACGCGGTCGGCCAGACCATGTACTACGGCCCGGGCGCCGGTGACGAGGCCACCGGTTCCGCAGTGATCGCCGATATCGTGGACGTTGCACGCAACATCCAGGCCGGTGGTCAGGGCAGGGTGCCGTATCTCGGGTTTGGTCCGGATTCCATCGAGGACCTGGAAGTGCTGCCCATGGAATTCACCCAGTCCGCCTACTATCTCCGCATCCAGGCCATGGATCGCCCGGGCGTTCTCGCCAAGGTGGCTTCCATCCTCAGTGAGCACGGCATCAACATCGAATCCATCATGCAAAAGGAATCCGAAGTCTTCGACGGCAAGATTCCGGTGATCATCCTGACCCATACGGTCCAGGAGCGTCAGGTGAACCTGGCCATCGAGGACCTGGAAGCCCTGGACGAGGTGGATGACCAGGTGATTCGCATCCGCGCTGAAAACTTCAACTGACAGGTAAGCACGTGAGATACATCAGTACACGGGGCGAAGCGCCCGCTCTGGGCTTTGAGGACGTTCTTCTGACTGGCCTGGCCTCTGATGGCGGCCTGTATGTGCCCGAGTCCCTTCCCCATTTCAGCCTGGAGGAAATCCGCAGCTGGCGCGGGCTGCCCTACAGCGAGCTGGCGTTCAATGTCATGTACCCGTTTGTGGATGATGCCATCCCGGAGGATGCGTTCCGCCGGATGCTGGATGAAACCTACGACGGCTTCGTCCACAAGGCGGTTGCTCCGCTGGTCCAGCTGGACACCAACGAGTGGGTTCTGGAACTGTTCCACGGCCCGACCCTGGCCTTCAAGGATTTCGCCCTGCAATTGCTGGGTCGTCTGCTTGATTATGTGCTTGAGAAGCGTAACCAGCACGCGGTCATTATGGGTGCCACCTCCGGCGATACCGGCTCCGCCGCTATCGAGGGCTGTCGTCGCTGTGAGCACGTCGATATCTTCATCCTCCACCCCCACGAGCGGGTATCGGAGGTGCAGCGCCGGCAGATGACCACGGTGGCCGGGGACAATATCCACAACATCGCCGTCAAGGGCAACTTCGACGACTGCCAGCGCATGGTCAAGGCCAGCTTTGGTGACCAGTCCTTCCTGGGGGGCAAGGTCCGCCTGGCGGCGGTGAACTCCATAAACTGGGCGCGCATCATGGCCCAGATCGTCTATTACTTTCAGGCATCCCTGGCCCTGGGTGGTCCTGACCGGTCCATGGCCTTCTCGGTGCCCACCGGTAACTTCGGGGATATCTTCGCGGGCTATCTGGCGAAGAAGATGGGGCTGCCCATTTCCCAGCTGGTGATTGCCACCAATCGCAACGATATTCTGCACCGGTTCATGAGCGGCAACCGGTATGAGCAGCATCAGCTGGAGCATACCCTGTCACCAAGCATGGACATCATGGTGTCCAGCAACTTCGAGCGTCTGCTGTTCGATCTGCATGGACGGGATGGAGCCGCCGTCAAGGAGCTTCTGGAGAACGCTGCCAGGGGCCCGGTGAGTATTGAGGATTACCGCTGGCGCCATGCCCGCAAGCTGTTTGACAGTGACGCGGTGGATGACCGCGCCACCTGCCAAACCATTCGCCAGATATACGACGAGAACGAATACCTCCTCGACCCTCATACCGCCATTGGCGTGAAGGCGGCGCGAACCTGTCGCCGGGACAGGAGCGTACCCATGATCACCCTGGGTACGGCCCATCCCGCCAAGTTCCCGGATGCCATTGCCGAAGCGGGTCTTTCCGTGAAGCCGCAACTGCCGGCCCACATGGCGGACCTGTTCGAGCGGGAGGAGCGCTACACGGTGCTGGAGAACGACCTGGCCTCGGTACAGGATTTCATGGCAAAGCACTGGAAACATGCCTGAAGCCTCAATGAAGGGAGCCGGCTGCCGGCTCCCGGTCCGGCCATGACGCAGAAGAAGATTCTTCGCCGCCCGGGGGTGAGCGCCGATCCCGCCTGGGGCAAAAACCTCTCTCCGCTGCTCCGGCGGTTGTATGCCGCCCGGGGCGTCACCTCTGACGATGAGTTGACCTATACCCTGAAACACCTGGCCTCTCCCCTGCAGCTTCGTGGCATCGACCGGGCCGTGGAACTGCTGGCCGGCGCCATTGCGCAGCAGCAGAAAGTCCTGGTGCTGGGGGATTTCGACGCTGATGGTGCCACCAGCACAGCGGTGGCCATGCTGGGGCTGTCGATGCTGGGACTGGCGAACGTGGATTTTCGCGTGCCCAGCCGGTTCTCCGATGGGTACGGCCTGACCCCCGGTATCATCCACCGGCTGACGGAAGAGGGCGAGGTACCGGACCTGCTGGTGACCGTGGACAACGGTATTTCCGCCCACGAGGGTATCCGGGCCGCACGTGCTGCGGGCATGAAAGTGGTGGTCACCGATCATCATCTGGCGGGTGAGAGCCTTCCGGACGCGGACGCCATTGTGAACCCCAACCAGCCGGAATGTCCCTTCCTGAGCAAGAATGCCGCGGGCGTGGGAGTCATGTTCTACGTTCTTACCGCCCTGAGAAAGCATTTGCGGGAGTGTGGCAGGTTGCCGCAACCGGAGCCCAATCTGGGCAGTCTGCTGGATCTGGTGGCTCTGGGGACAGTCGCGGACGTGGTGCCCCTGGACCATAACAACAGGATATTCGTGGAACAGGGCCTGCGTCGCATCAGGCAGGGCCTGGCGAGGCCGGGCATCCTGGCGCTACTGGAGGTGGCCGGCCGGGAACACACCACCATCGGTGCCACCGACCTGGGTTTTGTGGTGGGGCCGCGCCTGAATGCCGCCGGCAGGCTGGACGATATGAGCATCGGCATCGCGTGTCTGCTGGCCGATGATCCGGAGGAGGCCCGTCGCCTTGCCCGGGAGCTGGACACCTTTAACAGGGAACGCCGCACCATTGAGCGCGACATGAAAGCCCAGGCCCAGGAGCTGCTGGCCTCCATGTCGCTGGACATCGAAGGCCTCCCGTGGGGGCTCGCCCTGTTCGATCCCGAGTGGCACCAGGGCGTGATCGGCATTCTCGCGGCCCGCATCCGGGAGCAGACTCACCGCCCGACCATCGCCTTCGCGCCGGACGACGACGGCGAACACATCAAGGGCTCCGCCCGCTCCATTCCGGGCTTTCACATTCGCGATGCATTGGCGGTGGTGGACGCCCGCCATCCCGGCTTGCTGAAAAAATTCGGTGGCCACGCTATGGCAGCAGGCATGACCATCCTCCGCTGTGATCTTGAACGGTTCAGCGATGCCTTCGATCAGGCAGTGCGGGATGCCCTCAGGCCCGAGGATCTCGAAGCGGCCATTGTTACCGATGGTCCCCTTGAGATCGGAGAGCTTTGCCTGGAGACGGCCCACCTTCTCAAACGTGCCGGCCCCTGGGGACAGCACTTCCCTGAGCCGGTATTCGATGGTGAGTTCCGGGTGATCAGCCAGCGCATCGTCGGCGAAAATCACCTCAAGCTGGTACTCCAGCCGGCGGATGGTCGTAACATCGTGGACGGCATTGCCTTCAATACCGGTCCGGAAGTACCTGACTACACCCGCACCGGCGCCCGCGTGGTCTACAAACCCGACGCCAACACCTTCCGGGGGCGCACCAGCCTGCAGTTGCTGATCGATTACCTGGAGCCTTGCTGAGAGGCTTGTGTTTGCCGCGGAATCGGCGGAAGAACGCAAAAAAAAGAAATTTTGCCACGGAAACCACGGAAGAACACGGAATGAAAAGATAAAAACAGAGATAAGTGAGCGGCCTCCATAGCAGGTATTGCCGAGTCTTACCTGCCATCATTTTTTTCTCTTTCTTTTTTCCGTGTTCTTCCGTGTTCTTCCGTGGATTCCGTGGCTAACCCTGCATTTTGTCTTTTTCCGCGTACTTCCGCGGATTCCGCGGCCAATCAATCAGGCGGGGCTGAACCGGCGACGGATTTCCGGTAGAATTCCGCCTCTGTTTTTACTCTCCATTCGCCACAGCGAGTAACGCTCTTATGGAAATCAATCCCATTGTTACGAAGATCAAGGAACTTCGTGAGCGCACTGAAGCGCTCAGGGGGTATCTTTGACTATGACCAGCGCAGTGAGCGCCTGACCGAAGTCGAACGCGAGCTTGAGCAGCCCTCTGTCTGGGATGACCCTGAGCGGGCCCAGGCTCTTGGCAAGGAGCGTTCAGACCTGGAACTCATCGTGCGCACCATCGATAACCTGTCCAGTGGTCTTGGCGACGCCGAAAGCCTGCTGGAGATGGCCGCCGAGGAAGAGGATGAAGGCGCGGTCGCCGACATCGAGAACGACCTGGAAGGCCTCGACAAGGAACTGGAAAAACTTGAGTTCCGTCGCATGTTCTCGGGGGAGATGGATGCAAACAACGCCTACCTGGACCTTCAGGCCGGCTCCGGTGGCACCGAGGCTCAGGACTGGGCCAATATGCTGCTGCGCATGTATCTTCGCTGGGCCGAGCGACGCGGCTTCAAGGCCGAGATCATCGAACTGCAGGAAGGGGAGGTGGCCGGTATCAAAAGTGCCACCATCCATATCCAGGGTGATTATGCCTATGGCTGGCTGCGGACCGAAACCGGTGTTCACCGGCTGGTGCGAAAGTCACCGTTCGACTCCGGCAACCGTCGTCATACCTCGTTCTCCTCGGTGTTCGTTTCACCAGAGGTGGATGACAGCTTCGAGATCGAGATCAATCCGGCTGACCTTCGGGTGGACGTCTATCGCGCATCCGGCGCCGGTGGCCAGCATGTCAACCGGACCGAGTCCGCGGTACGGCTGACCCATAACCCTACCGGCATTGTGGTGGCCTGCCAGGCTGGTCGGAGCCAGCACCAGAACAAGGACCAGGCCATGAAGCAGCTCAAGGCCAAGCTCTTCGAGCGGGAGATGCAGCTGCGCAATGCCGAGAAGCAGAAACAGGAAGACGCCAAGTCCGACATTGGCTGGGGCAGTCAGATCCGCTCCTACGTGCTGGACGACAGCCGTATCAAGGATCTGCGCACCAAGGTGGAAACCAGTAACACCCAGAACGTGCTGGACGGTGATATCGACAGGTTCATCGAAGCCAGCCTGAAGATGGCGCTGTAGACAGCGCCATCCTTTATCGCGTCAATCCGGAAATTCCGACTTCTTTTTGTGAGCCAACATGACCGATCACAGCCCGAATGCCACTCACCCCGAGGACAACAAACTGATTGCCGAGCGCCGCGCCAAACTGGCGGACCTTCGCAAGCAGGGCAATCCCTTTCCCAATGATTTTCGCCGTGATGCCACCGCTGCCGAGCTGCAGGAAAAATACGGTGACAAGTCCAAGGAAGAGCTCGAGTCCCTCGGCATTCGTGTAGCCATCGCCGGCCGCATGATGCTTGATCGCAAGGCGTTCAAGGTGGTTCAGGACATGACCGGTCGGATCCAGATCTACGCGTCCAAGGATGTTCAGAAGGACACCCGGCACTGGGATCTGGGGGATATCGTAGGCGTTCGCGGAATCCTGTCGAAATCCGGCAAGGGCGACCTGTATGTGACCATGGAAGAGTATGTGCTGCTGACCAAGTCGCTGCGCCCCCTGCCGGAAAAGCACAAGGGTCTGACCGATACCGAGGCCCGCTACCGCCAGCGCTATGTCGACCTGATGGTGAATGAGGACAGTCGCCGGGTTTTCTACGCCCGTTCCAAGATCATCAATACCATGCGCCAGTATTTTGCCGAGCGGGATTTCATGGAGGTGGAAACCCCCATGCTACAGGTGATTCCGGGTGGTGCCACGGCACGTCCGTTCATCACCCACCACAACGCCCTGGGCATCGACATGTATCTTCGTATCGCCCCCGAACTGTTCCTCAAGCGGCTGGTTGTGGGCGGCTTCGAGCGTGTATTCGAGATTAACCGCAATTTCCGTAACGAGGGCCTGTCGACCCGTCATAACCCGGAATTCACCATGGTGGAGTTCTACCAGGCGTATGCGGATTACAATGACCTGATGGACCTCACCGAGGACATGCTGCGCACTATCGCCGGCAAGGTGCTGGGAACCACGATGGTGGTGAATACCCGCGTGCTTGCTGACGGCACCGAGGAGGCACTGGAATACGACTTCGGCAAACCCTTTGAGCGCCTGACGGTGGTGGATGCCATCCTGCGTTACAACCCGGACATTTCCCGGGTCCAGCTGCTGGACGAGACCAGCGCCCGCCGGGTGGCGAAAGACCTCGGGATCCGGCTGAAGGATGGCTGGGGTCTTGGCAAGGTGCAGGTGGAAATCTTCGAAGCCACCGCCGAGCATCGCCTGATGCAGCCCACGTTCATTACGGATTACCCGAAGGAAGTCTCGCCCCTGGCCCGCTGCAAGGACAGCGATCCGTTCGTCACCGAGCGCTTCGAATTTTTCGTGGGTGGGCGTGAGATTGCCAATGGCTTTTCCGAGCTTAACGATGCCGAGGACCAGGCTGAGCGCTTCCAGGCCCAGGTGGCTGAAAAGGATGCCGGCGACGACGAGGCCATGTTCTATGACGAGGATTTTGTCACCGCCCTGGAGTTCGGCCTGCCGCCGACCGCGGGCGAGGGCATCGGCATTGACCGCCTGGCCATGCTGCTGACAGATTCGCCGTCCATCCGGGACGTCATACTGTTCCCCGCGATGCGTCCCGAACACAGGCACGAGGAGAAGTAGTCCGATGCATCCGGCCGAGGCCCTGGCACAACAGCTCCGGCCCGGCCGCGGCTGGGACCGGATACTTGGCGGGGAATTTCGCCAGCCTTACATGCGGCAACTGGCGGAATTCCTGGCAGATGCAGAGAAGGCCGGTAAGGTCCTGCACCCGGAACGACGTCATTGTTTCAATGCCCTTAACAGCACGCCGCTGGATCAGGTGGAAGTGGTTATCCTCGGCCAGGACCCGTACCACGGTCCCGGCCAGGCCCACGGCCTCTGCTTCTCCGTGCGACCCCACGTCGCGGTTCCTCCGTCACTGAAGAACATCTTCAAGGAGATTGAGGATGATCTGGGGATCGCGCCACCGGATCATGGCTGTCTGCAGCCCTGGGCCGATCGCGGTGTGCTCCTGCTCAATGCGGTACTTACGGTGGAGGAGGGCAACCCCGGCGCCCATCAGGGCAAGGGTTGGGAAACCTTTACCGACCGGGTGATTGAAGCCATCAACCGGCACCGAAAAGGGGTGGTTTTCCTGCTGTGGGGTAGCTATGCCCGCAAAAAAGGGCGCGTAATCGACCGTGACAGGCACCTGGTGCTGGAGGGGCCTCACCCCTCGCCCCTGAGTGCCTACCGGGGATTTTTCGGCTGCCGGCATTTCTCCCGGGCCAATCAATGGCTGGAAGAGCAGGACCTTCCTCCCGTGGACTGGTCCCTGCCAGATAAAGCAGAACTGATCGAACGCTATAAAAAGAAGTGAGGCGGCCCCGGCACCGGCCTGAGGGTAACTACGGTGTCTCCCGCCATGGGGCCGTGTTCTGGTGGGCAACTTCGGTGATTTGCCCTACTTAAGCAACGCCATTGCCGCTTCCATCTGGGCGTTGAGGTCTTCCTCTTCGCTCATGTTCATGTTCGGATCCAGGCCCAGGCGGTCAAAGGCGGATATGGTGCTCCAGTCCATTTCGTTGACCGGGTGCCCGGTGCCGGCAAGAAGCTGCAGATTGGCCACCATGACCAGATCCGCGTAGTCCGCCGAGGCAACCTGGCGCCGGTAGTTCTGGTATTCCAGGGGAACCAGCTGCAACTCTTCCGGAAAGTCCCAGCGCTTGAGGATAGTGGCGCCGATCCTGGGATGGAGTTCGTCAATCACGTTGTCCAGCATGACGCTGCTGATCTGTATGTCCTGGTCTTCCACGTACCGCAGGATGGGCAGGACACCAATCAGGTGCACCAGGCCGGCCAGCGTTGCCTGGTCGGGCTTCAGGCGGGTGTATTGTTGCGCCAGCACATGGCAGACGCCGGCCACTTCGGTGCTGGTCTGCCAGTTGGCGCGAAGACGCTTGTCGATCATGTCGGAGGTGGCCTGGAACATCTGCTCCATGGCCAGGCCCATGGCCAGGTTGCTGGTGTAGGCCATGCCCAGGCGACTGACCGCCATATTGAGATTCTCTATGGCACGGCTGCCCCGGAACAGGGGGCTGTTGCAGACCCGGATCAACCGGGCGGAAAGGGCGGTATCATTGCTGATGACCTTGACCAGGTCCATGATCGACGAGTCGTCGGCTTCCGCAATATCCCGTACCTGCAGCGCCACCTCCGGTAAGGTCGGGAGGATCAGCCTGTCACTCTCAATGGCAGAAAGAATGTCGTCGCGAATGGTATCGACAATGTTGGACATAGTGATTCAGGTCCCTGATCGTAGTAATAAACTCACTGATGGACTCTTTTATAACAGAAGGCGACACATTTTCCTGTCACCTTATGTATCTGGTCCACTGTTTTCTTCCGTTTCCCGCTCCGGCACGGCGTAGGGTAATGGGCGGATAGTCAGCTCCGCCCCGTTTTCGGCCAGGGTGAGGGTCTCTCCGGCTGCGCTGTGACGGAGCACCGCAAGCAACTGTACCGAGCCATCATCAAGGCCGACCGCCTGCACCACTTCACCGACGGACTTGCCGGTGCCGAGTATGCCCGTGCCGGGAGCCGGTATTTCGCTGGTCTTGGCGGAAAGCCGGAAGAGGCTCTTCTTGAGCTGGCCGAGGTAGTGCATGCGGGCGATGACTTCCTGCCCCGTGTAGCAGCCCTTTTTGAAATGAATGCCCTCAAGATGTTGCCAGTTCAGCATCTGGGGCACCCAGGCTTCCTGGGTTTCCGGGCTCAGCTCCGCGATGCCGGCGGCTATCTCGGTGGCCAGCCAGTCGTCGGTGGACGCCTGTCGCAGCCCGCTGAGGACAGCTCGCAGCCTTTCAGGGCAGCCGTCCGGGAGCCAGAGTTCAAAACGTTCGGTGCCATCTTCAGCGGGGGTGGTCCGGATCAGGAAGCCTCCTTCCACGGCAACGGAATCATTTGACTCGGCCGGGAGCGATTCCGGGCTGCCGGCAACGGCGACGGCGGCCTGGCGCCCGAGCAGCCCCACCAGTTCGGCAGTGTCCAGGTGGGTCATAACGGTGCCCCGGAACAGCATCAGATATTTGTTGAGTTGGGTGGTCACGCCGTCCGCGATGGCCGCCGGCATGCTCAGCAGGACGTCCTCGCGGTCGCGCACCAGGCGGGTCAGCAGGTAGGCACGGCCTTTCGGAGTGCTGATGGCGGCTCTCGGTGCATGACCTGCCGTGACCTTGTCCAGGCTCTGGCTGACCTGTCCCTGAAGGAACTGGTCGGTCCCGGGGCCGCTGACCCGGTAGATTTTCCGGTCAGTGAGAAATACCACGGCGGGGAGTTCCAGCCGGGAGTGGGCCAGGGCGGTGTTATCGGGCATCGCGGACATTGGGGTTGCCTCCGGGCCGTAGGGCTTGCAATGGGTTTCGGTACCAGGGTGTTGACTGTATGGGGGTGGCGGCATCCGGCATCAACCGCAGCCACACCCGCAGGCGTCGCAGGGCGGTGGTGTCGGCGTTGCCCGGGCCGGGCCCCGGTGCGAGAACGACAGGCAGATCCTGCCGCGGTTCCACCGCACGGAGGGTCAGCACCAGCCATTCGCCACCAACACGGCTGTCTGACGCAACGGAGACCTGCAGCTCGCGACCGTCGGCAAGGGTGGCGAACAGGTTCTTTTGATTTACCGTGAGTTTGATCACAGCCTGGGGGTGACGCTGGGAACCGCATCGGCGCCAGCGGCTGATCCCACCGCTAATCAGGACCGGCACGGTCACCAGTATCATGGGATGAACCGCTGCCGCAAGCGCCACCGCGGCGGCCAGTAACAGCAGCCAGGGGCCGGCCGCAACCAGCCCCGCCCGGGGTGAGGCGGCAAGCGTTAACTCAATCCGGCTGTACACGATCCAGCATTATGCGAACGATGCGTCGCAGATCCGGGTCTTCCGGTTCACTGCGTTGCATGAACCATTCGAACATGTCGGTGTCTTCGGTGTTCAGCAGCTTATGGAAGCGCTCCTGGTCTTCCCTGGGCAGGTCGCCATAGGCCTCTTCCAGGAACGGGAGCAGCAGGACGTCCAGCTCCAGCATGCCACGACGGCTGTGCCAGCGAAGACGGTTGAACTCGGCGTTGGGGTTGTCAGACATCGGATCAGGGCTCACGTGAAGGTAAAGTGCTTGTCAGAGGACTCCTCAGGGCGAGGCGATCCGGTACGTTGTCGGTACCAGGACAGTGTCCTCCGGTTCGTTCAGTAACCCCGGGTAATCCAGGGTAAAGTGCAAGCCTCGGCTTTCCTTGCGCTGCAGGGCCGAGCATATGATCAGGTCCGCCACCATCACCAGGTTCCGAAGTTCGAGCAGGTCATTGCTGACCCGGTAATTGCTGTAGAACTCGCTGATCTCCCGCGACAGGAGATCAACCCGGTGTTTGGCCCGCTGCAGCCGCTTGGTGGTGCGTACTATGCCTACATAGTCCCACATGAAGTGGCGCAGTTCATCCCAGTTGTGGGAAATGACTACGTCCTCATCGGAGTCCCGGACCTGTGATTCGTCCCAGTCCGGCGCCGACGGCGGGGCCGGAATGTCATGCTCGCGCCGGGCGATGTCCGCCGCCGCGGCGCGGCCATAGACCAGGCATTCCAGCAGAGAGTTGCTGGCCATCCGGTTGGCACCGTGCAAACCGGTAAAGGCGGCCTCTCCCACGACGTATAGCTGGTTGATGTCGGTACGGGCACGCTCGTCGGTCATGACGCCGCCGCAGGTGTAATGGGCCGCGGGGACGACGGGAATGGGCTCCCGGGTAATGTCGATACCGAAGGCGAGGCACCTGTCGTGGATGGTGGGAAAGTGCTCGCGGATAAAGTCCGCCGGTTTATGGCTGATGTCCAGATAGAGATGATCCGCCCCCAGGCGCTTCATCTCGTGGTCGATGGCCCGTGCCACGATATCCCGTGGTGCCAGTTCGCCCCGACTGTCGAAGCGCTCCATGAATCGGTCGCCGTCCGGCAGCAGCAGTACCCCGCCTTCCCCGCGGACTGCCTCGCTGATCAGGAACGACTTGGCGTGGGGGTGGTACAGGCAGGTGGGGTGAAACTGGTTGAACTCCATGTTGGCCACCCGGCAGCCCGCACGCCAGGCCATGGCGATGCCATCGCCGGAGGCGCCGTCCGGGTTGGTGGTGTAGCGATAGGTCTTGCTGGCACCGCCGGTGGCGATCACCGTGAACCTGGCCCGGAACAGCTCCACATGGTTGTCCTCCAGGTTCAGGATATAGGCCCCCACGCAGCGGTTTCCGGGCAGCGCGAGCTTGCGATTGGTAATCAGATCCACTGCCACACGGCGTGACAGCAGATTGATGTTGGGTCGGGCCTGGGCCTGCTCGCTGAGGGTGGTGGAGACCGCGTTGCCCGTGGCATCGGCGGCATGAATAATGCGCCGGTGACTGTGCCCGCCCTCCCGGGTGAGGTGAAGCTGTTCGTTTTCATCCCGGGTGAACTGGACGCCACTGTCCACCAGCCACTTGATACTGTCGGCAGCATTCTCCACCGTATAGCGCACGGCATCCTCATGGCACAGGCCGCCGCCGGCATCCAGGGTGTCGGATATGTGGTTTTCCAGGGAGTCTTCGCTGTCAAGGACGGCGGCAATACCGCCCTGGGCCCAGAGGGTGGCGCCGCTGGTGATCTCCGCCTTGCTGACCACGGCAACACTCAGGTGGGTCGGCAGGTTCAGGGCAACCGTCAGTCCGGCAGCGCCACTGCCGATAATAAGAACGTCATATTCGTGAGACTGTGGCATGTCATCGTCGTCGCGGGCCATAATGTGGCGAGTATTGAACTAAACTTTCTGGCTGCTGTCTATTTGCCCACAGTGAAAAGCGTTGTCGGCTCCTCATCAGAGGTTCCGGTAAGCCCGCCGTCAACATGTGGAAGAAGCGCATATGATCATGAGGGAAAGGCAGCAGACAGGCTCAGCGGCTCGATTCGCGGCTCAATCAGAGGAGGTGCCCGCCGGCCAGCCCATGAAACCGGACGAGGAACATAACCGGCCAACTGCCCCCGAGGGGCAGACAGACCTGCAACTGGTGCGCAAGGCCCGTAATGGCGACCGCTCGGCCTTTGACCTTCTGGTGCTCAAATACCAGTCCCGTGTCGCTTCCATCATCAGCCGGTACGTCTACGACAACCAGGAAGTGCTCGACCTGACCCAGGAAACGTTTGTCAAAGCGTATCGGGCGGTGGAGCGCTTTCGTGGTGACAGTGCATTCTATACCTGGCTTTACCGGATTGCGGTGAACACCGCCAAGAACTATCTGGAGTCCCGGGGGCGCCGTCCCCAGGGAGCGGTTGATGTGGCTGACGCCGAGAGTTTCGACGACGCCAGCCGCCTTCGGGATGTGGCATCGCCGGAACGTCATCTGCAGCGGGACCAGCTACGGGAAGTGCTGGAGGCGACCATAGACGAGCTGCCGGAGGAGTTGCGCTCGGCGTTCCTGTTGCGGGAGTACGAAGGGCTTTCCTACGAGGATATCGCCCGCATACTGGAGTGCCCAATCGGCACGGTTCGATCACGTATTTTCCGGGCCCGGGATGCCATCGACCGGCAGTTGGGCCCGATGCTGGAAAACGCATGAACAACGACCATTTACGAGGTACAGACAATGGATGATCGGCTTCGGGAAACCTTGTCTGCGATGATGGACGATCAGGCGGACGAGCTGGCGGTACGCCGCGTCCTGTCCCACGACGATCAGGAGGCGGTGCGGGATCAGTGGCGGCGCTGGCAGCGGATTCGCGATGTGATTCACGACGCGCCCTCCAGCCATCATGGCATCGATGTCGGCGCCGCGGTCCGGAAAAATCTGGATCAGGCGCCGGTACAGACGCGGACAGCTGATGAGGAACTGCGTCGCCGGCATGCACCCTGGCGGTGGTCGGCGGTGGCGATGATCGGGCTGGGCGTTGCCCTCGGATTTGGTGCCGGTAGTGGCTGGGACAGTATTACCGGAGCCGGTTCCGACACCCTGGTGCCCATTCAGGCACAGGTTCCGCCCGGGCAGAACGGGGTGGTTCCGGAAGTGGCCCTGCAGGGGCTGGATGAGCGTCAATGGGAGCAGCTCAGCCGTTATCTGCTGGAGCACGCCCAGAACAACAGTGTGGCGGCGGGTCAGGGTGCTGTCGGGTATGCCCGCCTGACCAGCGTTTCAGGCCAAGATTACTGACCCTTCGGGTTGAGTGTGCAGTGATTGGCGTCAACAGACGCCGTGGTGGTCGATTGTCATCGGAGGGGGATGTCTTGAGGGTACGAAGCTGGGCCATGCCCGCCGATTTTGGATACCTGATGGTGTTGGTGCTGGCTGCGACCCTGCTGGCGTCGTGGCCGGCCCACGCTGCCAGGGAGCAAACGGCCGAGGCCTGGCTGTTAAAACTGGGTCCCGCACTGAACATGACCACCTATCGCGGTATTTTCGTCTACTCCCGTGGCGACCAGGTAAACTCGATGATGATTGCCCACCGGTACCGCAATGGCCAGGTGGAGGAGCGGCTGGTGCCGCAGGACGGTGCCAGTGGAGAGATCCTGCGCAAGGGCAACCGCGTTATCTGCGTGCTGCCGGACCAAGGGCGTATTCAGCTTGACCGGATTATTCCCTCGGGTCCCTTTGCCGAAGCCATCGCCAGCCCGCAGGTTCCGGTGGGTGCCTGGTATCAGCCTGAAATCCTGGGTGAGGACCGTGTCGCAGGCTATCCCGCCATGGTTATCGGCCTGCAGCCCCGGGACGAAAACCGTTACAGTTACCGGCTATGGCTGGAGAAGGAGACCGGGTTGCTCCTCAAAAGCCACGTTCGCCTGGGAGACGAGGTGCTGGAGCGGTTCCAGTTCACCATGCTGGAAATAACCGACGAGCTACCGGATTCTGAGTTCGAGATCCGGTCGGACGCCGCCACCAAAACCTTCAAGTCTGCATTACCCGGTTTCGGCGACAAAGGCCGTATGGAAGGGTGGAGCCTTGGCTGGCGGCCTGACGGCTTCATGCCAGCGGCGGCTCCGATGGCCAGGCGCGGTCAGGCTGCAGCCTTCTCCGATGGCCTGGCAACCTTTTCCGTATTCGTGGAGCCTGCAGAGGCTCTGGATATGCCCCAGGGGGCCTCCCGAATCGGTGCCACCACGGTTTACATGCATTACACGGGACGTGAGGATGGGGCTGACGGCTTTCTGGTGACGGTGGTCGGTGAGATACCGCCGCCCACCGCCATGCGAGTGGCCCAGTCCGTCGTCGTGAACGACCGGCGAGCCCTGACGCAATCCCAGCGGGACTGAAATGATCCACGAAACCGGAACCGTCATTTCCACCTCGGGTGATCAGGCCTGGGTGCAGACCATCCGTCAGAGTGCCTGCCAGACCTGTCGGGCCCGCCATGGCTGTGGCCAGAAAGCCCTGGCGAGCCTCAGTGGGGGGCAGTCCCGCCAGCTCCGGGTAACCAATACGCTGGGTGCGAAGGCGGGAGATCAGGTCACGGTGGCGATCGAGGAGGCCGCGCTCCTGAAGGCCTCGCTCCTGGTTTATGCGCTTCCGCTTCTGCTCATGGTTCTGGCCACCGTGATGGCAGGGGTGTTCCTGCCTGGTCAGGATCTGATTGCCATCATGATGGCAGCCGCCGGGTTGACCGTCGGACTGCTGTCAGCACGAGCGCTGTCCCGGCGCGGTGCGGATGGGTGGCAGCCGGTAATGGGGCGACTGGTGCCGCGCTCTGACGAAATGTATGTGTCGCGAAATCCTACGGCTTTGTAAGTTGAAATCCGGGGCTGGCGGCGCCACCTTACCAAGGAACTACTCACTTACACGGAGTGAAACAATGACGGCAATGTCTCCAGTAGCGGTATCTTTCCAACCCGCCAAAACGGTCCTCCGACTATCGACGATGGCCTTGTGTCTCGCCACGCTGTTATTTCTGAGTCTCTCGGCAAAGGCTCAGTCTCTGCCCGATTTCACGGAGCTGGTGGAGGATAACTCCGCCGCAGTGGTGAATATCAGCACGGTTTCCGAGCCAGATCCGCGCGGCGCTCGCGGCGCGCCCTTCAGTCAGCGGGAGTTCGAGCAGCTACCGGAATTCTTCCAGCACTTTTTCGGCGGCCCCCAGTCCCCATACGGTGGCGGATCCGCCCGGCCCCGCCGTTCCATGGGGTCCGGTTTTATCGTCTCTGAAGACGGCTACGTACTGACCAACAACCATGTGGTCGAGGGTGCCGATGAGATCATGGTTCGTTTGAGCGACCGCCGCGAACTGCAGGCAAAGCTGGTGGGCACTGACCCCCGGTCCGACATGGCCGTACTGAAGATCGAAGACGACGAGCCCTTGCCGGTGGTCAAGATCGGTGACTCCTCCGAGCTCGAACCCGGTGAGTGGGTGCTGGCCATCGGTTCGCCGTTCGGTTTCGACTATACCGTGACCGCGGGTATTGTCAGTGCCGTGGGCCGGTCACTGCCCAGTGAAAACTACGTTCCGTTTATCCAGACCGATGTCGCCATCAACCCCGGTAATTCCGGTGGCCCGCTGTTCAACCTGGACGGCGAGGTCGTGGGCATCAACTCCCAGATCTATACCCGTTCCGGTGGTTTCATGGGGGTTTCCTTCGCTATCCCCATTGACGATGCCATGAACGTGTTCCGGCAGTTGCGGGACGAGGGCGAGGTCTCCCGCGGATGGCTGGGAGTGCTGATCCAGGAAGTGAATCGCGACCTGGCCGAATCCTTCGGCCTGAGCCGGCCCAGAGGCGCGCTGATCGCCGAAGTGATGCCCGGATCGCCAGCCGAGGAGGCCGGACTCCAGTCTGGTGATATCGTACTCTCCTACGAGGGTGAACCGATCCAGTTGTCCGCGGATCTTCCACCCAGGGTTGGCCGCACGCCGGTGGGAGAGGAGGCCACCATGACCATTCTCCGCGGCGGTGAGGAAAAGACCCTTAAAGTGGAGATTGGCCGGCTTCCGGCCGACGAAGGTGCCGGTGCTACTTCGGCGGAACCGTCACAGCCCTCCGCAGGGCCGCTGGGAATGTCTGTGGAACCCCTGCCGGAAGAAGTGGCCGAAAAGCTCGACGTACCGGGCGGGGTTCTGGTGACCCAGGTGGGTCGGGGTCCGGCGTTTGAGGCAGGTATCCGCCCCAACGATGTGATCACCGAACTTAACCGGAAGCCCATCACCGATATGAATTCGTTCCGCGAGGCGGTTAACAGCCTGCCATCCGACAAGGCCGTCTCTGTCCGGATCATTCGTGAAGGCCGGGCCACCTACCTGGTGATGAAACCCTGACCGGAGCGTTCGGGGCCCATTAAAGGGCCCCGATACTATCTTGATGTTTATTAAGAACCGTCATCTGTGAATCAGTTGGCGGTTTTTTCGTTACTTGCTGTCTGTCTCGGGAACCCGACTTCTGATATCGTCATCTGTTGAAGAAGGCGACAGATGGCTGGGTTTTAAAGGCGCGGACGCGTTTCTCTGGCGTTTTCGACGACCCTTCGCCACACTGAATGTCTGGTTATCCAAGGACGAGGCCAAGGAACGGACCCTGGACAATGATCAATGTAAAGGATATTGCCCTCACAGACCTCTTGCGGTTGCGTAACGCCCGCACGGCCTGGCTCGTTCTCACGATCGCCCTGGGCGTGACCGCGGCACTGTGGGTTCTGTCGATGCGGTTGGTGGAAGATCGCACTGAAGCCCGTTTCAACGCCCAGGCCCTGCAGCTGCGAACCGCCATTGAGGAGCGCCTTCTCAATTATGAACAGGTACTGGCGGGTAGCGCCGGCCTGTTTTCAGTGGCCAGGGAGGTGAATCGGGACGATTGGAAGACCTATATCGAAAAGGTCAATATTGACCGTTATTACCCTGGCATCCAGGGCATTGGCTACACCCAGAGAGTCGAAAGCGAGGAATTACGGCAACACCTCGACCAGACCCGGGCACAGGGCCTGGCAGATTACACGGTTCGCCCCCCCGGCTTGCGAGCGCAATACCACCCCATTGTCTTTCTTGAGCCCGTCACTGATCGAAACCGCCTTGCCTTCGGCTATGATGCCTTTCAGGACACGGTCCATCGACGGGCAATGGAGCGTGCCCGTGACACAGGCCGCCCCGTCGTCACCGGTAAAGTGGTGCTGGTCCAGGAGGAGGTGGCCGAGGACCAGGCAGGATTCCTCATGTACTACCCCGTCTATCATGGAGGGCTCATCCCGTCTTCGTTGGGTGAACGGCGGATGCTGCTCAAGGGCTTCGTTTTCAGTGCCTTCAGAACCAACAATCTGCTCGATGGCATTGTCGGCCTTATTGCCCCCTTCCAGGACGTTCGCATTTTCGACGGAAGCAGCCTTGGCCGCGAAACCCTCATGTATGCCTCCAACCTGGGATCCCTGGACGAGAACTTCAGTTTCCAGAAAAGCCAGCAGATTGAGTTCGGTGGGCGGGCCTGGGTGATACAGACCCGCTCCACGCCAGCCTTTGACTTTCTTGCATCTGACCCGCGTCCACCCATCGTTCTTGGCTCCGGCGTCCTGGTGAGCGTACTTCTGTTCGCCTTTTCCCTCTCGCTTATCCGCTCCCGGATACTTGCCCAGATGAGCGGTGGCCGCTATCGGGCGATTACCGAGGGCGCCAGCAACATTACCGTGGTGATGGATCGCCAGGGCAGAGCCAGCTATATCAGCCCTTCCTGTCAGGCCATTCTTGGCTATGACCCTGAGGATGTGCGGTCGCTGAACCCGGAGCCCAGAATCCACAGTGACGACTGGCCCCGGCTGCAGGCCGGCTTTGATGAGGCGGTGGCGAGGCCGGGAGAGCCCGTGCCGGTGGTGCGGGCCCGTGTGCGGGACGCAGCGGGGGAGTGGCGGGAAATGGAAGGCTCATTCACCTCCATGCTGGATGTTCCCGGTGTCAATGGCGTGGTACTCAGTCTTCGGGATCTGACCCAGTTAAGGGCGGCCCAGTCGGAGCTTCACCGCCTGGCTTTCTATGATCCCCTCACTGGCCTTGCGAACCGGCAGCTGTTCCGCGACCGACTGGCTCATGTGGTCCGTCGCAGTCGACGCAGTCAGGAGCCGGCGGCACTGATGTTCCTTGACCTGGACGGTTTCAAGCGAATCAACGACACCTTGGGCCATGATGCGGGAGACCGGTTGCTTGAGCACGTCGCCCACTGGCTGACCGGCTGTGTCCGGGAAGAGGATTCCGTGGCCCGCCTCGGCGGTGACGAGTTTGTGGTCCTGCTGTCGCGGATCAGCGGCCCCGAGGCCACGGCGAAAGTGGCGGAGACGATCCTGCGTCGCCTTTGCCAGCGGGTAAGGCTCAACGAACACGAAGTGGGGATCACGGTGAGCATTGGCATTACCATGATTCCCCACGACAGCGAAGATACGGGTGTGCTGATGAAGTACGCCGATCTGGCCATGTACCGGGCGAAGGAACGGGGCCGTAACAACTACCAGTTCTTTACGCCTGCCATGAATCTTCAGGCGGCGCGGCGCCTCCTGCAGCAGGAGGAACTGGCCAATGCCCTGGATGAAGACCGGTTCGTGCTGCACTACCAGCCCAAGGTAGACCTGGCCCAGCAACGGGTGGTGGGGGTCGAGGCGTTCCTTCGCTGGCAGCATCCCGAGCGCGGACTGGTTTCGGCCCAGCAGTTCATTTTCCTGGCGGAAGAGTCCGGGTTGATCGTGCGGCTGGGGGAAATGGCGTTGCGCCAGGCCTGCATCCAGATACAGGCACTGGAGCGGGCAGGGTTCGAGCGTCTCCAGGTGGCGGTGAATCTTTCCGTGCGGCAGGTGACCGACCCGGGTTTCCTGGACCTGTTCCGGCGGATCATCACGGAAACCGGTGTCGTACCAGAGCGGCTTGAGCTGGAGTTGCCCGCGGCCCTGCTCAATGAAGACCCCCGGACACTTCGGGTATTGCTGGGTGCTCTCCATGACACCGGGGCCCGCCTCATTCTGGACGATTTTGGCAGCGGTGCCTGTTCCCTGACCGCCCTTCAGCAACTACCGCTGGATGCGGTGAAGATCGATGACCGCTTTATCAGGGATATTCCTTACAACGCCAATGCGACCGATGTCGCCGCCGCAGTAATTGCACTGGCCCGCAAGCTGCACCTGACGGTAGTGGCGGAAGGCGTTGAAACCCCTCACCAGCTACGCTTCCTGGAGCAGTCCGGCTGTGCCCAGTGCCAGGGCAACCTGTTCAGCTACCCGCTGGATGAAGATGCCCTTATCAGTTATCTGGTGAATCAGTATGAGCGGGCGCTCATGCCTTGATCATGGTAATAAGCCCGGACAACCGGTAAAATCCCGCCTTTGCAGGAACCGGCCCCCAGTTGCGGTGTCCATCCTGAAATTCTCCACCAGAACGGCGTCATCCGGGGTCCAGTCGGGACACCACGGCGTCAGGTGACCAAGTCTTCTACGGGTAACCATTTGTCTGTGACTGAACTTAGCCGCATCCGGAATTTTTCGATCATCGCCCACATTGACCATGGTAAGTCCACCCTGGCGGACCGGTTTATTCAGGTCTGCGGGGGACTGACCGACCGGGAAATGGCGGAACAGGTGCTGGACTCAATGGATCTTGAGCGTGAACGGGGCATCACCATCAAGGCCCAGAGCGTTACCCTGAACTACAAGGCGAGGGACGGGATCGAGTACAAGCTCAACTTCATTGATACCCCGGGACATGTGGATTTTTCCTACGAAGTATCCCGCTCGCTCTTCGCCTGCGAAGGAGCGCTGCTGGTGGTTGACGCGGGGCAGGGGGTCGAGGCCCAGTCCGTAGCCAACTGCTACACTGCCATTGAGCAGGGGCTCGAAGTGGTACCGGTTCTCAACAAGATGGACCTTCCACAGGCGGAGCCGGAGCGCGTTGCCCAGGAAATCGAGGACATCATCGGCATCGAGGCCTCGGACGCGGTCCGCTGCAGCGCCAAGAGCGGCCTGGGTGTGGAGGATGTCCTGGAGGATCTGATCCGGCGCATCCCACCACCCCAGGGGGAGGAAAACGCTCCACTCCAGGCCCTGATCATTGACTCCTGGTTCGACAACTACCTTGGGGTGGTATCCCTCGTGCGGGTCCGCCAGGGCGTTCTGCGCAAGGGCGACAAGATCCAGATCAAGTCCACCGGCAAGGCCTGGAATGCGGACAAGGTTGGTATCTTTTCCCCCAAGCCCACGGAGACGGGTGAACTGGGTACCGGCGAAGTGGGTTTCGTCGTCGCGGGAATCAAGGATATCCACGGCGCGCCTGTAGGGGACACCATTGTGTCCAACAAGCATGCCGCCGAGACCGCGGCGGTGCCGGGCTTCAAGAAAGTGAAGCCCCAGGTCTATGCCGGCCTGTTTCCGGTAAGCGCTGACGATTACGATGATTTCCGGGACGCCCTGGAAAAACTGACCCTGAACGATGCTTCCCTGTTTTATGAGCCGGAGAATTCCGACGCCCTCGGCTTCGGTTTCCGTTGTGGTTTCCTGGGCATGCTGCACATGGAAATCATCCAGGAACGACTGGAGCGGGAATACGACATAGACCTCATTACCACGGCACCCACGGTTATCTACGAGGTGGTGACCCGCACCGGTGAGGTTATCTCCGTGGACAACCCCTCCAGGCTTCCGGATGTGGGTTCCATCGAGGAGATGCGGGAGCCCATCGTGGAGGCCAGCATCCTGGTGCCCCAGGAACATCTGGGTAACGTCATTGCCCTGTGTGAGGAAAAGCGGGGGGTCCAGAGCAACATGCTGTTCCTGGCCAACCAGGTGCAGCTCACTTACGAACTGCCCATGGCGGAGGTGGTGCTGGACTTCTTCGACCGCATCAAGTCCGCCAGTCGGGGTTTCGCCTCGCTCGACTATCATTTCAAGCGCTTCCAGCCCGCCAATCTGGTGCGCCTGGACGTGCTGATCAATGCCGAGCGCGTGGATGCACTGGCGCTGATCGTGCACCGGGATCAGGCCCATCACAAAGGCCGGGCCCTGATCGAGAAGATGAAAGAGCTGATACCCCGGCAGATGTTTGATATCGCCATCCAGGCAGCCATCGGTACCCACGTGGTGGCCCGGGTGACGGTGAAGGCCCTGCGCAAGAACGTGACCGCCAAGTGTTACGGTGGCGACGTCAGCCGCAAGAAGAAACTGCTGCAGAAACAGAAGGAAGGCAAGAAGCGGATGAAGCAGCTGGGCAATGTCGAGGTACCTCAGGAAGCGTTCCTGGCGGTGCTGAAAGTGGATAGCTAGGACGAATAAAAAATGGACATTGATTTTCCGCTGGTTCTGGTGGTGCTGACCTTCGCGACCGGTCTGATCTGGCTGGCTGACCGACTGTTTCTGAAGCCCCGGCGTGAGGCCGCATGGGAAGAATCCGGTGGTGCCCTCGCCGAAGGGGGGCATGCCGCAGGCGGGGTTCATGGGGATGAGGAGCAGGAAGCGGGCCCGAAGGAACCGTACCTTGTTGATCTGAGCCGATCCTTCTTTCCGGTGCTGGCGATTGTTCTGGTGCTGCGCTCTTTTCTGGTTGAACCGTTCCAGATTCCGTCGGGCTCCATGTTGCCCACCCTGGAGGTGGGGGACTTTATCCTGGTGAACAAGTACGCCTACGGTCTGCGGCTGCCGGTGGTCGGAACCAAGATAGTTCCCATCGGCGATCCCGAGCGGGGTGACGTCATGGTTTTCCGTTACCCTGAAGATGGGAAAACAAACTACATCAAGCGGGTGGTGGGTCTTCCCGGTGACCGGGTCCGCTACCGGAACAAAACCCTCTACATCAATGGACGGGAAGTGCCTACCCGCTTTATCGCCAGCCTGCCACCGGTGGAGCTGCTGGAAGAGAAGCTGGGCGAAGTCGAGCACTTCATCTACCGTAATCTTGAAGGCATGGTCGGCGTTGGAGAAGGGGAATGGGTTGTTCCAGATGGGCACTACTTCACGATGGGAGACAACCGGGATAACAGCAACGACAGCCGCTTCTGGGGTATGGTTCCCGATGAAATGGTCGTGGGGAAGGCCTTCCTGATCTGGATGCAGTGGCCATCCATTACCAGTCTGCCGTCCTTCGAGCGGGTAGGTCCCATCGACTGATTACGAACGATAATGGGCTCAAAAGGCCTTTCTCATGAGGTACGTGCGTATGAAACAACCCTTCCGCCAGCGTGGCGCCTCGTCCCTGAGCATTCTTATAATCGTGCTGTTCTTCGCCAGTCTGCTGACACTGGTGATCAAGCTGGGCCCCGCCTACCTGGATGACTACACTGTCCAGGGCGCCCTGGAAGGCCTGGACGGCGAAGAAGGTCTCTCACGGATGACGCCAGCCGATGTGCGACGGCTTATCACCAAGCGCCTGAGCGTGAATAACGTCGACGGCTTCAATGCCAAGGATATCAAGGTGGAGAAGGATGGCGAGACCGTGATCATCAGTCTCGAGTACGAGGTACGGAGCCACGTGGCCTATAACGTGGATGCAGTGATGAACTTCAGTCACTTCTATGAGCTTACAGGAAAGTGAATAACCGCCCCGACCTGGATCGAATACAGCGCCGCATCGGCTACCAGTTCCATGACCCGGAACTGCTGATGCTGGCGCTTACCCATCGCAGTCACAGCAACCAGAACAACGAACGTCTGGAGTTCCTGGGCGATTCCCTGGTGAACATGATTATCGCCGAGTACCTGTATCACCACTTTGAGCGCGCCCGCGAGGGGCAGCTCAGCCGGTTGCGGGCGCGGATGGTGAAGGGGGTCACCCTGGCGGAAATCGGCCGGGAGTTCGAGCTGGGTCAGTACCTGCGCCTCGGGTCGGGTGAAATGAAAAGTGGCGGATTTCGCCGGGATTCGATACTGGCCGATGCTGTGGAGTCCATTATCGGGGCCATCTACCTCGACAGCGGGTTCGAGACCTGCCGCGAGCGGGTGCTGGAGTGGTTCGATAAGCGTCTGCAGCGTCTGGATATCCAGGATACCCAGAAAGACCCAAAGACCCGGCTGCAGGAGTACCTGCAGTCGCGTCAATTCCCGCTTCCCCTCTATGAGGTGATCTCGGTGGACGGTGAGGCCCACGCCCAGACCTTCCATGTGTCCTGTGCCCTGCCATCCCTGGACCGGAAGACCACGGGGGCCGGCAGCAGCCGTCGCATCGCCGAACAGCAGGCCGCCAGGGCTGCCCTCAAACAGCTGGGTGTGGAGACCAACTGATGAATGATGTTACCCAATCCGAGAACCCTCACAGCCGTTGTGGTTTCGTGGCCATCGTGGGCCGTCCCAACGTCGGCAAGTCGACCCTGCTGAACCACGTGCTCGGCCAGAAGCTGAGCATAACCTCCCGCAAGCCCCAGACCACGCGCCACCAGATCCTCGGCATCAAGACAGAGGGAGATGTCCAGGCGATATACGTGGATACTCCCGGTATGCATGAGGACGAGCCCCGCGCGCTTAACCGCTACATGAACCGGACCGCTTCATCGGCTCTCAAGCACGTGGATGTGGTGGTGTTCGTGGTGGATCGCCACCATTGGACCCCGGCGGACGAAATGGTCCTGAAAAAACTGGAACACCTGAAATGTCCGGTGATCCTGGCGGTCAACAAGGTGGACAAGCTGGAGCGGCGGGATACTTTGCTGCCGGTGCTGGAGGAGCTCGCCCGCAAGCGTGACTTCGCAGAGATCATTCCCATGTCGGCCCTCAAGGAGCAGAACCTCGCACCCCTGGAAGAGGCGGTGGCCCGGTTCCTGCCCGAGAGTGTGCATTTCTATCCGGATGACCAGATCACCGATCGCAGCGAGCGTTTCGTTGCCTCCGAGATGGTGCGCGAGAAAATCACCCGGCAGCTGGGGGCGGAGCTGCCCTACTCGGTGGCGGTCGAAATAGAGGAGTTCAAGCACGACGGCAAGACCCTGCACATTTCGGCGCTGATTCTGGTGGAACGGGAAGGCCAGAAGAAGATCGTGATCGGCGACAAGGGGGAGCGGCTGCGCAGCATTGGCCAGGAAGCCCGTGCCGACATGGAGCGGATGTTTGAGTCCAAGGTGATGTTGCGCCTCTGGGTCAAGGTCCGCCGGGGCTGGGCCGACAGTGACCGGGCCCTGAAAAGCCTGGGCATGAACGACAGCTGAGGCCTGGCATGTCGGGTCCGGTCCAGCAGGAGCCCGCTTACGTTCTACACCGGCGGCCCTTTCGGGAAACCAGTCTGCTGGTGGACCTTTTTACCCTCAATCACGGCAGGATCGGCGTCGTGGCCAGGGGTGCCAGTGGTCCAAAGAGCGCACTGAAGGCCCAGCTCCAGCCATTCCAGCCACTGCTGGTGGACTGGACCGGTCGCTCCGACCTCAAGACCCTCACCCAGGCCGATCCCCGTTCCGGGGTGCGGCTCGGCCACGGCAGGTCTCTCTACAGCGGTTTTTACCTGAACGAATTACTGCAGAAGCTGCTGTCCCCCAATGACCCGTCACCCGTGCTGTTTGCCGCCTACATCGATGCCCTGGCGGACCTGGCCGACAACCCGGACGACGTGGAGCCGGTTCTCCGGCGTTTCGAAATGAGCCTGGCCAGGGGTCTCGGTTATGGCTTTGCCTGGGATCAGGCCATGGATACCGGCGAGCCGGTGCAGGCGATGGCCTACTATTGCTATGATCCCCAGCAGGGCATTCTGGCGACCCCCACCGACCAGGCCAGGCTGACCGGTCTTTCCGGCCAAATCCTGCTGGATCTGGCGCAGGGTGACCTCAGCAGTCCCCGGTCACGCCGCCTCGCCAAACAGGTCATGCGTTCACTCACGGATTTTCTGTTACAGGGAAAGCCCCTTAACAGTCGGGCCCTGTTTGCCCCACAAGTCCGACCATGAATACAAGCGTATTGTCTGTCCGGTTGCTCCATCGATGGAACAATCAGGCAGGACATCAGGAGAGAAACCGATGAAAGAAAGAGTGTTACTGGGCGTCAATGTCGACCATGTGGCCACCCTCCGCCAGGCCCGGGGCACCCGCTATCCCGATCCTGTCCAGGCCGCCATGATCGCCGAGGAGGCAGGTGCCGACGGTATCACCATTCATCCCCGGGAAGACCGGCGCCACATACAGGACCGGGACGTGCTGCTGATGCGGCAGACCCTGAACACCCGCATGAACCTGGAAATGGCGGTAACGGATGCCATGCTCGCGTTTGCCGAAAACGTCCGGCCCCACTGCGCCTGTCTGGTGCCGGAAAAACGTGAGGAGCTCACTACCGAGGGTGGGCTTGATGTGGACGGTAATGAGGAGCGCGTCGCCCGGGCCTGCGAACGGCTGGCCCGCATTGGCGCGGAAGTGTCCCTGTTCATTGATCCGGACCCCGCCCAGATCGATGCCGCCATTCGCTGCGGGGCACCGGTGATTGAACTGCATACCGGGGAGTACGCCGAGGCCGAAACGCCATCCGAGCAGGATCGCACCTTCCAGGTGCTGGAAGAGGCGGTTCGGTATGCCCGCCGCAAGGGGCTGGTGGTCAATGCCGGTCATGGACTCAATTACCACAATACCCTCCGGATTGCGGCCATTCCCGGTATCAACGAACTCAACATCGGTCACGCCATTGTTGCGCGGGCGCTGTTTACCGGGCTTAAAGAGGCCGTCCGGGAAATGCGGCAGATCCTGGACCAGGCGCGGGCCTGAGCCCTGTTGTTTCTCAGGGGTTGACCGGGTTCATCTGTTCGCTGGCACGGAACAGCGCCTGCCAGTCGGTCTGGTCGCCCCAGACCTGCAGGCGTTCCATGGCGGCCAGCAGATTCTGGCAGAGGGTTTCCATGCCATCGGACTGGCGTTTCAGGGCAGTCTCGAACTGAGCGGAGGCGTCACGCAGCTCCGGGACACCGCAATATCGGGTAGCGCCGTGAAGCTTGTGCACACACTCCAGCACGGTGTCGAGGTCGCCGGCGGACCAGGCGGCGCGAATGGTTTCCTGGTCTGGCCCCAGCTGCTCGAGAAGCATGCTGAACAACTCTTCCGCCAGGTCCGGTTTGCCGGCGGCCAGGCGGATGCTTTCATCCACATCCACGCAGGTTTTCTGGCGGCGTCGGGTGGAAGGCCGCAATGGGCGCCGGGTATCCCGGAATTCAGCGATTTCGGCGTAGCCCTCGCCCGCCTGTTGGCCGGCATGGCGATAGCCAGTGAAGTCGGTAAGGGTTTCCAGCAGCTGGCGACTGTTCACCGGTTTGGCCAGATAGCCATCGAACCCCTGCTGCATCAGTCGGTCCTGTTCGTCGGCCAGGGCGTGGGCGGTGAGCGCGATAACGGCAGTGCGGTGGTGGTTGTCGTCGAGTCCTCTCAGCCGGGCCGTGGTTTCCACCCCGTCCATGCCGGGCATCTGCAGATCCATGAAAATCAGGTCGAACGTCTGGCTACGGGCCTTGCTCAGGGCCTCGAAGCCGTTGGCGGCGCCCTCCGCCGGAATTCCGCAGTCTTTGAGCAGCGTGAGCACCAGCTTCAGGTTCGCCTCGTTGTCGTCCACCGCCATGACCCTTGGCCTGGCGGGGGCGCCGGGACGGTTACCGGGCTCCGGCAGGGCCATCTGGCGGGAAGGCGCGGCGACAACGGTGTTTCGGGTATCAATGCCGTGTACCAGCATCAGGAGCTCGTCGTAAAGGGGGCCGCGGCAGATGGGCTTGATCAGGTGACCACTGGCGAGCCCGGTCAGGACAGTGTCGTGGGTTTCCAGGGTGGGGGTGAGCAGCAGGGTCCGGCAGTCACGGTCCACTTCCAGGGTCCGGATCAGGTCGCGATACTGGCTTGAGTTCAGCAGGTGCCGGGTGATACCCACCATAGCCAGAGCGTAGCCGGACTGCTCCTGCTGGGCCTCTTCCACTTGTTCCAGCAACTCACCGGGAGAATTGGCCCGGGTGATCGCGATGCCCCAATCCCGCAGGATGTGTTCCACTGCCAGGCCGGTGGTTTTCTGTTGTTCCAGATAAATGACCCTTTCACCACGCAGGGCGTCATGAGGAATGGGTGCCTCGGTGCTGGCGGAGAGCTCCGCGGTAAGGGTAAACCAGAAGGTGGAGCCCTTGCCCAGCTCACTTTCCAGTCCTATGGTGCCGCCCATTTCTTCCACCAGACGTTTGGAAATCACCAGACCAAGCCCGGTACCGCCGTACTGACGGGCGGTTGAGGCATCCGCCTGACTGAAGGCATTGAACAGCGACTGCTGCTGGGCCCGGGAAAGGCCGACGCCGGAGTCGGTAATGCTCAGGCGGAGGGTCACCTGATTATGTTCGGTATCTTCCTCCTCGAGACTCGCCCGAAGCACCACTTCACCGGTCTGGGTGAATTTGATGGCGTTGTTCACCAGATTGGTGATGACCTGTTTTACCCGCAGGGGGTCCCCCATGATGTTGTCGGGAACATCCGCGTAAACCAGTTGCACCAGATCCAGGTTCTTGCCATGGGCCGCGGGTGCAAGCATGACCATGACGTCCTCGATAATGTCCCGCAGCTGGAAGGGCACCCGGTCGAGGATCAGTTTGCCGGCCTCGATCTTGGAGAAGTCGAGGATGTCGTTGATGATGGTCAGCAGGATTTCCGAGGATTTGCGGATGGTGTTCAGGTGCTCCGCCTGCTGCTTCTGCATCGGGCTCTTGAGCAGCAGTTCGGTGAAGCCGATGATGCCGTTGAGAGGCGTGCGGATTTCGTGGGACATGTTGGCCAGGAACTCTGACTTGATACGGCTGGCTTCCAGGGCTTCCTTGCGGGCGAAATCCAGTTCGATATTCTGGATTTCGATGGTCTCGAGGGTTTCCCTGAGGTCTTCCGTGGCCTGATCGATGTTCTGCTGCATTTCCGCCTGGGCCTGGCTCAGTTCTTCGGCCATGGCATTGAGACCGGACTCCAGTTGCTCGAACTCGGGGCCGGCACCGGTGTGAACGCGGGTATCCAGGTGGCCTTCCTTGAGCTTGGCAACCGCCCGGTTCAGCTCGAACACAGGGTCGGTGAAGGACCGGCTCAGGCGCAGGGCGATGACGAGACTGAGCAGTACACCGGTGACAATCACCAGCAGCGAGATGAACAGCGCTTTCCAGGTTTCCTTCTCGGTGCGCACGTGGGACATTTCCACCGCTGCCCAGCCGATGGGTTCCATGGCGTTGGCGGAAGAGTCCCGGGCCTGCAGGTCAAGCAGGTTTTCAAGCATCAGGTCCTGAAGGTAGACCGGTGCCATGAATACCGTGTTGCCGGCGGAGGGCCGGCGGAATATGGAGGAGCCTTCCGGAAAGCCCTCTGGCCGCTTAAAAGTGCTTGCGGGCCCGGTATGAAGCAGTCGCTCCCGGCTGGCGTCATAGAAGGTGATGGAGCGAACGTCCTGCTCTTCGAGCAGCGCATTGGAAAGGCTGCTGAGCAGGCTGCGGTTGGCGGTGAACATGCCGTACTCCGCCGCTGCCGCCAGTTGCCGGGACAGGGAATCGCCCCGGTCGTCCAGCAGCTGATTGATGTTCTGGACCCAGCTCCAGGTAAAGAACAGCCCCAGCAGTACGGTGGTCACCAGGGTGGGAACAAGCGTAACCACCAGTACTTTCTTGCGAATACCCCAACGACGCATAGGCCTCGCCATTCCCTCTGTCCGTTTCCCTGGTTGGTTCCGGAGCCCGCTGACCGTTTGCCTTCGTCAGTGGCCTGCCCGCGTTCCTGCACTGTTCTCGCACCGCATTATACGCCCTTATAGCCATTGGCAATGGAAATAGCGGGTTCCTCTATTGGGCGATCACACCCATTATGCGTATCATGCGCAGCTAAGGAGCCTCCGGGTGGGCCGCAAGCCCTGCCGAGAGGCTTATGAAGTGTAACACAGGCGGTATAAAAAGCTGTGAACAGGTCAGTGGCAGCGCATCTGGATGAGGAGCGAGACATACCATGCAATTCCCGACCATCGAGGACCATGTAGGTCACACCCCCCTGGTGCGGCTGCAGCGCATGCCCGGCAAGACCAGTAATGTCATTCTGGCCAAGCTGGAAGGCAACAATCCCGCCGGTTCCGTGAAGGACCGTCCGGCCGTCAGCATGATCCAGGAAGCCGAGAAACGGGGCGAAATCAGGCCCGGCGACACTCTGATCGAGGCCACCAGCGGCAACACCGGCATTGCCCTGGCGATGGCTGCGGCCATCAAGGGCTATCGCATGAAACTCATCATGCCAGCCAACATGAGCGAAGAGCGTCGTGCGTCCATGAGGGCCTATGGCGCCGAGATCATTACCGTGTCAAAGGAAGAGGGCATGGAAGGGGCCCGCGACATGGCCACACGCCTGCAGGCCGAGGGCGCGGGCGTGGTGCTTGACCAGTTCGCCAATCCGGACAACCCCCTCGCGCATTATCGCACCACCGGGCCCGAAATCTGGGAGCAGACCCAGGGCCGGGTGACCCATTTTGTCAGTTCCATGGGCACGACCGGCACAATCATGGGGGTTTCCCGCTATCTCAAGGAGCGCAATCCGGACATCCGGATTATTGGCCTTCAGCCGAAAGAGGGCTCCTCGATTCCTGGCATCCGTCGCTGGCCGCAGGAATACCTGCCAAAGATCTATGATGCCACCCGGGTGGATCAGGTGCTGGATGTCAGTCAGGAGGATGCCGAAAACACCATGCGGGCCCTTGCCCGGGAAGAGGGTATTTTCTGCGGTGTCTCCTCCGGTGGCTCCATTGCCGCCGCGCTGTCGCTTTCGGACCAGGTTGAAAACGCGGTGATTGTGGCCATTATCTGTGACCGGGGCGACCGTTACCTCTCCACCGGGGTGTTCCCCGGCGCCTGACCCTGATATTCCTCCAGAGATCTTGCTATATGAGTCGAAGACGCAGGAAACCCCTGCCCAAAGAGCCGCTTCTGTGCGCTATCGAGACCCTGAGCCACGACGGCCGGGGCATCGCCCGGGAAGAGGGCAAGACCCGTTTCGTGGATGGCGCCCTGCCAGGGGAACGGGTCATGGCAAAGATGATCAATACCCGCAGCAGGTTCGACGAACTGCGCGCAGAGGAGGTGCTGGAGGCATCGCCGGAGCGGGTCCGGCCACCCTGCGATTTTGCCGACCTCTGCGGCGGCTGTAGTCTGCAGCACATGGAACCGGACGCCCAGATCCGGTTCAAGGAGAACACCCTGCGGGACCACTTTGCCCACTTCGGAGGCATCGAGCCCGACCGGTGGATCGAACCCATGCGGTCTCCGCCTCTGGGTTATCGCCGCAAGGCCCGATTGGGTGTGCGCTTCGTGAATAAGCGGGACTCGGTGCTGGTGGGTTTCCGTGAAAAGCGGAACAGTTTCCTGGCGGACATCGACCGCTGCGTGGTCCTGGATCCCCGCATCGGCGAGCGGATTGACGACCTGCGCGCGCTGATCTACCGGCTCGACGCCTACCAGCATATCGCCCAGGTGGAAGTGGCCTGCGGCGATGACGAGGCCGCGATGGTGTTCCGCAACATGATGCCCCTGAGCCCGGGGGACTACGCCGCCCTTCTGGAGTTCGGCAAGGCACATGACCTGCATATCTATCTTCAGCCCAAGGGCCCGGAAACCGTTCACCGGATCTGGCCAGAGGAGAGGGGAGAAGAGCGCCTGAGCTACCGGCTGCCGGCCTTTGACCTGACCATGAAGTTTCATCCCATGGACTTTACCCAGGTCAATGCCGACATCAACCAGCGCATGGTAGAACGTGCTCTGGAATGGCTGGATGTTCAGCCGGGTGACCGGGTGCTGGATCTGTTTTGTGGCCTCGGTAACTTTACCCTGCCGCTGGCCCGCCAGGCCGGCCAGGTGGTGGGTGTGGAAGGGGACGAGGCCATGGTGGTCCGGGGTCGTGAAAATGCGGAACTAAATGGCCTCGACAACGTCACTTTCCATGGCGCCAACCTTCAGGGTGATTTCACCCGGGAGAGCTGGGCTTCGGAAGGCTTCGATCGCGTGCTCATCGACCCGCCCCGCTCCGGTGCGGAAGAGATCTGCGAGCACCTGACGGCATTCGGAGCCAAGCGTATCGTGTATGTTTCCTGCAATCCCGCCACATTGGCAAGGGATGCCGGAGTGATTGTCAGCAAGGGCTATCGCCTGAAGCAGGCCGGAGTGATGGATATGTTTCCCCACACCACCCATGTGGAATCCATTGCCCTGTTTGAGCGGGTGTGAAACCGGTCCGGCGGCCAGCAGCGCCTTGAATCGATCAGAGACAGCGGGAAGGACATGGTAAAAGTTCGGGAAGACTACGCGGTTACCGCGGACGGGCAGGTGGATATCGAAAGCTGGGTCCGGCACATCGCCGCGCAGACCCGGCTGGAGAACGTGGATCAGTTTCGCCGTGCCTGTGAGGTCAGTGCCCAGATCGACCGCCGGGCAGTTGAGGAGGACCGCCTGTGGGCACCCGGGGCCAGCAGTTTCCGCACTGGCATAGAGATGGCCCAGGTGCTGGTGGAGCTTCACCTTGACCAGACCAGTCTTGTGGCGGCCATCCTCTACCGTGCGGTCCGGGAAGGCCGTGTCACCCTGGAGGAAATCCGCAAGGATTTCGGTAACGAGGTGGCTGATCTTATTCAGGGTGTGGCCCAGATGGCTGCCATATCCGCCATTCACCATCCCCTCAAGGGCAATGTGCTCGGTCAGAGCGAAGGCCAGATCGACAATGTCCGCAAGATGCTGGTAACCATGGTGGACGACGTCCGGGTGGCCCTGATCAAGCTGGCGGAGCGGACCTGTGCCCTGCGGGCCGTGAAAAACGCGGCTTACGAGAAACGCATGCGGGTGGCCCGGGAAGTCTTCGATATCTACGCGCCGCTCGCGCACCGGCTGGGCATCGGCCATATCAAATGGGAGCTGGAGGACCTGTCCTTCCGGTACCTGCATGAAACCGCCTATAAGAAAATCGCCAGGCAGCTGGACGAGAAGCGGCTGGACCGGGAAGGTTACATCCAGAAAGTACTGAAAGAGATGGGCGATGAGCTCAGGGGGGCCGGTATCGAGGCCGAGCTGGCCGGACGGGCCAAGCATATCTACAGCATCTGGCGAAAGATGCGTCGCAAGGGAATCGACTTTTCCCAGGTCTACGACGTGCGGGCGGTCAGGATTCTGGTGCCGGAGGTGCGCGACTGCTATGCCGCCCTGGGTATTGTTCACAGCCTCTGGCGCCACATTCCCAATGAATTCGATGACTACATCGCCAATCCCAAGGAGAACGGCTACCAGTCGCTGCATACGGCGGTAATCGGTCCGGAAGGCAAGGTCATGGAGGTTCAGATCCGCACCCGCAAGATGCACGAGGAGGCGGAGCTGGGGGTGTGTGCCCACTGGCTGTACAAGGGCACTGACTGCGGTAACCGTTCCACCGGTTATGAAGCCAAGATCAACTGGCTCCGTCAGGTGCTGGAGTGGCAGGACGAACTGGGTGACCTGTCGGGTCTGGCCGACCATCTGACCGGTGACATCGCATCCGACCGGGTTTATGTGTTCACTCCCGAGGGCCATGTCGTCGACCTGCCCCAGGGGGCCACGCCCGTCGATTTCGCCTACCGGGTGCACACCGAGGTGGGTCATGCCTGCCGTGGGGCCCGCGTTAACGGGCGTATCGTGCCCATGACCTACCCCCTGAAGACCGGAGATCAGGTCTATATCCTAACCTCGAACAACCAGGCGCCCAGTCGCGACTGGCTCAACCCCAGCCTCGGTTATATCCAGACATCCCGGGCCCGCGCCAAGGTGGTCCACTGGTTCAAGCAGCAGAACCGGGACCGGAATATTGTGGACGGTCGGGCGATTCTTGAGGATGAGTTCAAACGGCTTTCCCTTTACGACGTGGATCTCAATGACCTGGCGCGGAAGGTCAATTATCCGGCGGCGGACGACATGTTCGCTGCCATAGGTGCCGGTGATCTTCGCCCCGCCCATGTCGCCAATGTGGCTCAGGAGATGATCGAGCCCCAGGAAAAACAGCTTGATCTGAAGCTTCTGGGCAGCCGCAACCGCAAGTATGACACGGAGTCCGACATCCAGATTCGTGGCGTCGGCAAGCTCAAGACCCAGGTGGCCAAGTGCTGCAAGCCCCTGCCAGGTGATGCCATTGGCGGCTATATTACGGTGGGGCGGGGCGTCACCGTGCATCAGCAGGATTGCCTGACCTTCCTCCATCACAAGGAGTACGAGCCCAACAGGATTATCGAGGTGAGCTGGGGTGGACGGCCCGAGGCGACCTATCCGGTGGATATCGAAATCCAGGCCTACGACCGGCCCGGCCTGCTGCGGGATATCACCCAGGTGCTGACAGCCTCCCGCAGCAACGTGCTGTCCCTGAACACCCAGACCAACCCCGATGACAACACCGCCACCATGATGGTGACCGTGGAAATCTCGAGCCTTGAGCAACTTGCCAGGCTGCTGGCCCAGATACGCAACCTGTCGAACATTCTCGACGTGAGGCGCAAGCGGTCATGAGCTATTCCGTTGAGGACCTGAAGACACTGATGGCCCGGCTGAGGGACCCCCGGACCGGCTGCCCCTGGGATACCAGGCAGACCTTCCGGACCATCGTGCCCCATACCCTGGAGGAAGCCCATGAAGTGGCGGACGCCATCGAGCGGGAAGACTATCCGCATCTGAAGGAAGAGCTGGGGGATCTGCTGTTCCAGGTGATCTTTTACAGCCAGATGGGAAGGGAACAGGATCTCTTCGACTTCGACGGTGTGGTCGACACGCTGGTTCGCAAGTTGCTGCGGCGGCACCCCCACGTGTTTCCCGACGGAGCACTGGAAAGCCGGGTCGACCCGGATAACCGGCCGGACGACGAGTGGATCGCCGCCAGCTGGGAGAGGATCAAGGCTGAGGAGCGGGCCCGGAAGGGCGGTACCAGAACCGCGGGAGGCAGTCGGCTGGATGATATCCCGGCCTCCCTGCCGGCCATGGCGCGCGCCGACAAGCTACAGCGCCGGGCAGGCCGCTACGGCTTCGACTGGCATGAGATCGGACCCGTGTTCGACAAGCTGGAGGAGGAGATTGGCGAGCTCAAGGAGGCCTGGCAGAACGCGCGACAGGATCCCGCCGCCCAGGATGACGTGGAGGATGAGCTGGGCGATCTGCTGTTCGTCTGCATCAATCTGGCCCGTTTTCTCAAGGTGAATCCGGAGCAGGCCCTTCGGCGAACCAATCGCAAGTTTGAAGCCCGTTTCCGGGCCATTGAAGACGTCTTGGAGGAGCAGGGGCGACAGATGGAAGACGAGTCACTGGAGCAGCTGGACGAGATCTGGAACAGCGTCAAAGGGGTGGAACGGTCACGGCAGCGCTGATAAGCGGTTCCGGAAATCACAAATAAGTACAATTCGTTACCGATTTCCAGCCTTGTATTCTGCACGATTCATCTACACTGCGGTTAATAGGGGGAAGGGTACAACGGGCTGTTGTGTTACCTTCGTAGTCTCCCATGCAAAAGAATCGGGCACTGGTTACAGGCAGGAGAAGTGTTTTATGAAGATCCGCGATCTCGTCGCTCACTGGGACAAGCATGCGCAGGGCCGTCTCGCCCGAGATGCGTATTTTGTTGCCCTTGCAGAGAAGCATCATGAGGAATTGTCGCGACTGGCGGCACTGTATCCCATGAAGTCGCCGCAGGATCTGATGCGGGATCTGATCTCGGCCGCCCTTGATGAGATTGAAACCTCCTTTCCCTATGTCGAAGGCGATCGGGTCGTTGCTTACGATGAGGATGGCTTCGAGATTTATGAAGACATTGGCATGACACCCAAATTTGTTGCCTTGAGCCAGAAGCATATGGAGGAGCTCAAGGAGCAGCAGCTGGTTTCAGTGGCCTGACCTCGAGATCCACGCCCGACGGACGGTCGCCCGGGCAAAGCGATTGTCCGGTTCTGCCCTGAAGCTCACCCCATCCCCGCTCGGGGAAGGGGTGACGCCATTCTTCAGGCGGACAGCGCCGCCGGAACCCCTTCCGCTATTTCTTCTTCAGTCGCTCCTTCAGCGGTGAGCTCTCGGCGAGGTCGTCCAGGGCCGCGGCAATCATGTCATTGAGAATGTCCGCTTCCGAACGATCAGGGTACATTTCCGCCAGGGCTGCTACCCGGGCCGCGTCCTCCAGCGGCAGCCGCAGGTTGTAGTCCCGGGTCCGGTCGGTGGGCTTTTTCGCTTCCTGCCAGTGGCTGGGTAGGTCGGTTACTTTCATGGAATCTCCTTGCTCTTGAACAAACACCCTTGCGGATGTGACGCGACGTCGTTATTAGTATCAGTATAGCCTTGAGTGTTCGTCAATCCTGACACCAACCAATAAGGACCCCGTTGTGGCAGAACTGCATCCCGAATTGCGAGAGAACGTGCGGCTGCTGGGTGAGTTGCTGGGTGAGAACATCCGTAACTACCCTGGCGAGGAAATCTACCAGCTGATAGAGGAAATTCGTGCCGCCGCCAAGGCCGACCGGCGCCAGGAGAGCGGCTCCGGCCAGCGTCTGATCCGGCTTCTCCGTAACCTGCGGGACGACCAGCTGCTGCCGGTCACCCGAGCCTTCAATCAGTTCCTGAACCTGGCCAATCTTGCCGAGCAGTACCATAGCGTGCGACGCAAGCGGGGTCATCAGTCCGACCTGATGGTGGAGTCCCTGGATGCGGCGTTCAGCCGGCTCAGGGACAGCGGTGTGGCTGCCGGCGAGATTCACCAACGGGTTTCCGACATGCGGCTGGAGTTCGTGCTTACCGCTCATCCCACTGAGGTGGCCCGCCGGACCCTGATCATGAAATACGACGAGATGTCGGCGGCTCTTGCCGCCCTTGATCATGATGATCTGCTACCGGCCGAGCGGGACGAGATTCTCGATCGTTTGCGCCTGCTGGTTGCAGAGGCCTGGCATACCGATGAAATTCGTCACGAGCGCCCGACGGCGGTGGATGAGGCGAAATGGGGCTTCGCGGTCATCGAGAACAGCCTCTGGGAGGCGTTACCCCGTTTTCTGAGAAGTCTCGATCAGGCCCTGGAAAACTGCACCGGGACCGGCCTGCCCCTGGACGCAACTCCTGTCCGCATTGCCTCCTGGATGGGTGGCGACAGGGACGGCAACCCCAATGTGACTCACCAGGTCACCCGACAGGTGTTCCTGCTCGGCCGCTGGATGGCTGCCGACCTGTACCTGAGAGATATCCAGTCACTGCGCGGCGAGCTGTCCATGTGGCAGGCCAGTGAAGAGCTTCGTGCCCGGGTGGGCGACTGTCGGGAGCCCTACCGGGAGCTGCTGGGCCGGCTGCGGGAACGCCTGATCCGTACCAGGGACTGGGCGGAGGCCCGGGTGAACGGTGAGTCGGCGGACAGTGCCGATATCCTCTTCGAAAACGAGGATCTGACCGGGCCCCTGGAACTTTGCTACCGCTCACTGGTGGAATGCGGGCTGGAGACCATCGCCAACGGTCCTCTGCTCGACACTCTCCGACGGGCCCATACCTTCGGCCTGCCGCTGATCCGCCTCGACATCCGCCAGGAGTCCACCCGCCATGCCGAAGCGGTTGCGGAAATGGTCGACTACCTGGGCCTGGGTAATTACCTCAGCTGGAGCGAGGAGGAGCGTCAGGCGTTCCTGGTGGATGAGCTCAAGGGCCGGCGTCCACTGGTACCACGGAACTGGGAGCCTTCCGACCCTGTCCGTGAGGTTCTCGATACCTGCGAAGTGGTGGCGGCGCAAACCCCTGAGGCACTGGGCTCCTACGTCATCTCCATGGCCAGCAAACCTTCGGATGTACTCAGTGTGATCCTGCTGCTGAGGGAAGCCGGCATGAAGCATCCGATGCGCATCGTACCCCTGTTCGAGACCCTGAGTGACCTGCAGGGCGCTCCCGCGGCCATGGAGGCGCTCTATTCCGTGGACTGGTACCGGGACTATTGCAATGGCGCCCAGGAAGTAATGATCGGCTATTCCGATTCCTCCAAGGACGCAGGCCAGATGATGGCCGCCTGGGCCCAGTACCAGGCCCAGGAGAAACTGACCGAGGTCGCCGGCCGCTTCGATATGCACCTGACCCTTTTCCATGGCCGGGGGGGCACCGTGGGTCGTGGCGGCGGACCGGCGAACCGGGCCATCCTGTCGCAGCCTCCCGGTTCCGTGAACGGCAGTTTCAGGATCACCGAGCAGGGTGAAATGATCCGCTTCAAGTTTGGTCTGCCGCGGCTGGCGGAACAGAGCCTGACCCTCTACACCACGGCGGTTGTCGAGGCCACTCTGGCGCCCCCGCGGGCACCGGAGCCAGAGTGGCGGGAAGCCATGGACTGGCTCACGGAACGTTCCCTGAAGGCCTATCGGGCGGTGGTCCGCGAGGACCCGGATTTCGTGCCCTATTTCCGCCAGGCCACCCCCGAGCAGGCATTGGGCAAACTCGCCCTGGGCAGCCGGCCGGCAAAGCGCAAGCCCAGCGGAGGCGTGGAAAGCCTGCGGGCGATTCCCTGGATTTTCGCCTGGACCCAGATGCGGCTCATGCTGCCCAGCTGGTTGGGCAGTGATGTCGCCCTGGCGGAAGCCGAAAAGGCCGGTCAGATGCCGGTATTGCAGGAGATGCGCCAGAACTGGCCTTTCTTTCGCACCTACATCGACATGCTGGAAATGGTGCTGGCAAAGGCTGACCTGCAGATTGCCAGTTATTATGACGAAACCCTGGTGCAACCAGAACTACGCCCGCTGGGCAAGGAGTTGCGGGAGCGTCTTGCCGGCTGTATCAGGCAGGTCAAGGCTCTCAAAAACCAGAAGGTCCTGCTGGAGGAGGAGCCTGTGTTTGCCCACTCCATGAAAGTCCGCACCCCCTACACGGACCCCTTGCACTACCTCCAGGCGGAACTTCTTCGACGCAATCGCGAGGCGGAGGCGAATGTTGCCGCCGAGGGCGCGGACGCAGAAGTCGTGCCCATGCCTGAACTGGTGGAACAGGCCCTGAAGGTCACCATGGCGGGCATCGCGGCCGGGATGCGCAACACTGGCTGACGGCGCCATCGGCAGGGGGTATCATCCCAGTGGATGTGGTACCCTCTGTCGCCCTACCCGGCGCAGTAATTGATCTTCAAGGAGATGTCCGTGGCAGCGGCAGCCAGAGTCGAGCAGTATCTCAATCGCAAGGGTCTGGCCTTCGAGCTGGTGCCCGTCACCCCCAGTTCCCGGGGCGGACTGGAATCCGCCGTGCTTGGTGCCGCGGTGGACCGCCGACAGGTCATCCGGAGCACGGCGCTGATTGATCTCAAGGGTGTTCTGCTGGTGGTCCATCCGTTCGACAGTTCGCCGGATCTCGATGCCATCGAAGCCCTCGTGGGCCGTCGTTTCCAGCCCCTGACGGCGACTCAGGCAGGGCGGCTGTTCTCCGACTGCGCGCCGGGTTTTCTACCGCCCTTCGGCTCCGCCTACGGCATTCCTGTCGTTGTGGAGCAGTCGCTGTACAGTGCCGCCCGGGTGATCATGGCCTGTGGCTCATCCTCCCGCCTCATGGTGCTGGACGGTCGCGATTTCCGTCTGGCCTTGGGGGACGCGGGCAAGGGGCATGTGACCATCCGCCACAGCGGCGATATCGCAAGTGGAGTAACCCTTGAGGAGGTGGCCGGGAAACTGCAGAAACTCTATCGTCTGCCGCCTATGCCGGCACTGGCACTGCGGATTCTCAGGCTTACCAGCGACTCCGAAGCGTCTGCCAAAGACCTGGCGGAGCTGATCGAATTCGACCCGAGCCTGACGGCCCAGATTATCCGCTACGCGCGTTCAGCCCTGTTCAATTATCCCGGCCAGATCCAGTCGGTACAGGAAGCGGTGACACGGGTGCTCGGTTTTGAGCGGGTTGCCCACATCGCCCTGGGCATCGCCTCGGTCCGCGCGTTCGATATCCCCCGCTCGGGCCCCCTGGGCATGGATCAGTTCTGGCGCCACTCCCTATACTGTGCGTTCGTCTGTCAGCGCATGGCGCCCCTGTGTGATGCCGATACCTCCCTGGCGTACCTGTGCGGGCTCCTCCACAATTTCGGTCTCCTGCTGGTGGGGCATCTGTTTCCCACGGAATTCAGCGAGCTTAACCGCTTGCGGGCCGCCAACCCCGAGGTCAGCATGCGGACACTGGAGCAGAAGGTGTTCGGTGGCGGCGGCGAGAGGGAAATGCTGACGGTGGGTCACGGAGTGATCGGCGGCATCCTGCACAAGCTCTGGCAGATGCCGGATGAGGTGGTCAAGTCGGCGGGAGTCCATCAGCAGCTCGACTACGAGGGTGATCACAAGGTCTATGTGAGGATGGTCCAGCTTGCCAATGGCCTTCTCAAGGACAAGGGTGTTGGTGACGAATTCAACCCTGACAATGTCGATGCCCTGGCAGCGGAGCTCGGCCTGGACGGCGCCCGGCTCGAGAGGCTTCGCGCCGAGGTTGACGAGGTGGCCGACGATCTGGACAGTCTGGCCCAGGCTCTGTCATCCTGAGCGGCTGTCTGCCGCTGGCGGAAGGCAATGCATGTCCGGCGACTGCGACGGACGTCGACTTTCTCTTGCGGTTCCGACTTCGTATAATGCCTGCTTTTCTGCCCTGTCTCGGGGCATGAGAGGCTGTCGCCAAGCCTTGGGAACCGGCCGTGTTGGCGGGGTTTGGCAACAGCTTTTCAAACAAATAACCAGGAAATGGGAGCACAACGTATGCGAATCATCATGTTGGGTGCGCCGGGGGCCGGTAAGGGCACCCAGGCGCAGTTCATCTCGGAACGGTTTGGAATCCCCCAGATTTCCACGGGCGACATGCTCCGTGCTGCGGTGAAATCCGGGTCCGAACTGGGAAAGAAAGTGCAGGCGGTCATGGACTCCGGTTCCCTGGTTTCTGACGACATCATCATTGCCCTCATTGAGGAGCGGGTGCAGCAGGAAGACTGCCGGAACGGCTTCCTCCTGGACGGCTTTCCCCGCACCATTCCCCAGGCCGAGGCCCTCAGGGATCAGGGTATCGATATCGACTACGTGGTGGAAATCGCAGTGGATGATGAGGAAATCGTCCGCCGCCTGTCTGGCCGCCGTGTTCATCCCGGCAGTGGCCGTATCTATCACGTGAAATACGATCCGCCCAAGGAAGAAGGCAAGGATGACGTCACGGGGGAGCCCCTGGTGCAGCGTGAAGATGACAAGGAAGAGACCGTCCGCAAACGCCTTGAAGTCTATCATTCCCAGACCGAGCCCCTGATCGGCTACTATCAGGACTGGGCTGAAAAGGAGCCGGAAAAGGCCCCGAAGTATGTTCGTGTGAATGGTGTGGGTTCGCTCGATGACATCCGCAGTGAAATTCTTTCCAAGCTTGGCGGATAGTCGACACCTTGAACCTGCTAGCCCTTGATACCTCGACTGACGCCTGTTCCGTCGCTCTGCTGCTGGATGGCCAGCTGAGCGGACACTGCCGGGTAGAGCCCCGTGGTCATACGCGGCTGATCATGCCCATGGTCCGTGAACTTCTGGCGGAGCGGGGTGTCACCATGAAGGAGCTTGATGGGCTGGCTTTTGCCGCCGGCCCCGGTTCCTTCACCGGACTCAGGATCGCCACCGGCGTGATCCAGGGCCTGGCCTGGGGCCTGGACCTGCCGGTCGTGCCGGTATCCTCTCTTCAGGCTGTAGCCCTGGAGCTGGCGGAACGACAGGAGGCCCGGGAGGGCGATGGTATTGCTGTTGCCTTTGATGCCCGGATGGACGAAGTATACTGGGGCTGCTTCCAGCTGGAGCAGGGGATGCCTGTGCTTCTGGAGAGCGAGCGTGTCTGCCCGCCTGAGGCCGTGACCCTGCCAGAAGGGGTGACTCGGTGGGTGGCAGGTGGCAGTGGATGGCGCTATGCTGATCGTATGCCCCGGGAGGTCACCGGCAGGATGAGCCAGCCGGATCCGGATCGGGTGCCCGATGCCCGCTATGTGGCGCGCCTTGCAATGGAGGCACGGGCGAGGGGGGTTGGAGTTTCCGCCTCGGAGGCCCAGCCGGTTTACCTGCGGGATGAAGTGACCTGGAAGAAACTTCCGGGGCGTTGACTGATTGACTGACAGTTTGGACCTGTTCCCATGATTGGTGGCGTCAATTCCGGCAATCCCTATATCGGCAATGGTGCACCTGCCCGGGAGCGCACCGATGCCAACCGTGCGCCAGCGGCACGTCCCGAGCTGCTGGTTGATGCCCGCAACGATACCCGCGCCAGGCCGGCGGGCGACCAGAATCCCGAGGGTCAGGATACCCAGGCCTATCTGCGCCGGGTGCAGGCCCGTGCGGCCCTTGAGGATGTGCGTCTCGAGCCGTTTCGCTCCGACGATATTCCCCTTGCCAACGCCAGAGCCGTGCAGACCTTTGCCGCAATCGCCAATCAGCGTGAGGGCCTCGATGGCTACGACGCCGAGCTGACGGGCATCAGCATCCGCGTGTGACCCGTCCCCCCTAATGACCTTCACGCCCGATGCTTTGAACGAATCCTGTTCGTCTCCCATACCCCCGGTGGCTGCCGCCTCCAATGAGCTGCTGGCCCCGGCGCAAGCCCTGGCCACCAGTCTGGGCAGCGCCTGCCTGGGGGTGGTTGAGCCCCGCGATATCCGTAATTCCGACCTGGTTCTCCATCTTGACCGGCAGGGGCTCTCCCTCCAGGTGACAGGCCGAAGGGCACCGGGGCCGGTAAGGGCCGAATTTGTCACCGGCAAGGCCGGTTATCGCCTTGCCCATGGCGGCGGCACTGGCCAGATGATCGCCAAGGCGGTGGGTCTCAAGCGCACCAGTGAATCATTGCATGTTCTGGACGCCACGGCGGGCCTGGGCCAGGACGGTTTCGTTCTGGCCGGTCTCGGTCAGCGGATAACGATGCTTGAGCGTTCGCCAGTGATTCATGCGTTGCTGGCGGATGGCCTGGCTCGCGCCGCCGGGGACGAGGCCACCGCAGCCGTGGCGGCGCGGATCACCCTGATCCGGGCGGACAGCATAGACTGGCTGGGGGCCCGGGCTGGGGGAGAGCCGGTTGCGGATGTGATTCACCTGGACCCCATGTTCCCTCACCGGGACAAGTCCGCGGCGGTCAAGAAGGAAATGCAGCTGTTCAGACCCATCGTCGGAGACGACCCTGATGCGGCGAATCTGCTGGAGGCAGCCCTTGCCTGTGCCCGCTACCGGGTGGTTGTGAAACGGTCGCGGCGGGCGCCGGTGATACCGGGTCCCGCCCCTTCCCTCCAGCTGGAAGGCAAAAGCAGTCGCTATGACATCTATCCGCTCAGGGCGCTGCCCACCAGCCGGAACTGAGCATGCCTATGACGTTCCGCCGGTCACCTGGGCGATGGCCTGGCGTTTTTCCACGTTCAGCACCAGACGGGCGTCCTCGGCAACATCCTCAAGCTCACGGGTGTAACTGAGCCGGTCGGTCTCATCCTGGCTGATCACCTCATTCTTCTGAAGGTTGCCAATGAAGTTGCGGAACAGTGCCTTGTCGAAAAATTCCGGCGCGTTCAGGCCGAAAAGAATGGACATCCGTTCTGCCATCATCGTGCTCTCTTCCTCCAGGTCCCTGGCGGAGAGCATGCCGGGGCCATGCTTGCGAAGGGTTGCGATGACGATGTAGTAGCGCTCCAGGGTCTGGATGATAAAGCGCGACAGGGTATGCAGCTGAAGACGAGCCTCCGTACCCTCATCCGCTCCCATGACCCGGTCACCCTCGATCCGCAGGATGCCTTTCTCGACCAGCGTGTCGATCCAGCGGTCGATCTCCGCGTCCACCCCGTCAGTGCTGTAGCGCAGGAAGAGTTCCGATTTCAGATAGGGGTATATGGCGCCTGCGAGAAAGACCACCTTGCTCCGGGCCATGGAGGTGCAGTTCTCCAGCAGACAGGCGATCAGTGAAGGCAGGGCGAACAGGTGCTGGATATTGTTCCTGTAATAGGTCATCAGGGTGGCGTTGGTGCCGTCAAGGGCAATGATATCGCCGAGTTTCTGAGGATAGCGGCCCACCAGGCCCATGCCCTCGCAGTAGTGGATGAACTCGCGACCGTCGCCCTCGGGCAGGGTGATGGTGTCTGCGTAGGGATGCGTTCTGAGCAGGTCGAGATAGCCGTCCATCATCCGTGCCAGCTGGCGCTCATCCATGGCCAGACGCTCGGTGGCCAGCAGTACCGTTGCGACAATGGTGACGGGGTTGACCGCTGCTGCCGCATTGATGCCGGTGGCCACTTCCTCCGCCAGCCGGTCCACTGCCGCAGGTAGCCAGTGAGGGCGGGCATCTTGGCCGACGGCTTCGATCTTCCAGCCCGGACGGGCCTGCTCGAGCACGTCAGCCAGAGGAATCGCGGTGCCGAAGTTAACCGATACCTTGCCAAAGGAACTACGGAGCTTGCGGGCGGACTTGGCCAGACCCACCACGCTCTCCTGTTTCTTTTTCTTGCCCCGGAGTTCACCCAGGTAGGATCGTCCCTCCATGACTTTCTCATAGCCGATGTAGACCGGCACCAGCACGATCGGTTTCTGGTGATCCCGCAGGAAACTGCGCACTGTCATGGACAGCATCCCGGGGCGCGGCTGCAGGGTGCGACCGGTGCGGCTGCGACCGCCCTCCACGAAGTATTCCACGGAATAGCCCCGGGTGAACATGACATGCAGGTACTCATTGAAGACGGTGGCGTACAGGGGGTTGTCCTTGAAACTGCGACGCATGAAGAAGGCGCCGCCGCGGCGCAGTATCGGCCCCACCATCGGCATGTTGAGGTTGATGCCGGCCGCTATGTGGGGCGGCATCAGGCCGTTGCGGTATAGCACGTAGGACAGCAGCATGTAGTCGATGTGGGAGCGGTGGCAGGGCACATAGACCACGGCGTTTTTCTCGGCGACTTCCTGCACTTCGCGAATATTGTTGATCTTGATACCGTTATAGATCCGGTTCCAGAGCCAGCTCAGCAGCACTTCCAGGATCCGGATGGTGGCAATGGACATGCTGGAGGCAATCTCGTTGGCGTACCGGTAGGCCTTCGCCCGGACCTTGTCAGGGGGCAGGTCCTCCTTGCGGGCGGTTTCCCGGATGGCGTCCCGCACCGCAGGCGTGCGGATCAGGTCAGCGACCAGGGTCCGGCGGTGGGACAGGTCCGGGCCCAGCACCGCCTGACGTACCCTGCGGAAATGGGTGCGCAGCAGGCGCGCGGTCTTGCGGCTGGCACGGGCGCGGCTTTTACGGTGTTCCTGCACGATTTCCGCCAGTGACAGCGGCTCACCAAAACGCACAAACGTGCTGCGGCCGTGGAGCAGGATGATCAGGAACTTCTGAAACCGGCCAGCCACCGACCAGGTATCCGAAAGCAGCAGCTTCAGCAGGGATCTTTCCTTGTCAGGGGAGCGACCCCAGAACAGGGACACCGGCACCAGCTGGATATCGAGTGTGGGATCCTCCACCGACAGGGCGACAAGCTGTTCCAGTTGAGGCGTCAGGACCGGCGTCCTGCGTGGACTGAAGGGGTTGCTGATGCGTCGGTAGAGAAAGCAGAAGGACTGCTTCGGGCCTTCGTGGATTGCCATGGGGGCCCGGGCGGACGGCAGGCCTGCGCGGGCCACCTCCTGTTCCAGCACCAGTCTTGCCGACAGGGAGCTGTACTGCATGACATAGCAGACCGGCTTGCCGGGATCCAGGCCGAGTTCCTTTTCGCTGGCGCCGATCACATCGGTGCGTACCCAAAGGTAGAGAATCTTTCGCAGCAGCGTTGTCAGGGCGCCGTGTAGGGCCGGGATCAGTCGCATTCAGTACACTCCGGACAGGCGGGGAGGGGCACAAGTTTACTGCTTACAATGCTGTCTGGCTAATGCATTGAGTTGCCGTCCTGCCACTCGTCCGCGCAGCGATGGCGACTCCCTTATACTCGTCGGTTCCCAGGGTATGGTACATTTCTGCCTTTATCACGACGTGGGGAAGAGCATGGAAAACTGGAACGCAGGCTGGACCCGCAAAGTGCCTCAGGCCGACGACCTTCTGATCGCACTGAATGGCCAGGAGATCTGGCGGCCGGACGATGACTGGTTTCACCGATGGGGCAGCGCCGAGGGCGCTCTTGTAGATGGCTCCGAACCTGTCCATGTGGGCGAATTCAACAGTCGCCGGGTCTATGTCGCGTCTCTCGATCCCGGCATGCTGCTCTACCGGAGCTCTCCCGTGCACCTGCGTGAAGCCCTGCTCAACACGCCCGATGCGCCGGCAGCGATACTGGGTACCGCCGCCCAGGTACAGCAATGGTTCATCGATCATCGCTTCTGCGGCCGCTGCGGTCAGGAAACCGGCTTTCATCCGGATGAGCGTGCCCGCTGGTGCGAGCCCTGCGGCATTCCCTTCTACCCCCGGCTGGCCCCCTGCGTGATCGTCATTATCCGCCGCGGAGAAAGATTTCTGCTCGCCCGCTCAAGCCGGGCAAGAAGTTATTTCTTCAGCCTTATCGCCGGCTTCGTCGAGCCCGGCGAAAGTGCCGAGGAAGCGGTGGCCCGGGAAGTCATGGAGGAAACCGGGCTGCGGGTCGGCAACGTCCGCTACTGGACCTCCCAGCCCTGGCCTTTTCCCCACCAGCTGATGCTGGGATTCTTCGCGGACTATGAATCCGGTGAGCTGGTGCTCCAGGAGGACGAGCTGGCTGAAGCGGACTGGTTCAGTGCGGACGACCATCCACCGATACCCCCGGAAACCACCATTGCCGGCCGGCTGATAGCCAGGGTCAAGGCGGAGCTGAAGGCTTGAGTCACAGGTCTGCCGAGGAGGGCAGGGGGCGAGCGCCGGAGATACTCGTGTTTGATTCGGGTATCGGCGGGCTGAGCATCGCCGGCTGCATACACAGGCAGATTCCGGGCGCACGGCTTACCCACCTTGCAGACAATGCCGGCTTTCCCTATGGAAACCAGCCGGAAACCACGGTGATCGAGAGAACGATCGGGCTGGTGCGAGAGCAGCTGGCCAGGCAGTCCTACGACGTGGTGGTGGTTGCCTGCAACACGGCCAGTACCGTCGCACTGCCTGACCTGAGAGCGGCGGTGCCAGTGCCGGTGGTGGGGGTGGTGCCGGCGATAAAGCCGGCGGCGGCACAGTCTGGCAATCGCCGTATCGGCCTATTGGCGACCCCCGCGACGGTTCGCCGGCCCTACCTCGAAACCCTGATCGCCGACTTCGCCAGCGACTGCGTTATTGAGCGGATAGGCCATCCGGAACTGGTGACCTGGATCGAACAGTGGGCCAGAGGGAGGCCCCTCCCGGAACCGGCGCTGGCCATTGCCCTCAGGCCCTTCAGGGACGCGGGTGTGGATACCGTTGTTCTGGGGTGCACTCACTACCCGTTGATCACTCCTGTACTTCGCCGGCTGTTACCGGACGTCCTGTTCTGGGTGGACTCCGGCGAGGCAATAGCCCGGCGCACCCTCTCACTGCTGCAGCAGGCCGGGTTCGACCACCACGAACTCGCCGGAGATGAGGCAACGGGGCACGGCTGCCGGTTCTCGGGGCCGGTCGGTGGGGAGATTGACCGGTTTCTTGCCTCCCAGGGCTTTCGCCGGACTAGTGTCCCGTCCGGGTAATTCGCTGACCTGCTGAGCCCCTGAAAGCCTTGAGAGCAAGCAGCAGGTCAGTACCCGGACGAGACACTAGGTGATCAGACTGCCAGATGGATGGGGGGCTGGTCGAGAAGCGCCCCGATATCGGCCCCGGACTGGGGGCGACCACAGAAGAACCCCTGCACACGTTGACAGCCGATTTCCGACAGGTAGTCCAGCTGGTCCTGGTTTTCGACACCCTCCGCCACAATCTCAAGTTTGAGACCATGGGCCATGGCGACGATGGCATTGACGATGCACGCGCCGTCGTTGCCGGCACGAACGCCCTGAACAAAGGAGCGGTCCACCTTGAGAATATGAATGGGCAGGTGATGAAGATAGTTGAGTGAGGAGTAGCCCGTTCCGAAGTCGTCCACGGCGATCTTCACTCCGTGACGGGCCAGTTCCCGAAGTGTCTGGCTGACCTGGGCCAGGTCATTCATGATCACATTTTCGGTGATCTCGATCTCGAGGTTACGGGCGGGAAAATGGAGAAGTCGCAGTTGTGCGACAAGACGTTCGACGAACTCGGGGTGCTCCACCTGAGCGGGTGAAAGGTTGACCGCCAGTCTCAGGTCCCGATGCCCCGCAGCAATCCATCGGCCCACTTCCCGGCAGGCCGTGGTCAGCACTTTGTCGCTGATGTCCGCCATCAGGTTGGTCTCGGACGCGAGGGGCAGAAACTCACCCGGCAGCAGCAGGCCCCGTTCCGGATGCCGCCAGCGAACCAGGGCCTCGACACTGGTCATGCGGCCGCTGCGAAGGCATATCTGGGGCTGATAATGTACCTCGAGCTCATCACAGGCCAGGGCACGGCGCAGGTCGCGTTCGAGACCGAGGCGATTGCTGGTGTCCACGGTCATGCTGCTGTCGAAGAAGCAGTAGCCGTCCTTGCCACGGGACTTTACCTGGTACATGGCCAGGTCCGCGTTGCGAATCAGCTGCTCCAGGTGCTGGCCCGCATCGGGGAAGATGGCGATGCCGATGCTGACACCGATGAAGATTTCCTGGTTCTCCAGCCTGAAAGGCGCCTTGAGGGTGTCGATGAGCTTGTCGGCGATGGCGGCGGCCTCTTCCCGGCCCGGCACCGCCGGCAGTAGCAGGGTGAACTCGTCGCCACCGAAGCGGGACAGGGTATCCCCTTTGCGCAGGCATTTCTCCAAACGTTGCGTGACCGCCTGCAGCAACCGGTCTCCCATGGCGTGACCCAGGGTGTCGTTGATAATCTTGAAGCGGTCCAGGTCCAGGAACATCACCGCCAGTTTGTGCTGATTGCGCCGGGCCTGGCTCATGGCAACGTTCAGCCGGTCCCTGAACAGCGCCCGGTTGGGGAGTCGGGTCAGCAGGTCATGGTAGGCCTGGAAGCTGATAAAGGCCTCGGCTTCCTTACGCTCGGTAATATCCCGGGCAATACCATAATAGTGGGCATGCCGGCTGAGGTAGCGTTCGTCCGGGCCACCGGATTCATGCCAGGCTGCCTGATCGACGGGGAAAGCGGTGATCTCGAAGTGTCGGGTGGCTTTCAGTGTTCCCTTGGTGCGCAGGCTGACCTCAAAGGTCACCGGGCGGTCGGCGCTGATGTCGGGATCCTTGAGGGCTTCCGTACCGCGAGAGGCCTCCTCGTCATTGAGCAGGTATCGAAAGTGCTGGCCGATCAGTTCAGCCGGGTCATGGCCGAGCAGATTGGTCACCTTGCTGTTGAGGAAACAGAAACGGCCCTGACCGTCGAGCATGAAAACGATGTCCGGCGAGTTGTTGACGATATACCGGTGCAGGGATTCAGACTTCTGAAGCTGACGCTGAATGTCTTCATGGGCCCGCAACAGCGACTGCTTGCCCAGCACATTAGCAAGGGTTGCCAGCACCTCGTCGGGATCGAAGGGCTTGCGGATGTAATCAGCGGCTCCCCGACGCAGGGCCCGGCTGACGGATCGGAACGAGGTTTCGCCGCTGACCACGATCAGGGCGCAGTCCGGTTGCAGGCGACTGGCCAGGTCCATCACCTGGAAGCCATCACGGCCAGGCATGTTCAGGTCCAGCATGGCGAGAGTGAAGTCCTGCTCCCTTAGCAGGCGGCAGGCTTCGTTGCCATCGGCAGCGGTCGACGTCTCGTAGCCCTGCTGGCGCAGGAGGGCGGAGAGGCTTTCCAGTAGCCTTGGATTGTCATCTGCCACCAGGATGCGCTGATGGCTCGGGAACTGTTCCGATGTGTATGCCTGGATCATCGCCCGCTACCTGTTGCCCAACACCGGCCTCCTGCATACAGCCTCCCGATGGGAGCTGCACCGTTACCGGTCTTCGTTTTTTTTATCTGCCGGAAACAATAACCGGAACCGGGTTCCGGAGTGAGTGCTCTGGCAACTGATGATGGCCTCCATGTCATCCATTAACTGCTTGACTATACTCAGGCCGAGGCCGCTGTGACCCTCGCCCTTGCCGGAGCTGGCCGGTTCAAACAGGCGCGCCATGACGGCGGCCGGCAGTCCCGGTCCATCATCCCGGATGACCAGCTCCACCCACTGCTCCCCGTCTTGCCATACCGGAGCTGCGGTCTGTACGTCGATGTGAACCCCGCCCTCCGGTCGGCTTTCTGCCGCATTGCGCAGCAGGTTGAGCACCACCTGGCGAACCTGGGCCGCCGGAACCCGGACAGCCGTGTCTTCCTCGCACAGTTCCAGGGCGCAGGTGGCTTGCTGTTCGGCGAACAGCCCCTCATCCAGCAGTTCGCCCAGGGCGGTCACCTCGTAATTGAGGATTGCCCTGCGACCGGGGTCCCTGCCCGGGTACGGGTTTTCTGTCCCGGAGCGTCCCAGTTCAGCCAGCAATTCACTGGCGCGCCCCAACTCTTCCTCGATGACATCGATATCATCGTCATCGCCGCCCTCCCTGAGTCGTGCCCGAAGCCGGAATAGGTATTGCCTTACCACCGTAAGAGGGTTGTTGATTTCGTGAATCTGCCGCCGTACCACCTCGTCAGACAGCCCTGCCGTGACAGGGGGATGCAGGTCCCGGGCCAGAATCTCCCGCACGACGGCGACAGTTAGCTTTCGCGTACCCGCATCACCGTTGTAGATCGCCGCAGGCGCGATATCCATCTCCTCGGCCAGATCGGTCGTTTCCAGCCTTATCCGGCGCAGTATCTCAGCGCTCAGTTCCTCTTCCAGTCCGAACAGCTCACGGGCCATGGTCAGGCCATGACCCTCGCGGGTAACAAGGTGCACCGAAACCGCCGAGATGCGAATCAGGTGATCCGCTCCGGCAAGCCGGGCGCTGTCGTCGAGCTGCCGCGCCAGCGCCTCCGAAAGGTCGCTGCCCAGGCCCCAGTGCTCGGCAAGGGTGGCGCTGAGCTGGGGGTAGGGTGGCTTCGCCTCCTGCTGGGGGCGCTCCAGTTCCCGTCGCAATAAAAGCAGTTTGCCCGCGTTGTGGAGCATGCCCGCCAGAAAGGCGGTATCAGGTTCAGGGTATCTGGTCAGCCGTGCGAGCGCGCGGGCCATAAGGGCAACGCTGAGGGCGTCTCGCCAGAAACCGTTGAGCTGTCTCCAGTGACCCTCCCCGAGCTGGAGCAAGAGCTGCTGCAGGGCACCCGTGAGAATCACCTTTTCCAGGCGCTCTGTCCCCAGACGCAGCAGAGCCTGCTCCAGGTGGGTAGCGGCTCCCTGGTGATGGAAGCCAGCGGCATTTGCCAGGGCCAGTACACAGCCGGTGAGAGAGGTGTCCTGGTGAATGATCCGGGCCACCTGGCGGTAACTGTCGTGACGACGGCAGGCGTCCAGAGCCCGGAGGTGAACCTCGGGAAGTGTGGGTAGCTGGTCACTGGCGGCGGACGTTGTCATGTAGTTTTTTGAAAGTCTATGTAAAGTAATGTTACATGTCAGAGAGTTAGGATAGACAATAAAAGTGACATATCAAGCACTTTCTGTCGATAAATTAAACAATGTGCCGAACGTTTCCCAGCGGCGGGCAATAGCGCTATCATCATCCCTGAATTTCGTGCAGTTTGCCGTCGGTAAAAGGATTGTTGTCCGGTCATGCAGGTCAAGGAGTTTCAGGATCACGCCGCAGGTTCCCGGCTTCAGGACGAGCTGCCGGATATTGTCGCTTTTACCGGCGGCAAGGGGGGCGTGGGCAAGACTTCCGTCTGTGTCAACGTGGCCCTGACCATGGCCCGGCGGGGGCGCAGGGTTTTGCTGCTGGATGCGGACACGGATCTCGCCAACGTCAGCATTGTTCTCGGGCAGTATCCCTCCCGGACCCTTGAGCAGGCGGTGACGGGAGAGTGCCAGTTCCGGGATGTCATCATGGAGGCGCCATACGGCCTCCATGTTATTCCCGGGGCTTCCGGTGTCGAGCGGTGCATGGATTTGGACCCCGACGATGCCAGGGCGATTCTCCTGGAACTTGCCGCCATAGAAAGATCCTACGACCTTATCATCATTGATACGGCCTCAGGCCTGCAATCGACCGCACTGCATATGATCGCTCTGGCTGCCCTGGCCTGCGTGGTCATCACTCCCGACCCCGCTTCCCTCACAGACGCCTTTTCACTCCTGCGGGTGCTGCAGCGCCGCGGTTATCGCCGCAGCCCCGGTGTGGTGGTGAATATGGCTGCCGGCTCCAGCCAGGCGCAGGCGGTGTACCGCCGTTTTTCCGGTGCGGTGCGCCGCCATCTGGATATGGAGACCAGCTATGTTGGCGCAATCTGGCGTGACGAATCCATTCGCCAGTCTGTTGAGCTACAGCGGCCAGTGGCCATGCTCGCGGAATCCGATCCCTCCTGCCGGCAGTTCATGACTCTTGCCGAGCAGCTCTCCCTTCAGTTATCCAGACTGCCCCGGCGCAAGGCCGGCCTCGCTGCCTACTGGCAGCATCGCAAAAGGCGTGGCCAGGTGTCCGGTGCCGATGATCATCGGTCCGGGGCGGAGCATGCCTTGAGTCCGGGTGTGTCCGGGCAAGGGGAGGCAGGTAAGCCGGAGGTGGCATTATCGGCTCCGGCCGAAAGTGACGATCGGCCCCTGGCTTCCTGCCGGGCACTGTTTCTGGAACTGGGCAGGCTGCTTGACCGGCATCCGGACGATCACCTGCTTCATAAGGAGGCACTGAATGGCGCCTCTGCACTTCTGTCGAGCATGGCCATGGTAATGGGGCCACCTGAAACGGATAGCAAAAGCGGCTATGACGAGGCAGACTTCGGCCCGCAACAGGACCTGCTGACACGACTCAAATCCCAGCCGGACACCATCCGCGTAGACGGTTTTCTTACCGCTTATCAACGAAATTACGAATAAAAAATAGGCATTTTTTTCTGGCGATTTGTCTTTATATTGTCATGGTAGCCATGCAAGACTGACCGCAACCTGCTGCCCTGGACAGTTGGGCCTGGCCCGGAATCTGCAAACGCATTCTGCCGAGGTTCCGGACAGCGCCGTGGCGCGATCCAGACCATCAACATCAGTGGTCAGGGCATGGCAAAGCCGATGCTTTCCCGGCGAGCCGGCACAGGTTCAAGGAATGCCGGGTTAACCATCATCACAGGGAAGCCTGACAGGGGCCCGGGCGCTACCCCCCGTTCCGGGTCTTCATACTAACGAGAAGGAGTTCAGACAATATGAGCGAGCTGTTTACCGCAACCGACGATACCGGGTCCACCGTCTTTCGTTCGCTCAAGGGCAAGCACATCCTGATTACCGGTACCACCGGCTTTCTGGGTAAGGCCGTCCTTGAGAAAATTATCCGTGGCCTGCCAGAGGTGGGCGGTCTCTACCTGCTGGTACGTGGGAATGCCCGCCATCCCGACGCCCGCGAGCGGTTCTACAGCGAGATTGCCAGTTCGAGTGTCTTCGAGCGGCTTCGCAGTGAGGACCAGGAAGCTTTCGAAGCCTTCCTCGAAGACCGGGTGCACTGCATCAAGGGCGAATTGACGCGTCCCCGTTTCGGCCTGTCCCAGGCAGAGTACGAAAGGCTGACGTCACGCATTGATCTGGTGATCAACTCCGCCGCAAGCGTCAATTTCCGGGAGGAGCTGGACAAGGCTCTGACCATAAACACCCTGTGCCTCGACAACGTCGCTGATTTTGCCCGCGACGGTGATGGTATTCCCGTGGTTCAGGTCTCCACCTGTTACGTCAATGGCATCAACAGCGGCGACATTGCCGAAACCGTGATCAAGCCCGCCGGGGCCGACATACCCCGCAGCGATAAGGGCTATTACGAAACCGGGTCCCTGGTCAGGCTGCTGCACGACAAGATCACTGATGTCCGGTCACGTTACTCCGGCAAGCAGCTGGAAAAAAAACTGGTGGAGCTCGGCATCCGCGAAGCCAACCATTATGGCTGGAGCGACACCTACACCTTCACCAAGTGGCTGGGCGAGCAACGACTGATGGAAGCCCTGTCAGGGCAGAGCCTGACCATCGTTCGCCCTTCCATCATCGAGAGTGCACTTAAGGAGCCGATGCCCGGCTGGATCGAGGGGGTCAAGGTGGCCGATGCCATCATCCTGGCCTATGCACGGGAGAAAGTGACCCTCTTCCCGGGCAGACGGGAGGGGATCGTTGATGTAATCCCCGTCGATCTGGTGGCCAACAGTATCATTCTGGCCGGGGCAGAGGCGGTGATGGCGGAGCCGGATCACCGCATCTACCAGTGCTGCAGTGGTTCCATGAATCCGGTGTCACTGGGTGAGTTCATTGACCACGTGATGGCCGAGGCCAGGGAAAACCATGAGGCTTATGACAAACTGTTCGCCCGACAGCCCAGCAAGCCTTTCATCGCGGTCAACCGTACGCTGTTCGATGCGGCGGTGACGGGCTTCCGGGCACCCCTGTCCCTCGCCAGCAGGGCAATGAAGATGACCGGCCATAACCGGGAACTGAAGTTGCTCAGGAATCTGGACACCACTCGGGCTCTGGCCACCATATTCGGTTTCTACACTGCGCCTGATTATGTGTTCCATAATGAGCGGCTCATGGCCCTGGCCGAGCGCATGGGTGACGAGGACCGGGAGAACTTCTCCGTTGACCCGCGCCGTATCGGGTGGGAAACCTATCTCCGTAAGACCCACTTGGGCGGTCTGAACCGTTACGCCATGGCCGAGCGCCGGGTATACAGCCTGCGTAACCGTCGTCAGCGCAAGTCTGCCGTGGCAGCCTGAGTCCATCCCCCCAGGACCCGCGTCCGGGTGTTGTCCTTTGCAGGACCCCCGGGCAGGTCTATCCTGTTGGTAGTACGTTGGTCTAATTCAATGGCCAGGTCTTACATGGTGAGATAGGGCAATCCGCTCACCGGAGGGGCCGTAACGTTTTCCCGACAGGCATTCGCGACCCGAGCCTCTCCGCCAGCCACCGCAACCCTTGGTTCGTTGCGGCGGGCATAAAAGTTCTGTTCCAACAATTTTCACAACTCAGTAACAGACTCGGAAAATAGGGGGAAAAATGACTGACAAGAATCTGTACCCGGTGCCTGAGCACTTTGCGAAGCGCGCGCTGGTGTCGCGGGAGCAATACCAGAAGATGTACCAGCAGTCGATTGATGACCCGGATACCTTCTGGGGCGAGCACGGTAAGCGACTCGACTGGATCAAGCCCTACTCAAGGGTCAAGAATAGCACCTACGACTACGACAACCTGTCGATCAAATGGTTTGAAGACGGTGAACTCAATGCTGCCGCCAACTGCCTTGATCGCCACCTGGAGAAGCGCGGCGACCAGACCGCCATCATTTTCGAAGGGGACGACCCGGCCAACTCCCGCAACGTCACCTACCGTGAGCTCCACGCGGAAACATCCAAGTTCGCCAATTCCCTCAAGACACTGGGCGTGAAGAAAGGGGATGTGGTGACCATCTACATGCCCATGATCGTGGAAACCGCCGTGGCCATGCTGGCCTGCGCCCGCATCGGGGCCATTCATTCGGTGGTATTCGGGGGCTTTTCGCCGGAAGCTCTCGGCGCACGGATCGAGAACGGTAAGTCCCGTTTCGTGATCACCGCTGATGAAGGTGTTCGCGGTGGCCGCAAGATCCCCCTCAAGAAAAATGTGGATGCCGCCCTCAAGGGCCAGTCCGTGCCCGAGGTGGAGAGCGTGGTGGTGGTATCCCGGACGGGTGCCGACGTGCCATGGGATCCAAGCCGCGATGTCCGCTACGAGGATTTGATGAAAGATGCCTCCGCCGAGTGCCCGGCGGAATCCATGAACGCCGAAGACCCGCTGTTCATGCTCTACACCTCCGGCTCGACCGGGGCACCCAAGGGCGTGCTGCATACCACCGGTGGGTACCTGACTTACGTATCGATGACCCACGAATACGTTTTCGACTATCAGGAGGGCGACGTCTACTGGTGTACTGCCGACTTCGGCTGGGTGACCGGGCACAGCTATATCCTCTACGGTCCGCTCGCCAATGGCGCCATCACCGTACTGTTCGAAGGTGTCCCCAACTATCCGGACAGCTCACGCATGGGGCAGGTGGTGGACAAGCACAAGGTAAATGTACTTTACACTGCGCCAACCGCGATCCGCGCACTGATGGCCGAGGGTAAGTCCTGCATGGACGGCACCAGCCGGGAAAGCCTGCATCTGCTGGGATCGGTGGGTGAGCCCATCAACCCCGAGGCCTGGGAGTGGTACCACGAGGTGATCGGTAACGGCCAATGCCCGATCGTTGATACATGGTGGCAGACCGAGACCGGGGGTATTCTGATTTCGCCCCTTCCCGGTGCCGTGGATCTGAAGCCGGGCTCGGCAACGCTGCCTTTCTTCGGCGTCCGGCCCGCGCTGGTGGACAACGAGGGCAAGGTACTGGAGGGCAAGACCGAGGGCAACCTGGTCATCCTCGACAGCTGGCCTGGCCAGATGCGTACCATTTACGGCGACCATGAACGGTTCAAGCAAACCTATTTCAGCACCTATCCGGGTATGTACTTCACTGGCGACGGCGCCCGCCGTGACGAAGACGGCTACTACTGGATCACCGGTCGCGTGGACGATGTCCTGAACGTTTCCGGGCATCGCCTCGGTACGGCCGAGGTCGAAAGTGCCCTCGTGGCCCACGACAAGGTGGCGGAAGCCGCCGTCGTGGGTTATCCCCATGACATCAAGGGCCAGGGCATCTACGTCTACGTTACCCTGGTTCAGGGTGTCGAGCCGACCGAGGAGCTGCGTAAGGAACTGGTGCAGTGGGTCCGCAAGGAGATCGGCCCCATAGCGTCCCCAGACGTTATTCAGTGGGCGCCGGGCCTGCCCAAGACCCGTTCCGGCAAGATCATGCGGCGCATTCTGCGCAAGATTGCCGCCAATGAGCACGATCAGCTCGGCGACACCTCCACTCTGGCAGATCCGGGCGTGGTGGATGAGCTTATCAGCCAACGCGCTTTCAAGTAGACTTCCGTACTTAACGACGGAAGACAATGCCCGCAGGGATGCCCGTTCCCGCGGGCATTGTTGTTTTTGGGTCGGGGTCCGTGGGGATGCCTGATCACAGGTTTACGAGAGGACGTTTGTTGATGGCTCAACACATTATCATCGCGGATGACCACCCGCTGTTCCGCGCCGCCCTGCGTCAGGCTGTCAGCCAGGCAGTTCCAGAGGCAGAGGTGGCGGAGGTTGAGAGCATCAAGGCCCTGCAGGCGGCGGTGGAGCGCAAGCCGGACGCGGACCTGATACTGCTGGATCTGAACATGCCCGGAGCCCATGGCTTTTCCGGGCTGGTGTTCCTGCGGGGACAGTACCCGGGGCTGCCGGTTGTGATGGTGTCCGGATCGGAGGACCTCCAGGTGATGCGCCGCTCCATCGACTATGGTGCCTCCGGTTTCATACCCAAATCGGCGCCCCTGCCGGAAATCACCGATGCTATCCAGGCTGTCCTGGAAGGCGATATGTGGCTACCGGAAGGCGTGGCGGAAAAGCTGGAACGGATGCAGGCGGAGAATACCGATTTCTCCGACAGGCTGGCGTCCCTGACCCCACAACAGTTCCGGGTGCTGGGTATGCTTGCGGAAGGGATGCTGAACAAGCAGATCGCCTACGATCTGGACGTCTCCGAAGCCACCATCAAGGCACATATCACCGCGGTGTTCCGAAAGCTCGGCGTCCGCAACCGCACCCAGGCAGTGATCGCCATCCAGCAGATGGAACTCGATCCCTCGGACACCTCTCTTTCCGGGAACTGATTTTTAGCCACGGAACCCGCGGAAGGACGCGGAAAAGACAGGGATTAGCCCCGGAAGAACACGGAAAGAAAAGATAAAAAAAAAAGGAACATCTCTTTTTCGTCCGTGTTTGTCCATGGCCAAAAAAGTCTTTGTTATTTTTCCGTGTTCTTCCGTGGATTCCGTGGCTAATATTCGTTTTTCTTTTCTTCCGCGGTTTCCGCGGCTAAACAATCTTTACCGCTTCACGAATTCCAAGCGTCCCGGCGCCACCCGGATGTCCATGTCGGACATGCCCAGGATTCGCTGGCCGAGGCTGGTTTCGTCCAGGCGGTAGATGGGCATGGTTTCCAGCATCTGGGCGACTACCCGCATTACCTGATCCGTTACCGGCTTCAGGTCCGTCCCCCCCATGAAGGGCACGTCGACGTTGCTTTCCAGCAGCTTCAACCGGCGGAGGTAGATGGCCTTTTCCTGGCTGTCGTAGACCGGGGCACCTTCCACTTTCAGGTCGATATTCACGGGTACCTTGGCCATCAGGGCGTTCAGGGCAACCTGGCCGGACAGGTCAATGACGGCTACGTCGCGGCCATCCGGTCCCAGGGTGATATCCGCATTGCCCAAAGAGAGGCTCAATGGCGAGCCGGCCTGAAGCTGCCGTCGGTCGAAGTCTGACACGGTATCCTGGAGATGACGTTCCAGGGTGGCTTCACTGATGGAATAGGTGGAGAAACCGGCACAGCCGGACAACACCAGTGCAGTAGCAAACAAGACGAACACGGACCGAAGTATCATGGTCTTCCCCCTCAGGAATGTCAGGCTGCCATGGTGACTGAGCCCGTTGCGACAGGCAAGGTCGAAGCGCGGAGGTTACCGGTTATTCATTCTCGGCCTCTGCTTCCACAGTCAGTTCGCCGGATTCGTCAAACCAGGCGTGGATTACGATGGGCTGGCAGCAGACCTGGCAGTCTTCCACGTACTGCTGCTCGCGCACGCTGGGGTCCACGCTGATCTCCAGGGGTTCCCAGCAGTACGGACACTGAATGCTGGCCGGTTCAAGGACTGACATTGGAGCCGGCCCCTCAGAACTTCTGCTTGGCCATCCAGGGAATTATCCGGTCGAATGCCTCTTCCAGCTTTTCACAGGTAGTGGAAAAACTCAGGCGCAAGGCATTCTGGGTATGTTCCCCGAAGGCATCGCCAGGCACAGTGCAAACGCCGGTTTCCTTCAGCATTCGCAGGGCCAGGTCGGAACCATCCACGTGAAGAGGCAGGGCAGGGAAGGCAAAGAACGCCCCTCCGGGCTTGTACCCGCTCAGGTGGGGTGTCCGGTCGATCAGTTCGACGATCTTGTCACGCCGCTCCCGGTAAATACCCACCATGTCTGTCACGCACTGCATATCGCCGGTGAGGGCAGCCACTCCGGCATACTGGGACGGGGTATTGGCCACCGATGTCGTGAACATGTGATACCGGCGTAGCCTCTTAATGGTGGCCTGGCTGGAGATAACCCAGCCGACCCGCAGGCCCGCCATGCTGAAGGTCTTGGAAAAACTGCTGATGCACATGATGTTATCCAGATCCACCGAGCAGTTCAGGACACTGGCATAGTCGTCGTCATCGAAGATCAGGTGGTCGTAGACCTCGTCGCTGTATATCTGGATGCCCCTATAGGCGCACTCCTCCACGATCGTCTCGATGGTGGACCGGGGGTACACCGCTCCGGTCGGGTTGTTCGGGGAGTTCAGGATGATCGCGTAGGTCCGCGAACCCATGGCCCGGATCACCTCGTCGGGGTCCAGCTGATGGTCGTTTTCCGGCCGCGTGGGTATGTATTTCACCTCGCCACCGTTCATCCGGATCAGGGGCGCATAGAGCAGAAAGGTGGGGTCGGTAATAATGAACTGGCGGCCCGGTTGGGCGGTGGAGGTAATCGCCAGGTACATGGCCTCGGTGGCGCCGTTGGTGACGAGGATGTTTTCCCGGGTCAGCTTGCGGTTGTACCGATTGCTGTAATAGTCCCGCAGCGCTACCAGAAGCTCGGGCAGCCCGGCATCCATGGTGTAGCCGGTCTGGCCGGCATTCAGTGCATCCACGTAGGCGTCAATGATGTGCTTGGGCGTTGGCAGGTCCGGCTGACCGATGGACAGGTGAATCACGTCCTTCATGGTGGAGGCCATGTTCACCATGCGCCGGATACCCGGAACCGGGATGGCCTGCATGGCCGGATTCCAGCTGGCCTTTGCCTTACGGTATTTCACCTTGCGCGGCTCTGTTTGCCCGGTATCTTTTTCAGCCTCTGCCATAACCACCTCTAATCCCGATAGATAGCAACCAATAAATCGTTCCAGGCCGGGTATGGCGAACACCGGCCCACGCCACATGTATGCGTGACTCCTCTGGCAGAGTAGTCCAGTAGGCAATTGCGGTACAAGGACTATGAGATGTTTTTACGAAGCCTGCTTCACAACCCCGGGTGCACCGCCGGCAGGGGTTTGACCGGGCCTGCGCCAGAGGCCAAACTCAGGACACACTCAGTCCCAATCTCAGGAGGACCCGACAGCCATGAGCCACCACGACAAGCCCATAATCACGGTACTCACTGCACCGGGCGAGCCGGAACCGCCAGGCATTGATGCGATCCGGGCCCGGGGCGAGGTGCGACTCGCCTGGGACGAGGAGACACTGCGGGAAAGCCTCCCCGGCACCCGGGTCATGATGGTCACGGACTTCCGTACCGACGCGCTGGAGGCGGCATGGTCCACCGCCGACAGGTTGGAGTGGATTCACGCCACCAGTGCCGGGGTGGATGCCCTGATGTTTCCGGCACTGATCGAGAGCGACGTGAAGGTTACCAACGCCCGGGGTATCTTCGATCGCAGTATCGCCGAGTATGTGCTCTGCACCATGCTGATGTTCATCAAGGATTTCCCCCGGTCCATGCGGCTGCAGGCGGGACACAAATGGAAACACCGGGACACTGAACGGGCGGAAGGACGGGAAGTACTGGTGGTTGGGGCCGGTTCCATCGGCCACCAGATAGCCCGTCTGGCCCGAAGCATCGGCATGAACCCCCACGGGATCGCCCGTCATGCCCGTACCGACGATGAGGACTTTATCGCCGTGCATGCCAATGAACAGCTTTTCGAAAAGCTGGAGGTGGCGGACTTCGTAGTGATAGCAGCACCCCTGACCCCCCAGACCGAGGGCCTCTTTGACAGCAAAGCGTTCGCCGCCATGAAGGACAGCGCCCGCCTCATCAACATCGGTCGTGGCCCCATCGTGAACACCGATGACCTGATCAAGGCTCTTAACAAGGGTGAAATCGCGGGCGCTGCCCTGGATGTATTCGAGGAAGAACCCCTGCCGGAGGATCATCCCCTCTGGGATATGGGCAACGTCATCCTTACCCCCCATATGTCCGGTGATTTCATCGGCTGGCGCCGGGCCCTGACCGACCAGTTCCTGGACAACTTCGACCGCTGGCACAAGGGGGAGGAGCTGTTCAACAACGTCAACAAAAAGCTGGGGTACGCGGGTAGCTGACTGAGCCGGTATTCCGCGTACGCGGCGCCACGCATGGTCCTGTATTCCGCGTGTCCGGCGGCCACCCCCGCTCCTGTAGGAGCCAGCCTGCTGGCGAAGAGGGTAGACCTGAAGCCCGGTCCCCGGGTCCTCGCCAGCAGGCTGGCTCCTACAGTTTCCTGAATTCCGCGTATTCGGCGGCCATGCCCGCTTTTGTAGGAGCCAGCCTGCTGGCCAAGAGGGTATCACTGAAGCCCGGTGCCCTGGTCCTCGCCAGCAGGCTGGCTCCTACAGTTTCCTGAATTCCGCGTATTCGGCGGCCATGCCCGCTCCTGTAGGAGCCAGCCTGCTGGCGAAGAGGGTAGCCCTGAAGCCCGGTCCCCGGGTCCTCGCCAGCAGGCTGGCTCCTACAGTTTCAGCGTCTGCCTTACGTCCGATGATGGCATCGGCTGGCTCCGGGCCCTGCGCGACCGGCCCAAAAAACTTCTTAATAAAAGAATTTTTTTGTCCGTGAATGTCCTTGTCGTCCGTGGCTATTTTTGATCGTTTCTTTCCGTGCCCTTTCGTGGATTCCGTGGCAAATCTCATTCCTTCAGACGGGCCAGCACGGAGTCGGCGATTTCCCGCGTGTCCCGCCGGGTACCGCCGTTCTCGGCCAGGTCGGCCGCTACGGCGGCGTAAAGTTCCCGGCCCGCCATGGTGAGCGAGGGATCGCGGCGGCCCAGCCATTCCAGCATGCGGGCGGTGGTGAACAGCATAGCGGTCGGGTCCGCCAGGCCCTGGCCAGCGATGTCCGGAGCGCTGCCGTGTGTGGGCTCGAACATGGATGGCATGGCGGGATTGTCGGGATTGAGGTTGCATGAAGGAGCAACGCCCATGCCGCCGGAGAGGACGGCGGCAAGGTCCGTGAGGATGTCCCCCTGCAGGTTACTCGCCACCACCACATCAAAGGCCCACGGAGCCTGGACGAACTTCATGCAGGCTGCGTCAATGAGTTCGTGGTGGGTGGCAACGTCCGGATAGTCTTTTGCCACTTCCTCGAAAACCTCGGTATACATGTCCCCCCAGTAGCGCAGGGCATTGCGCTTGGTGATGACACAGACCTGGCTTTCACGCCGCGTGCCGTCAAGAGTACGAAATTCCCGAGTCTTGCCCTCCGCCCTGCGGGCCTCGGCCCTCAGGCGTGCCCGTTCAAATCCATAGCGGACAATGCGGTCGGTGGCCCGTCGGGTGAACACCTCCATCTGGGTCGCCACTTCGTGCTCGGTGCCCTGGCGTAACCGGCCCCCCTGGCCCACATACTCACCCTCGCTGTTCTCCCGTATCACCAGCATGTCGACATCCCTGGCGCGCTCATCGGCGAGATACTGGCGGGCTCCCGGCAGCAAACGCGCGGGGCGTTCGCAGACCCACTGGTCGAATCCCTTGCGCATGTCCAGCAACGGCGCCAGGGATACACTGTCCGGCAGCAGGTAGCGATCGGGGTCGTCGAGCGGGCCAGGATCGCCAAGGGCGCCCAGCAGTATGGCGTCGTAATCCGCAAGTTGTGCCATGGCGTCATGGGGCATTACCTCGCCATGCATTTCGTGCCAGGCGTGGGATGGCCAGGGGAACCGGGTCCATTCCAGCGGTAGCTGGTGTTTCTCCCGAAGCGCTTCCAGACAGTGAACGGCTTCGGTGACGACTTCCGGGCCAATACCGTCACCAGGGGTGACGGCAATCCGCAGGGTCTCGGGCATCGGAAGGAACTCCTTGCGATATGAAATTGACAGAAGTTTGCAACAGGGCGGTCGATAAACGGGTAACCTGACCCTTGGTCAGTGTAGTCATCCGTGCCGCATTCGTCAGTGTCGTCATTTGTTTTGCGGGTTTCCGGCGGGTGTCTATAGTAAATAGCGGAAAGCCAATCATTTTCCGGGTAAGGAGTTGCTGTGGAGCGTCCAGAAGTGCTGTTTGACGAATCCCATTGTGGCCAGTGCGCCTGCGGCGAAGGCCTCGATTTCCAGTTTTCCTTTGCGTTCCAGCCTATCGTGGACTCTTCTGATGAGAGTGTATTCGCCTACGAGGCCCTGGTGAGGGGCACCGGTGGCGAGAGCGCCTGGAGTGTGTTGTCACAGGTGAATAGCCAAAACCGCTATGCCTTTGACCAGATCTGCCGGGTAAAAGCGGTCAAGCTCGCTTCCCGGCTGGATATGGATGCCATGCTGAGTATCAACTTCATGCCCAACGCCGTGTACCAGGCGGAATACTGCATCCGGACCACACTTGCGGCGGCCAGGAACTATAATTTTGATATCAACAAGATCATTTTTGAGCTGACCGAAGGCGAAGATCTTTCATCAATCGATCATCTGGTCTCCATCATCAAGACGTACCAGAAGATGGGGTTCAGTACAGCCATTGACGATTTCGGGGCCGGCTTTTCCCGTTACAACATCATGACGGTCAGTCCGCCGGATTTTCTGAAACTGGATATGGGGCTGGTCCGTAATATTGATCGGGAGCCCAACAAGCAGGCAGTCGTCAATGGCATTATCACGATGATGCGGGAGCTGGGTGGCCGAATTGTGGCGGAGGGGGTAGAAACCGAGGAAGAGTATGCCTGGCTGCGAGGTCGGGGTATCAGTCTTTTCCAGGGTTATCTGTTCGCCCGGCCGGGCTTCGAGTCGTTGCCGCAACCACACTTCCCGAAGCTGTGATTCACGAATTCTGCGATCGACGGAGGGTATTTTGGCCTATCGGCTGGTAACTCTGGTGGGCGGCATCGTTTTTGTCGCCGTGCTCTATGGACTGATCTGGCTGCTCGCGCGCTGGTTTCTCAGAAATCATGGCGTAGTGGAGTCGCTCAATGACCGCGCCACCAACCTGGCTACCTGGACGTTCTCCGGTGTCTGTATCGGGCTGGCATTTGCCGTCTTCGGCGCCTTCGTACTGGGCCCCTGGGCGTTCTATCGCACCCTCCGTGCCCACCACGTGCCCGTCTCCGACGGTGCGGCTGTCTGGTGGGGGCTTGGCATCGTACTGGTTGCCCTGGGCCTAACCGCCAGCGGCTTCGCGCTTTTCCTATGGATTATCGGCGTGCTCTGAGGAGGAGGCCCTCTGGTCCTTTGCCTTGCCTTCGGCGGCCACCCTGTGGAACTGTTCCTTCAGCCACAACAGCGCCGGCTCTTTTGCGTAGGCACGATGCCAGTAAAGGTGCACGTCCACTTCCGGCAATCCCTCCGGCGGATTCAGGATGCAGGTATCGGAATGCTCGACGATCTGCCGTGCATAGCCCTCCGGCATGGTGAGCAGCAGGTCGGACATTTCCACCACCTGGCAGGCAGCATAGAAATGCTGGCAGCGCAGTCGGATGCGGCGCTGCAGGCCCAGCCTGGATAGCTCGAAATCCTCGATTCCCGGCCCCTCGGTTCGTGATGACACCAGAATGTGGCGGGCGGCAAGGTAATCGTCCATGGTCAGGTCCCGGCCCGCCAGGGGGTGATCCTTTCGCGCCATGACCACGAGCCGGTCCTTGCGAAGCCGTTCGTGGGCAGTCTGGTCGCTGATTGGCAGCAGCACGTCCACTGCGAAATCCAGCTTGCCGGCGGCCAGCAGACTTTCCATGTCCCGGCGGGCGATCCGTTGGCTGTTGATCTCGATGTCCGGGAAGTGGTTCAGTTGCATCACCAGCCGCGGCAGGAACGTGGACTCGAGAACGTCCCGCAATGCCAGGGCAAAGGTCTTGCGATGACTGGTTGGATCAAAGGCATGAAACTGGTTTACGGCGCTGTGGATCTGATTCAGTCCGGGACGCATGGATTCCACGAAGCGGCGGGCCAGGGGAGTGGGGACCATGCGATTGCCCTGCCGGGAAAACAGCGGGTCATCGAAATGATCCCGCAGCCGGGCCAGGGAGTGACTGACGGCGGGCTGTGTCAGATGCAGGGCCCGGGCGGCACGGGTCAGGCTACCCTCTCGATAAATGGTATCGAACACGTGAAGCAGGTTAAGATCTAGCCGGTTTGAGGCCATGATGGCGTCCTTAGCTGGTAAAACAGCGTCCGGTGCAGAAAGACCGGATAATAAGCGAACGTTATGATAAAGGATTAGAATAATTCAGTCGCATAATAGTTAACAGGACGCTAGTGTCCCGGACGGGACACCAGTGTCCGCCGGGGTTAACGAATCAACCGGGCGGGGCAGTATGTCCTGTTTTCAAAAAGGGTGGAATCTGAGCTATGTCCCAAAGAGTCTTTATTACCGGGGGAGCCAGCGGCCTTGGCCGTGCCCTTGCGCTGCGGTATGCCCGGCAGGGTGCCCGGGTCTGTATCGGTGATGTGAATCCGGAATCCGGTCTGGTCGCGGAAGACGAACTCAATGCCGCCGGTGGTGAGGCGCTGTTCATGCCCTGCGATGTGCGGCGCCTGAGCGATCTGGAAAAGGTCCGGGCGGAACTGGAGAGTCGTTGGGGCGGCGTCGACATCGTGGTCAACAATGCCGGCGTGGCTACCGCGGGCTCCATTGAGGATTCCACCATTGCGGACTGGGAGTGGATCCTGGACATCAATGTTCTTGGCGTGGTCCGTGGCTGTAAGGTCTTCACGCCGCTGCTGAAGAGGCAGGGCAGCGGTACCATCGTCAACGTGGCCTCCATGGCCGGGCTGATGCTGGCTCCGCTGATGGACAGCTACAACGTTTCCAAGGCAGGGGTTATCGCCCTGTCGGAAACCCTGAATCTGGAGCTGGGGGATGCCGGTATACACGTTTGCTGTGTCTGCCCGTCTTTCTTCCAGACGAACCTGGCCAGCGGCATGCGCTCGGACCTCCCCGGTATCCAGCAGAACATCAACAAGCTAATGAAGCACTCCACCGTCACCGCGGAGGACGTCGCCGACGATATTATCCGGGCGGTGGAGAACCACGAGTTCTGGGTGTTGCCGCACCAGAGGGAAAAGCGTCTCTGGATCCTCAAGCGCCATGCGCCCTGGGCGTTCGAGTACATCATGCGTCGCCAGAGCCGGCGCTGGTCGAAGAGAATGGCGGGGGGCTGACCGTGGCAACCATCTATCTGATACGTCATGGCCAGGCCAGCTTTGGCGACGACAACTATGACCGGCTTTCCGAAACGGGCTGGGAACAGGCCCGGGTACTGGGGCGCTGGCTGGCGGGTCGCGTTACCCCTAACGTGGTGATCGGCGGCAACATGAGGCGCCACAGGGAAACGGTTGAAGCCATTGCCAGTGGCTACCGGCAGAGCTTTCCCGACATGCAGGTGGCGACCGGCTTCAACGAGTTTGACCACGCCTCGGTGGTCCACCGTTTCCGGCCTGAATGGGCCGACCGCGAGCGGATGCTGGCGGAGCTCGAGGCCAGTGGCCACCCTGCGAAAACCTTCCAGCAGACCTTCGTCAAGGCAGTCCAGCGCTGGGTCAGCGCCGAGCACGACGATGATTATCCGGAGAGCTGGTCCCAGTTCAAGACCCGCGTCCAGCTGGCCCTGGACGACCTGATCCAGTGGGCGGACGGTGGCGACGTTTTCGTGTCCACCTCTGGCGGTCCCATCGCCATTATTGTCCAGAGTCTGCTCGGCATCAGTGACAGCAAGGCTCTGGGTCTCAACGAGATGATTGCGAACACCAGCGTCACCCGTGTGCTGTATTCCGGCAAGCGCCGAAGCCTGGCGGTGTTCAATAACTACGGCCACCTGGAAGCCGAGGATCCCGGTTTGGTGACGTTCCGCTGACCTGTGTCCGGACCTTCCATGGTAAGGAAATCCGTTAAACCGATAGAAAGGAGAGCATGATGAGCAAGAAGAACCTTTTTGATCTGGACGGCAAGGTCGCACTGGTCACCGGTGCAAGCCGGGGCATTGGTGAGAGCGTGGCCCGCCTGCTGGCGGAAAACGGTGCCCATGTCATCGTCAGTAGCCGCAAGATCGACGGTTGCGAGGCTGTGGCCAGCAGTATCAGGGAGAGCGGTGGCAGTGCGGAGGCCGTTGCCTGCCACATCGGCGAAATGGAACAGCTTGACTCGATCTGGAGGCACATCCGTGAAAAGCACGGCAGGCTGGACATCCTGGTGAACAACGCCGCCACCAATCCCTACTTCGGCAAGATCGAAGACACTGACCTGGGGGCATTCCAGAAAACGGTGGACGTGAACATCCGGGGTTATTTCTTCATGTGCGCCGAAGCCGCCAAACTCATGAAAGCGGAGGGCACCGCTGGCACAATCGTCAACGTGGCTTCTGTCAATGGTGTCACTCCGGGCCTGATGCAGGGCATCTACTCCATTACCAAGGCCGCCGTCATTTCCATGACCCGTGCCTACGCAAGGGAGCTTGGTCCTGACAATATCCGGGTGAATGCACTGCTGCCGGGTCTGACCGACACCAAGTTTGCCAGTGCCCTGACCACCAATGACAGCGTTCGTGAGCGTGCGATGGAGCATATTCCCATGCACCGCATGGCGGATCCGGACGAGATGGCCGGTACCGTGTTGTATCTGGTGTCCGATGCTTCTAGCTACACCACGGGCACCTGTGTCAATGTGGATGGCGGCTATCTGACCGTCTGATCCTGCCGTCCCGGAAATAAAAAGCCCCGGCTGTCACAGGCGACCGGGGCTTTTTTGTGTCCGTGCCGGTGGTTCAGTTCGCCTTGGAGAGAGCCGTACCGGTGGGCGGATTGCGGTGCAGGGAATGCAGGACCTTGTCCAGCAGACTCTGACCCTGCCAGGCAGGAGAATGGTTGACGATCCCCACCACGGCCCAGGTCGTGTTGTTGGCGTCCCGCGTGAAGCCGGCAACCGAACGCACGTCCTGCAGTAAACCGGTCTTGATCCGGCCCATGCCTTCCATGCCGAGGTTACGAAGCCGCCGGGCCATGGTGCCATCCATTGCGGTGAGGGGCATGGAGGTCATCAGGTCGGAGCCAAAAGGACTCTGCCAGGCGTGGGTCAGAATCTGGGACACCTGACGAGCGGTCAGGCGGGCATGACGCGAAAGCCCGCTGCCGTTGTCGATAACCATGCCTTGGGTATCGACACCCTTGTCCTCGAGCCAGTCGTAAATGGCGCGAATGCCGGACACCCGGTCGTCGTTGTCCCCAGGATGGCGGCTGCTGGCGCCAAGGGACAGCAGTAGCTGGCGGGCCATGACATTACTGCTCCACTTGTTGATGTCCCGCACCATGTCGACCAGGTCCGGTGAGATGGTGGTGGCAATCAGCCGTCCCTCGGGGGGTGTGATGCCATGGCGCCAGCCCCCGGTCACTGTACCTCCCATTTCCTGCCACAGGGAAAGGATCAGCTCGGCGCTGTACCGGTCATGGGGCAGCATGGAGAGATAGGTGCTGGCCTGACAGCCCCGGGGCAGCTTTCCCTCAACCCGGACGGTAACCCGGCCCTGGTTATCGAAGGCCGGTGTCCAGCTGAGAGCGTTGCGGCTGGGGCAGGGGCCCTCGCGGGTGGCGGTTATCCGGTTGTCCACGGTCACTGAAGGCAGTGCGGGACTGACCCAGGACCGGACCCCCCGCTCGTCCGAGCGGGCCTGGAAATGCAGCAGGTTGAAGTTGGTCAGAACCGCAGAGGGTTCCACCAGAAACGGCCGATAAGGATTGTTGCCATTGTCATGGAAGGTGGGCAGGCCTTCCGGCAGCAGGAACACATGACCGTCGAGGACGAGGTCACCGTCTATTGTGCGCACGCCCATGCCCCGGATGTCCCGCAGAGCCGACCAGATGCGCTCCATGGTCAGCTTCGGGTCGCCGCCGAACTCGATGTATAGATCACCCTTGAGCGTGTCTCCGGCAAGCAGTCCATCGGTCACGAAGCGGGTGGTCCAGCGGTGGTTCGGTCCCAAGAGTTCCAGGCCGGCATAGGTGGTCAGCACCTTCATGATGGAGCCCGGGCTCATCTGCGTATCGGCGTTGATGAACTGTTCGATCCCCGGACCATTCAGGGGGATGGCTGCCACACTCAGGCCTTTCTGGTCTTCCAGGGACTGTTCGGCGAAAACCCTTACCTGTCCGCCCCAGAGTCTGGGCTCGGTCGACGCAGCCGAAGCTGCCGAAGCCAGGGTTGTAACAAGGCCAGCGGAAATGAGTGCCATCCCGACAGTGCGCGTCAGGGCTCTGAAAGTGCTTCCGAGGAAACGATGCTGCCGCATTCCGCAAGTATCCGTTCTGTTGGTTTTGTGCGTGCCGGGGGGCAGGCTGCTGATTAAGGAATAGTCATAGTTACGATAGCCCATTTTACGCTCCGCGACCATGCTCCCAGGCTATACATAACGTTAAAAAATGACAGCAGCCTGCCGGAAATAAAGCGATTTTGTCACTGGAGGTAACGGAGTGTTTCCCCTAGTGTCCCGTTTGGTTAATTCGCTGACCTACTGCGTGTCGCCGGGGCCTCGGGCCAAGGCGGCAGTCCGCCGGTGTGGTGGTTCCGCATCAAGGGCTGGCAACACCGGCCAGGGGCCCCAGCGTCGCGCCCTTCGGGAGCCAACGCTCTCAGTGGCTCAGCAGATCAGCGAATTAACCAAACGGGACACTAGTGGATGTGGAGGTAAGCCGGCCTTGCTAGAATGGCGCGACAGGAGTTTGCCAACAGGATTCAAATCAAGGGGTTATCTTTTATGCTGACCGGTCAGTGTCTTTGCGGCGGTATTACATTCCAGTACACGGGGCCTCTGGGGCCCATCGACCTCTGCCACTGCAGTCAGTGCCGCCGTGCTCACGGCAGTGCCTTTTCCGCCAGTGCACCGGTACAGAAGATGCACCTCAGCTTCACCAGTGGCGAGGCACTGGTCACTGAATACGAATCCCGGCCCGGCAAGTACCGGGGCTTCTGTGGGCGCTGCGGCAGTCAGCTGTACAGCCGGCTGGACGCCATCCCGGGCATTCTGAGGCTCAGGGTGGGCGTTATCAACGAGCCCCTGGGGAAGGGCCCCTCGGCCCATGTCTACACCGGATCCAAATCCGACTGGTTCACCATCACCGACGACCTGCCCCAGTATGAGAAGACCCAACGGACCAACGACCCTCACTGAGCCGGAACAATCCGGATGACCCGTCCGTCGGGGGCGTCTGTTAGTAACCAGAGGTGACCATCCGGCCCCATCGCGACGTCCCGGATACGCTCGTCGAAGCCGGTCAGCAGGTCTTCTTCATTGGTGACTTCGGTGCCATCGAACTCCAGGCGAACCAATTTTCGCATTTTCAGCGCCCCCACAAACAGGTCACCCCGCCACTGGGGAAAGTCGTCACCGGTGTAGAACGCCATACCAGAAGGGGCGATGGATGGGTCCCAGTAATGGAGAGGCTGGGCCATGCCTTCCTTTCTGGTCCTGTCGGTAATAGGCACACCGCTGTAGTCGATGCCATAGGTGATTTCGGGCCAGCCGTAGTTGGTTCCCGCTTCGATGATATTGATCTCATCACCGCCGCGGGGCCCGTGTTCGTGGCTCCAGATGGCACCGGTTTCCGGATGCAGCGTCATTCCCTGGATGTTTCTGTTGCCCTTGGTATAAAGGGTGGGGCTGGCGTCTTCCCGGTCCAGGAAGGGATTGTCATCGGGGACCTCGCCCTGCAGCGTAATGCGGTGGACTCCCCCTGCATCGTCACTGAAATCCTGGGCCCGGTCCTTCCGTCCGCGGTCACCCACCGCGATATACAGGTAGCCGTCGTCGGGGATCGCCATGCGGCCGGCAAAATGACGGCTGGTGCTGGAGCGGGGCTCTGCCTCGAAGATGACCGTGACGTTGTGAAGGCGACGGTCCCTGTACTCGCCCCGTGCCACCCGGGTGGTCATGCCCGCTCCGTTCCGGTGGGCGTAGCTGAGGAACAGGACCCGGTTCTGTTTGAAGTCAGGGTGCAGCTGGAGATCCAGCAGGCCGCCCTGACCGGAAACCACCAGTTCCGGAACGCCGGACACTGGCTGCTCCACCAGTTCTCCATCCTCGATCACCCGCAAACGGCCCGCCCGCTCCGTCACCAGCTGATGGCCGTCGGGCAGGAACGCGATGGCCCAGGGATGCTCAAGACCCCGGGCCACGGTTTCCAGCTCGAAGTCAGCCGAGGGCGCTCTGTTCTGGGCAGCGCAGGCCAGAGGCAACAGGGTCAGGGCAACCGCCGCCATGACTGAAAGCCGGGATCCCAGCATCTTCGGACTCCTTTTCTGAAAAGCTTGCGAATTGACTACGGGGCTATCCATAGCATAGTTCAGTCCCGGAACGGCGCCGGTCAATTGAAAATGAGAATCTAATGCATTAATGTCGGTGTGTATCAGGGGGTGTGCTCTTCGGACCGGGAGGCCCCCGGGCTGGCTGAACAAGACCGGAATCAGGAGGACGATCATGCCGGAACAGGAAATGAAGCAGGGGCTGAAACTGGCCGGAGTAGCCGGATTGGTGGTTCTTCTGCTGGCCACCGCGATGGTGGTCTTCCCCGCCATCTGATACCGGGTCGCTCAGGTAGGGCGCGTTGTTGTCGCAGTGTTGCTCTGATTGGGGTGCAGGGTGGCCAGGCGCTCCTTGCGGAATACCCCACAGGTGCCGCAGTACCGTCCTTCCGGCAACAGGTAATCCAGACAACAGCCCCGGCGTTGGGGGATGGCGCATTGCTGCCCCTGGAAGGTTGCGGGTAACCATTCCAGATAGCGGGTCACATCACAGTCGAACTGGTTCAACCATTCCGAAGCCAGCGTTGTCAGCGTCTGACTGTCCGCGGTGTTATAGAGTGCGGAGAAAGGTGCTGACAATCCCAGGGCCGCGCTGCTCCAGAAGGCGCCCGGACTCAATCCCAACTCCTTGCGGAACCAGGGGTACCAGCGCCTGAGGGTGGCAGATACCAGGGTTATCCACTCCGGGATGCCCGCCTCCCCGGGTGCTTCCGTGCCCGATTCCTGCCATGTCCATCGGCTTTCGGTTCCACTTTCCCGGAAAATGACCCAATCTTCGGTGGGTGCCGGGCTGTGGCCGTCCAGCAGCAGCCGTGTGGTCAGCGGTCCCAGTACCTGCAGGCAGAGATCCCGCTGCGCCACGGATGCCTGGATAACCAAAGCCCGGGGCCCGGTTGCGCCGCTGTCCGCCATCAGTTCCCGTTCCGCCCGGCCGTTTTCCTCCATCCACTGGCGCAGAAGTGCGCCGCTGACGGTTTCACCGGCCTTTACCCCGGTGAGGGAAAAGTTATGGCGAATCTGGCGGCTATCCATGCCGGTACTGGCCAGGAGCCTGTCATAACGTTGAGGCCAGTCCTCAGCGGGCGCCCACAGGGCCGTCGCCTCAGTGGACATAGGATACCCATTGGCCGGGAGCCCGTTCCAGCACCCCCATCGGCACACTGTAAATGTTTTCCAGAGTATCGCTGTTCATGATCTTTTCCGGCGACCCGTCGGCAATCAGCTGTCCACCCTCATCTCCGCCCCGGAGGGCCACCAGCCGGTCACAGAAGCGGGCGGCGAGGTCCACGTCGTGAAGCACGGCAATGACGGTAAGGTCCCTTTCGCTGGCGAGCCGGCGAATGAGTCGCAGGGTTTCCACCTGATGTCGCACGTCCAGTGCAGAAATGGGTTCATCCAGCAGCAGGCAACGGGTCTGCTGGGCCAGCAGCATGGCGATCCAGGCCCGCTGGCGCTCGCCCCCGGAGAGGATGTCCACGGAACGGTCGCGGAAGCCGTCGAGGTCGGTGTCTGATATGGCCTGGTCGATCAGCTCATGGTCTTCCCGTGTGTACCGGCCCAGCGGGCCGCGCCAGGGATAGCGACCCAGCGCGACCAGCTCCCGCACGGTCAGTCCGTCGGTTGCCGGCGGGTGCTGGGCAAGATAGCCGATCTGGCGGGCGAACTCGCGGCTGCCGGCCCTGCCAATATCCTCGCCATGCAGGGTTACCCGGCCGTGGCTGGGACGCATCTGCCGGGCCAGTACCTTGAGCAGGGTGGACTTCCCGGAGCCGTTGTGACCAAGCAGGGCGGTGACTTCGCCCTCGGCGAAGCCGACGTTGATACCCCGGAGAATCCGGTTGTCCCCAATAGTAAGATGAAGTTCCCGAACGTCCAGAAACGTCGACATGGAGGGATCCTGAGTGTTGGAGGCGTCAGTGGACGACCGGTCGTATCCGTGACGACCGGGCCATCGAAGTGTACATGGCAAGGTTAACCGTAATGCGAATATAACTCAATAACGCTGTTAATGATCCGGGCATGGGATCCGGCCGTAACGCCTGCTGATGGTTGATAATCCTGAAACCGTCATCAGATTGGTGGTGTGCCATACTGTTCTTGTCACTTCAGTGGCACGTCGCAACGATAACGAACGCCGATCGGAGGCTCTTTATGTCAGATCATCACGTCTACAAGAAGACAGAAGTGGTTGGCTCTTCAAAGGAAAGCGTGGAAGCCGCCATTGAAAATGCCCTGGCCGAATGCGCCAAGAGCATTCGTAACATGGAATGGTTCGAAGTCACCGAAACCCGCGGCCACATTGTCGACGGCAAGGTCGGGCACTACCAGGTGAGCCTTAACGTCGGCTTCCGTATCGAAAACAGCTGATTCGCTCCCCCATGCAGCCCTTTGCCATGAAGGCTGGGTCGTGTTGTGGCGTCGATATGTGGTGCCACCAGCCTCATGGCAGGGCATGTCCGGTCTGAACGGCCCACTGGGCCGCGTAAAGACCGTCTTTTTGAAGGAGTTCGGCATGGGTGCCGGCCTCCGCCACTCTTCCTTCCCTGATGACCGCGATCTGGTCCGCATCCACAATGGTGGACAGGCGGTGGGCGATCATTACCACGGTACGATTGTGGCCGATACGGGCCAGTGAGCGTTGAATGGCCGCTTCGGTTTCGTTATCCACCGCGCTGGTGGCCTCGTCCAGAACCAGGATCGGTGAATTCTTCAGGAGGGCCCGAGCCAGTGACAGGCGCTGACGCTGACCCCCAGAGAGGCGTACTCCCCGTTCACCCACCGGGGTGGCCAAGCCATCCGGCAGCTCGCGGATGAATGACCATGCTTCTGCGGTTTTTGCCGCTTCCACGATCTCCTGATCGCTGGCCTGTGGGTTGCCGTAGGCCAGGTTCTCGCGGATGGTGCCCTCGAACAGATAGACGTCCTGGCTCACCAGCCCGATGGCTTCCCGCAGGGAGCGCAGGCTGAGCGAGCCAATGGGCTTGCCGTCGATTCGGATCTCGCCGCGGTCAGGGTCATAGAAACGCAGCAGCAGTTTAACCAGGGTGGACTTTCCAGAGCCGGTCGCTCCCACCAGAGCCAGCGTACTTCCGGCCGGAACCCGCAGTGAAATATCGCTGATACCAGCGCCACTGGCGGCATACCGGAAACCGACCTTTTCGAACTCGATGTCCCCCCGAACCGGCTCCGGCAACACCTCGCGGCCGTTGTCCCTGACCCGGACAGGTTCAGCCAGCAGGTTGAGGATTCGCTGGGTACTGGCCATGGCCCGCTCAAATAGGTCGATCACTTCCGCCAGGCCCGTCAGCGGCCATAACAACCGCTGGGTGAGGAAGACCAGCACGCCATACGCGCCTACATTCAGTGAACCACCGAGGGCCATCATGCCGCCCACGGTAAACGTGGCCAGGAAGCCCGCCAGAATGGCCATGCGGATCACCGGAATAAACGCGGAACTGATCCGGATTGCCTTTCGATTGGCCTCCACGTAGGCCTCACTGCTGGCCTTCAGACGCTCGGCTTCCCGTTGTTCCGCCGTAAAGCTCTTGATGGTGGCTATGCCACCCAGATTATTCGACAGCCGGCTGGACAGGTCGCCCACTTTTTCCCGGACATCGGCATACAGCGGCCCCGCCTTGCGCTGGAAATAGAATGCGCCCCAGATGATCAGGGGAATGGGCGTGAAGGCGAGCAGGGCAATCAACGGGGAGAGTACGAAAAACACAGCGCCCACCGCCACGACCGTCACCAGGACCTGAATCATGGCGTTTGCCCCGCCGTCGAGAAAGCGCTCGAGCTGGTTGACGTCGTCGTTCATGGTGGCGACCAGCTGTCCGGAGCTGTGAGTCTCGAAGAAGCTCATGTCCAGTTTCTGGGCGTGCTCGTAGGCATCCTGGCGCAGGTCTGACTGCAGCCGCTGGGCGAGGTTGCGCCACAGTATCTGGTAGAGGTATTCGAACAGGGATTCTCCGGCCCAGATAAAGAAAGTGAGGATAGCCAGAGCCGTGATCTGCTCACGGGCGGTCTCGAAACCCAGGGAGGCCATAAAACTGTCTTCCTGGTTGACCACCACATCAATGGCCACCCCGATCAGGATTTCTGGCGCGATGTCGAACAGCTTGTTGATGATGGAGCAGGTGGTGGCCGCGATGATCTGGCGGCGATAGCCCCTGGCATAGCGGATCAGGCGACCGAGCGCGGCGAAGCTGCTGATGTGGCTGGTACTTCTTTGAGTCGGGTCGGACATGGTGTCTCCGGCGAAAAGCCGGAAGGTTAGCGGATTCCTGGCGAGCTTAGAACTGAAAAGAACAGGAAAAAGCCCCTCACGTTGCCGGAGGGGCTGCGTTTATCCCTCAGCGCCGGCGGATTAACCGGTTTCCTCGCTCAAGGTGACAATGGCATCGGCCATGATTTCCCGGGTATCGAAAAGATCCTCGTCGAGATCACCGTGTACGGTAACCACATCACCCTCGCTGATCTGTTGGAAGCCCTGGTCGTCCAGGGGGTTATAGGGCATGGTGGAGGTGTCTACCACCGTCTCCCGGATGCCGGTGTTGATGGTGAATTCGCGGCCGTCAACGCTGGTGACAGTGCCGGTGAGGGTCACATCGCCAGTTACGATGGGCACGCTCGGGGACATATCCAGAATTACCGTGGTGTCTTTTTCGACCGTGTTGGCGAAGAAGTAAGTGCCCAGATTTTCCACGTAGATGCTGGTCGCATCCAGTGACGTCAGCTCATAGAAGCTGTCGTCTATTTCCCCGTAGACAGTAACCTTGTCACCGGCAAGGAACTCACCGCTCTCATCGAACCAGTCCCAGTCATCCATCTCCACTTCAATAAGACCTGGCCCGTAATCCAGCAGGAAGCTGTCCTCCGTCGTGCTGGTAACGGTACCGCTAAGGCTTATCCAGGAGCCGTCCGGCTGAAGATAGGGGGATTCATCGGTGGTCGCTGTAGCCGGAAGTGCCAACAGGCTGGCTGAGAGAATGGCCATGGGCAAGGTTTGCTTCTTCATGCTGCCCTCCTTTTGCTGCTGTCGAGTCGGTTTCATTCATTGCGTCTCTGTTATTCGCCACTGACCTCCAGACGTGAATCAGTGCCTTATTCAGGACCATGACTCCGGTTCCCTCCAGCTAAAGAGTGGATTGCAAAGATTTAATGATTTCGCCATCAGTTCGGCCAGAGACAGTTCAGTCCAGAATCCGGACAATATGAGAGATTTAGAAAGGTTCTGGGAACATGTCTGGGGGTAGGACTGTTAATGTTTCTCTGAGCCCTGCCAGGCCCTGATGTGGCTTCAGCGGGCCCGGTGTTTCTGGACCCAACGGTCGAGCTGATCGGCAAAAGCCTTGCGGTCGCCCTGGCTGAAGGCCGACGGCCCCCCGGTCACTTCGCCGGCATTGCGCATTTCCTCCATGAAGTTTCGCATCGCCAGGCGTTGGCGAATGTTCTCCCGGGTGAAGGCCTGGCCACGGGGGTTGAACACATCGGCTCCCTTTTCGATGGCTTCCGCCGCCAGTGGGATGTCCTGGGTAATCACCAGATCACCGGTGGTGAGCTGGTCAACAATCTCATTGTCCGCCACATCGAATCCCTGGGGAACCTGGCGGGCATGAATCCATGGGCTTGGCGGCAACCGGATGAAATGATTGGCTATAAAAGTGGTGTCGATCTGCCAGCGGGTGGCGGCCCGGCAGAGGATGTCCCGGATGGGAACCGGGCAGGCGTCGGCATCAACCCAGATTGGCATTGAGGACCTTCCTTCGGTCAAAGTGTGGGTTTGGGGTGTTGGTTAATGATAACCGGTAGTCCGTCTTCGTGTCTCACGACGTAGATTCAGAAGCAGCGGAACAATGACAGTGTTCCGCGCGATTTCAAAAGGTTATTGGGAGGCAGAGTGATGCGGGGCATTGCAGTCATTCCTGTGGTCATGTTTCTGCTGGCCGTATCGGTGGCTTCGGCGGGAGGGGAGCGGAATGCCGATGCCTGGCAGGCTTTGAGACAGGGCCAGGCGGTACTGATACTCCGGCATGCCCTGGCACCGGGCACCGGCGACCCGGCGCACTTCCAGCTGGGGGACTGTTCGACCCAGCGCAATCTCAGTCAGCGCGGACGGGAGCAGGCGAGGGCATGGAAGCCCCTGCTGGCGAAGCACGGCATTACCCGAGCAAGGGTATTCACCAGCCAGTGGTGTCGCAGCCGGGATACCGCCAGGGGAATGGGCATGGGGAAAGTGACCGAATGGCCGTCGCTGAATTCCTTTTTTGGCAACCGGGGTGCCGCTGACAAACAGACGCGGGAAACCCGGTCCGCGGTCAATGAACTGCAAAGCGGACTTCCTGTCATCCTGGTCTCCCATCAGGTCAATATCACCCGGCTCACCGGGGTTTACCCCTCATCAAACGAGGGCGTCATCGTACGGTTGCCTCTGTCGGATGATCCCGTCGTGCTCGCGAGGGTGACGCCCGGACCCTGACAGCGACGGACCATGTCCTCCGAGGACTTCCAGGGTAAGGCCGGGCGAACGGCCTGCGATTGCTTTCAGAGGTTTTTCAGGAAGTCGCGGATTCTGTCCCGCTGGTTGGTTTCGTCCTCGCTGGTGGCGAATACCAGGGTGTTATCCTTCCGGCGAAGTTCAAGCTTGTCGCTAAAGTGGCATTCGACAGCACTGATCGCCCCCAGATCCTCCCTGACGCCTTTATCCTCGGCGCACAGGTATTCCATTTCCGACGCCACCTGTCCGCAGTAACCGGAGATGCTGAGAGCATTGAGCTGCTCGTCACTGAGGGTGGCCCACTCCACCCTGGTGGTTATCGGGCTGTTGCAGACCTGGCTTGCCGATTTGTCGATTTCCTGTAATACCTCCTCTTGCCGATGAGCGGCTTTCTTTCGATCGAATCGGGCCAGTTCAGCCTGCACACCTTTGCCTTTCTGTTGTTCGTACTCGGCGACCAGCTGCCTGAGGTCGACCTTTTCACCGGTCTTCTCGACCGGCATCAGGCCAATGGCACCGGTCAGGCCAGGCACGTGAGTGCTGTACTCGGCATTGGCCCAGTAGGAAGGGGCATACAGGATCAGCGAACGCACCTTGCCATCCACTTCAGCCCGGTAGGCGCGACCGTCGTTTTCGCGTTTTTCGATGTCTGTCAGAAAAACAACGCCGTCCGTCGGATGGTTCAACCCGGTGATCCTGACCAGGGCCTGGGTGCCGTCGCCGGTGGGCGCAATGATGGCCTCGACATCTTTCTCGCCCTTCAGGAGGAGGGGAGAGTCTGCAAGATCAATGGCTTGAGCTGACAGAGACAAAAGCGCAAGGGTCATCGAAAAAACGAGAGAAGAAACTATCCGGCTCATGGATGTAAGTCCTTGTGTCCTGTTGAAATAGGGTCGGATTTTCAGGCCATTCCTTGGCATACACAAGACGATACTTAAAAACGTCTCAATTTCTACTCGAATGCGAGAACGGCTTCTCGTTTTTGTTGAATAATCTGTGACCATTCGCCTCCGCGACTTACTTGATGCCGTAGGACACCATGGCATCCGCCAGCCTCCGGAAGCCATAGATGTTGGCTCCCTTGCTGTAGGGGTAGACGCCATTCTGCCGGTCGACGTTCTCGATGCAGCGCTTGTGGATATCCACCATGATCTCGCCCAGGAGACTATCCACCGTATTCAGGCTCCAGGACTGCAGGGCGGCATTCTGGGACCGCTCGAGCCCCGAGACAGCGACCCCGCCAGCATTGGCGGCCTTGCCGGGACCATAGGGGATGTTGTCCCGCAGGAGGCGCTCCCTGGCGTCACGGGTCAGGGGCATGTTGGCTCCCTCGCACAGGGCCACCAGGCCGTTCTCAAGCATGTGCTTCATGGCCTTGTCGTCGATTTCGTTCTCCGTGGCGCAGGGCAGGGCAATCGTGCCCTTGACCAGGGTCCACGGCTGGCGGCTCTGATGGAAGGTACCGTGTTCGGCGTCCCTGAGTTCGCCATGGTCCTCCAGTTTGAGGCGATAAAGAGAATCCCACTCCTCTTCGGTCAGGCCATCCCTGAATACCAGCGTGCCTCCCGAGTCCGAGAGGGTAATGACACTCGCTCCTTCAGCGATGCATTTTTTAGCCGCGTACAGGGCCACCGTCCCCGCGCCGGAAATCATGACGCGCTTGCCCTCAAGTTCATGGTCGTGGGCTTCCAGCATGTCCTTGAGGAAATAGACCACCCCGAACCCGGTTGCCTCGGTGCGGCCGCAGCTTCCCCCGAAATTGGGCGACTTGCCGGTCAGTACGCCCTCCCAGCGATGGGTGAGCTTGAGGTAGTGGCCGTACAGGTAGCCAATCTCCCGGCTTCCCACATGAATGTCGCCGGCGGGCACATCCACCTGGGGTTCGATGTGATGAAAAAGCTCCTGCATGTAGGCCTGGCAGAACCGCATGATTTCCCGCTCGCTCCTGCCCTTGGGGTCGAAGTCGGCCCCGCCCTTGCCGCCGCCCATGGGCAGGCCGGTCAGTGCGTTCTTGAAGCACTGCTCGAAACCCAGAAACTTGAGCACGCTTTCGTTCACGGAGGGGTGGAAGCGGATGCCGCCCTTGTAGGCGCCCAGGACATTGTTGAACTGTACCCGCCAGCCCCGGTTGACCTGCACCCGGCCCTTGTCGTCCTCCCAGCAGACCCGGAAGCGAATGATCCGGTCCGGCTCCATCATCCGCTCGGCGATATTCCAGTCGCGGTAGTGGCGGTGTTTACGGTACAGGCTGGCGATGTCGTCGTAGACTTCCCTGACCGCCTGGTGGAATTCATCGGAATTGGGGTGGTGTCGCTTGAGATAGTCCCGGGTCTGCTCCTGAAATGCTGTCATGGGCAATCCTACGTCTGTTCTGGAATGAATGACCTTCTCCGCCTATCGGTTACCCCAACTATATACGAGACTAGCAAACTCAACGATCAGGCGAGGCTTAGGTCAGTGCTTTCGCAGTCCCCACATGAAGTAGGCGCCCCCCAGCAGCGCGGATACCAGCCCGGCCGGAATCTCCTGGGGGAAAAGGATCTGACGGCCCAGCCAGTCCGCGGTCACCATCAGGATGGCGCCGATCAGCGCGGCACCGAGCAGGTGTGGCAGCGCCCGTGCCAGGCCCAGCATACGGGCGAGATGGGGCGCCAGCAGACCGGCGAAACTCAGTGGCCCCACAATGAGCGTGGCGAAGGCTGTGAGCACCGCCACCAGTGCCAGTAGCAGCAACCGGACACGGTTCACCCTTACGCCCAGGCCGGCGGCGGTGTCGGTGCCCAGGGGCAGCAGGTCCAGCCAGCGGACAACCAGGGGAGTCATGGCCAGGCAGGCCAGGGCGAAGGCCATGGTGGCCAGTCCGTTGGTCATATCCACGTAGTAGGTGGAGCCTGACATCCAGGCAACCAGCTGCTGGATTCTCGGGTCCCCGTTTGCCAGAAAAATGCTTCGAAGGGGGTCGAACAGGGCGGCGATGGCGATCCCGGTCAGCAGCAGGCGTTCAGCCTGGAAGCCGCTGCGCCTGTTCAGCAGGACCAGCACACCCAGTGTGGTAAAGGCGCTGCCAGCGCCGGCTGCCACCAGAATCGGCATGGTGACGGCCGGCACCAGGACGATGGTGATGATCAGGCCAATGGCGGTACCGGCACTGATACCCAGCACCTCGGGACTGGCCATGGGGTTACCGGTAATGCGCTGGATCGTGGCACCGGCGAGGGCCAGAAGGATGCCAGCTCCCCCTGCGGCGAGAATCCGGGGGAGTCGCCACTGCAGGATCGCGTCCCAGTGCCCGGTCACGTCGATGGTCCAGCTCTGGGGCGACTGGCTCACCAGCAGGGCAACGCCAAAGGCCACCAGCAGAAGCATCAGCATGCGGGGGACCAGCCGGGCCGCCGATACCCGCGATGCACCGGGTAGACCTGCGGGCATGCCTCTGCCTGTGCCGGCCATGGCAAGGCGGGGGATCATCCAGAGCAGCAGGGGTGCGCCCAGCAAACCGGTCATGGCCCCGGTCGGGATCAGTGAGGGCAGCCGGTCGGAATACTGCAGCAGAAGCAGGTCGGTGGTGAGCAGCAACAGGCCACCGAAGAGCGGCGCCCACACCAGTTTCCGGATCAGGGTCCGGGCCCCCATGAGTCGGACGATGGCAGGCGCTGCCAGCCCCACGAAGGCGACGATGCCCACCAGGCTGACTGCGGTAGCGGTGATGAATACAGCCAGCCCCAGCCCCAGTAGCCGCAGCTGACGGACCGACGCACCCAGGCTACGGGCATTCGCCTCGTCCAGCTCCAGCAGCCGAAGCGGTCGTGCCAGCAGGGCCGTCAGCAGGATGGCACCGGCGAGCCGCGGCAGGAGGTGAAGCACATTGTCCCAGTTATTCTGGGCCAGTGAGCCGGCCGCCCATACCAGCAGGCCCCGGAATTCCTCCTGGTTGAACAGGATCAGGACGGTGCTGAGGGCGCCGAAGTACAGGTTGACCACCAGCCCGGCCAGCACCACCGCCACCGGAGCCAGCCCGCGGCGCCAGGACAGCGACATGACGAGGAGAAGAGCGGCGGCGCCGCCGGCCACGGCAACCCACTCGCTCCCGAAGACCAGCAGGCCAGGGGCGTAGAGAGTGGCGGCCAGCAGACCCAGCTGAGCGCCACTGGCCACCCCCAGTGTGGTGGGCGAGGCAATGGGATTTCGCAATACCTGCTGCATCAGAACCCCCGCCAGTCCCAGGGCGGCCCCCACCATAACGGCCATGGTCATTCTGGGGAGCAGGCTGTACTGGACCACGGCCATCGCCATGGGGTCCGTGTCAGGAAACGTCAGCCGTGGAATCCATGCCAGTGGATCGAGGTGCGACAGGGCCTGCTGGATCAGGCTGTACCCAAGTCCGGCACAGGCAAGTGCCAGCAACAGGCAGAGCTGGCCGGGGGATAGGCGAGGGCGGGCAGGAGTCATGACGCGTTCAGATCCCTTTCGACGGGGGACGGGTGGTGAGGGCTTGGCCGAGCTCCTCGGCAAAGCGGGCCGCCGAAGGAAGGCCCCCGAAGCTCCATACCGCTGGCAGATGAAACAGTCGTTGCTGGCGCACTGGCGGCAACAGCTGCCAGAGACGGTTTTGCTCGAGTTCTTCGCGCACTCCCATGGGCATTGGTTCCACGACCACCAGGTGGCCTGGGGTGGCCAGCTTTTCGATGCCAACCGTGGCGAACCCCCACAGGTTGGTGCTGCCCTGCCAGGCATTTTCAATGCCGAGGCGCTCCATAACCATGTTGTAGAGGCTGCCCTCTCCGAACACCCGCACATGCCGGTTATCGATGAACTGGATGACAAGAAGTGGCGGCAAATCAGCGTCGAGGGCGTCGCCGACCCGGTCGATCCGCCGGCGGTGCTGCTCGATGACATCGTCCGCCCCCGACTGGCGGCCGGTGATTTCCGCCACCTGGCGGGTTGTGGTCACCAGGTTCTGCCAAAGGTCGCCTCCGGAGGTGTAGGTGGCCAGGGTGGTGACCGGGGCAATATGGGAGAGGGTGGGTTCAATGGCCCGGTAGAGCGGGGACAGAAGGGTATGGTCGAGATCCAGCGAAGCCATCAGCTCACGATTGGGCTGGGCCCGAAGTCCAAGGTCGACTACCTCCTCCGGGAGCCGGGGTTCTTCAACCCAGGCCTGGTAATCGGCGATCTGGGCCACGCCGACGGGCACCACGCCCAGGGACAGCATGGTTTCCGCCAGAGTCCAGTCCACCGTGGCAATACGGGGGGCAGGGGCATCCTCCGGGGTGGCGGCCAGTGCGGGCCAACCGGCCAGCAGTCCCAGCAGGAAAAGGCAGGCAAAGGCGGCCCTTGCCATCCGCGGAAGGCCCGTCATGCAGAACGGAACAATCGACGGGGCAGGCAGGCGTATCGCTGATCTTGTCGGGGCTGAAGGCATAACAGAGAAGACCGGGTATCAGGAACTGCGCTGGCAGGGTCGGAAGGGTCCGTTACCGGCCGGCTCCGATTGCATCCTACGCAAAAGTACGAGAAAATCAATAAGATTCATTCTCATTATAGGGTTTTTATCCGCCCCCAGTCACCCTCTCTGGAGCCCCGATGGAATTACTGGCCATCGTCTTTCGCCAATACCGCACACCTTTCCTGATTGTCCTGCTGCTGAGCCTGGCCAGCGCCGCTCTGGGAATCGGCGTGATCGCCTATATCAACGAGCAGCTGATCGAGTCCTTCGCGGACCCCTGGCAGGTGCTGCCACGCTTCCTTGGGCTGGTTGTGCTGTTGCTGGTGGTGACCCTTGCATCTCAGCTGTCCCTCACCATTCTGGGGCATCATTTCGTTTACCAGCTCCGTGGACGCCTGATAAAGCAGATTCTGGATACCGACACCGAAACCCTGGAGCGTATCGGCAGCGCCGGGTTGCTGGCCAGCCTCTCCGCTGACATACGGAACGTGACCATTGCGTTTGTGCGCCTGCCGGAACTGGTGCAGGGTGTGATCATCACCATCGGCGCGGTTCTCTATCTGGGCTGGCTGTCCCCGGGGATGCTGGCGGTCACGGCTCTGTGGGTCACCATCACCATGCTGGTGGGGTGGTATCTGGTGCAGAACGTCTACCGTCATCTGGCGCGGGTGCGTGACACCGAAGATGCCCTGTACCGCAACTACGAGGCCTTCATTGATGGCCGTAAGGAACTCGCGCTGAACCGGGATCGTGCCCGCCACCTGTTCAAGGAGGATTATGAGCGCCACGCCGGGGCTTACCGGCACCATATCGTCCGCTCGGACACCTTCCACCTGTCCGCGGTAAACTGGTCCAATATCATGATGCTGGGTGCCATTGGCGTCGCGTTTTTTCTCGCCAACGGCCTGGGCTGGGCCAATACCAATGTTGCGGCCACCTATTCGCTGACCCTGCTGTTCCTGCGAACGCCTCTGATCCAGGCGGTCGGGGCGCTGCCAACACTGTTGAACGCCCAGGTGGCGTTCCGCAAGCTGGCGTCCCTCAGGCTTGCCGGATACCGGCCCGGGTTCACCGGTGAACGTCCGTCCGGCGCCTGGCAGACCATCGAGTTCCGGGGAGTCACCTACCAGTACCAGGATGGCGAGGAGGAAGGATTTGCAGTGGGTCCGATAGATCTGACTCTGCACCGTGGCGAGCTGGTGTTTCTCATTGGTGGCAATGGCAGCGGTAAATCGACCCTGGCCCGACTGCTGACCGGCCTGTACCGGCCTCGGGCAGGACAGATACTGGTGGATGGTGAACCTCTGGTTACCGATCTGGACTGGGAGCAGTACCGGCAGCGGTTTGCTGCCGTATTTACCGACTTCCATCTTTTCGATCAGCTACTGGGGCCTCAGGGCGATCTGCCGGAAGCGGCGGTAACCAGTGCCTGGCTGGATCTGTTGCAGATGCGTGGAAAACTGGAGTTCGCGGGAAACCGCGTCACCAACCCCCAGCTCTCCCAGGGCCAGCGCAAGCGTCTGGCACTGTTGCTGGCGGTGGCGGAGCAGCGAGACTTCCTGCTTCTGGACGAGTGGGCCGCGGATCAGGATCCCCAGTTCCGGCGCACGTTCTACCGTGAACTCCTGACCCGGCTCCATGACCGGGGTATGACCGTGTTCGCCATCAGTCACGATGATCACTATTTCGAACGGGCGGACCGTCTCCTGGAAATGAAAGGCGGAAAGCTGAGGGAGCTGCAGGGTGAGCAACGGGAGCTGGCATCACGTGATGCGGTTGCGCAGGTGAGTCATACCTGAGCGGCATTTGTGCCCATGAGGGAAGCTTGCTAGCCTGCGAGAGTACCATAAATCGGGACTGGCCCATGATGATCGCCCGGGGAAGACGAACCTATGACCACCCTTTTTATTATTCTGGCCCTGTTATTTCTGGCCCTGCTGGTGATTGTGCCATTGTTGGAGAAGCACGCCGACAAGGGTGATGCCATTGATGACCGGCGCCTGTCGCGCTGGATCCTGCCCCTGATCGCGCTGATGCTGGTGCTGGCCCTCATTCGCCATTACGTGGCCTGATCGCAAGACAATAAAAAAGGCAGCCGAGGCTGCCTTTTTTCGAGCTGTTGGTCTGTTATTTACAGAGCAACAACGTTTTCCGCCTGGGGACCTTTCTGGCCCTGGGTCACGGAGAATTCTACCTGCTGGCCTTCAGCCAGGGTCTTGAACCCACCGCCTTGAATGGCGCTGTAGTGAACGAATACGTCGGGGCCGCTTTCGCGAGTAATGAAGCCGAAGCCTTTGGATTCGTTGAAGAACTTAACGGTACCGGTAACAGTAGACATGCTTTGAATATCCTGAAATCAATCATCTGTAATGTGCCGCCAGACATCGTCGCGATGCGGGGTCGGCGTTGTGCGGAAACAAGAAACGTGCGTGATCAAAAACAGGACGTGCACTACTGAATACGACAGGGATACGTCTTATTGATGAACTGCTTTGCTAAATCTTTCCTACGAAGACCACGGTACCTCGGTTGAAATGGAAAAGCTACTGTTTTTATGGCGATGGGTACATTTACGCATGACCCGCTGGGACCTCAGCTTCGATCGCACTCGAGGTTGTGGTCCTTGTTTAGGCGATAGTGGTCAAGATCCCGGGCCAGGAACAGGGTGCCGTGATAGACCTCCCGGGCCTCGTCGGCAATGTCGCTGATCACCGGACCTGAGGGGGCCCGGGCGGGGTAACGGGCGCTGAAATGGGTCAGAACCAGGTTTGGCAGTCCCGCCGCCTGGGCAAACCGGGCCACCTGTTTCGCGGAACTATGCTGGGGCCAGGGGCCGACCCGATCCGCCACATCCTGGGTGTAGGTGGCTTCGTGAATCAGGGCGTCCGCCTGATGGCAGGTCTCCGCCAGCAACTCAGGGGTGTCGTTATCACCGGCCACCACCAGGCGGCGGGGGCGCCGGTCGATGGTGGTGTAGTCCTCGCTTCGCAGCACGGTGCCATTTTCCCGCACCACATCCTCGCCTTTCTGCAGGCGGCCCCAGTCCGGTCCCGCTCCGACACCGTCCGCCTCCAGCCGGTCGGTCAGCAAGCGGCGCTCGAGGTCTCTTTCGGTGAACGTGTATGCCTGGCAGGGAACACGGTGGGACAGAGCTGTACCGGTCACGTCCATGGCCCGGTCCTGCCAGTGAAAGTCCTCCGTTTCAGAGTCAATAAAACGCAGTTCGAAGCTCAGGGTCGAGTCGCTGTTGGCCAGGCTGGTATCGATAAAGGTTTTCAGCTGGGGCGGGCCGATAATGGGCAACGGGTCGGTCCGGCCGTTCATGGAGGCGCTAGTGAGCAGCCCCGGAAGGCCGAAGGTGTGGTCGCCGTGGACGTGGGTGATAAAGATGGCCTGCAACCGGGCAAGGGAATAGCGGGTGTGCAAAAGCCTGTGCTGAGTGCCCTCGCCGCAGTCCACCAGGTACCAGTGCCGGCCGGAGCCGTGGCGCAGTGCGAGACCGGTCACATTACGGGCCCTGGTCGGGGTTCCGGCCGACGTACCCAGAAAAGTGAATTCCACCTGGCCTCCTTAACGTATCCATAGCCTATGCTGTCGCAGTGAGAGTATCAGAATACATCAGCGAGAGGTCCTCATGGAAAAACGCCGACCCTGGTCAAGAATCGTGCTGGCTTTTGTTGTCGCTCTGGTGGTCGGGGCGGCACTGGGTTCCCTGGTGCAGACCCAGATCAACCTTTACGCCCTGCAGGAGCTGGGCGTGAGGATTCCTGCGGGAGTCAGACTGCAAACCACGTTGGAGGATCTGTTCCTGTTCGGGCCTGTATACCTGCTGATATTCGGGTGCGGCTTCCTGGTGTCCCAACTGGTCGCCATGGCAGGCACCCGCTATGTCCTGCAACGCTGGCGTGTGACGGTCTGTGCCATTGCCGCGGCGGTGGGTCTCTGGGCCACCTTCAAGCTGGTGGATGCGGTCGCCCCTGCGCCCACGCTGTTTGCCGCAACCCGAACACCGATGGGCATGCTCGCCATCCTGGTGACCGCCGCGGTGGCGGGTTGGCTCTTTGCCTCCTGGCCAGGCAGCCGCAAGAGCGGGCCCGGGGCGGGAACGGCCCCACTGGCCGTTGTCCTGTTAACGGGGCTGGCTCTGACACCAGCTCAGGCTCCCCGGGCGGAGACAGCAGATACCCTGCGGACAGATACCGTGGCTGAAGGGCTTGAGCACCCCTGGTCCATCGCGTTTCTGCCCGGTGGAGGTATGCTGGTGACCGAGAGAGCGGGTCGCCTGAGAATGATCTCGGCAGACGGTGAGCTGTTGCCGGAGCCGGTAGCCGGCATGCCGGAGATCTTCGTTTCCGGTCAGGCCGGCCTGTTCGAAGTGTCCCTGGCGCCTGAGTTCGCTAGTAGTGGCCGCGTTTACCTGAGCTATGCCTGCGGGACCCTGGACGCCAATCACACCTGCCTCGCCCGTGCCCGCCTGCAGGGCATGGAGCTAACGGAGGTGCAAGAAATCTTTCGCGCCCGACCGGCCAAGCGGGGCGCCGCCCACTATGGCGGTCGCATTGCCTGGCTTGAGGACGGGACTCTGGTACTTTCACTGGGTGATGGGTTTGATTATCGGGAAGAGGCCCAGAAACTTACCAGCCATATCGGCACCCTCGTACGTCTGCGTCAGGATGGCGCGGTACCCGCGGATAATCCGTTCGTGAATCAGCCGGATGCGTTGCCGGAGATCTACAGCTATGGTCACCGAAATGTCCAGGGTATGGTGTACGACGAAGACACCCACCGACTCATCGTTCATGAACACGGCCCCAGGGGTGGCGACGAGATCAACATCGTAAGGCCGGGCCAGAACTACGGCTGGCCGATTGCCACCCACGGCCTCAATTATACCTGGGCCCATGTTTCCCCCTACACCCGTTATCCGGGAACCCTGCCGCCCCTGCTGCAATGGACTCCTTCCATCGCGCCCTCCGGAATGACACTCTACCGGGGTGAACTTTTCCCCCACTGGCAGGGTGACCTGCTGGTCGGTGCCCTGGCGGCCCGACAGGTCCACCGCGTGACCCTGGACGGAGGTGAGGCCCGGGAGGCTGAGGTAATGTTGGGGGAGCTGAACGAGCGGATTCGAGATGTAAGGACTGGTCCGGACGGTGCGGTCTACCTGCTGACGGACAGCGCAGAGGGACGGGTGCTGAGGCTGACGCCGCCTTGAGCCTTCTGCTGAAACTTCAGAGACTGATCCTGTCGCTATTTTACAGGTATCGGTCTGGGTTCTATTCTCAGAGTGTAACCCTTTAAAGAGGAGGCAATCCCATGAACAAGGCAATCAATGGCAAGTTCAAGGACATGGATCAGGCACGCAATACCAAGGATGATCTGATCGGCAGTGACATTCCCCAGGATCAGATCTTCATCGACGAGGACGAGCAGGTGATCCGGGTCATGATGCCCGAGGAAGAGGCCCCCGAGATCAAGGAAATCTTCGATCGCCACGGCGTCACCTACTGAGATCCCGAAGCGGCAAATGTCCCCTTCTGGCCGCCCGGACTCTTACCGGAGACGGGCGGCCGGTTTAACCGTTTATTGGAACCCTCCCGCCTCATCGCGCTAAGATGCCTCACCGTTTGTTCCTCTGAGGCATTCCATGGCCCGCTTTACCCTTCTTGGTACCGCCACCATCCCCGGCAAGGGGACGGAGTTGCGCCTGCTGCAGCGTAATGACGAGTTCTCCATCAAGATCGCCGGCAGTACCGGAGAGCTGATGAACAGTCGTCTCCATGGCTCGGAAGATGCCCTGGCGACCCTGGCCTGTGAGCGGATTTCGGAGCTTCCTTCCCCGCGGGTGCTGATCGGCGGGCTGGGCATGGGCTTCACCCTGGCCGCGGCTCTGAAATCCCTTGGAAGCGACGCGCAGGTGACAGTCGCGGAACTGGTGCCCGAGGTGGAAAGCTGGAACCGGGGACCGCTGGGGGGAGCTGCCGGCTACCCATTAGAAGATCCGAGAGCACGGGTTCATATCGGGGATGTGGTTGAACTGATCCGGCAGAGCCCCGCAGCGTTCGACGCCATCCTGCTGGATGTGGACAATGGCCCCGAAGGCCTGACCCGCAAGGAAAACGACTGGCTGTACACCTCCGCCGGCATCCACGCGGCCCAGGCGGCGCTGACACCGGATGGCGTTCTGGCCTACTGGTCAGCGGGACAGGACCCGGCGTTCACCGAGAGGCTCAAGAGAGCCGGGCTATCCGTGGAGCCGGTGACGGTGCGGGCGCACCGTCCGGGTAAAGGTGCGCGGCATGTGATCTGGCTGGCCTGGTAGGGGCCGGGCAGCTCCCGTTTCAGTCGTCGCTGTCGTCGTCGCGCATCCGCTCCTGGCGCTCCCACTCCTCCTCCTTGGCGGCGTCGATCACTTCCAGCAGTTCGTCGACATTGGCCAGTGTGGTGTCGTGTTCGAAACACCCTGTCAGCTTGCTGTCCGGGTAGAGTCTGCCGGACTCGTAAAGGGACCAGATCTCCTTGCCATAGTCCGTAGTGAGCAGTTCGGGCGCGAAGCGTCCGAAATAGCGGCGCATATTGTCCACGTCCCGTTCCAGCATTCGCTGGGCGCTGTTATTGCCGGCCGCGTTCACCGCCTGGGGCAGGTCGATGATGACAGGCCCTTCGGCATCGAGCAGTACGTTGAATTCCGACAGGTCGCCATGAATGAGGCCCGCAGCGAGCATGCGGACCACTTCGGCGATCACCTGTCCATGGTAGTCCCGTGCCTGCTCGGGGGTGAGGATGACGTCATCCAGCCGCGGTGCCGCCTTGCCGTCCTCATCGGCCACCAGCTCCATCAGCAGGACGCCGTCGACAAAGCCGAATGGCTCAGGAACCCGCACGCCGGCGGCAGCAAGCCGGTAGAGAGCGTCCACCTCGGCGTTCAGCCAGGCGTCCTCCTGCTCCTTCTGGCCATAGCGGGTTTTCTTTCCCATGGCCCGGGCACGGCGGGTGTTGCGAACCTTGCGACCTTCCTGATACTCGACCGCCTGTTTGAAGCTGCGCTTCTGGGCTTCCTTGAAGACCTTGGCGCAGCGCTTCTCGTCGCCGCAACGCACCACGTATACCTGAGCTTCCTTGCCACTCATTAACTGGTAAAGCACTTCATCCACCAGGCCGTCATCAACCAGTGGCTGTAATCTTTTCGGTGTTTTCATAGAACCTTTCGGGTTTTGAGTAAACGGACACTTACCATGGATACAACGTGCCAACGTTTATCGACAGATTGGCGATATCCTAACCGATGAGGGTGGGAATTTCTGTTTTGTTGTCATGTTTGGCACAGTAAAACATCGATTTTCTGAAAATTATCCGATACGGGGAGGAAGAATCCATGGAACAGGCACAAAAAGTGGCGCTGGTTACCGGCGGTGCCCGGGGAATCGGCCGCGGTATCGCCGGCTACCTGCTGCGCCGGCACTGGCGGGTCGTGGTCTGCGATGTGGATAAGGCCGCGGGTGAGCAACTGCTGGCCAGTGAGGATCTGGCGGACCGGCTACAATTCATCGAAACGGATGTCTCTGACGAGGCGCAGGTCAGACAGGCCGTGGCCCGGGCGGTGGAGTGGGGCGGGCGCCTCGATGCCCTGATCAATAACGCCGGTCTGGCGGACCCGTTTACAGGACCGGTTGAAGAGCTGGAACTGTCGGTCTGGCAAAGGCGGCTGGACGTCAATCTCACCGGGCCTTTCCTGATGGCCAAGCATGCCGCACCGCACCTTCGTGAATCCGCCGGCAGCATCGTCAATATGTCCTCGACCCGGGCCCTACAGTCAGAGCCGGATTCCGAGGCTTATGCCGCCACCAAGGGAGGTTTGCTGGCGCTGACCCATGCCCTCGCTATCAGCCTGGGCCCGGATGTGCGGGTCAACAGCATCAGCCCCGGCTGGATTGACGTGCGGGCCCTGCAGGCGGAGGCAACCGACGTTGCGCCCCTGTCCGAGACCGATCATCGACAGCACCCGGCGGGCAGGGTGGGCCGCGCCGACGATATAGCGGCCATGGTGTGGTTTCTCATTTCAGGGGAAGCCGGCTTCATCACTGGCCAGAACATGGTGGTGGACGGTGGCATGACCCGGAAAATGATCTACGAGGAATGACGGTGCTTTGCCGGAATTATGACTCAGCCAGAAACCGGAGGATTCATGAAATTCATCTTTGAAGTTCACATCAAGGAAGGTCATACCGCCGAGGAGTATGCCGACGCCTGGGTGCGTGCCAGCGAGATTATCCAGCGGGCCCCCGGCGCCCGGGGGACCGAGCTGCACCGGAAAATAGGCGATCCCCGAACCCTTATCGCGATTGCTTCCTGGGAAAGCAAGGAACAGCGTGATGCCATGGAGGGCCAGCACAACCCGGAGGTGGCGGCCATTATCCGCAGCGCAGCACCATTCGTGGACATCAGGCCCATTGGCGAATTTGAGGACCCGGAATGGGTGGTCATGCCTCCTCAGAAAGAGAAGTAGCGGAGCCACTGGCGCCACGGAGTCGCGTTTTTTCGCTCATAAGATGGCGACCGTGGCATCGTGCGCCCCTAAGGGGGGCGTATTCCTTCCGAAAACGCACTTTTGAAGTGCAATTCTTTCGGGAAAAAGGATAAAACCTCGCCACGCGAATTCCGCCGGTGCCCTGAGAGCAGGGTTTCCACAGGTTGGCACGCTCTCTGCAAGCAGCCGTGATGTGTCATGGGCCAACGTTGGCTCAGCCTTATCCTGAAAGACTTACAGACAACGGTGTCTGTCCTGCCCGCTGCCAGAAACTGGCCGCGTGCGGACGACACCGTTTTTTTTATGCGTGCGAGGAAAACCCTATGTCCTATCTGATGCCTTCGGAATTCGTCACCAAAATGGTGGACGCCGGTGAGTCCAAAATCTGGATGTCCACCCGCGATACGCTGATCCGCGCCTTCATGGCCGGTGCCATTCTTGCCCTGGCAGCGGCGTTCGCCATCACCATCACGGTCCAGACCGGCTCACCCCTGCTGGGCGCGGTGCTGTTCCCGGTGGGGTTCTGCATGCTCTACCTGATGGGCTTTGACCTGCTGACGGGGGTTTTCATGCTGACGCCCCTGGCCTGGCTCGACAAACGGCCAGGGGTGACCATTCCCCGCATCCTCAGGAACTGGGGGCTGGTATTTGTCGGCAACTTCGCCGGCGCTCTGACCGTGGCGGTAATCATGGCGATCGTCTTCACCTACGGTTTCTCGATCGAGCCGGGTGAAGTGGGCCAGAAAATCGGCGAAGTGGGAGAGAGCCGGACGGTTGGCTACAAGGAGTTTGGCGCGGCCGGCATGCTCACCATCTTCCTGCGAGGCGTGCTGTGTAACTGGATGGTGTCCATGGGTGTGGTGGGTGCCATGATCTCCACCACGGTCAGTGGCAAGGTCATCGCCATGTGGATGCCCATCATGCTGTTTTTCTATATGACCTTCGAGCACTCCGTGGTGAACATGTTCCTGTTCCCCTCCGGCCTGATCATGGGCGGTAATTTCTCGCTGCTGGACTACCTGATCTGGAACGAACTGCCGGTGGTTATCGGCAATCTGGTGGGTGGCCTTACCTTTACCGGGCTGACCCTCTACACCACCCATGTCCGGACGGCGCCCAAGCGCAACCTTGCCTGAATCTGTCGACGTGGGGAAGTCCGCAAGTGCCGATCTGGATGTCACCGTCGGTCAGTATACCCACAGGGGACCGAAGGACATCAACCAGGACTTTCACGGTGCCCTGGTGCCTTCGGGGCACCAGCTGGCCTCCCGGGGCGTGGCGGTGGCCCTGGCCGACGGTATCAGCAGCAGTAATGTCAGCCAGGTGGCCAGCCAGGCCGCAGTCACCGGTTTCCTGCAGGACTACTACTGCACCTCCGACGCCTGGTCCGTCCGGAAATCCGCCCAGCGGGTCATCCTGGCCACCAATTCCTGGCTCTACGCCCAGACCCGCCAGAGCCAGTTCCGTTTCGATCACGACCGGGGATACGTCTGTACCCTCAGCGTGATGGTGCTCAAGTCCGCCACGGCTCATCTGTTCCATGTGGGCGATGCGCGGATCTACCGGGTTCAGGGGCACTCCCTTGAGCAGCTCACCACCGATCACCGGGTCTGGGTGTCCCGGCATGAAAGTTATCTGGGGCGTGCGCTCGGTGTTGGACAGCGGCTCGAGATTGACTACCAGACCCTGCCCCTTGAAGCCGGCGACGTCTTCGTGATGGCAACGGACGGTGTCCATGGGTTCCTGTCACAGCAGCAGATAACTGCCGCGATCAGCGCACACGGGGATGATCTGGATAAAGCAGCCCAGGCCATCGTCAGTCAGGCCCTGGACCAGGGCAGTGACGACAACCTCACGGTTCAGGTTGTGAGGGTGAACCGGGTATCGGACAAAACCGGCGCCAGTGAACTTTACCGGCAGATGAACGGGCTGCCGTTCCCGCCGGAGCTCGATGCCCGAATGGACTTCGATGGCTACCGGATCATCAGGAAACTCCATGCCAGCAATCGCAGTCATGTGTTTCTGGCGGTGGACAGGGTTACGGAGGGCCCCGTGGTGCTCAAGACGCCGGCTGTTGAGCTCAGGGAGGATCCGGTCCTGCTGGAGCGATTCCTGATGGAGGAGTGGATTGCCCGTCGTATCGACAATCCACATGTGGTCAGACCTTGCCCCCCTGAGCGTCGCCGGAACTACCTGTACATTGCCCTTGAATACATCGAGGGTCAGACCCTGGAGCAGTGGATGCGCGATCACCCGAAGCCGGAGCTGACGGTTGTGCGGGATATTATCGGGCAGCTCGCCAGAGGGGTGCGCGGCTTCCATCGCCTGGAGATGCTTCACCAGGACCTGAAGCCGGGCAATGTGATGATCGATACCATGGGCACGGTTCGAATTGTCGACTTCGGGGCGGCCCGGGTGGCTGGGCTGATGGATCTGTCATTGCCGGAGGAGGGTCAGGGAGTGCCGGGGGCAGCCCTCCATACGGCGCCCGAATACCTTCTGGGACATGAGCCAACGGCCCGCTCGGATCAGTTTTCCCTGGCTTTGCTGACGTACCAGATGCTCTCGGGCAAGCTGCCCTATGGCGTCAGGGTGCCCCGGATCCGCCATCCCCGGGACCTCAATGCCCTGACATACCACAGCCTGAGGATGGATCGTCCGGATGTGCCGGTGTGGATGGACGAGGCGATTCGCAAGGCACTGCACCCGGACCCCGCGCGCCGTTATGAGGCACTTTCCGAGTTTCTGCAGGATCTGAGCCGGCCCAGTCGGAACTTTCTGAACCGGACCCGGAAGCCGTTTATGGAGCGTGACCCGGTGGCGTTCTGGCAGGGGGGTTGTGCGTTGCTGCTGCTGGCGCTGCTGGCTTCTTTCCTGGGGTGGTAAGGTCTGCCTGAAAGCGGGGCGAATCACATGACCTTCCCCCGCAGGGCCTTGGTCTTACCCCTTTGGGTCTTCTTGTCCACCCGGCGCCGTTGGGAGCCCCTGGTGGGTCGGGTGGGGCGGCGCTTCTTCTGAACCTGGACGGCGCCCTGAATCAGTTCCTGCAGCCGGTCCAGTGCGTCCTGTCGGTTCAGCTCCAGGGTGCGGTGGGACTGGGCCTTGATCACCACGATGCCATCCTTGCTGATACGCTGGTCCGACAGTGCCATCAGCCGCTCCTTGTAAAACGGCGGAAGACTGGAGCTGAGAATATCGAAGCGCAGGTGAACCGCGCTGGCCACCTTGTTCACATTCTGACCTCCCGCGCCCTGGGCCCGGATCTGGGTGATTTCCACCTCCCAGTCGGCTAGTTCCACTGCATTGGAAATCTTGAGCAGTACGGGCATTCGCGAAGCCTCAATGTCAAAATAGGCTGGCAGTGTAGCAAATCCGGCGAATATCGGTCGGGGGCCAGGGCTTTTCCCGCTTCTGAAGCGTGACGTTGTCTTTCCCGCCAGGAAATTTCAAGTATCGGACTGACCCGCTATGATTGCGCCGCAAGTGGAGTCATCTGAACCAGAGGCTGAAATGCTGGAAAGTTATCTCACAGGGCTGTTGGTGTGTGGCGGGATCATTGTGGCCATTGGCGCCCAGAACGCCTACGTGCTGGGTCAGGCCATCAGGCGGCAGCACCACTGGTGGTCCGCCGGTCTTTGCATGGCCTCGGATATCGTGCTGTTTACCGCCGGCATGTTTGGAATCAGTGCCGCCCTGATGGCACTGCCGGAGGCGCTGGAAGTGCTTCGCTGGCTCGGCGTGGTCTTTCTGGGCTGGCTGGCGCTTCAGGCCCTGGGCCGTTCCCTGCGGGGCCGGCAGGTACTGAAAGCCGGCGAGGGTTCCACGCCGACTCTGGCCGGGGTGGTGCTGGCCACACTGGGAGTCACCCTGCTGAACCCGCAGGTTTATCTTGATACGCTGCTGCTGATCCCTGCGGTGGGAGCACAGCAGGAAAACACCACCACGTTCGTGGCCGGGGCCAGTAGCGCCTCCGTACTCTGGTTCGGCTTTCTGGCCTGGGGTGGTTCGAGGATGGCACCCTATCTGGACCGGCCGCTTGCCTGGCGCTGCATTGACGGGGTGATCGGGCTGATGATGGCCGCCATTGCGGTTCACCTGATGGTGAATGGCCTGGCCTGACGGTCGGGCTGCCAGGTTCCGGTAGCGTCGACCTTCTTGTCATTGCACCGGTAACCGGTAAAGTGGGCCCTCCCGTTCCCATGTCCCCGGGATTCTCATTGCGTATTGAAGGAAAACTCCATGGCTGCAAGACACAGGCGCAGGTTCTCGCCATTACTGGGTGTGCTGTTCCAGGCGGGTATCGTGCTGTTGGGGCTGATTCCCCTGTGGCTGTTCGCCATCCCTGTGGCCACCGAGGGTCTCCGGGTGGGCGAGTACCTGCTCTGGGGCACCCTGGCGGGCGTCGCCACCTACGGTGTGTTATTGCTGTTGTCGATGGTTGATGTCCTGTCGCCGGAATCCCTCAAGCAGCATATCCGCGATCTGCATGGTTTTGTCCGGGGCCAGTCCTGGCCGGTGCTGATAGCCCTGGCGGTGCTGGCGGGTATCGGTGAGGAGCTGTTGTTCCGGGGTGTGATTCAGGGCTGGCTTTCAGCGCACCTGGGCAGTGCAGTGGGGATTATTGCGGGGGCAGTGGCCTTCGGCCTGGCCCATGCCATGTCGAAAGCCTATTTTTTGGTGGCGACCTGCCTGGGACTGGTCTTTGGTATCGCTTACCAGCTCTCAGACAGCCTCCAGCTGGTCATGGTCTGGCACGCCGTCTATGACCTGGTGGTTATTGTCGTTCTGCGGCGATTTCCCGGACTGTTCGGTCTCAATCGAAGCGCCGGGCCTGGGTGAACCGCGGTCCCGCCAGTAAAACCCGTCAAGGGACGACTGGGTGACACCGACAGAGGTGGAGGCATGGATAAAGCGGTTATCGCCCATGAAGATGCCTGCGTGCTGCTCCTTGCCACGAATGTTGAAGAACACCACATCCCCTTTCCGTCGGTCAGAACCTCAAGGCCAGGCCAGCGCTGATCTCCGCCTGGAAAAAGCCACTGCTGTCGAATCGCACGGTGCAGCCGCCGTCGCAGAATACCGAGCCGCCACTGTCCAGCGCGGTATAGATACCCCGCAGGTCGAACCTGGCCAGAAGCGACTCCGTCAGGGCCAGTTTATAGCCCCCGCCGAGGGAAATAGACGCGCGATGGTGCTCGTCAAGACCGGACGACTTCGGGTCAAGCCGCGTCACGCCGACCACCCCGGATACAAAACCGCCCGTTGTCCTGCCCCCGGGGAAGTAAAGCCCGCCGAACTGTAGCTGGTAAATAGTGAGGTCCACCGCAAAAGTGCCCGGCGTCAGCAGCACATCGGCCCTGGCGGTGGTTTCCTGTCGGGCGAAATACAGCTCCATCTGCTTGCCGGCCTCATCAAGGTCCACGTTCAGTACAATGCCGAAACTCTCGGAGTCCTTGAATGACAGCTCGGTGGTGAGGTCACTGCCGCTTTCCCGGATCTCGACATCGCCCCCCATGCGGAAGCCCGCGTGCGGCGCCAGTTCCACCTCTGCCCTGGCCGTGGTTGTGAGCAGACCGGCAGTGGCAAGGCAAAGCACCGTCTGGCGGATTCTTGACCGGTATCGGAATCGATGGCTGTACATGGGTTCTACCTGGGGTCGGCCCCCAAAATGTCAGGGAGGTGATGTGAGATTACGATAACGGGCGGGGGGTTGAAAAGACTCCCCATAGACCAACAGACCTAACAGGCACACCAAAAAGAGGTGGCCTGGATATCAACTGCAAGCTTCATGGAGGACCTATCATGCAAGTTAAAGATGTGATGACAAAACAGCCGCAGTATCTGGATTCGGATGTCTCCATCCGGGAAGTGGCCAGGGCGATGAGTGAACGCAATACCGGTTTTGAGCCACTGGTGAAAGATAACAAGGTGACCGGCGTGGTGACGGACCGGGATATTGCGCTACGGGCTTTCGCGGAACGCAAGAACCTGGATGACAAGGCCTCGACCATCGCGACCGAAAAGGTGCTGTATACCTATGAGGACGAGGATGTCGAAAATGTCATTCAGAACATGGCGGACCAGAATGTCCAGCGGCTGCTGGTTCTGAACAATCCTGACAACAAGGATCTGAGCGGTATTGTCACCGTTGGTGATATTGCCGACCATTGTCAGGACGACGCCATGGCCAAAAAACTGGTCAACTGCGCCCGTCACTATCACTGACGCCTGGCAGTACAGGCCAATACCTGGCCTGGCTGCTGGCAGGCCCTGCTCCGGCAGTTCGGGGGCCTGCCGGCTTATTTTCCCACCTGTTTTCTTGCCTCGAAGCTTTCCAGCTCCACGTTGATCGCGTTGGTCGAGATCACGATTTCATACAGTGAGAACAGCAGAGAGATCGACAACAGGATCAGACTGCCGCCAAAGGCCACCGCACCAGCGGTACCGTGTCCAAGAAAAATCAGGAACATGGATACAGTACAGACAAAAAAGCTCAGTACGCCTGAGGCCTGCATACGCTTGGTAAGGGTAATGCGTTTCCGCAACATGCCGATCTGACGGGCAATCAGCGCATGATCTTCCTCGGTGTCCATCTGCTTGAGCTGGCGGATCAACTGGGCCAGTACGAGAAAACGGTTGGTGTAGGCAAGCAGCAGCAGGGAAATGGCCGGAAATAACAGGGCGGGTGTGGTGATGGTCAAGCGGACATCCTCGCGGTGCGAAGGTTCGGAACGATTATAGCGAACCGGCTCGCGCCGGTCCGCTATTGACGATGAATCAGCCCCGTAGCGCTCCCATCAACTTGTCAACGGACTCCTTGGCGTCGCCAAACAGCATCAGGCTGTTGTCCTTGAAGAACAGGGGATTCTCCACGCCGGAATAGCCCGTGGCCATGCCCCGTTTCAGGATAACCACCTGCCGGGCCTTCCAGACCTCCAGTACCGGCATGCCGGCAATAGGACTGGCAGGATCCTCCGCAGCCGCCGGATTGACGGTATCGTTGGCGCCGATCACCAGCACCACGTCCGTTTTCGGGAAATCATCGTTGATTTCGTCCATTTCCAGAACGATGTCATAGGGCACATGAGCCTCGGCCAGGAGCACGTTCATGTGGCCCGGCAGCCGGCCAGCCACGGGATGGATACCAAAGCGCACATTGACTCCCCGGTCCCGCAGGGTCTTGGTGATCTCGCTCACGCCGTTCTGGGCCTGGGCGACCGCCATGCCGTATCCGGGCACGATGATGACCGAATCGGCATTGCGCAGCTCCTCGGCGAGCTCCTCGACACTGGTTTCATGCACGGTCTGATCGCTGTCGCCAACGGCAGAGCTGGACGAAGTCTGGCCGAATCCGCCGAGGATCACGCTGATGAAGGAGCGGTTCATGGCCTTGCACATGATGTAGCTGAGGATGGCACCGCTGCTGCCCACCAGGGCGCCGGTGACGATCAGCAGGTCATTGCCCAGCATGAAACCGATGGCCGCAGCAGCCCAGCCCGAGTAACTGTTGAGCATGGAAACCACCACCGGCATATCGGCACCGCCGATGGCCATGATCAGGTGAACTCCAAGGGCCGCGGCAATCAGGGCCATAACCACCAGCAGAACGATGCCCAGGGCCATGCTGTCGGTTCCGAGGAACCAGCCACCGAGGATGATCGCAACCACCACCGCGGCCAGATTCATCCAGTGGCGGCCCGGCAGGGTCAGGGCCTTGCTGTCGATACGGCCATCCAGCTTTCCGCACGCCACGAGAGAGCCGGTAAAGGTCACGGCGCCAATGAAGATACCGAGATAGACTTCCACCAGTTTAATGGTGTGCTCGGCGCCCACCTTTATCACCAGCGGTTCGATAAAGCTCGAGAAGCCCACCAGGACGGCGGCCAGGCCCACAAAGCTGTGCAGCAGGGCAACAAGCTGGGGCATCTGGGTCATTTCCACCTTGTTGGCCATGGGCAGACCAATGGCAATACCCAGCACCATGGCCACGATGACTGCGGTCAGATCACCCAGGCCGAACCCGGCGATGGTGGCGCCAATGGCGATGACAATACCGGCCACGCCGTACCAGTTACCCCTACGGGCGGATTCCTGGTGGCTGAGGCCACCAAGGCTGAGAATGAACAATATGCTTGCCGCAACATAGGCGACACTGATCAATCCTGGACTCATGTTGGTCGCCTCCTTACCTGTGGAACATCTTGAGCATGCGATGGGTCACCCGGAACCCCCCGGACACGTTGATCATGGCAATCAGCACCGCGATGAAGGAGAGAACCCCCACCGCTGCATTCTCCGCCTGTGCCAGGTGGAGCAGGGCGCCAATGACGATGATGCCGCTGATGGCGTTGGTCACACTCATCAGGGGTGTATGCAGGGAGGCAGTCACGTTCCAGATGACCTGCCAGCCTATAAAGCATGCCAGCACAAACACCGTGAAGTGACTGAGGAAGCTCTCAGGAGCGTAGGCACCAACCCCATACAGTGCCAGTACCGTCACGGCCAGGAGAGCCAGTTTGCCCGCAAGCTTGCGGCGGGGCGAGGGCTCAGGCTTGGCTTTTGCCTTCGAGGGTTCCTCGGTGCCCGGGGCGGGCGTTTTAATGGCCGGTTCCTCGGGTTTGGGCGGCGGCCAGGTGACGTTCTCCTGATGGCTCACTGTCAGTCCCCGGATAACCGCATCGTCCATATTGACCGACGGCTGGCCATCTTTCTCCGGAGTCAGTTCCGTCATCAGGTGGACAAGATTGGTGGCATACAGGTCACTGGCGACCTTGGCCATGCGGCTCGGCAGGTCGGTGTAGCCGATGAGTTTGACGCCGTGGTGTTCCGCCACTTTGCCAGGCTCCGTCAGCTCGCAGTTACCGCCGCGCTCGGAGGCCAGATCCACAATCACGCTGCCCGGTTTCATGGATTTCACCATGTCGGCGGTGATCAGCTTGGGAGCGGGCTTGCCGGGAATCAGGGCGGTGGTGATGATGATGTCCACCTCCTTCGCTTGTTCGGCGAACAGGGCCATCTCCGCCTTGATGAACTCGTCGCTCATCTGCTTGGCGTATCCGCCGCCGCCACTGCCTTCCTCATCGCCGAAGTCCAGTTCCAGGAATTCGGCGCCCATGCTGCTGACCTGTTCCTTGACCTCCAGGCGGGTATCGAATGCCCGCACCACGGCCCCCATGCTGTTGGCGGTGCCTATGGCGGCCAGGCCAGCCACCCCGGCACCGATTACCAGCACCTTGGCCGGTGGCACCTTGCCCGCGGCAGTGACCTGGCCCGTAAAGAAGCGGCCGAACTGGTTGGCAGCCTCGATGACCGCCCGGTAGCCGGCGATATTGGCCATGGCGCTGAGGGCGTCCATTTTCTGGGCCCGACTGATTCGGGGCAGGGCATCGATGGCAAAGGCTGTTATCTTGCGTTTTGCGAGCTTTTCCAGCAATTCGGGGTTCTGGGCCGGCCAGATATAGCCCGCCAGAAATGCGCCCTCCTTCATCATGTCCAGTTCGTGCCGCCCGGTCCCCGGGTGTTCCATGGGCGCGCGCACTTTCAGGATGATGTCCGCTTCCCCCCACAGGGATACTGTGTCCACGGCAATGGCGGCACCGGCTTCCTTGTATGCCTCATCAGGGTAGTTGGCGAACTCGCCAGCGCCCGTCTCCACCACCACGTCGTAGCCAAGCTTTACGAGCTTCTGAACAGAGGCGGGGGTCGCAGCCACCCGTCGCTCGTCCTGAAAAATCTCTTTTGGAATACCAATGTTCATGGTTTTTCGTTCCTCCCCGCACGCAGGGTTCCTGGAATGGTTGATTGTCCGTTGCACAGTCAGATCATGATTCCGCCGACCTTCATCTTATTGCGTGGTTCGACGGATCAAACAGGGGGTACGCCGATCAGCCACTGATGGAGCCAGATCACAAACAGCACATAGAGTACCAGTCCTCCAATCACCGCGATGGCATCATTCAACCGGGTGGCCGGCAGCGTTGGAGGTGTACGCTCGGTCCGGCGTTTCAGAGAAATCCGGTCCGCCACGGCCCAGGCAAGAAAGGCGCCGAACAACAATACGTCATGGAGCATGCCGTTGGCCAGCAGGTGCGCGACAGCCCAGAGTTTGACGGCCACCAGCATCGGATGTTTGAGGGTCCGGCTGATGCGACCGGGGAAATAGGCGGCTAGTAACAGCGGAAAGACCGGCACCAGCAGCAGCATGGAAAGGTGCCTCAGCCAGGTGGGTGGCACGTAGAGCGGTGTCGGGTCCATTCGCGCCTGGCCGTAGCCGTAGATAATCAGTACCAGGCCGATGATCGCAATCACCGAATAAACACCCTTGAACGGGCCCTCCCCCATGGAGGCCGCCATCCTGTTGCGTAGCGGATCGTTCACGATGGAAAGGGAATGGATGCCCAGAAAGATCACCAGTCCGAGAATCAGTAACCACATAGACATGTCTCCTTGAACGTGAAGGGGCCGGATCATTCGGCACCCTTTTGCCTGCTGCCAATATAGTCTGGCCTGCCCGCATCTGCGTAACCCGCGGCAAACTGCCTCATAGGGACTATACTGGAGGCAGGTCTAAAATTCAGTGAGTTCCAGGGGGTGGTGGTATGCGGATTGCGTACAACGCACGAGACCTGCCGGAGGCACATATCATTGCCGGACTGCTTGCTGCCCACGGTATCGAGTCCCATGTGAGCGGTCATTACCTGCAGGGCGCCCTGGGGGAAATCGGCGCTTCGGGGTTTACCAACGTGCAGGTGGAAAACGAGGATTACCTTGAGGCCCGAAGCCTGATTGCGGAGTATGAAGGGGCCTCCCTGGAAAACGGGGATCGGATTCCTCCCACTGAGGATGCGGGAGAGTTTTACGCCCGTTGCTTCCTGATGCTTTTGCTTGCGGTATGTCTCGGCTTTGTCCTGGTAGTCTAGTGTTTTCCACACTGCTCGTGAGTGCGGTAGTGTCCGGGCTGGGGTGCACCGCCCGGGGACCCTCCGGGGTGTCGCTGGAGGAGCAGGCCCAGGCCTGTGAATCCCTGCCACGCTACGAACGCCGGGAGTGCATCGAACGACTGCCGCCGCTTCATGAAACCATCGATCTCCGGCAGCGCAACTAGCGGATCTTTTCCAGGCAGGCCATGCGTATCAGAATTACCCACCAGCGTATTACCTTTTTTCTCCAGTTCGTTCTGTTCCTCGAAGTGCTCGTTGCGCTGTGGGGCCAGCGCTGGTTTACCGCCTTTTTCACCGCCGCCATTATCGTCGTGACGTTTTTGCCGGTATTGCTTGAACGCCGCTTCCGAATCCACATTCCTCCTGAGCTCCAGCTCCTTGCCATTGGCTTTGTCTTCGCATCGCTGTTTCTTGGCGAGGTTCGCGACTACTACACCCGCTATTGGTGGTGGGATATTGCCCTGCATACCTCCTCCGGTGTCCTGCTGGGCATACTTGGTTTTCTTCTGGTGCACATCCTCAACGAGACCGAACGAATCGACGTTCACATGAAGCCGGGATTTGTGGCCTTCTTCGCCTTCCTCTTTGCCTTGGGCATCGGTGCGTTGTGGGAGATTTTCGAGTTTGCCATGGACTCCCTGTTCGGAATGAATATGCAGAAACCCATGCTGGGGGATCCTTCCGGCCTGACCGACACCATGTGGGACCTGATCGTGGATGCAGCCGGGGCCCTTTTCATTGCCGTACTGGGATGGCGGTATCTGAGGAATCCCCAGCAGAAATCTGTCCTGGAGCGATGGATCAGCGGTTTCGTCGAGCGCAACCCCAGGTTTTTCAGGGACTGACACATTAATGAATGGTACAGCGCACGAAAGGGAGGGCTCTTAATGGACAGACCCGATCTGCCTACCCCGGCGGTGATTCAGGAGGCGGAAGTGCGGATCCGGCCCAGGCTGGCGGAAACCCCTCTGTGGAGATCGCCGGATCTGGACGCGGTTCAGGGCTTTCCGGTCACCCTGAAATGTGAAAACCTCCAGCGCACCGGCAGCTTCAAGGCCCGGGGCGCCCTCAATTGGATTCTTTCTGCAACGGAGCGGGAGCTGGCGCCCGGGCTGGTGACAGTGTCCGCCGGCAATCATGCCATTGCCCTGGCGTGGGCCGCGAAGAGTGCGGGCGCCAGCCTGACGGTGGTCATGCCGGAAGGTTCGAGCAGGCTGAAGGTCCGGCGCACCCGTGAGCTCGGTGCCGAGGTATTGATCCGCGGACGCATCCAGGACGCGGTGGCCCACTGCCACCACCTGGTCGAATACCGGGGAATGACACTCGTGCATCCCTACAACGATGTCCGCATCATGGCCGGCCAGGGTACGGTGGGGCTGGAACTGCTTCGTCAGCAACGGGAGGTGACCCGGATACTCTGCCCGGTGGGCGGGGGCGGCCTTATTTCCGGCCTTGGTCTGGCCGTCAAGGCGGTGGCACCGGATATCGAGCTGATCGGGGTGGAACCGGAGGGCGCCGCCACCATGGGCAATGCCTGGAAACACAACGACCCCGCCGCCGCACTGGAGACGGTGGACACCTGGGCCGCCAGTCTGGCACCGGCGGTGGTGGGAGAGCATACCTATGCCGCTTCCCGTCAGGTGGTTGACCGAATGGTGACCGTTTCCGAGGCCGCCATACGCCGGGCCACCCGTCTGTTGCTGAGCGAGGCGAGACTTTTCGTGGAACCTGGTGCCGCGGTGGGGCTGGCGGCATTGCTGGAAGGAACGGTGGAAGCCGACCGGAATCGGCCGGCGGCGCTGATCATCACCGGCGGCAACCTGGACCTGGATCAGGTCAGTCAATGCGAGGTGGACTGATGCCCTGGCAGCTTCTGGCGGATGCGGTGCTGACGGTTCACCTGGGGGTCGTGATATTCGTGGTGTTTGGGCTGGGGGTGATCCTGGTCGGAAATCTTCGTCACTGGCGCTGGGTGAATCACCTCTGGTTCCGCCTGCTGCATCTGGCTGCCATCGGCGTGGTGGTGGCCCAGGCCTGGCTGGGGGTGATCTGCCCCTTGACGACCCTGGAGATGTGGCTGCGAGGAAGGGCTGGCAAGGCGGGCTATGAGGGTGGCTTTATCCAGCACTGGATGCAGGAGCTGCTTTACTATGAGGCTCCCCCCTGGGTGTTCATTGTTCTGTACACCGGATTCGGTTTGCTTGTGCTTGCAAGCTGGTGGTGGTTTCCACCCCGCCGGCGCCATTGATTACGAAGTGCCAGAGGAGAGACTATGCCGAGACTGTTTTTCGGCCTTGAGCTGCCGGAGGAGTGCAAAGGAATACTGCTCGATCTTGCCTGCGGGATTCCAGGCGCCCGCTGGCAGAGCCGTGACCAGCTTCACCTGACCCTGCTCTTCCTGGGGCAGGTGGAGCCGGAGCGGGTGCCATCGGTTGTCACGGGAATGGATGGACTCCCCTTGGAGGCTTTTTCCCTCCGGCTACGGGGAACCGGCTGTTTTGGTGACCCCGAGAAGCCCCGCAACCTCTGGGCCGGGGTGGCACCGGAAGCTCCGGTGGCGGCGCTCCACCAGGAAGTGGATCGCAGAATGCAGGGCTGTGGGTTCGCCCCGGAAACCCGGGATTTTCGTCCCCACGTTACCCTTGCCCGGTTTGGCCGACGCAAGGCAGGCTCCGTGGCTGCATTCCTTGATCGGAATCAGGCCCTGAGCACGCCCTCGTTCATCATCAGCTCGGTCAGCCTGTTTGCGAGCACGCCGGGCAAGGAGGGCTCCCGCTACGAGGTATTCGCGAGATTTCCCCTGACCCGGTCACAGGAGAGCTGAACCCCGGGATACTGCCGTGTCGCGGAAACAAACCGGATCATGGAGGAGGAACAGCCATGACAGAATCAAGGGATACCATCTGCGTATACTACGACGGCTCCTGTCCTGGTTGCCGGCGGGACCGGCGCCGGTATGAACACCTTGCAGGCCGTGGCGCGGATACCGTGAAGTGGGTGGACATAACCGGCAGGGACGAAGAGCTGAAGAAGAAAGGCATTGACCCGGGGGCTGCGCTGAAGGAGCTTCATGTAGAGGACGAGCGGGGCCGTATCCACAGTGAGATGGACGCTTACATCCTGCTGATGTCCAGGGCGCCGGTGCTGAAACCACTCGCCTGGTTGATCGGCCTGCCGGTGATTCGTCCGCTGCTGAGTCGCCTGTATCACCGCATGGTGACCAGGCGACTGCAACGGACCGGCCGCATGCCCTGACTATGGTCTGTTCAACGGCTCTGGATGGCTGCCAGGGCCTCGCGAAGATTGTCCACGGTGCGGTCCATGTGGTTGAGCTTTTCGAGGCCGAACAACCCGATGCGGAAGCTGCGGAAATCTTCCGGTTCGCCGCACATGAGAGGCACCCCGGCGGCGGTCTGCAAGCCCTGTTCCCGGAACAGGCTGGTATTGTGCAGGTTGATATCATCGGTATATAGAACCACCACACCGGGAGCCTCGAATCCCTTCGCCGCGACACTGTTGAAGCCAGCCTCGGCGAACAGGTCCCGCACCCGCTGGCCAAGCTCCCACTGTCGCGCCTTCAGCTGGTCCGGGCCGGCGGCTTCGGTTTCTTTCATGGCATCGCGAAGCATTGCAAGGGTGTCGGTGGGCATGGTGGCGTGATAGGCATGGCTGCCGTCTTCATAGGCCCGCATGATGTTGAACCACTTTTTCAGGTCGGCGGCAAAACTGCTGCTGGTGGTCTGTTCAATGCGATCGAGGGCCCGGCCGCTCAGGGCGATCAGGGCCGCGCAGGGGGAGGCGCTCCAACCCTTCTGGGGTGCACTGATCAACACATCCACGCCGCAGGCCTGCATGTCGACCCAGAGAGCGCCGGAGGCAACGCAGTCAAGCACGAACATCCCGTCGACCTGCCGAACCGCATCGCCGATGGCCCGCAGATAGTCATCGGGCAGTACCATGCCGGAGGCGGTTTCCACATGGGGGGCGAACACCAGGTCTGGTTTTTCTTCCAGAATGGTTTTCACCACGTCGTCGATCGCCGCGGGCTGGTAAGGCGCCTGATGCCTGTCGTCAATGGGGCGGGCCTGCAGGACGGTTTCCCGTGCCGGAATTCTCCCCATTTCGAAAATCTGGGACCAGCGGTAACTGAACCAGCCATTTCGGAGTACCAGGCAGTTCCGGTCGCCGGCGAATTGCCGGGCCACCGCTTCCATGCCAAAACTTCCACCACCGGGCACCACCACCGCGCCTTCCGCGTTATAGACCCGCTTGAGGGTGCCGGAGATGTCCCGCATCACCTGCTGGAAGACCGCTGACATATGATTTAGAGACCGGTCATTGAAGACCACCGAGTATTCGAGCAATCCTTGCGGGTCGACCTGGGGCACCTGTCTGGACATGGGGGCGGATCCTGTTGGCGTTATGACAGTGGAATGGAGCGTTTCCGGTTCGCTTTATTGTACGTTATTGGTCTGCAAACCATGATAGGTGTTCCATTTTCTCCGCCTATTACCCGATAGGCAAATCTGGCCTGTCGGGCGGGGCCGCGCGCCTTTCTTCTCAGGGCTGCGTCGCATTTCGGGAAGCGTTGGCGGGTGTGTGACCTCCTCATGGGACCCGCGCGGCCCGTTTGACGCGACAATCCACCGCACCTGAGAGCCTTGCCAAATGGGCGGGGAATAAGAACACTGTCCCCCATCTTCAGTATCAATCGAGAGCGCCCATGCAACGTATCACCCCAGCTTTTGTTTTTACCGCACTGACTCTTGCCGGCAGCCTCGCCCCGGTGTCCGCGGGTGCCAGCGAATATGTCAGTGGCGATGTTGTGATCAAACAGCCCTGGTCCCGGCCGACCCCGCCGGGAACGCCCGTGGGCGTCGGCTACATGACGATCCATAACCGCGGCGAGCAGGCCGTTACCCTGGTATCGGGAGAGAGTCCTGTGGCAGAGCGTGTCACCATCCATGAGAGCGTGATGCAGGACGGCCTTATGAAAATGCGCCCGCTCAGGGGTGGTCTCGGCATTCCTCCAGGGGCGACGATCGAACTGAGGCCCCACAGCTATCACCTGATGCTGGAGCAGTTGAGTTCACCCCTGCGCGAGGGCGAGCAGGTTCCACTGACCCTGACTTTCGACCGTGTCGAACCGGTCAGCCTGGAGCTTTCCGTCGGCAGTCTCGACCGCGGCCGGGGGATGGGTGATCACACCGGCCACTGAGGGTTCTGCCGGGATTCGGATGACCATCCGGTAACCTCAGCGCCGGCCAAGCTGCCGGACAACTCGCCGGCTTCTCAAAAACTTCGGCTCCAGCCGAGGGTGATCATGGTGAGACCATCGTTGGGTTCCTTGATGCCGGCATTGGAGTAGTGAAATAACTTCAGATCGAGGTAAGCGTCGTTGCGTTTGTCATAGCGCCAGCTCAGACCGATCTGGTCTTCGAACTGAAAGTGGGTCGACAGATCGCGGGAGCCGACCTCGGTGGAGCTTACCAGTGCACCACCAATGCCTGCCTCAACGAAAAGCGAGTCCTGCGCGGGGCCAATTGGCCATTGGAGAATCGGGCTTATTGCAACGCCGAAAACGGTATCTTCATCCCCGGAAAAGGCGCGCCAGACGTTGAAGGAGGGTTCGAGATAAAAACGGGGACTGCCGGTCCAGGAGGGAAAGGCCACGGGCAGAGCGTCTGAACGATAAGCCGCTTTGACGCCCAGGACGTCAGACCAGGAATAGGACGTGGAGAGCCGAACCTCCTGGCCAGTCGTGATCTGCGGAACGGCGCCAATCACCAGGGCGGCCAGCAGACACGGCTTGGCAGGTATTCGTGGTTTTACCATGCAGTTTCTCCTGTCAGGTTGCTGTCCAACTAATGAGATGCTGAATAAAGTGTTGTTGTCGGGCGTCTCTATTTCAACGGTACGGAGGCAAAATCCGGGTTTTCCCTTAATTACCTGGTTACAGGGTGAGAAAGATAGCAGGCCGCGAAGCCGTGGCTGGACCAGGGAAAAGCCGGGGACTCCGCCGCAAACCTGGAATCGGCGGGGTCCCCGGAAACACTGGGATGACGCAAAGACGTTCCCTGTCCTGGTCAGGCCCTCTGATGCCTGTCAGACAAGGTTATAGAGGAATACCACGGCTATACCGGCAGGGGTCAGGTAGCGCAGCACCACCATGAAGGCGGAGTAGGCGCTGCCCTGGAGCCCGATGTCGGCTGCCAGGCCTTCCCGCTTCATTGCCCAACCGGCGAAGAGGGCGATGGCCAGCCCGCCCAGGGGCATCATCAGGTTCGAGACCAGGAAGTCCAGCAGGTCGAACACGGTCTTGCCTTCGAAGAATGCGATAAAGCCCAGCGGGTGGAAGCTATCCCAGACGTTGAAGGACAGCACCGTGCCAATGCCGATAAACCAGATGGCGAGGCCGCCACCGAGGGCGCTTTTGGCCCGGCTCACCCCTTTGTGTTCTTCCAGCCATTCCACCACCGGTTCCAGCATGGAAATGGCGGAGGTGATGGCCGCTACCAGCAGCAGGGCGAAAAACACGGTGCCAAAGATGGCGCCGCCGCTCATCTGGCCAAAAGCCAGCGGCAGGGTGACGAAGATCAGGCCGGGACCGGCGCCGGGCTCGAGGCCGTTAGCGAACACCAGCGGGAAGATGGCCAGGCCGGCCAGCAGTGCAACACTGGTATCCAGCACGGCGATGGTCATGGCAGTGCGGGCGATGTTGACGTTCCTGGGCAGGTAGGAGCCGTAGGCCATGAGGACACCGATACCGATACTGAGGGTGAAAGCAGCGTGGCCAAGGGCGGTCAGAACGCCGCCGGTGGTGAGCTGACTGAAGTCCGGCGAGAACATGAAGCTGACCGCCTGGCCGAAGCTGCCGCTGTTCATGGCGTAGATCACCATGACGATGAGCAGCACGAAGAGGAGGGGCATCAGGGTGTTCACAGCCTTTTCCAGGCCCGAGCGAATGCCGCGTCCAACAATGAATATGACGATGGCCATGAAGATGGAGTGCCACAGCAGCAGCTCCCAGGGATCGGACAACAGGCTGCCGAACTGGCCCCCGATGGTCTCGGCGTCGGCGCCAGTGAACAGTCCAGCGGCCGCCTTGCCGATGTAGACCAGGGCCCAGCCACCGATGACGGCGTAGAAGGAAAGCACCAGGAAGGAGGCGATAACGCCGTTCCAGCCGATGGCCCGCCAGCCCCTGGCAGTACCTTCGGTCTCGGTGAGGGTGCGCATGGTGGCAACGGGACTCTGCCCGCCACGGCGGCCGATCATGGTTTCGGCGATCAGTACCGGTACGCCGATGAGGAAGATGCACGCCAGGTAGATCAGTACGAAGGCCCCACCGCCGTTTTCGCCGGTGATGTAGGGGAATTTCCAGATGTTCCCAAGGCCTACGGCTGAGCCGGCGGCGGCCAGGATGAAGGCCATTCTTGAGGACCAGAGGGTGTTGGCCTGCTGGTGGGGCTTGGTGTTTTGACTCATTGGGTTCTCCGGGTATTTGTTTTTCTCGGAATTTTTATCGGGCTCTCGCTGATTTGGCCTATGAGTCCGTGCTGGCAGCAGGACCGGGGTGATTTTTCGGGACACGCGGTGAATACATCCATGTACGCTCGACGAAAACATCCCTGTTTTCGACGGTCCCGAAAAATCACCCCGGCCCTGCTGCTTCAGGCCGCGGAGTTGCCCGACATTGATCTATTGATTTGCTTCTGCGGTTACAGAACGCCGTGAATCGCCTCTGCGACCTTTGGCAATGTGCGGTCATTCAGCCCGGCCACGTTGACTCGGCTGGAATCCAGCATGTAGATGCCGTGTTCCTCCCGAAGCTGGTGAACCTGTTTCGGGCTGATGCCCAGGAACGAGAACATGCCCCGCTGCCGGGCGATGAAGCTGAAGTCGCCGGCCGGGGCCAGGGCCTCGGCGAAGGCGTGGCGCAGGTGAAGGATGCGTTCGCACATGCCGTTCAGTTCTTCCTGCCACAGCTCCCGCAAACCGTCATTCCCCAGGATGGTTTCAACGATGGCGGCACCATGGGCCGGGGGCATGGAGTAATGGGAGCGGATCACGCTCAGCAGCTGGCTGGCGGCGGCCCGGTTGATGGCCTCGTTGGCGGAGACCAGCATCAGGGCACCGGTACGCTCCCGGTACAGGCCGAAATTCTTGGAGCAGGAGGACGCCACCAGCATTTCCGGCACTTCGCTGGCCAGGTGCCGGAGGCCAGCCGCGTCCTCCTCCAGTCCTTCACCCAGGCCCTGGTAGGCCATGTCCACGAACGGCAGCAGGCCCTTGCGTTGGATAAGGCGGGTCACATCCTGCCACTGCTCAAACGTCAGGTCGGCGCCGGAGGGATTGTGGCAGCAGCCATGCAGCAGCACCACATCGCCGGCGTTGGCGCCTTCCAGGCTTTCCAGCATGGCCTCGAAGTCTACCTGCAACGATTCCCGGTTGAGGTAGGGATATTCGCGAATGGCCAGCCCGGCACCGCCCAGCAGAGGGAGGTGGTTGGCCCAGGTGGGAGTGCTGACCCAGACGGTGACCTGGTCCTGGCACAGACGGAGGAACTCGGCCGCCATGCGCAGGGCGCCACAGCCACCGGGGGTCTGGACCACGGAGCAGCGGCCGTCGCGGATGATGTCGCTCTGTTCACCCAGTATGAGTCGCGCCACGGCTTCATTGAAGCCGGCTGCGCCAGCCGGTCCCACGTAGCTCTTGGTGGTCTCGCCGGCCAGCAGCCGCCTTTCGGCTTCGTGAACCGCGGCCATGATTGGCGTGCTGCCGGCGTCGTCCTTGTAGACTCCGATGCCCAGGTCGATCTTGTCCGGGCGCGGGTCGTCCCGGAAGGTTTGCATCAGCTGAAGGATAGGATCCTGGGGTAATGGTTTGAGAGCCTCAAACATGGTCTACCTCCTCGGTGTCCGCCGATTGGGTGCGGATCAGGGTGGGGCGGCCGGTGTCCAGGGCCTTGATCAGTTGCTCCTGCTTCTCGCGGATGGCTTCCGCCGCCTGCTCCCGAATGGGGCCGTAGCCTCGCACGTCCGCCGGCAGCTCTGCCAGTTGAAGGAAAGTGTCGTAGTTTCCGGCATCCAGTTCCCGGATCATCCGCTCCGCCAGTTGCTGGTAGTCTTTGAGCAGGGCACGGTCGAGCTTCCGGTCCGCGGAATAGTTGAACGGGTCCATGGCGGTGCCACGAAGGCCCCGGAATTTCGCCAGCAGCTTGAAGGCCCGGAACATCCAGGGGCCGAACTGGCGTTTCTTCGGCCGGCCCTGGGCATCGGTGCCACGGTTCATGACGGGCGGAGCCAGATGGAAGTTGACTTTGAAGTCGCCTTCGAAGGTCTCGTTCACTTCCTTCATGAAGTCGGTTTCCGCGAACAGCCGGGCCACTTCGTACTCATCCTTGTAAGCCATGAACCGGTATAGCTGCTGGGCCACGGTGTGGGTGAGCAGAAGGTTGGTCTGGCCAAGGCTTTCTTCCGCCTTGCGGACTTTGCCCACAAGGTTGCGGTACTGGTCGGCCCAGCGCTGGTTCTGATACTTCACCAGATGCCCGTGGCGGATCTCGATGAGCTGATCCAGAGTCGGCTCCGGCGTCACCTCCACCACCTGGGCCTTGCTGGTGTCCAGAAGGTTCCTGATCGCCTGCAGGTCGACCGCGGCCAGGCGGCCCCAGCCGAAGGCTTCCTTGTTGCGCTCGATGGCCACGCCGTTGAGCTCGATGGCTTTCATCAGGGAGGCCTGGGAGAGAGGCAGCAGCCCTTTCTGCCAGGCGAAACCAAGCATCATGACGTTGGAAAATACGGTATCACCCATGAGTTTCTCGGCAATGCCGTTGGCGTCCAGCTGCGAGAAATGGTCGTCACCCACGGCGTTGCGGATCAGGTCCAGGCGCTTGTCGGCCTGCATGTCCGCGTCGCGATAGAGCACATAATCCGCAGTGGGCAGTTCCGCCTCGTTGGCCACCACTCTGGTGTGGTTCGGTCGCAGTACGCTGAGGGCTTTCTGGGACGAGGCCACTACCAGGTCGCAGGCAATGAGGGCATCCGCCTGGCCATTGCTGATGCGCACCTGATGCAGCTTGTCCGGCGACGGAGCCATGCGGACGTAGCTCAGCACGGTGCCACCCTTCTGGGCAAAGCCCATGAAGTCCAGAACTGACGCGCCTCTGGATTCGAGGTGGGCTGCCATGGTGATCAGCTGGCCCACGGTTACCACGCCGGTACCACCGACACCGCCGACAAGCAGGTCGTAGGAGCCGTTCATGGTCGGCAGGGCCGGTTCGGGAATGCCGGCGAGCTTGCCGCTCAGTACCGAACCCGTGTCCATGCCCCGGCTCTTGCGGAGCTGGCCGCCCTCAATGGTCACAAAACTCGGGCAGAAGCCGTTGACGCAGGAGAAGTCCTTGTTGCACGAGGACTGGTCGATCTTGCGCTTGCGCCCCAGTTCGGTCTGACGGGGCACCACCGAGAGGCAGTTCGACTGGACAGAACAGTCGCCACAGCCTTCACAGACGTGATGGTTGATGAAGGCGCGCCTGGCCGGATCCGGAAACTGCTTGCGCTTGCGGCGCCGGCGTTTCTCGGCGGCGCAGGTCTGGTCATATATCAGGACGGTGCAGCCGGGAATGTCACGGAGTTCCCTCTGGACCTGATCCAGCTCGGAACGGTCGTGGAAGGTGACGTCCTTGGGGAACAGGTCCTTGTGGCCGCCGTATTTTTCCGGCTCATCACTGAGCACCACCACCCGCTTCACGCCTTCGGCGGCCATCTGCTGGGCGATCCGGTCGACGGTGATCTGGCCGTCCACCGGCTGGCCACCGGTCATGGCCACGGCGTCGTTGAACAGGATCTTGTAGGTAATGTTGATGCCAGCGGCAACCGCCTGGCGAACGGCCATGGAACCGGAATGGAAATAGGTGCCTTCACCCAGGTTCTGGAAGACATGAGGGTTGCCGGTGTAGCGACTCTTGCCGATCCAGTTGACGCCCTCGCCACCCATCTGGATCAGCGATTCGGTATCGCGACCCATCCAGGATGCCATGAAGTGGCAACCGATCCCCGCCAGCGCCTTGCTGCCTTCCGGGACCTTGGTGGAGGTGTTATGGGGACAGCCGGAGCAGAAGTAGGGCATGCGCTTGACGCCGCCCGGGTCCTGGGCGCTGGTCATGGCGTTGATCGCCGTCAGGCGCTCGCTGAAATCCACCTCGAAGAAGCGGCCCAGGCGGGCGGCCAGAAAGCCTGCCACCAGCTTCGGGCTCAGCTCGCCGACGTAGGGGATAAGCGGCCGGCCGAGCTCATCCTGCTTGCCGGTAATGAGTACTTCGCCGGGCCGGTCCGGCTCGGACATGTATTCCTTGATCTGGCTCTCGATGATGCCCCGCTTCTCCTCGATCACCAGCACTTCCTGCTTGCCATGAACGAAGCTGAGCACGCCCTGGCGTTCCAGTGGCCAGACCATACCGATCTTGTAGATGTCGAGCCCCAGTTCTTTAGCCTTGTCTTCATCGATGCCCAGCAGGTCCAGGGCCTCCAGCAGGTCCAGGTGGCTTTTGCCGGTGGTGACGATGCCGAAACGGGCTTCACGGTTTTCGTAGAGACAACGGTCGATGGGGTTCGCCCGGGCGAAAGCCTGAACGGCGGCCAGTTTGTGCTCGATCCGGGTCTCCAGCTGTGGTCCGGGCAGGTCGGGCCAGCGGTAGTGGAGGCCGTCCGCAGGCGGCGTGAAATCGTCCGGCGTGACGAATTCCGGCATCGGCGGCAGTTCCACTGAAGCGGCGCTTTCAACGGTTTCCGAGATGGCTTTGAAGCCGACCCAGCAGCCGCTGTAGCGGGACAGGGCGTAACCCCACAGGCCGAATTCCAGATACTCGGCAATATTGGCCGGGTTGATGGTGGGCATAAAGAAGCTCATGAACGCCACATCGGACTGGTGAGGCATGGAGGAGGAGACGCAGCCATGATCGTCACCGGCGACAACCAGCACCCCCCCGTGGGGGGAACTGCCATAGGTCGTGCCGTGCTTGAGGGCATCACCGGCGCGATCGACGCCTGGCCCCTTGCCGTACCAGAGTCCGAACACGCCATCCACCTGCCGGTCCTCATCGGTTTCAACCTGCTGGGTACCCAGCATGATGGTTGCGGCAAGGTCTTCGTTAATCGCGGGCACGAAGTCGACGTTGTTTTCATCAAGCAGTGTTTTGGCCTGCCAGAGGGCCTGGTCATAAGCACCCAGGGGAGAACCGCGGTAACCGCTGACCATGCCTGCGGTATTAAGGCCCTGCTTGCGATCCAGGGCAGCCTGCATGAGCGGGATGCGGACCAGGGCCTGGGTCCCGGTCAGGAACACCCGGCCGGATGCTCTCAGGTACCTGTCTTCGAGCTTGTAGTCGTCGAGTTGTGGGGTGTCGGTGGACATGGCGCTCTCTCTTTGTCGATTTTATGACCAGAATTCTAGAGAGAAGGCCGCAAAATGTGCTTGCTTTTTGGGCAGGCCATCTGGGGTTTTCTGGAAAAATATTTGATAAATGCCAATAATGCGAAAGGTTCTTTGACAAAAATCAGGTGTTACCAAATGAAACGGGTAGAAATGGATAAGCTGGACCGACGCATACTCGAGGTGCTGCAACAGGACGGTCGTATCAGCAATCAATTGCTGGCGGAACAGGTTGGCCTGTCGCCGGCGGCCTGCTGGCGCCGGGTAAGGGCTTTGGAGGAGAGCGGCGTGATTACCGGTTACACCGCGCAACTGGACCCGGAAGCCATGGGGCAGGGGCTTTGTGTGCTGGTCAATCTGTCGTTGCAGCGCCACACCATTGACAGTACTGCGGAGATCGAGCGGAAGGTCAGCAGTTATCCGGAGGTGCTTCAGTGCTTCGCGGTAACGGGCAACGCCGATTTCGTGCTGCGGGTAGTGGTGGCGGATATGAACAGTTACGACCGCTTTCTCAATGAAAAGATCTTCACGCTGCAGGGGATTGCCCAGGTCAATTCAAACTTCGCCCTGCGGGAGATCAAGAATACGCAGGTGTTGCCAGTGCAGAATGAGCCAGGCTGAAACGTGGGCCTCCACGGCCGGACTTCTGCCGTGGCGTGGTTACGGTGATCATTAATTGTGATTTAAAAACCCGCGCATTTCTTGAATGTTCTGGTTTTTCTGCCAATGGTTAGGGAGCGTTAGTTAAAGCCACGTTACGTTGCCGAACATAAACACAAGGGCAACCTTAAGGAGGGAACCATGCTTTATTGGGCTGTGGTCTGTCTTATAATCGCCATCATCGCGGGTGTTCTCGGTTTCGGCGGTATCGCCGGCACTGCCGCTGGTATAGCCAAGATCCTGTTTTTTATTTTTCTGGTATTGCTGGTTATATCGCTGGTGGCTCATGCCATGAAAGGACGAGGGCCCAGATGACCTGCATCTGAGCAAGGAAGGCCGGCGAAGCCGGCCTTTTTTATGTCTGGCGGCACCATTTCAAGTGTTATAATATAACGTATTCAACGCCTCCAGGATGCTGAACATGACCGAGCCGGCAAACCACAAAGCCATACCCACCAATCTGATACTGGGCTTCCTTGGTGTTGGCAAGACCACCGCGATTCTTAACCTGCTCAGACAGAAGCCGGCGGGTGAGCGTTGGGCCGTGCTGGTAAATGAGTTTGGCGAGGTCGGTATCGACGGCAGCCTGCTCCAGGATCAGGGCGCCTGGGTCAGGGAGGTCCCGGGGGGCTGCATGTGCTGTGTCGCTGGCCTGCCCATGCAGATCGGTCTCAATCAGCTGATTCACAGGGCCCGCCCGCATCGCCTGCTGATCGAGCCTACCGGCTTGGGTCATCCTTCACAGATTCTCGATACCTTGGGCGCCGAACACTACCGGGATGTGTTGGCGCTTGGGCCGGTGCTGACCCTGGTGGACCCACGTCGACTGGAAGAGCCGAGAGTCACGGGCAACGTACAGTTCCAGGATCAGGTGGCGGCGGCGGACATCCTTGTCGCTAACAAGACCGACCTGTGCCGGCCGGATCAGCTGGAGCGTTTTGACGAATGGTCCCGACAGCTGACTCCCGCCAAAACACATGTCGCCCACACCAGCCAGGGCTATCTCCTTCCCCAGTGGTTGGACGGAATCGCCGGAGACCGTCCGGTTTCCTCGCCCCACGCTCATGCCCACCATGCACACCGGGAGCCGGCGCCTGAGCAGCCCGCGGATATCGATCAGGAACCCTGGCAGTGCCTGGTCAACGAAGGGCAGGGACATGTGAGCGTTGGTTGGCGAATTCACAGGGACGCTGTATTTGATGAGGATCGTCTGCTGGTCTTCGCCCTGTCCGCCGATGTTCTGCGGTTCAAAGCGGTGGTGCGCACTGCCAGGGGGTGGCGATCCATCAATCTGGCTGACGGACTGGTGTCTGTGGCGAGCGTCTCCCCATTGTCCCTTTCGCGTCTGGAGTTTATTTTCGATGACCGGCCGGACCAGGATCAACTGGATTACGAACTGCATCAGTGCGAGGTGACCACGGAAGCCCGGTAATATTTCGCCAATCGCAGGCCATCCCGAGTTTTCAATAACCTACCCGGCCGCCTCGGCTATCGCGCCGTGTACAGTCCGGATTTGCTGACGTATCCTGTGCTCCGGCTTTGATCGGGTCAGGCTCACGTGTGACTGGCCCCGCTATCCAAAACAGATCAGCAACGGGACCGTTTATCCATGAACGTAAGTGTCGTTCTCCTACTGGCCAGCATTGGTATTGCCTCCCTTTTCTGTCAGTGGCTGGCCTGGCGGTTGCGGATGCCGGCGATCCTCTTTCTGCTGGCGGGGGGGATCACTGCCGGACCGGTACTTGGCTGGCTGGAACCGGAAGCGGTCTTCGGCGATCTGCTGTTCCCCCTCATCTCTCTGTCGGTGGCGATCATCCTGTTCGAGGGCAGTCTCACGCTCAAGTATCAGGAAATCAAAGGTCATGGCCGCATGGTCCGTAACCTGATACCGGTGGGTTCGGTGGTGACCTGCGTGATCGGAACCCTGGCGGCGAAATGGATACTGAATGTTTCCTGGCAGGTGGCTCTGCTGTTTGGCGCCATTTCCATTGTCACCGGCCCCACGGTCATCGCGCCACTTCTTCGCTCGGTGCGTCCCAAGCGCAAGCTTGCCAACATCCTGCGCTGGGAGGGCATTATCATTGACCCGGTGGGGGCACTGCTGGCGGTGCTGGTATTCGAGGGCATCGTGTCCTGGGAGCAGGGCAATGTCTTCAGCCACTCCCTTTACATCTTCGGGAAAACGCTTCTGGTGGGACTGGTGTTCGGCGCGGTAGCAGGCTGGCTCAATGGTATCGTGCTGCGCAAGCACCTGTTGCCACAGTACCTGCACAATGCGGGAACCCTGACTTTCATGTTGGGTGTCTATGCCCTGTCCAACGAGATAGCCCACGAATCCGGCCTGCTCACGGTCACCGTGATGGGCATCTGGATGGCCAACATGAAAATGGTGCCCATCGATGACATCCTTGAGTTCAAGGAGTCCCTCAGCGTCCTGCTGATCTCGGCGCTGTTCATTATCCTGGCGGCCCGTGTGGAGTTTGAAGCCATTGCGGAACTGGGGTGGGGTCTGGTGATCGTGCTGGCAATACTGATGCTGGTGGCGCGTCCGCTGAGCATTGTCCTGTCCGCCATTGGCACCAGTCTGAACTGGCGTGAGCAGGCCTTCCTGAGCTGGATCGCCCCCCGGGGTATCGTAGCGGCGGCGGTGTCCGCGCTGTTTGCCTTCCAGCTGGAGCGCCTGGGCTACGAGGACGCCGGCGCGCTGGTACCGCTGGTATTCATGCTGATCATTGCCACGGTCACCCTACAGAGTCTGACCGCCCGTCCCATAGCGAAGGCGCTGGGTGTGGCGGAACCGGCGGCCTACGGGTTCCTTATCCTGGGAGCCAACACTGCCGCCCGCCAGATTGCCCAGGTGCTTCAAAAGCATGAGATTCCGGTCACGCTAACCGATACGAACTGGGAGAATGTCCGGCAAGCCCGCATGGACGGGCTTCCCGTCTATTTTGGTAACCCGACCTCCGAGCACGCTTCCACCCATCTGGATCTGACCGGCATCGGCAAACTGCTGGTGATTTCGCCCTACAAGCAGCTCAACTCTCTGGCGACGTACCACTTTCTGGACTGGTTTGGGGACAACAGTGTCTATAGTCTGTCGGAAGGTGAGCAGGACCAGAAGGCCAGGCACCAGACCGCTGAAAAAATCCAGCAGACCCGGGGGCTGTTTGGCAACCTGTCCTATCCCAAGCTGGCCAGCCTGGTGAGCCGTGGGTATACCATAAAAACCACGCAGCTCAGTGACAGCTTCAGCTACGAAGACTTTCAGGCCCGCCACAATGGTGAGGCCAGGGTACTGTTCGTAATTGACGAGAAGGAAAAGATCCACCCCGTAGTGACCGGCGAGGACTTCGAACCGGAAGCCGACTGGCAGCTTATCAGCCTGGTGCCGCCCAAGGCTTCCCGTGAACGAAAGCCCGAGGAACCTGGCGACGCCCCTGAAGCGCAGCCGGCCTGAGCCGGGCACCAGCCCGACAACAACAAAACAGGAATCTCAGAACATGATAGACACGATCAGAACCTGGCACCGGCTGATGGAAAACCGGGATGTGAATGGCCTTGACGACCTTCTGGCCGAAGACGTGGTTTTCCATTCGCCGGTGGTTCACACCCCGCAGGAAGGAAAGGCCATTACCAGCCAGTACCTGGCGGCGGCTTTTTATGTGCTGGGCAACGAGCAGTTTCGCTACCTGCGGGAGGTCGTTGACGGCAACAACGCGGTGCTGGAATTTTACACGGAGCTCGACGGCGTCGTGATCAACGGTATCGACATGATCCACTGGAACGAGGAGGGCCGCATTACGGATTTCAAGGTTATGGTGAGACCGTTGAAGGCCGTCAATACTCTCCACCAGAAGATGGCGGCCATGCTGGAGGCCCGAAAGGGCGGATGACGAGCACGTTTTCGCTGGATCTGCCCACTGTTCAGGGGGAGTGGGCACAACCCGAGCATCGTGATCTTCGGGTCATCGGCGGCTGCCCTCCGGCCGTAAGCTCCCGAGTCTCAAAGTCATGAAGGTTAATAGGAGAGACGGGGCACGTACCCCATGCCTGCAATGCTGACAGATTTGAAAGCCCCGAGAAAAGAGAGCCGACATGACCCACTCCCCGATACCCGCGCGAACCACATGCACCGTCTGCCAGGGTGATCGGCTGCAACTGCTGGCCACAGTTGATCACCGGGTCTACCGGCGCTGCGTTCGTTGTGAAGCGACCCTGATGGACCCTGCCGGGTGGCTGCCGGAGGATGAGGAACGGGAGATCTATCGCCTTCACGACAATGCCGTTGATGATCCTGGCTACCGGCGCTTTCTGGACAAACTGGCGGAGCCTCTGATGGAGAGGCTGGCTGCGGGCCAGCAGGGCCTGGATTTCGGATGTGGCCCGGGGCCCGCACTGGCGGACATGCTGGCGGCGCGGGGATTGGAGGTGACGCTCTACGATCCCGCTTTCTTCCCGGACCCTTTGCCCCTTGCCCGACAGTGGGATTTCGTGACTTGTACGGAAGTCGTGGAACACCTCAAGGACCCCTACACGGTGTTTGGCAGCCTGGGGGCGCTGTTGAAGCCCGGCGGCACTCTCGGTGTCATGACCTGCTTCCAGACGGATGACAACCGTTTTGCGGGCTGGCATTACCGTCGTGACCCGACACACATCGTGTTCTACCGCGAAAAGACATTCCATTGGCTGGCGGACCATTTCGGCTGGCATCTGACTATCCCCCGAAAGGATGTGGTTCTGTTGCAGCCAAAGTGACATTCTGCCGGTTACGGTTTGTAAACTTCCCATGTATATCAGATGGACAGGCTTAGTATTTCACTCAACAGTTTCAATGATATGTGGAAGTGGCTGTTCCATATGAATTATTAAAATTGTAACGATGCGCTAAAAGGTGACGTCAGCTCTGGAATCAGGGATTACCGATGATTTAGGATTGGCCGGGTGTACAGGCAACCGGAACGTTTCAACCTGGCCTCATGAAGCAGTCATTCTTCTCCAGACGGAATCCGATGTGGTTGACGGTGCTGGCACTCATGGTGTCGGGGGCCGTGGAAACGACTGCTGCGACAGTGGTTTCCGGCCAAGGGCCTCACCAACAGCGTACACCGGGCCTCTTTCAGGAAAGTCTGCATTATATCCGCTCAAGGCCATTCCGCACGGAGGCGGAAGGCCATGCCACCGCCCCGGGCCCCGACTTCGACCAGACCGTCCCGACTGTTCCCGTCATTCCACTGTCGTCCGCGCCCGCCCGGAAAGAGTGGGTCGGGCAGAAATTCTATCTCACCGGCGAAGATCATGGTGACGCCCGCACCGACCGCGTCAGGGTCGGTTTTGAAACCGATGGGCTCCCGGGAGTCAGCAACAATCTTGCGCTGGACTATAACTGGTCCACTTCCCAGCAACCGGGCGATGTCACCATGGATATGGGGTTCTCCTGGCAACTGCCCTGGCATGGCAATCACTTTGGCATCAGGGGACGTTTCCATGAATACGAAGACGAGGTTGTCAGGGGCGGTGCCGTCAAAGAGGTTGGTGGTGACCGTCAGACTCTTGAGCTCGACCTGACCCGCAATCTCTATAGTGGCGGTCCAGGCCGCCTTGACGCCAGTGTCATTACCATGGATGTTGCCAGCCGCTGGTACGAGAACGGGGATCGGACCGGTGAGTCCAGGCGCAGCTATTCCCTGATGCGCCTTGATGGCCACCTGGACACACCACTGCCGTGGCTGGGCGCTGAGGGCTATCTTGACCTCATGGTGGAGGCCTGCGTTGCCCTGACCCAGGGCACGGACCAGGAGGCTTGCGGGGAGCGGCTGGGGGATTTTCAGCGCTACAATCTGGCCGGGGGGCTGACCCGTGAATGGCTGAATCTCAGTTGGGGCATGCGTGGAGAATACCAGTATGCACCGGATGACTTGCCGTCCTGGCGATATCTTCAGGTGGGCAGTCCGGGCATGATCCATGGTTTTGGTGGTCAGGCGCTGCGCGGGCGCAAAGGGGGATGGTTACGCCTTGACAGTGAAACCCCCAGCCGCCCGCTCTGGCTGCCGTCCGCCATTCGCACCAGCCTGAGGTTTTCACTACTGGGAGGCTGGGCGGATGGCCTCGCGGGCAACCCGGACAGCAGCAGCCACGTCAGCGCCGCCGAGGTGTCCTGGCGTGTCGAGGGTGAGCGTCTCGCCGCCAGCCTGATGGCTGGAACCCTGTTGGACACCGACGGTCCGGGTATTGCCTCTCCCGAAACACCGGACGTGTCGTTCAATCTGTCTTGGTCTCTCTGAAAAACCGGCACCTGGAGGAGGCTTATGGCAACTCCTCGTGGAGGACATCAATGACGAGGCGATCGTGCTCATAGATGTCTTTCCGGAAGCGAAGCCGGCCGGCATCACTGACCTCCGCCGTCCAGTAGGCCATCACCAAAGGAACCGGTTGGGGCAGGTGAATGTTTCGGGTCTCGCCGGAGCCCCGGAGCTGCTCGAGTTGACGCCTGAGCTCTGTCGGCGCCCCTGCGAACAGGTGCTCGGTCAGCTCCGGGGCATTTTCCACCCGGACACACCCGGAGCTGTAAAAGCGATTGGGCATCTGGAACAGCCGCTGCGACGGCGTGTCATGCAGGTAAACCGAAAAGGGGTTGGGAAAGCGGATGGCGACCTGCCCCAGAGCGTTGCCGGGACCGGCGGCCTGTCTCAGCATCAGAGCGCCCGGCCTGCTCCAGTCCACATCCTCCGGGGGAATCGGGTTTCCGCTCCGGTCAAGCACGGTCAGGTTGTTGCGGCTCAGGTACTCCGGGTCCTTCTGAATGGCGGGCAGGGTATCCTCGTAGAACACCGTGGGTGGGATCGTCCAGGTAGGGTTCACGGTTACGTGACTGATGGCAGAGGTGAGCGCCGGGGTTTTCCTCTCCGGGCGGCCGACCTGCGTGTTGCTGCGCCACGCCTCCCGACCCCCCTCGAAGTAACTTACATCGGCCCCGTTTATATCCACCAGCACCATGCGATCAGCCAGGTAGGGGCTCACCCAGCGCAGGCGCTCAAGATTGGCGCGCACCTGAGCGGTCCACGAGGCCGGGGAGCGGTTCAGGGTTTCCAGGGTCCTGGGGCCAACCACCCCGTCCACGCCAAGTCCGTGGTCCCGCTGGAATGATTCTACCGCTAGCCTGATGCTGTCATCGTAGCGCCGGTACGGTGAAGAGTTCGCTGCCGACGGGTTGGCCTCCGGATTCTCGTGGGACGGTGTCGGGAGGTAGCCCTGAACGGCCAGGCGTTCCACCAGGGCCTGTACTCGTGGCGTACTGTCCCCCGGGCCCAGAGTCGGGCCGGGAGCAACGGACGGCCAGCTCAGCGGGAGCGCTTTACGCCATTCCCGGAAAGCCGATCTCAACTCCAGATAGGCCGGCGCGTCGGGCCGTGCAATCTGATAGGCTTCCCGTAAGCCCCCGCGGCTATAGAAGTTACGGTGAATGTCGATGGCGAACAGTTCGGCGTCCCGCTCAACGGGCTGGTGGTGCCACATCAATCCCAGCTCGTCAGGGTCCAGACGCCCGAACTTCAGATCCGACAGGGACCAGGCCAGCGCCAGGGAAGCCAGCCTCGCGTGGCACTGGGTTGGTTCTGCCCCGGACCAGATCTGCTGGGCGACAAGCGCCAGTTCCGCCAGGAAATAACTCTGGGGGCTCAGTCCGTCAATCCGCAAACGGTCAAGCTGTCGCAGCAGACGCTGCCATTGAAGCGGTTCCTGCCAGCGGTCATGATGGGGTTTGATGGATTCAAGGTGGAGCAGCGTTTCCAGAACAAATTCCGGTGTCTCCACCGATTCGGGGCAGGGTACCTCAAGGGACTGGGCCCGCATGGGGGCCGACAGGAGAATAAGGCATAGAGTGGCGGCCGGCCTCAGACTGCCTGTCCAGCCACGAAAAAGGCGATTGCTCGAGGCCTGTTTCATAGTGCTCTTCTCCAGATCCGGATTTTCGTGAAACCGGGCTCTCACTGTGTTTCCTTTTGTGGGTTTTTTGTACAATCCGAACCGCTTCCCAGAATGTTGGAGGAATTTTGCTGCATAATGGCGGCACTTTTTGATATTCACTGGATACGAGGAAAACGAATGAGAGTCACAGGCCTGAAGCGCACTTTTTGGATGTCGGTTTGTGCGCTGACGTTCAGTGTGTCACTGCCAAGTGTAGCAGCGATCTCCAGCGACGAGCTCCTTTCAGGTCTTTCGGAGTCTGCCCCCAATCTTGACCCCCGGGTTCTGCGGTATGCCCTGGATGCCACCAGTTGCGCGGTCCGCAATGGCACGGCATACCCGGAACGCCTCGCCGTGATCGACTTTTCCCTGCCGTCCAGCGAACAGCGCCTGTGGATATTTGATCTGGAAAAGCGCCAGCTTCTTATGAGAGACCTGGTGGCTCACGGCCGGAACTCCGGTGATCGTGATGCCACCGCTTTTTCCAATGTGGAAGGCAGTCACCAGTCCAGTATCGGTCTTTTCAGAGCCGCGGAGAGTTATCGTGGCAAGCATGGCTACTCGCTGCGGCTGGACGGGCTCGAGCCCGGCTTCAATGACCTGGCCCGCCAGCGTGCCATCGTGATTCATGGTGCCGACTATGTGGACCCGTCCTGGGTGACCACATATGGCCGCATCGGACGTAGCCAGGGCTGCCCGGCGGTTCGCCAGGAGATCATTACCGAGGTCGTGGACTCTCTCAAGGGGGGACAGCTGGTCTTCAAGTACTACCCGGACCAGGACTGGCTGGCACGCTCCGGCCTTCTTCATTGCGGCGACAAAGGTGGCGCAATGGCCGGCGTAACCGGGGAATCGGCCGACCACAGCCGCGACTCCTGACAAGTCCGGTACCTTTCTTGCCCACACCCTGATCTGCCCCGGGGTTTTTACCCCCGGGCGGGTTCTCGGCTATCCTGACAGGTGCCAGGCTTCCGCCCGGCGCCAACAACCATGTCAGACCCGCAGGAGAACCCCTATCATGTCTGCAGCATCGCTTCAGGGTAAGCGCATCCTCGTCACCCAGGCAGGTGACTTCATGGGCCCCACGCTTTGTGAAGTACTCGAAGAGCACGGCGCCACGGTCATTCCCAGCCATGACGATGTCACTGATCCGGAAGCACCGGCTCGTATTGTCAAAGCTGCCGGACAGGTGGATGTCCTGCTTGCCAACCTGGCGGTTCCAGCGCCCTCAACTCCCGCTGCGGAGGTGAGTGACGATGAATGGCGTGACACCTTTGCCGCCATGGTGGACCCGCTGCCGCGCTTTGTTCAGGCAGTATTGCCGGGCATGCTTGAGCGCGGTGGCGGCAAGATCCTGGTCATGGGCAGTGCATCGGCCCTGAGGGGCATGAAGCGGGCCTCCACCTACAGCGCCGCCCGGGGAGCGCAACTGTCCTATGTCCAGGCCGTTGGGGTGGAGTTGGCCTCAAAGAACATACAGGTCAACCTGATTGCCCAGAACTTCGTGGACAATCCCACCTACTTTCCCCCGGAAATCCAGGAAAATCCGCGCTTTCAGGAACGGCTCAAACGGGAAGTCCCACTAGGCCGACTGGTGGGCGCGCGGGAAGACGCCACCTTTGCCGCCTATCTCTGTAGCGATGCCGCCGACTGCTTTGTGGGTCAGGCCTTTCCGGTATGTGGAGGCTGGGTCAACCGTTAGTGGCAGCCCGGGAGGGAGGTTTTGCCAGGATCGCCGTTTTCACATCAGGGAGGAATGCCATGGAAACCGGGGTGGTTCTCACCGGGGGCGGCGCCAGGGCCGCTTACCAGGTAGGGGTGTTACGGGCTATATCAGACATGTATCCGGACTGGGAGAACCCGTTCCGGGTGATTGTCGGCACCTCCGCCGGCGCCCTGAACGCGGCGGCCCTGGCCAGTGGCAGTCCGATTTTTCGCCACAATGTGGGACATCTTGAAGGCCTGTGGTCGGAAATCTCGGTTGATCGGATCTATAAGAGCCAGACCCTCGACATTCTCCGTAATATGAGAGGAGTGGCCCGGGGACTTTTCTCCCGGCAGAGTCAGAGTGGTGGCCCCATGGCGCTGCTGAACAACAGTCCCCTCAAGGGCATGCTGGAAAAAGAGCTGAACTTCGACGCGATTGGCGAGGCGATCCGGGAGGGTCGCATTTCCGCGGTGGGCGTCAACGCCTGCGGCTACTCCACCGGCCAGAATGTCTGCTTCTTTCAGGGCCGGGAAGGCCTTAAAAGCTGGAGCGTGGGACAAAGGGCGGGTGCCAGGGTCGACCTGGGCGTGAGCCATGTGCTGGCATCGGCTGCCATACCCACGGTTTTCCCGCCGGTGCTGATACACCGGGAGTACTTCGGCGATGGCGTGACCCGTCAGATGGCCCATGCCAGCCCGGCGCTCAGGCTGGGCGCACAGCGATTGCTGGTGGTGGGTGTCAGCGCCAACAGCATGTGCCCTACCGAACGGCCCGAGTCTCCACACAGTCCCACCTTCGCCCAGGTGATTGCCCAGGTATTCAACGGCATGTTCCTGGATACCCTGGACTATGACATCGAGCGTCTGCGGCTGATCAACCAGCTGATTGAACTGGTGCCTCCCGGGGAGCTGGAAAAATCAGGCCTGGATCTCAAACCGGTAAAGGTCCTGGAAATCTCCCCCAGCCACCAGATCAATGACATCGCGGCCAAGTATATGGACGGGATGCCTCTGGTTCTGCGCAACCTGGTGGGCGCCACAGACAGACGTCACGGTACCGCGGCGAGCCTTGCCAGTTACCTGCTTTTCGATCCGAGGTTCTGCAGGGAGTTGATCAGGCTGGGTTATCAGGATGCCCAGGACCATGCCCGCCAGATCGAGCGGTTTTTCAAAACGTAGAAAGACCGGAGGCTTCCATTATCCGGTAGCGCCAGTAGCTGATCCGGGATTCATCGGTGTTGGCGGAGTAGGCCAGGCTGAAGGCGGGTGTGGAGTCCGGGTCGTCCTGCCAGAGACGGTCGAACAGATCGCTGCTCGCTGTCATGACCTTCGCGCCAGGCGGCCCGTTGACCAGCAGAGAGGTTTCCAGATTGTAGTCGTCCAGGTTACGACGGGTGAAATTGGCAGAGCCGAGGAGCAGACTCGCTTCTCCACTCTGCTCCCGTAACATCAGCAGCTTGTTGTGGCACTGCTCGCCAGAGGTATTGCACCAGCGAACCTCAATACCCGCGTGATGTAGCTCCGCGGCCACCTGGCGGTTGGGGATGCCGTTCTTGGCGTAGCCGAAAGCCTCCTGATTCTGGTCCAGAAGGACGCGGACACTGACACCGCGTCGACCGGCCAGAATCAGCTCGCGAATAATCCCCCGGTGTGACAGATAGAACATGGCCAGGTCCAGTTGATCGCCGGCGCGAGCGCGTCCGATCAGCTTTATGGCGGCATCGCGGATCGCCGCTTCCGTCAGCACCTGCCCCCGGAGCGCGCTATCCTGAGGCTGTTGCGGTTCAGCGGCAGGGGGCAGCGACCACTGTGGTATCCCGGCTTCGGAGAATGCCAGCACGGCTTCCTCCGTGGCGAGCAGATCCCGTGCGGCGGGGCCGGCAAAAGTGATCGCCGTGTTCCAGTGGCGACTGCTGCCGTCATGGGGATTGGCGGAAGTAATCAGTCCCCGCAGTTGATCGCCTTCGTCGACGATGAGTGTCTTGCGGTGATTGGCCTTGAAGTTCGGCAGCGCCAGATAACTCCTGAGAGTGACTTTGCCGCCATCAAAGGCGTTGGGCAGCCAGCCCCCGTCGGGGCTGTTGCCAAACCACTGGCAGCAAAGCCGCCAGATTGAGGACCAGGCGGGGTTGGAGTCCCGTAACTTGCGGAGGTCTGTCTCAACCACCGTAATGCCGGCCCCGCGAAGCCGTTCAAAGTGGGGCTGGCGGGTGCCCCCGTAGAAGGTGTTGAAGGGGTCGGTGATCACCACCATGGTCAGCTCCGGCACGGCCTGTTTCCGTGCCAGCAGTGCCTCGGTGAGTTTCGCCGCCAGGGGTTCGAAACTCTGATCGGGCGCGCTGCTGTTGAACAGGAACATGTCGACAACGATAAGCTCCCGAGCCTGTGCAACCAGTCGGAACACCTCTTCGAAAATGCCCTGGCTCTGGAGGTGATCGCCGTCCACCGAGCGCCAGCTGAGATCGGCGATCAGCCTTACATCGTAAAGGGGTTTGCTGGAGGCGGCCTTCGAGAGGCCTGCCGGCAGCGGCTTGAACGTGTTATAAAGTCCTGTCGCCAACAGCACCAGAAAGAAAACGGTGACAACGAGTTTGAACGAGATCAGGTGCATCCCTGCCGGGTCTCCCATGGTGAAACACGATAAAAAAGGTCGGATCAATATGATAGGTTACGTCACTATCGGTGTCAGTGATATGAGTCGCGCCAAGTCCTTCTACAGTGAGCTACTGGCTGAGCTGGGCGCAAAGGTCCTGCTGGACAAGGACCGAATAGCCTTTATCGGGAAGAGTATGGGGCAACCCATGCTGGCGGTCTGTATCCCCTATGACAAGGAGCCGAACCATCCCGGCAACGGCAATATGGTTGCCATCAATCCTGGCTCCAAAGAGATGGTAGACAAGCTTTACCACAAGGCCATCGAGCTTGGGGCGAGCTGCGATGGCGAACCGGGCCAGCGGATTCCAGATCGATTCTATGGCGCCTACTTCCGGGACCCGGACGGAAACAAGGTCGCTTTTTTCCACTTCGGATAAGACGCTCGAGGAGGCTCGATGTCCGACCTGAATGATCCCAGAGTACTGTTTGCGGCGGAACGCACCCTGCTGGCCTGGAATCGCACCAGTCTGGTCCTGATTGCCTTCGGCTTCGTGGTGGAGAGGGCGAATGTCCTGCTCCAGGTGGTGGCGCCGGATCAGGTGGGCGATTTCAAGAACTCGGTGACGTTCTGGCTGGGCATTGCCTTCATTGTTCTTGGGGCATTCAGTGCCGCTTACTCGTCGAAGCAGTACCTGGCAGTCCTGAGAACTCTTTCCACCTCGGAATTCCCCCCCGGCTACCGGGTGGTCTGGGGGCTTACCGTCAACCTGGTTATCGCTCTGCTGGGCGGGATTCTGGCGGTGGCCCTGGTTATCGGTGGATGACCCTTCCCGAATAACCGGGGCGACTGCACGGGGAGTCACAAACCGCTGCGGTGTCATCGATGATAGGGCGGTTCAGGGGGTGGCAATGTCCACCGGATCCTCATCAATGATGAGACGGTTGCCATCCCGGTCCTGGGTGCGGCCATCCTCCTCAGAGAATGTGCGTTCCACTACTTCATCCGGGTCCTCGGATACCAGGCGAATGCGGGTCTCGTTGCCCCGGTATCGTTGTTCGGTGTCATCGGTCCAGTGCAGGAGCACCAGTGACAGGGCACCGCCCGCGCTGTCCGAGCCCATGATGTACTCGTCATAGCGCTCGGTGCTCCGGAAGTCCTGTTCGGTCAGGCCCACCCGGAAATCATAGAAATCCCGGGCTGCCTCAAGGTCGCTGACGCCGATTCCAACGGCGGACATCAGGGGTGAGGTGACTTGTGGGACCTCAGTAAATTCTATCAGGTTGTTGTCCGGGTCACGGCCGAAGCCGACGACGCCCAACCCTGGCAGTGCCAGAGGGGGCTGGGTGACATTGCCGCCAGCGTTGGCGAACTGGTTCGCGAGGGCCTGGGCATCAGGAGTGGAATATACGATCCTGCCCGGATTGTCCTGAAGGTTGCGGCCGAGGCCATCGGTGAACTCGATCAGCGTCAGGGTCGCGACGAAGCTGCTGCCGGGCGACTCCAGGGTAACCCGGCGACTGGTGCCGGTTTCCGTCTCTTCCACGACATCCATGCCCAGTCCCTCCCGATAGACCGGGACCGACATGTCGAGACTGCTGACCCCCAGCTCGAACCCGATGACCTGACTGATGACAGGATCGAGTTCCTCTCCGCTGTTGTTGTCATCCTCATCTTTCCCCTCGCCGAGTACCGTAGCCCAGTCGCACCCGGTAAGGGTTACGAAGAACATGAATGACAGCAGCAAGGGCAGTCCCCGAAAATGGCAGTCCCTCATAGGCATAGTCAACATCCTGTCGGTGGTGGTTCAGGTCACTGACCGGCGTTCTGTTGATCACCGGCAGAATCCAGTATGAAAAAACGGTGGCTGATGTTTGTGACTCAGGTCCGGTTATGTGGGCCGCTCCTCATCTCAGTAGCTGTTTCGCGCCTCAGGCTGCGCTACTGGCGCAGAGGCGCCAGCAGCCGTCACGGGCGCTATTGATATCCTCCTCGGTGAGCCTGGTATAACCGGCCCGTTCCGCCTTCATCAGGTTGACAAAAGCACCCCACACAGTGGCCATGATGATCTCGGCACGCATGTCGGCGCGGAAGATACCCATGTCCTGAAGGTAACGACAGACGTCGGCCTGGCGCTTGAGTATCCTGTGTTCCATCTCTCGGGACGACCTGTCCAGGTAGGGCAGGTGATACTGTAGCTCAAGGAACCGGAATGACCTGGGATGCTCTCGGGCGAAACCCACCATTCGCAGCCAGAGCCCGTGGAACAGCCGACGGGGATCGGATTCATCGCCTGACTCGCCGGTAAGGCAGCGTTCCAGCCTTTGCTTTTCTTCCTGGTACAGGGCGTTCACAAGGGCTTCCTTATTCTGGAAATAACGGTATATGGTACCGGTGCCTACCCGGGCCCGGGCCGCAATGTCGGGAACTGCTACGCCGTTGACTCCCAATTCTGCGAACTGTTCGAGGGCGGCTTCAAGTATGGCCAGCCGCTTGGGATTCTGGTCGTTTTGTTGTGTTTGTAACGAGCTTGCTGGCATGGCCTTCCTCTGAGACAGACTCCGCCGGGACAATGGAGCGCGCATTTATCAATGTCGTTTAACTGTTCAGGTTAACAGCTTGTTGGGATTTCTGCCTGATTTCCAATGCTCCTGAAATGCCGGTTGACCTTCTGCGGATTTCACTTCATGCTAATCCGGTTTCATTACGCAACCAAAAAAGGAGGTCACCTCGTGACGCACTATAAGAACCGCGCTGTAATCCTTAACAGGCGCCCCCAGGGGGAAATTCAGGAAGGGGACCTGGAGATCACCGAGAAGCCAGTGCGGGAGCTGAAAGAAGGAGAGGTACTGGCCAAGACCCTATGGCTGTCACTGGACCCTTACATGCGTCCGCGGATGAATGACTCCAAGGGTTACATGGACCCGATCGGTATCGGTGAAGTCATCGTGGGCGAAGTGGTGGCCCGTATTGAGGAGTCCCGCTCCGACAAATACCAGGTCGGTGATCTGATCACCTGCTATTCCGGCTGGCAGGAGTACGCGGTATTCCCCGACAAGGCGGATATGGTGTACAAGATCGAGGAAAAACCGGGTGTGCCGCTTCAGGCCTACCTGGGTGTGGCGGGCATGCCGGGGCGTACCGGTTACTGTGGCCTGATGTACGTGGGCAAACCGAAAGCTGGCGAGACCGTGGTTGTGTCGGCCGCCTCCGGTCCCGTGGGCACGGTGGTTGGACAGACCGCCAAGAAGGAAGGCTGCCGGGCGGTGGGCGTGGCCGGTGGTCCGGAGAAATGCCGTTACGTGGTCGAGGAGCTGGGCTTTGACGCCTGCGTCGACTACAAGGCAGGCAACCTGGAGGAAGACCTGAAAGCTGCTTGTCCGGACGGTATCGACATCTACTTCGAAAACGTCGGTGGCGCCGTGACCCGCGCTGTCGCACCGCTGCTGAACGAAGGCGCCCGGGTTCCCATCTGTGGCTACGTGTCAGCCTACAACGCCGAGGATCCCTCCAAGGTGGAGACGCCGTTCCATGTTTTGAAGGCCCTTGACCCGGTTCCGGAGCACCGTTTCTTCCTGGTCACCGAATGGCAGGACAAGCACCAGGAAATCACCCGGATCCTGGCGGACCGGGTGGCTTCCGGGGAGCTGAAGTATCGCGAGACGATTGCCGAGGGCCTTGAGAATGCCCCCGAGGCGTTCAAGGGCATGCTGAAAGGGAAGAACTTCGGTAAGCAGTTGGTCCATGTGGCCGACTGAATCGAGGCTTGCGGCCCCCTCTGCCTGCGATCCCCACTGAGGTGAGGTGAGGTGAGGTGAGGGGAGCGGGGGCCTTTTACCGGGACCGTCGAACGCCAGCCCGTGAAGAGCGCTAGCTCTTCACGGGCTGGCCATGGCCAGCTCCGGACCTTTGTTGCGACGCAGGAGCAATCAGCAACAAAGGGCGTTCGTCGAGCCTATGACCGCCACGGATGGCGGAAATGCCCTAAATCTCAGCGTTGTGATAAACGTTCTGCACATCATCCAGATCGTTGAGCATGTCCAGGAACTTCTCGAACATCTCCACGTCCTCGCCTTCCACCGGTGTAGTGGTCTGGGGCAGGAACTGAATCTCGTCCACCTCGAACTCGATACCCTCAAAGGCGGTACTCAGCGCCTGCTTGGCCTTGGCGTACTCGGTGTTCGGGGCGAAGACGGTAATCAGGCCCTCTTCGTTCTCGATGTCGGTGACATCCACGTCCTCTTCCATCAGCGCTTCCAGCACCGCTTCCTCGTCCTCGCCCTTGAAGGCAAGAATGGCGCAGTGATCGAACATGTGGCTGACGGTGCCCGGTGTGCCGATCTTGGATTTGGTCTTGGTGAAGCAGACGCGGACATCACCGAAGGTGCGGTTCGGGTTGTCGGTAAGGCAGTCCACGATCACCATGCAGTTGCCCGGACCGAAGCCCTCATAGCGGGCGGCCGAGAAGTCCTCGCCAGCGCCACCACGGGCCTTTTCGATGGCCTTCTCGATAACGTGGGTTGGCACCTGGTCCTTTTTCGCGCGGTCGATAAGGCCCCTCAGGGTCAGGTTGCTGTCCGGGTCCGGGCCACCGGATTTGGCGGCAACGTAGATTTCCCGGCCGTACTTGCTGTAGACCCGGGTCTTGGCAGCGGCCGTCTTGGCCATGGAGTCTTTTCGGTTCTGGTAGGCTCTGCCCATATTGGTGTCCTGTGGTTCGTCACAAACAGCGAATAGTACACGCACTTCCCGCGACGGACCACTGACCTGTGTCACGCTCCGGCCGGGCACCTGCGAGATTATCGCCTCAGGCCAGGACAATCCGGTTCCGGCCACATTCCTTGGCCATGTAAGGGGACTTGTCTGCGCGGGCGATGAGGCGGGAAACGGCCACCCCGAAACTGCCCGTATGATTGACCGGGCCGGCCTTGCCAAGTTCCACGGGGTGGGCGGTCAGTGCCTTGCGGAGTTTTTCGGAGGCGGCAACCGCCCCTTTCTCGTCGTTGTCCGGCAACAGGATCAGGAATTCCTCGTCGCTCCAGCGGATTTGTTCCGGGGGGATCTTGCATTATCTGACATTCCGGGAGGGAGAAGCCGCGGCTCCAGCGGAAACCGATAGCTGGCCGCCGCTGGAGCCGGGGATTGCTTGTGCGACCGCCGAACCGGGTCAGACAAACTCTGTGGGAGGGCGGTAGTGCTGCTGTTCCATCAGATCGATTCCACATTCCACCGAAGACACCCAGTCCAGGAACCGCTCCACCATGACCGGTCCTTCAAAGCGTTTGCCATGTTGAGGCACGATCATGGCCACATCCATGCCCTGAACCATGTTGGCCCAAAGTTCGCAAACCTTGCGTGAGGCAATGTACCGGCGATGGAAACCCCTCATGAAGGGGATGTGTCTGTCGAAGTCAGTCACCGGCCTGTGGTCCTCGCTGGCGCCCATGGAGGCACCAAGGTCGCCGGAGAACAGGATCTTCGAGACCGGATCGTAGAACTGGAGGTTGCCCACGGAGTGCATGAAGTGGGCGGGGATACACTGGATGTGGCTCTCACCGAAGCGAACCTTGGCGCCGCCGTCGGGGATCGGGATGATCCGGTCGAACACGCTGCTGCCCAGCTGGTTGGTCACATATCCTGATGCCAGGTGAGGCAGGAACCGGGCCCAGAGTTTCGAGGTGACAATGTTGGCTCTGGTGTGAACAAGCCAACGGTCGATGGCGCCGATGATGTCCGGATCCTGGTGGGAGGCGAACACGTAATCCATCTCGCGGATGTTCATGTACCGGGAGGCGGCCACAGCAAGGGGGGTATAGGTCAGATCGCCACCTGGGTCGATCAGCGCTTCGTGGTCGCCGTCCACGAGCAGAAACTGGTTGGACTGGACACCTTCCCCGGTGACCAGTGAGTCGAACATGAGGCACCTGTGGTGCCCGTTATCAAACAGAACAATGGGTTCAGCTGCCACCTTGGACTCCTGCTAGCGGGCCGGCCAGGGGTGAATGGGGTCCGGCGGGCCGGCCGGGATGGATCTGGCGGCGAGAATATAGAGCAGGTCAGGGTGGCGCATTGCTCCAGGTCAACGAAGCTGACATTAGTCAACTTCGCCGAGGGTTTGCCGCAGTCGCCGCAGCCCCCGCCTGAGTGCCCGCTCAAGGGCCATCTGCAGGGTCGGTCCGGAATAGGGGACCACCTCGTCGAATTCAATGGTGTAGTGGATCCGGGTGCCGATGTCAGGTAGTTCGGACAGCCGTATACGACCGAGATGGTTGCGAAATGCGCTGAAACTGGTAACGGTGTACTCGATGAGGTGGTCCGGCTCAAAAGTGATAATGGTTTCTTCGAAACCCACTGGCCCCACGCCGAGCCAGCGCACAGAGCCGATCCCGTTGGGGTCCGCCTGGTCACTGTCGCGAATCCGCTTGACCGGGAGGCCAATCAGCGGCCCCAGGCGGTTGTGGTCGGAGATCAGGTCAAAAACCCGGGCCCGGGGGAACGGCAGCTGATCCGTCAGTTCGACTCTGAAGTTTGGCATAGGGAGCAGGCTGTAATTGTTGTTTGAGCTGCTAGCCTAGCGCGAACCAGCCCATGACAAAAGGTGTTCCAGCCATACTTTATCGGAGTATTGCCCGGGACGGAGCTGGATTGCGGGTCACTACGGGGAGTCTTGTCAGGGCATCAGCGGCGCGCAGGCCTGAGGGAACTTCCATTAAATATGGCTCGGTCGGGCCCATACCTTTTACGCATTGTCTATGCTGTGTTCAGTCCTCTCGATAAAGCCGCTGACGGAACAGACAGGAGGAAAGCATGAGCACACCGGAAACCATGAAAGCGGTCCAGCTCACCGGTCATGGTGGGCTCGACAGGCTCGTCTATCGGGACGATGTGCCGGTTCCCCAGCCGCCGCAGGGTGAGGTGTTGATCCGGGTCAGTGCCTGCGGCATGAACAACACCGATGTCTGGGTGCGGGAAGGAGCCTATGGTTCCGAAACCGACCCGGAGTCCGTATCCACCTGGCGACGAGGCCGCTCGACCCTGAGTTTTCCCCGTATACAGGGTACCGATATCGTGGGTGAGATCGTCGCCGTCGGCGAGGGGGTGCCGGAGTCCCGGGTCGGAGAGCGGGTGATTGTGGATTTCTCCATCTACAATCGCCCACCCGGAGATGACAGTCTGGCGGACATCGACTACATCGGCCATGGTCGTGACGGCGGTTACGCCGAATACACCTCCGTTCCCTCGGATAATGCTCACACCGTGGACACGGATCTTTCCGATGCCGAGCTGGCAACGTTCTGCTGCGCCTACCTCACCGGAGAGCATATGCTTGAACGGGCCGCCCTGAAGGCCGGGGAGCGGGTCCTGGTCACCGGTGCCTCCGGCGGTGTTGGCTCGGCCATTATCCAGCTGGCCCGTGCCCGGGGAGCGATCCCCTACGCGGTGACCACGCCGGAGAAAGCCGACGCCCTGAGGGACGTCGGGGCGGAGGACGTTATCTTCCGGGGCGAAGGCGACCTGGTTGAAGAGGCGGCGACAATGGCGCAGGGCAAGCCCATTGATGTGGTGGCGGACCTGGTGGCCGGCCCCATGTTCAATGACCTGTTGCGAATACTGAAGATGGAGGGCCGTTACACCACCGCCGGCGCCATCGCAGGACCCGTGGTCGAGCTGGACCTGCGCACCATGTACCTCAAGCAGCTGCAGCTTCATGGCTCGTCACAGGGAACCCGCAGGGACTTCCAGCGGTTGCTGGGATACATCGAGGACGGGAAAATCCGACCTCTGCTGGATCGGACGTTCCGCCTCTCTGACTTTCATCACGCCCAGACCGCATTCATGGCCAAGCACTACATTGGCAAGCTCGTTGTCGTGCCTGACAGTATGTGGGAGGAAAAAGGAGCGGCCTATGCCCGTGACTGAGTCTCGTCGGGTACGTGACCACCGGACCCGCTCCATCGAGCTGGTGGATATGCAGTCCGGGGGAGATGTAAGTCGTATTGTTACCCGGGGTGTGGGCCACCTGCCCGGGCGATCGGTTCTGGAACAGATGCGGTATATCAAGCAATACGGTGATGGTCTGCGCCGCTGGCTGCTCAATGAACCCTATGGTGATCCCTACATGTCCGTGGACCTGATCGTTCCTCCGGACCATCCCCAAGCCCAGGCGGGTTACATCATCATGGAGGCCATGGGCTACCCCCTGTACTCCGGGTCCAATACCATTTGCACGGCGACCGCCATTCTGGAGAATGGGGTGGTGCCCATGGAGGAGGGCGAACAGACGCTGGTGCTGGAATCCCCGGCGGGCCTGGCATGGGTCACCGCCCATAACCGGGACGGTCGTGTGCAATCCATCACCACCCGGAGTGAGCCGGCTTTCGTCTTCGAGCAGGACATGAAAGTGGATGTTCCCGGCTGGGGCGAAGTTACCTTTGACCTGGTCTGGAGTGGGGCCTATTTCGCCCTCGTTGAGGCCGAGGACCTCAATCTGGTGCTGGCGCCGGGGGAAATCGAGCGCATGTGGCAGTTCGGCCTTGCGTTCGTGGAGGCGGCCCGATCGGTGGTTACGGACCAGCATCCGGAATTGGGCGAGGTCGGCCCCCTGCCATTCATCCATTTCATGGGTCCTCTGGAGCCCGTGGATGGTGGCTACCGGTCCCGGTCTGCCACCTATGTGCATCCCGGCGTTATCTGCCGCAGTCCCACCGGAACCGGGACCAGCGCACGGATGGCGTTGATGCACGAAAAGAACCAGCTTCGGGTGGGGGATACCCTGGAGACGGTGTCTCCCAAAGGCAGCTCGTTCGTCGGTCGCCTGCTGGCGGAAACCAGGGTCAGTCACTATCGGGCCGTGAGCACCGACATCACGGGTCGGGCATGGACCATTGCCCGGTCCGAGGTGTTTCTGGATCTGGACGATCCCCTGGTCGATGTTTCCGATCTGGAGAATGTTCTTATCTCCGATCCTGATTCCTGAGTGTTCCCGTTATCGCAGTAGTGCCGTCATCTCCAGAACCGACCGGGCCACCTCCGGCAGCTTCCGACCCTGGTCCATGGCCAGCTTTCTCAGTTGTTTATGGGCTTCGTCGTCTGAGATCCGCTGACGCTTCATCAGCAGCAGAACCGCCTTCTCCAGGGTCCGGCGGTCTTCCAGCGCTTCCCGCGCCAGGCGCAGCTCCCCGCTGAGCTGTTCGAGTCTGACCGCCTGCTGCTGGACCAGCTCGAATACGGATCGTCCCAGTTTCTGGCCGACCCCGTCGCTGCGATACGCATCCGGCTTATCGCCGGGGTAATCGCCAGTGCAGAGCGCCCGCATCGGGTCCTGGTCAGGACCAGCATCATCCAGGGCGTCCATCAGGTCCTCTTCATGGGTCAGGGCGCTCCGGGCCTCCGTGTAGCGAGCGATGCAACGGCGATGGAAATGGTCCTCCAGCGTATCCTCAATCCGTTTGAGTTCGTCGATACGCTGGGTCGTCAGTTCAAACCACTGGCCGGACAGGTTTGTGTCGAGGGGCTTGTAGCGGCCCACCGAGCACGCCAGCCCCCTGAGGTGTTGCAGATCCCGCCAGTACTCAGCGTTGGTGTGGTGTTGCCAAAGCATCAGGAGTTCCTCGTCGGCAAAACGCTCGAATACGGCAAAGGATCGTTCCTGTGCATCAATCAGGTGCGCTATGCGCCGGGAGAGTGCACTGTCGAAGTGGCCCCTGGAAAATCCGAGGGAGCCACTGGCCCGCTCCTGTCCGGCCATCTCCTTGCCCTGCATGAGGTTGACCATGGCCACCAGCATGCCCGCAATGGCAGGGTCCACCACTGTTTCGGCCGCCTCGAAAACCACGGCCAGCAAGTGGCGGATGCGCTCGTTATAGCTTTCGATGGCGATCTCCGCCGAAACGGATTGCCGGCGAATGTCCGCCCGCAGAACCGGCAGGATGTCGAGGCCATGGAGCGCAGCGGCGATACTGTTCAGCAGGCTGATGCTGGCGGGATGACTGGTCAGTTCAGCCTGGATTTCCAGCAACTCATACTCAAAGGTCTGCTGCTGCTGGTTGCTGTTGCTGACCATGGCACCCAGCTCGTCGAAAAAACGTTCCCCTTTCGATCCGAGGTAGACGTTGGAAGCACCCCGCTCGCGCTGGAGGTGATGAATCAGGTTGCCGATACTGAGCACCAGTTTGCCCATCTGCAGGAAGCATTCGAGGTTTCTCAGCTCGCACCGCTTCGATGCGATCAGGTAATCGGTCGCCCGGGGACGCGGACGGTGTGTGGAGCCCATTTTTTCGGCTGTCATCATTGGACCTTCCTGGAGGGTTATCCGGCCTGATCGAATGCCGGGTTCTGGAATCGATCTGGATTACACGGTTTCCAGCAATTACCAGGCCAGTGGGCGCCGGGCGTTTCCATTACTGCCACCACAAACGATCGTTTGAGCGCCGACCGGCTTTTTGCCAGAATAGCCGCTTGCAAACAATAAGCGGCGCTGGTGGCTCGGCCGAATTCAATCCAGGAGTAAAAAAAACATGTCCAGGGACAGGTTAATCGCGGTAGGGCTTTCGGGCGTGGCGGCGGTTCTTCTGGTGGTGTGGCTGGCAACCGGTGATATCCGGTCGGCGAGAGATGAGGGTGCCCCGCAAGAACTTCGTGAAGCGTCCGAGCTCGCCTCGGTTCAAGTGGAGCGTCGTCAGTCCGAAATGTTCCGGCCCAGCATTCGCCTGCAGGGACAAGTGGAGCCATGGCGACGCCTGGTGGTTAGTTCCCGCCTCAGCGGTGTGGTGGAAAGCATTGCGGTGGAGCTGGGGCAGCCGGTGGCGCAGGGCGATACGTTACTGACACTTTCCGCGGATGAAAGACCGGCGGCGATTGCCCGCAGCCGGGCGCGGGTACGGCAGCTGGAGGCGGACCTGGCTGCGGTCGACCGTCTGCGCTCCGACCGCCTGGTTTCCGAATCCGAAAAGCTCCGACTCGAGGCCGAGCTTGCATCCGCACGGGCCGATCTTCAGCAGGCACAGCTCGCCATGGCGTACCTCACGCCCTCCGTCCCATTCGACGGGGTCATTAACGCCCGTTATGTGGAATCCGGCAGCTTCGTCCAGGTGGGCGAACCTCTGTTCGAGGTGGTCCAGGTGGATCAGCTCAAGGTCACCGGCTTTGTTCCCCAGCAGCAGGCGGGCCGCCTCATGTCAGGCCAGGAAGTGCGAATCACCCTGTTGGACGGTCGGGAGCTCGCAGGCGAGCTTACCTTCGTCGCGAGCACGGCGGACCCTGAAACCCGAAGTTTTCCCATCGAGGCCAGAGTGCCCAACCCGCAGGGTCTGCGGGTCGCCGGTAGTAGTGCCAGCCTGGCCATTGCGCAGCCGCCGGTAGAAGCGCTCTTCATATCCCCGGCGTTGTTGAGCCTGGGAGACGAGGGCCGTCCGGGTGTGCTGCATGTAAACACAGACGACGAAGTGACGTTCACTCCGGTTGATCTGCTGAGCGTCAGCGAAAAGGGTGCCTGGGTTTCCGGGGCGCCTTTCCCGATCCGGCTGATTACCCGGGGTGGGGGATTTGTGACCGAGGGACAGAAGGTCCGGCCGGTACTGTCGGGCGCCGAGGGATAACCCTATGAGAGGCTTCATCTACGCGGCCATGGATCGAAGCCGCACCTCGCTTCTGCTTCTGCTGTTCCTGCTTGCCGGTGGCATCACCGCCTTCCTCACCATTCCCAAGGAAGCCAATCCGGATGTAACCATTCCCATGATCTATGTCTCCATGACCCTGGAGGGTGTCAGTCCGGAAGATGCCGAGCGGCTCCTCGTCCGGCCGATGGAACAGGAGCTGAGGTCACTGGAAGGCGTCAAGGAAATGCGCAGTACCGCCTCGGAAGGCCATGCATCAGTGATGCTGGAATTCGATGCCGGATTCAATCCCGATCTGGCACTCCAGGACGTTAGGGAGAAAGTGGACACGGCCCAGGCTGAACTGCCCTCCGAAGCGGACGAGCCCACGGTCAATGAAATCAATGTGTCGCTGTTCCCGGTTCTCTCCATCGGGCTATCCGGCCCCTTGTCGGAGCGCGAGCTGATCACCGTCGCCCGGCGTCTGCAGGACGCCATCGAGGGTATTCCGGAAGTCCTTGAGGTGGAGATCGGTGGCGAGCGGGAGGATCTCCTCGAGATTGTGGTGGCGCCCCAGGTCCTGGAAAGCTACGGCGTGGACTACGATCAGCTCGCTACGCTGGTTGCCCGGAACAACCAGCTGGTGGCGGCGGGAAGTCTTGACACCGGCGCCGGTCGGCTTGCCATCAAGGTGCCGGGCGTGGTGGAGAACGTGGAGGACGTCCTTGCGATGCCGGTCAAGGTCAGTGGCGACCGGGTGGTGACCTTCGGCGACGTGGCAGTACTGCAACGAACCTTCAAGGACCCGACCGGGTTCGCCCGCATCAACGGCGAACCGGCGGTGGTGCTGGAGGTGTCAAAGCGCGCCGGCGCCAACATCCTGGAAACGGTTGCCAAGGTACGTGGCCTGGTCGAGGCAGCGTCGTCCCGTTTCCCGGAGGGGCTTGAAATTCGCTACACCATGGATCAGTCCCAGGACGTTCGTAACATCCTCTCTGACCTGCTGAACAATGTCCTCGCCGCCATTGTGCTGGTGGTTATCGTTGTTGTCGCAGCCATGGGACCGCGGTCGGCGAGCCTGGTGGCCATCACCATTCCCGGTGCTTTTCTGACCGGAATCCTCCTGATCTGGGCCATGGGATACACCCTCAACATTGTTGTGCTGTTCAGCCTGATCCTGGTCGCCGGCATGCTGGTGGATGGCGCCATTGTGGTCTCTGAACTGGCGGACCGGAATCTGTCGGAGGGCATGCCGGTGGCGAAAGCCTGGGCGGAGGCAGCCAGTCGCATGGCGTGGCCCGTGATCGCTTCCACCGCCACCACACTGGCGGTATTCGTGCCGTTGCTTTTCTGGCCCGATACGGTCGGTGAGTTCATGAAGTTTCTGCCGATTACCGTCATTGTCTGTCTGACCGCTTCGCTCGCCATGGCTCTGGTGTTCCTGCCGGTTATGGGCGGCGTCAGCGGCGGTCGGAGAACCCGGCAGCCCGGCGGAGAGGGCCGATTCCTGAAGGGATACCGCTCGGTTCTGCGTCGCCTTCTGAGCTACCCCGGCTTGACCCTTCTGGGAGCCCTGGTGATCATTGTTTCCATCGGCTGGGCCTACAAATCGTTTAACCACGGCGTGGAGTTCTTTCCCGATGTGGAGCCGGAATCAGCCCAGGTTCAGGTCAGGGCCAGGGGGGATATGTCCATCCAGGAACGGGATGTCATCGTGCGAGAGGTTGAACGTCGCCTGAGCGGCATGCCGGAAGTGGAGACCCTGTACGGTCGTTCAATGATCAGTCCGGGCAGTCAGCTGGCGCCAGATGTTATCGGTGTGTTGCAGTTCCAGTTTGTGGACTGGGATCTGCGCCGCCCCGCGTCGGTCATCCTGGAGCAATTCCGCGAGATTACCGCGGATATGCCAGGCATCGTGCTTGAATTTCGCCAGCAGGAGGATGGTCCCGGCGCCGGCAAGCCCATCGAAATCATGGTGACCGGCAGTGATTACGAGGCGCTTGATACCTATGTCACCCAGCTCAGGGCCGTCATGGATGACATGGACGGCTTCAAGGATGTGGAAGACGACCGCAGCCTGCCAGGTATCGAATGGCGCCTGGAGGTCGACCGCGAGGCGGCGGCCAGGTTCGGGACCGATGTGCTGAGTATCGGAAGCTCGGTGCGCCTGGTCACTAACGGCCTGGTTCTGGCAACCTACCGCCCCGAGGATGTCAGGGATGAGGTGGACATCGCGGTGCGTGTGCCCAATGCCTGGCGGGAACTGGATCAGTTCGAGCGTCAGACCATTAATACCAGTCGTGGCCAGGTGCCATTGTCACAGTTTGTCAGTCTTGAACCCGCCGAGAAGACCGGTACCATCGCGCGGCTGGACGGCCAGCGCGCCATTACCGTCAAGGCCGATGTGGCACCGGGTGTAAACGCTGACCGGCAGCTCACTCTGCTGCGGGAAAAATTGCCTGAGTTGCCGGCGTCTGTCCGTCTGCTCTACGGTGGTGAGGACGAGGAACAACGTCGAACCATGCAGTTCCTCATGACCGCGTTTCTGGTCGCCATCGCCCTGATGGTGCTGATTCTGGTAACCCAGTTCAACTCGCTCTATCAGACCCTGTTGATCCTGTCCGCCATCGCCTTGTCGACCGCGGGTGTGCTGCTGGGGCTGCTGCTTAACCGTCAGCCGTTCGGGATCGTCATGGTGGGAATGGGTATCATCGCCCTGGCCGGCATTGTGGTGAATAACAACATCATTCTGATCGATACCTATAACCGGATTCGGGCAGAAGGTATGAGCCCATTCGATGCGGCCCTGGAAACGGGGTGTCTGCGCCTGAGGCCGGTGCTTCTGACGGCGGGCACCACCATCCTGGGCCTTATCCCGATGGTGGTCGGAGTGAATGTGGACCTGATCACACCGTCACTTGGCATTAACGCGCCTTCCACCCAGTGGTGGACACAACTTTCCAGCGCTATTGCCGGTGGTCTCGCCTTCGCAACCTTACTGACCCTGCTGCTGACGCCAGCCCTGCTGGTTCTCGGAGCGAGATTCGGCCCACCAGGCAGGGAGCCAGTTTCCTGATGCAGGAAGACTCCCGGTGGGTGCCTCGGGAGATATCAGTTGGTTGCCTGAGCCGGTAAGGGGGTTTCTCCACTCTCTTTACTGGCCTCGTCGGGGCCCAGCAGGTGCGGGTATTCACTGGCAAGGGCCTGTCGTTTTTCCTCCCGTTGCTCCGGCGTCAGGTTCGGATCGGCCTGAATTTCCATTACTTCAAGGGTGTAGCGCGTGAGCTTTTCCTCACGACCGTAAAGCTGTTCCGCCAGTTCCGGGCCCAGGTGAGTGCGGCGCAGCCTGGCAACCTGTTCGTAGTCGTCCTTCAGTGAGGCAGGGTCTGCCCTGACAGCCAGCGTGTCGGAGATTTCCTTGAAGGCGTTGCTATACCGAAAGAATTTTTCGGCGATGTCGACCGCCTGTTCGCCTGCCGGCCCTTCCAGGCCCGCCGCGATCAGGGTCTTGAGCTGGGCCAGCTGTTCTTCGTTCATTTGCGGTCCGGCATCCAGAAAGGCCTGCTCCAGAATCGTCTGGGCGTTTTCATTGATCACTACCTGGCCGTCCTCACCGATTTCCACACGGCTCAGGGCAATCGCAATCTGCTCAAGCCCGAAGGGAATATCCAGCGAGGGAACATCCTCGGCTGGTTCGGTCTCGACTGTCTCGGGTGTCTGGTCGGCGGTCAGAAGGGACTCAGAAAACAGTGGCGCTTCACCGGACTCGGCGGCCGGCTCCGCTTCCTTCTGAACCTGGGCCTGCGCGGTCTCGTACTCATTGCTGGCCTGGGGGGCAGGCTCCGGCATCATGGCCCTGCCACCAATCCAGATGGCGGCGGCGACACCAGTGAGAGCCAGTGCGCCAATGCCCAGCAATGTGGTCCTGGAAGACCCCCTGGGCTCCGTCTTCGGTTGCCGCGACTTGCCAACCCGTGTGCTCATGGCATCAGCTCCTCAATGCCCTGTCGTTCACGGATATGGGAAATGGTGGTGCCGGCCCACTTCTTCATGGCACGCCGCAGGCTGGAGGCGCAGGAAAAACCGACAATTTCCGCCACTTCATCAACGCTCAGGGCCGACGCCCGCAACTGGTGAGTGGCGATTTCCATGCGCACGGAGTGCAGTAGCTTGCGGAAGGAGGTCTTTTCACTGGCGAGCCGCCGGGTCAGCGACCGGGGAGGCATCTGCATGCCCTGTGCCACATGTTCCAGATCGATATTTGGGTTGAAGTGGGCCCGTACATGCCAGCGCACACGGTCAGTGAAGCTGATATCCACTGGTGCCTGGTTCAGCTCCTGTTCACACTGCTGGATCAGTTTTCGGTATGCGCGGCGCCGGTAAGGCCGGAAATGCTTGATGACGTAGGCGTAATCGGCCGAGATGGCAGACTTTTCGGCGCCGAAGGCAACCGATTTGCAGGGCAGAGCCCCATACAGGTCCACGTGGGCCGGCTCGGCATAGTCCAGGGTAATGTGCACATCGGTGTCCCTGGTGTCCGGGTTGCCGCACAGGGTCCATAGCCTGGCAGTCATGGCGACCCTGAATTCCACCGTGAACAGGCGTATATCGTCATCGAAAACGTCGTCTGCGGCGTAGACCAATGGGTCCACGACCCGACGGTTGCAATCAATGTAGGTCGTAGGGCGGGATACCATCAGGGCGTAATAGGGCTGGGCTATGACCAGGTAACGGCGAAACGCCTCTCCAGCTTCCTTGAGACTTGGACTGGAGTGAATGATGTAGCCCAGGGTGCCCCAGAAGCTCCAGTCCATTTCCATACCCGTGATCAGGCCAAGCCCCGGTTTGCGGCAGTGGTGGATTCCGTTTCGGACCAGGGTCTGCTGTTGGAGGTAGCTGATCCGAATGTCCTGCATGTCAAACATCGCAGGGGAGATGCCGGTGCCTTTCAGCAGGTCCGTGAGGTTGGCGCCGTGGCGGGTAAAAACCTCGATAAATCCGAGCGGGTGCAGGTGAAGCGGGATCACCCTGGCGTTGAAGTCCATTTGGAGAGCCCCTTGGTTTGTCAACGGTATTGTTGTGGCGGCATTGTAACCGTTTTTATCAGTGTGCCCCTTTTCTCATCGGGGAAACAGGAACCCCTTAACAAAATGACTGGATGGCGCCGGGAATGGTGCCCCGTCTGGTTTCGCTGAGTTAATCATCAGGCAACGTTCCCGGCGGCAACCCCGGAGGCCCAGGCCCACTGGAAGTTGTGCCCGCCCAGATGGCCCGTTACGTCCACCACCTCGCCAATAAGATAGAGCCCGGGTTGGTCGCTGGCCTCCATGGTGCGAGAGGAGAGCTGGCGGGTGTCGACGCCACCAAGGGTGACCTCCGCCGTCCGGTATCCTTCGGTGCCGGCAGGCGTCAGTGTCCAGCCGGAGAGGGTGTCGGCAATGGCGTCAAGCTCGTGGTTGCGGTACTCCTGCAATGGTCGCGACCAGCCATATTGCAGGGCGAAAGCCTGGGCGAAGCGCTTGGGCAAAAACTGGGACAGGTATCGCTCCACCGTCTGGCCAGGCTGTTGTCGTCTCAGAGTACGAAGCCCCCCGTGAGGGTCATGAGCCGGCAACAGATTGATGGACAGGGAATCACCGGGGTGCCAGAAGCTTGAAATCTGAAGCATGGCAGGTCCACTCAGTCCACGGTGGGTAACCAGCATGGGTTCCCGGAACCGCTCGTTGTTGCAGCTCACCTCCACCGGGCAGCTGATACCGGCGAGGGGGGCCAGGTGAGCCTTGAGTTCTGCATGCAGGGTAAAAGGTACAAGACCGGCGCGGGTGGGCACGATCGGGAGACCGAACTGTCGAGCGAGCTCATAACCGAATCCACTTGCGCCCATGGTGGGTATCGACAGCCCGCCGGTTGCGATAACAAGGGCTTCGCATTCCACTGGCCCGGCACTGGTTTCGAGCCGATATCCGGCGGCTGTGGTGGTAACCCCCGTGACTCCCGTCTTCATTCTTATCTCGACTCCGGCCCAGTCGCATTCCGTAAGGAGCATGTCGAGAATTTCCCTGGCGCTGTGCCTGCAGAACAGTTGCCCTGCCGCTTTCTCCTCGTGCTCGATACCATGGCGCTCCACCAGTTCCAGGAAATCGTGTGGGGTGTAACGTTTCAGGGCGGAGATGCAAAAATGGGGATTCTCTGACAGGAAATTGGCCGGCGAACTGTTGAGGTTGGTGAAATTGCAGCGTCCGCCCCCGGACATCAGGATTTTCTTGCCCGGCTTGTTGGCGTGATCAAGCACCAGCACGCGGCGCCCCCGGTAGCCGGCGGTGGCGGCACACATCAAACCGGCGGCACCGGCCCCGATAATCACCACATCATGGGTCTGGGCCATGGATTATAAGCTCTCCGTAAACGGTCCTGGCGGATCAGGAGGAGCGCCAGTATAACGCCGGCAAAGATGGATGTCGTGGAACCGAGCCTTCCGATCCATTGTCAAAGGATGTGAAATATAGGTTTGGGGCAGTCTTCAGATTTACATTGACCCGGATTTTCCAGACACTCGTGTATGTTCTGTTTGTCATAATAACAACCGGGGCGTTCCGGCCCCCGATCACGTGCCGGTGTTACTGAAGCGCTATCAAGTGGAGATAACCATGAAAGTCGGCCTTATCGTAGACTCTGCCTGCGATCTTCCCCATGAGTTCATCAGGAAACATGGCATCTTTATCCTTCCCCTGACGGCGAAAATCGATAACAGGACCTTTGTCGACGACCACGATCCCGCCACCACCCAGGACTTTTACGACCAGGGCCTTCTGGACAAGGGCCATCAAGCGGAAACCGAGGCCTTTTCCGCCGAGCAGATCCGTGACCTTTTCCTGCAGAAAATCGTACCGAATTATGATGTGGCGATATGCGAGACGGTTGACCGGTCCCGCAGCAAGATCTACGAAAATGCCACGGAAGCCATGAATATGGTAATGGCCCAGGCCAACACCGTTCGTGCGCAGGCGGGTATCGAGGGTAACTTCACAATGCGTGTTATTGACAGCAAACAGCTGTTCGCAGGGCAGGGGCTGCTGGCGGCCTACACCCTCGGCCTGCTGGAGAAGGGGCTGTCCAAGAATGCCCTCCGGCACCAGGTGGAAACATTCTCGCAGAAGCTGTGGATCTGCGTGGTGCCACGGGACCTGCACTACATCCGCGAGCGGGCACGGCGCCGGGGGGACAAGAGTGTATCCGGTGTCGCGGCGTTCCTCGGCAAGGCCCTCAATATCACACCGGTAATCTGGGGAAGAGGCTCGGTTGGCAAACCCGCAGCCAAGACCCGCTCCATGGATGCCGCGGTGGAGAAAGTGATGGATTATGCAGTGCGCCGCATCCAGGCGGGGCTGCTGACGCCGACGGTGTCGCTTTCCTGCGGTATGAACTGGGACGAAATTGAGGCCCTGCCGGGGCTGGACCGGCTTAAGCAGGCCTGCGCCGATAACGGCGTCGAACTGCTGTTGTCCCGTATGGGCATCACCAGCAGCATCTATATTGGCCCGGGCAGTATCTGTCTGTCCCTCGCAGCGGAGGATCACGAGTTCGAGGACTGAATCCGGGGTTGTCAGAAGCTGTCAGTAAAAAGGGGAGCCGAAGCTCCCCTTTCCATTTGTGACAATCCGACCGGTATCAGCGCTCCAGGTACTTGAGCTTGTCCGGCTTGCCGTCCCACTCTTCCGCGTCCGGCAGGGGGTCTTTCTTTTCAGTGATGTTTGGCCACTTCCCCGCGAGCTCCGCGTTGAGCTCGACAAACGGTTCCTGGCCCGCGGGCAGCTCATCTTCGGAAAATATTGCCTCGGCCGGGCACTCCGGCTCACAGAGTGCACAGTCGATGCACTCGTCCGGGTCAATCACCAGAAAGTTCGGGCCCTCGTAGAAGCAGTCGACCGGACATACTTCCACGCAGTCCGTATATTTGCACTTGATGCAGTTGTCAGTAACCACAAAGGTCATAATCAGGTTCCTGGTCTGGTGGTCTGTCTCATCAGCGGGCGTTGTGAACGTTGTCGAACCTGTCCTCGCCCGTCTTCTGAACATTATAAATTGGCGTGCGATATTGTAGGGAGGCCCTGGCGCTGCCGCAAGCGCCGGGACGCTATAACGTTATGATCCAAGTAATTCCCGCAGCCGGTATAGCTGCTCCAGGGCCTGCCGGGGGCTCAGATCGTCGGGATCGATCCCTGACAGGGCGCGCTCCACCTGGCTGGGCTCGAGGCTGGCAAACATGTCTCCCTGCAGGGCCACAGTTGTTTGTGCTGTTTCCGGGGTTGCAGGCCGGCCACTGGACGTGCCCCCTGGCTCGTTTTCGCCCTCCAGTCGCCTGAGCTGCGACCGTGCCTGCCGGATCACTGACTGGGGTACGCCGGCCAGTTGGGCTACCTGGAGGCCATAACTCTGACTGGCAGGGCCATCGTGGACCGTGTGAAGAAAGACGATGCTGTCTTCGTGCTCGGTGGCGGTCAGGTGGACATTGACGGCATGATCCAGCTGCTCGGCCAGTTGGGTCAGCTCGAAATAGTGCGTGGCAAACAGGGTGTAGCAGCCGATATCCCTCGCCAGGTGTTCGGCCGTGGCCCAGGCCAGCGACAGGCCATCAAAGGTGCTGGTGCCCCGGCCCACCTCGTCCATCAGTACCAGGCTGTGGCCCGTGGCGTTGTGGAGGATGTTGGCGGTTTCGGTCATTTCCACCATGAAGGTGGAGCGCCCGCCGGCGATGTCGTCGGAGGACCCCATGCGGGTGAAAATCCGGTCGACCGGGCCCAGAATAGCCCGGTCCGCCGGTACAAAACTGCCACAGTAGGCCAGCAGCGCAATCAAGGCGGTCTGGCGCATGTAGGTTGACTTACCGCCCATGTTGGGTCCGGTGATGACCAGCATGCGGCGCTGCTCATCCATCAACAGGTTGTTGGGCACAAAGGGCTCGTCCAGCAGTTGCTCCACCACCGGGTGGCGTCCGGCCTCCATTACCAGCCCGGGTCCCTCCCTGAATTCCGGCGCCGTGAAGCGCAGACTGGTGGCCCGTTCCGCGAAGTTGGCGAGAACGTCCAGCTCCGCCAGTGCCTGGGCGCTGTCCTGTAACTCGGGCAACTGTCCGGCCAGGGTTTCCAGGAGATCGTCATACAGGCCCTTTTCCCGGGCGAGGGCGCGACTCTTGGCGCTCAGAGCCTTATCCTCGAACTCCTTCAGCTCAGGTGTGATGAAACGTTCGGCGTTCTTCAGGGTCTGCCGGCGAATGTAGTCCGCCGGTGCCTGGCCGGACTGGGCCCGGCTTATTTCGATGTAGTACCCATGCACCCGGTTGTAGCCAACTTTCAACGTGTTTATGCCGGTCCGTTCCCTCTCCCGGGTTTCAACATCCAGCAGATACTGGCCCGCGTTTTCACTGATGTTGCGCAGGTCGTCCAGCTCGTCGTCGAAACCCTCGCGAATGACACCGCCGTCACGGATAACCACGGGCGGGTTATCGTTAATCGCCCGCTCCAGCAGTTCGCTCAGCTGTGGGTACTCACTGATAAGAGTGGCCAGGCGCACCACGTGGTGGGAATTTACCGGCTCCAGGGCCTTCTGCAATGCCGGCAGGGTGCCAAGCGCATCCCTCAGGCGGGCGAGATCCCGGGGGCGGGCGGATCTCAAGGCGACCCGGGCCAGTATGCGCTCGATATCCCCTACCTGCTTGAGCAGGTCGTGAACCGGTTCGTAGTGAAAACCGTCCAGCAACGCGGATACCGCGTGCTGACGGTGATGGACTTCTGCCACATCCCGCAGGGGGCGATTCAGCCACCGGCGCAGCTGCCGGGCGCCCATGGCGGTGGCGGTACGGTCCATGACCCAGGCCAGGGTGTGCTGATGCCCACCCAGAAGGTTGGTGTCGATTTCCAGGTTGCGTCGGCTGGTGGCGTCAAGAACCACCGCATCCTCCCGGCGCTCCCGGGTGAGCTTGCGGATGTGGGGCAGGCCGGTGCGCTGGGTCTCACGGGCATACTGCAACAGGCAACCAGCGGCGCTGATGGCCAGGGTCAGGTCCTCGCAGCCGAAGCCGGTCAGATCCCGTACCTGCAGCTGTTGGGTGAGCAGGCGGTGGGCGGTGTCGGCCTCGAACAGCCAGGGGCCCTGGCGGCGGATACCGCTGAGGCCCTCAAGAACCTCCCCGTAGGGAAAATCCTCGCTGATCAGTACCTCCGCGGGCTTCAGTCGCTGGATCTCCTCCTGCAGGGCGTCCACACCGTCAAGCTCGCAGACCGCGAAGCGCCCACTGGAAATATCGAGGGTTGCGATGCCAAAGGCGTCGCGGCGGTTGAAGATGGCGGTCAGCAGGTTGTCACGACGGTCTTCCAGGAAGGCCTCGTCACTCAGGGTGCCGGGGGTGATGATGCGAACCACTTTGCGCTCCACCGGCCCCTTGGCCGTGGCCGGATCTCCGACCTGCTCACAGATGGCGATGGACTGACCGGCCCGGACGAGGCGGGCGATGTAGTTCTCAGCCGCATGGTAAGGAACGCCCGCCATGGGAATCGGGTGGCCGCCAGACTGGCCCCTGGCGGTCAGGGTGATGTCGATCAGCTCAGCGGTTTTGCGAGCGTCGTCGTAAAAGAGCTCATAGAAGTCCCCCATCCGGTAGAACAGAATCTCATTGGGGTGCTCTCCCTTGATTTTCAGGTACTGGCGAATCATGGGGGTGTGATTGGAGAGTTCGTTCTGTGCTGCCGACATGAAAGCGTCCGTTTACTGGAGTCTGCTGAATCCCGGTGTAGAATCGGCCAAAAGCCGGTTGCGTTCGGGCAACGGGATTGTAAGAGAATCAGGCGGCAGATGAAACGAGGAGGCCATGGATGCTCAGAGATGAAACCATACAACGGGTGGTCAGTGAGGTGGGTGACCTTCTGTCCCTGCGGGGCCAGACGATGGTGACGGCGGAAAGCTGCACCGGTGGCTGGATTGCCAAGGCGCTGACGGACCGGCCGGGCTCGTCTGGTTATATGCTTGGCGGACTCGTGACCTACAGCAATGGCATGAAACGTGATGTACTGCACGTTTCTGCCGAAAGTCTGGAACACAGCGGTGCGGTCAGTGAACCGGTTGTCCGCCAGATGGTGGAGGGCGCCGTCACTGTCTCGGGCGCGGACTTCGCCGTGGCGGTCAGCGGTGTTGCCGGCCCCGAAGGGGGGACCGACGAAAAACCGGTGGGGACGGTCTGGTTCGCCTGGGGCGCGCCGGACACAGGAGTTATCGCACAACGCTGCCATTTCGACGGTGATCGGGACGCGGTGCGTCGACAGAGCGTGGTATACGCCCTGCAGGGGCTGGCAGAGTATCTGCGGAAACTGTGACGTAACGGCTTCCGTTTTGGGGGTTGGTCTGGCCGGCCGCCTGTGTTCTAATACTGTTCAAGTATACAGTAGCCGGCGGCGGCACCCGCCAAACGACTTCGAGGGTTTGCACTGATGGAAGACAATCGCAAGAAAGCTTTGAACGCAGCACTGAGCCAGATCGAGCGTCAATTTGGCAAGGGTGCGGTGATGAAAATGGGCGACCAGCCTCGTGAGGCCATGCCAGCGGTATCCACTGGCTCACTGGGGCTGGATGTCGCGCTGGGTATAGGCGGTCTGCCCTATGGCCGGATTGTCGAAATCTACGGTCCGGAAAGTTCCGGTAAGACCACTCTGACCCTGCAGGTTGTGGCGGAAGCCCAGAAACAGGGTAAAACCTGTGCCTTCGTTGATGCGGAACACGCCCTTGACCCCGTGTATGCGGAAAAGCTGGGCGTAAACGTGGACGACCTGCTGGTTTCCCAGCCGGACACCGGCGAGCAGGCTCTGGAAATCGCCGACATGCTGGTGCGCTCGAATGCCGTGGACGTCATCATTGTGGACTCTGTTGCCGCACTGACCCCCAAGGCTGAAATCGAGGGCGAGATGGGCGACAGCCACGTGGGCCTGCAGGCTCGCCTGATGTCCCAGGCGCTGCGGAAGCTGACGGGTAACGTCAAGCACGCCAGCTGTCTGCTGGTATTCATCAACCAGATCCGTATGAAGATCGGCGTCATGTTCGGTTCACCCGAAACCACCACCGGTGGTAACGCGCTCAAGTTTTACTCCTCCGTGCGCCTGGATATCCGTCGTATCGGCTCGGTCAAAGAGGGCGATGAGGTCGTGGGCAACGAAACCCGCGTAAAGGTCGTCAAGAACAAGGTTTCTCCGCCGTTCCGGCAGGCCGAGTTCCAGATCCTGTACGGTAAGGGGATCTACCACATGGCCGAAGTGTTGGACATGGGCGTGAAGGAAGGCTTTGTGGACAAGTCCGGTGCGTGGTATGCCTATAAGGGTGACAAGATCGGACAGGGCAAATCCAATGCGGCCAAGTTCCTGGAAGAGAATCCGGACATCGCCAACGAAATTGAAACCGCCATCCGTGAGAAGCTTATGCCCAAGCCGGTAGCCAAGGAAAAGGCCGTTGCCGACACCGAGGAAACCAATGGGGAACTGCTCTGACGTCGGGAGTTCTGATTTAGCCTGGTGACGGGGGTGAGAATCATGGAGGACTCGAAAAAACTGCTCATAGTGACTCACGCTCCCTCTCCGAATACCCGCAGGCTGAGGGACGCCGTCGTGGAGGGTGCCAGTCACCCGGACATCGACAATGTCGAGGTTCGGGTACGGGCGCCCCTGGATGCCGGTCCGGAGGATGTGCTCTGGAGTGATGCCATCATTCTGGGAACCACCGAGAATCTTGGCTACATGAGTGGTGCACTCAAGGATTTCTTTGATCGCAGCTATTATCCATGTCTTGAGAAGACCCAGGGCCTGCCCTTTTCCTATTACATCCGTGCCGGTCATGATGGCACCGGGACCCGTCGGGCCATTGAAAGCATTACCACAGGTCTGCGATGGCGCCTGGTTCAGGAGCCAGTGCTGTGCCGGGGAGAGTTTAGGGACGAGTTCACCAGCCAGTGCCACGAGCTGGGTATGACCTTGTCCGCCAGCCTCGATGCGGGGATGTTATAGCCTTGCCTTCAGTCCAGCTGGCTCTCTGGTGTCAGGCGCTGGTACTTATGTGACGTCCCCGCCGGTCTTCCAGACTGGTGGCTTCCCGGGTTTTCGGATGCAGCAGCAAAGGCCGCCGGCGACTGTTTCTACGGCGGCGGTCCGGCCCCTCGAATGGCTCCTGGCGACGACGACGGTCCGGCTGGAAACGACGGTCCTCCGCCGGTTGCGTTGTTGCCGGACGGGAGTCGTCCACTTTCGCCACCAGCCTTGGCGGGGTTTTCGCCGGCCGGTCAGTGGCGGAAAGCGGGTGAGTCAGTGTTTTCAGTATGTCCACGGTCAGTCCTCCCTGATACAGGTCCAGTCGCTGTCTGCCTGTTCTCTGGCTTTCGGAAGCTCTCTCCCTTTATTATCGGCATCGTCTGGTTATTCTTTAATCAATAAAGGTGCGTCCTCCCTCATTTTCAGAGATTGTTGACCGGAAAGGCGACAGCGGAATCGGCACCGCCTACAATGGCAGGCTTTTATGCTTCATCCACACTCATCAGGTAACAACAGGAATTCACATTGAAGGCATTGCCCCTGAATCAGCTTTACAAGGCTTGCGTTCTCAAGGATCTCCCCTTCAAAACCACCCGTCAGCTCGATCCACTGGCGGAAATCGTTGGCCAGAACCGTGCCCAGGAAGCCGTTCGCTTTGCGCTTTCCATGCCCCATGGCGGTTACAACGTTTATGCAGTGGGTCGTAATGGTCTGGGCAAGCGCAGCATGATGCTGCGTTATCTGGAACACCATACCGATGAAGAGCACCGGATTCACGACTGGTGCTATGTGGCCAATTTCGATGAGCCGCGGGTTCCGCGGATGATCCAACTGCCGGCCGGCGAGGGCGCCAACCTCAAACACGACATGGAAAAGCTCATGTCCCGCCTGGTCAAGATGATCCCCCAGACCTTTGACAGCGATGCCTTCCTCGAGCGGGCCGAACAACTCAAGAACGAGTACACCAAGAAGCAGGAAGATGAGCTGGAAAAAGTCGCCAATCAGGCCCGGCGGAAAAAGGTCAGTCTCACCCTGACCACGCCGGGCGGATACCGGCTGGTGGCCATGAAGGGCGACGAACCCCACACGGTGGAGACATTTGCCGAGCTGACGGAAGAAGAGCGTGACAGGTTCGAGGATGCCATCAACAAGCTGGAGAAAAAGCTGCGCCAGTCAGTCCGCAAGATAGCGGACTGGGAGCAGGAGTACGCCGAGAAGCAGCAGGCCCTCAACCAGGAAACCCTGGAAGCGATTTCCGGGCGCCAGATTGACGAGCTGGTCAAGCGTTATGAGAAGGAACCCGATGTGGTCGCCTATCTGGAAAGCATGCGCACGGATCTTGCCGAAAATCTGGATATCTTCCTGGACGACGACGAGGACCAGGTGGCGATCGCCTATGCCTCCCTCGACAAGAAAATGCCCCGTCGCTACCTGGTGAATCTCCTGGTGCACCAGAAGGATGGTGAGGTGCCCGTGGTGGTGGAGGATAATCCCACGTACCACAACCTGTTTGGTTATGTTGAGAACGTCACCTTCAAGGGAACGGTGTTTACCGATTACTCGCTGATCCGCCCCGGCAGTCTTCACAGGGCCAATGGCGGTTATCTGCTGATGGACGCCATCAAGGTCCTGGAGCAGCCATTCGTCTGGGATGGGCTGAAAAGGGCGCTGCGCAGCCGGACCATTTCCATCAATTCACTTGAGCGGGAGCTTACACTGTCGGGGACCATCTCCCTGGAGCCTGAGGCGATCCCGCTCAACGTGAAGATCGTTCTGTTCGGCGACCGGGAGACATGGATGCTGTTGCAGGAATACGATCCGGAGTTTGCCGAGCTGTTCCGGGTGACCGCCGATTTTGAAAATGAGATGCGGCGGAGTTCCGAGAGTCAGGTACTCTACGCCAAATTCATTGCCAGCCTGGTCCACGAGAAAGGATTGCTGCACTGCGATCGCAAAGCCGTGGCACGGGTCATCGAATACAGCGCCCGCACCGCCGAACACCAGGCTCGCCTGTCGCTGCATGCGGCTGACATTGCCAACCTGCTGCGGGAGTCCGACTACTGGGCCCGTCAGGCAAAGGCCCGACTGATTCACGCCGAGCATGTCGAGAAAGCCCTGACCAGTGCCCGCTATCGCAGCAGCCGCATCCGCGACCAGTTCTTTGACGCGATCCGCGACGGCGCCACCCTGGTTACCACTGAAGGCAAGCGGGTAGGGCAGGTGAACGCATTATCCGTGCTTTCCACCGGTGGATTCGAGTTCGGCCTGTCCAATCGCGTTACCGCGACCTGTTACTACGGTGACGGCGACGTGCTGGATATCGAGCGCGATGTGAAGCTTGGCGGTAACATTCACTCCAAGGGGGTGATGATTCTCAGTGCCTGGCTTTCTTCCCGGTTCGCCTCAAAGGATCCCATGCATCTTTCCGCCAGTCTGACGTTCGAGCAGAATTATGGCGAAGTGGACGGTGACAGCGCTTCCGTCGCCGAGCTGTGTGCTCTGGTGTCAGCCCTCTCGGAGATTCCGGTACGCCAGGATCTGGCGATTACCGGCTCCATGAATCAGTTCGGGGAGGTTCAGCCCATAGGCGGGGCCAACGAGAAGATCGAGGGTTTTTACGAAACCTGCAGGATCAAGGGGCTGAACGGGAGCCAGGGTGCCATCGTGCCGAAGACCAACGTCCAGAACCTGATGCTGGACAGCGAGGTACTGGATGCGGTGCGCGACGGCCAGTTCCATATTTACGCCGTCAGTACCGTGGAAGAGGCAATCGAGTTGCTCCTCGGCAAGCCCGCCGGGCGAGCCGACCGGAAGGGAAATTACTCCCGGGGAACCGTATTCGCGGCAATTGCAAAGCGCCTTGCTGAACTGCGGGAACGGGAGCGGCAGGAGCACGAAAGCCACGACGGAGCTGCAAAGGACTCCACGATCCATTAACCTCTTGATCATCAAGGATAACAAACAGGAGCGATCGTATCATGAGCGACATCCAGCAAACCGTCTACGTGGTGGAGGACGACGAGGCAGTTCGCGATTCACTTGAACTGCTGCTCAAGTCAGATGGGAAATCGGTGAAAACCTATCCGAGCGCCACCGATTTTCTGCGTGACTATTCCGAGGATATGGCCGGCTGTATCGTGCTGGATATCCGTATGCCAGGCATGGACGGCATGGAACTTCAGAAGAAACTCAATGCCCGCCATTCGTTGCTGCCGATCATTTTCGTCACCGGTCATGGCGATGTTCCGCTGGCGGTGGATGCCATGAAGGAGGGCGCCGTCGACTTTATCCAGAAGCCTTACCGGGAAGAAGCCCTGCTGGAGAAAATCGAGGCCGCCCTGGAACAGGACCGGGAGCAGCGCAAGACCCTCAGTGAACGGCAGGAGATCGTCCGGCGCATCAAGACCCTGACGCCCCGGGAAACCGAGATCATGGAGCGGATGATTGCCGGTCAGGCCAACAAGGTCATTGCCATCGAGCTCGATATCAGTCAGCGTACCGTGGAAATTCACCGCTCCCGGGTCATGCACAAGATGGGCACCCACTCACTTGCACACCTGGTCCGCATGGTACTGTCCGTAAAGGACCTTATCGACGACCGGTGATTTACGGCCCATCATGCCCGTAACGTTTTAACCGGCAAGCTATTATGACTGATCAGGCCAGCACCGAGCCCACGGTGCTACTTGTTGATGACAATGCCCAGAATCTCAAGGTGCTCTACGAGACCCTCAAAGACCGCGGTTATCGCCTGCTGATTGCCAATGATGGCGAAAAGGCCCTGACCCTGGCGCGCCGTCATCAGCCTGAAGTCATCCTGCTGGATATCATGATGCCAGACCTGGATGGCTACCAGGTGTGCGAGCGTCTGAAGGAGAACCCGGTTACTGCCGATTCTGCGGTGGTCTTCCTTTCCGCCCTCGACGATGTGGATGCCAAGTTGCGTGGCTTCTCCCTGGGTGGCGCTGACTACATCTCCAAGCCGTTCCAGGCCCAGGAAGTGATCGCGAGGGTACGCACCCATGCCCGCGTGATCCGGCTGGAGCGCGCCCTGCAGGAGCGAAACCGGGAACTGGAGAGTGATCAGACCCGTATTCTCAATGCCATCAGCGAGGGCATCTATGGGCTTGATGCCGAGGGCAATATCGCCTTCGCCAACCCGGCGGCCGGCCTGATCAGCGGATGCTCCGTGGATGAGCTGATCGGGAAGAACTTCTTCGAGCTGCATCTTTTGCAGCCGCGCCCCTGCTCCGGCAACCTCTTGCATCCCTCGACAGAGGGCGGTGAGACTGACCCTGAAGGTCTTCCGGTCCAGGCTACCTGTAGTCAGGGCATAGCGGAACACCAACGGGGTGTCACCATGCACCGGGCGGACCGCTCCACGTTTCCGGCGGAGTATCGGGCAACCCCGAAAAAAGAGGGCGACCGCCTGACCGGTGCCGTGGTGGTTTTCCGTGATATATCGTCGGAACTGGAAAACGAGCAGGCGCTGGAGGATGCCCGCAATCTGGTCCAGGAACAGCGTGACCAGCTCGCCCATGCCTCACGCATGGCGACCATGGGAGAGATGGCGGCGGGCTTTGCCCACGAAGTGAATCAGCCTCTCACTGCCATTACCAACTACGCCCGCGTACTGTTGCGTATGTTGAAAGCCGACGAACCGGATACCGAGCTCTTGGCCAGGACCCTGGAAAAGATCGAAGCCCAGTCCCACCGCGCCAGCGAAGTTGTGCGGCGGATACGGGGCTTCGTTCGCAAGCCGGCCGTTGGCAAGGAGGTACTGTCGGTATCCGCTCTGCTGGAGGAGACCCGGCAGTTTGCGGAAGTGGATGCCCGGCATAACGACGGTGGCGTGGAGATCCACGTGGCCGATGATATTCCTGAGGTTGTCGCCGATCCTGTTCAGGTCCAGCAGGTGGCCCTGAACCTGATCCGCAACGCTCTAGAATCCACCCGAAGCGCCGGGTCCAGGGCATCTGTAGAGGTCCATGCCCGGATGTCGGGTGAGGGCACAGTCCGAATCGAAGTGCGGGATCATGGCGAGGGCCTGCCGGAAGATGCCGAACAGAAACTGTTCCTGCCATTCTTTACCACCAAGAACGAGGGCATGGGCATCGGTCTTACCCTATGCCGGTCGTTGATCCAGGCACAGGGAGGAGAGATCGGATTCGAGCGTCCCGAGGGCGATGGCGCAATCTTTTTCTTCACGTTGCCGGTGGCAGCCGCCAACCCCTCATGATATTGGAAAGATTTGGCGAAAAGCGTTGACATGGCGAGCGCCATCTTTATAATGCGCCCTCGTTGTCACAGAGCAGGTTTGACGTCCTGCTCAAGAGAATCGGAATACCGGTTCAGATTGAGGCAACACCGCACGGAGCGGTAGTTCAGTTGGTTAGAATACCGGCCTGTCACGCCGGGGGTCGCGGGTTCGAGTCCCGTCCGCTCCGCCATTTATCCCCTCCCTTTTTCCTCTCTGCCCATTCCCGATTTTTTTCCCTCGCTCATTTTGCCCTTTACGCTCTGTTTTTTCTGGCCTGTCGTATAGCCAATCACAAAACCTCACAGTTTTGCGCTCCCGTCGCCGGCACTGACTGGCTAATATAGGGGTACATCTGCACACTGCAGGTGCAGGTATCGGATTGTGGCCGCACTTTCGGACATGATGACGACTGGCAAATCGGGTTCACTCAACCGGGAGGCGTTCAATGGCATTGGCTGATCCATCCTATGACGGATATTCCGCCGTATTCCTGATGGATGGGGTCGATGTGTCGCGTCAGATGCGGGCCACGGAATTCGATGCGTTCCTGGATGGGTACGTGGGTCTGTCGGACCTGGCGGACACCGAAGTCCGTGGCGTCTTTGTTCAGACCGGGCCAGACCTGCTGATTCGTGCCCTGGTGTTTTTCCGGATCTATTTCGACGACGAGGGCCGGGCCGACAGTCACTGGAATATTCCGGTGGAAGCTCTGGCCCAACGAGGCTCCGCCGGCCCCGATCTGGGCGCAGGCCCCATCCGTCTGGTCTGCCGCAGCCGCTGCCCCGACAAGAAGTTCGCCGACGAACTGTGGGACCCGGATATGACGCCGGGTTCGAACCATTTCCAGTCCATCCGCAAGGCCGTCGAGGCCAATCACCTCAAGTTCAAACGCAAGGCAGCGGCATCGGACGAGTACATACCCGTGCTGCGTACCGCCATCGGCAAGAGCGATGCGGCCATTGCCTCCCAGGAGGCGGTGGCTCAGCGCAACCGGCTCGCTCATATTATCCGTGAGCAGCGGTTACGCATAAAAACCCTCCAAAGCGCGCACCAGGACTCCCTCGCCGCCGTGCAGCGCGAGAACCGTCTTGAGCATCGCGCCCGGCAGGAGGAAGTGGACGAAATGGAGCGCCGCCTGGAACGGGCGAGACTGGAATCGGAAAAGCTCAGGAAACGCCTGGAACGTCGCGACCTGCAGGTAAGCGAACTCAGGCAACAACTGGAAGAAGCCATGGCCCTGGCTGCCGCGCCGCGGGGAATGGAAGAGGCCGCTCAGGCGGAAGTGGTACTGTTGCGCGAGCAACTGGACCGAAAGCAGCGGGAACTGGACGGTCAGCTGGAGGTGAGCCGCGAACTGGAGCAGGCCCTGGACGACGCCCGAGGCCAGTTGCCGGATGAGAACTCCCTGATTCGCCAGTTGCAGGACCAGAAGGTGTTTCTGGTGGGCTACCATGCCGGAGTCGGCCATATCACCCTGCCCTTCAATGATTTCAGGCGTTATGTCGATAATCCCGCCGGCTACGCCGCAGAGAAATGTGGCATTTCCGAGCCTGCGTACCGCCGGTGGCTGGAGCACTACGAGGAGCCCGTCTGCCGGGCTCCCGGGGAAAAAGCCGGCGAGATCTGTGGCCAGCCGGTAATGCGTATCAGCCAGCCGGCGGACTTTGAGCCCGGTGTCCACGACCGTTGCGACAGGCACTCGCCGGCGGCCTGATGGCTGCCGGGGGACAATCTTTTTCAGAATTGGTCTGTAATTCGTTAAGATGGTGGTCAGCTACTGCCGGGCGTGCAGGGGAGGTCGTCGACATCCCGGGCTCGGCGGGAGGCTTCGCAAGCATACCGCGCCACTGACAGACTGAGAGACTTAATGGATCAATTCAGGAATATCGGGGTCATCGGCCGCATGGGTAGCGTCAAGGTCGTGGAAACGCTGCGGCTTCTGAAAACCTACCTGCTGAACGAGAATTACCAGGTCATTCTTGAACAGGATACCGCCGGCATGCTGCCCGGCCACGGGCTACAGGTGGCGAGCAAGAAGCTTCTCGGCGAAATCTGTGACCTGGTCATTGTGGTGGGTGGCGATGGCAGTCTGCTGGGGGCCGCCCGGGAACTGGCAAAGTCCAAGATTCCGCTGCTCGGAGTGAACCGCGGCCGACTGGGTTTCCTCACGGATATATCCCCGGCTGATCTCGAGGAGCGCCTCGCCCGCGTCCTGCAGGGGGAATACATCGAGGAAAACCGGTTTCTTCTGGATGGCAACCTGGAGCGCGATGGCCAGCCCCTGGGCTTTGGCAGTGCCCTTAACGACGTTGTCCTGCACCCGGGCAAGTCCACCCGCATGATTGGCTTTGACCTCTATATCGACGGTCATTTCGTCTACAGCCAGCGTTCGGACGGTCTCATTGTATCCACGCCCACCGGTTCCACCGCCTACTCCCTCTCCGCCGGTGGCCCGATCATGCACCCCAAGCTGGACGCCGTTGTGCTGGTGCCCATGTTCCCCCATACCCTCAGCAGCCGGCCGATCGTGGTGGATGGCAAGAGTGAGATCAAGCTGGTGATCGGCGATACCAATGAGACCTATCCCCAGGTCAGTTTCGACGGTCAGATGGACATCGCCTGCGCTCCGGGTGACATCATCCGGATTACCAAAAAGCCCTTTAAAATCCGCCTGATTCATCCCAAGGATCACAATTTTTACGCCACCTGCCGGGACAAGCTTGGTTGGGCCAGCGAAATAGCAGCGAGTTAATCATGGCAAGTGAACGGAGCGCCTCCAGGGGCTATGACATCATCGGCGACATCCATGGCTGTGCCCATACCCTGGAACACCTGCTGCGCCAGATGGGATACATCAAACGCCACGGTGTTTACCAGCATCCGCGGCGTCAGGCCGTTTTCATTGGCGATATCATTGATCGCGGGCCGCGCATCCGCGAGGCCCTGCATCTGGTGCGCGACATGGTGGAGCATGGTTCCGCCCGCATCGTTATGGGCAATCATGAGTACAACGCCCTGGGTTACTGCACCCGGGCGCGGCCCGGCAGCGGCCAGGAGTTCCTGCGGGAGCACAATGCACGCCATAACCGGCTGATCCAGGAAACCCTGGAACAGTTCGACCACTATCCCCATGAGTGGAATGAATTCCTGGAGTGGTTCTATACGATGCCTCTGTTCATCGAGGAAGAACACTTCCGGGCCGTCCACGCCTGCTGGGATGAGAAGCTGATTCGCCAGTTCCTGGAAAGCCAGGGCAGTGCCTGCATCGATGAGGACTTCCTCCATGCATCCGCGGCTCTGGAGTCGTTTGCCGGCCAGGTCATGGACACCCTGTTAAGGGGGACTGACCTGCCTCTGCCGGACAACATGAGCATCAAGAGCAAGGACGGCTATACCCGCAAGTTCTTCCGCACCAAGTTCTGGGCTGACAATCCCCGCACTTACGGCGACGTGGTGTTCCAGCCCGACCCCCTGCCGGAGGAAGTGGCCCGTCAGGAGCTGTCCGAGAAAGAGCGCCGGGAGATTCTCCGCTATCCACCCGATGAGCGCCCTGTTTTCGTGGGGCATTACTGGATGGAGGGGGAACCCGCGCCGCTGAAACCCAATGTCGCATGCCTGGATTACAGTGCCGTGAAATACGGCAAGCTGGTCGCCTACCGGTTGGATGACGAACGGGAACTGAGCCGCGACAAATTCGTCTATGTCAATGTGGAGCGTCCCGAGATGGGCAGCACGCCACCCACCGAAGACAGCGTCGCGAGGTAACCCGTTTGTATCGCATCAAGGAACTGGACGCCGGAGAGGATATTTCCGGATTTAGCACCTGGCTAGGCCACCAGGGGGTAAAGCACCGGATTACCAGGGAAGGCGACGCCCAGGTCCTCTGGCTGGCCAGTGCTGAACAGTCCGCTGCGGTGCTGGCGGCGCTGGAGCAGTACATGAGTGAGGAGGATGTTCGCGCAAGGGTTGACCGGGCGGGTCGCATGCCGGTCAGGGGTGGGCGGTGGCAGCCCAGCCCACGTCACGCCCCGGTGGTCTGTGCCATCATCGCGGTTGCGGCCGTGCTGGCCTGGGCAACGGGTCTTGGCAGGGGGGAACTGGCGGCCTGGCTGATGTACGTTGATCCGAGGGGGTTCGACTGGCAGACCCTGGCGGCGAGACTTTCAGCCCTGTCGGACACGATGGCCTCCGGCCAGTTCTGGCGACTGATAACCCCTGACTTCCTGCATTTCAGCCTGATGCACATCCTGTTCAATGCCGTGATGCTCTGGTTCCTGGGCAGTCAGGTGGAATACATCGACGGTCGCGGTCGTTTCCTGGCGCTTTTTCTGGTTTCCAGCCTGATTTCGAATACCTTGCAATTCCTGGCCTCGGGCCCATTGTTCGGAGGGTTGTCCGGGGTCGTTTATGGGGTTCTGGGTTACTGCTGGCTTAGCCAGCAGAGGGTGCCGCGGTTCCAGTTCCCGCCAGCGCTGATGACCTTCGCGGTGGTCTGGATGATCATTGGCTTCACACCTCTGCCCGTCATGCTGGGTATCGGCCGTATGGCCAACGAGGCGCACCTGGGGGGGCTTCTGGGTGGCCTTCTGATGGCGGTCATCATGACACCGCCCCGGTCGCGGCAAGTGTCCTGAGCGCCGGAAAAGGAAAAAAAAGCCCCACCAAAGGGCGGGGCATAAATGAGCTCGGAAGCTCCTGATGAGAGAGACCAAATGAAACGACCGTGTCATTTGGTGAGTTAATGATAATCATTTTCGTTTAAGGGTGTCAAACCCTTTTCGGGAGTTTTTTATGACTTACGAAGAATTAATTCAGCGCCTCGACCCGACGGTCTACCGCAGTCTGCGCCGTGCCATTGAGCTGGGTAAGTGGCCGGATGGACGCCGGATCTCCGATGAGCAGCGCCAGATCTGCCTGGAGGCGGTGATTCACTACGAAAATGCCCACAACATTCCGGAGCAGGAGCGGGTAGGTTATATCGAGCGCCATTCCTGCGGGTCCGAGGAGTCGGGCAAGGACGACGGTCCCGATACCATTCGAATTGTCAGTTGAGGCAGATTTGAGCGAACCAATCGAGATCACGGGCCGCCTCGCCAAAATGCCGGTGGAACCCGAGTCACCTGTGGGCTATACCCTGACGGTGGGTGATCACCGCCTGGTGCTGAACGAGCAGCTGGGGAAAACCATTGAAATCGAGTTCAGCGGAGAAATCCGGTGTATTCATTGTGACCGGAAAACCAACAAGAGCTTCAGTCAGGGCTACTGCTATCCCTGTTTCAAGCGTCTGGCCGCCTGTGACAGTTGTATCATGAGTCCGGAAAAGTGCCATTATCACCTGGGCACCTGCCGCGAACCGGAATGGGGAGAGACCCATTGCATGACGGGGCATGTGGTGTATCTGGCCAATTCCTCGGGCCTCAAGGTGGGCATTACCCGGGCCAGCCAGGTTCCCACACGGTGGATCGACCAGGGTGCAGTGGCCGCGGTCCCCATGCTCAGGGTCGCTACCCGCTACCTGGCGGGGCTGGTGGAGGTGGCCTGCAAGCAGCACGTGGCGGATCGCACCAACTGGCGAACCATGCTCAGGGGGGAGGCGCCGGAGCTCGACCTGCTTGCCGAGCGTGACCGACTGCTGGAAAGAATCGCGCCGGAACTGGAACAGCTGGCGGCTGAGCACGGCCGCGACACCATTGAGGTTGCCGGTGATCCGGTATGGAGTCTCGACTACCCGGTGGACATCTGGCCGGTGAAGATCAAGACCCACAACCTGGACAAGCAACCACTTGCCAGTGGAGTGTTACAGGGCGTCAAGGGTCAGTACCTGATACTGGATACCGGCGTCATCAATATTCGCAAGTACACGGGCTACAAGGTCTCTGTACGGGTTATGTCGGAGTAACAGCATGCGCACAAGCCAACCCAGAACCATTTACCTGAGCGAGTACCGGGTGCCGGATTACCTGGTGGATCATGTCGACTTGCGGTTCGAGTTATTCGAGGAAGGCGCCAGGGTACACAGCAAACTGGCCGTGCGCCGCAATCCGGAGGCCACGGGCGGGCCGGTGCCGCTGGAACTGAACGGCGACTCCCTCACCCTGGAGTCGGTGCACCTGGATGGCCGTCAACTCACCACCGATGAATACCAGGACAAGGGCGAATTGCTGATCGTGCCCGCAGTGCCTGACACCTTCGAGTTGCAGGTGGTGACCTGGATCGAGCCACAGAACAACACCCGTCTCGAGGGACTGTACAAATCCTCCGGCATGTTCTGCACCCAGTGTGAGGCGGAAGGTTTCCGTTGCATTACCTTCTTCCCGGATCGGCCCGATGTCATGGCCCGTTATCGGACCCGCATTGAGGCTGACAGGTCCATGTACCCGGTATTGTTGTCCAATGGCAACGACGTCGACAGGGGCGTCCTGGAGGGTGGCCGCCACTTCGTTACCTGGGAAGACCCTTTCCCCAAGCCCTCCTATTTGTTCGCCCTGGTGGCGGGCGATCTGGTTGAGCAGAAAGACGCCTTTACCACGGTGTCCGGACGGAATATCGACCTGCGCATCTACGTGGAGCCCCGAAACGCCGACAAGACCGATCACGCCATGGACTCCCTCAAGCGGGCCATGAGATGGGATGAGGAGGTCTATGGGCGGGAATACGATCTGGATATCTTCATGATCGTGGCGGTTGACGACTTCAACATGGGTGCCATGGAAAACAAGGGCCTGAACATCTTCAACTCCTCCTGTGTGCTGGCCCGTCCGGAATCGGAAACGGATGCAGCCTTCCAGCGCATCGAGTCCATCGTCGCCCACGAGTATTTCCACAACTGGTCCGGCAACCGGGTCACCTGCCGCGACTGGTTCCAGCTCAGCCTCAAGGAAGGTTTCACCGTGTTCCGGGACTCCCAGTTCTCGGCCGACATGGGCTCGGAAACCGTTAACCGGATCGAGAACGTCGCCATGCTGCGGACCGCGCAGTTCGCCGAGGACGCCGGTCCCATGGCCCATCCGGTGCGGCCTGCTTCCTACATGGAGATTTCCAACTTCTACACCCTCACCATTTACGAAAAGGGCGCGGAAGTGGTGGGGATGATCCATACCCTGTTGGGCCCCGACCTGTTCCGCAAGGGCAGTGACCTCTACTTTGAACGTCACGATGGCCAGGCGGTGACAACCGATGACTTCGTGAAGGCCATGGAGGATGCCAGCGGACGCGACTTGGGCCAGTTCAGGCTATGGTACGAGCAGGCGGGGACGCCGGTGCTGACGGTAGAGGACGATTACGATGAGGCCGGTGAGGTCTACCGGCTGACGATCCGCCAGAGCATTCCGGCTACTCCCGGCCAGAGCAACAAGAAGCCCCAGCATATCCCGTTCGCTCTGGGGCTGCTGGATGGCGAGGGCAATGACCTGCCAATCCGGCTGGCGCCATCGGAGGCGGATGCGCCCGCTACACGGGTGCTGGAACTGACGGAAGAGAGCCATACCTTCGAGTTCCCCGATATCCCTGAGCGGCCTGTGCCGTCTCTGCTGCGGCATTTCTCTGCACCGGTACGGGTGAACTATCCCTGGACGCGCGACCAGCTCAGGTTCCTTATGAGTCACGACAGCGACGGTTTCAACCGCTGGGACGCCGGGCAACGCCTCGCGGTGGATGTTATCCGGGAACTGTCGGGTCACGCCGAGACGAAGGTTGATCCGCGGCTGATCGACGCCAGTCGTGTCCTGCTCACCGACGAGTCGGCGGACCAGGCCCTGGTGGCGAAGATGCTGCAACTCCCCGGCGAAGCCTATCTGATCGAGCTCACGGATCAGGCCGATGTGCAGACCATCCATCACGCCCGTGAGCGGGTGTTGAAAAGCCTGGCCACCGCGCTGAGGGATGAACTGATGGCCTGTTACAGGCGTCAGCAGACGGCTTCCCACTACCAGATCACGCCGGAGGACGTTGCCAGCCGCAGTCTCCGTAACATGACGCTGGCCTGGTTGCTGCATATCGGCGATGAAGAGGCGCTGGAGCTGGCGCTTGAGCAGTTCCGTAACGCCAGTAACATGACCGATCAATCCGGCGCCCTGAGAGCGCTGGCGAATTCCCCGTTCGAGGCGGAGCGCCGGCAGGCACTGGACGACTTCTACCAGCAATGGCAGGTGGATCCTCAGGTGGTGGAGCAATGGTTCGCCATCCAGGCATCCAGTCCGGTCTCGGGTGATCTGGAAGCCGTTCGCCGGCTGCTGGAGCACCCCGCGTTCGACTGGAAAAACCCCAACAAGATCCGCAGTGTGGTGGGGGCCTTCGCCGGTCAGAACCTGCCCCATTTCCATAGCCAGGATGGCTCGGGTTACCAGTTCCTCGCCGAGACCATTCGTCGCCTGGACGACAGTAATCCTCAGATTGCGGCTCGTCTGACGGCGCCTCTGACCCGCTGGCGCAAGTTCGCCCATGTATACAGTGAGGGCATGCATAAGGCGCTGGAGTCCGTCCGGGACAAGGAGAATCTGTCCCGGGATGTTTACGAGATTGTCCACAAGAGTCTGGCGGAATAGGTGCCGGCTGCCTCCTGAGGGTGGGCCGGGGTAACCACTACCATCAATAAAGACCGCCGGGTCAGGCATTTAGTCATGTCGGCCCGGCTTTATTTTGAGTGCAATGTGGGCTATTTTCTAAAAAGCTGACTTTGTGACTGTTTGTAACGTCCAGCTGACAAAAACACGAATCGAGAAGGAATCGTCTATGGCAATCCGTACAGCACTGCGACTCAAAGCCTCTACCCTGGCACTTGCCGCGTCGGTGGGCCTGGCTGCAGGCTCCATGTCGGTGACCGCGCAGGAACAGCGTTTCGTCACCATCGGCACCGGTGGTGTTACCGGCGTCTACTACCCGGCAGGCGGCGCCATCTGCCGGCTGGTGAACATGGACCGCAAAGAGCACGGCATCCGCTGCTCGGTGGAAAGCACGGGCGGTTCCGTCTATAACCTGAACGCCATCCGCCAGGATGAGCTCGATCTGGCCGTGGCCCAGTCCGACTGGCAGTACCATGCCTATAACGGCACCAGTGAATTCAAGGAACAGGGTCCCCACAAGGATCTGCGGGCTGTCTTTTCCCTGCATCCTGAGCCGTTCACCGTGGTTGCCAGTAAAGGTTCCGGCATCAAGACCTTCGAGGACCTTGAGGGCAAACGGGTGTCCGTGGGCAACCCCGGTTCCGGCCAGCGCGCCACCGCCGAGGTGCTGATGGAGGAAATGGGCTGGACCATGGACAAGTTTTCCCTGGCCGCCGAGCTGAAAGCCGCCGAGCAATCCCAGGCACTCTGCGATGGCAATATTGATGCGTTTTTCTATACCGTGGGCCACCCTTCCGGCGCCATCAAGGAGGCCACCACCTCTTGTGACAGCACCATCGTCTCTGTGGACAACGAGGCCACCCGCACCCTGGTGGACGATAATCCCTACTACCGTGTAGCCACGATTCCCGGCGGCATGTACCGGGGTAACGATGACGACGTCAAGACCTTCGGTGTTGCCGCCACCTTCGTGACCTCTGCAGAAGTGCCGGACGAAGTGGTCTACGAGGTGGTCCAGGCCGTGTTCGAAAACTTTGACAGCTTCAAGCGGCTGCACCCCGCATTCGGTAACCTGAACAAAGAAGAGATGGTTTCCGATGCCCTGAGTGCGCCTCTGCATGAAGGTGCGAAAAAGTACTACCGCGAGGTTGGTCTGATCGACTGACCTGGTTTCTGGTAAAACACGACGCCGGAGGCATCGCTGCCTCCGGCGGTCTTTTTTTTTCGACACCGCTGTCCAACGGAACCGGCCCATGAACCACCGCGATCCCTCTGAGCCCGATAACGTCGATACCTCCAGAGTTCACGAGGTACTGCAGGCCGAAACCGGCGGCAGGGCGTTGAAAGGGCCTGAGTCGGTATTGCTGTTCATCGTCCCGGTGATGTGGTCACTGTTCCAGCTGTGGATCGCATCACCATTGCCTTACATTCTGGAGATCGGGGTTTTCAATTCCACGGAAGCCCGCTCCATTCACCTGGCGTTCGCCATTTTCCTGGCATATACCGCATTCCCGATGATTCGGGGGCGCCACGAGCAACACATACCCTGGTTCGACTGGTTGCTGGCCCTGGCCGGCTCGTTTTCCGCGGCGTACCTCTTCCTGTTCTACGATGAACTGTCGAGTCGCCCCGGGGCACCGATCCTCCAGGACCTGATTGTCGCCCTGGGCGGTCTGTTGCTCCTGCTGGAGGCGACACGCCGGGCACTGGGGCTTCCTCTCACCGTCGTTGCGGCGGTTTTCATTTTCTACTCCCTCGCCGGCCCCTGGATGCCGGACGTAATTGCCCACAAGGGGGCCAGTCTCAGCAAGCTGGCTTCCCATCAATGGCTTGGCACCGAGGGGGTTTTTGGCGTTGCCCTGGGCGTTTCCACCTCCTTCGTTTTCCTGTTTGTGCTCTTTGGCGCACTTCTGGAGAAGGCAGGTGCCGGCAATTATTTTATCAAGGTCGCGTACGCTCTGCTGGGGCACATGCGGGGCGGACCGGCAAAGGCCGCTGTGGTTTCCAGTGGTCTTTCCGGCATTATCTCCGGCTCCTCCATCGCCAATGTGGTGACCACCGGCACGTTCACCATTCCCCTCATGAAGCGGGTAGGGTTCCCGGCCTCCAAGGCCGGTGCGGTTGAAGTGGCCGCCTCCACCAACGGTCAACTGACGCCGCCGATCATGGGGGCGGCCGCCTTCCTGATGGTGGAGTATGTCGGCATCTCCTACCTGGAGGTGATCAAACATGCCATTCTGCCGGCCATGATTTCCTACATTGCGCTGCTCTTTATTGTCCATGTGGAAGCCTGCAAGCTGGGGATGAAAGGCATTGAGCGGCTCAACAGGCCAACCCTGGCCCAGCGCATGCTGACCTGGGTCATACTGCTGATCGGACTGATCGTACTGACGCTTGCCGTCTATTACGGCATCGGTTGGGTGAAGACTGTCTTCGGTGAGACCGCAGTCTGGATTCTGGGGCCATTACTGTTGATTGCCTACATTGGCCTGGTGGCCTACGCGTCCCGGTTCCCGCCCCTCAAGCTGGATGACGCGTCAGCCGACATGACGGTTCTGCCGGAAGTGGGTCCCACGGTCAAGACCGGCCTTTACTTCCTGTTGCCGGTGGTGGTGCTGGTCTGGTGCCTGACCGTGGAACGCTTCTCTCCGCAGCTGTCCGCTTTCTGGGCCACCATGTTCATGGTGTTCATCGTTCTGACCCAGCGTCCGCTGCTCGCCTTTTTCCGCAAGCAGGGCAGCCTCCTCACGTCGGTCCGCAACGGTGGCAGCGAGCTGATGCACTCTCTTGCGACGGGCGGCCGCAACATGGTTGGTATCGGCGTGGCCACGGCCACTGCCGGTATCGTTGTCGGCACGGTCACCCTGACCGGCATCGGCCTGGTGATGACGGAGTTTGTGGAGTTCATTTCCGGCGGCAATTTGCTGCTGATGCTTGTTTTCACCGCGCTGATCAGTCTGCTGTTGGGGATGGGGCTGCCTACCACCGCCAACTACATCGTGGTTTCGACCCTGATGGCGCCGGTTATCGTGACCCTGGGGGCCGAGAATGGCTTGCTGGTGCCGCTGATCGCCGTTCACCTGTTTGTTTTCTATTTCGGCATTCTGGCGGATGACACACCACCTGTGGGTCTGGCCGCCTATGCGGCCGCCGCGATATCGGGAGCGGATCCCATCCGCACGGGTATCCAGGGCTTTGCCTATGATATCCGTACGGCGGTATTGCCCTTCATGTTCATCTTCAATACCCAGCTTCTGCTTATTGGCCTGACCGGCGTCTTCGACCTGGTGGTCACCATTGCCAGTGCGGTGGTGGCGATCCTGGCGTTCTCTGCGGCCACTCAGGGTTACTGGCTTACCCGGAGCTACAAATGGGAGTCCGCGTTGTTGCTTCTGATTGCCTTCACTCTGTTCCGTCCCGGCTTCTGGTGGGACCAGGTCTACCCGGAATTCGAAAGCCGGCCGGGCGCCGAACTGCTGGAGCAGGTACCCGTCGTGGCGGATATGCCCCATACCGATTCGATCATCGTTCAGGCGTCCGGCATGTCGCTGACCGGCGAGGAGCGGGCCACCTGGATGAAGCTCCCCCTGGAGGGGGCCGACAATGGGCAGGAGTGGCTCAGTAACGTGGGGGTGGAGCTGCGTCAGGAGGACGACGCCATGGTGGTGGAGTTTGTCGAGTTCGGCGGCCCTGCGGCGGAAGCAGGACTCGATTTCGACTGGACCATCAACAAGGTCCGTGTGCCCCAGGAACGGCCACCCCGCGAGCTGGTTTTCATTCCCGCCCTGGCACTGCTGGTGCTGATCGGCTGGCTGCAGCTACGGCGCCGCCCCGGGGAGCCGGGCGAGGCCCACGGAGGCCGGGCAGCCACCTGACAAAACAGCATTTTTCCTGTACACTCCGGGCCCGATCGAGCCGCACTGGTAGCGCGGCTCCCGTTAACACGTGGTCTTTGGTACGGATCACCGCTGAGAGGAGTTTTCCATGCCCGTAGTCACTCTGCCTGATGGCAGCCATCGCAGCTTCCCCAATCCCGTCACCGTTCATGATGTGGCCGCCGACATTGGCGCGGGTCTGGCCAAGGCAGCCCTTGCCGGTCGGGTCAATGGCACCCTGGTGGACACCAGTTACGAGATCAATGATGACGTCGATCTGGCGATCATCACCGAGCGTGACGAAGAGGGCCTGGATGTCATCCGGCATTCCACCGCCCACCTGCTTGCCATGGCGGTGAAAGAGCTGTTCCCGGAGGCCCAGGTGACCATCGGTCCGGTGATTGACAACGGCTTCTACTACGATTTCAAATACGACCGCCCCTTCACCAACGATGATCTGGCGCGGATCGAAAACCGGATGGAAGAACTGGCAAAGCAGGATATTCCCGTATCCCGCTCGGTCATGTCCCGGGACGAGGCCATCAGGCTGTTTAACGAGATGGGGGAGGAGTACAAGGTCCGCATCATCGAGGATATTCCCGGCGACGAGGACCTATCTTTCTACCGCCAGGGCGACTTTATCGACCTCTGTCGTGGTCCCCACGTGCCAAGCTCCGGCAAGCTCAAGGCGTTCAGGCTGACCAAAGTGGCGGGTGCGTACTGGCGCGGTGATACCGGCAATGAGCAGCTGCAACGTGTCTACGGAACCGCCTGGGCCAGCAAGAAGGAGCTCAAAGCCTATCTCCAGCGTCTTGAAGAGGCGGAGAAGCGTGACCACCGCAAGATCGGCAAGAAGCTGAACCTGTTCCACATGCAGGAAGAGGCCCCGGGCATGGTGTTCTGGCACCCGGACGGCTGGTCACTGTATCAGGAAGTCGAGCAGTACATGCGCGAGATGCAACGCCGCCACGGCTACCAGGAAATCAGGACGCCCCAGGTGGTGTCCCGTACCCTGTGGGAGAAGTCGGGGCACTGGGACAAGTTCCACGACGACATGTTCACCACCGAGTCGGAAAAGCACGACTTCGCCATCAAGCCCATGAACTGCCCCTGTCATATCCAGGTGTTCAATCAGGGCCTGAAGAGTTACAAGGACCTGCCTCTGCGCCTTGCGGAATTCGGTTCCTGTCACCGCAACGAAGCCTCCGGCGCACTCCACGGCCTGATGCGGGTCCGGGGTTTCACCCAGGATGATGCCCATATCTTCTGTGAAGAGAGTGCCATCCAGGAGGAGGTTTCGCGGTTTATTGAGATGCTGCATGAGGTCTATGCCGACTTCGGCTTCGACCAGATCCTCTACAAGCTCTCCACCCGGCCTGAAAAGCGCGTGGGTTCCGACGAGGTATGGGACAAGGCCGAGGCGGCCCTGGAAGAAGCCCTAAATCGCGAAGGGGTGGACTGGGAATTACTGCCGGGCGAGGGCGCCTTTTACGGTCCCAAGATCGAGTTTTCCCTGAAAGATTGCATCGGCCGGGTCTGGCAATGCGGTACGATTCAGGTGGATTTCTCCATGCCCGGCCGTCTCGGTGCCCAGTTCGTCGCGGACAATTCCGAGCGCAGGACGCCGGTTATGTTGCATCGGGCGGTGCTCGGCTCTTTCGAGCGTTTTATCGGTATCCTGATCGAGGAGTACGAAGGCGCTTTCCCGACCTGGCTGGCACCTACCCAGGTCGCGGTGCTCAATATCACCGATCGTCAGGACGATTATTGCCGGAATCTGGCAAAAAAGTGGCAGGATGCGGGCTATCGGGTAAATGCTGACTTGAGAAACGAGAAGATCGGCTTTAAAATCCGCGAGCATACATTAAACAAGGTTCCGTATCTGGTCGTTGTCGGCGATAAGGAAGTCGAAAACGGCGCCGTTGCGGTGAGAACCCGCAAAGGGGAAGATCTCGGAACCATGACGCCGGAAGCGTTCGAGGCTCTGCTTGCAGCAGAGATCGCGCGCAAAGGCAGAACCAAGACGGAGAACTGATTATCAAACAGCGAACGAATCGGGGTGGTCGCGCACCACGCGCACCTATCAATGAGAACATTGACGCAACTGAAGTCCGCCTGATAGACGCGGAGGGCAACCAGGTCGGGGTGGTTCCGATCGAAGAGGCTCTGAAAAAAGCAGAAGAAGCGTCTCTGGACCTGGTTCAGGTTACGGATTCCGATCCGGTCGTCTGTAAGATAATGGACTACGGCAAGAAGATCTTCGAAGAGAAGAAAGCCAAGGCTGCTGCGAAGAAAAAGCAGAAGCAGGTCCAGGTAAAAGAAGTGAAATTCAGACCAGGGACGGAAGAAGGGGATTATCAGGTCAAACTACGCAACCTGATACGTTTCCTTGAAAACGGGGACCGAGGCAAAGTCACTGTTCGTTTCCGCGGCCGTGAGATGGCACACCAGGAAATCGGTATGCAGCTCATGAACCGCATCGAGAAGGACATTGAGGAGCTGGCCCAGGTAGAGCAACGGCCCAAGATGGAAGGCCGCCAGATGACCATGGTTGTAGCGCCCCGTAAAAAGAAGTAATCCCGAATACAGCTCAGGTCCCCCGCGCTGGCGGGGGATTTGTCGTTCAGGATTGCATTTATCGATGCATAACAGAATGCGGAGTTTTAGAAATGTCCAAGATGAAAACCAAGAGCGGAGCCACCAAGCGGTTCAAGAAAACCGCCACCGGCTTCAAGCACAAGCAGTCCTTCACCAGTCATATCCTGACCAAGAAGAGCCCGAAGCGTAAGCGTCAACTGCGCGGCACCAAGCTGGTTGCCAAGTCGGACGTTGCTGCGATCAAACGCATGATCGCCTGTTAATCAATTGGTCAGAGGAAGGATTAGTTTATGGCACGTGTAAAGCGTGGCGTGGTAGCACGCCGTCGTCACAAGAAAGTTCTGAAGCAGGCCAAGGGTTACTATGGTGCCCGCAGTCGCGTCTTCCGTGTAGCCAAGCAGGCGGTCATCAAGGCGGGTCAGTACGCCTATCGTGACCGTCGCAACCGCAAGCGTGCGTTCCGCGCCCTGTGGATCTCACGGATCAACGCCGGCGCCCGCGCCAATGGTCTGTCCTACAGCCGGCTGATCGCCGGTCTGAAGAAGGCCGAAGTGGAAATCGATCGTAAGGTTCTGGCCGATCTGGCCATGAATGAGCAGCAGGCGTTTTCTGCTGTTGTGGAAAAAGCAAAAGCGGCGCTCTGATCGCTGAGCTCTTTCAACGAGTTTCGATCGATGAGTGGCCTCTGACACAAGAGGTTACTCCTGACAGGGGAAGGGCGCGCTCTTCCCCTGTTTTTGTTTGTGGCGGTCGGTTTTCCGGAGCTGACGCCGCTATTCGCAGTTTTTCGCGACCCGATTCAACAAGGGTGTTTCCGAAAAGAGCCTGGTATTGATCTTTTCGGAAACACCCTGGCCCCAATGTCTGGTTTGGAGCAGGAACCATGGAAAACCTGGAGCAGCTTGTTCAGGACGGGCTGACCGCCGTCAAGAACGCTGAAAGTTTGCAGGCGCTGGATCAGGTCCGGGTGGAATACCTGGGCAAGAAAGGCGTTATCACCCAGCAGGCCAAGACCCTGGGCAAGCTCAGTGCGGAGGAACGTCCTGCCGCAGGCCAGAAAATCAACGAAGCCAAGGGCCAGGTGGAGCAGGCCATCAATGCCCGCCGCGCCAGCCTGGAGGAAGCGGCGATAGCCGACCGTCTGGCGGGGGAATCCATCGATGTCACCCTTCCCGGGCGGGGCCAGGATGTGGGTGGCCTGCATCCCGTCACCCGAACACTCCAGCGCATCGAGCAGTTCTTCACCAACGCCGGCTACAGCGTCGAGCGGGGACCGGAGATCGAGGACGACTACCACAACTTCGAAGCCCTCAATATCCCCGGGCACCATCCGGCAAGGGCCATGCATGATACCTTCTATTTCAATCCCGGCACCCTGCTGCGAACTCATACCTCTCCGGTCCAGATCCGCACCATGGAGGCAGGCAGACCGCCGTTCCGCATGATTTGCCCGGGGCGGGTCTACCGCTGTGATTCGGACATGACTCACACCCCCATGTTCCATCAGGTGGAAGGGCTGCTCGTGGAGCGGAATGTCAGCTTCGCCGATCTCAAGAGTACCGTGGAAGAGTTCCTGCGAGTGTTCTTCGAGCAGGATCTGCAGGTGCGCTTCCGCCCGTCTTATTTCCCCTTTACCGAGCCCTCCGCTGAGGTGGATATCGAGTGGGGACGTGAGGCCGATGGCAGCGTCAAGTGGCTGGAAGTGATGGGCTGCGGCATGGTGCACCCCAAGGTATTCGAGCATTGCGGCATCGATGCCGAGGAGTACCGGGGCTTCGCATTCGGACTGGGTGTTGAGCGTCTGGCCATGCTGCGCTACGGCGTGAACGACCTGCGCATGTTCTTTGAGAACGACCTGCGCTTCCTGCGCCAGTTCCGCTGATTACAGCGGCTCCCCACAGACAACATCGCATTCGAACAAGGCATTTACCATGAAATTTAGCGAAAAGTGGCTGCGCGAGTGGGTTAACCCGGCCATTGGCACCCAGGAACTGATGGACCAGCTCACCATGGCGGGGCTGGAAGTGGACGGTTTTGAGCCGGTGGCAGGGGAATTTTCCGGCGTTATTGTTGGCGAGGTCCGATCGGTTGCACCCCATCCCGACGCGGACAAGCTGCGGGTCTGTGAGGTAGCCGGTGGTGACGAGGTGGTCCAGGTGGTCTGTGGTGCGCCCAATGTCCGGGAAGGCATGAAGGTGCCTTTCGCGGTGGTGGGAGCGGTACTTCCCGGTGACTTCAGCATCAAGAAGGCCAAGTTGCGGGGGCAGCCATCCAACGGCATGCTCTGTTCCGAGTCCGAGCTGGGTCTTTCCGATGATCATGCCGGCCTGATGGAATTGCCTGCGGACGCGACAACCGGGCAGGACATGAGCGATTATCTGGGCCTGAACGATGTCAGCATCGATGTCGACTTGACACCGAACCGCGCCGACTGCCTGTCCCTGAGGGGACTCGCCCGGGAAGTAGGCGTGCTCACGGGGCAGCCGGTACAGGAGCCGGGGCTTCGGGCGGTTCCCGCCAGCCATGACCAGAAGCCCGCCATCGTGGTCGAGGCACCGGCGGAATGCCCGAGGTACCTCGGGCGCATCATCCGCAATGTCGACCTTTCGGCGGAAACGCCGCTGTGGATGGTGGAGAAACTTCGTCGCAGTGGCATCCGCTCCATTGATGCCGCAGTGGATATCACCAACTACGTGATGCTGGAGCTGGGTCAGCCCCTGCATGCCTTCGATCGTGCCGAGATCGAAGGCGGCATCGTGGTGCGCCTGGCCCGGGAGAGCGAAGAGCTGGTGCTGCTGGATGGCCAGACTGTCAAGCTGACTCCGGATACCCTGGTCATTGCCGACCATGAGAAGCCCCTGGCCATCGCCGGCGTGATGGGAGGGGAGCATTCAGGTGTCAGCGAAAGAACCCGTGACATTGTCCTCGAGTCCGCCTGGTTCGAACCGGTGGCACTGGCCGGTAAGGCCCGGCATTACGGGTTGCACACCGATGCTTCCCATCGATTTGAGCGGGGCGTCGACTATCAGCTGGCGCGAACCGCCATGGAGCGGGCAACGGCGTTGCTGCTGCAGATAACCGGCGGCGAAGCCGGGGAGATTGTCGAGGTGGCCAGTGAGGCCCACCTGCCTCAGGAGCGACAGGTGACCCTTCGGTCCGGCCGTCTCAATGCCGTATTGGGCATGGCCATCGATGCGGCCCGCGTTGAGGATATCCTGACCCGTCTTGGCCTGGATATTGTCGACAGCACAGGAGACCGCTGGACCATCAGGGTGCCCAGTTACCGCCCCGATATTTCCATTGAGGAAGACCTGATCGAGGAGGTTGGTCGAATCTATGGCTACAACAACCTTCCGGTGACCGAGCCGGTGGGCTCCCTGGCCATGCGCCCGAAACCGGAAGCGCTCCGCCCGGCGTCTGCGGTTCGTAACTTCCTGGTTTCCCGTGGCTACCAGGAGGCCATTACCTACAGCTTCGTGGATCCGAAAGTTCAGGAAATTCTCGACCCGGAGCGGGAGGGCATTGCTCTGGCCAATCCCATCTCTGCGGACCTGGCGGTGATGCGGACCACGCTCTGGAGTGGACTGGTAAAGACTCTAGAGTATAACCAGAAGCGCCAGCAGCCCCGAATCCGTCTGTTCGAAACCGGCCTGCGGTTCATTCGGGAAGGGGATCAGATCGAGCAGCAGCCGATGCTGGCGGGGATTGTGACAGGGTCCCAGTTGCCGGAGAACTGGGCCAACGGCCGGCGGGAAGCGGATTTCTTCGATGTCAAGGGAGAGCTGGAATCGCTGTTTCGCCTGCTGGGTGTTGGGGTGCGTTTTGAGGCCGGCAAACACCCGGCGCTGCACCCGGGCCAGACAGCCAGGCTGCTTCTTGGCGAGCGCCAGGTAGGCTGGTTGGGCACGATGCATCCCCAGGTGCAGAAAAAGCTGGATCTCAATGGCACCATCCTGATGTTTGAGCTATTCTTGAATCCAATCGTTTCCGGATATGTACCTAATTTCAAAGAATTTTCAAAATTCCCTGAAGTTCGTCGGGATTTGGCTATTATTATCGGAAATGAGATTGCGTTTGCAGACGTGGACCGGGTAGTCCGTGACAATGCCGGAGAACGTCTGACTGCATTGCGTGCGTTTGATGTCTATGAAGGCGAAAAACTTGGTGAAGGTAAGCGAAGCCTTGCCCTGAGCCTCTTCTGGCAGCATCCGGAGCGCACACTCAATGATGATGAAGTGCATGAGCTCTTCAACAGGGTCATCGACGCCCTGCAGAAAGAGCTGGGGGCGACACTGAGGAGTTAGGAATGGCGGCTTTGACGAAGGCGGAAATGGCGGAACGGCTGTACGAGGAACTGGGTCTCAATAAACGGGAAGCCAAGGAGATGGTGGAAGCTTTTTTCGACGAAATCAGAGACGCATTGAGTCACAACGAGCAGGTGAAGCTGTCGGGTTTCGGCAACTTTGATCTGCGGGACAAGAAGCAGCGTCCGGGAAGGAACCCCAAGACCGGGGAGGAAATCCCCATCAGTGCACGACGGGTAGTGACTTTCCGGCCAGGGCAGAAACTTAAACAGAAAGTAGAAACCTATGCTGGAACCCAGTAATAACAACGAACTGCCAGCGATCCCTGGCAAGCGTTATTTCACTATCGGGGAAGTGGCCGACCTGTGCCATGTGAAGGCTCATGTCCTGAGGTACTGGGAGCAGGAGTTTCCGCAGCTTTCACCGGTCAAGCGCCGTGGCAACCGTCGCTACTATCAGCGGGCGGACGTGATAACCATCCGCCAGATACGCAGCCTGCTTTACGATCAGGGCTACACCATTGGTGGCGCCAAGCAGAAGCTCAATGGCGAGGAGATCAAGGAAGACACCAGCCAGTACAAGCAATTGATCCGTCAGATGATCACAGAGCTTGAAGACGTTCTGGATGTGCTCACCGCGCCGACGAAATAGTCCGGCCTTCCCCTACGTGCCGTAGTGTGGAAAGAACCGCGAAAGAGAACCGGCCCGGGTGGCCGGTTTTTTTATGGACCGAGGAATGGCCATGTGTGCCCGGCGTTGAAGGGACAGCAGCCCTGGGCTATGGTTCAGGAGGAGTCCAGCACAACGAAGGTTATCTATGAACCCCGCCCTGAATGATCCGGGCTTAGCCCATGCCGCCTCCTTTGGTGACCGGGCCAGACTCGGGCTTATCTGAAAGTCCGGCCCGGAGCACGTTTACTCGCCCCGGCGGTAGGGGTTCTGGTTGTAGGCTTTTACCTCGGCCCGCGCCACTACATTGTGGTGCACCTCATCAGGACCATCCGCCAGGCGAAGGGTGCGCTGCTTGGTGTACATGTCCGGCAGCGGTGACCACTGGCTGACGCCGGTAGCGCCGTGAATCTGAATCGCCTCGTCAATGATCTTGCAGACCTTCTCCGGAACCATGGCCTTGGCCAGGGAGACCCAGACCCGGGCTTCCTTGTTACCCAGAACGTCCATGGCCTTGGCGGCTTTGAGAACGATCATCCGCATGGCCTCGATCTCGATCCGGGCGCGGGAGATGGTCTCCATGTTCTTTCCCAGGTCCAGGATCGGACGACCGAAGGCTTCACGGCTCTGGCCGCGTTCGATCATGAGGTCCAGTGCCTTCTCGGCAGCGCCGATGGAGCGCATGCAGTGATGGATACGGCCCGGTCCCAGGCGCAACTGGGAGATTTCAAAACCACGGCCTTCGCCCCAGAGAATGTTCTCCTTCGGGACCCGAACATTTTCCAGCGTGATGTGCATGTGACCGTGGGGAGCGTCATCGTGACCAAAGACCTTCATGGGGCCGAGCACGGTGAGTCCCGGCGCATCCATGGGTACGAGAATCTGGGACTGCTGGCGGAAGGGTTCCGCGTCGGGACTGGTTTTCACCATGCAGATCATGATCTTGCAGCGGGGGTCGCCGGCGCCTGAAATGTAGTACTTTTCGCCGTTGATAACCCACTCGTCGCCTTCGAGGACCGCACTGGTTTCGATGTTACGGGCGTCGGACGAGGCCACGTGGGGTTCGGTCATACCGAAACAGGAGCGGATCTCGCCGTTCAACAGGGGCTTGAGCCATTTTTCCTTCTGTTCCGGGGTGCCAACCCGCTCAAGTACCTCCATGTTGCCGGTATCCGGCGCGGAGCAGTTCAGGGTCTCGGAAGCCAGTGGGTTCTTGCCAAGCTCGACTGCGAGGTAGGCATAGTCGAGGTTGGACAGGCCTTCGCCGGTTTCGGCATTGGGCAGGAAGAAGTTCCACAGGCCGGCCTCCTTGGCTTTCTGCTTGGCGCCTTCCAGCAGTTCCAATTGGCCCGGGGCATAGCTGAAACGGTCGGCGCGACCTTCACCCAGCCGCTCGAATTCTTCAAGGATAGGGTCAACGTTGTCTCGAATGTGCTTCTTGACTGCATCCAGCAACGGACGGGATTTCTCTGACATGGCCAGGTTGTTCATTTCAGCGGGTGTGGTTGTGCTGTCCAACGTGGATCTCCTTCGGGGTTGATGAGTCCTGATGACTCGTTTTCTTCTTGATTGTTACCGGCCTGCGCCGGTTTGCGAATTCAGGCCTGGTGCCGGTTCTGGTAGCGGCGCTGGAGAGCCTTGCGATCCAGCTTGTCGGTACCGCCCCGGGGCAGGGGTTTGTCCCATAGCCAGACGTATTCCGGGAGCTTGAACGGCGCCAGACGCTGGCCCAGGAACGCGCGAATGCCATCGCGGTCGATATCGGCACCTTCCCGCAGGTAAACCGCCGCACCGACGGCCTCACCCAGACGCTCGTCCGGAAGCGGAAAGACACAGGCTTCGGCGATCGCCGGGTGCTGATGGAGGGCACCCTCCACCTCAAGGCAGGAGATGTTCTCACCGCCACGGATGATGATGCTCTTTTTCCGGTCAACAATGTAGATCAGGCCGTCGGCATCCACGCGGGCGAGGTCGCCGGTGTGAAGCCAGCCGTTTACGAGGGTGGCCCGGGTCTCCTCCGGCAGGTTGAGATACTCCCGCATGTTGGACGGGCTCTTGATGGTCAGCTCGCCCACTTCTCCCTGGGGCACTTCCTGTCCGGCCTCGTCCACAATGCGCATCTCCTGCAATGGAGGTGTCAGCCGTCCCGCGGCATCGGGGTTTTCCAGGTAGTCCGGCCCGGCCAGGAGAATGCCCAGTGAGTTGGTTTCCGTCATCCCCCAGCCGGTGGCCACACTGGCGCCTGGAAATTGCTTTGCGATTTGCTCTACCTGGGCGGCGGGGCGCTTGGCGCCGCCCGCCCCAATGGATTCCAGGGACTCCAGGGTCGCGCCCCGGCTGCTGGCGGCTGCCATCAGCTCAGCCGATTGGGTGGGTACGCCCACGAACCGCTGGATCGCCTCACGCTGAATGATGTCGACCGCCCCCTCCGGATTCCACTTGTACATCAGCACCAGCTTGGCGCCGAGGGAAACCCCCTGGAGAAACATCGCGTGCAGCGCGGTGACGTGGAACAGGGGCGTGACGATCAGCGCTGAGGGACTTTCGGAGACAGCAGCAGCTGTTTCGGGGTCCATAAGGGAGAGCAGTTCCTTGCCCATTCGCCAGGAGTGAATTGTCGAAATCGCACCACGGTGGGTGAGCACCACGCCCTTGGGGCGGCCCGAGGAGCCGGAGGAATACATCACCGCGAAGTCGTCGTCCGCGGCGATCGGCACCTCCGGCCAGTGACTATCAGTGGAGCCGCACAGCAATTCTCGGTAGGTGATCTGCCCCACGGCATCCCGCACGCCAATCAATGGCAGGGCATGCTCAGCGGTGAAGGTGTGCAATGCCTCGTGGCGTGGGCCGTCGGCAAACACCACCCGCACCTCGCTGTCGCGAAGAGCGAAGACCAGTTCCTCCTCGGACCACCAGGCATTGAGCGGAACAACCACGGCTCCCACCGAGACAATGGCCATGACCAGTATCGGCATTTCCGGGAAGTTGCGCATGGCGAGGGCAACCCGGTCGCCGGGCTGAATACCCAGGTCCTTGGTCAGGGCATGGGCCATGCGGTTCACTTCTGAAGCAAAACCTGCATAGTCCCAGCGCTCGCTTTCATAAACCAGCAGCTCGTGGTCGGAATAGGCCGATACAGCCTCCCGGAGAAGTTGGCGGAGATTGCCCGGGGCGTTCACGAACACGCGATGGGGAATATCCCGAATGGTGGTCTCTTCCACAGCGAAAAGCGGATTGGTCGACGTGACGTGAGCGATGGCTTCGTCCCGCGTCATCACCGTGGCGGGGCCGCTGGCCCGATCCAGGGATATGGAAGCATCCGGTGGCACTGTCATTTTGGAGGTCCCGACGTTGTGGGTCGTTCTTATTTTTCCTGACGCTTGTCAGGTAACGCTAAGTCTAGCACTATCCTTCTGTCAAGCGTGGTGAAAAAACGTCCTTCCGGTGCATTCAGTATTGACCGGATTTTTGCATTGTTTTAGCCTGACGTTTGTCAGGAAAGAGGTTCGTCGCAGAAAATGGCGATGGGCCACATAGCGATAAGAACAATACCCAACGGAGACACACCATGACTATCTTCAGGACCCCCCGCTCCCTGTTGTCGGTAGCGACAGCGCTTGCCATTGGCGTTTCCGCCGGTGTTGCCCAAGCCCAGGAATACGATCTGCCGCGACTGCTGGTCATCGGCACCCCCGGAACGTCCAGCGGCAGCTTTGCCTCCACCAACGGCTGGGCGCCGGTGTTGCAGAAGCAGACCGGAACCGTGGCCCGAATCGTGCCGGAAGACAGCGAGACCCAGCGCTACCGTCGTCTGACAGAGCGCAGGGATATCAACATGAGTTCGGTTTCCACCGCCGAGATGCGTTTCCAGACTGAAGGCATCGGCGCCTACGCCGGGGCCCAACCTGTTGCCCAGCGGATTGTCTGGCATCACAACGACACGCCCTGGGGATTCGTGGTGTCTGGCGATTCCGACATCGAAACCATGGACGACCTCAAGAAGGGCGGAGTCCGTGTCGCTCAGGGGGCGTTCTCACCGCCCATGACCACGGCGGTCAAGGAGGCTCTGCCGGCATACCTCGGCCTGTCAGACAAAGAAACCGATGAATTGCTGGATTTTGTGCCGGCAAGCAGCTATGTGGAGAACTGTCGCTCAGTAGTGGAAGGCAAGGCAGACGTGGCCTACTGCGCTCCCATCAGCTCTGTTCTCTCTGAGATGGAAGGGGCGCCGGGCGGCATTCGCTGGCTGAACATGGACCTGGATAACAAGGAAGCCTGGGACCGGTTCCTTGAGCATCGCCCAATGGTTGTTCCCACCACCATCAGTATGGGGGTATCCACCGCCAAGGGTGTCGACGGTCTGGCCTCTAACTTCGTCTATTCCGTGCCCGTGGACGCCGATGACGACTTTGCCTACAGCATGGCCAAGTGGTTCCACAAGGCTCACGAAGACTACAAGAGCACCCACCCACTGGCGACCCGCATGTCGGAAGAGATATTCCGCGACTACCTGGACCGCTCCCCGCTTCCTATTCATGCGGGCACGATTCGCTACCTGCAGGAAGCCGGTGTGTGGACCGAGGAGGACGACACCTGGAACAATGATGCCATTGCCAAGATGGACCGTTGGATCACCGCCCGTAAAGCTGCCCTCGAGGAGGCCCGGGAGAAGCGTGTAGAAGCCAGCCATAACAACGAGGAGTTCATGGCGATCTTCAACAAGCATACCGAAGGCCTGGAAAGCTTCCGCTCGCGGCTGTAAGACTGTACGAACGTTCCGTCCGGGCAGGCTCCCCGCCGCCCGGACGACACGGCCAGCCTGTCTGAACCCGCCCCCCCAACTTTTGATCAGACACCCCTATGAATGAGACACCCGTTACCTCACCCAATGACGTTTCGGCCGCGGGCTCGGAAGTGACCCGGCTGGGAGGTCTTTTTTCATGGCAGAGCATTGTTTTCGTGACCCTCAGTATCTGCGGGTTGCTGGCAGGGCTTGCCTATATTTTCGGGTTCACCTGGCAGGGTGAACGACTTCTGGAAGGCGAGTACTACTGGGCCTTCATCGGTTTCTTTGCTGCCGCGGCGTTCATTGCGTTGCCGGCCCGCGCCGGACAGAAGACGGTTCCCTTTTACGACGTGATCGCGGCAGTGATTATTCTGGCGATCAGCTTCTATTTTGCCTCCAACGCCTGGGACATGGTCCAGGCCGGATGGAGCAACCTGTATCTGGGTATTGTGGTCTGGCTGTTGATGATGGAACTGGCCCGTCGCAGCGGCGGTATTCCTTTCCTGCTCGTGGTGGTGGTGCTTGGCATGTATCCGCTGGTGGCGGATTACTTTCCGGGCCTGCTGATGGGAATCCCCTATCAGTTCGAGTACATGATAGAGGCCCACGTGTTCCGGGCGGAAGGCATGATGGGGATCACCACCAAGATCGTGGCCGAGATCGTACTGGGCTTCCTGGTGTTTGCCGGTATTCTGCTGGCCACCGGTGCCGGCAATTTCTTCATTGACCTGGCCAATGCCGGCTTTGGACGCTACCGGGGTGGACCCGCCAAGGTGGCCGTTGTAGCCAGTGGCTTCATGGGCAGTCTGTCCGGATCCATTTTTTCCAACATTGCCGGCACCGGTTCCATTACCATCCCCACCATGAAAAAAGTGGGTTATCCAGCTCACTATGCCGGTGCCATCGAGGCCTGTGCTTCCACCGGGGGCGTTGTCATGCCGCCGGTAATGGGGGCTATTGCCTTTGTCATGGCCATCACCATCGGCGTGGATTATGCGACAGTGATGATCGCCGCGATTCTGCCATCGCTGCTGTTCTATTTCGGTCTGATGCTTCAGGTGGATGCCTACGCGGCACGGACCGGTCTCAAGGGCATGCCACAGGAAGATTTGCCGTCCACCCGCAAGGTATTGCTGAAAGGCTGGCCGTTTCTTTCGGTGATGGTGTTCCTGATCTGGGGGCTGCTGTATATGCGCTGGGAATACTATACCCCCTGGTACGCCTGTCTGCTGATGATCGCTCTGTCATTCCTTCAGCGTGACACCCGCATGACGCCCAAACGGTTCTACGGAGCAATTCGGCAGATCGGTGTCCTGGTAACCCAGACCGCCGCCATCATTCTGCCCATTGCCTTCGTGGTGAGTGCCCTGACCATTACCGGTGTCACCGGCTCGCTTACCTCCGGCCTGGTTGCGCTCGGCGGGGGCAACATCTATCTGATCATTTTCTTCGGCATCCTGGCCTGCTTCATTATGGGCATGGCAGGTCTCGCCATCGTTGCTTACATTTTCCTTGCGGTGACCCTGGCCCCGGCCATCATCGAGGTGGGAGGACTCAACACCATTGCCGTGCACTTCTTTATCGTGTACTACGCAATGTTGTCGGTGATCACCCCGCCGGTCGGCGCCGCGGCCTTCCTGGCGGGTACCATTGCCGGTGCCAAGCCCATGAAGACATCCTTCACCGCCATGCGACTGGGCATCGTGATCTATTTCATTCCGCTGTTCTTCCTGTTCCAGCCTGCGCTTGTGCTACAGGGGGATCTGACGCCGCTGCTTTACGTCCTCCCATCCATAATCATCGGTATCATGCTGATCTCGGGTGGGCTTGAAGGCTATCTGCTGGGTGCGGGGAATGTACGCCGGGCCTTGCGATTACCGTTGGTGGCAGTCGGCTTTGCCTTCAGTTTCCCCGGCTTCTGGACGACCATTGTGGGTGGGGTGCTGTCGGTGATCCTGGTGGCGATCATCTGGCGCCAGAACCGGAGAACGCCGGCTCTGGCCTAGTGCCCCGGACGGCGCACTGGTAACTGCGCACATGCCGGACTGCAGAAGTCCGGCATGTGCGCTCATCTGGTGATACCGGGATATCAGGGGTCAATCGTTTGGTTCGGAAGAGGGTGTATTGGCAAGGTGCTCAACCATGGCATTAACGCCCGCCGCGACGGTATCCGCAATCAGCTGACTGTCCAGGTCCTGGTGAAGCCAGTCGCGCATTGGGCCAAAACCCGCGAGGTAGATGATCAGATTGGCGATCACGTCTGTTCTGGGATCGTCCTCAGGCAGGCGGGTGTAGTCCCGGAGCCGGGCGGCCAGTTCACCGATAACCATCTCGTCCCGCGCCCGCATGGCCTTGCGGTCCTCCTTCTGGAGGTGCGGTACGACCCGGTAGGCAAGCAGTGTGCCTTTACGTTTCTTGGTCCAGGACTCCTTCAGATACAGGGCGACGTTTTCCTCAAAGGACTCGTCGTTTTCGTCGAGAACTTCATGGAGGTTGGGTGCTCCAGAGCGGAACCAGAGCTTGTTCAGGAGGCGGCGAAGGATATCGTTCTTATTGGCGATGTAGTCGTAAATGCTCGCCTGGTTGACGCCAGAGCGGGCACAAATGTCACGTATGGTGGTGGAGGCGAAGCCTTTTTGCAGAAATAGCTCAAGGGCCGCCTCGCAGATCTGATCGCGCCTTTGTTCAACGAGAGAGGCATTCTGAATACCGCTGACGCTCGCCTCAGCCAGTCCTGTGGTCTGACCGGACGTTGTGGTGGCGGGACCGGAATTGTTGTTTTTCATTGGGTCACCTATCACTGGGATGTCAAAGCTGACAATTGTCAGTTTACCATAGAGAAAGGCGACATGATGAATTATGGCGATGAAAGCCCGGTTTTAAAGTTGCTTATTGGCGCCCTACCTGCAAACCTATCCATTAGGAATAGTCCGGTGTTGCCACAATAACAAACAATTCGAAGGGTTATTTTGTCCATGTCGCTGTTAGCCAGTGCCTCCGCCAGCCGGTCCCTCGGTCGTAGTCTTAGCTTGCTGATAATGATTTTGCTGGTGCTTGCCGCTGTGATCTGGGGTGGGCGCTGGCTCCACTACCGGTTGACCCATGTTCACGTCATTGATGCCCGTATCAAGGCCGACATGATTTCCGTGGCGGCCCGCGTGCCTGGCCGCATCGAGGCCATAACTTCTGAGGAGGGCGCAAGGCCGGTACCCGGGCAGGTGTTGTTGAGCCTCGACGCTTCCCGCAAGGAGCAGGATCTGGGCGTACTGCAGGCCGCTGAGCAGAAGCTGCAAAAAGATGTGGTCCGCAAGGAGGCCGAGCTGGCCATGGCCAGGGCACTGGATGAAAGCCGGGAGACCATCGCAAGACGGGCTCTGGCCACCGCCGAGGCGGATGTGGAGCAGCGCCGCCTGGCCCTTGAGAAGGCGAGGTCTGACCTTCAGCGCCTGCAGGGAATGGCCAGGGACAACATGGTCTCGGCCCAGCAATTGGCGGATGTCCAGTACCGGGTGGACAACGCCCTGAATGGGCTGCGCCGGACCAGGGCGGAGCTTGCGACTGCGGAAGCGGCAATCGTGGAAGCCAGAGCCCGCTCCCTGAATCAGCAGGTGCTGGAGGCCGAGCTGGAATCCATGCAGGCCGAACTGACCGGTATCCGGGCCAGCCAGCGGCGGATCGAACTGGATATCGAGGATCACGAGGTGAGCAGCCCGGTCCACGGTGTGGTGGCGAAGATTTTTGTCGAGACAGGGGAAGTAGTCCAGGCCGGGCAGAACCTGATGCTGGTCTATCGCCCGGACCGGGTCTGGGTTGAAGCCAACATCAAGGAGACCTCGTTGGGGCGGGTGGCTGCAGGGCAGCCCGTGGAGATCCGTGTCGATGCCTATCCGGGCGAGACTTTCGAGGGCAGGGTGGAGCGGGTCGGTGTGGCCGCCACCAGCGAGTTTTCCCTGTTGCCAAGCCCCAACCCGAGCGGAAACTTCACCAAGACAACCCAGCGGGTTCCGGTAAGGATCCTGTTCGATGCGCCGGACGGCCGCCTGCATCCCGGCCTGATGGTCGAGGCCGGTATCGATGTCCGGTAGCGAGGCGCTGCAGGCCCGTTACGGTTCCTCCTATAAGTGGCTGGGGACCTGCACGGTCATGCTTGGCACTCTGTCCATGACCCTGGCCACCACCATTGTCAATGTCGCCATTCCCGACATCATGGGTAATTTCGGAATCGCCCAGACCAAGGCCCAATGGCTTTCCACCGGTTTTCTGGCCGCCATGGCGGCCTTCATGCTGGTGAGCGCGTGGGCGCTGCAGAGATTTGGCATGAAGGCCGCCTACATCGGCTGTCTGGGCCTGTTCATGCTCGCGTCCGTCATCGGGGGCATGAGTCCCCACGAAGATCTTGTGATCCTGTCCCGGGTCGCCCAGGGTGCCATGGCAGGCGTCATTCAGCCCCTGGCCATGACCATGATTTTCCAGGTTTTTCCTGAGCGTCAGCGGGGTCTCGGCATGGGTATCTACGGTCTCGGTGTGATTCTCGGTCCCGCCATCGGGCCGGCGGTCGGCGGCGTTCTGGTGGACTGGCTGAGCTGGAGGGCGGTGTTCTTCATGCCCCTGCCGACCTGCCTGCTGGCGATTGGGTTCGCCATATTTTTTGCTCCGGGGAAAGACAGCGAGAGGGCTCCCGAGCGATTTGACTGGCCGGGGTTCGCCTTTCTCTGTCTGTTCCTGATCAGTCTGCTCTGGAGTCTCTCCAATGGCCAGCGTCTTGGCTGGCATTCTGTGGCCGTGGTGTTGATGGGTGTGTTCTCTCTCGCCATGGGAGCGGCGTTTATTGTGCGGGAACTGAAGGCCCGGGCACCTCTGCTGAATCTGAAGATGTTCCGGGTGCCCGGGTTCGCGGGGGGGTGTGCCATTGCCTTCTGCTTCGGCGCGGGACTCTTTGGCTCCACTTACCTGATCCCGCTGTTCGTCCAGCAGATCCAGGGGCTGACCGCCACCGCCGCCGGTCTCATGCTGATGCCCGCAGGCCTGGCCATGGCGCTCGTGTTTCCATTGGCGGGCCATATGGCGGACCGTTTTCCGGCACCTCAGGTAATTGCCCTTGGCACCCTGATGCTGGCGGGTTCGAACTACCTGCTCGGGCAAATGGATGCCCATACGCTGCCCTGGATCATCGTGTTCTGGGTGGTTCTGGGTCGGCTGGGTCTGGGGTTCGGCATGCCGGCCATAGGGACCGGCTCCCTGAGGGCGCTGGACATCAGCCAGGTCAGCCAGGGCTCCGGTGCCGCCAATTTCTCCCGTCAGCTCGGCGGAGCCATCGGGGTGAATCTGCTTTCGGTGATTCTCGAGTGGCGGACGGTGGAGCACGCCCGGGTTCTGACGGACACCCAGACGGCAGCCAATGTCGTCACCTCGGAATGGCTGAGCCGTTTCCAGGAGCTGGCGATGCCCCTGGGTGTCACCGCGGACCAGCTCAGGCCCGCGGCGCTCGCCTACCTTCAGCAGGCAATCCAGTTCCAGGCCTACATCAGGGGCTTCCAGGACAGTTTCCTCATCCTGGCCGGTGTGTTTCTGGTTACCCTCGTTCCGATCTGGGTCATGCACCGGTACACCCGCCGCCACGCCGGTGGGAAGTATCAGCCAGCAGAAGCATCTTGAGGTCTGTTACCGGCGCTGTTGTTTTAGGGGATGTCCGGCATCGGTTCAGCCGGCAGGGTGAGATGACCGGGTGTCGCTACACCAGGTTGAAACGCATGCCACCGACGTGAACCTGTTCATCGGCTATTTCAATGCCGAGTGCCGCTGCGCTGGCATACAGCCGGCTCCTGTCGCGGATCTTCAGGTCGGCTGCCACCAGCCCGCTGTTGATTGCCTCCGCGGCGCGGCTGAACCTCAGGGTAGCATTGGCCAGAACAAGGCAAGGCAACCCGTCCTGGTTCTCCAAGGGTAAGCCTGTCACATCGGCCCAATGGGCGGCCAGGGCCTGAGGCTCCGGTCCTGATAACTCCAGGGCGGTGATGGCGGTGGTTACCTCCGCGCAGACGGACTCGCGCCATCGCAGGCCGCCGGCGGGTTCCCAGTTGCCCTCCGGATCGGCCTGACTGTCCCAGTCCACTTCCAGGAACGACGCCTTCATGTCGGCGGGGTGCAACTGCATGATGTTCCAGCTCTGGTGATCGGCCTCATAGGCGAGGCGCACACCTCTGGCCCGGGCCCGGTGCCGCACCCTGGCCTGGTCCTCACGGGCGGACACCTGGCAGATCACCATGTAGCCGCCGCCACTGCCCCGGCGTTCCATGAAGCGCCCCGCTGCGGTTCCTTCGCGGATGGGGGCGACCACTTCCAGAAACTGGCTGCCCACAGCCAGAATTGCGTTTTCCAGTCCGAAGGCGGCGACCTCGGGGTCACGGTGGCACACCGGAATGGAAAACAGCTCACTCAGGGCCTCCACAGTGGGGTTGAGTTCAGGGGCGACGAGGCAGATCTGGCGCAGGTACATATGGGGTCCTTTTCCTGTCGGGTGGTTCCAGGGGAAACCGAACGCTTTCTATCCTAACCGAATCCCGCCCACGTGGGTGAGCAGCAATCCGGCGACCGGACAATGGCCCGGATCGTCCACCTGTCGCTGTGTCATGGCCGGGCTAGCTCAGAGAGCTTTCGGTAATGGTATAGTGCCCGTGCCAAGTGCCCGTGGTCCGGACCTGAACCGGGATGCCATCACGATCAAGATCGCGAGAGAGGTAAATCGCTTGCCAAGATTCCTGCACACCGCCGACTGGCAGATGGGACGGTCGTTCAGCCGTTTCGAGGCCGAAGACTCCGCCGCCCTGACCGAAGCCCGCTTTGAGGTTATCGAGCGCCTGGCGCGGCTGGCTCTTGAGGAAAACTGCGACGCCATCCTGGTCGCCGGGGACGTATTCGATGCCCAGACGGTGTCCGATCGAACCATCCGTCGGGTTTTCAATGCCACCAGGGCCTTTGCCGGGCCGTGGGTAATGTTGCCGGGCAACCATGACGCCGCCCTGGCGGAGAGTGTATGGAGCCGGGCCCGGCGCCTCAATGCCGTGCCAGACAATGTTCACCTGGCCCTTGAACCGGGGCTGACCGTATTGTCAGATCAGGGCCTGGCGATACTTTCGGCGCCCCTGACCCAGCGTCATACCTACCGTGACCTGACCGAACCATTCGATGCCCTGGAAACGCCACCGGATCTGCTGCGAATTGGTCTGGCCCATGGCAGCGTTGAGGGCGTCCTGCCGGAGGAGGTGGACGCCACCAATCCCATTGCCCCGGATCGGGCGGAGCGCGCAAACCTTGATTACCTGGCCCTCGGCGACTGGCACGGTACCAAACAGATCAACCCCCGGACCTGGTACAGCGGGACCCCCGAGCCGGAGCGTTTCCGTAACAATGACGCCGGTTACGGGCTTATCGTTGATATCGAGGGACCCGGCGGCCTGCCGGCCGTGACCCTGCACGAGACTGCCCGTTACCGCTGGTATCAGTGGCGGGAAACCCTGGCAGTGCCATCGGACCTGGACGGACTGCTGGAGCGCATTGAGGGCCTGCGGGAGTCGTCGGTTCTCGACATCCGCCTGGAGGGCAGCATCACTCTGGCGGACGATCAACGTCTCACGGAGGCACTCTCCGTCGCGGAGGCCCGGTTCCGGTGCATTGCCTGTGACCGGACTCGCCTTCAGTTGACACCCACCGAGGACGACATAGCCAGTATTCAGGCGGACGGCTACCTGGGGGAGGTGATTGAAGAGTTGCGGGCACGGCAGGAAGGCGACAGGGCCGAGACGGCCAGGGACGCTCTGGCGCTCCTCGCGGAGCTGCTAAGAAACAGAAGTGAGGTGGCCCGATGAAACTCCAGCAGCTGCGCCTGGAACAGATCCGCCAGTTTCGCGATCCCCTGTTGCTGGGTGACCTGCAACCGGGCATCAATCTGATCCATGGTCCCAATGAGTCCGGCAAGAGCACCCTGGTACGCGCCATAAGAGCGGCTTTTTTCGAACGTCATCGTTCAAAATCCGTGGAGGATCTACGGCCCTGGGGTGACTCTGCCGCGGTGCCCACGGTTGAACTGGCCTTTGAACACAACCAGCGTAGCTGGCGGCTCACCAAGAGCTTTCTGCAACGAAAGCGTTGTGATCTTGTGGTCGACGGCACGTCCTACAGCGGGGACGAGGCGGAGGAAAAGCTGGCGGCCCTGCTGGGCTACCAGCTACCGCAGAAAGGCGCCAGCAAGGAGCAGCACTGGGGCGTCCCGGGGCTGCTCTGGGTGGAGCAGGGTACAGGACAGGATATCGAGAGAGCCGTCGAGCACGCCGGCGACCATCTCAAGTCCGCCCTCAACAACCTTGTGGGCGAAGTGGCCAGCAGCGGTGGCGACGAGGTAATCCAGGAAATTGAACAACAGCGGGGGGAGCTGCTGACCGGAACCGGCAAGCCCCGGGGTGAGTATCTGCAGCTGGAAAAGGACCAACAGCAGCTGCAGGAAGAGATTGCCGTGCTGGATGATCGCATCCGACAGTACCAGGAGCAGGTGGACCGGCTGGGCCGCCTGACAGACGAGTATGAGAAGGCCCGCAGGGAGAGGCCCTGGGACCAGGCGCTTCGTAATCTGGAGCGGGCGCGGGAGAGATACCGCCAGGTGGAGGTGCTTCAACAGCAACAGGCCCGGGACAAGGAGGCGCTGCAATATGTCCAGCAGAGCCTCGCCCTGCTGCGTCAGAACCAGGAGCAGTTGCAGAGCCAGAACCGGAAACTGCAGCAGCGGGAAGCCGATCTGCAGAAGGCCCGACAGCAGTTGGCCCGGGAGGAGGCGAGGGCAGAGCCCCTGCAAACCGCGGTGGAACAGGCCCGGGCTGTTTATGACGCTGCCGGCAAGGCCTTGGAGCGGGCTCGCCAGCAGGAAGCCCGCCAGCGGCTGGTGCAGGATATTGCCCGTCTTCAGGCCCAGCACCAGAGCCTTTCCCTGAGCCTGGAAAAGGCCGGCGAATTCCAGCGAAAGCTCGACGAGGCGAGAAAGCAGAAGCAGCAGAACCGAATCGATGGGGGAACGGTACAGCAGCTCCGGAAAACCCGGCGGGAACTGGATGAGGAAACCATCCGCTCCCGCGCCATCGCCACCCGCCTGAGCTGGGAGCTGGATCCGGGCAAAAGCCTGCGGCTCAATGGCCAGCAGATCAGCGAGCAGGGGGAGGAGCGACTGCTGGAAGACAGTACCCTGTCCATTCCCGGATTTGGCAGCCTGGGCATAACCCCCGGTGGTGAAGACCTGGCCCGCGCCCGTCGTAGCCTCCAGAGACTGGAGCAGAGGCTTTCCGATGAGCTGGCGGCGCTTGGGGTTGCGTCCCTGGAGGAGGCGGAGCAGCGTCTTGTCCGCTTCCAGGAAGCCGATCGCCAGCTGAACCACCTGGAGGACCTGCTCAAGTCGGTGGCGCCCAATGGCATTGATCGCCTGACGTCGGAGTACGACGACACCGGCATTGAACTGGAAAAGCGCAGGGTGGAGCAGGCCGGGTTGCCTTCAACGCCCGGTCCTGAGGCTGAAACAGCACCGGGTAAAACGGAGGCGGAAAGCACCGTCCGTCACGCCGAGGCGGCACTCACCAACGCCGAGGATGCCCGTACCCGCCATGAAAAATCCGTTCTGACGGCCCGGCAGGATTGCGATAACGCCAGGCGGGAGTGGCAGCAACTGAAGGACGAGCTGGAAGGCACTGAGCGACAGCAGCAATTGCAACAGCTCGCTGGTGAGCTGGCCGCCGCCGAGCAGCGTAAGGCGGGTCTCGAAGGTACGCTCCAGGAACGTGACCATGAGATCCAGCGGACCCGGCCCGACCTGATCAGGCTGGACATTGAACGCTATCAGCGAGCGGCGGAAACCCAGCAACAGGCCCAGCAGAACCGGGAGCGGGAGCTGCGGGATATCCGGGTTCGACTGGAGGCCTGGGGCGCAGAGGGCCTGGAAGAGCAGCGTAACGACAAGGCCGCCGAGCTGGAACATCACCACCGCCGGTACCAGGAGCTCCATCGCCGCGCCCGGGCCCTGGACCTGCTGCTGAATCTGCTGACGGAGAAGCGCCAGGCTCTCACCCGTCGCCTGCAGGCACCGCTGCAGAAGCATCTCGACCACTACCTGTCAGTGTTGTTCCCCGATGCCACCCTGGAGGTGGACGAGAACCTGATGCCCGGCAGGTTCACCCGGGGGAACGAGCTCGGCCAGATGTCCGAGCTGAGTTTTGGCGCCCGGGAACAGATGGGACTGATCAGTCGCCTCGCCTATGCTGACCTGTTACTGGAAGCGGGCCGTCCGACTCTCATCATCCTTGATGACACCCTGGTGCACAGTGATATGGGCCGGTTGGAGGGCATGAAACGGATCCTGTTCGACGCTGCCCGGCGGCACCAGATACTGCTTTTCACCTGTCACCCGGAACACTGGCAGGATCTCGGTGTGGAACCGAGGGATCTGGAGGCTCTAAAGGGTCAGACGGTTTCTGGCTGAGCTCTGGCAGGCATGAGGCTGCAGTCACCAGGTCGATCAGTACGGTTGGCGGCGGTCGATCTCCCGTAAGAATGCACTACACTTTGTACGGGATTTCTTTAAACCGTCGGAAAACCGGAGGAAAGTGTGACTGCAAACAAGGACCCGGAAACTGTCAGCATTACCATCCAGTGTCTTAAATGTGGTGAAACATTTCCCGCACCCATTCTGGTGAGCCCCAAAAGCAAAGTGGATTCCTCTGCGCTGGCTAAAAATATGGTCCAGTGCAAGCATTGCGGCGAGATGACTCGTTGCGATAAAGAGAATGTCGTTGCGAGATTCGAAGACGGCACGTCCATTGGCAACGATGAGATCTAGGCGGATCTGTCGATCCTCAGAACTGGTCGCAAACGGAGCCTGATGTCCGGACCCGCGCGGGGAGCTACGTAGTTTCCAGAGGTCGCCTGTTTTCCCGTTGACTGTCCCGAAGGCTCCCCACAAACTGGATCAGCTACCGTAGAGACCGAGCCATGATCCAGACCCTGCGTCGCCTGATTGGTTATAAATCCATACCCCAATGGGTGACGGTGTTCCTTTCGGTGGCCTTTGCCGGAGTGTTGGTCACCACAAGCTTTGCCTCCGCAGTTGTGTCACCCGGCACTGGCTTTGTGGCGAATTCGGATTCTCGGTCCGGCGTCAGTCACTACGAGTCCTTCCGCAGCATAATACCGAACGAAGCAAGGGGCCCCCGCAGCGCTGACGACCCTGATCCCGACATCGACAATGGTGTCGCTCATTCCCGGTCTTATGCCGCTTGCAGTCTGTCCCTCGTCACTGCCACAAATCGCCCGGTGCGGGCAGTGGTGCATTCAGCCTATCTGCGACCCGCCCTGCGGGCACCACCCCTGGTGTAACCCAGCCGACTCGCCGTCCTCCTTACCAGGGAGGATGGTGGCAACTGCTCGTTTCTGATTCGTCGAGGGTTACCCATGAAATCACTACGCACCCGGGCCATGGTCTATGGCCTGATCATCCTGCTCGGCCTGCTGAGCGCGTTACCGAATCTTCTGCCGGCGACGATAGCCGACAGACTGCCGCCCTGGTATATGGACACGACGCTGTCGCTCGGCCTTGATCTCCAGGGAGGCTCCCACATTTTGCTTGAAGCGGACACCCGGGAATTGATCCGAAACGAACACAAGGCAATGGCTGAAACACTGACCCGTAGCCTGCGCGATGCCGGGATTCACTATTCCCGCCCTCTGCTCACAGAGGAGGAGGTGCAGGTGCCTGTACGGAAGCCGGCGGAATTGGTGGAAGCCGCTGAGATTGCCCGTGAACTGGCCAGGGAAACCCCGGACGGAGTTCCTCACTTCGAGGTCAGTAAGGTCGGTGGCGAGCTCGTGCTGACCCTAACGGACACGAGACGGGACGCTCTGATCAGCGATGCCGTGGAGCGCAGTCTTGAGGTGGTCCGTCGCCGCCTGGATGAGACCGGTCTGGTTGACCCCGGCATTACCCGCCAGGGCCGTGATGGCATTCTGGTCCAGATGCCAGGCGTGGCCGATCCCCGGGAAATCCGCGAACTCCTCGGTACCACCGCGAAAATGACGTTCCACTGGGCCGCCCGTAGCAGCGCGGACGCCATGGAGGCGACCATATTCCTACCCGATGCCCACTCGGGGGAAGAGTTCAGGCTTGAGCGTCGGGTCGCTATGGAGGGTAAGCATATCCGGGACGCCCGGATGGGATTTAACCCAGACTCGGGCGAGCCCGTGGTCAATTTCAAACTGGATAAGGACGGCGCGGCCCTGTTTGGCGCCATGACCCGGGAGAATATCGGTCGCCCACTGGCCGTTGTTCTGGATGACAGGGTGATTACCGCACCGGTGATTCGCAGTGTGATCGCTGGCGGCAATGGCGAGATCAGCGGCTCATTCACCACGACCGAGGCCGGCAACCTGGCATTACTCTTAAGGGCTGGCGCACTTCCGGCGCCACTGCATGTGATGGAAGAGCGCACTGTCGGCCCGGATCTTGGCAGTGATGCCATCGCCATGGGACTTACCACCGGTCTGGTGGGTGCTGTCATGGTGATCGCATTCATGCTGGCCATCTATGGCCGCTGGGGCCTGATCGCCTGCCTCGGCCTGGGAGTGAATGTGGGTCTGCTTTTCGGCATCCTCAGCATCCTTGGAGCAACCCTGACACTGCCGGGCATTGCCGGCATTATCCTCACCATTGGCATGGCCGTGGACGCCAACATCCTGATCAATGAACGTATCCGGGAAGAGTGCCGTCGTGGCAAACCCGCCTGGATGGCATTGCGGGAGGGTTTCGGTAAGGCCTATACCACCATCCTTGATTCCAACGTGACCACGCTGATCGCCGTCAGCCTGCTGTTCCTGTTCGGCAGTGGGCCGGTGCGAGGCTTTGCCGTCACCATCGGTGTCGGCCTGATTACATCCATGTTTACAGCCATTGCGGTGACCCGTCTGATCATGGAATGGCAGATTCGCGGTCGGGAACGGGAACCACTTGTTATCGGCGGCCTTGCTTTCCTGGACAGAATTGGCGGAGGTCGCCTTGATTTCCTGAGGGGCCGGTTTGTCGGCCTGGCCGCCTCGGCCATTCTTTCCCTGGCGGCGATCCTGTTGTTTATCCAGCCCGGCCTGAAATACGGCGTTGATTTCACGGGTGGCACCCTGGTGGAGGTTCAGGCGGACAAGCTGACGGTCGAGGCGCTCAGAGCAACGCTCCACGAACATGACATGGGGGACGCCTCCATCCAGGAATCCGGTGACACCGGCCGCTTCCTGGTGCGTCTGCCGGCGGAAGCCGGCGAGCCGGGCGCGACCGCGGCCCAGGTGGATGCCCTGAAGTCCGCCGTGAACAGTGCCCAGGCTGATGCCCGTTTCCCCCAGGTGGACATGGTGGGTCCCAAGGTGAGCGGCGGCTTTGCCGATGCCACCATCCTGGCCATTCTTCTGGCGGGTCTGGGCATGCTGGCCTATCTCTGGTTGCGCTTTGAGTCTCACTTCGCTCTGGCGGCGACGCTAACCATCGCCCTGGACCTGACCAAGACCATCGGTTTCTTCGCCCTGACCGGAGTGGAGTTCAACCTGACGGCGGTAGCGGCCCTTCTGGCCCTCATCGGCTACTCGATGAATGACAAGGTGGTCGTATTTGACCGGATTCGGGAAAACCTGCGCCTGACCCCAGACAAGCCCATTCTCCAGGTGATGAATGAGAGCATTTCATCGACACTGACCCGTACCGTGTTTACCTCCGTCACCACTTTTCTTGCGCTGCTCCCCATGGGTATAGCCGGCGGCGCCGCAGTCGCGAGTTTTGCCCTGCCCATGCTGTTTGGCATCGTCGTCGGCACCAGTTCGTCGGTATTCATCGCGGCGCCGATTCTGCACTGGCTGGGTCATCGACGGACACAGAAAGGGCTGCCCCAGCTGCGTCCAACGGCTGAAGAGATGCGAAAGGAGCTGGAGATGATGCCCTGAGGGAATTGCCCAAAAACAACAAGGCCCGGGGTCTTTCGACGCCGGGCCTTGTTGTTGATCCAATTGGTCGGGACGGCAGGATTTGAACCTGCGACCCTCTGCACCCCATGCAGATGCGCTACCAGGCTGCGCTACGCCCCGATTCGCTTCCGATGTGCCTTTACCAGAAGCTGGGCTTCCGGGCACTCGGTGCCAGGTTGGTTTCCCTCACTGGCTTAGCGGGAGCGAAGTCTACACGAGCCGTCGGTAAAAATAAACACTCTTTGTGAGGATTGTTTGCTTCTCGGAAGTGGCGGATTCCGAACCGCTTTTTTCAGGTGGCAGTGGCCTTTCCCCGGATTTTCAGAGCGACCGTCCGAGGGCTGGGCGTGGGGGGCAGGAGGCTGTCAGCGGCTCATCAGATCAACGGGCTGCCCAGATCGGGCGTTGGTCCTGTAACATGTTGTGCCCTACCGTTTCTAAGTTCCTGGTAAAAGCCCGTTCAGGAGGAAGTACTGTGAAGATCTCGCGATGGTCCCTGCCACTTCGTTACAGCGCCTACGGAGTCAGTATTGTCGGGTTGGTGGCCGCGCTTCCACTGGCCATTCTGTGGCCGCCGGTCTGGGTTCTTGTGGTGCTCTTCGGCGCCCTGACGGTTCTGGGCACCTGGGACCTGGTGCAGCGGAAACGCACGGTCAGCCGGATTTACCCCATTCTTGCCCACTTCCGTTATTTTCTGGAGTCCATCGGTCCGGAGATCCGCCAGTACTTCATCCAGTCGGACCTTGAGGCGCTCCCTTTTTCCAGGGAACAGCGATCGGTGGTGTATCAGCGGGCCAAGGATGTTCTGGACAAGCGTCCCTTCGGTTCGCTGCTGGACATGTCCTCGGAGGGGTACGAGTGGATGTACCATTCCATTCGACCGGTGGACATCGAAGACAGTGATTTCCGGATAACCATCGGTGCCTCCCGTGCAAAGCCCTACAGTGCCAGCGTCTTCAATATCTCGGCCATGAGTTTCGGGTCATTGTCCGCCAATGCCATCCTGTCGCTGAATACCGGAGCCCGAATGGGGGGCTTCTACCATGACACCGGGGAGGGCTCGATATCCCGCTATCACCGCGAGCCCGGGGGGGACCTGGTGTGGGAGATTGGCTCCGGCTATTTCGGTTGCCGCAATGATGATGGCACCTTCAACGAGAAAAGGTTTGCAGCCAACGCCACCATCGATCAGGTCAAAATGATCGAGCTGAAGCTCTCCCAGGGCGCCAAGCCGGGCCATGGCGGCATCCTCCCGGCCGCCAAGGTAACCCCGGAGATTGCCGAGGCCCGTGGCGTCCGGGTCGGCGAGGACGTTGTATCTCCCGCCAGCCACTCCGCCTTCAGCACGCCCATTGAACTGCTGGAATTCATTGATCACCTGCGGGAGCTTTCCGGTGGTAAGCCGGTGGGCATCAAGCTGGCCATCGGCCACCCCTGGGAATGGTTTGCCATCGTCAAGGCGATGGTGAAGACGGGGCGCCACCCTGATTTCGTTGTGGTGGATGGCGGAGAGGGAGGTACGGGTGCCGCGCCTCTGGAGTTCATCAATCGCCTGGGCATGCCGCTGAATGAGGCTCTGCTGCTGGTGCACAATTCCCTGGTAGGTGTGAACCTGCGGGAAAAAATCGCCATCGGCGCCGCCGGAAAACTCACCTCCGCCTTCACCATGGCCCAGACCCTGGCCCTGGGTGCCGACTGGTGTAACGCGGCTCGTGGATACATGTTCGCTCTGGGCTGTATCCAGTCCATGAGTTGCCATACCGGTCGCTGTCCCAGCGGTGTTGCCACCCAGGACCCGCTACGCTCGAAAAAGCTGGACGTGGCCGACAAGAGTCAACGGGTAGCCAACTTCCACCGCAACACCCTCAAGGCCCTGGCAAACCTGCTGGGGGCGGCAGGTCTCCGCCACCCCTCGGAGCTGGGGCCGGAACATGTTATCCGGCGTGTCAGCCGGACTACGGTGCATTCTTACAGAGATCTCTATCATTTCCTGGAACCCGGGTCCCTGCTTTCCGGCGAGCCCGTGGAGCACTCGGTCTTCGACAAGTTCTGGCCTGAGGCCAGAACCGACTCCTTCGATCCGCCGGAGTTTCTGGTTAGGCTCAGGCAGACAAAGATCTATTGAACAGGAATCAAATAACGGGAGTTCCAGGGGGCGGACTGCTGCCTGAATGAGCGGGTTTATGGCCGGAAGCTGCTTGATCCTGGCCAGAATGGGCTATGCTTAAGGTTTGATGACCGAGCTGTAATCTGATTTGGGCTCGGACGGGTATGTATGGCTGAGTTTTTGCTAACGTTTTGATTCTTAGTGATCAAAACAATAGACTTACCGCGCTGTCATCTTGCATCGGCAGTCCGGGCGACCGGATCTGCGATCAAATGCCTTAAACCATAATCACTCGGGAGACTCCACAGTGGGCGAGGTTGTCAAAGACGAGTACCAGACCGACTACGTGGCGGGCCAGGATAACGTTAATCCGCTAGGGCTCGACCTACACGCACCCGTGTCCCTCATTACCGCTATTGTTGTGGTTCTGTTCGTGGTGGGAACACTGATGTTCCCGGCGGGGGCAAAAGAACTGCTGGACGGCGCCAAATGGGCCATTATTGCCAAGTTTGACTGGTTTTTTCTGCTCAGTGCGAACATTTTCGTACTGTTTTCCCTGGCGCTGATTTTTCTGCCGGTCGGCAAGATCCGGCTGGGTGGACAGGACGCGACACCTGAATTCTCACGGGCGTCCTGGTTTTCGATGCTTTTCGCCGCCGGCATGGGCATCGGTCTGATGTTCTGGGCAGTGGCCGAGCCGGTTGCCTACTACACAGGATGGTATGAGACTCCTCTGGGCGCAGAGGCCTTCAGCGAGGAGGGCGCCAGGATGGCCATGGGGGCCACGATGTACCACTGGGGCCTGCATCCCTGGGCGATCTACGCCGTCGTTGCTCTCTCCCTGGCATTTTTCGCCTATAACAAGGGACTGCCCCTGACCATCCGGTCCGCCTTCTTCCCCCTGCTCAAGGACCGGGTCTGGGGCTGGCCCGGCCACATCATTGATATCCTGGCAGCGGTGGCGACCATCTTTGGTCTGGCCACCTCCCTGGGCTTTGGTGCCCAGCAGGCCGCCTCAGGCCTGGACTTCCTGTTTGGCATTTCAGGCGGGCTCAATGTCCAGATGGCCATTATCACCGGCGTTACCTTCGCAGCTTTGATTTCGGTTGTGCGCGGGCTTGATGGCGGGGTCAAGATCCTCAGTAATATCAACATGGTCCTGGCTGCACTGCTGCTGTTTTTCATTATTTTTGCCGGTCCCACCATGGCGATCATCCAGAACCTCTGGGTGACCTCATCCACCTATGTTACAAAGATGATTCCCCTGAGCAATCCATTTGGCCGGGAAGATGAAGCCTGGTTCCATGGTTGGACCGTGTTCTACTGGGCGTGGTGGATTTCCTGGTCGCCGTTCGTCGGCATGTTCATCGCGCGGGTGTCCAAAGGGCGCACGGTGCGTGAATTTGTAACCGCTGTACTGCTGATTCCTACCGTAATCACGGTGGTCTGGATGAGCTCCTTTGGCGGCGCTGCCCTTGAGCAGATCCAGGCGGGCGTTGGTACTCTGGCCGCAAATGGCCTGACCGATGTATCACTGGCCATGTTCGAAATGCTGCAGAACATCTCGTTCGTTGGCCTCACCTCTGCTGTTGGCGTGCTCCTGGTGCTGGTTTTCTTCGTGACCTCCTCTGACTCGGGATCACTGGTGGTGGATAGCATTACCGCCGGTGGTAAGACGGACTCACCAACGGCCCAGCGCGTGTTCTGGGTGGTTATGGAAGGCGCCATCGCTGCGGCTTTGATCTTTGGCGGGGGCGATGATGCCCTCGGGGCCCTGCAGGCGACGGCCATCAGTGCGGGCCTGCCGTTCACGGCGATTCTTCTGGTGATGTGCTGGGGCCTGATGAAGGGCCTCAATCATGAGCGCCAGTTGCTGATTGCCGAGGGCAAGCTCTGATATCAGACATTGCCTGAAGTAAAAAAACCGGAGCCTGTGAGGGCTCCGGTTTTTTTATGGAGAGTCGGTCAGTGTCCGAACGGTAGGGATTACTGTCCGAATGTCTTTTTGGCGTATACCACGCGTTTTTCAGGCAGCAGATGAGGGCGCTTAAGGCTTTCGATATTGCGTAGCCGGGGAACCAGCCCCTTGCCATTGGCCATCTGGATGGTGAGGCCAGGGCGGGCGTTCAGCTCCAGCAGCAACGGCCCCTCGGTCTCATCCAGCACGAGATCCACCCCGATGTAGCCAAGACCGGTGGCCTCATAGCAGCGCGCGGCCATCAGCAGCATGGTGTCCCAGTCCTCGATCTTGATATCGCTGACCGGCAACCCGGTATCGGGGTGAAGCAGAATCGGCCGATTGAACTGGACGGCGTTGAGTGCCCAGCCGCTGCCAATGTCGAGGCCGACGCCCACCGCGCCCTGGTGCAGATTCGCCTTGCCGTCGGAAGCTTTGGTGGAGAGTCTCAGCATCGCCATGACGGGATACCCCTGGAACACGATGATACGGATATCCGGCACGCCCTGGTAGGAATAGCGGGCCAGCAGAGCCGCGGGGCGCACCAGGTCCTCAACAAGGGCAACATCCGGTTTGCCGCCAAGGCTGTACAGGCCCGCAAGAATGTTGCTCAGATGATGCTCCAGATACGACAGGGGAAGGCGGGCACCGGAGGCCTTCACGTACTGGTCGCCGTCCCGGTGGAGGATGACGGTAATACCCTTGCCCCCGGAGCCCTTGGAGGGCTTGATGGCAAAGCCCTCAAGATCCACCGCCATGTCGCTGAAGTGGCCGATCTCATGCTGTTGCCGGACCACCTGGTGCAGTTTGGGGGTCTTGATATCGAAATCTTCGGCCAGCAGCTTGGTCTTGAGCTTGTCATCAACCAGTGGATAGGCACTGCGGTCATTATAGCGGGCGATATAGCCCACATTGCGCTTGTTCATGCCCAGAATGCCGGCCCTGCTGAGCCGTAAGGGCGATATCCAGGCGCTCATCCGAAGTCCTTTACCGGGCGGAAGCGACGCAGTTCACTGAGCTTGTAGCCGGTGTACTGCCCCATGAGCAGAATCAGGCCGAAGGTCACCAGGTGCAGTTCGGGAAAGTTGAAGGTCAGGTGGCGGGCCAATGGCATATCCATCAGCAGGTAGGCCAGCACCGCAACGAACAGGCTGCCGCCGCCCTGTACCATGACCTCCCGGGGGCCGTCCTCCTCCCAGAGGATCGACATCCGTTCAATGGTCCAGGCAAGGATGACCATGGGGAAGAAGGTGACCGTCATGCCGGTGTTAAAACCCATCTGGTAACCGATGATACTGAAGCCTGTGGTAATGGCGATGACCAGGATGATCAGGGCCGATATACGCGACACCAGCAACAGGTTCAGGCTGGACAGGTAGCCCCGCATCATCAGGCCCACCGCCACCACCGACAGGAAAGCCACCAGCCCTGGAACCAGCGAGGTCTGCACAAACGCCACAGCGATCAGTATCGGCATGAAAGTGCCGGAGGTCCTGACGCCGACAATAATCCGCATGAAGGCCACCACCAGGGCTCCGAGGGGGAGCAGCAGCAACATCCGGAACATACCCTGTTCCTCAATGGGCAGTTCGTAAAGGCTCAGGAAGCCGAGGCCGGTCTGGGCGCCTTCACGGGTCGCCAGCTGCAAGGCCGGCACGGTCTGCTGGAGCATGGAGAAGGTTACCTGGGAATCCTGGCCGCCAACCACGTCAAGCAATGAGGAGGAGTCCTGTCGCCAGAGCAGGACGTCATCAGGCAGGCCCTGCTGGCCCGTCTCAGGGTGGAACGTCAGCCAACGCTCGCCATTGTGAATCTGTAAAAAGGGACGCAGGGGCTGGAGCCGGCGTGCGTCTTCCAGCTTCAGGCCATCGGCGACCCGGGCGGGGATGCCTGCATGGTTGAGCATGCGCTCAAGCAGGGGCACGTGGTTCGCGTTGTTCAGCAACAGGGCGATATTCTGGTCCGGATCCGAGGACTGCATCAGCTTGATCAGTTCCCGGGTCATGCTCTCGGGGCTGGCGGATTTGGCGGCTGCCCGCTCCAGCACCTCGGCCACCGCCGTTGCCTGGGGCTCCTCCCAGAATACCGGTTCGGGCTGGGGTTTGGTTGAGCGGATGTCGCCGTCCCGGGTGTCGTCCGGTGTCAGCTGGACGTTGAAATACAGGGTCTGAGAACCGTCGGCCTCGCGAATGCTCCACTCTGCCCGCAGGTCCCCGGAATCCTCAATGAGCGAGAAACCGTAGCCGGGGGAGGCCGCCTGCCTGGAAAGCACCCTGAAACCGGGTGGGTTTTCCGGAACATTCAGGCTCACCAGCACCGGGTCGCCCTGGGCCTCGAAATCGATCCGGGCTTCCACCATCCACACCGGTTGCTTGGCACCTGCGAACCAGGGAATGCCCAGCTGCATGTGACGGACGCCGGCCAGGCCCAGACCCGTGACGATCAGCAACAGGACCGAGATATAGAATGGGTAGCGGGAACGCTGCTTCACCGGGGATCCTTCAGTTCTTGCCGTTAGCGGCGGAAGTGATCGAGCGCGGTAACTCGGTGCTGAATTCCTTGCCGACATCAATCAGCATCACGTCCCGGAGGATGTTCCGGCCGATCAGCAGCGAGTAGGTAAGGTGATCGCGGTCACTCAGAGTGAATTCGGCTTTCTGCTGATGATCGCCGATCCGGAACTGAAGCTCGACAACGGCACGACGTTCATAGTCCTCCTGATTCGCCTGGATGATCCGAACGTTGCGAACCACCTGGCGTTCCAGGGTGACGGTTTGCTCGGTTTCCGAACCCGGAACGGGAATCTCGAAACGCACCCACTCCTTGCCGTCCCGCTCGAAGCGGCGGACATCGCGGGCATCCATGGAGGAGGTTTCCGCGCCACTGTCGATACGGGCATCGTAGACAATATTGGGACCGATCAGGAAAGCCTTTTCCACTTCTCCCACCACCAGCTTGCCCTTGACCCGGTCGCTGGTCCCTGTGTCGGTCTCGGAAACCTTGCACACGGGTGTTTCCGGAATCGGGGGGCATTCCGGTGGTTTCACCTGAAGAGTGATGGCTTCCAGGATCCGGTCCGTGGAGTGCTGGTTGAGGTCTTTCAGCTCGTCATGGTGGCTGGTGTTGATCGCCTTCAGGTGGGTCAGGTCCGCCTGCTGGCTGGCCAGCGCTTCATTGAGCCCCTGCAGCTTATAGCGGTTAACCGCGACCATGTCCGGCGCACAGCCGGTCAGCAGCAGCGCGGCCGCGAAGACTGGAACAAGGGGTTTGGGTGTCGACAACATGGCCTCTCTCTGACGGTCCAGATCGCGCAGATTATACATGTACGGTCCCTCGTGCCGGTTTACGGTAACTTCACGATTGGGGCGCGTGACCCATCGGATTGCCGTTCCCTCGTTCTCTGTTTTCCGGTCCCGGCCACACACACAACGGCCAGTTTCGCGTTATAGTACTGATTATTCAGGCATAGTGAAAACAGGTTATCCATAGGTTCGGGGAGACAGGCGAATTGGATTCACTGCTGCAGCAGATTATCGGCGAGCCGGGCGTACTGGCAATCGTTGTTGTACCTATAGTGATGCTACTAGTGATGCTACTGGTCTCCTGGGTTCTGAATTTCCGCGTGAACAGACGACTGGCGGAAGAGATCCGCAACCGCCAGGCGGCGGAGCATGAACTTGCCCGTCAACTCCATGAGAAGGAACTGCAACATCAGCAACTGAGCCATTCCGACCGGCAGATTGACGAACTGGCCGATCGCCTGGCGGCTCAGGCGCAAAGCACCGAACACTGGCGCACAAGAGCCGCCGATCTGGAACAGCGTGTGGCGGCGCTGGAGGCGGAAAAACAGGCTGAGGCGAAACGGGTCGAGGAGCTGGCGCGAAATCGCGATGCCCTCAAGCAGGAATTCGAGAATCTCGCCAATCGCATCTTCGACCAGAAGAGTGAGCGTTTCAGCCAGCAGAACCGAACCAGTCTTGACAGTCTCCTCAACCCGTTCCGGGACCAGTTGCAGGACTTCCGCAAGCGGGTGGAGGATGTCTACACCACGGAAACCCGTGATCGCCAGGCTCTGCGAAGTGAGATCAAGTCCCTGCAGGATCTGAACCGGCAGATCACCGAGGAAGCCGCCAGTCTGACCCGTGCCCTCAAGGGCGACAAAAAAATCCAGGGCAACTGGGGCGAGCTGATTCTGGAGCGGGTACTTGAGCGCTCCGGCCTCCGCAAGGGCGTTGAGTACGAGACCCAGGGCAGCTACCGGGATGGGGCCGGCCAGCTGTTGCGCCCGGATGTCGTGGTCCATCTGCCGGACAGTCGCAACCTGGTGGTTGACTCCAAGGTGTCGCTGCTGGCCTACCAGGCCTGGATGACAGCCGACGACGAAGCGGACCGGGAAGCGAACCTGAAAGCCCATGTGGAGGCGGTGCGCCAGCATATCCGCGGCCTGAGCGAAAAGGACTACAGTCAGCTCAACGGTCTGCACTCACCGGATTTCGTGCTGCTGTTCATGCCCATTGAACCGGCGTTTGTGGCGGCCTTCCAGCGTGACGAGAACCTGTTCGCGGAAGCGTTCGAGAAAAAGATTATTGTAGTGACACCAACCACGCTTCTGGCGACCCTGCGGACCATTGAGAATGTCTGGCGGTACGAACGACAGAGCCAGAACGCCCGCAAGATTGCGGATCGGGCCGGCGCCGTCTATGACAAACTGAGGGTGTTTGTAGAGGCCATGGAAAAGATGGGAGCCCAGCTGCAGACCGTGCAGAGCAGCTATGAGGGGGCCATGAACACCCTGACCCGCGGGCGGGGCAACCTGATTTCACAGGCCAGCCGGTTTGTGGAGCTGGGCGTCAGAGTGAAGAAAGAACTGCCCAGAACCGTCACCGAACAGGCGGACGCTCTGGGAGACGAGGATGATGACGTCCACGAGGACGCCCGGAAAGCCGTCACCGAGGAACAGGCAGGCATTTATGAGGATGATTACGATGTACCCAGGGATTAAGGCAAGGCCTCGTCGGAGCTTCCGGCTGATGGCCGCTGGTCTTTTGGCGGGCACGCTGCTTGCCGCGGCGACTGCAACCATGGCGCTGCCACCCGAACATGAGATCCAGCGACTGATACTGGCTGTGGAGGAATCAGTGGAAAAGGAGCGCTGGGGGGAAGCGGCGGAATACCTCAACCGGCTGCAGTCACTGGAGGGGCAGAAACCGCCCCAGTATCTTTACTACCGGGGCAGGGTCATGGCCCAGTCGGAGCACTACAACGAGGCGATGTCCGCCCTTGAAAACTACATTGCAGGCACAGGCGCTGACGGTCAGTACTACACCGAGGCCCTGAAACTGATCACTGATATCGAGCAGGCCAGGGCCCGCCAGGGCGGTCGCTCCAATGACGGTTCCGGCGGTGAACCGGTGGCCGAAATCCGGCCCGCCAATGGCGACAGTCCGGAGCGGTTGCAGCGCCTGTACCTGGTGGATTCAGACCGCAAGGCCCTGATCCGGCACATGAACACCCTGCTGGATCTGGCGGGGTGGCGTCGAGACCCCAAGGTCATCCGGGAAGGCAGCAGCCCTGATCTGCACTATCAGGTCTCCGTTCCCAATGGCGAGATCCACTTTCGTGAGACCCGCACCGATGACAACGGTAACCGGTCACTCACCACCCACGCGTTACCGGTGTATGGCGTCAGCCCGGTAATCGAGTGGAGTTGTGAGAATGCCACCGAATCCTGCTGGATCTACGACCCGCGAGATGGCTCCCGCTTTCTGCGACTGGGCATCGACCGGGACCGGGCAGAAGAAATCTCGACGACTCTGGGCCGCCTGATCCGACTGCTTCAGCAGCCGGAGGGCGGCTCCTGAGTTGTGGCCACTGCCGGCTCCTGACGGGCGCTCAGGGCCGGCTCCGGGCGCGAAGTCAGGAGAATGAGGAAAAGTCGGGTTTGCGCTTTTCCATGAAAGCCTTGAAGGCTTCGGCGGCTTCCGGCGATGTCAGGCGCTCGCCAAACAGTTCACCCTCAGCCAGCATGGCGGTTCTCAGGGCTTCCTGATTACGGCGGTTCAGCAGGCGCTTGGTGGCGCGAATGGCCGCAGGCGGCTGGGCAGCGAGCTGACGGCAGGCATCCAGGGCTTGCCGTTCGGTCTCGGCCGGTTCGCAGACCCGGTTGATCAGGCCCAGTTCGAGGGCTTTCGGAGCGTCGAAGACCCCGCCGAGCAACAGAAGCTCAGCTGCCCGCACGCGACCCAGCCACTCCGGCAGCAGCAGGCTGGATGCCCCCTCAGGACACAGGCCAAGGTTGGCAAAAGGCATCTGGAAGGCGGTGTTATTCCCTGCAAAAACCATATCCACATGCAGCAGCATGGTGGTGCCGATGCCCACGGCAGGACCATTCACCGCTGTCACCACTGGCTTGTTGGCGCCGGCCAGCCCGAACAGGAAGCGTCCCACCGGTGAGGTTTCGAATTCGCCGACGGGCCCGGCAGCGAAGTCCGACAGGTCGTTGCCAGCCGTAAAACACTCCTCCGAACCCGTGATCAGGGTGCAGCGAATGGCGTCGTCCGTCTCTGCGCTCTGGATGGCGTGGGCAAGAGCGGTGTACATGTCCTGGGTAAGGGCGTTCTTACGCTCCGGGCGGTTCAGCCGGGCGATCTGGATCTGATCCTGCAGGTCGATGGTAACGTGTTCGCTCACGGGGGCTCCTTGATTCATGAAGGCCGCCGGACACCGGTGGCCGCAAAGGGGGTTTGGGTCATTAGACTTTGGTCTTGGCCCATGGATTAAACCCCAACTGCAGCGTTTTATGCAAAGGAAACCGGCACCGTGGCGGGCCCTTTCAGTCTGTATAAAATCTGGCCTTGCTGGTAAACTTGGCGCCGTTTTTTTGCGGGGCCGTTGCTTCCCGATGACACAGACGATCCCGGCCAACCGTATAACCGATAACTGATGAGACGCCTATGACCACCGTAATCCGCCAGGACGACCTGATCGAAAGCGTAGCGGACGCGCTGCAGTTCATTTCCTACTATCACCCCAAGGACTTCATCCAGGGCGTATACGAAGCCTACCAGAAGGAAGAGTCCCAGGCGGCCAAGGATGCCATGGCGCAGATACTGATCAACTCCCGCATGTGCGCCGAGGGCCATCGCCCCATCTGTCAGGACACCGGCATCGTCACGGTGTTCGTGAATGTTGGCATGAACGTTCAGTGGGACTGCAGCATGCCCCTGGATAACGTGATCAACGAAGGCGTGCGCCGCGCCTATACCCACCCGGACAACGTCCTGCGGGCCTCGGTCCTGGCGGACCCGGACGGCAAGCGAGAGAACACCAAGGACAACACGCCGGCCATCATTCACTACAAGATCGTGCCCGGCGATACGGTGGAAGTGCATGTCGCGGCCAAGGGTGGCGGCTCTGAAGCCAAGTCCAAGTTCGCCATGCTCAACCCCTCCGACTCGGTGGTGGACTGGGTTCTGAAAATGGTGCCCCAGATGGGCGCCGGCTGGTGCCCGCCGGGCATGCTGGGCATCGGCATTGGTGGTACCGCCGAGAAAGCCATGGAACTGGCCAAGGAGTCCCTGCTGGATCCAATTGATATCCATGACCTGAAGGAGCGGGGCGCCTCGAACCGCGCCGAGGAGCTGCGACTGGAGCTGTTCGACAAGGTCAATGACCTGGGCATCGGGGCCCAGGGCCTGGGCGGACTGACCACCGTGCTGGACGTTAAGGTAAAAGACTATCCGACCCACGCAGCGAACAAGCCCGTTGCGATCATTCCCAACTGTGCCGCGACCCGCCACGCCCACTTCACCCTGGACGGCACCGGTCCCGCCCTGCAGACCCCGCCGAGCCTGGAAGACTGGCCGGAAATCACCTGGGAAGTGGGCGAGAACGTACGCCGGGTCAACCTCGACACCGTGACCCCGGAAGACGTGAAAGACTGGCAGCCGGGGGAGACCGTGCTGCTCTCCGGCAAGATGCTGACCGGCCGTGACGCTGCCCACAAGAAGATGGTGGACATGATCGAGAAGGGCGAGTCCCTTCCCGTGGATCTGACCGGCCGGTTTATCTACTACGTGGGTCCGGTGGACCCTGTCCGGGAAGAAGTGGTTGGCCCCGCTGGCCCCACCACAGCCACCCGCATGGACAAGTTCACCCACACGATGCTCGAGAAGACCGGCCTGACTGGCATGATCGGCAAGGCCGAGCGCGGCCAGGTGGCCATCGACGCCATCCGCGAGTTCGGCGCCGTCTACCTGATGGCCGTCGGCGGCTCCGCCTACCTGGTGTCCAAGGCCATCAAGAAGGCCGAAGTGGTGGCCTTCCCGGAACTGGGCATGGAAGCCATCTACGAGTTCGAGGTGGAGGACATGCCAGTCACCGTGGCGGTGGATTCCCGCGGCAGCTCGGTACATCAGACCGGCCCGGCAGAATGGCAGGAAAAAATCATCGCCGCTAAAGCGGTTTGAGGGGTTAGCCACGGAAAACACGGAAAACACGGAAAAAGATAAGGATAAATAATTTGGCCACGGACGGCACGGACTGACATAGCCAGGAAATCAAAATCCTTTCTCTTTTTCGTCCGTTTATGTCCGTGGCTGGTCTTTAGTCTTTTTTTCCGTGTCCTTCCGTGGATTCCGTGGCTAAAATCTCTAGCGGTCCGTGCGCTTGTGCTTGCGGGGTCCCGCAAAGGGGTTGTTGAAACTGTCGTCCCTCGCCTGCAGCTCCGCTTCCGGATGGTGGCGGGCCATCAGTTGTTTCATCCTGTCCTCGTGTTCTTTCGGTACATCCACCATCACCAGGTGCCGGCCTGCTTCAATGTCCTTGAGAAAAGGGCGGATGCGGTAGTTGCGGGCGCTGATGCCGCCAAAGCCCGCAAGCCAGCCGCCGGAGACAACGGAAAAAGCGAACAGGGAAATCCAGGCGAACAGCGGCCAGTCAAAGCCAAGTCCCGCGTAGAGGGTGCTCACCACAATGACGCCTATTGCCGCGCCGATCAGCCAGCCCCTTTCAAGGAACCGCATCAGGTCGGTACGTTGCAGCACGCTGGCCGAATGCAGCCGGTGTCTGTGCAATCCTGCCTCGTTTTTGCTGACGATATGGAACCGCCAGCTGCCCACGCCCTCCCGGTCAAGGTCGTCGGAAATCGCGTCGACGCTGTCGATGGAATCCACAAGATAAAACAGTCTTCTCATGTACGGTCCTGAGTCCACCAGTGAAGAATGAAGTAGCCCCACTATAAACCATAACTGGCCAATCATGTGGGAGCTAAGGAGGTAGTGGTGACCTGGCGCAAGTCTGCTACGAGGAGCAGCTGATGTTCATGTGCCTGCCCCAGTCCGGGGGCTGGGCAGCGTAATGCTCGTTTTCCGGCTGTTCATCAAAAGGTCGCTTCAGCACGTTCAACAGGTCCGTCAATGGCTGATAATCTCCCTCACCTGCCTCAAGGATGACTTGCTGGGCCAGGTAATTCCTCAGTATGAACTTGGGATTGATCCCGCACATGGCCGTTTCCCGTTCACTGGCAGACCGGCTCTCGTCCTGCAATCGCTGCCCATATCTCGCCAGCCATTCGTCGGCGACCTTGCGGTCGACGAACAGATCGCGAACCGGCGTTGCTCCCCGGGAGGGCAGCCGGGACAGGCCACGGAAGAAGAGAGTGTAGTCGACACGGTGTTCATGGAGCATGCTGAAGGTGTCCATGATCAGGGTGAGATCATTCTCATCTCCCTTTTCCAGGCCCAGCTTCTGGCGCATCAGTTCCAGGAAAGTCTCATTGTAGGTGGTTTCGTATTCACGCAGGGCGCGGCGGAGGTCATCTTCATCAATCAGTGAGATAAGGGATCGAGCCAGTAACTGGCAATTGACGAACCCAATCCCGGGTTGGCGGTTGTAGGCGTAACGTCCCTGCTGGTCAGTGTGATTACAGATGTAGCCGGCGTCGAAGTCATCCAGGAAGGCGTAAGGCCCATAGTCGAAGGTATCACCGATGATGGACATGTTGTCCGAATTCATCACCCCGTGACAGAAGCCGACACCCTGCCACTGCGCCACCATGCGGGCGGTCCGGCGTGTGACCTCGGCGAAAAAAGAGGTATAGCGTTCATTCTCTGGCAGCCCGGTCAATTCCCGGAAATGGTGGCGGATGGTGTGGTCGGCAAGAGTTTTGACCGCCTCGGGACCCAGGCTGTGGGCGGCGTACTCGAAATGACCAAAGCGGATGTGGGTATCCGCCACCCTGAGCATTGCGGCAGCGGTTTCCAGGGTTTCACGACGCACCGGCTCCCTGGAGGAAACCAGGAACAGGGCCCGGGTGGTGGGAATGCCCAGGTGGTGCATGGCTTCGCTGCACAGGTATTCGCGAATGGTCGAGCGCAGCACCGCCCGCCCGTCTCCGAAGCGGGAGTAGGGGGTCTGCCCGGCGCCTTTCAGGTGCCAGTCACGGATCCGGCCATCGGGGTCCTCCGTTTCCCAGAGCAGCAGGCCCCGCCCGTCCCCCAGGTCCGGATTGTACATCCCGAACTGGTGGCCAGTGTATTTCATGGCCACCGGATCCATACCTGCCAGTAGCGCTCGGCCGGCGCCAACCTCGGTCCAGTCCTCAGGGGACGTGGTGTCGAGGCCCATCTCCCGGGCCAGGTCCGTATTGAAGTGCACAAGCTTGATGTCGCCGCGCAGTGGCGTGGGCCGGACCGGGGTGTAGAAGGTTTCCGGCAGTTCACGGTAACGCTGTCTGGTCCTGATTCCGCTGAAGGAAGCCATGGGTAGTCGGCCCGGAAGCCATTCTCCTTCTATACTGGATGAGTGTGGTCGTACCGGTACGGACTTGCTGGTATGGAACCTGCAGATCAACGTCTTACCGCATTGGATGGAGCAGACACCATGCCGAATACCGATATCGATGACGCCATTGAGGTTCTGATGACGCAGCACCAGCTGCCGCCGGAATACCGCAGAACCCTGACCGATGTCATCGAACCCCTTGCCCTCTCACTGTATCAGGCCAGCAGGGCATCCGACATGCCCCTTGTGGTGGGCGTCCATGGTGCCCAGGGCACCGGCAAGACGACACTGACGGATTTCCTCAGGGTGTTGCTGGCCTACCGTTACCAGTGCCCCACCGCCAGCCTGTCACTGGACGACATCTATCACACCCGTGAAACCCGGGAGCGTCTGGCGGAAGAGATTCATCCGCTGCTGATCACCCGCGGAGTGCCTGGGACACACGATCTCGCCCTGGGCAATCGGGTTCTCGATGCTCTGATGGGCGCCAATCCCGGCTCCCGTACCGCCATGCCGATCTTCAACAAGGCGCTGGATGATCGCGAGCCGGAGGAACACTGGCCTCTGTTTATCGGACGGCCCCGTATCATCCTCCTGGAAGGCTGGTGCGTGAATGCACGGCCGCAGCCTGGAGAGGCCCTTGAGCAGCCCCTCAATACCCTTGAAAGCGATGAAGACCAGAACGGTCGCTGGCGACGCTACGTCAACCAGCAACTGGAAGGGCCTTACCGGGAATTCTTCGACCGGGTGGATATCCTGATCATGCTCAAGGCTCCCTCCATGGAGGCGGTCACCCGCTGGCGCACCGAACAGGAGCACAAGCTCGCCCAGCGCTACCAGAGTGCACCTAAAGTGGGCGAGAACGGTGCCCGCCTTGCACCGGAAGTGCGCATAATGAGTGACACTGAGCTGGCGCGCTTCATCATGCATTATGAGCGGATAACCCGGCACAGCCTGGCGGACATGCCTGCACGTGCCGATGTCCTGCTTTCCCTGGATGATGACCACAATCTGACCCGGGCGTGAGCCATGCCCCGGCCTGGACTGATCTTCTTTTCGGACCTCGATGGCACGCTGCTGGATCATCACAGCTACGACTGGACCCCGGCGGCACCGGCCCTGGAGCGGTTGCGCCGGCACCGGCTGCCGCTGGTGCTGAATTCCAGCAAGACCGCGCCGGAGATCCGTGCCCTGCGCCGGGAGCTGGGGAACGAAGACCCCTTTATTGTCGAAAACGGCGCGGCAGTTGTGATACCGGCAGACTACTTTGAACCGGGGCCGGAGCAGACTCTGAACATGGACTGTAGCCGGTCACGGGTGCTCGCGGTACTCCGTGAATTGCGGCTGCAGGGCTTCTCCTTTACCGGCTTCAGTGATCTGTCCGTCACGGAGCTGTCCCGAGTGACCGGGCTGGATGAGGCCGGGGCGGCCCTGGCGCTGGACCGATCGGGAACCGAGCCATTGATGTGGCAGGGAACGGGGCGTGACCTGGAGACCTTCCGCGCCGCCCTCGCCGAGGCCGGCCTGAACCTGGTGGAAGGCGGACGTTTTCTCCATGTCATGGGCCTTTTCGACAAGGCTGATGGTATGCGCTACCTGATGTCGTTGTACGCCAGGGCCCGCCCCGGGCCGACGTTGCTTTCGATAGCCCTCGGAGACAGCCCCAACGACCTGCCCATGCTGGCTGGCGCGGACCTTGCAGTAGTGATTTCAGGAGTGAACTCCGATGCTGTTGAGCTGCCCGATGGCCATGCGGTGATGAGGTCCGTCGAACTCGGACCGGCGGGCTGGAATCAATGTGTCCAGGACATTCTCTCCCGCTATGACTACGACTGAGCCGCTCTGGCCCGCATCAGTGAATACAGAATAAGGAGAGGTAAAATGGGCGACTTCTACCAGAATGGAATCGTCACCACGCTCCACAACCTGACCCGGCGCCCCGTGGAGGATCTGGAAGCGGAACTGGTCCATTTCAGCAGGTCACGCCCCATGTCTCTGGTGCTGCCATCGCTGTATTCCGAGCTTGAAGGTCCCGCTCTTGCCCATATCGTCGAGGAACTCAAGTCAGTGCCCTATCTCGAGGAAATCATCGTCGGCCTGGACCGCGCCAGTGAGGACGAATACCGCCATGCCCTGAGCTATTTCTCGGGCCTGCCGCAAAGGGTGAAGGTGCTCTGGAATGATGGCCCCCGCATGCGGGACATTGATCTCAAGCTACGGGAGCAGGGGCTGGCCCCCACCGAGATGGGCAAGGGCCGCAACGTCTGGTTCTGTTTCGGCTATGTGCTGGCCTCCGGACGCAGCGAATCCGTTGCCCTTCACGACTGCGATATCCTCACCTACTCCCGGGAGCTGCTGGCACGGCTAATCTATCCGGTGGCCAACCCCTCGTTCAACTACATGTTCTGCAAGGGCTATTATCCCCGTGTCGCTGAGACCAGCATGAATGGCCGGGTCAGCCGGCTGCTGGTCACGCCGCTGCTGCGGGCCCTGAAGAAAGTCTGCGGTCGACGTGAGCTGCTGGACTACCTGGACAGCTTCCGATATCCGCTGGCGGGTGAATTTTCCCTGCGCACGGACGTTATCAACGACCTGCGTATTCCCAGCGACTGGGGCCTGGAAATCGGAGTGCTGTCGGAGATGAAGCGCAACTACGCCACCAATCGCCTGTGCCAGGTGGACATCGCCGACAATTATGACCACAAGCACCAGGAGCTGTCGCCGGAGGATGCCAGCAAGGGTCTCTCCAAGATGAGCATGGACATCTGCAAGGCGCTGTTCCGCAAACTGGCGACCGATGGCGAGGTGCTGTCCACGGAAGAGTTCCGGACCATCAAGGCCACTTATTATCGGATCGCACTGGACTTTATCGAGACCTACCAGAACGACGCCATCATCAATGGCCTGACCCTGGACCGCCATGCCGAGGAGAAAGCCGTGGAAGTGTTTGCCCGGAATGTCATGGAGGCCGGCAACTACTTTCTGGACAATCCCATGGAAACGCCTTTCATACCCAGCTGGAGTCGGGTTGCCAGTGCCTTGCCGGAGCTGATGCAGGAAATGCAGGATGCCGTTGAGGCGGACAACCAGGAGTTCGCCCCATGAGTGAAGGCGTCCTGCAGAAGCTGATGGGCGTACTCGACCAGATCTACCCGGCCCTGGATACCCGATGGCTGGCCAGAGAGCTGCTGGAAGGCATGGGGCTGGCGGAGGATGCGATTGGCCCGCCGGCACACCAGAACAACTGGGACGAGTCCGACATTCTGCTGATCACCTATGCCGATACCATTCAGGAAGCCGGGGAGAAGCCCCTGCGAACCCTGCACCGGTTTCTGGATGACTGCCTGCGGGAAACCATCAATTGTGTTCACATCCTGCCGTTTTTTCCTTACAGCTCGGACGATGGCTTCTCGGTAATGGACTACCGGGCGGTGAATGAGTCCCACGGCGGCTGGGAGGATATCCGCGCCATCTCCGCCGAATACAGGCTGATGGCGGATCTGGTGATCAACCACATGTCGGCCCGCAGCCGCTGGTTCGAGAACTTCAGGCAACGGCTGCACCCTGGCAAGGACTATTTCTTCGAGGCGGACCCGGCCCGGGACTACAGCGCGGTGGTTCGCCCCCGAACTTCGCCGCTATTGCTTGCTGTGCAGACAGAGGAAGGTGAGCGTCATGTCTGGTGCACCTTCAGTGAGGACCAGGTGGATCTGAACTTCGCCAACCCCCAGGTGCTGGTGGAGTTCGTGGGCATCATCCGCTATTACCTGGAGCAGGGGGTGCGGCTTTTCCGCCTGGATGCGGTGGCGTTCCTGTGGAAGGAACCGGGCACGTCCTGCATTCATCTGCAGCAGACCCACGAGCTCATCAAGGTGCTTCGATTGCTGGTGGAGCATCACAGCCCCGAGGCGATACTGGTCACCGAGACCAACGTGCCAAACCGGGAGAATCTCACCTACTTCGGCAACGCCAACGAAGCCCATGTGATCTACAATTTCTCGTTGCCACCGCTGTTGATCAATACCCTTGTCAGCGGCAACTGCCGGCACCTGAAAACCTGGCTGATGAGCATGCCCCCCGCCCAGATGGGCACCACCTACCTCAACTTTATCGCTTCCCACGATGGCATCGGCATGCGGCCGACGGATGGCCTGCTTACGGACGAGGAAAAACTGGCCCTGATCGCCACCATGGAGCAGTTCGGCGGCAAGGTGTCCTTCCGGCGCCTGGGGAACGGCTCGAACCAGCCCTATGAAATCAATATCGCCCTCTGGGATGCCCTCAAAGGCACCGAGCAGAACGGCCCTGACCAGTGGCAGCTACAACGCTTCCTCTGCGCCCACACCATCATGCTGGCGCTGGAGGGTATCCCGGCCTTTTACATCCACAGCCTGCTGGGCACCGGTAACGATTATGCCCGGGCCGAACACACCGGACGGCTGAGGTCCATCAACCGCGGCCAATGGAATCTGGAGGTGCTGGAGCAGGAACTGGCGAGCCCCCTCAGCCATCACAGCCAGGTATTCACCCGGCTGGAGGAACGGATCCGCCTGCGCCGCCGGCAGCCTGCGTTTCACCCCAATGCGACCCAGTTCACCCTGCATCTTGGCCTCAAGATTTTCGGTTTCTGGCGCCAGAGCCTGCGCCGCGATCAGTCCATTTTCTGCATCCACAACATTACCGACGAGGTGCAGCAGATCTCACTGGCTGACATCAACCTGATCGGCACCGAGCAGTGGCGGGACCTGATCAGTGGCGAAACCATGGCCGACCTGTCGGGGTGCCTTACCCTGAAACCCTATCAGTGCGTATGGTTGTCCAATCGCTGATCTGCCGGCCCGGCCCCGGCCGGATAAAAAAGACCTCCCGGGTCCGGGACATTATTGTCCCCAATGAATAGACTGATGCGCTCATCCCCCAGCGCCTGAATAATCAGACCATGACCGCACCGAAACGCATTCTTCTGGTGTCCGCCTACGATGCCGGCAGTCATATTCGCTGGCGGAAACAGCTGGTGGCCGAGTTACCTGGATACCATTGGGGCCTGCTGACGCTGCCGCCGAGGTTCTTTCGCTGGCGAATCCGCGGCAATCCCCTGAGCTGGGTGGGCGTACCCGAGCTGCAGACGCCCTGGAACCTGATTATCGCCACCTCCATGGTGGACCTGGCCACGCTGAAAGGGCTGAACCCACAGCTGGCCCAGACTCCCTGCCTGCTCTACATGCACGAGAACCAGTTCGCCTACCCGGACTCCGGGCGCCAGCACGGCAGCGTCGAACCCCTGATGGTGAACCTTTACAGCGCCCTGGCGGCGGACCGCATACTGTTCAACTCGGCCTGGAACCGGGACAGCTTGCTCGAGGGCATCGGCCGGTTTCTGGACCGGCTGCCCGACCGGGTTCCCGCCGGTGTCGTCGAGACGGTTCGTGGCAAGTGTCATGTCGTGCCAGTACCCATTGAGGATCGGCTTTTTGCGAACCGGAGTGCTCCGGTGGACTTCGAGTGTCCTCATCTGCTGTGGAACCACCGCTGGGAATACGACAAGGCTCCTGAGCGACTGCTTTACCTGTTGCGGGAGCTGCGTCGACGGGAGCAGCCCTTCCGGCTCAGCGTGGTGGGGGAGCAGTTCCGCAGCCGGCCGGAGGCCTTTGCCAGCATCCGGGAGGAGTTCGCAGGCCAGTTGTTGCACTGGGGATTCCAGGAGAACCGTGAAGGCTATGACCGGCTGCTGGCGGATGCCGATGTGGTCATCAGCACCGCCCTGCACGACTTCCAGGGCCTGGCCATGCTGGAGGCCATGGCCGCGGGATGCCTTGCCCTGGCGCCGGATCGCCTGGCCTACCCGGAATATGTACCGCCGGTTCAGTGTTACGCGAGCTTGCCAGAGGATCCGGGCGCCGAGGCCCGCGGCGCCGCGGACGCTCTCCAGAGCCTGCTGGCGAGCGGGCCCGGGCCCTCGCCTCCCACGGCCTGGCGCTGGTCAACCCTGAAGAGGATTTACCGGCAACACATGGATGAGCTTATGGTCTGATGGCGACGCTTCGATTGCGGCCGCCTTCCTTGGCCTGGTACAGGGCGTCGTCCGCCTGTTGCAGCCACTGCATGTAATTTTCCGGTTCATCTGTGAGCTGGACCAGTCCCATACTGACGGTGCAGCGGATGTCCCCGTCGTCTGTGTGGATAACGGTCGTGGCCAGGGTTTCCCTGATCCGCTCGCAGATGACCAGGGCGCCGTCGATATCGGTTTCCGGCAGGATGATGCCGAACTCCTCGCCGCCATAGCGTCCCGGCCGGTCCGCCTGGCGCAGGGCTTCGCGGGTGATGCGGGCCACTTCCCGGATGACTTCGTCACCGATGAGATGGCCATAGGTGTCGTTCACCTGCTTGAAGTGATCGATGTCGAACATTACCAGCACGGTATTATGGCCATAGCGCCGGTAGCGCTCGAACTCGGCGTCCAGCAGGTTCTCCCAGGTGCCGCGGTTGAGCAGGCCGGTGAGGCGGTCAGTGGAGCTGAGCCGCTCCAGCTGTTCATTGGCATGCTCAAGGGCGCGACGGCCGCTGGCCACGTCGGTAACGTCGTAGATCATCAGGCATACCTGTTCCACCTGGCCGCCAGTGCCGGTGAGCGGGCTGATGGTCAGGTTCTGGAACATGAATTCTTCCGTGCCGGTGACGGGCCGTGTATTGCGAAAGCGGAACAGGTAAGGGCGTTGCTCCCAGGAGGTAAAGGTACGGGTGTTGAGTGTGACCACCGACTGGACCTTACGGGTGAGCCAGGTTTTCGGCAGGTCCGGGAATGCCTCGAACAGGGACTGGTTCTGGATGCGGTTTGCTGTCATCCCGCTGTGGTTTTCCATGAAACCGTTCCAGACCTTGACCCGGTAATCCAGGTCGATCACAACCAGGCCCACCTCGATGGACTCCAACAGGGTGGCGAGGGCATGATAACCGGAGTTTTCAGGGGTGTTGTCGTCGGCCATGATCATTCCGTCAGGTAGGGCAGCTTGAGTTCCAGCTGGCGGATGGATTCCTCCGTGAGGAACACCAGCAGGTCGCACTGGATGTCATACCCCTCCAGGCGATAGGGAATCTCCACGCACATCAGTTTTTCCTGGCGCTGGTTGTGATACTCCACCAGGTGGTCAACCCGCCGGTGGCGACCCAGGACCATGGGCTGGCCCAGCCCCAGATGGATGTCCATCTGTTCACCCACTCCCCGCAGGAAGGCACCGAAGAGAATGCTGGACATGTCCATCAGCACCTCGATCTCCAGGGAATCGGACTCCACCTCGTCGTAACCCAGCAGTGAAATCATGTCCTGGATACTGGAGTCCGAGAACAGCAGCAGCGCTTCTCCCGCGAGTCCTGCACCGGTGAAACCTTGGCACACCGCCGAGTAGGTGTCCTGATGTTCGGCCGCGGACTTGAGCACCATGCTCAGCTCGGTGCGGTATACGGTGGTGATGCGGGGCACCGGCAACTTGACGAAAACATCCAGTAAACGGGCCAGCAGGTCGGCGGCCTGGCCCATGGCCACGTTGGACACTTCCTGCAGATAATCCGAGAGACCAACACTGAAGGGCGGCGGAACCTCTGGCCAGGCACTGCGGGGCTGTGGCGAATCGGGGTCGGGCTGATAGAGACCGAACTGCTCCAGCAGTTCGGCCAGCACACCGCGTTCGACCGGTTTCCTGACGAAATCGATGGCGCCGAGGGATTTGACTCTCTGGCAGGCCTGGGGCTGGATGTCACCTGAGACCACCAGCGTCATTACCGGCAGGTCCTCCCGAAGAATTCTTTCCAGAACCGTATAGCCGTCCATATCCGGCATGTTCAGGTCGAGGAGGAGTAGGTCCACCTTGCCGGCCCGGACATGTTCCAGTGCCTGGCGACCGTTCTCCGCGTAAAGCAGCTCGGTTTTCCAGTCCTGGGGCAGGGCGCGGGCCATCTGTTTGCGGGCCATCGCCGAGTCATCGCAGATGAGGATTCGGGTTTTCATCAAATACAGGCTCGCCACAAAGACGGGGTTCAGGTGAAGTCCCTAAGCAGGGCCATGATACAGCTAAACCGACCTGAAATAAGCAGGCAACCGTCAAACCCTGCAAACCCCCCCCCCGGTACTGCCTCACATCCGGAAACTGGTACACTCCGCAGCTGAACGATAACCCGGGAGCCCAGGCGTGATCCGCTCATTCTACTGGCACGACTACGAGACATTCGGTGCAGACCCCATCCATGACCGGCCGTCGCAGTTCGCGGGTGTGCGCACCGACGCCGATCTGAACATCATAGAAGACCCGCTGGTGATTTATTGCAGACCCTCCGATGATTATCTGCCGTCACCGGAGGCCTGCCTGATCACCGGCATCACGCCCCAGAAGGCGCTGGAGAATGGTTATCCCGAAGCGGAGTTCATCGACCGCATCAACGAGGCCTTCAGCCAGCCGGGCACCTGCGGTGTCGGCTATAACAGCCTGAGGTTCGACGACGAGGTGACCCGCCACACCCTTTACCGCAACCTGCGGGACCCTTACGGCCGGGAGTGGCAGAACGGCAACTCCCGCTGGGACATCATCGACATGGTGCGGCTGACCTACGCCCTGCGCCCGGAGGGCATCAACTGGCCCCGCAAGGAAGACGGCAGCCCCAGCTTCCGGCTGGAGGAACTGACCGCCGCCAACGGCATCAGCCATGAAGCCGCCCACGATGCCATGTCCGATGTGGAAGCCACCATCGCCCTGGCACGACTGATCAGGGAAAAGCAGCCGAAACTGTTCGAGTTTGTGCTCAGCAACAAGGACAAGCACGCCGCCCGGGCCATGCTGGACACCGTCGCCATGAAACCGGTGTTCCACGTATCTTCCAAGTACCCGGCCAGTCGCGGCTGCTGTGCCATGGTGGCGCCGGTGGCGGAGCATCCCACCAACCGGAACCAGGTCATCGTCTACGACCTCCGCGAGGATCCCACCGAGCTTATCGGCGCCAGCCCGGAGCAGATCCGCGAACGGGTCTTTACCGCCCAGGCGGACATGGAGGAGGGCGTTGCCCGCTTCCCCCTAAAGGGCGTCCAGCTCAACAAGTGCCCGGTACTGGCCCCCGGCACCATGCTCAAGACCCTGAGCCCGGAGCATCTCAAAGCGCTGGAACTGGATGGCAACACCCTCAGGCAGAACCTGGCCACCCTTCGCACCGCAAAGGATTTGCCCCGGAAAATCGCCGAAGCCTTCGGCCACGAGCGGGAAAGCGATCTCACCGACCCGGACGAACAGCTCTACAGCGGCGGCTTCATCAGCAACACCGACCGGGAAAAACTCAACTGGGTCATCAGCCAGCCCCCGGAACAACTCGGCGAGCTGGACGTAAGATTCGAGGACGACCGCCTGCAGGAGCTCCTGTTCCGCTACCGCGCCAGAAACTACCCACATACCCTCATGGACGAGGAAATGGAACGCTGGGAAGAATTTCGCCGCCAACGCCTGATGGAGCCCAAGAAAGGCTGGCTGTCACTGGAAGCGTTCGGAAAGGAATTGCAAAGACTGGCGACCGACCCGAACCTGTCGCCGGAGAAGATGCACATCCTGGAGGAGCTGCATCTGTATGGGGAGTCGCTGATTCCTTATTTTTAGCCACGGAATCCACGGAAGGACACGGAAAGAAAAGAATGAAAGATGAAAAGAAACTGGCTGCAGGTAGGCTCCAGTTCTGAGGCTACCCGCAACCCATTTTTTTGCTTTTCTTCCGTGTTTTCCGTGGATTCCGTGGCTAAACCGGTCTTTCTCTTTTCCTCCCCTCATTTGCGGCTACAAACCCATGGTGTCACAATGAAACCATCGAACGCTCAGTCGGGAGCAAGCATGTTGAATACAGTGGAAGCCGTCATTGACGAATCTGGCCGTATCCAATGGCTGGAGAAGGTGTCGATCAAGGGCAGGCGGCGTGTCCTGATTACGTTGCTTGATGATGAATCTCAGGAAGAGATCCTGCCCGCGGCGGAATCCGCCCTGGCAGGCGATTGGCTCAATGAGGATGAGGACAACGCATGGGAGCATTTGCAAAAGGAAGCGTAGTTCTTATTCGTTTCCCGTTTTCGGATCTGACTCAGCAAAAACTCCGCCCCGCCATTGTGCTGGCTGCCGCAGGGCAGGACGATTACATCCTCTGTCAGGTCACCAGCAAAGCCTACGATCCGCTATCTATCGAACTTAAAGAAGATCAGTTCGCCTCCGGTTCCCTCCATCGCATCAGCTACGCAAGACCGGGCAAGCTCTTCACCGCTCACCAGAGTATCCTCCTTAAAGAAATTGCCAGACTGAAGTCCGGTGATTTCCGGCATGTGCTGGAGGAAGTTATATTGCTACTCAGAGCAGATAGCTCAGCGGGGTAGCCCGAATCAGTCTGGTTCAGAGAGCGTGGCGCTAGAGCAACCAGGAGATTGTGACCGGACCACACGGACCCTCACGGACGAAGAGACCAAACCGAATGATCTTTTCTTTTTGTCCGCGCTTGTCCGTGTGGTCCGTGGCCAATTTTTTCTTTTCTTTCCGTGTTTTCCGTGGATTCTGTGGCAAATCCTTTCTTTTCCGCGTACTTCCGCGGATTCCGCGGCAAAAACTCTTTATCGGCGGCGCACGAAGTAAACGGACAGCGGTTGCCCCACCAGGCTCTGCACCTGGCTCCCCAGGGCCTCGGCCCGCACCTGCCGGGCCACCGGTGCCAGGGCCAGGCTGTGGCCGTCCTGGTCGCTGGCCTTGACCAGTTTCCATTCCACTTCGTTGCTGACCAGGCCCATCAGGTCCTTCAGCTGTTTGACGTCCTGGGGCCGGAACCAGCGGTCGCGGCAGCCGCCTAGGCCGTAGAAGTCCTCTTCCTTCAACAGGTCCTGCCACAGCGGGTCCTGGCGGTTGTTCAGGGCCATGCGCCGGAGGCGACGCAGGGAGTCCCGTGTGGGCTGGAGGTTGTGGGCCCTGATCAGCTGGCGGATCTCGGCATCGCCACGGGTCTGTTCCTCAACGGCCGTGTGCATGTGCACCACCGCCCCCCGGGTAGAGGCTTCACTCACCAGCGCCGCCAGGGAGAGGTCGGCCATGGCGGGGGAGGGCAGGCGGCCCACTTCGATCCAGTGCACCTGGTGACCGTCGGCCACAAAGCGCCGTGCCACCGACCAGGGCCAGAACACGATGTTGGTCAGTCCCAGCTCTTCTGCACGGCGGGTAGCAGTCGCCACATTGGCCAGGGATTCGTCAACGGCGATGACTTCCACATCGTCCAGGTAATGGGCAAGCTCCAGGGCCCGTTGGCCGGACTGGGCGCCGCAGATCATCATTCTCAGGGTGCCGGCCAGGTCTGCTGTGTCCAGGCCAAGCTCCTGGGCCATGATGGCCTTCAGGCTGGTCTCGGCGTGGTAGGCCAGGTGATTCCAGCTGGGCCAGGCCTGGGGCACATCAGAGCGGGCCAGACAGAGCTCGTCCGCCTTTTCCTCGAAATTCTGTTTGGTAGCCTCGTCCAGGGCCCGGTCGTAATAGCTGGCGGCCATCACACCCTGCAGGGCCGCGGGCCATTCGGTCAGGGACCACTGGCCCAGCTGTACCGCGAAATCCTGATGAAACAGGGCGCCGTACATGGCGCTGACCATCACTGATCCCACCAGGGCTTCCAGCGGCTCCCGCACGGCGAACTGGGCGGCGATGCTATTGTTGATGGTGTCGATCAGGTTCTGTTCATCATCGGCCGCCACAAGTGCATAGCCGGTGCGGTCCACATAGCGGGCAACGGCCAGGGTCAGCGGCTGCAATTCGTCCCGCAGTGATACGGTGTGTGCGACTTCGGCGAGGACCGAGCGGCGCAGCAGTGTCACCAGCTCCTCGATACCGGCGTCCGGCATCAGGGTCTTTTCCAGGGCCAGGATCAGCAGCTCGTCTTCGGCCGCGGCGTCCAGGAACACTTCGGCATTGGGGTTGTCCAGGTCGTACTGCTGACGCAGGATGGCGGCGCAGAAACGGCCGATCTCCTGATGGGGGAGTTCTTCCCGGCGTAGCAGGGCAATGGCGTCCAGGGCCAGCTCATGGTTCGCCTGATGCACCTCGATCCGCGCCGCACACTTGAGCATGCCGCTGTAGACCGACGGCCAGTCCATACCCAGCTGGATCAGCTTGCGGTAGTGCAGGTAGGCCACATCGAACTGGCCCTGCTCCCGCTTGGCATGGGCCACGCCACAGAAAGCGGCGGCGGATTGCCGGTCCAGGTCGAGGGCCTTCAGGAAGTAGGCTTCCGCCTTGGCCGGGCGCTCCGTCTTCAGGGCCCAGTAGCCCAGGTTGCAGTACTGCTGGGGCTGCTCCGGCTGATGCTTCAGGCTGCTTTCAAACAGGCTCGCCGCCCGGTCCAACTCACCATCATCCATTTCCACACGGCCCAGCAGGCCAAGCGCTCCGGCGTGATCCGGCTGCATCGTAAGGGCCTGGTTCAGCAACTGCCGGCACCCCTGGCGCGCCTTGATCCGCTCGATGTAACGGCGCTGGGGATGGTTGGACTCGCTATAGGCCAGGTTTGCCTCAATCAACAGCCGCGCCACCTCGGCCTTGTGGGAGTCGGGAACCTGAACGTTGTACTGTGCTTGCATGGAACACCTCATCAACCAGGCCGCGGCAAGGGCGGCAAAGGTCTGCAGTTTTTTGACGGTTTGCAGTGCGTTTGGGTGAGGTGTTGCGAAGGGTGTGCCAAAATTGATGTTGCGATGGAAATGCGGACCGAACCATTTATCACAATGGAAAAATCATGGTTTCTACAAAGCGGTCTGCAAAAACATGGGATGCGGAGAGTCGATAGCAGTCAGCGTGGGCACGTCGCGTAAAAAAGGTGCCGGTAGCCTTCTCAAGCCGCCGGCACCTCGTCCCCTATTTCACAATGTCTTTCGCGGAAGGAATTAATTCCGGATCATTTATCGATTGACGAATCCACGGGTCGGATTCAAGTGAATATTTCTTGTTGGTGACGGACTCAAAGTGACCAGGCAGTTCCGACAGGCAATCCGCGAATGCTTTTTGCCAACGGCTCAGGTAAACCGCGATGTCATGCTCGTCCTCCATCGCTATCGCATGTGAGAATCCTGCGTATAGAAAATGACGCAGGGTTCCACGAATCATATAGTAGAAGCCTGGATCGTTTTGATTCAGTTCGCCTTCCACGTATCTGCTGATCTCAGAAGACAGCCTGGTAATGTCCTTCTTTCCTCTTATTCGCCGGCTTTTCAGAATATTTCCGATCCTGGTCGAAAGAAGTCGAAGTTTTTCTTTCGTATTTTCCAGGCTGGCTTGCAGGTCATCAAGGGAGACGGTTTCCGCATCCGGATTGAAAATCAGGTCGAGGGCCCGCTGTTTTTCCGACGGATCACCGTGCGACGAAGCCGATTCCCTGAATTGTTCTCTTGAGAGCCACGCAGCCCCCTCGATGTCAGCGCCGTCGGCACAGTTAAAGAATCGGGTTTTCGGAAGGGATACGTGGCTTGATACGATCAAACTTTCAACCGCCCTTTTCGCGGTAAAGTATATAGGTGTTGTGTGAACGACGCTGTCATTCACACCCTTTACGGAGAAGGTGCGACCTTTAGTGAAAGTTTTGCTTGCCCCTTCCTTCAATTCTGTTCCGATTACGTCATCTTCACTTTCCATGTAAACGGAACGCTGGGAGTGGTGCTTGTCGTGGCTTTTGAACCCGAAATCGGTGCCAAAGAGGAATATATTTCGGAGGCCGAGTTGACTGCAAATTGCGATGGCCGCATTGGTGCAGGTTGGAGCGCCTCCGGAAATGCTTTTATTGGCCGATCCGAATAAAAAGGAAATGGGATTTTCTCTCTTGAAATAGAGGCGTTGATCCCCGAAGAGCCCCCATATCAGCGGGCAGATCTGGGAAGCTGCTATGATTTTTATGGCCTTGAGCTTGTCAGGGTCGTAGGAGCTTATTACGCGGTAGTTGAGATAATCCGATTCGAGCTCGACATGAAAGTCAGGATAAATGTCATTTTTAATAAGAGCCCTTAATCCGGTTCCAGCACTGACGATAATAACCTTATCCCGAACCGATTTTATATCCTCGATGCGGTCATCCAACGAGGGCCCGCTACCCACGATCAGGGTTGGAGTTTCAGAGACGACGCTCCCCTTTGGCGGAATGGTTCTTATGCCATGATGGAAGGCGTGGAGGGCGTTATTTAACTGGCGAACCTCGTCGTCGTAGTGGCCCCAGGTCGTCAGGGTGGCTAGCGCTTCGCGGTTTATACGCTCTGCGACGGCCGCCATGGTGGAGTCACCCCTTTCGTTGAGAAACAGGTTCATCACGGGAAACACCGGCGTAAAATGCATGAGATGTCTGACCAGATTGGGCCAAAGCGTCTCTTCCGTTTTCTCTACGCCAATCAGAAATCTGAGGGATCGTCCGCTGATCTGAAACCGGGAACATACCTTGGCCCAGTCAACGGTCAGCAGGCTCGCTGCGAAAATATCAAGGTCTGGTTCGACGATAATGGCATTTTCCACCTCAGAGGTCGTTACAAGCTCCTCGATCTGATACCCGAGGCCCACGCCCTGAAAAACAACAAGCGGGTAAAAGTTGGGTATTGGGTAGCCCATGTAGGACGTTCTGGACAGTGGCGATTCCCGGACAATGCTATCCACCGCCATATGAGCAAATCGAGGATGGTAATAATCGCCAGGCCACGGAGGCGGAAGGGACGGTAACAGTTTTCCGGCACTGAACGTGTTCTTGAAGAGTTCGACGCCCTGGTGTGCTCTCTGCCTGCCTTTACCTTCGTACAGAGACCTGCCATCTATCTGCAGGTCGACCTCGTCTTCAACATTGCTGATGATCACTTCAGCCCTGGTGAGCTGGTAGTGCGCAAAATGGGAATAGATACTCGGATAGGCTTTCTGGAAAAAGCGGAGATTCGCTTCTCTACGTTGTACAAACTCGAGGGCTTTATTCTGAACCACAACGGTCTCCACGATGGTGGTGTAAATCGGGCCACTCTAGCATATGGCCCTTGGGCGCAAACATCATCAGGTGACTGAAGGGCTCAGGGGCGCCCCGGCCGGGGCGCCTCCGTTATTTTGAACTTACCCTTGCAGTAACTGCAGTACCTGCTGAGGGCGTGCATTCGCCTGTGATAAGACCGACAGGCCCGCCTGTTGGAGCACCTGAGTACGGGCAAGCTCGGCGGTTTCCGCTGCGAAGTCTGCATCGCGAATGCGGCTATTGGCCGCTGACAGGTTTTCTGAGGTCGTGCTCAGGTTGGCAATGGTTGATTCGAACCGGTTCTGGATTGCGCCCAGTTCACTCCTGATGCTGTTGATACTGGTTAGCGCTGAGTCGACACGCTTGATTGCATCCTCCGCGCCTCCTACGGTCTTGACGTTAACGCCCTCTAGGTTGCCGGAAACGGAAATGGTTTCATCAACCAGGAATCCGGCTTTCCCCGGGGCGTTACCCCCGATTTTGATGGTGTCCAGCGCTTCAAGGCTGATCTGTCCGTATTTGGTAGCTGTTCCGACGGCGCCGACGTCTGCGGCCGCAAATCCGGCAGCTGTTGACGCGAGATCGGTGGTCGAAGACGTCGGTACAGATGTGTCTGTAACAAGCGTCTTGGACTCAGCGGTAATGGTGACATTGCGCCCCAGGGAGTCGGTGAGAGTCAATGTAGTACCGTTGGCGGCGTCAGCCGAAAGTCCCTCGATTCCCGCATCGTTGATCGCGGCGGCAAGCTCTTCAGTGGTCAGGGTGTCTGCAGTAGAGCCGTTAGTACCAGTAGGCCCGTCAATGTTTGCCGTAATCGTTTCCGTGCTGGTGCCGATAGCCAATTTGATGGAGTAGGTGCCGGTGCCGGCATTTGAGCCTGTCGCACCTGCGACAGCTGTAAAGGCAAGGTCCTGGACATTAGTGGCGGAGACTGTCGGCAGTCCAGGGATGTTGGCCCGTTCAATGGCTTCGGCCTTGGCCTTGGCTGATGCATCTGTGCCGGTGCCCGGTACCGGATAGGCCTCGCTCTCGCCCACGGCAATGGTCAGGTCACCATCAGCCAGAGGCTGGTCGGTCACCTGGCGCGAGCCGCTGATGGCCAGCGAGCCAATCTGGTCGGCCCGGGAACCTTCAGACAGGTCAACGCTGATGGTGTCACCGGAGTTGGCGCCCACCTGGAAGGTTTTTTCTCCGAACGATCCGTCGAGGACTTTCAGGCCGTTAAAGGTGGTCTGATCGGCTATACGGGCGATTTCCTCGATTCGCTGTTGCACTTCCTGATCCAGGGCGAGTCTGTCTGAAGCGCTGTTAGTGGCGTTAGCCGACTGAACCGCCAGATCACGGATCCGCTGGAGGTTGTCAATTACCTCTCCAAGCGCCCCTTCTGTCGTCTGTGCCAGGGAGATCCCATCGCTGGCGTTTCTCTGCGCCACGTTCAGGCCAGATATCTGGGACTGAAAACGAGTGGAAATCGCCAGACCAGCGGCATCGTCCTTGGCGGAGTTGATTCTCAGGCCCGAAGACAGCCTTTCAAACGCGACATTGGCCGCTGTCTGGGATTCATTGAGGTTCCGCTGAGCATTCAGCGAAGCGATGTTGGTATTGATGACCTGAGGCATAACAATTCTCCCTGCTCAGAGGTGCCGGAAGCCTGATTCCCGAATCCGGGTAATCCTGCCGGCAGTAATTCGTTAAATTGCCGTGTTACCGAGCCTCAAGCGAAGGACGTGCCAGTTTTCTCTGTTTGTCAGTAGGGTCATGTTTTTTAAAAAAAAGTCTGAATCTGAGAAGCCTTTGCGTGATAGCGGGTTGACAGAAGACTGGCGAGCGAAGGGAAGCAGATTGCCGCTTTTTCAGGCAGTCGACAGGGAAAAATAGGGTTTATTCGCATGGCTGCCATGGGGCGGAACTTCCGGACGAAACTTAAAGAGGCGCGCATGGGGTTGGTTGGCTTGTGATTTATGTGGAGTTCTCTTTTCAGTGCTCTTCAGTGGTTTCCGTGACAAATTCTTTTCAGTTTCGCGTACTTCCGGGGATCTCGTGGCCAAACCTGCCCTTCCGTATAGTTCTTTTACATTCCTTTACAAACTTCGCGAAAATTTTTCTAAAGGAACCCATTCCAGGGCCGTTAAGCAGTGCAACAGGGCGGCGCTCCCAAAAACAGAGAACGGGCGCCACACCTTTTCCATGAAATGACGACAGATGTCGAAGGAGAAGCACTATGGCTCTCGGTATTAACACAAACGTGGCGTCCCTCAGCGCTCAGAACCAGCTTCAGAAGTCTCAGGACCTGAGCAACCAGGCTCTGGAGCGTCTGTCTTCCGGTCTGCGGATCAACTCCGCCAAGGATGACGCCGCTGGTCTGGCGATCTCCACTCGCTTCCAGTCACAGATTCGTGGTCTGGATGTGGCCACCCGGAATGCCAACGACGGTATCTCCCTGGCCCAGACGGCCGAGGGTGCACTTGATGAAATCACCAACAACCTCCAGCGGATCCGTGATCTGGCCGTTCAGTCGGCTAACGCCACCAACAGCGCGTCTGACCGTCAGGCCCTGGACCAGGAAGTAAAGCAGCGCCTTGCGGAAGTGGAGCGTATTTCCACCCAGACCGCTTTCAACGGCCTCAAGGTTCTGGACGGCAGTTTTGGAGAACAGGATTTCCAGGTTGGTGCCAACGCCGGGGAGACCATTGGTGTGGACCTGTCCCAGGGTACCCGTCGTGATCAGATCGGGTCGCTGGCTACGCTGGAAGGTACCGACGTGACTGGTGCGCTCTCTGCTGGTGATCTTGAAATCCAGGTCGGCACCGGTCCGTCCGTGGAAATTGGCGCCTCCGACAGTGATTCCGCGGAATCAATTGCCCAGGCGATCAAGGATGCGAACGTCAGTGGTCTGACGTCCGTGACAGCTACTAACATCAACGAAGTCGCTTTCGCGGATATTGGCGCTTCTACTACTGCTGGTGAAGCGCGGACATACTCGGCGGATATCTCCGTAGGCACCGCCTCTTTTACCGTTTCTGTGACCGCGGACAGCGACGCCGACACCATCACTGAGGCGGAATTTGCCCAGGCAATCAATGAGCAAGCAAGTGCCGCGGGTATTGAAGGTTTTACGGCTGAAGCTACTGCCGCCGCCACTTCCGGTATCGTATTCACGCAAGATGATGGCAAGAACTTTACCATCACAGCTCAAGAAATAAGCACTAGCACAGGAACCGTCGCAACTGGCACTCAAGGATTTGCCTCCGCATCAATTAATACAGTCCAGCGCGGCCAGGTAACCATCGAGGCTCTGGAAGGCATCACACTGAACGGAACCAATGAAGTTGTTGCCGGCTTCGAAGATGGTCAAACAAAGGCGGCCACAGGCTCAATTGACACAGTCAGTGTTGCTGACGTTGACAAGGCAAACGACGCCATTAAGCGCATCGATTCAGCTCTGCAGACGGTAAATGGTATTCGTAGTGAGCTCGGTGCGGTCCAGAACCGCTTTGATTCCACTATCGCGAACCTGGCGACCACCTCAGAAAACCTGAGTGCCGCCAACAGCCGTATCCTGGATGCCGACTTCGCTGCAGAAACTGCGAAGCTCTCCAAGTCCCAGGTACTGCAGCAGGCCGGTATCTCCGTCCTGGCCCAGGCCAATGCACGGCCACAGCAGGTTCTGTCCCTCCTGCAGTAAGTTGGGACTGACGGCTGACCACCGGAGCCTTCGGGCTCCGGTTTTACGCCGTTCCAGGATAGCGAGGTAAAGCGATGAATGACGTTAACCTGAACAGCCCGGATCTGAAGCTGGTTCGTGCCAGCGATCAGTCACCGGCAAGGGCACTGTCGTCATCTCAGGCCGCAGGCAGGAATGCCTCCGACCTTGCTTCCGCATCCGCAGGCAGCACGACGAAAGTCCAGCCCGCCCAGCAGGCCATCGAGCCTTCCAAAGCCGAAAGGCTGAAGGAGCGCAGCGAAGCCCAGCGGGAGCAACTGGATGACGCCGTTACCCAGCTGAACGATTTCGTACAGAACGTTCAGCGGGACCTGCAGTTCGAGGTGGACAACGACAAGGGTCAGACCATCGTCAGGGTGGTTGATCAGAAGACCCAGGAAGTAATCCGCCAGATTCCGGATGAGGTTGCATTGAGGTTGGCAGAGAACTTGCAGCAGGACGAACCGCTGACGTTGTTTAACATCAAGGTATAAAAGCTTGCCGCTTTTGGCCTGATTTCAACAACGGTTATCCAGCACCGCCGCATCCCTAGAGGGTCCGGCGGTGTTCTGCGTTATGGATGTTTGCCGCGGAATCCGCGGAAGAACGCGGAAGGAAAAAAGAATGTTTAGCCACGGAATCCACGGAAAAACACGGAAAAATAAATAATTAAAAATCTTTTCTTCCGTGTCCTTCCGTGGATTCAGTGGCTAAAAAAGTTTTGTTACAGGCTGTTACAAATCGGCACCGGGAATCTGGAAAAAGGGGCAAAGTTTTGCCGCCTCCTGCCGATAAACTGAACAGTAGCAATCAGGCGCCCCCATGAGGAGGCAGAGGTTATGGCAGGTATTTCGTCTTTAGGTATCGGTTCGGGGGTTCTCAGTTCCGATCTGGTGGATCAGCTGGTGGCTGCTGAGCGCAAGCCCACTGAAAACCGGCTGTCCCGGCAAACCCAGCAAACCGAAGCCCTGCTGTCGGCCTACGGCAAGTTGCGCAGTGCCGTGACTGAAATGCGCCTGCCCATGCGCCAGTTGAGCGCGCCGGATAACTTGAAGGCATTTTCCGCCAGCTCCTCTAATGAAGACATTGCGGTGTCCGTCGACAGCACCAAGGCCAGTCGGGGCACCTATAACGTGGATGTGACCAGTCTGGCCTCTGCCCAGGCTCTGGCGTCCCAAACGGTTTTTGCAGACCGTGACGCCACCAGTGTCGGCCAGGGAAAAATGACTCTGACCGTGGGAGACAAGGTCACCAGCATCACAGTTGATAGCAGTAACGACACACTTCAGGGCCTGGCGAACGCCATCAATGACTCTGACGCAGGCGTTTCGGCCGGTGTCATCGATACCGGCAGTGGTTACCAACTGGTGCTTTCCGCGGATGAAACCGGCACGGCGAACGCGGTCAGCATCGCGGTCTCCGGCGACAATGTCGGTACCGACACCGATAATGACGGACTATCCCGGTTCGCATTTAATAGCAGCATGGATGCGGGTGCTGGCCTGACTGAAACGATCGCGGCGACGGACGCCGTAATGAGCGTCAATGGGGTGACAGTTACCCGCTCCAGCAACACCTTTGAGAATGTGATTGACGGTCTGACCTTCGATATTTCTGCCGTGGGACAGTCCACCATCAAGGTGAAGCAGGATCTGGGCGCGGTATCGGACCGAGTCCAGGGTTTCGTTGACAAGTTTAACGGCCTTCAAGGCACTATCGACAGCCTTGCGGGTTTTAACGCCGAGGCGGGCGTTGGTGGCCTGTTGAACGGCGACTCCACCGTTCGAAACATCCAGAGCCAGATGCGTCAGATACTCACCCGCGTGGTACCTGGTCTGGAAAATGCCAGTGTGCGCAGCCTGGCGGATGTGGGCATTACCACCAATTTTGAGACCGGAGGACTGGAGTTTGACCGGTCGAAATTTGAAGAGCAGCTCAAGAATAATCCGGATGATGTTACGGCTCTGTTTGCGGAGCAGGGACGAACCACGGATGGCCAGGTGGAGTTTGTTCGCAGCGGCACGGCCACTGAGCCGGGGAAATACGATATCAATGTCACCCAGGCCGCGACCCCGGGCAGCCTGACCGGCGGCACCGCTCTCGCTGCCACTTTTGATATTACCGACACCAACGACGAAATGACTCTGCAGGTGAACGGCGACACCAGCGTCAGCCTCAAGCTGACCCAGGGCGCGGGTCTCACCCAGCAGCAGGTACTGGACGACATTCAGGCGCAGCTCGACAGCAATAATGCTCTCAATGCGGCCGGTACCAATGTCCAGGTTGGTGTGGATTCCGCTGGCATGCTGACATTTACCTCGTCGACCTACGGTAAGGATTCCAGCGTCACACTGACCAGTGCGGAAAATGGCGCTACCTTCGGGCTGGACACCAACACCAGTACCAGTGGCCTGGATGTGGCGGGGACCATTGATGGTCGAACCGCGGAAGGAGACGGACAGGTTCTGTTCCTGGGTAGCGGCAACGGCGGAGCTTCAGGCCTCCAGGTGCGAATCCTCGGCGACCAGACCGGCAGTCGGGGGTCAATTACCTTTATCGAAGGGGTCGCCGAACGCACGGTGAACCTCGTGACGAATGTTGTTGGAGCCGACGGTGCCATCGAGTCGAGGACCGATAGCCTGAACCGGGAACTGGAGCAGATCCAGGAGAGCCGGGTGCGGCTGGAGGAAGGTATAACGTCCTACCGTGAACGCCTGGTCGCCCAGTTCAGCGCCGCCGACTCCCTTATTTCACAGCTCAACAGTACCCGTGACTACGTCACTCAGCAGCTGGCGGCGCTGGCGCCCCAGAACAATCGCGACAACTAGGTCCGCTCCCGGGAGCGACTGATTAACACCAGCCCAAGCCGGTGAACAAAGAGGTTAACTATGAACGGTCTACAGGCATACCAGCGCGTCAACACCCAGACCAGCATCACCGACGCTGACCCCCACAAGTTGATCCAGCTGCTGTACAACGGCGCCCTGGAACGCATCAATATGGCCAAGGCCCGGATGCAGCAGAAGGACTACGCCGGCAAGGCCCAGGTGATCAACAAGGCTATCGAGATCATTGGCGGCCTGCGTAGCTTTCTGGACTTTGAAAAGGGCGGCGAACTGGCCGCGCGGCTGGAAGCACTTTACGACTACATGGAGCGCACCCTGCTGGAAGCCAGTGCAAAGAACGACATGGCCAAGCTGGACGAAGTGGCAAACCTGCTGCGTTCCGTGAAAGAGGGCTGGGACGGTATCCGTGAGGAAGTGACCAGCCAGCAGCGTTCTGCGGCTGCGGTCTGATATTTGCCGCGGAATCCGCAGAAGTACGCGGAAAAGGCTTTTTTTAGCCACGGAATCCACGGAAAACACGGAAGAAAAGCGAAGTAAAAAGGGCGGCGGGTAACCTGGAAACCGGAGGGTACCCGCACCCAAGCTCTTTTCTTTCTGGTCTTGTTCCGTGTCCTTCCGTGGATTCCGTGGCTAACCCTTTCCTTGTTTTCTTCCGCGGCGAGCTCAAGGCCCACCCAATAGCCATTCCCCCCGCACTCCCGTACAATATGCGCCTTCTTTTCCGAGTCAATAAAATGGGGTCAGACCCTATTTTTCGTTTTATCGAATCGCAGGAGCAAGGGCATGTCTGATATCAAGAAGGTGGTGCTGGCCTATTCCGGTGGCCTGGATACCTCCGTTATCGTTCGCTGGCTGCAGGACACCTACAACTGTGAGGTTGTGACCTTTACTGCCGACATCGGCCAGGGTGAGGAAGTGGAGCCGGCCCGGGAGAAGGCCAAGAAGCTGGGCGTGAACGAAATCTACATTGAAGACCTGCGCGAAGAGTTCGTCCGCGACTACGTGTTCCCCATGTTCCGCGCCAACACCATCTATGAGGGCGAGTACCTGCTGGGTACCTCCATTGCCCGCCCCCTGATCGCCAAGCGCCTGGTGGAAATCGCCAACGAGACCGGCGCCGATGCCATCTCCCACGGTGCCACCGGCAAGGGTAACGACCAGGTGCGTTTCGAGCTGGGCGCATACGCCCTGAAGCCCGGCGTGAAGGTCATCGCTCCCTGGCGCGAGTGGGACCTGAACTCCCGCGAGAAGCTGCTGGCCTACTGCGACGAGCGTGATATTCCAGTGGAGAAGAAGAAGGGCAAGAGCCCGTACTCCATGGATGCCAACCTGCTGCACATCTCCTATGAAGGCATCAACCTGGAAGACCCCTGGGCGGAAGCCGAGGAAGACATGTGGCGCTGGACCGTTTCACCGGAGTCCGCCCCGGAGAAGCCCACCTATGTGGAGCTGACCTATAAGAAGGGTGACATTGTTGCCATCGACGGCCAGGACATGAAGCCCCACGTGGTGCTGGAAACCCTGAACAAGCTGGCGGGCGACAACGGTATCGGCCGTCTGGACATCGTCGAGAACCGCTACGTGGGCATGAAGTCCCGCGGCTGCTACGAAACCCCGGGCGGCACCATCATGCTGCGGGCCCACCGCGCCATCGAGTCCATCACCCTGGACCGCGAAGTCGCCCACCTGAAAGACAGCATCATGCCCCGTTATGCGGAAGTCATCTACAACGGCTACTGGTGGTCCCCGGAGCGCGAAGCCCTCCAGGCCCTGATCGACCAGACCCAGCACTACGTCAACGGCACCGTGCGCCTGAAGCTCTACAAGGGCAACGTCGATGTAGTGGGCCGTAAGTCCGAAGACTCCCTGTTCGACGAGAAGATCGCCACCTTCGAGGAAGACCAGGGCGCCTATGACCAGAAAGACGCCGAAGGCTTTATCAAGCTCAACGCCCTGCGGCTGCGAATTGCCGCCGGCAAGGGCCGCAAGCTTTAAGGCCTGATTGGCTGCGGAATCCGCGGAAGTACGCGGAAGGAAAGACTGATTTAGCCACGGAAACCACGGAAAACACGGAAGAAAAGCATAAGGAAATGGGTTGCGGGTACCCCAGAGCGAGAAGGTGCCCGCAACCACGGGGTCTTTTTTCTTTGTCCCTTTTCCGTGTCCTTCCGTGGATTCCGTGGCCAATATATCTTTTTCGTTTTTTTCCGCGTACTTCCGCGTATTCCGCGGCAAAAAAAACCAAAAAAAAGGCCAACCCGATGAGGGGCTGGCCAGAGAACAACAAACAAGGAAAGATCGAACTGCCTGAAACAACACAACCGGGTCCCAAAATGCCGGTGAGGGTACAGCAGACTCCCTCACCGTTGGGTATGGATACTGCCAGGGGATACCACACCATTCCCCCGATCCACATGGCTAGAATACTGCTTTGCCGGTAACGGGTCTGTTGGCCTTGTGTGTTTGTCTGTTACCGCGTGTTTCTCCTCTCCCTCGCCCGATTACCGGGTTTCTGAAATGTCCGCCGGCCAGGGTCGATGTGGCCGCCATTTGCCGCTATGCTATGGTCCTTTCCCAGCCCCAGTAAGCTTCAAGATCAGGAGACCGAACACCATGCCTTCTTTTGATATCGTTTCCGAAATCGACATGCACGAAGTCACCAATGCCGTGGACCAGGCCAGGCGGGAGCTGGGCAACCGCTGGGACTTCAAGAATGTCGAGGCGGATATCGAGCTGGATGACCAGACCATTACCCTCAGTGCGGAGCAGGAGTTCCAGATCGAGCAGCTTCTGGAGATGCTGCGCATGGCTTTCGCCAAGCGTGATATAGATACCCGCGCCATTGACGATGACGGCGAGAGCAAGTCCGGCAAGCTGGTAAAGAAGCACCTGAAGCTGCGCCAGGGAATTGAAACCGATCAGGCCAAGAAGATCGTCAAGATGATCAAGGAAGCCAAACTCAAGGTTCAGGCCAGCATCCAGGGCGATAAAGTGCGGGTGACGGGCAAGAAGCGGGACGACCTTCAGGAGGCGATCGCCATGCTCAAGGGGAGCGATCTTGACCTGCCGCTGCAATTCAACAACTTCCGTGACTGAGCTGGAGTAGCCCATTTTCTCAAGGATTGATTCCGCCTGGGTGAAGGACACGCTCTATACCTTCACCCGCTGGCAGGTGGCAGCCCTGCTGTTCCTGGGCTTTTCCGCCGGCCTGCCATTCCTCCTGGTGTTCTCCACCCTGAACGCCCGCCTGGCGGACGTGGGGGTGCAGACCGCCACCATCGGCTTTTTCAGCTGGCTGGGCATTACCTACTCCATCAAGGTGTTCTGGGCGCCGATCGTGGATCGCCTCCGCTTGCCGGTGCTGGATCGCCTGTTGGGGAAACGGCGCAGCTGGATGCTGCTTGCCCAGGCCGGCATAGCCACGGGCCTGTATCTCATGGCGACGGTGGATCCGGTCGCCGCACCGGAGATGATGGCCCTTTGCGGGTTACTGGTGGCGTTTTCTTCAGCCACACAGGACGTGGCCATTGACGCCTACCGCATCGAAATTGCCGAAGACCGTCTGCAGGCGGCCCTGGCAGCCACCTACATTTTCGGATATCGAGTGGCGTTGCTGGTAGCCGGCGCGGGCGCCCTATATCTGGCGGAATTCTGGGGCTGGCAAGTCTCCTATCAGGTCATGGCGTTGTTGGTAGGTGTGGGTATGCTGACGGTACTGATCGTTCGGGAACCCCAGGTCAACCATTACGCCGCCGCTGCGGACATTGCCCATCGGGTCCAGCAGGAGGCTGGTAAGCGCGCCCACCTGCCGCCACGCCTGGCACGATTGATGGGCTGGTTCTCCGCCGCTGTGGTAGGGCCGTTCCTGGATTTCTTCCAGCGTTATCGTGAGCTGGCCATCCTCATTCTCATTACGGTTGCGGTCTACCGCATCTCCGATATCGCCATGGGGGTTATGGCCAACCCCTTCTACCTGGATTTCATGGGTTTCTCGAAGACCCAGGTGGCGGACGTCACCAAGATATTCGGCTTCTTCATGACCATTGCCGGCTCGATGCTGGGGGGGGTCATGGTGGTGCGCTATGGCGTGCGGCGAATCCTGGTACTGGGTGCGGTGATGACTGCGGCCACCAACCTGCTGTTTGTCTGGCTTGCCCAGATGCCCCCGGACATCGTCAGTCTGGCGCTGGTGGTCAGTGCCGACAACCTCAGTGGCGGCATTGCCAACGTGGCCCTCATCGCCTGGCTCTCCAGCATGACCAGTGCCGCATTCACGGCCACGCAGTACGCCCTGTTCAGCTCGCTGATGACGCTGCCGGGCAAGTTCCTGGGCGGGTTTTCGGGGATCGTGGTGGCGGACTTCGGTTACGCGGAATTTTTCCTGGTGGCCGGACTCATGGGCATACCGGCCATTCTGCTCTCCATGTACATGAAGAAAAACGGCGAGCGCCTGGACGCTCTCGCACCTGTCAGGGAGTCCAGCGAAAACGACCCATCGGAACCCGGCCGTTGATGACCTCTATACCTTCCTTCTCAAGGAGATTTTTTTGCCGGGCGAAGGCTTCCGAGCCCTGGGGAAAGGCGATCTGTCCATTGGTACGAATCACCCGGAACCAGGGCACCGAATGCCCGGCCGGCAACTTACCCAGCGCCCGGCCCACAAAGCGAGCCTGACGCCCAAGCCCCGCCATATCCGCCACCTGGCCATAGCTGACCACCCGACCCTCGGGAACGGCCAGCACCACCTGCCAGATTTTCTGCTCCCTGGTGGGTTCCATCGTCAAGACCTCTTTTCGCCGCGGAATCCGCGGAAGAACGCGGAAAAAGACAAAAGATATATTGGCCACGGAATCCACGGAAGGACACGGAAAAAAGAACCGGAAAAAAAGTACTTGGCTGCGGGTACCTCCCGGGTTCGAGGTTATCCGCCCCCATATTTTTTTGCTTTTCTTCCGTGTTTTCCGTGGATTCCGTGGCTAATCAGTCTTTTCTTTCCGCGTTCTTCCGCGGATTCCGCGGTGAAAAAATCCCTAGACCCGCAGGCCGCCATCCACGTCGATCACCCGGCCGGACAGGTAGTCGTTCTCGAAGATGAACGCCGCCGTCTGGCCGATTTCTTCCGGCTGGCCGAGGCGCTTGGCGGGAATGCCGGCGGCCATTTTTTCCAGGGCTTCCGGCTTCATGGAGGCGACCATGTCGGTGGCGATGAAGCCCGGGGCAATGCCCATGGCGCGGATATTGTGGCGGGCGAGTTCCTTGGCCCAGGTGACCACCAGTGCGGCTACTGCCGCCTTGGCGGCGGAATAGTTGGACTGGCCCATGTTGCCGTGGCGGGAGATGGAGCTGATGTTGATGATAACGCCCTCGTCGCCGTTCTCGATCATGCGGGTGGCGGCTTCGCGGCCGCACAGGAAGACGCCGGTCAGGTTCACGTCAATCACCGCCTGCCACTCGGCCAGGCTCATGCGCTTGTCCACCTTGCCTTCCTTTGCCTTCACCAGCATACCGTCCCTCAAGATGCCGGCGTTGTTGATCAGGCCGTTTAGCCGGCCAAAGTCGTTCTGGATGGCGGTGAAGGTGCTCTCCACCTCTTCTTCCCGGGCCACGTTGCACACGTAGGCCCGTGCTGTGCCGCCGGCATTCATGCAGGCCTGCACGGCTTCATCCAGCTTCTCCGGAACCAGATCGATCAGCGCCAGGTTGGCGCCGCGGGAAGCCAGGTGCTTCGCCATGGACAGGCCCAGACCCTGGCCACCGCCGGTTACTGCAATCACGGAATCTTGAAGTTTCATTATATGCCCTGATGTTATGGTTTTCGGGGTTGGCGAGTATACCAAAAGACTCGGTTTTGCCGCGGAATCCGCGGAAGCACGCGGAAAAAAAAGACTGATTCAGCCACGGAAACCACGAAAAACGCGGAAAAAGCGAAAGAAAATGAGTGGCGGATAACCTTAGGACTGGAACGTACCTGCAGCCAGTTTTTGTTTTTCATTCTTTTCTTCCGTGTCCTTCCGAGGATTCCGTGGCAAACCTTCTCTTTTCATTTCCGCGGATTCCGCGGCAAACCCATCATCACCAGGAGGCATCCTTTGCGGGTTTTTGTTGTTCTTTTCATTGTCATGCCCATTGTCGAGATGGCCGTGCTGATCAAGGTCGGCACCATGATCGGCGTGCTGCCAACCATTGGTCTTGTGGTGCTGACGGCCGTCATTGGCGCGGCGCTGCTCAAGCAGCAGGGGCTGGCAACCCTGACCCGCGCGAACCAGCGCCTCAACAGCGGTGAATTACCGGCACAGGAGGTTGCCGAAGGGCTGGTTCTGGCTGTCGGTGGGGCACTGTTGCTTACGCCCGGTTTTGTTACCGATACCATCGGCTTTCTGTGCCTGATCCCGGGATCACGGCACTGGCTGGTACACCAGGCCATGAAAAGGATGGTGGTCAGGGGCCAGGGCAATGCCTATTTCTTTACTTCCAGTGGGGCGGATCCGTTTGGCGGGCAGGGGCCTTTCAATCGCAGACCCGGTGCCGACGACGGCACCATTGAGGGGGAGTACCGGGACGAGACCGAGCGGGACCACGATCGCATCGAAAAAAAGTAAATTTTTTTTGCGGGCGCCGTTGAAAAGCCTCCGGCCACCCCCATTAAGGACACACAAGTTTGCTGAGAGACAGATAAACATCTGAAAAACAGATAGTTATCAGTCCCCGGCTTTTAACGCAACGTCATTGTCAAAGACAGTCTGACATTGGAGAAACAGAGAATGAAAATTCGTCCGCTTCACGACCGTGTTGTCGTACGCCGTAAGGAAGAAGAAGAGAAGACCGCTGGTGGCATCGTGCTGCCTGGCAACGCCAAGGAAAAGCCGTCTCAAGGCGAGGTAGTGGCTGTAGGTAACGGCCGGATTCTCGAGAACGGCGAAACCCGCGCCCTGGCGGTCAAGGAAGGTGATACGGTGGTTTTCGGCCAGTATGCCGGTAACACCGTCAAGATCGGCACTGAAGAGCTGCTGATCATGAGCGAGAACGAAATCTACGGTGTGCTTGAAGGCTGAAGCCTGTCGCAACCCGGATAACGCATTCAACCCGATTGTTTGCCAAGAACTTCAGGCAATTGGTTTAAACGAACAGGAATAGAGAACTATGGCAGCTAAAGACGTTAAATTCGGTGACAGTGCACGCAAGCGCATGGTTGCAGGCGTCAACATCCTGGCAGACGCCGTCAAGGTAACTCTGGGCCCGAAAGGCCGCAACGTGGTTCTGGACAAGTCCTTCGGTGCGCCGACCGTGACGAAGGACGGCGTGTCCGTCGCCAAGGAAATCGAGCTGAAAGACAAGTTCGAGAACATGGGCGCCCAGATGGTCAAGGAAGTTGCTTCCCAGGCCAACGACACCGCTGGTGACGGCACCACCACCGCCACCGTACTGGCTCAGTCCATCGTTAACGAGGGCATCAAGGCCGTTACCGCCGGCATGAACCCCATGGACCTGAAGCGTGGTATCGACAAGGGAACCGCGGAAGCCGTCAAGGCCATCCGCGAAATGGCCAAGCCCTGCGACGACAGCCGCAACATTGCCCAGGTTGGTACCATCTCCGCCAATGGTGACGAGGCCATCGGTCAGATCATTGCTGACGCGATGCAGAAAGTGGGTAAGGAAGGCGTTATCACCGTTGAGGAAGGCCGTGGCCTGGAAGACGAGCTGGAAGTGGTCGAAGGTATGCAGTTCGACCGCGGTTACCTCAGCCCGTACTTCATCAACAATCAGGAGAACATGTCTGCCGAGCTGGAAGACCCGTACATCCTGCTGGTGGACAAGAAGATCTCCAACATCCGTGAACTGCTGCCGGTTCTGGAAGCCGTCGCGAAAGCCGGCAAGCCGCTGCAGATTATCGCCGAAGACATCGAAGGCGAAGCGCTGGCTACCCTGGTGGTCAACAACATGCGCGGTATCGTCAAGGTCAACGCCGTCAAGGCGCCCGGTTTTGGCGATCGTCGCAAGGAGATGCTGCAGGATATCGCCATTCTCTCCGGCGGTACTGTGATCTCCGAGGAAGTTGGCCTGACCCTGGAAAACACCACCCTGGATGATCTGGGCACCGCCAAGCGTGTCAATGTCACCAAGGAAAACACCACTCTGATCGGCGGTGCCGGCGCCCAGGCTGATATCGAGGCCCGCGTCGAGCAGATCCGCAAGCAGATCGAGGACAGCAGCTCCGACTACGACAAGGAGAAGCTGCAGGAGCGTGTGGCCAAGCTGGCTGGCGGTGTTGCCGTCATCAAGGTGGGCGCTGGTTCCGAAGTGGAAATGAAAGAGAAGAAGGCCCGCGTTGAAGACGCGCTTCACTCCACTCGTGCCGCCGTTGAAGAAGGCATCGTACCGGGTGGTGGTGTGACCCTGATCCGCGCCATCGCGGCTCTGGACAAGGTGGACGCCATCAACGAAGAGCAGAAGGCCGGAGTCAACATCCTGCGTCGTGCCATGGAAGCTCCGTTGCGCCAGATCGTGTTCAATGCCGGCGGCGAGTCCTCCGTGGTTGTTGCCAAGGTTCGTGATGGCGAAGGTGCCTTCGGGTACAACGCTGCCACCGAGGAATATGGCGACATGCTGGAAATGGGCATCCTGGATCCCGCCAAGGTGACCCGTTCTGCTCTGCAGGCCGCGGCTTCCGTAGCCAGCCTGATTATCACCACCGAGGCAATGGTTGCCGACGAGCCGGAAGAAGCGGGCTCAGGCGGCGGTATGCCGGACATGGGTGGTATGGGCGGCATGGGAGGCATGGGCGGCATGATGTAATGCCGGCTCACGCCCTGTGATATGCGGCGGCAACAAGTCGCCGCAGGCCGTCACGAAACCCCATCCGGAGGCATCCGGGTGGGGTTTTTTGCATCCGGGTTTTTATTTTCGGCATCCCGTCACGTAGAATCCCGTGCCAAGGCGGAATTCCTGTGAAGCACTGTCACAACGTGGTTGCAGGTTCTTGGCATAATTGAGCTTTGTACTGGCGCCCGACTCCCGATGACCGACACCCCCAAGCGATCGTTTCTCCGCCCTGGCAAAATCATCCTGCTGCTCTTGCTGGCATTGCTGGCCTATGCCGTTGCGCTCGTGGTGTGGATGCCTGCGGGGTGGGTCTGGTCCCAGGCGGCCCCAAGGGTTCAGTTACCTCAGGGCGTGCAGGTGCAGCAGGTGTCCGGCTCGCTGTGGCAGGGGGCCGCGGGTCTTCGAATCCAGCAGCGCCCGGTGCGGATGACCTGGGCATTGTCATGGCCGGATCTGGTTGAGCTGAGACAGCCTCTGGATGTCACTCTGGAAACAGTCAGTTCCCGTGTCGCCGGCGATGTGATGCTGGGCTGGCCAGCCTCGGTCGCCGTGGATGCCACCGGGCGGATTCATGTGCCGGAGTTCGAGGCGATGATTCGTCAGGCCGGAGGAGCCCTGCTGGAAGGTGACGTGATTATTGACCGGCTGCGACTGTCGGCAACCGATTCAGGACTCCAGAGCGCCACCGGGAGTGCGCGCTGGCCAGGCGGGGAGGTCAGCTGGCCCATGGGGGACACCCGTCAGACCACCGTCTTCCCGCCCATGCAGGCAACCCTGACCGACAGTACCCGGGGTATCTTCCTGACGGTTTCGGAGCAGGGTAGGCCCGATCCGGCGGCTGATGCCACAATCACTTATAGCGGGATGATGGAAGTCAGGGTGTATAAACGAATGGTCGATCTGGCCGGGCAGCAATGGTCCACGTCGGCGGCGCCGGGCGATGTGATTTTCCAGGTGCAGCAGCCGCTGGTGCCGGGAGGCAGGTTCTGATGGGCCGTCGTGGAAAGAGCAGCGTGCCGGCCTGGATTCCCCGGTGGCTTGCCAATAGCCTGCTGATCGGCCTGGTGCTCTATCTGGCTCTCGGCGCGGCCTGGCTGACGTGGTTCCTGCTGTGGGAGGAAACTCCGGTGGCGTCTGTCTATGGCGCTCAGGGCGTTGGCAGCGGCCCCGATGCCGGCGTTCAGGCTCCCCTGGCCAGCTTTGAACTCTTTGGTCGCCCTGCAGGCAACCAGCCTGTCGCGGAAACGGTTCGACGCAATGCCCCGGAAACCCGCCTGAGATTGCGCCTTGAAGGCGTGCTGGTGGCGGAGAAGCCTGAGAACTCTGGTGCTATAGTGACAAGTGGTGGTAACACCACTGCCCATTATCGCGTGGGGGAGATGATTCCGGGTAATGCCGAGCTTGTGGAGGTGGAGCCCGGGCGTATACTGATCCGGCGCCAGGGAGCCTATGAATCCCTGACCTTCGAGGAAGATTACAGCGATGCCGGCCTGGCCGAGGCTGAACCGGCGGAGAATGCCGGTGAGCGGATGCCATCCACGGACGACTTCCTGGCCCAGGCGCAGGCCCGACTCGATAGTGAAGGTGCGAACGCGTTACTTGCATTTGGCCTCAGGCCGGTGGACGATGGCGGCTCACAGGGCTACGTCTTCGATGGTTCGAATGCCATGCTCCGGGCGGTGAATCTTCGTCAGGGGGATGTGATCACCGCCATCAATGGCTATCCGCTGGGAGACCTGGAGCAGGACCGGCAATTGCTTGAAACCCTGCGTTCGGAATCCCAGTTGCAGGTGGAAGTAGAGCGGGATGGCGCCCGCTTCACGGTGACTTATGCGTTACCGCAGTAGAGGAGCCGTCTATGGGTTCCTTAAGGAAAGACCAGGAGCCTGGCTCCGAAAGACAATCAGAAAGCCAACTCTGAGGCTTCATCGATACAGGACGCGATCGTTGCATGATTAAGCTCACCACACCGATTCTCCGGGCTCTGGTCCTGGCTCTGTTGCTGCCGCTGATGACTGTGGCCCAGGCCCAGGAAGGTACCTGGCGACTGAACCTCAAAGATGCGGATATCCGAGCCTTCGTCACCCAGGTGGCGGATATCACCGGCTACAGCTTCGTAGTGGATCCGAGGGTCAAGGGCAAGGTCACCGTCCTCTCCAGCGCCCCGATGAACAAGGAAGAGATCTACGACCTGTTTCTGGCGGTACTGCAGGTGCACGGGTTCACTGCCATCCCAGGTGAAGAGGTTATCAAGGTCATCCAGCAGGTGGATGCCAAGCAGAACGCCGAGGATCTCACCCGCTTCGAGAGAACGCCCAGTGAGCAACTGATCACCCGGGTGATCCCGGTGAACAACGCCAACGCCCTTGAACTGGTGCCTATCCTGAGGCCTTTGGTTGCGAAATACGGTCATCTTGCCGGCGTGGCGGCTGCCAATGCCCTGATTGTCAGTGATCACGCCAACAACATCCGCCGCATCGAAGAAATTGTCCGCGATCTGGACAGCCCCGCGGAATACGAGGTGGAGGTGATCCAGCTCCAGGAAGCCTGGGTCGGCGACATGGTTACTCTGCTGCAGGAACTGGCGCCGGATGAGCTTGGCCGTGGCGGTGGTGGTGATCCCGCTTCCCGCAAGTTCAGCGTTACCGCCGACGAGCGCAGTAACCGCCTGATTCTTCGAGGCGACAAGAATTTCCGTGACAAAATGCGAGGCCTGATCCGGCAGCTCGATCAGCCATCGGCTTCCGGTGGCACCACCAAGGTGGTTCGTCTTAGCCATGGAGACGCCAAGGGGATGGCTGAACTCCTGGAAGGGGTGATGGGTGAAGTGGTGCGCGAGGCCGAAGGAGTCGAAGGCGGCGGCAGCCAGCGCCGGAATTCCACTGGCTTCTCCGTGTTCGCGGATGAGGGTCTTAATGCCCTGGTATTGAGGGGCGAGCCTTCGATGATGCAGGAAGCCGAGATGATCATTTCCCAGCTGGATATCCGTCGGGCCCAGGTGATGATCGAGGCGGCCATCGTCGAGATCAATGACCAGCTTGGCACGGATCTGGGCATCCAGGTGGCGGCCGGGGATGAAGGCGGGTCGTCGACACCGGTCATCGGCACGAACTTCAACAACGTCGGCCGCAGTCTGGGTGACGTGATTACAGCCATCCTGGCGGAAAGTGCCCTGGCCCCGGCGATAGGCGGCATCACCATCGGCGCCGGCGAGCGCAACCGCGATGGCATTTCCTGGGGTGTGCTGTTGCAGGCGCTGTCGACTTCTGCCGCTGCAAACCTGCTGTCTACGCCGAGCATCATTACCCTGGACAACCAGGAGTCCGAGATCATCGTGGGCCAGAATGTTCCTTTCCGGACCGGGCAACAGGCCACCACCGGCGATGGTCTCAGCAATCCGTTTACCACCATCGAGCGCCGGGATATCGGTCTGACCCTGAAGGTCACCCCCAGCATCAGTGAAGACGGACTGGTCCGGCTGGTGGTGGAGCAGACCACGGAGGATGTGGCCGCAAGCGTCGAGAACGCCTCTGACATCGTCACCAACAAGCGTGAAATCAAGACCACGGTTCTGGCGGATGACGGCGAAACCATCGTGCTGGGGGGGCTGATCAAGGATAACCTGCGCATCAACAAGAGCAAGGTCCCCCTCCTGGGAGATATTCCCATTCTGGGCCGCCTGTTTTCGTCCGAGTCCGAGAGCCGGGAGAAGAGCAACCTGCTGGTCTTCCTGCGGCCGACGATAATGCTCGACAAGGCCAAGGCAATCGAGGTTACGGACGAGAAATACAGCGGGCTGTGGGATGTTAACCTGGGTGTTCGCAAGAAGCTGGGCCTGCCCGGCGAGAAAGAGCTGCCGCCCATCGAGAGCCTGTTCCAGGGCAAGAAAGTGGAAGGGGCGGTTACCAACTGAGGGAACGCATACACCACCCTCGGGGGCGAGGTACGCTGCCCTGAAAGGCCATCAATCATGGATTGATGGCCTTTTTTGTTTCTGTCTCAGCGGGTAACTGGTGGCAGCGGAACATCCAGCTGATCCGCGACCAGTCTGAGCAGTTCGTACTCCCGGACGCTGATCTGATCATCATGTGTTACACAGTCGGCACAGGCGTCCAGAACCGCTGGTTTGAGCATAGGTGACAGCTGGTTCAGTCGTTTCAGGCTTTCTCTCAGGTCCGCGATGGTGACCTTGCGCTCCAGTGAGACGGTCGCGGCCGTTCCGCCACTGACAAAGCTTGCCATGGTTTCCTGGTGGAGCCACGATGCCTCGTCTTCATGCCGGGTGCCGGCACGGGCCATCAGGCTGAACAGAGCGTTCAGGTCTTCCAGAACCTGCCGGTAGCTGCGATAGCGGACCGGAACAGCAGCGCCCGCGCCAGGGCCTAAATGGCGCTGGAGGAAACTGTGCAGGGCAAACTCGAACAGGCTGACGCGGCCGTCGGCCTGAGCCAGCGTGGCCACATAGCCAATCAGTGCCGACCGTTCCTTGGGATCGAGCTGGCGTAATGCCGGCATGGCCAGTTCCAGGGCCGGCAGACGCAAGACATCCCCCTCCCGCTTCAGGGTTGGTAGCAGTCGTTCCATCAACCTGGGTTCCGGCTGCAGGACCGCGGCCCCGGGGGGATTCCACAGGGCCTTGCTCCACTCCTCCGGAGCCAGATCCCGTGTCAGCAGCGCATACAGCAACTGAACCGCCCCGGTGCGGGTATAAAGCAGCTCGCGGGCGTTGGCCGGCAGCCTCGCCAGCAGGGAGACAGCGTAGTCCTCATCTGCCGGGTTGACGGTGCCGGCATGGGTCGAAGGCGCGGCCCCCCTGGCCGGACTGTGGACGGAGGCGGCGAAGCCGTTGGTCCCGGCAGGTGTCGCCGGGGACTCATGGTGCTGTTGCGGACGGGGTTGATCCCGCAGGCGACTGCGCAGGCGCGCGAGCATTCCGGGCTGGATCGCTTCGATGCGCTCGTCAATGGGTGGGTGGGAGCCAAGCAGGCGACTGAACGCCATTTTCGTGCTCTCTCCGAAACACATGTGGTTCATGTCGCTGGCGTGGCTGGTGCTTTGCAGGTATCCGGAGCTCTGGCCAATTTTGAAAAGGGCGCCGCCGATCCCGTCCGGGTTACGGGTGAACTGGACCGATGAGGCATCGGCCAGGCGTTCCCGTTCCCTGGATACGGCGGCCTGGATCAGCCGGCCGAAAAATACCCCTACATAGCCGATGACCGTCAGAGCAAGGCCGATCATCAGCATAACGGCCCGGCCGTTGTTCCGGTTGCGGGACCCTGACATGTAAACCCGACCGCTCGCCCCCCGCAGCAGGAAGAAGCCAATCTGGCCAATGGTGAGTATGCCGGCCAGCAGCGCGATCAGTCGCACGTTAATTCGCATATCGCCATTGAGGATGTGGCTGAACTCATGGGCCACCACGCCCTGGAGTTCGTCACGGGTCAGTTGGGTGAGGGCGCCATGGGTGACCACCATGACCGCTTCATTGGGGCTGTAGCCGGCGACAAAGGCGTTGATGGCCGACTCCTGGTCCATGACGTAGAGTTGCGGCACGGGAACGCCGCTGGCAATGGCCATTTCCTCCACCACATTGCGGAACCGGCGTTCCTCCAGGTCCTGACTGGATGGGTCCAGCTGCCGCGCACCCACCATGTTGGCCACGCGCTCACCACCGCCCGCCAGATCGAACCAGCGTATGGCCGAGCCCGCCACGATCAGGACCACGACGGTGCCGGTGGTGATCAGGCCGTGGTCGCTCAACATCCAGTCGTGGAAGCGAAGGCCAGTGCTTTCACTGCGGGTCACGAGGTAGCCGACCAGGCACACGGACAGGGCGATGAGGATGACCGCTGTGGAGAACAGGAACACAAGGAGCGTGGTATTGCGTTTGGCGAATGCCTGGCGTTCAAAGAATCCGGGTGCTGACATGTGTTTGAAACCGAGAGGGCTGGGGTTTCGGGCTCGGGTGAAGGGGCCGGCAGCCGATAGCGTCTTCCCGGACACGCCGTGAATACATCCATGTAGGCTCTTCAAAAACGTCCATGTTTTTGAAGGTCCGGAAAGACGCTATCGGCCCCCGGCCCCTAGAATCCGTGCAGCCCGCCGATTAAAAGCTTACCTTTGGGGCAGTCCTCGCCTCCGGCGACTCCAGCTGCAACTGCTCGGTCGGTTTGAAGCCGAACATGCCGGAGAGGACATTGTTGGGGAATTTTTCGCGAAAAATGTTGTAGCTCATCACGGCATCGTTGTACGCCTGGCGGGCGAAGGAAACGCGGTTTTCGGTGCTGGAGAGCTCTTCCATCAACTGCTGGACCGTCTCGTTTGCCTTCAGCTCAGGGTAGTTCTCGGAGACGGCATAGAAGTTTGCGAGGGCCTTGGTGAGCATGTTCTCGGCGCTGCCCAGCTTCTGGATCTTGCCGCCATCGGCAGGGTCGGCCGCCGCGTCTTTCTGGGCCCTTACGGCACCGTTTCGTGCTTCCATGACCTCGGAGAGGGTGTTGCGCTCATGGCTCATGTAAGCCTTGGCGGACTCCACAAGGTTGGGTATGAGGTCGTGGCGGCGTTGCAGCTGGACGTCGATCTGGGCGAACTGGTTCTTGAACTGGTTACGGTAGGAAACCAGCTTGTTGTAGATGGCAATCAGGTAGATGACAACGACGGCTATGACAGCCAGGCCGATCAGTGTTGTGGTCATGGGGCTTCCATTGAGTGGGTTAATCACCGGTTATAGTGCGTATTCTGCCCCTTTTCCTCAAGTTTGCTGTGGAAATCCGCCACAAAATCGGTAAAAGCCTCGGGTGTCAGGGGTCGACTGAAGTAAAAACCCTGGGCGAGCTGGCAGCCCCGCTGGCGCAGGTAAAACTCCTGTTCAGGTGTTTCCACGCCTTCGGCGATGACGGAGAGGTTGAGGCTTCTGCCCAGGTCGATGATGGTGTTGGCAATCCGGGTGTCGTCCTCATTAACCAGAAGGTCCTGTACAAACTGCTTGTCGATCTTCAGGTGTTGCACCGGCATGCGTTTGAGGTAGGTGAGTGAGGAATAGCCGGTTCCGAAATCATCCACCGCGATGCTGATGCCGGCACCATTCAGTTGCCGCAATTTGGCGACCGCATCTTCCAGGTTCTCCATGAATCCGGTCTCGGTAACTTCCAGCTCAAGGCGTCCCGGCGGTATCTCGTGGCGGCCCAGGGTGGCCAGAATAGTGCCAACAATGTCCGCCTGGCGTAACTGTATTGCCGAAAGGTTGACCGCCATGCGCATCGGCATACCCGCGGACGCCCAGCTCGCGGCCTGCCGGCAGGCTTCTTCCAGCACCCATTGGCCGATGGGAACAATGGTGCCGTTCAGCTCCGCAAGGGGAATGAACTGGTCCGGGGGTATCTGGCCCCGTTCCGGGTGGGTCCACCGAAGCAGTGCCTCAGCGCCGATGACGCGGTTGCTCTGCAGGCTGACCTGGGGCTGGTAGACCAGGTGGAATTCGCCGTTATCCAGGGCCTGGGACAGGTCTTTTTCCAGTTGCCTGCGGGCCCGTATTTCCTGGTCGATACTGGCCACATAGAAACGGCAATGGTTGCTGGCTTCCGCCTTGGCTAGGGTCATGGTCTGTTCGGCGTGCTGCAGCAGGTGGTCCGCGCGACCGGCGTCGGTTGGATACAGGGCCACACCGATGGTGGCGGTCACGCGCAGGGCGCTGGTGCCTGTCTTAACCGGCTCATTGAACAGGCTGAGCAGGGACTCGGCCATCTCGGCGGCTTCATACTGATCCTCCAGGGGGCTGGCGATGACCACGAACTGGTCGCTGCTCAGACGTCCTGCGAGGAGCCAGTGATGTCTGTCCTGCGTGGTCTGTTCACTAAGTCGCTCTGCCATTGCCTGCAGAATACCGTCACCGGTCTGGTAACCGAGTTGTTCATTGACGGACTTGAAATCATCGATGCCGCAACAGTACACCGCCAGGTAGCGGCTGTTCTGGTTACGCTCGTTCAGAGCCGTGGTCAGGGCGCTGAGAATGGTTTCCCGGCTGGGCAGCCCGGTAAGCTGATCATATCGGATCAGTCGATTGGCCCGTTCCTCGGCATCGCGGTGTTTGCGGTGACTCTCTTCTATCGCCACAAGCAGGTGGTTGGTACTTCTGACCCAGAGGTCCAGTTCGTCCCCCCGGTGCCCTTCAGGGCGTCGGAGTAGGTGTCTGTCGGGATGGGCAGGGTCCACTGTGGTGAGGGCGCGAACGATCCGCTGCAGCGGTTTGGTCAGCAGCCGGTGGATCACCATGAACAGTACCAGCCCTACGATCAGCGACCAGGCGACGCTCGCGAACAGCGTCACCACGGAGCGCTCCATCCAGGCAGCAGCAGCCGGTGCGGTGTCGTAGGTCACCGCGAGCCTGCCGTAGTCGATGGGAGCGGTGTCGGGGGCGAGCGAGCGCTGGAGATCCATGGAATACACTCGGGTGGCGCCGAAAATCCAGTCCGTCAGGCCGCGATAGCCGGCGTCTCCCAGTGGACGTTCCCGGCTTGCGAGTACGTCGCCGTTAGGGTGGGCGATGGCGGCACGGTGAACCTCCTGCTGTTCAAAAAGCCCGGCCACCACCTGTTCTCCCAGCGCCTCGTCCAGGCTGAATATGGCCCCGGTGGCCGCCTCCCCAACCAATGCCAGGGTTTGCTGCCCGTGGCGATCAAGTTCAGAGGAGACCCGCCCGGCATCGGAGGCGACTTGAATGAAGCTCAGGAGGATGCCGGCGGCGATCGCTATCGACAGCACCCAGCGCAACATTCGGTGGCCGAGCCGGCTATGAAGTTGGAGATCTTCCTGCATGAGTTCCGGTTTTGTTGTCCCGAATGTAGCGACCCATTTCCTGGGCTGCTACCTGTATTGAGGCTTTCTGGTGTCCCAACCATTTGACGACTTTCAGAGCCCCTCCATGCCCCACGGCCGTACAGGCGCCCTGACAATCGATTAACTTGTGCTAAGGGACACTTTGAGTATGGTCAAAATTCGCCGGATGTCATCATTGCAATGAGGATTGCCAGGCAGAGTGCCCGGCGCAACGGGTTTGAAGAGGGGATTTTCAGACAAAAAAACGCCCGCGAAAAGCGGGCGTTCTTATGGCGCCGGGTGGCCGGCGCCTGGGGATGCGAACGACCGGCTTACGCCAGGTTCTTGTTCACGAAGTCCCAGTTCACCAACTTCCAGAAGGCTTCCAGGTAGTTGGGGCGGCTGTTGCGGTAGTCGATGTAGTAGGCATGCTCCCACACGTCCGCTGTCAGAACGGCCTTGTCCGGGCCGGTCAGGGGGGTTTCGGCATTGCTGGTGTTCACAATGGCGACGGAGCCATCGGCTTTCTTCACCAGCCAGGTCCAGCCTGAACCAAAGTTCGCTACGGCCTTGTCGTTGAATTCTTTCTTGAAATCCTCGAACGAGCCGAAGGCTTTTTCGATGGCTTCTTTCGCGGCGCCGGTGGGCTCGCCGCCGCCGTCCGGGCTCATGCAGTCCCAGTAGAAGGTGTGGTTCCAGACCTGGGCGGCCTGGTTGAACAAGGTTCCGCTGGAACTCTTGATGATCTCTTCCAGGGACTTGTTGGCGTTATCCGTGCCTTCGATGAGGTCATTCAGCTTGGTCACGTAGGCGTTGTGATGCTTGCCGTAATGGTACTCAAGTGTCTCTTCGGAAATGTGGGGTTCCAGCGCGTTTTTTGCGTACGGAAGTGCGGGAAGTTCAAATGCCATGAGGTCGTTCTCCCTGGTTTCTCTCAGTATTTCAGGGGTCTCTCGGGACCCCCGATGAACAGTTATAGCGCATCGGCGTTACCGCCATGCCGCGCCACTTTGTCGCCTGTTGATTACTTCGCAACTTACAAGTATCGGGGCTGATTGATTTTTTTCAAGAGCCGGAGCGATATCCGCAAGAAATATCAGATATTACGGGCCGCTGGCGAGCCCGGATGACCCGTTACCGTGTCAGAGAACAGTCCAGCTCGGGGCTCCCGGGCAGAAACTGGGAAACGTTGCGGATCCGCCACTTGAGTTCTTCGTAGCTGTCGGCCAGGACGTTGACGTGACCCAGCTTTCGGCCGGGCCGTTCGCCCTTGGCGTAGAGATGAAGGTGCGCGTAGGGAAGCTCAAGAATGCGGTCGATGTCACCGTGTTCCGCAATGATGTTGACCATGCAGCTCACCCCACGTGCTCCAGTGTTTCCAAGGGGATGGCCCGAGATGGCGCGAATGTGGTTTTCGAACTGGCTGGTGAAGGCACCCTCCATGGTCCAGTGGCCGGAGTTATGAACCCGTGGCGCCATCTCGTTGGCGACGAGGCCCTCGGCGGTTTCAAACAGCTCCAGCGCCAGTACGCCAACGTAATCGAGCTCGTTGAGCAGGGCCTTGATGTACCTGCGAGCTTCCTCTTCCAGGTCGGCATTCAGTTCCGGCGCCGGTGCGATGGAGTAGCGGAGGATGCCCTGGTCATGGACATTTTCAGCCATCGGATAAAACGCCAGGTCGCCGTCGATGCCCCGTACCGCAATTATCGAGATCTCACGGCTGAATGCCACGAACTTCTCCACCATCAGATGCTGGTGGCCAATGGCCTCCCAGGCGGCCGCCGCCTCGTCCGGGGAGCGCAGAACTGCCTGGCCCTTGCCGTCATAGCCTTCTGTATTGGACTTTGCCACCACCGGACAGCCCAGTTCCTCCGCGACCGTCCTCAGCTGCTCGGCGCTGCTGGCCATGCGCCACTGGGGAGTAGGGATGCCCAGGTTGCCGAACAGCGTTTTTTCCGCCTGGCGATTCTGACAGACTTCCAGAGCCTTCGGTCCGGGATAGACCGGGTGGGATTCAGCGATCTTCTCCGCCACGGCCACCGGCAGATGCTCGAATTCGTAGGTGACACGGTCCACCCGTGACAGAAAGTCGTCCAGATACTTGCCGTCGCGGTCGATAATGATCTCCCCGAGGCCGGCACTGGGGCTGCCTGACAGGTCATAGAAAACAAAGGTCTTGGCCAGAGGGTATCCCGCCAGGGCCAACATCCGACCCAGTTGGCCGGCACCGAGAACACCAATTCTCATCGGTCAGCTCCTGTCTGATGAAATTGCTCACGCATCGTCGCGAGGGTCCGGGTTCTCCAGCACGCTCTGGGTCTGCTGACGGCGGAACTCTTCAACCCGGTCCTGAACCGCTTGATCATGGGTGCCGAGAATCTGGGCAGCCAGCAGGCCGGCGTTGGTGGCTCCGGCCTTGCCGATGGCCAGGGTGCCGACAGCGATTCCGCCGGGCATCTGGGCGATGGACAGCAGTGAGTCGAGTCCGTTAAGTGCCTTGGACTGCACCGGAACCCCGAGAACCGGCAACGGCGTCTGGGAAGCGACCATGCCTGGGAGGTGTGCGGCTCCGCCTGCCCCGGCAATGATGACCTTGAGCCCGCGCTCAGCCGCGCTTTTTGCATAGTCGAATAGCAGATCCGGTGTCCGGTGGGCGGATACCACCCGGGTCTCATAGGCCACACCTAAGCGATCCAGCATTGCTGCCGCGTGTTCCATGGTGGGCCAGTCCGACTTGGAGCCCATGATAATGCCTACCAGCGGTTGCATTGTGTTTTCCCCGGTAAAAGGAGTCAGGTATTGGCAACGGCACCGTTGGAGTTGCCCTGGCCAGCGTCTGGAAAGCCAGCCATTTTAGGTTTTGCCCGGCGACCATGCAAACGTCGTGAAAGGCTCTTTACTTGGTGCTACTCGCCGGACCCGTTATGATCTCACGCGTTTACCGTGTAACTCTCAAGCTGTAACCGACAATCAGAGGCCACTATGGATTCGATCCGTCCCGATGAGGATGAAATCAGGGCAAATACGCCAAAGGCCGGTGCAACGAAACCTTCCTCAAAGGAAAGGGTAAAACCGGACCGTTCACGGGACAAAGGTGGCGCGGCACCGCCGCCACCGCCAGAGCATCGCGGCGGCGGTGGTGGCTCCGGACGAGGCCCGGTATGGCTTCTTGTGGTGCTGCTGTTGGCAGTCTGCGTCGCTGCGGGCTGGTTCGGCTGGCAGATGAACCGTCAACTTGAAAGTATGGAGGCCCAGCTGGAAGAGGCTGACTACTGGGCCCGGCAAAGCAAGCTGGCGTTGGCTCGGTTCGAGGGGGATCTTTCGGAAACCGGGGAAAACCTGGAGCAGACCGGTACGTCCATGGAGCAGCGTCTGGAACAACTGGGCACCGATCTGAAAAGTGCTAATAGTGAAATACGCAAACTCTGGGTGCTGGCCAACGAAAAGAACCGGCCTCGTATAGAGGCGCTGTCGGAGGATCTCGACTCGTTGTCGACGCGGGTTGCAGAGCTGGCCACCAGTCTTGGATCCACTCAGGCGAGGGTGGTCACCCAGGGTGAGCGCATCGGAACGCTCGATACCCGGGTTTCCGGGAACATCGAGAAGGTCGAAAAGCTGGAGCAGGCGGATCGCCAGCTGGTGAGTCGTATCGACACGCTGGATGGAACGCTGGAGAGTGTCAGCGGCAGGGTCACCTCGGTCTCCGACCGTCTGGAGGGGGTCGATGGAACCATTGACCAGCGCCTGCGGCGGTTCCGGCAGGAGCAGCAACTCACTCTTGAGGGGCTGGAGAGCCGACTACGGGCACTGGAGGTCCGGAATGATTCCGCGAAACTGGAGCAACAGCTGGCCTCTACCCGTCAGCGCCTGAACGAGGTGGAACAGACCCTGAAAGCCGTGGATGCTTCCCGGGCCCAGTTGACGTCGCGTCTGGTTCGCCTGCAGCAGCAGGTGGATGAGTTGAGGGCGCGGTAGGCGATCCTAAGTTGCGGAATTGACTACAAAATGTCCAGGCGGAGTCCGGCGGTAAAAAAATTGAGGAAATTTCGCTGAAACATTTGACTCTTCCACAGAAATACTTAAAATGCGCGTCTCACTTGGTTGATGAACACGGCGATTAACGCCCGATTTCATGGCCAGGTGAGTGCGAAAGGCACAAGCCGGATACTGGGTGGTTAGCTCAGCTGGGAGAGCATCGCCCTTACAAGGCGAGGGTCGCAGGTTCGATCCCTGCACCACCCACCACTATCCGGATTGCTGACTCAATCGGGTCAGCACGAGTTGCCAGGCCATCACTCCTGTTGGCCGGTAACGATGCGGAGCGGTAGTTCAGTTGGTTAGAATACCGGCCTGTCACGCCGGGGGTCGCGGGTTCGAGTCCCGTCCGCTCCGCCATTTTTTCTTCCCGGGTGGTTAGCTCAGCTGGGAGAGCATCGCCCTTACAAGGCGAGGGTCGCAGGTTCGATCCCTGCACCACCCACCACTTCCAAAGTTCTGGTCTCCGTCGATGGCACCGCTTGTAGCGGCGCTTTCTGTCGTTCTGTTTTCCGCAATGACCCCCTGTTTACCTGCTGTTACCCGATGTTTCCGGTTTTAACCAAGCGACGGAAATTTGACGAAAATTTCTCCCGAAAAACGATCCATGACACGGTGTCCCGCGATCAGATTTTTTAAAATTTAACAAAGTCGTCGAGCAGTTGGAGTGAGCCATGTTTTCTCGCACCATCGGATCATCACGGGCAGGGATCGCCAGCATTGTTATTGCATTTGCCCTGGCCGGATGTGGTGGTGGCAGTACGGGTTCCACCAGCGGCGTGTCCGCAGAGGATAGCCCGACTATCGCGCCCAGTGAGGAGGCGAGCGCCAGTTCCGTCAGCCTGAGCTGGACTGCGCCCGGTACCCGGGTGAATGGCGAGCAGCTTTCCACGGCTGATCTGGACGGCTACATCGTAAGCTATGGTCAGAGTGTCGATACTCTGGATCAGAGCGCCCGGGTGGAAAGCTGCATCAGTTGCGAATTCACCGTGGCCAACCTGGCTGAAGGGACCTGGTACTTTCGGGTTCAGACCGTGGACACGCTTGGCCTGGTGAGCGAGCCCTCCGAGCCGGTCAGCAAGACCATCTGAAGGGCCTCTGTCAGGGGTGGGACGCCTCCGGAAGCTTCAGGGTGAAGGCAGACCCTTCACCGGGTCTTGATTCCACGCTGATCTCGCCCTTGTGCTTTTCCACCACGACGCTGACGAAGGATAGCCCCAGACCCACGCCATGCTTGCCGGCAAGCTCGCTGCTCTTCTGGCGGCGGAACCGGTCAAACAGGGTTGGCAGCTCGAATTCCTCAATACCAGGGCCCTCGTCGGTGACGGTGAGGCAGGCCTGATGGCCGGCGCGAAAAACCTGCATGGTTACGGTGGTACCTGGTTCGCTGTACTGCACCGCATTGGTCAGCAGATTGATGACGGCCCGCTCAAGCAGCTCGGCGTTGCCCCGCAGCCAGAGATCGTCCTTCCCCAGCAGCACCAGCTTGATGCTCTTTTCCAGGGCCTGCTCGCTGACACTGTCCCGGGCGTTTTCGACAATGGCCAGGAACTCACAGTCGTAGAAGCGGGTTTCAGTGAGCTGCTCCGCACGGGCCAGCTGCACGAACTCTTCTGCAAGGTGGTAACTGCGACGGGCCAGGCGCCGCAGCTGATCCAGCTGTTCCGCCTGGACCTCGCCCGGCCGCCGTTTGAGCTGCTCGATAAGCGCCAGCTGGGACACCAGCGGCGAGCGAACGTCGTGGGAAATAAAGTCGATGGCCTCCCGGTGCTGGCGTTGCTGCTCCCTCAGCTCGGAGATGTCCGAAATATTGGCGATAATGCCGTTCTGACTGCTGTCCGGCAGGGTGAAGGGGGCAAAGTGGATGAGGAAGTCGCGACCGTTAAGATGCAGGTCCACCGTGCGGCTCTGTTGCTGGGTCAGAGTATCCGCCAGGGTTTCCGCCCAGCCTGGCGATCTTGGATCGTGACCCTGCAGTAGCGTCGCCAGGGCCATGCCCTGAAGGCTTGGCTGGGGTTCCCTGAACCAGTGGGGAACATGACCGTTGGCGAACAGGATCAGGCCCAGGGCATCAGTGACGATGATGCCGTCCGGCATATGTTCAAAGCTTCGCCAGATAAAGCTCTGAATATGATTCAGTCGCTGGGTGGCCCGCTGTGCCCGGTTGATCCGGGTCGACAGGTTTTCACGCTCCACGGTCACCGGCTGGCCGCTGGTCGGTGGTTGTAACTGTAACCGGCTGAGGTAGCGCTCTGCCGCCGCCCCGGCCAACCCCGGCGGGAGTTTCAGGGCGAGCTGGTAACGGGTATCTCCGCGGGTCAGGACCACGCGGCTGACGCCATCATGGTGGCTCCAGAGGCCGGCAGGATTGTGCCAGGCTGCGTGGGGGTCGTCTGCCAGGTTTTCCTGCTGCAGAACCGCCCCGCCTTCCTTGAGCAGCCAGCCCTCCGGATTCAGGAGACGGCGAAGGTTGTCCAGGATCTGACGGGGGTGGCGATGGTGGAGGGCGGGCAGGTGCAGCAGGTTGCCGCGCTCAAGCACGTCGATCTGCTGGTTGAGGAACCGGTTGGCCAGGGACAGGCGTCGGGCACTCCATAGCGGGAAGGCGATGACCGGTACCAGGAGGGCGTTGGCCACCGGTAGCCAGAGGTTGAATGCCAGCAGACTGACCAGGCTGCCCGCCAGGATCAGCAGGAACAGCAGCCCTGAAAAAATGAAAGTACGGCTGGGTCTGAGCCGGGGCAGGATGAGGACGATCAGCAGGCCTGTGAGCAGTGCGAGGCCGACGGACCAGCCTGCGGAAATGTCGCGGATCAGTTCCCCGTCCCGCGCCGCCGCCAGTACATTGGCGTGAAACTCAACGCCCGGCATGGGCTGGGCCAGGCCGGAAAAGGGTGTTGGCAGGACATCCCCGAAACCTGCGGCGGTGGCGCCAATGAGAACGGTGGTGCCCTTCAGCCACTGATTCCGTGGGCTGTCGATCAGCAGGTCGCTGTAGGAATAGCTGGTGTAGGTGCCGCCCCGACCGGCCAGCGGAACCCGTACGAACTGGCTGCGGACGTTCATGTAGGCGGGGGCATGAATGCCCTCGAAGGCTGTGGGCACGACTGAGGGTTGGCCGCGGTTGGCCACCAGGCCCATGGCGGGCCAGAGTTCGTTGCCAAGGCCGTTATACAGGTACAGGCCCCGTGCAATGCCGTCGGCATCCAGTTCCACGTGGGCGTGACCAATGGCGAAAGCGGCGTTGGCGAGGGTCGGAGTGGGCAGCTGTTCCCGGAACAGGTCATTCTGGCTGCTGGGGGCAATATAGAGGGGCAGGACAACCCGGCCGTGTTCCGACATGGCGCTCGCCAATGCCTGATCATGGACGGCCGGCTCGGCAAACAGGATGTCCACCAGGATGGTTTCGGCGCCGGCTTCGTTCAGGTAGCGGATCAGGTCAGCGTGCACGGCCCGAGGCCAGGGCCAGGGTCCGATTTCGGCTAGGCTTTTTTCATCAATGGCCACCAGCACGATGTCCTCCGGGGCGGAGGGGGGCCAGCTTGTGATAAGGGTATCGTACAGCCAGTTATCCAGCCTCTGGGGGAGGGTGGTCAGCTGCAGGAGCAAAAGGATGCCGACGAGGGGCACGGCCAGTGTCCAGGCGGAGCGTTTAGAAAAAAACCAATCCCTCGTCATGGGCCCTGCTGTGGTGATAATGGGTTGCGGCGCCTCGTGGGGAGCGGTGTACCGGGAAGCTCCTATTCCACGAATAATTCTCGCCCGGGACCCCAGCGCCCCGCCATTGGACCTTCGGAGACCGCCCTCAACCGCACAAAATACCTTCTACCGGGAATCAGGCGCAAGGCCGCCGTGGTGTCGTTGACGGTGGCTTCCTTGATAACCTCCTCGAAAGAGGGGTCTTCTGAAAGCTGCAGCAGGTAGCCTGAGGCGTTGTCGAGACTCTCCCAGAAGATACGAACCTGACGGTCAATGTAGTTGGCACTGATCACCCGGACCGGCGGCAGAGTGCCGTTCACCAGCAGACTTCGCGTCTCACTGGTGGCCACGGAATTGCCGCCCGCCTCCGTTACCACCCGCCAGTAATACTGGCCCGGACTCAGGGGCCTGTCCGGGAGGGCCGAATTGCGGGGGCTCCAGGTGCTGCTGGCGACCAGGTTGTTGAAACTTTCGGTGCGGGAGATTTCAATCCGGGCCTGTTCGTTCTCTCCATTGAATTTCCAGCGGAATCGGGGCTGGTCGCTGTCCACTGCAGCCCTTTCCTGCGGTTCCAGGAGCGCTGCTGCCCTGGCTGCCAGGTCGACCTGAATGGAGGCGGTCGCCGGCATCCCGCTGATTCCGTCACCGGTGAGGGCGGACACCTCCAGCCGGTATTCACCGTTGGCCAGGTCGGTCAGGGCAACCCGGTTATCGCGGGTCTGTTCCCGGCGAATCCAGCGACCGGAGTCCGCTTCGACAATATCCACCTGGTAGAGGTCCGCCCCGTTCGCTTCCCAGGAAAAATCCTGGGGCAGGGCACTGAGCATGGCGGGTATCGGCAGTGTCTGGGGTGCAGGAGGCAGGCGGTGGAACCTGAGTTCTGCGGAACCACTGCTGGCCAGGGAAGCGCCGTAGCCCGCCGGAATGTCGCGGCTGTTACCGGGCCGGCCAAAAGCCACCTTGCCCTCGGTCACCTGCACACGGCTGCCGCCGGCGTCCGCCTGGAGGGCAAAGGCGGTGCCCCGAACGGCGGCAATGGCGGAGGGCGTTTCAATTTCAAAGCGTGAGCCATCCTCGACCATCGGGCGCACCCGGTTACTGATGGCGCCACGCTCCAGCCGCATGCGGGTGTCCGTCATTCCGGCCCGCCCATACCGTGTGAGGCGATTGAACACCACCGAACTGGCGGGATTGATGCGCACGACCGAGCCGTCCGCCAACTCAATGGTGGCGAGGCCGTCGCGGGTGATGACTGTGTCACCGGCCCGGATAAGGTCGCCCTCGTTGAGCCGGCGCAAACGGCCACTGTTGGCGGTGCGCGCCTGCACGTCGCCCTTCAGTCCCGTGACGCGGGCCGGTTCCGGCTGCTGGCGAAGCCAGGATACCGGAATCCGGAGAGTGTCGCCGGCGCCAAGGGCGGATGGGGTCCGGATCCTGTTGTAGCTGGCCAGCTGTTGGGCCGAGGTGGTGTCGGTCAGCAGTTCGCGGGCGACCTGCTGGAAATTTTCACCGGCTTTAAGGGTATAGACCCAGTCGGGGCTGGCCAGCCCCTGGGCCGGTCCCGAACCACGGCTCACCGCCAGTTCCGCCTGAATGGGGGCCGACCCCAGGCTGAGGATCAGCAGCACGGCGAGAAAGGCAAAAGGCGAGCGGGACAGCTGTATCATGTCGATGACCGGGCGCAAGGTTCGGGCTGAGTGAGTCAGGCGGATGTGACTTCTTCCGCAGCGGCATCGGCCATGGCTTCGAGCCGGTAACCCCGCTGGTAAATGGTCTTGATCCGGAAACCGTTGTCCGGATTCAGGCCAAGTCGGCGTCGCAGCCGGCTCATATGGGTATCCACGGTACGGGTGTTGATGTCCCGCGTCAGACCCCATACCCGTTCCAGCAGCATCTCACGGGTCAGCAGCCGGCCCTGGTTCTGGAACAGGAACAGGGTCAGGTCAAAGTCCTTGTCGGTCAGAGTGAGCCGCTCCCCATTCAGTGCGATGGTGCGACGGCTGGTATTGACCACGAAGGGGCCATAGTGGAGTTCTTCCTTGTCGGAATCCGGGTTGGAACGCCGGGCCAGGGCGTTGATTCGCGCGATCAGTTCGGCCGGCCGGGCGGGTTTCGACAGGTAGTCGTCGGCACCGGCGTCCAGAGCCTGAACAATGTCCTGCTCACTGTCCCTCTGGGTGAGGAAGACCACGGGTACCGGCCAGTTCAGTTGGGCGCGGATGTCCCGCAGGACGTCCAGCCCGGTCATGTCGGGAATCTGCCAGTCGAGAATCATCAGATCGTAACTGCGGTGAAGCACCGCGCTCAGGAAAGACTGTCCGGTCGGGAAACTGTCGCAGGGATGGCCCTGGTCGGACAGTATCTGCTGTACATGCTGGGCCTGTTCGTATTCGTCTTCCAGCAGGGCAATACGCATGAACTTTCTCCTGAGTGTCTCGTTCGCACCGTCATGCCGAGGCCGCCGTTACTGAAACGGCCGTTTAGTTGACTATATTGTGTCAAATCTCTACACACACGTCAGTGTCATTATGTAGATTTCCGTAATCAGCGTGTTAGAGCCGCCGGCGTGCCGCTGTCATCGTTAACCGTTTGTCGGCAGGAAGGAAAATTACTGCAGCCCCAGAACCAGCCCCGATGGCTTTTGCGTCTCACCAGGGGGGCATAGCAAGCGGGACAGGGCCAGGGTTTCTGGCTGGTGCCATCCTCGGGTGCGACCTCCTCGATGGGGCGGGTGCCCTTGCAGTCGGGGAACCGGCTACAGGCGTGAAAGCGACCGAACTTGCCCTCCCGGATCCGCATTGGCGCCCGGCATTTGGGACAGTGGACCGACCCGGAATCAGCTTCTCCGGTCGGTGCCGGGTGCCGGGGGCTGCTGGTGGGCCGGCGGATAAAACCGACGATCTGATCCTTTAGCTGATCGATGAAGGCCCGTGGGTCACCCTCGCCGGCACGAATCTGCTCAAGGGTGGCTTCCCAGAGGGCGGTCATATCGGGCTGGCTGATGGACTCCGGCAACGCGTGAATCAGGTCGCGGCCTTTCTCCGTTGCCCGGATAAACCGGCCTTCCCGATAGAGGTAATCGCGCCGGAAAAGGGTTTCAATAATGGCCGCACGGGTGGCCTCGGTACCCAGCCCGTCGGTGTCCCTGAGGGTTTTGCGCAGCTCGGGATCAGCCACGAAGCGGGCGATGTTGGTCATCGCCGAGAGCAAGGTGGCGTCCGTGAAATGACTCGGCGGCTGGGTCAGGCGTTCCTTTACCGAGGCATCGGTGCAGGTGACGTCATCCCCCTTCTCCAGTCGAGGCAGGGGCGCCCTGGGGGTGGTGCCGCCGTTGTTTTCCCGCTGCCGGGGCTCCAGCGCTTTCCAGCCGGGTTCCAGCACCGCGGTTTCCGTGGCCCGGAAGTCGTGACCGGCAATGGTCAGGTCCAGCCGGCCTTCCCGGTGAATGGCGCTGGCCATGAACTGCATCAGGTAATAGCGGGCGATGAGGTTGTAGACGTTCTCCTCGCCCTGGCTCAGCCTCCCCGCCGGCCGACTCCGGAGCGTGGGGATTATGGCGTGATGGGCATCCACTTTGGCGTCGTTCCAGGCAGCGCTTCGCCGTTGCAGGTCGAGGTTTCCGGCAGTGTCGGCGAGACTGCCGTCCACCTGCCCGATGGCCCTGACCACACCCGGCGCCTGGGCCAGGTGCCCCTCCGGCAGGTAGCGGGAGTCGGAGCGGGGATAAGTGATGAGCTGGTGCTTCTCATAGAGGGACTGGGCGGTGTCCAGCACATCTTTTGCCCCCATGCGGAACACCTTGCCAGCTTCGATCTGCAGCGCCGACAGGGACAGTGGCAGCGGTGGCGCCTCATCCCGGTCCCGGAAGCGGGATTGAGTGATCCGGCCCGGTCTGCCCGTTACCCCATTGGCAATCTCGTCCGCGACCGTCCGGCTGATCAGCCGGTTCTCTTCATCCAGGTGATCGTTGTCCAGCTGGTCGAGTTGGCTTTCCGAAGGCATCCAGCGGGCCTGGAAGGGCGACGGATTCTCCCCTTCCGCGGCTTGCGCTGTTATGGTCACCCGATACCAGGGCCTGGCCTCGAAATCGGCTATGGTGTCGTCCCGGTGTACCACCAGGCCCAGTACCGGCGTCTGCACACGACCCACGGAATAGACGCCATCAGCCCCTTGCTGGCGATAGCTCAGGGTGTAGTAGCGGGTCAGGTTGATGCCGTACAGCCAGTCCGCCCGTTGCCGTGCCAGCGCGGAGTGGGACAGGCGCCGGAACTCCCGGTTGTCCCGGGGGGCGGCCAGGGCCCGGGCGACGGCGTCCGGAGTCAGATCGTTGATCAGCACCCGCTCCACCGGGCATCTGGCGCCCGCGTAGCGGATGACTTCGTCCACCAGCAGCTGGCCTTCCCGGTCCGGGTCGCCGGCGTGGATGATGATCTCGGCCTTGCGGATCAGTGACGAAAGCACACCGAGCTGCTTTGCCACGCTTTCCTTGGGGGTCAGCTGCCACTGTTCGGGAAACACCGGCAGGTCCTCCATTCGCCAGGATTTCCAGCGGGCGTGGTAGCTGGCCGGCTCCGCCGGCTCCAGCAGATGGCCGATGCACCAGCTGACCACCACGCCCTGGTCACCCTCACCGCAGCGCAACCAGCCCGGGCCTTTCTGGACAGGGCCGGGAAGGGCCGCGGCAATGGCGCGGCCAAGGCTGGGTTTTTCGGCGATATAGAGGCGCATGGCTGGCACGGTGTTGGGAGCGGCGGCTAGGGACAGGCAAGATGGCCCCTTGTCCAGCGACTGTCAAGGCTGCCTGGCCGCGAGCAGTGGTGTAGACTGGTGGTAATTCCGACAAAGGAGATCAACAGAGTATGCAGATACAGCGGGCGATTGAGCAAAAGCTGGGTCAGCGCTTTGAAGGCGGTCATCTGACCGTGGAAAACGAGAGCCATATGCACAGCGTGCCACCGAATTCAGAGACCCATTTCAAGGTGACGCTGATTTCGGACAAATTCGCGGACCAGTCGAAGGTTCGGCGGCACCAGGCGGTTTACCAGGCCCTGGCGGAGGAAATGCAGGGGGGTGTCCATGCTCTTGCACTGCATCTGTATACCCCCGGGGAATGGGAGCAGACCGGCGGCCAGGTTCCTGCCTCGCCCAACTGCATGGGCGGTTCCAAGAAGGAGCAGGCGTCATGAGTCAGTTTTTCCAGATTCATCCGGACAATCCCCAGAAGCGGCTGGTCCACCAGGCGGTGGATATCCTTCGTAAAGGCGGTGTCGTGGTCTATCCCACCGATTCTGCCTATGCCATCGGCTGCCACCTGGACGACAAGCAGGCGGCGGACCGCATCAAGCGGATCCGCAAGCTGGATGACAAACACAACTTCACGCTGATGTGCCGGGATCTGTCTGACGTGGGCGTCTATGCCAAGGTGGACAACACCCAGTACCGCCTGTTGAAGACCTTCACGCCCGGCCCCTACACCTTCATTCTGGACGCCACCAGCGAAGTGCCCCGGCGACTGCTGAATCCGAAGCGCCGCACCATCGGGCTGCGGGTACCGGACAACGCCATTGTCCAGGCCCTGTTGGGGGAGCTGGGCGAGCCCATCATGAGCAGTACCCTGATTCTGCCGGGCGAGGAGAATCCGATGACGGATCCCTACGAGATCCGTGAAATGCTCGAGCATGAGCTCGACCTGATCATTGACGGTGGTTTCTGCGGCATGGAGGCAACCACCGTGGTGAACATGACCGGCGATGTGCCGGAAGTCACCCGCGAGGGCAAGGGTGACCCCGAGCCGTTCAGGGTCTGATTTCGAATTAGACGGTCAGGCCCTGGCGTTCAGGCGGAAGGCATAGTCACTACGGGGAAGTTCGGCCTCGGGGCCACTGAAGGTCCGGCGGATGCTGTCGTACCGGTGAACCAGATCCTGCAGCCCGTTGAACTGCTGATTATCACTGACCAGTGTATCAAGCACGGTATTGCTGGTGCCGTAGGCCTGGTTCAGCTTGAGGGCCGTGTCCACGAAGGCCAGGGTGGGCTCGTTGACACTCAGGCGCTGCAAGGCATCACGAAAGTCGCGACTGTTGTTAAGGTCCTTTTCGATCTGTGCCCGGGGTTGCTCGGGCATTCTTCCCTGAATTTCCACCTCACCATTACCTGCACGGGACGCGGCAATCTGCGTGGTTGGCTGCATGCCGTACTCGGCAAGCTTGTGCCTCAGGGTCTCCCGCACATAGGCAAGGTCCTGCCCGACCTGGCTGCGATACTCATGTACCGCCAGGCGCCCGGTCTTGCCGGTGGGAGCGCCCCCGGAGAGGGTAAAAGTGTCGTCGTTGCCCTGGGGTTTCCCGGCTGCTTCAACCTGTGCCGCCGCGGCTTTCCCCTGGGTGCGGTTATCGTCAGGACTCCGGGGGGAGGCCTGCTGGAACTGGAGGCTGGCTTTCAGCAATGATGTCAGCAGAGACATGGTGGTTTTCCTCCGGCATCGACCGGCAAAACAGTGACCGTTCAGAGGGGGAATGCAGTTTTCAGGCCAGCTTTGCTCTCCGATAGGGCTGGTATTTTTTCCGCCGGAGTGCTTTCCTTCTACGCATTCGAAGAACAATAACTTTCCGGGAAAGGCAGCGAAATGATGTCGTTATTCGATCTGAGCGGACAGGTGAGCCTGATAACGGGTGCCGGCCGCGGTATCGGGCGCAGTATCGCCCTCGGCCTGGCGGAAGCGGGCAGTGATGTGGTTCTTTGCAGCCGTAGCCAGGAGGAGCTGGAAGCGGTGGCCGTTGAGGTCCGCAAGCACGGTGTCCGGGCCCTGGTGACCCCCTGCGACGTCCGGGATCCGGGTCAGATTTCCGCAGTGGTGGATCAGGCCATCGATGAGTTCGGTCGCATTGATGTGCTTGTCAACAATGCGGGACTGACCATCAAGAAGCCCGCTGAAGAGCTGCCCCTGGACGACTGGCAAACCATCATCGACGTGAATCTCACCGGCGTTTTCCTGATGGCCCAGGCGGTCGGACGGCACATGCTCAGCCAGCGCGGCGGACGCATCATCAATATTTCGTCAATCGCCGCCAAGACCGGTCTGTCAGGCTCCTCGGCCTATTGCGCCAGCAAGGGCGGTGTCGACATGCTGACCAGAACCCTGGCTGTGGAGTGGGCGGAACGGGGAGTGCGGGTCAACGGCCTGGCTCCTGCCTATACTGAAACACCACTGGTAAAGGCCATTACCGACACCCGGGCGGATTTCGCGGAAAGGGTTCAGAACCGCACACCCATGAAGCGAATGGCCCGGCCCGATGAGATGGTCGGCACTGCCATTTTCCTGGCCTCCGAGGCGTCGTCCTATGTCACCGGCGAGACCATCATGGTGGATGGTGGCTGGACTGCGCTGGGCGCCTGAGTCGGCCGTTTTCACACAAAAATAAACCGCAGTCAGGAGATTTCATGATGAACTCAGCTGTTGCCCCCGACGCTCCCTGGTTCAGAAATTACCCCGAGGGGGTTCCCCACCAGCCGGAACTGTCCGGCCACGCCGTACACCAGATGCTGGCCCAGTCTGCCGGCCGCTGGCCTGACCGCAGCGCCCTCAATTTCATGGGACGCAATATCAGCTACCAGGAACTGGACCAGTTGGTATCCCGCGCCGCTGCAGGGCTTCAGAGGCAGGGTGTCGGCCCCGGGGTACATGTGGGTCTGTACCTGCCCAATTCGCCCCATGGCGTTATTGCCTTTCTCGGCGTTCTGCGTGCAGGAGGCGTGGTGGTTAATTACTCGCCCCTGGATGCAGAGCGGATTCTGGAACACAAGATCGGCGACAGCGAAACCGATATCATGGTTACTGTCGATCTGAAGGCGTTCCTGCCCCGCATGACCGGGTTTCTGGACAGCTCCCGCCTGGGAAAACTGGTGGTGGGATCGGTGGACGAGTTCTCGGCGGATCCGGCCGCTGCCCGCAGTGCCCTGGAGCAGGCAGGCGAGCTGGCTGAACTGCCCGACGACGACAGGGTCATGAGTTTTGCCGCCCTGTTGGATAACGAAGGCGATTTCCTCAGGCATCCGGAGTCGGAAGAACCGGACCGGCTGGCAGTTCTCCAGTACACCGGCGGAACAACCGGCGCTCCCAAGGGGGCCATGCTCACCCACGGCAATATTGCCTGTGCCGCCGACCAGCTCGGTACCGCCCTCAAAACCACGGTGTCATCAGGTGAGGAGAGGGTGCTGGCGGTGCTGCCGCCATTCCATATCTATTCCATTGTGGTGAATATGCTGTTTGGCCTGCGAAACGGCGCCACCCTTTACCTGCACTTCCGCTTCGACCCCCGGGAGGCCCTGGAGGCGATCCAGGAAGAGAAAATCACGGTCTTCCCGGCGGTACCCACCATGCTGTCCGCCCTGCTGGCCTATCCCGGCCTCGGTGATTACCGCCTGGACTCCCTGAAACTCTGCAATTCCGGTGGAGCACCTCTGCCCGTGGAGCTGCAGCAGCGGTTCCAGAAGGCAGCCGGCTGTAATGTGAAGGAAGGGTGGGGCATGACCGAAACCGCCGCCCTGGGAACATTTACCCCGGAGGGCATGGTCGCGCCGGCGGGGGCCTGTGGTGTTCCGGTTCCCGGGGTTGATCTGAAGATCATCAACCTGGACGGCAGCGGCAGGGAACAGCCCCAGGGTGAGCGGGGCGAGCTCTGCATCGCCGGCCCCAATGTGATGAAAGGCTACTGGAAGCGCGAAGACGCCACGGCGGAATCCATGACACCTGAAGGTTACTTCAGGACCGGTGACGTGGCCTGGATGGACGAAGGCGGGTTCGTCTATATCGTGGACCGGACCAAGGACATGATCATCTGCAGTGGTTACAATGTCTATCCCAGGAATATCGAGGAGGCGATCTATGAGCATCCGGCGGTCGCCGAAGTTTCAGTGATCGGCGTGCCCGATGAATATCGGGGCCAGACTCCCAGGGCCTATATCACCATCCGTGACGGTGAGCAGGAGCCAACCCTGGAGGAGATGAAGGCCTTTCTCAAGACGAGGCTGGGCAAGCATGAAATGATCCACAGCCTGGAAATCCGTGACGAGCTGCCGAAGACGCCGGTTGGCAAGCTGTCGAAGAAAGAACTCTACGCCGAGGTGGGGCGCTGATGGCGAAAGCCGCGATGAATGCGGATCACCAACCACTGCGATCCTTCGAGTGCCTGGTGAACGATTTTTGTGAGTTCCGGGCCCAGGGCCTGCCAGCGGCGCTCGTCACCCTGGTAAATACCCGCGGTGGTTCGCCCCGGCCTCCCGGCAGCCAGATGGTGATTGGGGGTGATGGCCGTTTTGTCGGCCACCTTACCGGCGGTTGCGCGGAACACGTCATCGTGGATGAGGCGCAGGCGGCTCTCCGCGAGGGCCGGAATCGCACCATTCGGCTGGGAGCGGGATCCCCCTATCTGGATATCGAGCTTCCCTGTGGGGCGTCGGTGGATCTGCATATCGATGTCGGGGTGGCCGACGAGGTGATGGCGGCGATAAAGGGCGCACTGGATGAACGACGGACCGTGGCCCTGGAAATCCTGCCTGACGGCGGCCATCAGCTGGTCCGCCCGGGTGTTGGTGCTGTGCCCCCCGGGGCTTTTCGGCGCTGGTATCGCCCTGCCCGGCGGCTGCTGGTTTTCGGCAAGGGTCCGAATGCCTCGGCCCTGGCGCGCCTGGCGTGGGAGAGTGAGTACCAGGTGCAGCTGCTTTCCCCGGATCGCGGCACACTCGGTTCGTGCTCCGGAACCGGCATTGAGACCACTGTCCTGACAGCGCCCTCGGCCGTCGATCTTCCACCGACCGATGCCCATACTGCGGCGGTTGTGATGTTCCATGAACACGACTGGGAGCCGCCCCTGCTGGCGGCACTGCTCAAATCAGACGTCTTTTACATAGGTGCCCTGGGAAGCCGGAGAACCCACGAGCAGCGTTGTGATTCGCTGGCACAGCAGGGGTTTGGCATTGACCTCGATCGGATTCGTGGTCCCGTGGGGCTGGACATCGGTGCGGCCACTCCCATAGAAATTGCCCTGTCGATCCTGGCGGAAATCACCCGTGACTATCGCGCTTCCCTCCAGCGTCCACTGCTTGAAACCCGAGCGCTGGAGAGCTCCAGGCTGGAAAATTCCGGTGACGCCGTCACTGAAGGCGGCTGAGGGCCCGCCAGTCTTCCCGGGTATCCACGTCCTGCAGGACTCCGTCGATGGTCATGCGACAGGCGTTGGCCGCTTTCAGTAAACCGCCCGCTCCCCGGCCTCCCCGAAGCGCTGACACTTCCGGCCAGAGCCAGCGGGGAAGGTAGGCAGGTACGCCCGGGTGGCCGTTATACTCCGCCGCGAGAGGTTGCCAGGGGTGGGCGCGGGCGCGGGCCCCAAATTTCTTTAGCTGCTCGTGGTCCAGCACGGGCTGATCCACGAGTATCACGAATACACCAGCGGCCGATGTGGGCAGGGTCCCGATACCGGCGGTCAGGGATGCCGACATGCCCTCCGCCCAGTTATCCACCCGCTGCCACGACGTCGGCGGCCTGCGGCTGTAGTAGCGCAACAGCGGTGCTCGGCAGCCGGTCATCACCCGCACATCGGCGCTGATCAGCCGGGCCTGCCTGATGGCATGGTCAAGCAGCGGTTCTCCCCGGAATCTGAGAAGGGCCTTGGGCCGTCCGAGGCGCCGGGATGCACCGGCGGCCAGCACCAGTGCGGGAATGGCGTCGGCACAACGGAAGGCGGCGGCATTGGGTCGTCGCCTCGCCGCCTGGAGAAATGGCCGCAACCTGGATGTCCCCCTGGTTCTCATGGTAGTGACGTCGGGTCTCTTTGTGTCGGTAATCCGTGGTCCCGGATACGAGAGGATCATGTGGCTTTCAGGATAGTCAATCATTCCGGCCTGATGTTGGGCTCGCCGACTTCATCCCGCTTTGTCCTGACCGGCTCCGTTTCGGAGCTGCCAGCCTGTCATTGCCGGGTCCGGGAGTCGACCGTGAAGTCCAGAGGATTGAACCGATAGTACCCGCACAGGACTTCGAAGACCTCTGGCTGCTGTTCATGAAGGTGACGGGGCTGCTGATAGAACGTCTCGGTGAGCACCGCGAAGAACTCCGCCGGTTCAGTGGCGCCGTAAGGATCCAGCCAGCTGTCTCTGTGGTGACTGAGAGAGTGGCGAAGCTGTTCGTAGGCCCGGCTCATGGTTTCCTGCCAATGGCTGGCCTGGGAGCCGGAGAGGGGCGGAGCACCGTCGGCGCTGCCATCCAGGTAGTCCAGCTGGTGGGCGAATTCGTGCAGGACCACATTATGGGGACTGTCCGGATCGAGCCAGCTTTGCTCGCAATCCTCCCAGGACAGTACCACACGCCCGAGGGTGGAGGCTTCACCGGCCCGGACCTGGTGGCTCATGTCCACCACCATGCCATGCTGTTGCGGCTCTATTACGTGATAGGCACCGGGGTAAACCAGGATACTGCGGATTTCGTCATAGTCCGAATAGCTCCGCCCCAACACCAGCAGACAGGCATGGCCGGCAATGGTAAGCCGAACCCGGTCGTCGACCACGAAACCATCACAGCCGTAGAACTCCTTCTCCGCGAGGAACAACTGGACCCGCTGCTCCAGCTCTTTTCTGAGGGCAGCGGGAAGCCTGCGATAGAGGGGAACCCGGTTGTGAAGAGTTTCACGCCAGCTATCGGGAAAAGGGCGATCCAATTCCCGGCTCCGCCGCCAGTCCCGGTAGAAAAACAGCAGGAAAACGGCAAGCGCGATAGCGATGACCGATACGATGGCAAAAATAACCCCTGGCGACATCAAAAGACCTGCACCTATCCTTTCTGGAACGTGGCGACTGTTATAGTACAGTAAATTCAACCGCAGAGGCGCCTGGTCGGATCAGGCCGCTTCAGCGTTGTGCCCGACAATGCAAACGAGGAATAGTCATGAACAAGACAGCACTGGTACCCATTGCCGAGGGGAGCGAGGACATCGAAACGGTCACCATCATCGACGTGCTCCGGCGTGCCGGCGTCGAGGTCACCGTGGCCAGTGTGCATGAGGAACTCACGGTGACTGCATCCCGGCGAACCCGCCTGGTTGCCGATGTGCTCCTCCAGGACTGTGTCGACCAGGATTACGACCTCATCGCCCTGCCGGGGGGCATGCCCGGCGCCAAGAACCTGAGTGAGTCGCCGCTTTTGATCGACCGCCTGCGCAAACAACGCGAGAGCGGGTTCTGGTACGCGGCTATCTGTGCCGCGCCGGCGGTAGCCCTGGCTCCCCATGGTCTGCTGGATGGCATGGCTGCCACCGGTCATGCCAACTTCCGGGAGGCTCTGCCGGATACCTCTCAGGTGGAGCAGCGGGTGGTGGTTGATGGCAACTGCATTACCAGCCAGGGCCCGGGCTCAGCCATTGAGTTTGCGCTGGAACTGGTGGCCAGGGTCTGCGGCAGAGATATCCGGGATAAAGTGGCCGCACCCATGATGTTGCCGTAGGCGCTGGCCGGCAAAGTGGCGGATCAGTAAAGAAGACTCGATAAATAATAAGGGGATAACACCATGAAATTTCTGGCCGGGGTTCTGACGACCCTGATCGCGGGCGCTGTGGTTGCCGCTGTGATTGTTTTTGGCGGTTTCTACAATGTCGCGGCCTCCGAGGGACATTCCGCTGTGGGCAACTGGTTGTTGCATACCACCATGCATTATTCGGTGGAGTCCCGGGCTGAAGGAATGACGGTGCCGGCAAACCTGGTTTCCGACGACCGGGTGCAGCGTGGAGCACGGGCCTACGACGAGATGTGCGCCTCCTGTCACCTGAAACCGGGCCAGGAGGAGAGTGTGATCCACACCGGTCTGACACCCACGCCGCCGCGTCTCGACCGGCCGGGGCACTGGAGTGCCGCCGAGCAGTTCTGGATTGTCAGCAACGGCATCAAGATGACCGGCATGCCCGCCTGGGGCCCTACTCACAGTGAGGAGGAGCTGTGGGAGGTTGTCGCGTTCCTGCAGCGTCTGCCGGAGCTGTCGGAAGACGAATATTCGGCCCTGGTGAAGACGGTCCCGGAAGGTCACGAGGGCCACGACCATACCCACTAGTGTCCCGGACGGTTAATTCGCTGACCTACTGAGCCCCTGAAAGCCTTGCTCTCAAGGCTTTCAGGGGCTCCCGGAGGGCTTGCCGCTGGCGACTCTGGACCTGTGTTGTCAGCCCTTGATGTGGAACCACCACACCTGCGGACTGACGCCTTGGCCAGAGTCGCCAGCGGCAAGCAATAGGTCAGCGAATTAACCGGCCGGGGCACTAGTCCCCCTCTTTCTCGGGAAGGGTGGGGACAGGCTCCACGACGGTGGTGCCATTGCTGGGGGTTTCGGGATCATCCTCCATCACAACCATGATGGCTCCCCCGGCAATCAGCAGAACGGCGACGATCGCGATAACCGCCTTTGCCGTTCCCGACATTGATGAGCGAAGGGGATTGCCGCAGCCCGGACATTTTCCGGCTTTGGTGTCGGCCTGGGTGCCACAGTGCTCACAGATGGTTCGCGACATTCGTTGACCTCCTTGGTGCGGAAAATGGTCGTCAGGGCGTGCCTGAAAGTCAGAACAATGCTTCTTCGTACAGGAACGACAGGTCTTGCGGTGACTCCTCCCGGAACCGCTTCCGCCATTGCTCAGCCGGACTCATCCTGGCTTCCATGACCCTTTTCAGGGGCTCGAGATAGCGCCGTTCATCGGCATGTTCGGCATCCTGTCGTCGCCGTTTTTCGAGGCCGCTTTCAGCCAGGGCCACCGCCTGCTCAAGGGCATCGAGGAGGCTTCTCGCCTGGAAGACCCCACTGGCGCCCACGGATTCCATCTCCGACAGGCCCATCCAGGGAACGCTGTGCCGTAGCTGGTTAAGGCGTGCGGGATCGCAGGCTTCGATAAGCTTGAGGGCGCCCTGCAGCGCGTGGCTGTCATAGAGGATGCCGGTCCAGAACGCCGCGAGTGCCATGCTCTGCTCCAGGTCCAGTGTGTCGCTGCCCCGCAGTTCCAGGTGATCCTTCAGCCTTACGTCGTGCATCAGGGTGTTGAGATGGTCATCCCAGTCCGAAAGAGTTGGCTGTTCACCCGGAAGTTCCGGTAGCTGCGCTTTCAGCATGTCTGTGAAGTAGCGTCCCGCCAGGTCTTGGTGGGCGCCTTTCCGCTTGACTGAATACATGGGTGTAGCCAGAGCCCGGTTCACATAGGCATCGAATCCGAAATCCCTCGAAAAGACCTCCGGCATGATGCCGCAACGGGCGGAATCCGTGTGCAGCCAGACATAGTTTCGATAGGAGGTGAGGCCTGTATCCCGACCCTCAGCGAAGGGCGCATTGGCCAGTGCCACCATGACCAGAGGCTGCAGTGCCATGGCCACACGATACTTGTCGCACATGTCCTGCTCGCTGCAGAAGTCGAAGTTGAGCTGGAAGGAGCTGGTGCGGGTCATCATGTCCCGGCCGTGGACACCCACGCCGGGCATGTACCGGCGCATGATGTGATACCGGCTGTGGGGCATCCAGTCCAGCTCTGACAGGGTCCATGTGGGCGAGAAGCCAAGTGCCAGAAAGTCCACCCCAAGTGACTGGGAGATCGCGCCGAGCTGTCGGCGGTGTTCCTGCATCTCACGGCATACGTCGTGGAGATCGGACCAGGGAGCGCCTGACAGTTCAAGCTGCCCCGCCGGCTCCAGGGTGATGGCGGCTTTGTCCGCCGACAGGCCAACAAGCCGGTCCCGATCATGGGTGGGTTTCCAGCCGGCCTGCTGCAACTCCGTCAATAAGGCGTGAATCCCGATGTCGCCGGCGTAGGGCAGCGGATGCTGGCCTTCCCGGGTGAACACAAATTTTTCATGTTCCACGCCAATCAGGCATTCACCCGCAGGTTTGCAGTTTGAGGCGAGATCGTCGACCAGCTGTCCGGTGTGCTCGACCTTCAGTGTCACGGTACCTCCAGAGCCCGGGCGGCAAGCGTGCGCCGTGTCTGTCTTGAAGCGTTTATCGTCAGGTATTGCCTGTATTCAGGATAGAAGCTGAGCCGGGCAATGTGTACCGAGACGGCCTCAACCCTTGAGCGCCAGAATCCGCCGGGCACCATTCAGCACAATGATTCCCACAACGGTACCGACAATCAGGTCCGGATAATTGGAGCCTGACCAGGCAACGAGAGCCCCGGCAACGATGACGCCCAGGTTGATAACCACATCGTTGGCGGAGAATATCCAGCTGGCTTTCATGTGGGCACCGCCTTCACGGTGCCGGGAGATCAGCAGCAGACACACTGTGTTGGCAATCAGAGCCACGAATGCCGTGGACATTATCAGCAGGGATTCCGGCTCGCTGCCGAAGATGAAACGCCTGCCGACCTCCACCAGCACTCCGAGGGCTAGAATCAGCTGGAGCACTCCTGCAACGTGGGCCGCCCGCACCTGCATCCTTACCCCATGGCCGACGGCATAGAGGGCGAGTCCGTAAACCGCCGCATCGGCGAACATATCCAGCGAATCGGCTATCAGCCCGGTGGATTGGGCGATCACCCCCATCGTCATCTCGACGATAAACATGAAGCCGTTGATGGCCAGCAGTATCCACAGGGTACCGGACTCTTCGGACTGGGCGGCGGTGGAGAACTCCGCTGACGCGACGGCGTCGGAATCCGCCGGGCGGGTTTCCCGAAGGGACGCTCCCAGACCCAGGCCCGCCAGCTTGTCCGTGATCGGTCCGGCGTCTTTGTTATGAAGTACCTGCAGAGTGCGCCGGGACAGGTCGAAGGAAAGACCCCGCACAGAATCGAGGCTGTCGAGTGCCATACGGATCATCCTCTCCTCCGAGGGGCAATCCATTCCGGGAACCGAATACACACTGATCCATTCGCCGGATGCGGCGACATTGCTCTCGTTTTCCACCATGCCGGTTTCGTGACGGCCGCATTGATCAGAACGTGCCTTATTCATTTATAACTCCGCTTCTTGCAAGTAGTGCCCCATTAGAAATCCTGTAGTTGCCATAGGGTCAGGAACCGCTTTTCCAATTCTGGCTGGATCTGATAAGGGATCGGGGCAAGGTCGACTTATCTGCGTTCACAGTATGTCTGCAAAATAGTTATACATGTCTGCAATAAAGTCCAAGTACTCATTTCGCGAAAGGGGGAGTCTGGTCGTGGGAGCTGGTTCCCAGGGGCTAAGAGGCCCTGGCTAATCAAAATCGATGGAGAAAAGACATGAACAAATTCATGGCGGGTGTTGAGCGTTTCGTGCGTGAAGAAGAGGGTACTGAGGTTGTTGAGTGGGCGCTGGTTGCTGGTCTGATCGTGGCAGTTGGTGCGACTATTTTCGCGACCATGGGCGGCCATGTAAAGACCCTGTTGACTTATCTGAGTAATGAGTTAGGAGCCGCGGCAGCAAAAGCACCAGCAACGGCACCGTAATCCTGAAGTAGAACCGACGCCGAAGATTTTCGGCGTCGGATTTTGGATCGCAAGGAGGAGCCATGTGGGTTGACCTGTTTCCATTAATTCTAGCTGTACCCATTTTGATCCTACTTTGGATTTCAGCTGTGTGGGATCTGCGCCATCGCCGCATTCCTAATGTCATTGTCTTTACCGGAGCAGGGTTGGGTATCGCCTTACAAATCGGATTGTTTGGCCTCAGCGGCTTGCTGGACGGGCTTTTCGGACTGGGGATAGGCTTGGCAATTCTGATGCCAGGCTACCTGATGGGCACCACCGGCGCAGGCGACGTCAAGCTGATGGCGACCGTCGGCACCTTTCTTGGACCCCACAACATTCTGATTGCAGGCCTAGCAAGTATCGCCGTGGGCGGCGTAATTGCCCTGGGATTCATGTTTCTGGCAATTTTTTCAGCCGACTCACCATCGCCATGGCAGCGTTATGGCTTGATGTTCCGAACACTGTTCGCCACTGGCCGACCGATTTACCTCCGCCCGGCTGAAGGTGAGGTCATGGGCCGAAAATTTCCTTTCGCCGTGTCCATTGCGGTGGGCACCAGTCTCTTCCTGATCTGGCAGTCGCCACTGATCAGAGTTGCTGGTTAGCAGGCAGTTCACAGCAGGATGACAGCACTATGAATAATGACCAAAGACTTCACCAGATGCTGTCAGAGCCGGCCGAGAATACCGAGCCGCCCATCCTGAACAGGTCCGGCTTCAGAACCGGTGAGGATGCGGCGCCAGCCATGCGGCCTCGAAATCTGGAAGAAACCGGCCTCAGTGAGCTCTACGTGGCCGACCTGATCTCCAAACACCTCTTTGAGCGGGGCGTGCTGGATCTTGGGGAGGTGACTCGTTGCATAGCCCTGCCCGGCGGAACCGTTGAGCAGGTGTTGGCCTTTTTGCGGGAGCAGGGCCGGGCGGAAGTGCGAGGCGCCACCCAGGGTGGCATGTTGCGTTTTGCCCTCACGGATCGGGGCCGGGCCGCAGCCATGGAGGCTCTGGGGCGTGACGGTTATATCGGGCCGGCGCCGGTACTCCTGAGCCAGTACACGTCGCTCGTTGCCCATCAGACAATGAGCGCCCACGGCCTGGACCGTGAGCAGGTGCGTCTTGCCTTCGAGGACATCACCATCCGGTCGGAAGTGCTGGACCAGCTTGGCCCGGCCATGCATTCGGGCCGGTCCATATTCATCCACGGCGACGCCGGTACCGGCAAGACCTTTATCGCCCGCAAACTTGCCCGGCTCATGTCCGGGGATGTGCTGGTACCCCACGCCGTGCTGGTGGCTGACAAGGCGGTTCGTCTTTTTGACGCTGGCGCCCACGAGCCCGTATCCGGCACGCCGCCGGAAACCTCCCTGTTTCTCAACCAGGGTCATGACCCCCGCTACGTCCTGTGCAAGCGACCGGTGGTCATCGTCGGTGGCGAACTGACCATGGATATGCTGGAAGTCCAGTACGACACGGCAACCCGAATTCATCACGCCCCGGCTCAATGGCGGGCCAATAACGGCATGCTCATCATTGACGACCTGGGCCGCCAACGCATGCGGCCGGATGAACTGTTCAACCGCTGGATCGTGCCCATGGAAGAAAGTCAGGATCATCTCAGCCTGAACAGTGGCCAGCATTTCCAGGTGCCGTTTGATGTGGCTCTGGTGTTTTCCAGCAACAAGCACCCGCTGGAACTGGCTGACCCCGCCTTCCTTCGCCGCATTGGGTACAAGATTCGGTTCGAGGCGCTCACCACGGATGAATACCGCGGTATCTGGCGGCAGGAATGTGCCCGCCAGGGCTTTGAAGCAGACCCTGTCCTGGTTGAGTTCATGCTCGAGGAACTGCATGGCAGCTCCAACGTGCCGCTGTTGCCATGCCATCCGCGGGATCTTATCGGACTGGCGATGGATTATCTGAGCTACATGGGGCAGCAGACGCTAACCAGGGAGTCGCTGATGAAGGCCTGGCAAAACTATTTTGTGGATGCCGGTATCGCCGGCAAGGAGCGTGAGTCATGAAAAAGAAAGGGATTGTATTAATGGTTGGTCTCTCAGCTTTGCTTGCCATGGGCGCGGCGGGAATGGCCAACAGTTGGGTTCAGAAACGCATGAACGGCGGAGACGCTGTTTCGGAGGAGGCTTCCGTGGTAGTGGCAGCCCACTCCATCCCCTTCGGGCGCCAGGTATTGGCGACCGATCTCAGGATGATGAGATTACCGCCGCACGCTGTGCCGGCAGGAAGCTTTACCTCGATGGATGATGTCATCGGGCGCGTCAGTTCGCAGGCTATTTATTCCGGTGAAGTGGTGCTGGAACGCCGGGTGGCCGAGCACTCCGGCGGTAGCGCACTGGCTGCCATGCTGGAGCCGGGTATGCGTGCCATCAGTGTGCGCGTTGATGATGTCGCGGGTGTTGCGGGCTTCCTGTTGCCGGGGGACGAGGTGGATGTGGTGTCCAGTAAGCGGGATGGCGGCGGTAGCCGCTCCATTGCCTCCGATACCATTCTGAGGAGGATTACAGTGCTGGCGGTGGACCAGAATGCCTCACAGGAGCGGGACGGTCCTGTAATTGTCAGAGCAGTCACCCTGGCGGTCACGCCAAGCCAGGCGGAGCGCTTATTCGAGGCGACCCAGGAAGGCAAAGTGGCGCTGACCCTGCGCAATCCGCTCGAAAAAACGGAAAAGCAACCGGAAATAGTTGCAATGGCAGAGACGCCCAAGCCGATGATCAAGCCTGCGAAAAAGGCAGAACCAAAAGCGGTTAACCGGAATCGACACGTGCGAGTGAACGTGATCCGGGGCACTGAAACCAGCTCAACTGTAGTCCACGAATAATGCCGGATCGCAACAACAATGAAAACAGAGCGGGGAAGCACGATGCAAAAGGCAGGAATTAATACGCTGACAGGGTTTGCGGCCTTACTGTTCAGCCTCTGTTGGCCGGCGATGGTGACTGCGCAGTCCAGTGACCGTATCTCGTATCCGAACCCGGACCCCACCAGTCCGGTCTCGGTGGAAGTACCGCTCAACAAGTCACGACTCATGGGCTTCCCCAATGCGGTGAAGATCGTTTCCGTGGGCAACCCGGACATTGCCGATGTGGTGGTTGTAAGATCGCGGCAGATATACGTGCTGGGTAAGACCCTGGGTAGCACCAACGTGCTTTTATGGGACAAAGACGAGAACCTGCAGGGCACGCTCAACGTCAAGGTGACACATGACCTGGAAAACCTGAAAGCCAACCTGCACGCGCTTCTGCCTGGCGAACGGATTGGCGTCCGTTCCGCTAACGAAACCCTGGTGCTGACCGGCGAGGTCACCAGTGCCGCGCGAGCAGATGCTGCCATGCGGGTGGCCAGCAGTTTCGCCGGCGCGGGCAGGGAGCAGGGTCAGTCGCCCATCCTCAACCTCATGCAGATCGGCGGGGCTCAGCAGGTCATGCTTGATGTCAAAGTCGCCGAGGTTTCCCGCTCATTGGTCAAGCGCCTGGATATCCAGTTCGATGTGCTGAACATCGCTGGCAGTTCGGTCAAGCTCGGCGCGGTCAATGGCGGCGCCAGCTTTCCCGACGCCGTATTCGACGACAGTGTCCTGGAGGGAGGTCGTTTGCCGGTATTCGGTGGGCAGACTCCCATAGGACCCGTGGTTGACGAGTTCGCTCCCAACATGCGGTCCATAGAAGACACCGGTATCTTTGCCAGTTTTGCGGGCAGCGATTATCTGGTCAATGCCGTACTTGATGCCGCCAAACGTGAAGGCGTCGCCAAGATTCTGGCAGAACCCAACCTGACCACCCTGACTGGAGAAGAGGCTCGTTTCCTGGCCGGTGGCGAGTTTCCGATCCCGGTGCCACAGGGTGACGGCCAGGTGACCGTCGAGCAACAGGAATTTGGCGTCAGCCTGGGATTTCTGCCGGTGGTGCTGGATTCCGGGATTATCAACCTGAGGGTCGATGTGGCGGTCTCAGAGTTGACCAACAACAACGCCCTTCGAGTTGGGGTGGGTCAGGAGGGACAGGTGGCGAACCAGTTCTTTATTCCCGCATTGGTCAAGCGCAGTGCCAGTTCCACCCTGGAACTGGGCAATGGCCAGACCATCGCCATCGCCGGCATGCTGAACGAGACTCTGCGGGAGAACGCCAGCAAATTCCCCGGCCTTGGTGATATTCCCATCATTGGGGCTCTGTTCCGCAGCCAGGAGTTCATCAAGGAGCAGACCGAACTGGTCATATTCGTCACCGCGCGGCTGGCCAAGCCGGTGGCGCCCGAGGATATCCGCCTTCCCACCGGCAGCTTTGTTGCCCCAAGTGACGTGGAATTCTATCTGCTTGGCCGGCTCCAGGGTCGGCCCCACAAACCTGAGCGTTCGGATAGTGGCACGATAGACCCTCTCCGCAACCGGTTACAGGGTGGCACAGAAGGAGTTTTCGGCCATGACCTTTAAGGGCTTTGTTTGCCATGACTGTTCTTCCAGTCACCATACTTCGAGCTTTCTTGTCGGGAGACGCCAATGTTCCGTTCACAGGTTCTGCTAGCGGCTGCCACAGCCGTACTGATCACCGGTTGCGCATCGTCTCCCGGAGATGACCTTCCTCCCCACGGTGCGAGCCTCCGGCATACCATGGCGGCGCAGGTTTATCGGCCTGGTGATGAGACGCCGCCCCTGAACGGCGATAGGGCCGCCAGCATTATGGAGTTGTACCGGGACCGGGGCGCGGCGCCACCAGTGATGACCGACGCCATACCCGGAAATTAAAGAGGACAGATATGCGCTATCAAATGGAAATACTGCTCGCGGGTTGTTCCAGAGAGGGCCTGAGTATGCTGGAAAGTCTGCTGGGTGCACGCCGTGAAGTTCGCGTGACCACAAAAGTGTTGGCTGATAGTGGTGTCGATCCTTTGCGTGACGTATCACCCATCCCGGATGCGATGGTGCTGATGGTAAGTGAGAATTGGCGATCGGAGTTGGCTGCTCTGACTGACCGCTCGACCACTTCCCGGCCACCGCTGCTGGTTATCGGTGAAAAGGACAACGCGGAGCTGATCCGCGTGGCGATGCGAGCCGGAGCCAGGGACTTTCTCTCGATGCCTGTTGCCGAGGCGGAGATCGGTCAGTTCATCGGCCAGCTACAACGGGATCACCGTTCACAGTCCAGTCATAAAACCGCTCGGCTTACTGCCGTTATCAACGCCAAAGGTGGCTCAGGCGCCAGCATGGTGGCTGCCAACCTTGCTCATATTCTCGCGGAATCGATCCAGAAGCACACCGTGCTGCTGGATATGGATATGCAGTTCGGGGCCCTCCCTCTGTATTTTAACCTGACACCGCGCAATGGCCTGGTGCGGGCACTGGAGCTGGTGGACAGCCTGGATCTGATGGCGCTTGAGGGTTACGTGCTTAACCACCAGAGCGGCCTGGATCTCATGGCCGCCACCTCGGAGGACAAGGTCACCATCGCCGATGTGCCGGAAGATCGCGTTGAAATGCTGCTGAAGCTTCTCGGCGAAGCTTATGAAGACATCGTCGTGGACCTGCCTCGCTGGATCAGTGGTGCCACTGCCATGACCCTGGAACACGCCGACCACGTGCTGGTGGTGATGGAGCAGGGGATCGCCCATCTACGTGATGCTCAGCGCCTGGTTTCGATTCTACGGACCGAGCTGAACATTTCCAATTCACAGGTTACCGTGGCGGTGAACCGTTTCAGTAAAAGCAGTCCGGTTTCACTGAAAGACATCAGCGGTGCCCTGCCCGATGTGCGCATCGTCACTCTGCCCAATGACTATAAGCGCGTCAGCCAGAGCATCAATATTGGCAGTCCGCTTCTGGAATCCGTCCCGGGAGCATCGATTACCCGTGAACTGGTCAAGGTGACCCGATCACTGAGTGGTGGGGGCGGCCAGCTACGTAGCGCCGGCTCTCGTTGGAGCCTGTTGAGCTGGGCACGTCAAGCCTGAGGAGATAACCGATGAACTGGGGCCAGAAACTGAACGGTACGGAAACCAAAGATGCAGTTCGCGGCACGGGCTGGACTGCCCCGGCCCTGCGAAATGGTGATGACCACGGAAACCTGTCGGAAGAGGAACAGAGTTTTAAAGAGACGCTGTTCAGCCGGCTGGTCAAGACCCTTGACCTATCGTTACTGAGCAGCCTGAGCGACAAGGAGGCGCGCGTCCAGATCCAGCAAGTCTGCGAGGCGCTGATGCGGGAAGAGGCACTGCCGTTCAACACCAGCGTGCGTCAGCGCATCATTGCCGACCTCCAGAACGAAGTGCTTGGCCTCGGGCCTCTGGAAGCACTGTTAAGTGACAATACCGTATCCGACATTCTGGTGAACGGCACCGCGCCCATTTTTGTGGAGCGGCATGGCAAGCTTGAGCAGACCCGCCTCCGTTTCAGTAGCGACCGGCATCTTTTAACCATCATCGATCGCATCGTTTCCGGTGTGGGCCGGAGGATTGACGAGTCCTCGCCGATGGTCGACGCGCGGCTCAAGGATGGCTCGCGCGTCAACGCCGTGATTCCCCCCCTCGCCATCGATGGGCCCATGCTTTCAATCCGGCGTTTCTCGGTGGATAAGCTGACTGCGGAAAACCTTGTTGAACTGGGTGCCATGCCGCCGGAAGTGTGCCGTCTGTTGGAAGCGGCGGTGAAGTCCCGGCTCAATGTGCTGGTCTCCGGTGGCACCGGCTCCGGCAAGACCACGATGCTCAACGTGTTGTCCAGTTTCATTCCCCATAATGAGCGCATTGTCACCATTGAAGACTCCGCAGAATTGCAACTGCAGCAGCCCCACGTGGTGCGGCTGGAAACCCGTCCTCCGAACATTGAGGGGCGGGGCGAAGTGAGCCAGCGGGATCTGGTCAGGAACAGTCTCCGGATGCGTCCGGACCGGATCATCATTGGCGAGGTTCGCGGCGGCGAAGCCCTGGATATGCTTCAGGCCATGAATACCGGCCATGACGGTTCCCTCACCACCATCCACGCCAACTCACCCAGGGATGCCCTGACCCGCATTGAAAGCATGGTTGCCATGAGCGGCATAAACCTGCCCGCCAAACCCTTGCGGGCCCAGGTTGCCTCGGCCATCGATGTAGTGCTGCAGCTTGAGCGTCAGGAAGACGGTAAGCGGCGCCTGGTCAGCGTGCAGGAGATAAATGGCCAGGAAGGCGACATTATCACCATGTCGGAGATTTTCCAGTTCCGCCGCGAAGGCGTGGATGAAGAGGGCAACGTCACCGGAAGATTCCTGCCAACAGGGGTGGTGCCACATTTCTATGAACACCTGCGGCGGCGCAACATGGCGCCCGGCCTGGAGATTTTCCAGCAAGGTCAGGAGCAATGGAGATGAACTGGAACATTTCCGACGAGATGATCTTTATCGGCATGGTCTTTGTGGCCGCTTTTCTGCTGCTGCAAAGTTTTATCGTGCCAGTCTTTGGCGAAAATCGCCAGGCCCGCAAGCGTCTGAAAAAGCGCCTGCAATCGGTCACTGAAGGGGCGGAAGCCAGTGACCCGATATCACTGATGCGCCGCAAGCAACTGGGTGAGCTCTCGGGCCTGGAGCGGGCCATGGAATCGCTGCCCGGCATGGAGGCCCTGGAGCGCCTGATAGAGCAGGCTGGTCGTGAGACTCTGGCCTACCGCGTGGTGCTGAAAAGTATTGCGCTGGGGGGGGCAGCCGGGCTGTTAGCCGGTTTCTGGTTGTCCTCGCCTTTAGCAGGGATCCTGGTCGGAGCTGTTTCAGGTGCGCTGCCTGTCATGGGTCTGATGCGAGCCCGGGCCCAGCGCCTGATAAAGTTCGAGGAGCAACTGCCCGAGGCGTTAATTGTCATGGCGCGAGCATTGCGCGCAGGACACCCGTTCGTTGACGCGATGAAGCTGGTCGCCGAAGAAATGCCCGAGCCGATCGGTCCGGAATTTCGCACGGTCTTTATGGAGATCAGTTACGGCGGCGATCCTCGCACCGCCCTCAACGGACTGCTGGCGCGTATTGGCAGCGTCACGGTCATGGTCTTTGTTACTTCGGTCCTGATCCAGAAGGAGACCGGGGGTAACCTGGCCGAACTGCTGGAAAATCTCGCCTCTGTTATTCGTGACCGATTCCGCTTTCACCGCAAGTTGCGGACCCTGTCGGCCGAGGGAAAGCTTGCTGCCTGGATACTGTCATTACTGCCTTTCGCTCTGGCTGGCCTGCTTTCCATTATCACCCCGACCTTTCTACCGATGCTGATCGATAACCCTACGGGTCGCCAGTTGGTCGTAGTGGCATTCGTGCTGACGGTCGTCGGTATTTTATGGATGCGCCGCATCGTGCGCATTGATGTCTAGGAGGAGACGGCTATGGATTTTCTGAGCCAGTTGCAGATTTTTCTGAATAACCTAATTGCCGACCCACAGATGGCGCAGCTCAGTTTCGTTGTCATGCTGGGAGTGGCGGTTTTCGCGCTGATGCTGGCTGGTCTGCTGATTTATCTGGGTTTGAGCAATCCGATGCGCCGCCGCATCCAGGAGCTGGACCCGCAGGTCATGGCCGCGGGATCGTCCGGGGGTGCCGACTCTCTCTCTGGAAAGAGCGGAAGAACCCTGATGAGCCTTGCCGAGCCTATGGGAGCCCGCCTTATGCCCACCGACAAGGAGGTCAAGAACAGGGTTTTCAGGCAACTTCGCCACGCCGGCATATACGCGCCGGGCGCGCTAAACACCTTTTACGGCACCAAGCTCGGGCTGACCTTGCTGCTCCCTACCCTGGCACTGTTGGTCGGCTCGCTGTTTGGCGTCAATTTCAGTACCACCCTTTTGCTTGGCCTTTCCGCAGCAATGGCCGGCTATTTGCTACCCACTTTTTGGCTGAACCGGGCGATCAAACGCCGGGCCCTCAGCCTGCGACGTGGCCTGCCGGACACGCTTGACCTGCTGGTAGTCTGCACCGAGGCAGGATTGGGGCTGTCGGCCGCCATTCAGCGCGTGGCAAGGGATCTGGAGATCAGTCAGCCTGATCTTTCAGAGGAGCTGAAAATGTTCGGTATGCAGACGCGAGCCGGAATGGAGACCCGCACGGCCTTGCGAGATCTCGAGGATCGCTCTGGCGTGGAAGATATCCGTGGCCTTGTCACCAGCCTGATACAGAGCATGCATTTTGGCACCAGCATCGCCGGCACCCTGCGCATTTATGCAGCGGAGCTGCGGGACAAGCGGACCCAGGAAGCAGAAGAGAAAGCAGCCAAGGTAAGCACAAAAATGCTATTCCCCCTTGTGTTCTGTGTACTGCCGAGTTTTTTTGTGGTTGCCCTTGGGCCACCGTTGTTGGGAGCCATGGAAGCCATGGCCGGAAAATAATAATGATCAGCTTCTAAAGAGATGACCGCATGGATACGAGATACAAGGGCAAAAGAATACTTATGGCGCTGTTAGCCATTACTGCTCTGGCCGGCTGTGCTACAACCTCTTCCAATGGACATGAGGATGACCCCTATGGTGCTTTTTACGAGGGGGAATCGTCCGCGACCTACGCCACCGCTTTTCCAGTAGGTTCTGCAGAAGAGGCCTACAGCAACGGTAACAAAGCGGCCGAGAGGGGCGATTATGATCGCGCCCTCTTTGAATATATTCGTGGTCTGAGACTTGCCAGCGAGCCGACAGCCGACATCCTTTACAGGATCGGCAGCATTCATCATTTCCGGGAGAACAATCGGCTGGCCGAATTGGCTTACGAATGGGTGTTACGGCTTGAGCCGGAGCACCTTCAGGCCGGCACCGGCCTGGGGCTCCTGTACCTGGAACGGCGCCAGTATGGCGCCGCAAAGATCCAGCTGGATTCTGTGGTTAAGCTTTCCTCCAGGGCTCCCTGGCAGGCCTACAACGCTCTAGGGGTTCTGGCCGATATGAACTCCAAGCCCTGGAATGCCGAAGATTACTATCAGCAGGCGCTGGACATCAATCCAGGTTCGCCGCTAATTCTCAACAATCTCGGATACTCGCGTTACCTGGCCGGAGATTGGCCTGGAGCTCGTGAGGCCCTGGAAGCGGCGCTGCGAGTAAACGGTAACTACGAGCTGGCATGGCGAAACCTGGGGCTGGTTCACGCCCGGGAGAAAAATTATCAGTTTGCCCTTGAGGCACTGGGTAGAGCCGGCAATGAATCCGAGGCTTATAACGATGTTGGCTTCGTCTCAATGATAGAGGGCGATTACAGCCGGGCCTTGTCGTTTTTCAGCGAAGCGATGCGCCTGTCACCGGTTTATTACGTTAAGGCAAGCGAGAACGCCGACAATACCAGGCGCATGATGGACCGCGATGTTGTGCGCGATGCTCAGTAGGGGATTAGCATGAAGATGCAATCACTGCACCGGCAGAAAGGTGCTGAAGTGGTGGAGTTCGCAATTACCTCCGCTCTACTGTTTTTGATCCTGTTTGGGATCATTGAGTTCAGTGTGGCGTTGTTTGACAAGGCAACGCTGACCAACGCCGGACGAGAGGGCGCAAGGACCGGAATCCTTTTCCGACCCGCTCCCCGTGACATTGTGGCTGAGGACGCAGCTATCAATCAGGCGATCGACGATTATGCCGCAAGTTACCTGATTTCTCTGGGGGGACCTGCCGCCATGACCACGAATATCCAGCGCACTGATCTTTCGGCAAATGGAGTCTTCGATGCTGGCGACCAGATAACCGTCACCATTACCTATCCATACCAGTTCCTGATACTCCCGAAGTTCCTCGGCACCCTTGGCGGTGCTCTGAACCTTTCTTCCACTATCGTGATGCGGGCTGAGTGATCATGACTAACCAGGACTTCAGGTCGGCGCAAATAATGCGGTCGGGCCCATTTCAACAGAGGGGGCTGTCCATGGTTCTCATGGCCATCTCACTGATCATGCTGATGGCCTTCGCAGCGCTGGCAATAGACGGCGGTAATCTCTACGTTGCTAGAAACGAGCTCCATAATGCTTCCGACGCCGGTGCGCTGGCCGGTGCCCGAATGCTTTACACGGTCGATGGCAGCGCCGTCAATCCGGGAGCTAACAATGTCGCGACAGACGCGGCCCTGGCAAATTACAGTCAGGGTGATCCGGTGGAAGTGGCTAGTGTGCTGCGCGGACACTGGAGTTTCGCGACACGCACTTTTACGCCTAACACTTCCCTTGCTGCGGTTGATCTATTTTCATTCACCACCAAAGAGCTGGACGCTGATCCCAATTTTATCAATGCGGTGGAAGTGATCACTGAGCGAAAAGCGACCCCGGCTCAAGCATTCTTCGGCACCGTGCTTGGATTCAGTGACTACAAAGTTTCGGCGCGAGCCGTGGCCTATATTGGCTTTGCCGGGTCCTTGCGCCCCCATGACCTCGACCAGCCCATCGGGATATGTCAGGAGGCTCTGCTGAATAACTCGGGTGCATACGAATGCAGCGTCGGTCGCTTCATACCAGATAATGGTGATACGGGTGGCTGGACTTCGTTCCAGCAAAACGTGAGCGGTGCTGCTGACGCCAATGACGTCAACTCGGTAACGTGTGGAACCGGTAATGAGCAACAACTGGACTATGGTGAGGGTCTGCAAACCGTCAACGGTCAGTTGCAGTCGGCATTCAGCAAACTTTACAACTGCTGGGAAGCGGAAACTAATAAAAAGCGGCTGTGGAACATGACGCTACCGGTGCTTTCATGTCCGACAGGCGTTGGACCAAGCAACAAGCTTATTGGCGCAGTGAATCTTAATATCGTGTGGATAGTGGACCAGGCAAATCATATCGATGCGAGAGCTCCCTCGGAGATGGAACTTCCGCCCCACAATAGCGGTGGCACGTCGCCCGGGACGTGGAGTAATAGCAACGCCAGCGGCGTCGCGCGTTGGGACGACTTTGTAAACACTTTCTCGATCGAAAAACCCGATCATTCGTTGGCCCACTGGGATTCTGATCCCCAGAAGAGCGGTTGGCGGCAAAAGACTATCTATTTCCTGCCGGACTGCTCCTACCATGAGCCAAAAGGCAACACTGGAGGGGAAAATTTCGGTGTTCTCGCCCGCATTCCGGTGCTGGTGGACTGAAGTTGACGCCAAAGCGTGGCACAGGGCCGCTGTACCCGTTGTTGACCGCCCGCGAGGATACCGTCGAGGGAACTCTGGTACTCCGCCGACACGTCAGTTTTTGCTGAGGGACTTGACGGGCTCAGGTTTTTCAGAGGTGAAAAGCACTTCATAGTCAACAGCCTGCTCCAATAATTCCTCCTTGGATGCAGTTGCTGGTTTCTCCCCGACCGACCGACGGAAGTGGGAAGGGGTGATGCCCACATGACGCTGAAAAACTCGTGTGAAATAGGAAAGATCCTGAAAGCCGACAGTAAAGCAGACATCGGTGATGGATATTTTCGGATTGGCCAGTAGACGTTTTGCTTCTTCGACTCGTCGTGTCAGCAAATAGGACTGAAATGTGACGGTGGTAAGGCGCTTGAACAGCCTGCTGAATTGGAAGGGGCTAAGGTCGAACCGTTTGGCCACCTCCAGCTGCACAATTTTCCGGTGAAGGTTATTGTCTACATAAGTCAGGACCTGATCCAGGATCGCCTGCTCTTCTCGGCTTCCGCTACAGCGCAACCTGGCTTCGGGAGGTATGGTGTTGCCCTGATCCAGTTCCGTGCGTTTTGCGGGCCGGCCCTGTCGTATTTTCGTCAGGGTGTCCGCCACGTCGATTAACCGCTTTGTATCGATGGGGTGGACAAAGTAATCCCAGACCCGAGCCCGGAATGCCCAGACCGCAAGCTGTTCAGAATGAGCTTGAGTGATCATTATCACGGGCACGGACGGAATCTGTTGTTTCGTTTCCCGTAAGCTTGCGAGGCCCGGAAGATCCGGATAATCAAACTGAAATAAAACGACGAGAGGCGTCTTTTTCCTGATTGCGGCCAGGGGACATTGGCCTGAAGGAACGTACTCAACCTGATATCCCTGTCGCTCCAGTAGGGCACCGTAATTATCCGGCGAATCGGTTTCTACATTCCTTACGACAATAAGTATACGGGCAGCGGAATCCATATAAACGCATCTCCCTTGCCAGACCCTTGTCATATATTTATCCAGGGGTGCATGGTCGCCAATCTCAGCTTTGTCCCTGAGGGGGCTATCGGACCAAGATGAAGTTACTGCGGCAGTAAATCTCCGAGGCTTGGAAATTGTGTCGCCTTCTAGATATCCCGGTACTGCTTAAGCATGTACATTAATATTTGGTAAATCAATTTCTGAATGTAAAATTTCGTAAAAATAAATAAAACGTTTATTAGTTTATGATTTTAAAAAGATTTATATTGAGATTATGAACGACTGCCAAGAATTTCTACCTAAAGGCGGCTTTGCTGAACGCTTCATAACCACCTGGTTCTTTAACTGGAAGGTCCGTCCCGTCCAGACATGAGATTTATTTCCATTTCCCGTTAAGGAGGGTGCGGACTCACTTTGGGGCCCATGAATTATCCACCCAAGCCGCAGACTGAACATCGAGGTTGAGAGAGGGGCGGCGCATAGACTTCAAAACCGAAATTCGCTGAGAACATATGGGACAGGGCACCGCAACGGGCGGAATCAACCGGACGTATGTCCGGAGGGAGGCTGCCAGAGCCAGGCTCGGCAGCGTGTCAGTGATCGGCCCCGGCGTCTCCATTATTCCGTTATAGAGTACTTGCAGTGTGCGGCGGGAAAGGTCGAAGGATAGGCCCCGCACAGAATGGAGTCTGTCGAGTGCCATAGGGATCATCCTCTCCTCCGAGGGTCAGTCCATCTTGGGTATCGGATAAATACTGATCCTTTAGCCCGGTGCGGCGACAGTCCGGCGGCCCCACTTTCCCCGGTCAAGAAAGCCATGCCGACATGTAGAGCGTTTGTCTTTCTGCCAGGCTCCCGATTCTTCAAATGCCCCCCCGGAAGCACTACTTTCGGGGAGGGGGGGAGTGAGTCCTCCGGCGTTCAGCTCAGACATGATACCTTGGAATTTCACGGCTCCAGGTGTTGCAGTAAACCCTTTTCTCTACTTCACCGGACTGCTCGTAAGCGTCGATATTGGCGTGCAGATGGAAAGCCTCAGGGCTGGCCGTCAACAGGGTTCTGGTGACCGTTCTTATGCCCCAGTCGTCGCGCCATAGGCTTCGCTCGGTAACAACTTCGGCCTGCGGAGAGGTGAAGTCATCGTCCACAGAGGAATAGGTCTCCACCACCCTGGCCTGAACGTTAAGGTCGATGGCCTCCAGGCGATAAGACCCGCTGTCATTGATCACTTCCAGAGTGGACGCGCTATTGGCGAGGTCCCGGTGCACCAGCCAGTTGTGATGCTCCTCCGTAAGACGGGTGATGGCCGGTGGTGGGGCGCATTCGGGTTGCCCGAAAGGCATCAATTGCCGGTCGGTCTCCTGAGGAAGACGTTCCGGAAGTTCCAGGCTGGAATTGCCGGTATGCACCTTGAGACGCACGGGCTCCGGCGGTGTCCAGGCCAGCGGCCAGTAGGACGTGGAAAGAGACAGGCGAAGCCGGTGACCTTTGGGAAAGGCGTGAGCGATACCGTTCATTTTCACCTGAACCCGGTAGCGCTTTCCAGGCTCCAGCCTCTGGGGGTGGTCGCTGCCTTCATGGTGATTGAGGTTAAGCAAGCCATAGGTTACCCGTGTTGCCTTGTCGTCCGGCGCGACGTCCGAGAGGCGCACGGCAATCATTGCCGTTGGTCGGTCGACAGAGACCTCAAGTTCGGCCGCGGGCAGCCCCATGATTTCCAGGTCCGACTCCAGCGGCATGCTCTGAAAAACCAGGGCGCCACCGTCTTCTTCCCGCTGGTCAAATGCCATATCCGGTCCGGCAGCGTAGGAGCACCACTTGCCGGCGAACAGGCCGAGAGTCAGGGGGGACTGAACGGTAAGCTCGAAATCACCGGGATTATCCTCGGGGGATTCGAGACGGTGATCACCCAGAGGATAACGCTGCGGACTCACCCGGTTACTGGGCCAGGTGTCTTCGGCAACCCAGTGACCCGGACGCTCTTTGTAAGCGGGGGAGGGAGGTACACTTTCCTGCATCCATACTCTCAGCCTGGGCTCGTCCATGATGCCGGTCTCTTTATCCTTGAGCCAGTAATCCCACCAGCGCAGTGTTTCCTGCAGGAAGCCAATGGCCGGGCCGGGAACGCCCATGTGCGGGTACTTGTGGCTCCAGGGCCCGATCAGACCCTTGCGGGGCCCCTCGAGATTTTCCACCAGGCGGAAGACCGCGTTGGAGTAGCCATCAGCCCAGCCACTCACGGCGTAAACCGGACACTTGATGGCGCTGTAATCCTCATTCACCGATCCATGACGCCAGTAATCGTCCCGGCTCTGGTGCCGCAACCAGGTTTCAAGCCAGGGGCCATTTCCTTCAAGCCGCTCAAACCACATATCACGCCATTTCTCGCCCACCAGTTCCGGATCCGGCGGAATCGAGTTGTAGGCAAACATCACCGAGGCCCAGGAGATGTTGTCACCCAGAAGACACCCACCCATGTGGTGGACATCGTCGGCGTAGCGGTCATCGGTGGCACAGACAGCGACAACAGCCTTTAATTCCGGTGGCTGCATGGCGGCAATCTGGAGGCCATTGAAACCGCCCCAGGAGATCCCGATCATGCCCACATCGCCGGTACACCAGGGTTGTTCAGCCAGCCAGCGCAGGATTTCACAACCGTCGTCCAGTTCCTGCTGGAGGTATTCGTCCTCCAGCAGACCCTCGGATTCACCGCTGCCTCGAATATCCACCCGGACACAGGCGTAGCCATGGCCGGCAACATAGGGATGCATCATCTCATCCCGGGGAGCGGAGCCGAATCGCTTGCGGTATGGGATGTATTCCAGGATGGCGGGGACGGGTTTTCCGTTTTTTGGGCGCCAGATACGTGCGGCCAGTCGGGTTCCGTCCGGCATCGGAATCCAGACATTGGCCTCTTCCATGATCTCCACCGGAAATTGCTCGACAATGTTCATGACTGCTCGCTCTCCAGGGACTTGATTTTGAAGTTCAGGATTTCCTGAACCTTTTCGAACTTCTCTTCCAGCTCTTCGGGACTGTCGCCACCCAGAAACACCACCGCCACTTCGTAACTGTAGGAATCCTGGAAGGGAATGTCACTCAGGCGCATGCCCTGTTTCGCCTCTAGCTTCACCATGGCGTCGGGATAGGTCTCTTCAAGACGCTCCATGTCACGGTCGTCGGGGACCCGCTCCAGAATGCCATCCTCGAAATAGCGGATCATGAACTTGGCGGCGTACTTGTGCTGGCCCTCACCATGAGGGAAATCCGGCTTCTGCCCCAGGGCAAGATCGAGTGGGACTTTCTGGTTGGTCGCGCCGTCCACCAGCAGGAAAAGGGGTGAGTGGGATTTGGAGATGCGGCAATTGATTTCCAGCAGAGAGAGGGTGTCTTCATCCGGATCCCAGAAAAACTCGATGTTGAAAGCACCGCCATCGTATTCCATGTGCCGCATGACCTTACGCGCCGCCTCGATCGTCCGGGCCTGAATCTCCCGGGGCAACCGGGAAGGGTATTGGTAACGACTGAAGGAAGAGCCGTGTTTACCGGTGCGCAGGGAATCGATGATTCCAAAGATGTTTACCTGGCCGTCCCAGCAGTAGCCTTCCAGCGTACACTGGTGTTTCGCGGAGACGATTTCCTCGGCAATGCAGTGGTAGCCATCCACGGCCGCAACATAGTCAGGCAGGTCGGCTTCCGCCATGAACTCGTTAAATGGCTCGGCGAGTTTATCGATGTGTTCACGGATGGTCTCGATAGCCTGTTGGAGCGGTTCGGGCCCGTCGATGTAGAAGCCCAGAAAGGATGAGTGGGATTTCACCGGCTTGAGCCAGAAGGGGTATTCGATTCTGACATCGGCCAATGGATTATCGGAGAATGGATCGATGGGCTGAAATTCCGGCACCATCTCCGGCACCACTTTTTTCTGCTCAAGCCGGCTGTAGAACTTGTGCTCACAGCGGGCAACCGATTCGATGCTGGGACCAGGCAGGTTGTGGTCCTTCTGCAGCAGAGGCACCAGCGCGCTGGTGGGAAAATCCCAGTAGCCGAGTATGCCATCCACTGAACCATCGAATTCATCGAATATTTCCCGGGCTCGGCGCCGCAGATCGTTGAGTGGTGGAAAGCGGAAGTCTTCCGGGTAGACCACTTCCGAAGAGTCGAACAGCTCGAGAAAGCGATAACGTTTCTGATCCGAATTGAGTTCCTCGAGCAACTTCTGATTGAAGGGTTCCAGCCCTACGACAAAAACGTTTTTCATGACAATGCTCCCCTAGGCCAGATTGGCTGGTGCCGGGCGCAGACACTTCCATGCACCTTTCTTACTTCCATGGTGATGGCAGAGGATGATTTCAAACAGATGGGGTTGAGCCCATCTGGCGGGGGGAGAATCAGATAAACTGTCCGTTGCCCAGCATTCAGTGACTTGCGGCGCCGGGGTGAATGCAGTGACTTTCAGGAAATCAGAGACTTAAAGGATCTGTATCGCTGGCGGTAAGCAGGTGGGAAACCCCTCGATTCGCGACTGAAGTGATGGAACCAATTTCTGGATGTCTTGGGCCAAGGGCTGGGCGACGCCGTGTTCGAGGGGGGGACAAAATGATGGTACCCCCGGCAGGTTCCACACTAATGTCCCAGTTAGTCTCAGAATGTCCCATCTGGTAACTAACCAACTGTTTTTAAATTAAATTAATTGTGCGCTTTGATTTTAATGGTATCGTTGAGTAACAGGTATGCCCATCTAACGACAGGTGTTTTGGGGGGTAGGATGGTGGGTAGATTGAAAAGTGGAGCTAGACGATGCCAAAAAAAGTGCCCGAAATGAGCCCCGCTCAAGTTCGCAACCTCCGCCATGGGGTGGTGAAAAAGGACAGTAAAATGCGAAAAGCCGGAGAGCCTTGTGTTGCTTATCACAGGGTGGGTGGGGTAGACGGTCTGGTATTGCAATGTCGCCCGCCAGCGGCTGGACAGGAAATCGGCTCTCGCTCTTGGCTTCTGGTCACGACGGTGGGCCTACGTCGTCGCGAGATTGGCCTGGGAGGCTATCCCGATGTGAGCCTAGGGGAGGCGCGAGAGCAGGCCCGCCAGAGAAAGGAGGAAATCCGTAATGGCGTAGATCCTGTTGAACAGAATCAAGAGCGAAAGGCCAGAGACCGTGAGCGTCAGCGGAAACAAGTCACCTTCGGAGAGCTCGCGGAGGAATATTACAAGATTAAAGAGGTGACTTTTCGCGGCAAGAACCCGCAGCGGCAGCGAAACAGATTAAGGAACGCTATTGATCGATGCGTGTTGGAGATCGGTGATGTCCAAATTGGCGACCTGACTGTTGAGGATGTCGTGCGCGTGCTTAGCCCTATCTGGACTACTCAAACTCCAACCGCAACAAGAGTCCGCCAAACCATTGCCCAAATATGGAATCTGGCGGAGTCTCGGAAACTCGTATTCGGGAAGAACCCGGCAGATTGGGATAGAAGCCTTGATGGCTGGCTAGCGCCGGCAAAGCGTATCCACCACACGAGGCACAAGCCTGCGATGCGGCATCATGACTTGCCCGAGTTTATGAAATTCCTGCTGGAGCGAGACACGACGCCCGCCCGCGCATTGGAGTTTCAAATACTGACTATCGCCAGACCGACAGAGGTTCAGTTTGCTGAATGGCCGGAAATCAATCTCGACGAGGGAACTTGGACGATTCCAGGCTCGAAAATGAAGAACAGGAACCCGAATGAGCTCCACGTGGTGCCTTTGGTGCCACGGGCAATAGAAATCCTACGGAGCATGCCTCAGTCGGGCCGTTACGTATTTCCGGGTTATAAAGGAAAAGAGCAGATTAGCGAGAACGCGTTGAACAACACGGTGAAGGCAATTCATCAAGAGTCTCTGAAGTCTGACGGCAAAGGATTTATGGACCCTCGGTATAACAAGATCGCGTGCGCCCATGGGATGAGAAGCTGCTTCAAAAATTTCGCTGCAGCTAGGACAGATTTTGATGATGTGGTCTCCGAGCTCAGTTTGGCGCACCTGGACAGCGATGAGACCCGCGCAGCTTATCTGAGCGAGCAGATCTTGGATCGTCGCTTGCAACTGCTCAACGCCTACGCCAGGTATGCATACACAGGAAAGTTGCCACGGAAACGCCAGCGCAAGGATTTTTGATCAGAAATTCGGAGTTTCTGCAGTTTTCTGGCAATTACACGCGCCAACCAGCCCTTGTTACCGATTAACTTATTGGGTACCAGTTAATCGCAACGAGGTACATGAAATGTTTTACAGCATCAAAGAGGTCAGCGAACGTTACGGGGTTGCTCCTAAGTCCATTTGGCGTTGGATTCGCGAAGGGCGTTTTCCGAAACCGCTCAAACTTTCACCTAAAACCGCTCGTTGGCGCGAAGCTGACCTGCAAGCCTATGAGGAGGGCCTTGAAAAGTAGCGGTCTGAAAACCCTTACTGTTCCAAACATTGCTGTGTGGCGGGTTCTTTTCGTTTCGAACCCGCGGCACAGCAATGCTTTTGTCATTGCATCATGGTTCTTCCGGTATCCGCCGGCACCGCTCTATCGGGCAGCATGGCAAAGTTAGAGAGACGTTCGTGTGGTGGTTGGTGATCCGTCGTTGAATGCGGTCTCGATGGGGAGGGCTGGGTCAATTCGGAGTGAGGGCTCCGAGATCGGTTTCGGCATTGATCTCTTTTACGAAATCGGCGGCCCTGGCTTTGAGTTATGCTTGCTGCAATTGCGTCTCCAAGATCCTATCCCTTGAGAATGATACCCAGCCGTGGGCAGTCACTCAATTTGGATTATGGCCTTGCGGAAAATGGCAGTGACGATCTTAATAGCTGTCATAGGAAAATTATCCCTCTTTTTCAACATCTTCAATAATTGGCCAAAATTCCTTAAATACCTCTTGCTTCATTATCTTTTCAAAGCTAGATCCCGCGACGCGGTCGGGGTGGTACATTCTTGAAAATTTAGCTTTAACCTTTCGGAATTTCAAATCGTTGGCTCCCTCATTGTCTTTCATCTTGCTCTCTGCCAGTTCCGCTCTCTTCCTCCATTTTTCTCTGGAATCGATAGCTTGTCTTAATTCCGTCCTTAACTCGGCAACGGACTCTTTTAAAAGGAGCATCTCTTTTCGATAGTCAATTGATATATTATCTTTGTTTTTTGGTGAGGAAGATTTCTCTTTTTTTGGTTTCGATTCATCAGGATTACGACGATTTTCTTTAGCGTGACGAGCTAGATAACTTAGGGCATCGCCTTCAGTGAAGTTTTTAACTTTAACGGCGTGCTTAATTAATTCTTGATTGATATATTGAATTTCATCATCGTCTATGGCTCTGCTGCTAGAGAGGAGTCTTCTGAGAAAGTTTATATATGCGGGCTTCATGTCAGCATTGATTAGATCAGATTTTATCAATGAAAGAGTCGAGCTAATAATGTGATTCTTGTGGACCATTTTTTAAATATCTCTCCATTTCACGTCTAAAAATGACATTGTCGTAACCAGCGGTTACGGAATTAAGGAAAGCCGAAATGAAGCTGCCGCCCCCACCGTACTTACTCTGATTTCTCGTAAGCTGCCAACAAGTCTCGCAGACTGGTCGACGTTTCGCCATACCGGTTCAGCTCAGGTTCTAGCCGCTTAATATTTAATCAGTGATGCCCTCCGGATACACTCCCCCTTCCCCCCCATTGCGTTGGGCCGGGGGAGCCCAGGGTTCTATTTCGGAATCAGTCGGCCCACCAGATCTGAGAGTTCATCTTTGTAAGGGTGGGCATACCTCATCAACACCCGAACTCGAAGGGTATTGCGGATGATCACCGCACCCACTTTGATCAGCTTGATTCTCAGTGAGCTGGCGCTCATGCGCTCGAACGGTGTCTTCCTCAGGTGGCTCTGCAGCCTTTGAACAAGGTGTTTCAGCCGCTTTCTTTCATCCCCTCTGAGTAATCCGAGCTAGGCTCGAATTAGAGCTTCTGCTATTCTTGCGTTACTTGCATGGAAGGCGTTGTTAATGGCATTATTAAACGGTTCTTTGCGCTATTCACTTAAACCACCAAAATTACAAACAGAGCAGAAGAGTAATAATGAGAATTTTTTATTTAATCCTTTTTGTTATCGCCGCTTCAGGATGCACGACCCACAAAAGTCCGCTCCAATCGAGTGATAAATTCGTTTTTGCTACCACTGATGAGAAAGCAATTTTTCAAGCGGCTTATGACGCCATGCTTGAAGGAAGCAAGGGATCACCAATCGTTGATATAAATGGTCCTATTAGAGGGTATATGTTGACGAGGAATTGGGCTTTAGATTATTGGACTTCTGTTATTAGGGTTTTTCCAGCGGAGGGCATGACAAGAAATGGAGAAACGATACGGGGCTATTATCCAGAGGTATCAGGAGAGGGAACGCTTATAATTCGAGGTCCGTCGATGGATGAAAGAATTTATGAAGCAGCGCTTCAGAATTTTGGCGAAGTCGGTAGCCGAGTTGATGTGGTTAGTATTGAACGAGGTGAGTATCGATTGGAAAGAGATGCCTTCCGACTTCATGAGAAGGCCTCTCTGCGAGACGGTGGAACGATAAATATTAAGAGTGTAGAATCTTCAGAGAAAAGTTCCGTAGAGGAAAGATTGAAGGAGCTTGATAGATTACGATCTAAAGATTTGATAACAGACGATGAGTATGATAGAGCGAGAGATAAAGTTTTAGAAGATATCTAGTGAACGGCCAGTGGGTTATTCTTAATTAAATGTAGCGAACTAGTTAAGGCTGTATTTAAGTTCGCATAATTTATTGCTTTTAGTATGAAATAATTGATTGGGCGGTATTATAATAGAAGATAGCCCATGATTTCTACGATTGGGTTGTGGCAGACATTTGATCCGGCATGAGCTGAGGCATTTCTTTCGCATCGATCTGCATTTACGTAGGCCCAAACTCCGATAGCCGCCAGCACAACAAGACCTATAGAGAAACTTTTAATCTTGGTTTTCATCGTGTTTCTTCAATAAATTCCAGGCTTGCTTGAACGCTTCTTGATAGGATATTTGGCGATTTTCTCGGCAAATCATAAGTGCAAACATGAATGGTTCTGCCAAAAGTGCTTGCTGATGTTCGCTATCTCCACCGGCTTTCCTTTTGGCCCTACTCTTTACTTCAGAGAGTAGAGACTTCGGAATAGTTTTCTCCTCTTCAAATAGAATTTCCTTAACATTACGCCCCAGTTCATTGTCTGAAATATTTGAGTGTGCCAGCTTAGCAATTTTGGTATCCACCATTTCACAGCTTGAGCCCAGCGCAAATGAGCTGTACACGTAAAAAATTATACCGCAAAACCACTGGAACCCCATTTTGATTTTTTTCAGTTCATAGGTATGCAATGTCCGCACTGGTGAGCGCCCCCTTCGGTACAGTAGACTCCTGATTACGTTATACTGGAAGTTAACACTACAGTTATCGATGGTAATCGTAAAGTTACTTTGAAGAGCTAAGGGTCGAGGCGCTTCAATAGGTTGCAATCGGCGGCTATGCGGCAATCGACGTTTGTTGGCGATTTCGGATCTTAAGTGACTGGGGCCTGGTAAAGCTGAGCGCAGAGAACCGCCGGGACTTGCTAGGGATTCTGGAAGACCGCCACGCTAGTCGCTTCACCGACCCCACTAGCCAGATACCCATTGATAAGTTTTACGAAGTCATCGGTGACGCCACCCTGGCGGGTGCCATTCTGGACCGCCTGGTTCATAACGTCTACAAGATCAATCTCCGGGGAAATCCATGCGAAAACGGCGGGGAAATTGATGGACACTGCAACTCCGGGGTAGCGAGAGAAACGCAGCGTCTTTACGCTCCGATGGGTGGCAGCCTTTTCCCGTCCGGGTGGCAGGCCTCACATGGAATGGGTGGCAACCTTCAGCGTTTTACGCAAAAAAGTGACAAGCTCTTCTAAAACGACTAGGTTAGCGCTGTGGGCGAGGATCAGAAAAGATTATTCCTCTTCGCTGATCGGTCTGCAAATTTTCAGCTATCACAGGAAGTCGTGGTTTGAAACAACTTTTCGGATACGCAGCAATCGTGGTTGCTGGCATGTTTACGGTGAATTATTGGTTAACTGACAAATTGGAACTTCGTGAGCCGCTTGTTGGCTGTTGGCCTGTACTTGACCCAATACTTGGACTCTGCCTCTAGTGGACCGGCGGCTACTTACATGCATTTTCCTGCTAGTTTCTAGTCCCGCAGCCGCATCAAGTTTTGCAATTAAGGCGACTTATTCGACGGCTATTGGTCTTCCGATTCCTGATGAAAACGGAGATATGATCACCTCAGTCGGGTCAGGCCTGGACATTTCAAGCAGAACCGAATGTTTGTCAGCACTCCGCAGTGAGCTTGTTGAAGGCATTGCCACGGGCTATGGCCTCGAATACGGAGCCCACCACGTTGTAATTAATTGCAGTGAGTACTGGGAATACGAAAACTGTCCAAGTATTGTGCCTGGCTGTATCGGCTCGGCTGACTTTGGCAGGGCGAACCACATCCAGGTTTACTATGATGGCGCAATTATCGAGCCCTACTTGAGATTCTCGAACAAGCAACACGAAGTTATTAAAACGGTAATGTATGGGCCTGACGGGAATGGTGATGGTAATTTGGACATTGTGATGGGAACTCAAGTCCAGTTTTCGTTACCCATAGAACTCCTTAGTCGCGGCGTTCCCGAGCAGTGTTCGGAATTTATCCAAACCGAAATATTCCAGGAAGTAGTGCGCCAAGAATATTTCTCTGATAAACGCACAAGAGCATATAAGGTCGACTGCTTTCAGGTCGGAGGGTCTGGCAGAGTACAAGGCGTCGCGTCTAAGGTCTTTCGCAGGTCTGATAAATAAAAACAACAGATCTTAACCACGTCACTCGCTTCCTACGGAATCAGGAGCTTTCCGCGAAATATTATTCAACAACTAAAAGTGCCCTGACTTCCTGTAAATCAAACCTTGTATTGTATAGCCGGCTTCGAGTTTTGGGGCAATAGTTCGTCGGCGGTGTTTTTCTGTGTGGGCAGATGACTCATCGGATCTTTCCTCCCGCTCCGCATGGATCTGCATTCCACATCTGCCGGAACCGTACGCTCGGTATCGGCATCTGGTCATCAACCCGGCTATACGTGGATATTGTTAACTTACCAAAAACGCAAAGCCGGCAGGGCTTTACGCCTCTAACCTGTCCAGTAACCCCCGACCAAGTCGGGGGCTAGCTGCAGTCGGCGATATAAAGAATGGCGGGTTACCTGAAACTTAGTTGCCGACTCGAAACCAAGGGTTGGGATTGTTCCATCCTTCGTCATCTGACTCTGTATGAGGCTCATTAGCTGCAGTATTTGCTGATTCGTCAGCTCCATAATGCGCAGCGTCGTTGGCGACGGGCGACCGATGAATACCGGTACATTCTGCTAAGGCCCTGAGTTCTGTAACTACAAAAGGATCGGTTTGATGTTTGTCATACAAGCGCTCTTGCAGGAGTGTCAATGCAGTGACCTGCTTCGGTTCCAAGTGCAGCTCTTCGCCTTGGCGCTCGGTCTTCACAATAAGACTCAGTGTAACCCGCTCTACTATCGACAAATCGTTATAGATAGCGACCATCCTAGGGTCAGTCATTTGCGATTCAGCGAGCGGAAGAATCCGCGAACCGAGAGCGGAAAGAGCGGTCAGGGTTTCTGTGCTTAAGGTCATGATAAATCTCCGTTGTTTGATGATATCGTCAACAGAGTCGCACATCTCGCGATAGGTGCAAGACCGAAACTTGGCCCTAAAACGTGACATGTAGCACATTTTTTAGTGTTAAGCGGGGAAGCCATTTGAGGCTACCCGAGAATTTAAATTCATTTTAACTTGAAAATTCGGCAGTTATGGTCAGAAGAGGCTGATTCCTGCTGGTAAATGCCCAAGCCTGTCGCGAATCACACGGTACGCGAGTTGAGATAAGCCATCATCTGGTCGAGCCCGTCTCCAGTTGCCATTACGCCGATCGCGGGGATTCCAGGACCCGATTATGTGGGCTCGCCCAATGGCGAAGCGCTTTGCCAGGTGGGCGCGTAGTCGTTCGAACAAGGTGTAGGCGAAGCCCGGCAGGATCAATCGCCACCGGTTGCTCCACCAGTGTGCGCTGGAGGTACGGTCGGCAAACAGGCTCGGTTGCTGATCCTTGATCCGGTTTTCCATATCATCCCGGGCAGGGTATTGCTCGTAGTAAAGCCTGAAGCCGTTATCGTAACGGGAGCTGATGATAAACCCGGGATTGGAACCCAGCTCGCCTTCTTCCAGGCGAGCCAACGCCCAGCGGGGGTATTTCCAGGAGCGGACCTGGTATCGGAAGCGGAAGGTTCCCGCCACCTTTTCTTTCACCTGCCACTGTGTCGTGCGTACCTGCACCATGGGCACGTCCACTTCCTTGAGCAGGCGGCTGTTCTTGCTGATGCCCACAATGTAATCGACGTTGTTCCGGTCACACCAACTCAGGATCTGGTTGCGATAAAAACCACTGTCGCCACGGAACACGATGCGGGTATCCGACCAGTACCGCCGAATGAACCGCACCAGCAGCGCCAGGACGGCCCAGCTGTGGCCCCTACCACTGGGGTTGCCGGTGCGCAGGTAACTGACCCACAGGTGGCGACCACAGAACTCCTAGAGCGGGAAGTAGCAGTGGTGGCCGTACCCGCACGGTCGGACGATCGTTCATCGACGATTTCGTGATTTAGTTTTTGTAACCCGTGAAATCACTCGCCTTCCCCCACGTGTCCGGTCCTGGATCAGACCCAGGTGACCCAACCAATGGCGATCTTTATCCAGTGCTTTGATCATGAGTCGCATGGCTCGGGTGTAATCATCCATTGTTGTCGTTGCATAACCCTCGTTGTCGAACCAGGCCTCCTTCAGGTATGCCACGTGTTTCAACCTGATTTGATTGCAGTATCGAACCTCCGGAAACTGGGCCTCAATAGCATTTGCCATCGTTTGAATGCGATTTACTGTGCGACTTTTAGTCGAATCAGAGGCCTCTTCATGCCACTTAATACGCTTTGTAATATCCCGGATATTCATTAGTAGCCCCCGATGTAAGAGGAAGCCACTTGGGGACGACCATGCCCCAGCAAGCGAGCGACCGTTTCACGGGCGATCCGATCCAGCACCCGATCGCCGATAGGGCCCCGGAGTGGGCTGGGCCCGCGCACGATTTCCTCATACACGTCCTGCGCGAATCCGCTGCGCAATTCACGGAAGGACGGAATCCCGCATTTTTTCAGGATTCTCCTGCAGCGCCCGAGCTCCCGACGGTAAAAGCTGATTGCACTGTCCGTTTCCGACAGCAGGCACTTGGAACCTGCAGGCCGAACGGAGAGAGCGAATTCAAGTGCTTCACGCTGAAACTCACCTGCCTGGATAGTCCGGCTCCGGCACTTCCTACCGCCTTTCGTTCCCTCCAGGATAGCGGCGGACCCTGTTGCGGTTACCTCACGCATCATGCGGTCCAAGTCCTGCAGGTAAGCCTCTTCCGATCGCATTCCCCAGGCGCGTGTTAGCAGGACCACTGCTGCTCCACGCTCATTGCCAGACGCGATCATGCGATCCGTGGCGGTCTTTGTATCCGCGATGTCAGCCTGAATCTGGGTTTTTCGTACATTGGATCTGGCCACGCCCAGCGCTTTCCGAGCGGACAGGTGCAACTTCTCATCTCGACGCATCGCGTACAGGCAGGTGTTGACCGTCGAGATGAGATTGTGTGCGTACGATACCGAAATCGGCTTGTCACGCTTACCATCTGCCCAATCGTAGGCATCATGCAGGCGGTGACGCAGGTAGCTGCCATAAGCCTCCACGAGCTGCAGATCGATATACCGAGCATCCCGGATACCATGTCGCCGGCAGAATTCGACGAAGATTCTGATCCGAACTCCGTGAGTTCGGCGCGTCCCGTAATGCTGGTCCGGCCCGAAGAAGGCACACAATGCCTTCACAAAGGCATACAACAATTGCTTGCCGTAGCCAAAATTGCGCTTCTGGCTGCGCGGTGTTTTCCGTTTCCGTTTCATTGCAAAATTACCTACTTTTGATGGTTTGAGATTAAACGCAGCTGGTGCGAGGCAAACCCTGCGGCTTTTGGGGCAGAGCCTGGTTCCCTCGCTGACACTCCACCCCGTCGCCGCAGTCAGATACCTAACCATGAGGAAACCTCCTCTGATCGATGGGAGTGTCTTTCGTGCCGCTGCAGGCACAGTGTTTGTCCATTGCGAACCGTGGGCAACGAATCAGCAAATGCTGTTCGTTGGGGTAGCGGAGTTGTCACGCGGTCAGCGAGACGATGCAAAAGAGGGGCGCCTGATATGTGGATCAGGCTGAGGGGCGAACAGATCGAATCGAGCATGCCAGTGGTGACGCACCGGGGGAATGATTCCGCTCGAATCTGGTTTTAGTCAGGGTTTTCGACCAGTTCTAGTCCGAGGACCGGCTTGGAGGCATTGGAAATGCTGGGTTCCCAGCTCCAGGTCAGTGCATCTCTCTAACGTTCGGTGTTCGCTTGTAGAGATGAGGCGGCCCCAAAGGGCGGTTGGGTTAGCGAACTTGAAGTCCGCTGCGTTGCTTGCTGCGAGCAGTTTAGATCGGGCTTTGCCCTGAGGGATACCAGTCGAGATTCGACTGGTGAGACGAACGCTGTTTGAATTTAACGAGGCCAGCTACCTCGCCGAGCACTTATCGCCCGGATTGAGCCTCCATTATCAGAACCCAGAATGGCCTTGTCTACTTGGCTAAACACAGAATAACTGCAATAACAGCAATTGAAGGGCCGCTACCGATCGGGGCGCCCCGGCTACGGAGAGAGTCCGGTTCTGGCGACTGTACTCCAAATGCACTCCCAGTGTACTTGAGGGCAGTCATCCGAGATATGTCTGCCAGCCCATCTGCCCGTTGGGTACACTCCAGGTTCACTGGGAGTACACTACTGTGAAACCGCGGCAATTTTTTTCCGCCAACAGTGCCGGTTCAGGGGCTTCAACTATGCGGGATTTCCACGTCCGACCCCCATGTTCGAGCCGGCCGATGATGTCGAGCGACTGTTGTGCTTACTCTGACGATTTGATGTAGTAAATAAGGTTCTCGTGGCCGGTTGCACGGGGGATAGACAGCTTTCGGCCATCTGCCAGTCTCCTACCAGAAACTTGGTAGCTTAGGATGCGAGTTGCACGCGAAGACATTCAGCGTCAGCTTTTTCGGTTTCCTATGTGAACCCTCGACCTTCAGCAGGCTCGTGAACCTGCCGATTCTATGCTGATGAAAGGGCATATTGAACCGCAAGACTGACAAGTTCCCACCAATCCTTGCTTCGCGTAAAGGGATCACAAAGAGTACTGACGGGGACTCCTTGGAAATCCACAATAAATATAGCAGTATTGAAGATTGGTTAAATTCGCAGGCTAACTATTGGTGTCAGGGATCTGGCTCAACATCAGATGGATGGTTCTGGATTTTGGGAGAGGAAATGATTGCGCTGGTGGAATCTTGGATTGATGAGGTCAACGAGGCCCACAAAAACGACCGCCGCCCCTGTTCAGTTTTGCAGAACCGATTTAAAGACTATTTTCGCCCAGAGCTACTCCAGTCATCCTATTTCGTGATCGTGAAGGTTCTTCCCATGCCCAAGATGCCGGAGCTCCGAGAAGCAGGGTTGGGTGACTTTATGGATAACGAGGACCAGCTCGGTGGTATCACCTACAAAGATACCTACTACCTTGTGCCAGATGCAGCCGGAGATGTCGGCATCCACTTTCACGAACTTGTGCACGTGATCCAATGGCGAACGCTCGGCACGCGAAACTTTATACAGCGCTATATGGAAGAAATACAAAGGTTTGGGTACAGCGAAAAGGCCCCGCTTGAGCAGATGGCGTATGGTTTGCAGAAAACGTTCGAAGAGGGAGTCGTGCCCTTTGACGTGGAGAAAAAAGTAGTCGCAACCCTCTGATGGAAACCGGGGTTCCAGAATAATAAACCGATGAATCGGAAACGATATGCCTTTTCTTTCACTCCTTGATGATCGAGCCAAACCCAAAGGTTCACGTGACCCACTGGGCTTCGAGCTGGTATGGACCCATTTCGGCCGAAAAGTGGTTGGTAATCTTACGACCATCACCAGTTCCGTCGAGAACTTCACCGTCGCGCTGCTCGGTTTCTACTGGGCACACCAGATCCATGGGAATGCCGACAAAGACAGCCGCGAGCGGCTAATCAGGGAGACGTTCCTCCGCTACGAGCAACTTGCCGCCTACCTCCGCTATCAGTCTGGCAGCAAAGAAATCATGGGTATCACCCGCGTCCACAAAAATATGACTGCTCCGGCGGAGTCGTTAGCTATAAGCTTGAGGACGCAGATTCTGAGCAATCAGGCAAGCTATGGATTGTGGGGCCTGTACAGTTCCGCCCTGAAAGATTCCGGACTCGCAGAAGGGAGCGATCGAAAGCCGACAGCTGAAGGAATACAGCTTGCTGAAACAATCGCGAGGGATCTGAACTCCAATGAATTCATCCAGCTGTTCAGAGTCGACGGTCAGCTTTCCAGAGATGAATGTGAACGCTTGGCACCTCAATTTTGGCAGGCAATTCGTAAGGAGGTTGTCCGACAAAAGCTCACTCATATACTGCTTCGCGGTCATCAGAATCAGAATGCCTCGGTTCAAGAGGATCTTTTCTCCGCGACGGAGAAACTTGTGAGGGCAGGCAAGCTGACCAATGATTTTCCCCAGAACTTGAATGAAATTCAGAGCGTTGCGTCGCCTGAATTGCAGCGGTATCTCGACGAAATTCAGCGTGTGGAGCGTGTACTAGTCGCTGCAAACAACGTGTTTTATTACCTGCTCAGACAGGATCATCGACCGGTTTCCTCAATCGTGGAACAGCTTGAAAGCCAAGCTTATGACTATGAGCACCTGCCAGAGACATTGCCCCAAGGGATGACACGCAGGAACGCGCTGTGCGAAATCAATGACAACCTGAAAGCCGACAACCATTGGGGAACGGTGAGAGCCGTCATCAAGTTAAACGCGGACGTGATGAAAGCTAGGGGAGGTGCCCCATGGGTGACCTTTGACGGCGGCGACATCCTCAACGTCAAAGTAAAGTCAGAGACGGCTGTTCTCCGGCCCCAAAAGGCTCTCCTGGGTGACTGGGACTACGATTACTTTCTGGGCTCCTATTTTCGCATTGCCAAGGCGAACCTGGAGGGACGTAATGGATAATGCGCAGATATCCCAATACCTGGAAGAACGGCTGGGAGGGCGCCCAGTAAAAGCCGCTGTCTTTACCACCTACACCTTCGATCCCGCATTTTTTGAGCTGGAAGTTGTTCCTCTTCTATTACCAGAAAACAGCTCGTTCTCGATCGATGAGCGGGTGAAACAGTTCCAGGTGCGAGAATCCCTCAGGGAAGCCGAACTGCCGATTGATGTCTTCTACGATCAGAACATTTTCCGAATTCAGGGTGAAAGCTCACCTGGAATGGAATACGGCTGTCACGGCGTTTCTGAAGGAAATCGTGCTTTCCACCCGAAGCTATCGTTTCTGCTTGTCGGTAACGGCGTTGGGGAAAGTGACTCCTTACTGATATCCGCCGGCTCCAATAACCTCACTAAGGCGGGTTGGTGGGATAACGTTGAATGCCAGCACTGGGAGGCGATTGGCCAGCGCGGTGGTGACGGGGAGTTTCTGCGGGTACTGAAACGGGATCTTGAATACCTGCAAGGTAAGCAGATAGTCCAGTCGGGCAATGGTGCTGTTTCTGAAATTCAGAGATTTTTGGCTAACTGCGTAGCGGATCCCGAAGCACCACCAGTCCACTACTTCGGATTATCCAGTACAACGCGGTTTCTGGATTTTCTATCGGCAGAGATCAGCCAGCTTAAAAAGCCCGTTGAACTGGAAATTATCTCGCCATTCTTCGCCGACAACTCCAGGAATAATTTGCATGAGGCATTTCAGGATCTGGGCGTCGGTGATGTGCGCCTATTGTTGCCGCGCGATGACAAGCAAGAAGCGCTCTGTAACCTCGATTATTTAGCTCACATTGATAGTTTGGAGAACGTCTCCTGGTCTGATTGGGTGAAAACAACATCAGACCCATTGGGAGTAGGGAAAGAGCCTCACCGGGAGCTGCACGCCAAGATTTTCAATTTTATTGGCGCTGATCGGGCTCTAACCTTTGTTGGGTCAGTAAATTTCACTTACAAAGCGCTCAATGAGAATGTCGAAGCCGGGTTTCTGGTAGCTACGGATACCGAGTCGCTTTTGGAAGTCATCTCTGACGATCTGCCGGACGTTAGCCAAAGATCCCTAGACCCGGCACCTGGTGAGCAGCATCAGGAAGCCGAGGGTGTCATGCCTCAGATCTCCCTCACCTTTGATTGGCTGACTAAAACGCTGAGCGGAGCAGTGGACTCTGAAAGCTCGATAGAAATTGATCTTATCGGCGCAGATGGGGCAGGCAATGCGGCAGTGATCGGCTGGTGTCTCAGCAACGTTTTGAGCGATTACACAGGCAACACTGAAGCGTTGGAGAAAGCGCTAGCCAATGGCTCATTGATCCTCGTGTCTGGACGAGTTTGTGATTCCGATGAATTAATCGCCCCGCACCGTGTTTTACTTCAGCAAACGCACTGGTCGCATAAACCGCAACCTGAGCTCGCGACACTGTCTCCTCAACAGATTCTGGCGATCTATGCCGGAATGTCTCCGGAACGCCGTCAGCTGCTACTGACGGACGCACGGGTTAAACGGCTTTTTGAACTGGGCGAGCGAGGGGAAACCAGCCTGATCGAGGAGGCACCTCTGGAGAATGAGTTCTTCTCCGAATATGCCGAGTTGTTCCACGCATTTCGCATGTTGCGACGTGACCTCAGCAATGAGCAATCCACACCGAAGAAGCAGGATTACTACCTCACAGGTACCGGAGTCGATAGCCTGCCAACATTAGTTGGGCGAGCCGCAGCCATATTCGAATCGGCTCCGGAGGATAAACAGCCTCTGCATCCGGTCAGTGCTTACCTTTTATTGCTCAGTGCCAAGGAGGTCTATCGATCGGACGAATTTACGGATAGGCCTTATGTCTCACAACAGCTTGAGCTTGTGGAATCCCTTCTTCAGCAGATACGTGAGAGTAAGCTCATCAAGCTCTCCAGTGAGCGAGAAGCCGACCGAGAACAGTTCTTCGAGTGGTTTGAGACTCAATTCCTCGAACAGTACCGGACTGAAGAAGCGGAGGCAGGGGCGTGAGTCAATATCCTATCCTCGATCTGGACGTTGCACGCCATATTCTTGATTTCAGTGGTGGCAGGGATGAGCTCAAATCGCTCGGCGAGGTCCAGCTCCGTGGCGCGGTTGCTCTCTACAACATGATCAACACCGAGAATATCGGGTTAGGTTATCTCGCGGATGAAGTCGGAATGGGAAAAACTTACATAGCGCTCGGAGTTGTTGCGCTGATGCGGTATTTCAACCCGGCTCTGCGGGTTCTCTATATCTGCCCGAGTGCTAATGTTCAGGACAAATGGCTGCGGGAACATGCCAGCTTTATCGACAGGAATGTCTGTACTGCTAGCTACCGAGTGCGTACTCCGGAGGGCAAGCCGGCTGCCCCTGTGGCCAAATGCGATAGCCTGGAAGACCTTATCCGCACAGCAGCCTCGGGCTTCTATGCTGACTTTTTCGTTCGCAATGGGAGTTTCAGTTTTGGGCTTCAAAAAGCAGATGGAGATGATGGGCAGAGAGCGATCGAAAGCTGGAAGAAACAACGTGAAAAGCTACAAGGATTGGTTCCCGCGTTTGCGGTACCTGGTGGACCCCCAACGCATCAAGGGGTAAAAGACGAGTTCGCAAGAGCCTTGAACTACCTATTGCCCACATTTGACCTCGTAGTGATCGATGAAGCGCATAACTTTAAGCATGACGCGGATAGCAGTGACCGAAACCGCGTACTTTCGCAGGTCTTGGGGTTCTATCAAGGCGAAAGCGCGGAGGACAGACCTTTTCAGCGTCGCGTACGCAATGCCTTGCTGCTCTCTGCCACGCCTTACGATCGCAATCTGGAACAGCTACGTAACCAGCTCGCTCTGGTAGGGAAGGACGGCCTACTGAGGAACGCCCAGTCTGTAACGGCCAAAGCAGAGATTGCCCGGTTCATGGTGCGTCGACTCAACCGGTTAAAGATAGGTGACCGGGAATACACCCGTAATATGTACCGTGCGGAGTGGCGCGATGGTCCAAAGGCCGCGATTGAACTGGAGACGGATGAGCAGAAGCTGGTAACCGCTCTGGTTCAGAAGAAAGTTGGCGATGCACTTGGTCACAAGCATGGCTCGCCATCATTTCAGATGGGCATGCTCGCATCCTTCGAGAGCTATGGTGAAACCACTCGCTCCCCCCGGGTGGAGTTCGATAGTGAAGATCCCGATGACAGAGGACGCGATGCGCAGGACCGGAACGTGGTTGGCGCTATTGTCGACAGCTATGTAAATGCAAACCTCGGGCGGTCACTGCCACACCCTAAAATGGACACCGTTGCAAAGCAGTTGGCCAATGCGGTGTTCCAGGAGAACCGCAAGCAATTGGTGTTTGTGCGCCGGGTGAAAAGCGTCAAAGAACTCAAGCAGAAACTCGATGAATGCTATGACGATTGGCTGATCAATTACCTGAATTTCCGCCTGCAAGATCGCCCGAAAGCACTGAGCTCTATGCAAGGCGTGATCAGCGAATACCGTGAAATTAGCCGATTCAGGGACGAGCGCATAGATGAAGGCCTCGCGAAGGAGGGCAGCACTGGAGAGGCCGAACTTCGGCAGCCACCCAAGAACGACAACCTCTTCAACTGGTTCTTCCGAGGCGATGCGCCAAAGCCTCAAAAACAAGCGGACTGGAGGGATCTGCTAACGCCGGATCAGGTGAAGCAGAGTCTTTCCTTACCCAAGCGTCTTGCCAGCCCGCTATTGGACATCAATTGGGCTCAGCTCATCTGCCTTTATAGCGGTGCGGATCAACGCCAAATTGTCGAGCAATGTTTGGCCGCTGCAACCGAAACGTCCCTTGCTGATCTTGGAAAGGTTCAGGCGCAGGAGTACCTCCGGAAATTCAGGCTGTCGCAACTGTTTTTCCTCGATGCCTGGGTCAATCAACTCGGGCACAGCGCCTTTGCGCCACTTCGAGATCACCTTCGAGCTTCCGTCAGTCATCAGAAACCAGAGGATGATGGCGCTTCACTTACTCCTCAGGACGTTCGAGAGCAACTCGGCATACCAACATTGTTCTCTGAGCTAGAAGCCAGCGATGAGCTGAGGGGGCAAATCCAGCCAAGTTTAGGAAAGCTGCTTCGTCGGCTGACTGAAACGGCAGTTTCCACAAACCCTGAGGACATCCTGGCGCTTCTGAGGACCGTCGATATACACACAGCACTTATATCGACGGTGCTCCGCACGGGCCACGGCATGATTGATCTGTACGTGTCGCGTCTGAGGCAGGGAGAGGGAGATCTCAGTAGCAGCGTCCTCACTGGCTGGGTTAAAGATTTCGTCACGGAGCTGGCTCGACAGTCTCAAGTACCCGGGTTTTCCACCTATCGCGAGCTAAAGGGGCTGGCGGATGAGCTGCCTGCAATATTGAAAGCCAACCTTCCAGGCATTTTCGACCTGGGTGCCAACGAATATCGCCGCTACCTGAGCAATCAGCTTAACCCGATCGCTCCGATCATCGGTGCCACCGGCGAGACCAATGCGCCGGGACAGCGCTCAGCCCAGGCCCGCAAGTTTCGTATGCCAGGGTATCCATTGGTACTTGTGAGCACGAACGTGTTTCAGGAAGGGGAAGACCTGCACCTGTTCTGTGACAGCGTTGTCCACTACGGCGTATCAGGCTCGCCAGTGAGCATCGAGCAGAAGAACGGCCGGGTTGACCGTGTTGGCTCACTGGCACAGCGGCGGCTCACTCGTGAAGGCTTCAGTGATCCGGAAGAGGATGACTTAATACAGGTCAGTTTCCCTCATGTGAAGGAGAGCATTGAGCGCGCTCAGATTCGTCGACTCTCGGAAAGCATCAATCGTTACATGGCCTCGCTCCATGAGATCGGAAACACCGTCGCTTCAGACAGGGAGGAGATTGCCGAATCCGAAATCGCCGATCGCACCCGAATAGAGCCCCAGATAAGAGATTTCCTGGAAAGTCCTTTTGATCCGGCAGATCCGAGATTGGATCTGGAACACCTGAGTTTTCTCAAGCAGCAGATCAGGGAGACTCAAGAGCAAGTGCAGGCGAACGTCGATCAGGCGAAGCAACTGATTGCCTCAGCGCTCGGTGTAGGTGCGTGCGGTCGCTGGCCATTGAGCGTTAACCTGAAGGTCAGCGACCTGGTCGGGCAGGTATCGAATATGGCGAAAGTCCGGCTGACGACAGCCAGGGCATCTGGAGAAATCCTTGCCCGAGTCGTGGTCGATCACCAGGATGGTCGTGGAACCCAAGTCCAGATAGATTCCCATGCTGAACTGGCTACGTTGATGCACCAACAGTCCTGGACCACGCTCCATAGAACCTTTGCCTACCAAACTGCCAGGAGCGTTTGGCGATTGGCATACGATGCTGAAATGCTGGTGGGGGATGAAATCGTAACGGTCGAGATGGATATGAAGGCGCTACTGGATCGGTTTCATGAAAGGCACGACCCGAAGCAATACCGACCGCCAGGCTCTGTCGTTTCTCAACATCTCGAACGACTTCGGCAAGACCAAGAAATTCAAGTCGGTCAACAGACCCTTGAGGTGGATGTGGTCGATTCCGGGAACACGATCGGGCTCCGGTTTTGGTTCAAAGAGGGCGAATTACAGCGCTCCCAGACCGTCCTCCTGTCGGAGTGCGACGGGCAGTGTGTTTTCATAAGTCCAGCAGTGCCCTCGGACGTTGTGAGTGCACTGGCTGTTGAGAAAATTGTAGAGCTGACCTGGGAGCGGAATCGTTCTACCGACGTGGTCGAGTTCATGCTGAATGACCGCCAAGAGATTGTTGGCCGCTGCGTGCATCCGGTTGATAGCCTGCACTGGCGGGAGTTTGTCTACTGTGCTCATGTGCTGGCGGTGGAGAGTGACCGGCTGGAATACCTGGTCTGCGAGGAGGATCAGTTTTGATTCGAAATGCTTCAGGGTTAGGTGGTGAAACACATGCGAGCGCATTGACTTGCGACATTGAATGTCGCTCCCCGCTGTATTCTAGTGGTGTGAGCCCGTTAAACTGATCTGAAAGCCTTTTCAATGCTTGGAAAAGTCCGCTGAATCAATCAGTATTGAGGCTACAACAACAAGGTCGCAGGCTATGCTTTTGCATCAAATTCTGTGACCAATAATCGGTTACTCCGGAATATCGGCAATGTTCAGTTGTCTGCCGAGTAGAGAGTCGCTAGCAGTAGAGGGAGTTGTTTTGGTGTTAGGGAACAACAAACAAAGTGATATCGGTCGAAAGTCGACCGAAACGACGACATCCTTACTGACTCAAGTCAACCAGCTTGTTACCCAGGGGTTACGTCAGGCGGCCATCGAACTCCTTGAGGAAGCGATCTCCGACTCCCCGGATAATACGTCTTTTCTCAGCGCACTGGGTCGGGTTTATCTCCTTGACCGCCAGCCGGAGAAAGCGGTTGTCTACTTGCGACGATCTCTCGCCAAAACTAACTCCAACCCGAATCCCGTTTCCCAAGACGATTACTCACCGGAAGCCTTCAGCGATGCAGACGCAGATTATATTGAAGAGTTAGCTGAAGAATCGTCAAACGATGAGTTTTCTCCTTTAGAGGAAGTCCGCGCTGAGACTGTAGAGGACAAGGCCCCGAATCGGGATAGATCGGGCACACTCCACTTGAAGCGACAGCCCGAGAAACGAGACACGCCCGAAACACCTGATGATTCCGAACCTCAAGTTACGATCATCAGAAGGGGGCGCGCGAAGAGAAATGATCCCGTTCCCGTTGATATCCCCCATGCGGCTGACGAAGCCGAGCTCGATGAGACTGGTAGAGCTGATTTGGAAGCCGGTACGCCGGATTCAGCCGTCCCCGAGGCAATTAAACCCCGGTCAGAGGCATCGGATGAGGCATCATCAGATGAGATCTTTGCTGCAAAACAGACGGAAACGCCAGATCATTCCGAGGCTCAATTGGGCCTCTCCTTCGAAAGCGATGATGGGTCGGAAAGCCCCGAAGATAGCCTTGATTTGCCAGATGACGAAAGCAACGTTCTCGACATCGTCGATGTTGAAGACGATTTTGACGATGATCTTGATGAAGTTGATTCTATTGCTGAGGCAGTAGAAGACTACCCACTGGATGAATTTGAGTCTGAGGATTTTGGCTGGGAAGACCTCGACGATTTCGATGAAGAAGCGAGTCGTGAAAACGCAGATGAAGACCTCACGCTTGTAGGTATCCCCAGAGAGCAAAGAGCTCGACAGGCTGCCGTAGATGTTCTTGAACGAGTGGGATGGGATCGGGAATACCTTCCCCTACTTGAATCAATCTTCGTGGAAAGCGGGTGGGGTGCAGCTCGTATTGCGATTGAAAATCAGATCGAAAGGGGCGCTGTGCCGGAGCAGATTGTTTTGGCACGGCAAGTTCGCTCAATCTGGTTTAGCAACGAGCACCTCTGGACTACCTTCCGAATGAGATCTAACTCGCCATTTATGCAGGCTCAGGCTGTTTATAAGAATTTTAGCTGGGCTGATGCGTTGAGGCTCATCGGATGCTTCACATCCATCCCGGATGAATCCGAAGTCGAAGCCTTCATCGAGGAGGTCTACGAAGAATGGTATTCCAGTAACCGGTTGCGGCTCCATTTCAATGCCTTCTATAAATATCTTCGGTATCGAATTGGTCTGAACAAACGGACTCTGTCGGACCACCTCGCGTTCGTTTTTTCGTTGCCGGTTGGGGCGGAAAGGGGGATGGATGATCCAGAGCTTGGGAACGAAAATTCAGATATGAGAAATGAACTCAGTGCGCTAGGCGTTGAGCTCAGATTCAGGCCGACACGGATTGTTTACGATCGTTTAGATCACCTTGTTCAGGGTTTGTTTGAGGGTGGATGAGTGACTAGTAGGACCAAAGGTTTGCGGCCTATAAAACATTGCTGGGTTAAGAAGCTTTCTTTCTCAGGCGAAGAAATCTACGGGAGAGTCGCTGACTCTGTCGAGCGAGGTGAGAAGGTCAGGGTTACGGTTAAATGGATCAAATCCGGCGAAACTTCTGTTGAATCTATAGATGACCTCCGGTGCGGACTCAAACCTCAAATGGAAGTACAGGATGTGCCCCACTCCCGTGTAAGAGTTTCCTTAGGTGAGGGCGTTATAGAGCGAGTACGAACGATCGGTGGTAGAGACCAAGCACTAGTCGACTTTCTACAGCCGGGCCGCCAGGTTTGGCTGCCATACGAAAACCTCCGGCAGATAAAAGGCGCGAGACATCGATTCATTGTTGGCGACACAGGACCGGAGGACAGCGCGGAGCGTTTCAGATTTAAATCGTTGGCACATGCCCTGGAAATGTGGAATGAAAACACCGGGTCCCTTTCGCACCTGGAGATTGATCCACTACCTCATCAGATTCATCTAGTTCACCATATTCTCGCATCCGGTCACCTGAACTGGCTGATAGCCGATGATGTTGGTCTCGGTAAAACAATCGAGACCGGCATGCTTCTGGCAGCCCTCAAGCAAAGAGGGCATCTGCGGCGAGTGCTTCTGGTCACCCCTGCTGGACTGACCAAGCAGTGGCAGGAAGAACTCAACTACAAATTCAAAATGGGGGAATTCCAGATCTACGGTGAGGACTTCATGATTAATGAACCTCGTCACTGGAAGATGTTTGATTTTGTCATCGCCTCCATCGACCGACTTAAGAGTCCTGAGAACCTTGAACAGGTCCAGCAGGCTGGCAAGTGGGACATCGTAATTTTCGACGAAGCTCACAGGCTGAGCCGGCGACAGTATGGAATGAAGCTGGACGCATCTCAACGGTTCCAGCTCGCGGCAAACCTTCGTCGCAACACGGATGCCTTGATACTACTGAGTGCTACACCCCACCAAGGCATGCAAGACAAGTTTCAGGCACTTCTTGAGCTGCTGCATCCAGAGCGCAAAGAAGAAATCACCACCCTGGCGCTAAACCCTGAAATCATCGGAGACATGGTCTTTCGCAACAACAAGGCCGACGTTACGGATGCAGAAGGCAACTTTCTCTTCAAAGGCAAAACCACTCGGTCGTTACCTGTGCATGTGTCTAAAGAAGCGAAAGAGTTTGATAAAAGGCTCCAAGACTACCTTAAGAAAGGCTATGCAGCCGGTGCAGCTCTGGGTTTCAAGGGTAATGCCATTGGCTTCGTAATGACCGTGTACCGTAAGCTGGCGGCTTCGAGCGTCGTAGCCATTCATCAGGCCCTGATCAATCGAAAGGCACGGCTTGAAGGTGAGATGCTTGGGGGCATCAAATTCGATGAGATTGAAAGCCAGGACCAGCGCTTTTTCGGTGAGTGGGAAGAGCAGCTTTACACGGACGCTAAAGAGTTTTTCGAGGGAGAGCTGGAGCTTCTTGACGAACTCATCGCTGAAGCAGACGGGCTGCGTGGTGATGACAGAAAGCTGACAGGCTTTATCGATCAACTGATTTCCGAAATCCTGGGCAGCAATCCAAACGAGAAGGTTCTAATTTTTACCGAGTACCGGACTACCCAAGCCTATATCCGTGACGCGCTGGAGACCCGGTTTGGTGAGGGCAGTGTAGAGCTGATCAACGGCTCAATGCCCCATACCCAGCGGCGCGATGCGATAGCCCGTTTTGAGGATACTGCTAATTTTCTTATCTCAACAGAGGCAGGCGGCGAGGGTATTAACCTCCAGCGGAAGTGTCACATAATGGTGAACTTTGACCTACCCTGGAACCCGATGCGCTTGGTTCAGCGCATTGGTCGCTTGTACCGGTATGGCCAAAAAAAGCGAGTTGTGGTTTTCAACCTTCATTCCCCAGACACCGCTGATGAGCAGGTCATGGATCTCATGTACACCCGCATCGACCAGGTAGTAGACGATCTGGCTGGGGTGAGTACCGAATACAACGAGCAGCTTCGCGACGACATTCTTGGCGAGCTGGCGGATCTGCTAGACGTTAATCAGATTCTTGAGCAAGCTACCGTTGAGGGGGTCACTCGGACTCAGGAGCGAATTTCCGAGGCGCTGGAAAGGGCAAAAGCGGCAACTGAGAAGCAACGGGAGCTTTTTGAGCACGCTGCAGGCTTTGACCCGAACGAAACCGGCAGCAGCTTAAGGATTGACCACCAACACGGCGTTGCGTTTGTAGTGGGCATGTTCAGAATGCTCAGCATCGAGGTTGTGGAGACAACGTACGAGGGACGGCTTTTTCATATTCGGCTCCCGGAAGCGGTTCAACATGAACTGGGCGTAGAGCGAAGCCGCTATGAAGTCACTCTGGATCGCGACCTGGTGGTCAACCGCCCAAACACCCACATGCTGGATCTGGATTCCTTTTTGATGCAGTACCTGCTCAGAAAGGCAAAGAGTTATGACTTTATGGGTCTGAGTGCGGTGATTGAAAATCACTCACTAAAGGGCGGAGCGCTGTTAACCAGTCTCCTCAGGTGGCAGAACGACCAGGGAAACAGGATGCGGCAGGAATACACCGCGTACTGGGTCAAGCCCAACGGAGACGTGCAAACCAATCCAGATGCATTTGCTGAGTGGTTAAAAACAAACGGCGTGACCGGAACGCTCACGCCCATCAGGGAAAAAAATCAGGCCTTGTTCAAGCAGGCTGAATTAGCCGCAGATAAGAGATTGCAGACTGTGAGCAATATTCACCTGCATCCCGAGAACAATCAGTGGATTTCAGGGGCTTGGCTCGCATGAAAATATAACTCGCATTTAAGACGATACAGTTTCCAAGGCATTCTTTGGTTTTCACCGGAGGTAATGTCAAACAGGATGTTGAAGGTTGTCTGGATAGACAGCGGTGCGCTCAATGGACGAGCTGGTTACGTAACTCTAACGCTGAGATACAGCTGAATAAATATCAATATTAAGAGCCACGTATGTCTAATCCATTTTTTGATCATCCGATTCTTAATTCGCCTTATGGCTACCCAGGGCGCCATTGGGAGCTGGATGAAACAGGACAACCGACGCAAAAGATATTGGAAAATCGCAGGCGTGCCGAGTTCATCACGCCGATTCCCAAGCCGAAAAAACGCAAGGGAGCGGGTGTACAGTCAGACCTGCTCTTTGACGAAGGTGTGGGCCTCACAACTGAGGAGCAGCAATACGACCATACAGCGGTTATAAATGCTGTTCGAGACGAAGTTGATAAATGGCGGCAGATTCCAAATCCCAACGACTGGCGGGTCACACCAGAAACAGCTCGTCTACTGCAGCACTGGCGTCACCACGATTTTTCGGGTATTCGACCATTCTTTTGCCAGGTAGAGGCGGTAGAAACTGCCATCTGGCTAACGGAAGTAGCCCCTCAAATTGGCAAAAATGGCCAACGCTTCCTTGAGCACCTTGATAATGCAAACAACGCGGCTAATCCGGAGCTGATGCGGCTGGCTCTGAAGCTAGCCACCGGGGCAGGTAAAACGACTGTCATGGCCATGTTAATCGCTTGGCAGACGGTCAATGCTGTTCGACGGCCCAACAGCAAGAAATTTACGCGTGGTTTCCTATTGGTAGCTCCCGGCATTACTATCCGAGACCGACTTCGCGTGTTAATGCCGAACGATCCAGACAGCTACTATAAAAGCCGTGAGCTGGTTCCGAATGACATGATGGAGGACCTGAACAAGGCCAAGATCGTCATCAGCAACTACCACGCATTCAAATTACGTGAGCGAATTGAACTCTCCAAGGGCGGCCGTATGCTGCTGCAGGGGCGCGAAGGCGATCCTCTGAATACCCTCGAAACCGAAGGCCAAATGCTACAGCGGGTTATGCCCGAACTGATGGGCCTGAAAAACATTCTCGTCATTAACGATGAAGCACACCACTGCTACCGTGAAAAACCAAACAGCGATGAAGATGATCTGAAAGGGGACGAGAAGAAAGAAGCGGAGAAGAACAAAGAGGCTGCGCGGTTGTGGATATCGGGCTTGGAGGCGGTTAATCGTAAGATTGGCATCAACCGTGTGTTTGATCTGTCCGCGACCCCGTTTTTCCTAAGTGGTTCCGGGTACGCGGAGGGTACTCTGTTCCCATGGACCATGAGCGATTTTTCCCTCATGGACGCCATTGAGTGCGGCATCGTGAAGTTGCCACGGGTTCCTGTAGCCGAGAACATCCCGGGCAATGAAATGCCCATGTTCCGAGAGCTCTGGAAGCATATTGGCAAGAAAATGCCCAAAAAAGGCCGAGGGAAAGGCAAGGAACTGGATCCTCTAAGCATTCCTGTAGAGCTACAAACGGCACTACAGGCCCTCTATGGCCACTACGAGCAAACCTTTCAGTTGTGGAAGGATTCAGGCATCAAGGTGCCACCTTGCTTCATTGTTGTCTGCAACAATACCGCTACCTCGAAGCTGGTTTATGACTATATTTCGGGCTTTACCCGGGAGAACGAGGACGGCTCCTCGAATCTTGAGAATGGTCGCCTGGAGTTGTTCCGCAACTACGACCATAACGGGATGCCTCTGGCTCGGCCCAACACACTGCTAATCGACAGCGAACAACTGGAATCTGGCGAAGCACTGGATAAAAATTTCCGTGAATTAGCCAGTGATGAGATTGATCGGTTCAAACGAGAGGCGCTGGAACGCGGCGGCGATCTGGCCAACCAGATACGGGCAGGGAAAGACATTGAAGACGCAACGCTGCTCCGTGAGGTAATGAACACTGTCGGCAAGTCAGGACAGTTGGGCGAGTCCGTTCGTTGTGTGGTCTCGGTCTCCATGCTCACTGAAGGCTGGGATGCCAATAACGTCACCCATGTGCTCGGTGTGCGCGCGTTTGGCACTCAATTGCTTTGTGAACAGGTGATTGGCCGCGCGCTCCGTCGTCAGTCGTACGACCTCAATGAAGATGGATTTTTCAATACCGAGTATGCAGATGTGCTTGGCATTCCCTTTGATTTCACGGCGAAACCAGTTATTGCACCTCCGCAGCCGCCTCGGGAGACGATACAGGTAAAAGCAGTCCTCCCGGAGCGAGAAACCCTTGAACTCCCATTCCCGCGAGTTGCCGGTTATCGTGTAGAGCTCCCTGAAGAGCGACTAACGGCGAAGTTCACTGACGATTCCGTTTTCGAACTTACTCCTGCGATGACTGGTCCCTCGCATACCGTCAATTCGGGAATCATCGGAGAGGCGGTAGACCTAAGCCTGGAGCACATCAAAGACATGCGACGCTCCACGCTTCTTTTCCATTTGACGCAGAGATTGCTCTATACCAAGTGGCGCGACCCTGGAGAGGAGCCCAAGCTCCATCTCTTTGGGCAGCTCAAGCGGATCACTAAAGAGTGGCTGGATAAATGTCTCGTCTGCAAAGGTGATACCTATCCCGGGCTCCTTATGTATCAGGCTCTGGCCGATGTTGCCTGTGATCGCATTACCGCCGCAATCACTCAGGCAGAGGCGGGCAAAAGGCCGATCAAAGCGGTACTGGACCCATACAACCCCACCGGATCTACGGTTCACGTGAACTTTACTACGTCCAAGACTGAACGATACGAAACGGACAGCCGACGCTGCCAGCTTAACTGGGTGATACTCGACAGTGATTGGGAGGCAGAGTTCTGCCGTGTCGTTGAGGCGCATCCCAAAGTCCTTAGCTACGTCAAGAATCACAACCTGGGCCTGGAGGTGCCGTATCGCTATGCGTCGGAAAACCGGAAATACCGTCCAGATTTCATCGTCCAGATCGATGATGGCAAAGGGGAAAACGACCCTTTAAACCTGATTGTTGAGATAAAAGGCTATCGCGGCGAAGACGCGAAAGAGAAAAAATCGACGATGGACGCCTACTGGGTGCCCGGCGTTAATAATCTGGAAACCTATGGCCGTTGGGCTTTCGCAGAGTTCACCGACGTGTTCCAGATGCAGCACGATTTTGCCGATAAGGTTGAAAGCGAATTTAACAAGATGATCGACAGAGTCACCGCGGAGCCGGTGGCGTAAGGACTTTTTAATGGCTCGTAAGAAACAAACCAATACGCCCAGATCGATAGAAGCTCTTACCCATGAAGAGGCGTCGCGTAAAAATATCCCTACTGCTGAATATCAGTCGGTAATGAAAAAAGATGACCAGGCACCGGTAAAAGTCAGTTACTCCAGGGCCGGCGAAGGGTTGGTGGACGAGAAAGAAAGCCGAAATCGCGATCTGGACCCACAGCTCGTTTGGCGCGGAAAAGACCAGCAGGACTGGTCTGACTTAGTAGTGCATGCACCACCACTCTACATCCAGGAAAAGGTGCATCCGAAAGTGCTTATCGACGACCTCCGTCGTCGCACAGAGGCGGCTGAAAAGGCAGAAGAAGATGAGCAAGCCGGTTCGATGGAGGACCTGTTCGCAGACTTCAATGGTTTGCCTGATGACGGTGCTAAAACCGAGTTCTACCAACATGACGCTCACTGGACGAATCGAATGATTCTCGGTGATTCATTGCAGGTGATGGCTAGCCTTGCCGAGCGTGAAGGGCTTCGCGGTAAAGTTCAATGTGTCTACCTTGATCCTCCCTACGGAATTAAATTTAACTCAAATTTTCAATGGAGTACTTCAGATCGAGGCAATAGTAATGATGCTCTGAACAAAATCACTCGTGAGCCTGAGCAGGTAAAGGCTTTTCGCGACACTTGGCGAGATGGGATTCATAGCTATTTAACGTATCTCCGTGATCGTCTTACAGTGGCGCGTGACCTTTTGACAGACTCCGGCTCGATTATTGTTCAGATTGGGGATGAGAACTTACATCGTGTCAGGGCTTTAATGGATGAGGTCTTTGGTGAAACTAACTTTATATCAATAATAACCTTTAAAAAGACCCATTACTTGGAGTCTGATAATATATCCAATATTGCGGATTATTTGATAATTTTTGCAAAAGATATAAAGCGTAATAAGCACAGAAAGGCGTATCGTAAATCAAGTCTTTTTGAGGTGGATTATTCAAAGTACACAAAAGCATTTACACCAACGGGTATCGAAAAGATTCCGAAGGAGTGGCGAGAGGATCCTGCTCTTTTTCCTGAGCGCTGGCGTCCATTTAGAAGCGATATAACTTTAACGCAAGATGGCGATTCCGGGAATTCACAAGTGCCTTGGACTGTTTGTGGCAGAACTTATTTTCCTGGGCTAGGGAGACATTGGCGTACTCACGAAGCTGGCCGAGAAAGGCTCTATAAAGCTGGTCGAGTAAACCCAAGTGTTTCACGACCTTTCTATATTGAAGGCTTCGATGACTCTCCTTCAACTGCATCATCGAATATTTGGACGGAGAATTTAGCGGGCGCGCAGGGAAAAGTATATGTTGTCCAGACCAATGAGCGGGTGGTCGAAAAATGTATATTAATGGCAACAGATCCTGGTGATTTAGTTCTTGATCCGACGTGCGGATCTGGCACCACTTCATATGTGGCTGAGCAGTGGGGTAGACGTTGGATCACTATTGATACCTCAAGGGTGGCTTTAGCTTTAGCACGTGCGCGAATAATGGGTGCGCGATACCCGTACTACTTATTGAGTGATAGCTATGAGGGTCAATTAAAGGAAGCGGAGATCACTCGCAAACCGCCCTCTCGTCACGTAACTAGAGGCCATATAAAGCATGGTTTTGTGTATGAGCGAGTTCCGCACATTACGCTTAAAGATATAGCCAAGAACGCTGAGATTGATGTAATTTGGGATGAATTTCAAGAATCATTGGAATCACTACAAAATTCCTTGAACAGCGCCCTCGGCAATAACTGGCAAGAGTGGGAGGTTCCTCGTGAGGCGAATGAGAATTGGCCAGAGCCAGTGAAGGAGTTGCATGCCAATTGGTGGGCAAAGCAAACTACACGTCAGAAAGAGATTGATGCTTCCATCGCGGCTAAGGCCGATCACCAGTACCTCTACGACAAGCCTTATGAGGACAAAAGGAAAGTCCGTGTTGCCGGCCCCTTTACCGTGGAGAGCCTTTCACCACATCGGGTATTGGGTGTGGACGAAAACGATGAACTGATCGATCCTGCAGCCAATGAAACACAAGGTACATATGGTGAAGAGAGGGATTTCGCCCAAGTTATCTTGGAAAACCTGAAGTCCGCCGGTGTTCAGCAGGCTCACAAAGACGGCAAGATTGACTTCACCTCACTCACTCCGTGGCCAGGTGAACTGGTGTGTGCAGAGGGCCGATACTTTGAGGGTGGAGAAGAGGGGGGCGACGAAAAGCGTGCTGCCATCTTTGTGGGCCCCGAATTCGGAACCGTCTCCCGCCCAGACCTTGTCGCTGCCGCACGTGAAGCAGGCGATGCAGACTTCGATGTCCTGATTGCCTGTGCCTTTAACTACGATGCACATTCGAGCGAGTTCGACAAACTTGGCCGAATCCCGGTGCTAAAAGCGCGAATGAACGCTGACCTGCACATGGCTGATAACCTCAAGAATACCGGCAAAGGCAACCTGTTTGTTATCTTTGGCGAGCCGGATATCGATATTCTGGATGCCGACGATGACAAAATTCAGGTCAAGGTGAATGGTGTGGATGTGTTCAAGCCCCAAACAGGCGAAGTGGTTAGCGATTCAGCTGACGGCATTGCATGCTGGTTTATAGATACTGACTACAACGAAGAGTCGTTCTTCGTGCGCCAGGCCTATTTCCTCGGCGCCAACGACCCATACAAATCGCTGAAGACCACCCTCAAGGCAGAGATCAATGAAGAAGCTTGGGAAACTCTGAATAGTGATACTTCCAGGCCGTTTAGCAAGCCAAGTTCCGGAAGAATTGCGGTCAAGGTGATTAACCATCTTGGTGATGAAGTAATGAAAGTGTTCAGGGTTTAGCCTAGTGCAATTTGTCAGGAACGGACCAGATATCCCCGAGCGTCTGTTACAGGCTCATGAGGATGGTCGCGTTGTTTTCTTTTGCGGAGCCGGGATTTCTTATCCTGCTGGGCTTCCGGGTTTCGACGGGCTGGTAAAAAGGTTGTATGAAGATCTCCAGCCGTTGCCGAATGCAGTGCAGAAGGCTGCGATTAAAGCCAAGCATTTCGATACCGCAGTTGGATTATTGGAAGCTGATATTGTCGGAGGTCGTGAGAAAGTTCGCAAAGCGTTGGCAGACATTTTGACACCTAGAGCCGGTATTTCTCAGAAGGCGATTGCCACTCATGAATCACTATTGATGTTGGCTAGGAGTCGTGACGGCCAAACGCGACTGGTAACTACCAACTTTGATCGTCTCTTCGAAGATATTATCTCCACTAAAGCTCTGGCAATTGAGAGATTCCAGGCTCCGTTGTTGCCTGTGCCGAAGAATCGCTGGAATGGGCTTGTTTATCTCCATGGTTTGTTGACTCTTAAGCCTACGGCCAGTGAACTCGATCGCCTGGTTATAGCCAGTGGCGACTTTGGTTTGGCTTACCTTATCGAGCGCTGGGCAGCTAGGTTTGTTAGTGAACTTTTTCGAAACTACACCGTGTGCTTCGTCGGCTATAGTCTTGATGATCCGGTGCTACGTTACATGATGGATGCACTTGCTGCGGATAGGCTATTGGGCGAATCGCCGCCTGAGATGTTCGCTTTCGGTAGTTTCTCGAAAGGTACGGAAGAGGATCGAGCAAACGAGTGGCGAGCCAAAAACGTCACGCCCATTCTTTACCGCCAACATAATCGCCATTCCTATCTGCATAAGACTTTGCGTGCCTGGGCCGAGACCTACCGCGACGGGGTGAGTGGTAAGGAGCGCATTGTTGTGGAATGCGCCATGGCTCGCCCCTTAGCTAGCACCGAACAGGATGATTTTGTTGGACGCTTGTTGTGGGCTTTGAGCGATCCACGCGGTTTACCTGCGAAACGTTTTGCCGAACTGAACCCAGTGCCAGCATTGGACTGGCTTCAACCTTTGAGCGACACACGTTATCGACATGTCGATCTGCCTCGATTCGGAATCTCTCCAAATCATCTCGTCGATGAGGGTATCTCGTTTAGCCTCACACAGAGACCCTCGCCCTATTCCCTAGCCCCTTTGATGACCGTTGTCGATGGTGGCAGTCGCAGCAGCCGTTGGGATGAAGTGATGCACCAGATTGCCCGTTGGATGATCCGCCATCTTGATGATCCGGCCCTGCTGTTATGGCTCGTGAGACGAGGCGGTCAATTACATGAAAATCTGGTTATGCAGATCGAAAGGCGCCTGGATGAATTGGCTAAGCTGGAACTCGAAAGTGATACAGCTGAAATCAGGCAGATTCGCGATGATTCGCCAAGAGCAGTTCCTGGTCCATTAATGCGAACTCTCTGGCGCTTCCTGCTTACCGGTCGAGTCAAATCTCGGATGCACGAATTCGACCTTTATCGATGGTGTGATCGTTTCAAGCGTGACGGGCTTACAACTACCTTACGTCTGGAATTACGGCAGATGTTAATGCCCTGTGTTTCGCTGAGAGAGCCCTTCCGGCTGCTCTCTGAAGAGGATGGCGGAGAACCTGAAAGTCTTCGGGAGCTTGTAGAGTGGGAAATTGCACTGGCCACCAATTATCCCCATACGATATTTAGCGAACTGGATAAGAATGATTGTTGGAGATGGGCTCTACCAGGGTTGCTCGCAGATTTTAGCGGCCTTTTGCTTGATGTGCTTGACCTTAAAAGTGAGCTAGGTGGCGCACATGCTAGGAGTGACCTTTCGTATATACAACAGCCCTCAATCAGTGAGCATGAACAGAACAGTGACATGCACGACTGGACGGTCATAATCAAACTCTGTCGTGATTCATGGCTGGCTAAAGCGGAACAATCGCATGAGAGTGCGCGTCTAGCCGCAGAGCGATGGTGGGAGGCCGGTTATCCGCTGTTCCGGCGCCTTGCATTCTTCGCAGCGACACAGGAAGGCATCATACCCCATTGTCGGGCTCTTGATTGGCTGCTGGCCGACGAACGATGGTGGTTATGGTCCGAGGAAACGGAACGTGAAGCGATGCGTTTGATGGTCGCGATTGCTCCGCAACTGAGTAACGAGAAGCTCCGACAGCTTGAAGATGCCATCCTTGAAGGTCCTCCTCGCAATATGTTCAGGGATGACATTGGTCCCGAGCGTTGGCAGGAGATAGTGGACAGGGATACGTGGTTGCGTCTTGCCAAGATAACTGCGACTGGGGTGACTTTGACCACCCAAAGTAATGATCGTTTGGCGGAACTGACCGCCCGGTATCCCAACTGGCATATCGCAGGAGACGAGAGAGACGAATTTCCTTACTGGATGGGGGATGGCGATGAATTTCGCAAATTTGTGGCCACACCTCGCCGTCGTCGAGATCTGGCTCATTGGCTAAAGAAGCATCCGATTAAAGGCCACTGGCAGGACGATGATTGGCAAAAGCGCTGCCGCAACAATTTCGCTACGACTGCTTGTGCCTTGTATGATCTATCGGAACAAAGAATCTGGCCTTTAGGGCGATGGCGCGAGGCTCTTCAGGCTTGGTCCGAAGAAACTTTGTCGAATCGTTCCTGGCGTTATATCGGGCCAGTTCTACAAAGTGCTCCAGAAGAAATAATTCAGGAGCTTGCCCGGAGCATCAGTTGGTGGCTGAAGTCAGTTGCGAATAACTTCGAAGGTCACGAACCCCAGTTTTTTTTGCTAGTCAATCGTATCCTTACTTTGGATCATAAGGATGGCGTTGACACTGACGAGCCCGTCATGAGGGCCATCAATCATCCGATTGGGCATGTGACGGACGCGCTATTGGTTTGGTGGTATCGCCACACATTGGAAGACGGGCAGGGATTAACGCCAGAACTAAAGGCCATCTTCACAAGATTATGTGACACTGAGGTCGAAAAGTTTCGTTATAGTCGTGTATTACTTGCCCGCCATGTCATTGTTCTGTTCCGTGTAGATAAGGACTGGTCCCTAAAACACTTTTTACCGCTATTTGACTGGCAGCACTCCGAAGTCGAAGCACATGCCGTTTGGCAAGGCTTTTTGGGATCTCCCAGGCTTTACCGTCCCTTATTGGAGGTTCTCAAGCCCCACTTTCTGGAGACAGCTGCTCATTATGACGCTCTAGGTGACTACGGGCGGCAATACGCCTCAATGCTTACATTTGCGGCTTTGGATCCAGCAGATACTTTTACGACGAATGAGTTGGCAAGAGCCACTTGTTCGCTACCTCTTGAAGGCCTGGAGGAATCCGCTCAAGCATTAGTAAACGCTTTGGACGGGGCGGGGGAACAGCGTATTGATTATTGGGCAAATAGAATTAAACCCTATCTGCGCAAGATTTGGCCGAATACCCGCGAAAATGTCTCTCCCACTATTGCTGAAAGGTTTGGCCGGTTGTGTGTTGCCGCCGACGAAGCATTCCCTGAAGCGCTAGAGTTGCTTCGAGCTTGGCTACAGCCGCCACTGCATCCTGACTTTCTTATTCGACGTTTTCATCAGGCCAATCTTTCCGAACGATTCCCTGAGCCAGCCTTGGAATTTTTGAGTCGGGTTATAAGTAACCAGACGCAGTGGATTCCTGCGGATCTCCGGCGCTGTTTAGAGGCCATCTGTATAGCCGCGCCTGAACTAGAGAACGATGTTCGCTATCAGAGTCTGATGGTTAGCATACGTCAAAGAGGGCGATGATAACGATGAACTTTCGTATTGCAGATACTTTCACAGCTAGCCTGGCCAAACTGACCGGCGATGAGCAAAAGCGAGTCAAAACCACGGCCTTCGATTTGCAGATGGATCCTGTCAGTCCGGGCATGAGTTTTCATAAGATTGATAGGGCGAAGGATGCAAATTTCTGGTCTGTTCGGGTAAGTCGAGATATCCGTCTGATCGTCCACAAAACCAAGTCGAGCCTTCTGCTTTGCTATGTGGATCATCATGACAAGGCCTACCACTGGGCGGAACGCAGAAAGCTGGAGACCCACCCCAGAACTGGTGCCGCTCAACTTGTCGAGATTCGCGAAACGGTCCAGGAAATTAAAGTCCCCGTGGTTGTGGAAGGGGAGGTGTCCGCTCCAGAAAAACCGCCAGCTCTTAGCGGAATTTCAGAAGAAACGCTTCTAGCCTATGGTGTACCAGAGGAATGGCTGGCGGATGTGCTGCAAGCAAACGAGGACAGTTTGCTTAAGTTGACCGACCATCTGCCAAGCGAAGCGGCCGAAGCATTGTTGGAGCTCGCTACTGGAGGAAAACCGGCACTTCCCGCATCTTCGGACACTAGTGTCGATCCATTCGAACACCCTGACGCGCAGCGGCGTTTCCGGATAATGACCGATGCGGACGAGCTTGCGCGAGCGTTGGACTATCCCTGGGACAAATGGACCGTATTCTTACATCCGGCTCAGCGTCAGTTGGTGGAGAAAGATTACGCTGGCCCTGCTCGTGTGACCGGATCTGCCGGCACCGGAAAAACAATCGTAGCGTTGCATCGTGCCGTTCACTTGGCAAAAGAGAACCCGGATTCACGCATACTGCTCACAACCTTCTCGGAGACCCTGGCGAATGCGCTCGCCGGCAAGTTGCGCTGTTTGATCTCCGGGGAGCCTCGTTTAGCGGAACGTCTGGATGTGGAGTCGATCAGTTCTGTCGGTGAGAGACTGTATAAGGTTCATGTTGGTGAGGCCAAGTTGGTTTCCCGAAAGGACATCCAGGACTTCTTGAGCGAGGCGAGCGCTGATATTGAAGATTTTCGCTTTAGCTCCAGGTTTCTTTTAGGAGAGTGGAGCGATGTGGTAGACGCATGGCAGCTGGAAAGCTGGGAGGACTACCGCGACGTTAAACGGCTTGGGCGCAAAACCCGTTTACCTGAAGCTCAGAGAGTTCGACTTTGGCAAGTCTTCGCCGCTGTCAAAACGAGGCTGGCGCAAGAAGGCTTGCAGACGCAGGCGGAAATGTTCAGCAAACTTGCCAAAGTAATGGCGGAACGAAACCATCCGCCCTATGAATTCTGCGTTGTAGATGAGGCGCAGGACATCAGTGTGGCTCAGTTGCGGTTTCTCGCTGCTCTGGGTGGAGACCGAGCCAATAGCCTGTTCTTTGCCGGGGATCTGGGGCAAAGGATTTTCCAGACTCCTTTCTCTTGGAAGTCATTGGGTGTCGACATTCGCGGCCGATCCCAAACTCTTCGGATCAACTATCGAACTTCGCATCAAATCCGGATGCAAGCAGATCTCTTGCTTGGCCCAGAGGTTACAGACGTAGATGGAAACGTGGATGACCGCCGCGGGACCATTTCTGTCTTCAACGGACCTCAACCGGATGTTCGTATTCTTGATGATGAGCAGGAGGAAGCGGAGGAGGTTGGTCATTGGCTCAATGAGCTTAGTAAGGAAGGCATGGCTCCTCACGAGATTGGTATATTTGTTCGATCGTCCGCCCAGCTCGAAAGAGCAAAATGGGCTGCCGAGCGATGTGGCTTGCCGTTTAAGCTCCTAGATGAACAAATGGAGACAACAACAGGCAAAATGGTCATCAGTACCATGCATCTCGCAAAAGGCCTGGAATTCAGAGCAGTGGTTGTAATGGCTTGCGACGATGAGGTGATCCCCTTGCAGGAGCGTATTGAAAACGTTTCTGACAATGCGGACCTAGAAGAGGTTTACGAGACCGAGCGACATTTATTGTACGTGGCGTGTACCCGGGCACGCGATCATCTGCTGGTTACGAGTGTTGATCCCGCGTCTGAGTTTCTGGACGACCTGATTGGGTAGGGTTTTGCCCTGCGAATGAAGAGGTTATAGAGCGAACTAACCATTAGAAAATAAAATTAAAGGGTGCTTATGAAACAAAGAATCACGAAAGATCAAATTGATGCTGCAAAACAAAGGACTAAGTATGGCGGTATTGAAAAAGTCCATGAGCATGATGATTGCGTAAGAATCGCATATGAATGGCTTGATGCTCAGAAGAAAAATAAGAGATCGTCGTCAAAAGGGCACATGGTTAAACATCTAATCGAAGATTGGGCCGGACGGTACGTTTCGACTGCTGATGTTATGGTCGCGGCAGAGTTGCACCCTGATATTCATGGCGAATATCCAGGGTTCAATCTCAGCGCTAATCTGACCGAGCCGTCTGAGCAGCGTTTGATGTTCATTGAAGAGGCCTATCAGCATAAGGATAAAAGAGGTTCTCACGACCCCAGAAAATACAAAAACCGCGAGATGCCGGTACGGTAATAAATGCAAAAGCATGAGAGTGGCTCGGTTCAGAGCCACTCCCGGTCGACGGTTGAAACGTCGATTATTGGACTCGCTCGACAACCACCGAGCGATAGCTACGCAATGCCCTCACGCCGTTTTCTGTGACCACGTTGATCAGGAATTCGCCAGACTCAAGCAGCTCGGCGGCTTCCCGGAGGGTTGCAGTATATACTTTATTCTCAGCCCGGTTTGTCGTGTTTCCGGTTGTCGGTGATGACTTTTTCCGGTTCAGCACATACCGTCCGGAACGGTCGTGCTTGGCAGTGAAAAGGGTAGGTTCACCTTTCACCTTGCCGGTGGCATAGATCCGTTTGACCTCTCCATGGCTCGCCGTTGCGAACTCATCATTCGCTACAGCTACGCGTGCCGCTGGCATTTTCAAGGCACCTTGTGCCTTTTGGAGTTTCTTGCCGGTTGAGACGCTCTGCTTGCCGGAGAGCAAGGCTATTTGTGCAAGGAGTCCTTCGCGAGCAGCGTCGAGTTTGTCCGCGTTGGTCCTGTCCGAAAGTTGGTCCCGCTCTTTACGCTGGCAAAAGTAAGCAATCCGCTCCGCATTTGCCCCGGAAGCATGAGGTAGCCCGGAAAGTACGCGCTTTCGTTCGACAACCCCTTCACTGGCAAGTTTCTCGAATACCGCATCAACACCCTGGCCGAGAGGAATAAAAATGCAGTCCTCGGGTAATGACTTGATTTCTGCCACAAGGCCGTCCTGGATCTGATCCCAAAGATAGCGGTTTGAAATCATGGCCCCGCCGCCGGAAAAATTCTGACCTTGGTCGAGTACCGGATTCCGCAACGCGGATGTGAAATGCACCAGGTCTTGGCGGGTTTGGAAGAGATCCCCGCAACTATCAATACCCAGCCAATGCTGCAGACTAATAAAATCCATCATTTCAGCCAGGTTGCGCCTCATGGCTCCAGCAAAGCTGGCGGAGTGTTTGGCGTGTCTGAGCACTTCTGTGTCAGATAGACCCTGCTCAATCCCCTCTTTAGCCGCTTTAATAGCAACAGTGGCTTGCTGGATGCCCGGAGTGATCCCACAAATGACCACCTTGGCGGATTCATTGACGAACTCGAACGGGGCGTAGTAGGTCGTGTAACGTCCATTGTCGGATAGAAGCAGTTCCTTCGGGAGGTCCTCTCCGTTGATTTCAACTTGTGCCAGAGAATTGAGGTTGGTGTGTTCCATGGCGTTTTGCTCCAGTCTTAGTGTTGTTGTTTGTATTTATGACCAACCGTAATGACGCGGCCGCTCTCGCCCATTACCGCAAACGGAGGGGCATCATTTGTTAGTGCCCGCAGGAGTTGCTTCAGGGATTTGATAAGCGCTTTTCGTTCCCTGCGGTCGAGTTCAATCAATGAAGTTCCGCCTTTTTGCTCATCCATTTCGCCGCATTCCAACAGCACATCGAGCACGACGTCTGAGATAGCTCGCTGGGCAGCGCGTTTGCGTCCATGTTCAGTAAGTTCGTAGCTGACGTTTGTCATGTTAAAGCCTCTCCCTGAGCGTTGTAGGGGCAAACTCCGGGGCTACTGAGCCACCAAGAGATTCAGTATCTCGTTGAATGAGTCACTGTCTTTGACTTTGATCTTGTTGATGCCTGCGCGGCCAAGCTCCGGAAATTTTGCCAGGCCACTGTGGCGAGTAGTCGGCTCATCAGAACCTACAGCCGGATAGTGTTTGACGATCGAGGTGTTTGGCACGGCGATCTCATCCGGAACCCAAAGAAATTGAGTTTTCCCTTCATGCTGGTGAGCGAACGCAACCCCTCCAATGACCCGGTAGCCGTCAATTTTTGCATTGGGCTTGCGCTGGGCAGGGTGCTTCTCAATGGAAGGGTGGTTTGTCAGAACTTCCCTCAGAGTCTCTTTATCTGCGACTACGCCAGAAGGGGCTTTTGGCGGTGACTTGCGAGCCATTTGCTCCGCGAGTTGGCCTACCATGTGTCGGCGTCTGGCTTCTGATGCCCAGAAGTCCAGGCTTTCGAACAGCCAGCATGGGTCGATCATTAAAGCAATGCCCAAGGTTTCGGCGTTCTCGGGGGTTACCCATTGGAGGTTGTCAGGGTCAAACACCTTGGTTTTCAAGAAGGCTTCGAAGCCCGGCCGATGTTCTGGTGGCAGGATCGAGTACACCTCGCTGGTTTTATCCAGCTGTCTCAGAGCTTGGTGATGGATGGTTTCAGCCAATTCCCGAGCAGAAGGTGAAGGGGCTTCTGGTTTCAAAACGAAGGGAGGCAGCCATTTGAATTCACGGTACTTGCCTTTGTGAAGCAGCCAGCGCTGCACATCGGCTTTACGGGCTACTCCTGGACGCTCTTGCGGGAGCTTGTCCTCACCCTCGGCGAAGGCTGCCAGGCGCACCGTTTCGACAGCCAGTCCGCTCAAAAGGGCGATCTGCTCTCTGGTGAGAGTGTCGTCATCTTCGCCGTACTCAAAGGCCATCACCGCCTCGTGGAGATCCAGAAGTAACCCGAGGGTCTCTTGGCGTTCCGCGAAGGTTGAATCGATAACAGTGTCACCGGCGTTGAACTCTACCAAGGCCCTTAGTGAATCCTGATCCGCCTGATCGTCCGCTCCTTGGCGACGTTCGACAGCAAACTCGAAACAGCGGTGAAGCAATAGTTCAATGTCGAAATGTTGCCGGGTACCACCGGAGAGGTCTTGGGATTGATAGTTCTCAAGGTCCAGCGCGAGCGCTGTGCGATCCTGGCCAAGGAACAGGTTGATGACATCACTGATCTCGTTGTTGATAAAGTCTTGAGCAATTTTCTGAACTTTTTCGCGACTCAGGTTTACCATGTCGTGCCCTCGGCAAAGAGTAAAAAATGTTGCTGGCAGCCATAAACACTTTTAACTCTACTGGCGGATTGGTGTTTGTGCAAGAAAAAAGTTAATTGGCTGCCAAATATATTTTTGGCTGGACTAGTGGGTAGGTTGGCTTGGCCATAAGTTCGGTGCAGTGGTAAGGCGTTTCGGAGGGTCTATTTGATGTAAGTCTTGGAGGGTAGGTGCCGTAGAGCTTTCTGGATTGTGCGAATTAGGGCCCATCACCCCATCTTAGGAGTTGGAGGATGGGCCACTTCTCTCAGTGTACGGTTCTGCCCGCACCAACTTGGAGATGTTGGCTGGAAGAGTAGTCAACGGTCGCGTAGAACTTATTTGGCTCCTCAGAATTCTGGAACAGATCGAGTGTAATCCAGTCATCTCCCCGTCGCATCTGGACGGTGAGATTGATCTCCTCACAATTGAATTCCTTGGTAAGCGTCGCTACCAGGTTCTGAGTCTTTTTCATGAAATCCATGTTGAATCCCTCCGCTCAGAACCAGACGTTCTTTTTGATAGTGCCCAGCTGGTCCGCCGCACTGGCGGTCGCTGGAGTCAGCTGTGACAGAGAGCTGTCACCGGTAGTGCCATCGCTGTAGTTCTGGAGATTGTCGCCGATCACGAGGCGGGTGCCGTCCGTGCACGACACCCGCACTTCGGCTTTGCTCAGCTCGAAGTTGTCGAGCGTCTCCGCCAGAGCGTTGGCCTGTTTGAGCAGGTCGGTAATCTGGTCAATCAAGTGTTTCATCATTTGGGAATATCCTCTGCTTGCTTCTTGAATTGGTCACGTCATTCGAGACCTATTTCGACGTTACCCCATTTCGTCGTTCTAGCAAGCAAATAGATTTTGGCAGGATCGTGTGCTTGAATATCAGGCAAAACAGAGAGATATCGCCCCCATTGAAAAACGGCGATCGCCAAGTCATAAAATTTATGTGGCTGGGGGTGAAAGGTTTTGGCTAAAAATTGATCGTTTTGGGGTTGAGGGGTAGGTTGGTGGGTTAGCTGTGTTTTGAGCTGTAACTATATGATTTTAATGCTGTGGTGGTACCCCCGGCAGGACTCGAACCTGCTACCTTCCCCTTAGGAGGGGGACGCTCTATCCAGATGAGCTACGGGGGCCTTTCGTGTAGAAGGGCGGTATAATAACGGGCTGTTGCCTGTCACTCAAGGTGGGCGGCCATTTCATGTTGATTCAATTGATCCGCCGGAGCGCTTTGTGCATTTGTCGCCCGCCATCAGTATTGTCATCCCGGTTCTCAATGAAGCCTCCACCATTGCTCAGACCCTGGCCGGGCTATCGACTCTGCGGGCGCAGGGAGTGGAGGTGATCGTGGTGGATGGCGGCAGTGAGGATGATACGGCGGCCCTGGCGGGGCCGCTGTGCGATCGGGTAACCATCTCCGAACCCGGCCGTGCCCGCCAGATGAACGCCGGAGCCGCGCTGGCCCGTGGGGATATCCTGCTGTTTCTTCACGCCGATACCCGCTTGCCCCACGAAGCAGGAGAAGCCCTTGATCGCTTTGTCTCAAGCGATCGCCAGTGGGGACGCTTCGACGTTCGGCTGAGCGGTCGCAGGGCTATCTTCCGGGTCATTGAAACCCTGATGAGCCTGCGTTCACGGCTGACCGGCATCGCCACCGGCGACCAGGCCATCTTCGTGCGACGGTCATTATTTGAGAATATGGGGGGCTTCCCGGAAATCCCGCTGATGGAGGACGTGGAACTCTGCGGGAGGCTCAGACGGGTATCCAGGCCCTTCTGTATCCAATATCCGGTGGTAACCGACAGCCGGCGCTGGGAGCGGCACGGCCCCTGGCGGACCATCGGGCTGATGTGGCGCCTGCGCTGGCAATACTGGCGTGGTGCCGATCCCCGGGAGCTCGTCAAGGCCTATCGCTCCGATGTCCGGGGAACAGGCAACCTGAAGGAAAGACCATGACCGACCCTGTCCAGCTGATCCAGTTTGCCAAGTGGCCAGAGCCGGGCAGGGTGAAGACCCGCCTGGAGCCATTGCTGGGTCGGGAGGGGGCCCTGGAGGCCCACATCCGACTGACCCTGGCCGTATTGGGCAATCTGGCGGCATCCGGCCATCCGGTCAGTTTTTACTGGGACCGCGCGGTTGCCAGTCCGCCCTCTCATGCGCAAACGATTATCGAACGCCTGGCCGCCCTTGGCGCCCGGCAGGCGACGCAGAGTGGTGCCGATCTCGGCGAGCGGATGACGAAGGCCCTGGAGGAAGGCCTCGGCCGGGCATCACATGCGATGATTATTGGCAGTGACTGCCCCGCTGTTGAGACTGGTTACATCGAGCAGGCCCGGGTGGCACTGGCCCAGGCGGACGTGGTGTTCGGCCCTTCCGATGACGGGGGGTATGTTCTTATCGGGGCGCGCACCACGCATCCGGATATGCTGGCGGGCGTCGCCTGGGGAACGCCCCTGGCGCTCGAACAGAGTATTGCGGCTGTAAAGCAATGCGGGCTCAGGGTTGCAACCCTGAGCCCGCGCTGGGACGTGGATGAGCCGGAGGACTGGACCCGTTTCCTGGAAATCGCCGGTCAGTCGCCCACAGCGGGTTGACGGCGTAACCCATCAATAATCTCTGATGAGGTTTCCTTGTCCGCTCCGGTTACTACCAGCAGGCTGTTGGTGTGATCCAGCAGGGCGGCATCAAAGGCGGAAAGCAGGTCCGCACGAGTGACCTGGCGCAGGGCTTCGGCCAGCTTCTGCCGCGAGTCAAACTCAAAGGCCTGCTGATCAATTTCCCGCCAATAGCGTTCCGATACCTCTGACAGCCGCCTCTCCTTCTCCAGGACCTGACTGATTACCGCCTGCTGCTCCCGCTGCAGATCTTTATCACTGAACTCTTCAATCTGCGGGCGAAAGCCTTTGGCAAACTCGTTGACGGCCGCATCAATGGCCTCGGCATCCGCCTTCGGAGACTGCACGATCAGGCCGATGGCCGGTGTCTCCAGCATCTCGAACGGTGAGGCGTGGACCACATAGCCCAACTGCCGTGTAGTGCGGATGTCCTCGTAGAATGGGCCGCTGACGATCTGGGTCAGCAGTCGGTAGGTTGCCCGGTCGTCGAATCCGGTACCCGGACCCTGGCTGTAGCGGAGGTAACCGGTGTCAGGGTGGTCCACGTTCAGGGTGACCCGGGTTTCGCCTTGGGGTACATCCCTTACCTGGCTACGGGGCACAGCGATGGGGATGGACCCGTAAAGCAGCACGGCCTGGGCCTGCCTGGCGGTATTCAGGGCCAGCGCAGGAGTGGCATTACCATGCACCAGCATGACCGCCTCCGCCTCGCGGGCGAAGCCCCGGGCAAAGTCCTGCAGATCCACCAGAGTGACGCTCTCCAGGGCCTCGAGCCTTTCCCGTATGGTCCAGGACCCTTCAATCAGTGCATTCTGCACCAGGGATGAGGCCTGGGCCACGGGGCGATCCCGGAGACTGTTACGCAGGCTGTCCGCCAGTTGCCGACGGGCAATGCGGAATCGCTGTTCGGTGATTACCGGGTCCGCCAGGGTGGCCATGATCCGGTTCAGTAATACCGGAAGACGGTCATGATAACCACCAGCGCGCAGCGTCAGGCCCCGCAGGTGTGGATAGACCCGATAATCCAGCCCTGCCACCATGGCGGGGTAGGCCCAGGGATTCAGCTGCTCGGACACCGCATCGCTCAGCAGCTGGGTCAGTACCTGGCCCCTGGCGGAGCCATGGGTGGCCGGTGTGCGCAGGCTCAGATAGATGTTGGCTTCGGGACGCTCGAAGCGGGTGTCACGGGCGTACCAGACGGTCAGGTTGTCGAATTCCGCCAGGCGTTCGGGCTTTTCCATCGAGTCGCCGGCCACCATTGCAAGGTCTTCCGGAATAAACGGGTTGGGTTCCGGCAATGCCAGTTGCTCCGCCAGCTCACGGGTTGTGGCGTTGCCGTCGGAGACCTCGATCTGCGTGCTGAAAAGGTATGGGGTGTCGTACCAGCGGGTTTCGCTGGCGCTTTCCGGCAAATCCTCGGGACTCTGCACGGCGATCAGCACGTTGTCCGGAGTGAGGCGCTGAAGCAGCTGGCGGTATTGGTCCGGCACATAGTCAGCCATCATCCAGGGGGCCTGCAGCACGTCCTTGGGGGCAACTTCCTGCATCTGCATCGACAGTCGCATCACGTGGTGCAGAGGGTCAGGGCGTTGCTGATAGCGGAAGTCGATCTCCGCCAGCTGCTCCTGCTCCTCGAACCGGAAGCGTTCGATGCCGCGTTCCCGGATCAGGTCTATATAGTCGAAGGCCAGCGCGACGATCTCTTCCTCATGTTTGAGGCCTTCCCCGGTCAGTTCCATGGAGATCTCCAGGGTGGCATCGGTACCGTCGTCGGTGCCGCCGCCGGCGGACAGGCTCTCGACCCAGCCCCGATTCTTCAGCAGGTCAAACAGGCTGCCCGGACCTTCATGGCCCAGCAATCCGGCCACATAGTGGAGCGGCTTGTTGCGATAGTTGTCCTGTTGCGAGGGGATCGGGAAGATCAGGTGCAAGCGGCGGATATCCCGCAGGGTTTCCGCCTGAACACGGGCCGGCAGGGTTCCGGGTGCGAACAGCGGCTCGGGGTGTTCCATCACCGACAGTTCGCGGTTCTCGATGGCACTGAAGCGGGGCCGGACCATGGCCTCCAGCTCATCAAGGGACTGCGGGCCGTAGACCACCAGGGTCATCAGGTCGGCGGAATACTCCTGTTTCCAGAATTCGATCAGGTCTTCCCGAAGGGGACGGTCTTCGGTGTTCTCCAGGGTGCTGAGGTTGCCCACGGAAAACTGGCTGAACGCATGCTCCGGGTTGCTCACGGCCTTGCGCACGGAGTAGAAGCGGCGACCGTCGTCCTTGAGGGAGGCGCTGAACTCGGAATGGACGGCGTTGCGCTCCCGGTCCACCAGTTCGGGGGTGAACAGGGGCGCGGAAAACTGCTGGGCGAAACGGTCGAGAGCCGGCTCCAGGTACCCTGGCCGGATATCGAAGAAATAATTGGTGTCCTGGAAGGCGGTAAAGGCGTTATGGCTGCCGCCGTGGCTGCGAATGAACTGCTGGTATTCTCCCGGGTCCGGATATTTTTCGGTGCCCAGGAACAGCAGATGCTCCAGGAAGTGGGCCATGCCCTCCCGATTCCCCGGATCATTACCGCTGCCCACTGCCACATTGAGAGAGGCAGCTGCCTTATCGGCGTCAGGATCCGACACCAGCAAGGCCTCCAGACCGTTGTCCAGGCTGATGTAGCGGTAGGCATTGTCGTCGGCCGGGCTCTTGATGGGCTGCTGTGTCGCCTGCTCCGCCTGCAGCCACAAGGGAACCAGAAACAGAGTGAGTAACGCAAGGGTGCGGGCGGCGCTGATTCGGTACGGGGATGTCAGCCTCATTCAGAAGTCCTTTGCTGGTTGATCGGAGTCACCGGGAAGTGGCGCGGGTCAGGGTCAGTGCATGCTGGCCTGGCGAATGGTTTTCGGGTTCTGGTCCAGGGTGATTCGGGCAAGTTTGGCGGCTTCGTTGCCGTCCAGGTGGCCTGATGCGATGCGCTCGAGAACCGAGGCCATGACGGCCATTGCCTGGCGTTGCTCCGCAAACTCCGCCTGAAAGGCTTCATCGATGGCGCCATACACGGCCTGGATTTTCTCTTCCCGGCTGCCGCTGTCACTGGCGGTGTCGTTGATGGCCCGGAGGCAGGCCCGGGCAATGGAAATGTAACGGTCGGTATTGTCCTGGTTGGACATGTAGGGTCTCCTTGGTGGATGACGGTCCCGGAAGGAAGATCGGTGGAACAGATCTCTGGGACCGGAATTATGGCATCAGGTTCCCGCCATTGCATGCCAACTGTCATTACTGGCAGCCTTGAGAAAGATTGTTCAAACCACGTTTCGCAGAGGGCGCCTATGGCATAAAGTAATGTGTGGAAAGTAACCATAAAAACAACCCATAGGGCAGGACGACTATGAATTATTTTCTGACAGGTGGAACCGGTTTCATCGGACGGTTTCTGGTGGAAAAACTGCTTGAACGGGGCGGCGAGGTTCACCTGCTGGTGCGCAAGGAATCCCTCGACAAGCTCGAGACTCTCAGGGAACGCTGGGGGCCGGGGTCAGAGCGGGTGCACGCGGTCATCGGGGATCTGGCGAGCCCCGCTCTGGGCCTGGACGATGACACCCGCAACGCCCTGGCGGGCAAGGTGGATCATTTCTTCCATCTGGCCGCGGTCTACGACATGGCTTCGGACGAAGACACCCAGCAACAGGCGAATGTTGACGGCACCCGCCATGCTCTGGAAGCGGCCAGGGTTCTGAAAGCCGGCTGCTTTCACCATGTCTCCTCCATTGCCGCGGCCGGCATGTACAAGGGCACTTTCCGGGAAGACATGTTCGAGGAAGCCCAGAATCTCGAGCACCCCTATCTGAGAAGCAAGCACGAGTCCGAGGGAATTGTCCGGGAGGAGAGCGAGGTCCCCGTCCGTATCTACCGGCCGGGGATGGTGGTGGGCCACTCCCGCACCGGCGAGATGGACAAGGTGGATGGTCCCTATTATTTCTTCAAGATGATCCAGAAAGTCCGCCACGCGCTGCCCGAGTGGGTACCCACGATCGGCCTGGAGGGCGGGCGTCTGAACATCGTGCCGGTGGACTTCGTGGCTGCGGCGCTGGACCACATTGCCCATCTTGAAGGCGAGGACGGCAAGTGCTTTCACCTGGTGGACCCGGATCCGGAAAAAGTCGGGGAGATTCTCAACATTTTCTGCGAGGCGGGCCACGCCCCCAGGATGGCAATGCGGGTGGACTCACGGATGTTCGGCTTCATACCGCCATTTATCCGCCAGTCACTGAAAAATCTGCCGCCGGTAAAGCGCCTGAGTTCAGCAGTGCTGGATGATCTCGGGATTCCCGCGTCGGTGCTGTCCTTCATCAATTATCCCACCCGCTTCGACAATCGTGAGGCGGAGAGGGCGCTGAAGGGCAGTGGGATCGAAGTGCCCCGGCTGCGGGATTATGCGCCGGTGTTGTGGGATTACTGGGAGCGACACATGGACCCGGACCTGTTCCGTGATCGCAGCCTGCGGGGCGCGGTTGAAGGCAAGGTCTGTGTCATTACCGGCGCCACTTCCGGTATTGGCCTGGCCACTGCCGAGAAACTGGCGGATGCCGGCGCCATCCTGGTGATCGGTGCCCGCAAGCCTGAGCGGCTGAAAGAAGTGGCGGAAAAACTGCGGGCCAAGGGGGCGGAGGTGCATCCCTATCAGTGTGATTTCTCCGAGATGGAGGCCTGCGACAAGTTCGTGGCCGAGGTTCTGGAAGCCCACGGCGCCGTCGATGTGCTGATCAATAATGCCGGCCGCTCCATCCGTCGCTCCCTGGCGCTTTCCTTCGACCGCTTCCACGATTTCGAGCGCACCATGCAGCTGAACTATTTTGGCTCGGTCCGGCTGATCATGGGCTTTGCCCCGGTCATGCTCAAGCGGAAGACCGGCCACGTGGTGAACATTTCCTCCATCGGCGTGCTCACCAACGCCCCCCGGTTTTCGGCCTACGTGGCGTCCAAGTCCGCGCTGGATTCCTTCAGTCGCTGCGCTGCGGCGGAGTGGTCCGATCGCAATGTCACCTTCACCACCATCAATATGCCACTGGTGAAGACGCCGATGATTGCGCCCACGCGGATCTACGACTCGGTGCCCACGCTTACTCCGGACGAGGCAGCGGATATGGTGGCGGAGGCAATCATTCACCGGCCCAAGCGTATTGCCACGCGGCTCGGTGTCTTTGCCCAGGTGACCCATGCCGTTGCGCCCAAGCTTGGTGAAATCGTAATGAACACCGGTTACCGGATGTTCCCGGATTCACCATCGGCGGGGGGAGCGAGGGCTGCCCGGACCCAGGCAACCTCGGAGCAGATCGCGTTTGCCGCGCTGATGCGGGGCATTCACTGGTAGGCAAGGCCTGCCGGCGGCACTACTCAGTCGCCGGCTCGTCAACCCGGCCAGGATCAGCTGCCGGCAGCGGAAAACCACCAAGGGCCTTCCAGCGGTTGACCATGCCGCAAAAAAGGTCGGCAGTTTTTTCCGCATCGTAGGCGGCGGAATGTGCCTCACGATTGCTGAACTCGATTCCGGCGCGCTTGCAGGCTTCTGCCAGCACGGTATGGCCGTAGACCAGGCCCGCCAGCGTCGCCGTATCGAAGGTCGAGAAGGGGTGGAACGGGTTGCGCTTGATGTCGGCCCGCTCGGCAGCGGCAAACACGAAATTGTGGTCGAACGTCGCATTGTGTCCCACCAGCACCGCTCGCTTGCAGTCGTGAGCCTTGACAGCTTTGCGGATGGGGTGGAACACTTCCCTCAGGGCCTCATCCTCGCTTACGGCCTCCCGACCCTCCGCCCAGGGGTCGATACCGGTGAAATCCAGGGCCGCCTTTTCCAGGTTGGCGCCTTCGAACGGGGCGACATGCCTCGAGATGGTTTCACCCCGTTTCAGCCAGCCCTCGTCGTCCATGGTGATGAGGACCGCGGCCACCTCCAGGAGGGCATCCGTACGCGGATTGAACCCCCCGGTCTCTACATCAACCACCACCGGCAGGAAACCCCGGAACCGGCGGGACATGGGGTGGGGGGCCTTTATCGCTTCAATCACAGTCTCTCCAGCATGATCAGGTGAACTCGGAAAACGGGAACCCGTATCAGACCAGGCGCCAGCGCAGGGTCTCACCGGCCCGCAGGGGCACAATGGTGCCATCGGCCAGGGGAAGGGTGTCCGGAAGCACCCAGGGTTCCTTTTTCAGGGTGATGGTGTCCGTGTTCCTCGGCAGGCCGTAGAAATCCGGGCCGTTGAAGCTGGCGAAGGCTTCGAGCTTGTCCAGTACACCCAGGTCCTCAAAAATCTCGGCGTAGAACTCAATGGCGCTGAAGGCGGAGTAGCAGCCCGCGCAGCCACAGGCCGTTTCCTTCTTGTCCTGGGCGTGGGGGGCGGAGTCGGTGCCCAGGAAAAAGCGCCGGTCACCGCTGGCCACAGCGTCCTGAAGCGCCTGCTGGTGGGTGTTGCGCTTGAGTACCGGCAGGCAGTAAAGGTGCGGCCGGATACCGCCTACCAGCAGATGATTGCGGTTGTACATCAGGTGCTGGGGCGTGATGGTAGCCCCAAGGCGGTCCTGATCGTGGCTGCGGACGAAGTCAGCTGCGTCCCGGGTGGTGATATGTTCCATTACCACTTTCAGGCTGGTATGACGCTCTATGACCGGCGCCAGTATGGAATCGATAAACTGTTTCTCCCGGTCGAAGATGTCCACGTCGCTGTGAGTGACCTCGCCGTGAACCAGCAGCAGCATGCCGCAATCCGCCATGGCAGCCAGGACTTCCTCGATTTCGCTGATATCCCTCACTCCGGAGGCGGAGTTGGTGGTAGCCCCGGCCGGGTAGAGTTTGGCGGCGCCAATACCCGCGCGGAACGCCTCCCGGATATCGCCCGGTGTGGTGGTTCCGGTGAGATAGAGGGTCATCAGCGGCTCGAAGCCGGTGTATTCGCCCCGGGCTGCCAGGATCCGCTCACGGTAGGCCAGGGCCATGTCTGCTGTAGTCACCGGTGGCGCAAGATTGGGCATGATGATGGCGCGGCCGAACTGACGGGCGGTGGCCGGCACCACACTTTCCAGTACCGCACCATCCCTTACGTGAAGATGCCAGTCATCCGGTCGGGTGAGGGTCAGCTGCTCAGTCATGGCGGTATGGAGGCTCCGGTTAGGTCAAGGGTCGTGTCCTGGAAATCGGCGCCGAGTATATCAGAACCCGATGGCTAAAGAATCCGCGCCTGCTGCCGATAGCACTTACAGATGCACTCACGTTATCGAATCGGATAACCGGAACCGGGTATGGCACGCAACACATTATCAACGCACCGTTCACCACGCCGGAGCCTTGTCAAAGGCTGCATGCTGCTGGCGCTGAGCACCTGGGTCTGGAACGGGCAGGGGCAGGCCAGCACCTTTGGCGCGGGCCTGGAGAACAGCGACTGGTACCTGTCGGCCTCAGTGTTTGACTGTACCCTGACCCATCAGGTACCGGGCTATGGCCGGGCGGTATTCACCCATCGCGCGGGGGAAAGCCTGTCATTCTACCTCGAGTCCGATGTCGTGCTGATGCGGCCCGGTCGTGGCCTGCTCATGGTGGAGGCTCCGTCCTGGCGCCCGGGTGAGCCCACCCGCAGGGTCGGCTACGTGGACATCAGTGATGCCCGAAAATCCGTGCAGGTTGGTGAGAGGGAGGCCATGGAAATGGTTCAGGGGCTGCTCTCAGGCATGGCACCCACGCTGACCCGTCAGGCACGCTACGCGGATGGGCCGGTCAGGGTCCGGCTGTCCAACATCAACTTCCGTTCCGAATACGAGGGTTACCGCAGTTGTGTGACGGGGCTGCTGCCGGTGAACTACGACCAGATCCAGCGTTCCCGTATCCCCTTCGCGTCCGGCAGCACCTCTCTGTCAGACCGTGACCGCGAGCTGCTCGACAGGATCGTGACCTATGTGCAGGCAGACTCGGAAGTGGGGCGGGTCTTCGTGGACGGTCATTCCGATGGCATTGGCAGCCGGATTCAGAACCGCGCCCTGTCTGAGGAAAGGGCACAGGTGGTGGCGGACTACCTGATCTCGGCAGGCTTGCCGGAAGACAAGATCATTGTTCGCTCTCACGCCGACCAGTATCCGGTCTCCCGTAATCCTGCGGATAACCGGAGAACCACCATTCGCCTGGAGCGGGAGGGAGAGCGTCCGACGCTTCAGCGGGCAGGCAATGCCCGTGGCCCGGGAACCAGCGGCTGAGCGGGCTTTTAACGGCCCGCTTTCACCAGTTCACCCACATGGGCCGCCACGCTTTCCGCCAGGGCGTTGAGATGGTAGCCCCCCTCCAGGGTCGAGATGATGCGGTCATTGGCATACTCCCGGGCGACACCGGTGAGCATTTCCGTCAGCCAGCGATAGTCCTCTGTCTCCAGGTTCATTTCAGCCATGGGGTCCATTCTGTGGCCGTCGAAACCCGCCGATATCAGGATCAGCTGGGGCTGGAATTCCTCCAGCCGCTTCATCCAGCCGGCTTCCACCAGCTTGCGGTACTCCGGTCCCTGGCATCCGGCGGGAACCGGAACGTTGACGATGTTTTCCGGTAACCGGTAGACGTGGGAGTGAGGATAGAAAGGGTGCTGGAAGCTGGAGCACATCAGGATGCGCTCGTCCCCCTGCACGATATCCACCGTGCCATTGCCCTGATGGACGTCGAAATCGATGATGGCGACCCGTTTCAGCTGGTGGAAGGTGAGCGCCCTCATGGCCGCCAGAGCGACATTGTTGTAGAAACAGAAGCCCATGGACTTCGCCCGCTCGGCGTGATGCCCCGGGGGCCGCGCGCAGACAAAGGCGTTGGTGACCTGGCTGCTCAGTACCATGTCCACCGCTTCTATGTTGGCGCCCGCTGCCAGCCTCGCGGCCCGTAAGGTATCCGGCATCAGCGCGGTGTCTGGGTCGGTAAATACCCGGCCCTTAGTGGGTTGCATCAGATCCAGCTGGTGCAGGTACTTTTCCGGGTGCACCAGTTGTAGCTGGTCGCGGGTTGCCTCATCGGGACGTACCCAGTCCAGCTCCTGGTCGAGCCCGGTGTCCTCAAGATAACTGATGATACGGCTGAGGCGCTCCGGACATTCCGGATGTTCCGCACCCATGTTGTGCTTGGCACAGTCGTCGTGGGAGAAAAACGCGGTAGTCATGGTCGCTTGCTGTCCTGCCAGGCTTTCGGGCTTTCTGTATTTTCTTTCATGGTAACAGGGATACCGCCATTGCGCTGGGATTCTTTGGTCGTAGCCGGCGCCCCGCCTGGTTAAGGAATTCGGTTTACATCGGGACCGCAACGCCTAAGATAGGGAATATTCAATAGGTCTGCTGGCACTTAGGAGATTGCATTTTGGGCACCCGATACCTGGAAAGCCTGTTCAACCCGTCTTCCATCGTGGTGGTTGGCGCCTCCGAGCGGGCCGACAACCTGGGGGGTATGGTGCTGCGGAACCTTCTGGGTGGCAGCTACCCCGGTCGGATGCTGGTGATCAACCGCAATGGCTACGAGTCGGTCCACGGAGTCCCTTGCGTGGCCAAGGTGTCGAAGATGGAGTTCAGCCCGGAACTGGCCATCGTCTGCACGCCTCCGGATACGGTACCCAAGGTGGTGCGGCGACTGGGAAAAGCGGGGGTGCGCACCGCCATGGTAATGACCGGCGGGATGTCCCGGGCCCATTCCAGGACTGGTCAGCCATTGATGTATTCCGTGGGTGAGGCGGCCCGTGAAACCGGTATCCGGGTACTCGGCCCCAATACCATTGGTCTTATGGTGCCGGCCCGTAAACTCAATGCGACCTATGCCCACATGGGAGTGCTGCCGGGGAAGGTGGCATTCGTCGGGCAGTCGGGCAGTGTCGCGAGTTCGGTCATCGACTGGGCGTTCGCCCGGGGGGTAGGCTTTTCCTACTTCCTCACTCTCGGGGATTCCATGGACATCGACCACGATGACCTGATCGACTATCTGGCCCAAGACTCCCAGACCCGTGCCATCTTGCTCCACATCGAGAATATCCCCAATCCGCGCCGCTTCATGTCCGCGGTGCGGGTGGCTTCCCGGACCAAACCGGTGATTGCGGTGAAGAGCGGGCGGGTGCCGGAGTCCGAATGGTTCAGGCACGAGCTCCCCGCCGGCCTGCACCGCAGCGACCCCATCTACGATGCCACCCTGCAACGGGCCGGCGTACTGCGGGTGGACGGCCTTGGTCAGATGTTCGACGCCCTGGAAACCCTCACCCGCATGCGCCCGCTCAAGCGTGAGTCCCTGGCCATCATGGCAAACGGTGTGGGGCCCGGTGTACTGGCGGTGGACCGCCTGGCCGCCCTCGGTGGCGAACTGGCAACCCTTTCCGAAAAGTCCATAGAGGGCCTGGCGGAGATCCTGCCGCCTTACTGGAGCCGCAAGAACCCCATTGACCTCAGTTACGATGCGTCTCCGGAGCTTTACGCCAAGGCCATCAGGGTCCTGGCAAAGGATCCGGAAATCTCCAACGTACTGATCATGTACTCACCGAGCCTGACCGAGGACAGCCTCCAGATCGCCGATGCAGTGGTCCAGGCGATCAAGGGTACCCGGCTGAATGTCTTCACCTGCTGGCTGGGGCAGAGTACCGTTCTGGATGCCCGGGACGAATTCTATCGGGCGGGCGTGCCTTCATTCTTTTCGCCGGAAAAGGCGGTCATGGCTTTCATGCAGCACGTGAACCATCAGCGGGTCCAGCGCCTGCTGGCGGAGACACCGGAATCCTTCACCGACCATTTCGCGGATCACTCCAACGCCCGGCGCATCATTGTCAATGCGCTGCGCTCGGACCGAAACCACCTGTCCGACCGGGAAGCGCGGCAGGTTCTTGCGGATTACGGGATCAATACGGTTCCCACTGTACACTGCGACGACGTGGAGGAGGTGATCGAGGCCTTCGCGGTGGAGCGCCGGCCGGTGGATGTGACCCTGATGCACCAGCGCGCCTGCCATCCGTTCATGGAGTACCAGTCCGGCCGGGGCCGCTATCGTTCCACGGTGCACGGTCTGACCAACGAAAACGACCTGATCGACGCCTGCCGCGATCTGATGGAGGACTACCAGAAGCACTTTCCGGACAGTGGCTTCCTCGGTTTTGCGGTCCAGCGCTCCTACAAGCATATTGACGGCATTGCCTTCAGCGTCGGCATCACTCGCGACGCACTGTTCGGCCCGCTGGTGGTCTGTGGGGCGGCGGGCGCACAGATCAACGTGATGTCGGACCGGCAGATTGCCCTGCCACCCCTGAACATGGTGCTGGCCCGGGAGCTGCTGCACCGCACCTACATGTCCAAGCTTCTGCGGGAGTTCAGTCCCCATGCCGAGCAGGACATTCGCGCCCTGTGTGAGGTGCTGATCACCCTGTCCCAGATTGTGATCGATATTCCGGAGATTCGTGGCCTGGAAATCTCTCCGTTGCTGTTCAACAACGATCAGCTGATGGCGGTGGATGTGGCCATCGACCTTTCAGACAAGCCTGGCAGGCCAATTATTCAGCCCTATCCCCGGGAGCTTGAGGAGTGGATGGTGCTGCCGAAGTCCGGTCGCCGGGTAATCATCCGGCCAGTGCTTGCGGAAGACGAGCCCTCTCACCGCGCGTTCCACGAGTTGCAGTCGCCGGAGTCCATCCGCTATCGCTTCTTCCAATTCCGCAAGCACTTCTCCCGGGAGGACGTGGCCCAGATGGTGCAGATCGACTATGACCGGGAAATGGTTTTTGTAGCCAACGCTCCGCGTGAGGACGAGGAAGGTGAGGAGACCCTGGGTACCGTGCGGGTGTGGACCGACGCTGATAACCTGCGTTGCGAATTCGCGGTAATGGTGCACGACAAGATGAAGGGGGAGGGCCTTGGCGTCGCCCTGATGCAGAAGATGATCGACTATTGCCGGTCACGGGGGACCATGGAAATGGTGGGCAATGTCCTGCCCGACAACCGTCCCATGCTGCAACTGGCGGAACACCTGGGCTTCAGTATCCATTACAACCGCGAGGAAGAGGTGATGGACCTGCGACTGGTGCTGAACGAACCCGAGAAAGACTGGCAGCGGGAGAGGCTGGCCCGGGCGCATCATTAAGCGGGTCACAGGTCCCGACGCCGCACCTGTAGGAGCTGGTCGGCCAGCGAAAGGGGTTCTGCTGAGCCTTGGCGGGTTTGCTCTTCGCCAGCAGGCTGGCTCCTACACCTGCAGAAATGCTCCGAGCCATTCTGTAGGAGCTGGCCTGCCAGCGAGGAGGTCCTGTGAAACTCTGGCGGGTTTATTCCCCGCCAGCGGGCTGGCTCCTACAGTCAGTTTTGCTCTTCGATAATCGCGGATTTGTCCTCCCCACCCATCGCTTCCAGCAGGCCTGGAATCAATCGTGACAGCTCCAGGGTCATCAGCGAGAAAGCCGCGTCGAATTTCGCGGCGGCATCATCGGAATCCACCTCTTCCAGCTTTTCCTGAAGAGTCTCACCGAACTTCAGGCGGCGAATGCCGAATTCTTCATCCAGCACGAAGGACACATTCTCGTCCCAGGTCAGGGCGAGCTTGGTAACCTGCATGCCCGCTTCCAGGTGATTCTGGATCTCTTCCGCCCGCAGGTCCATGCCCTTGCAGCGAACCACGCCGCCGTCCTCTGAAGGATCCTTCAGCTCGCATTCCATGCCCAGCTCTATAGCCCCGGGCAGGTCAATGGACTCGTCCAGCCACCCAGTGAAAGTAAAGCTTGGCGCCTGCTCAAGGGCCGGCGGACGCACCGGTAGCGAACCCAGACTCTGGCGCAGAGCCGACGCCAGATCCTCCGCCTGCTTCGCGGACCCGGCATCCACCACCAGAACGCCGTCCTGCGGTGCCAGATAGGCGAAACTGCGGCGATTGCGGGAGAAGGCCCGGGGTAGCATCTCCAGCATCACTTCTTCCTTGAGTTCATCCTTCTCTTTCTTGCGGACCTTGCGGCCCTGCTCAGCTTCAATGGCCTCGGCCTTTTCTTCCACCATTTCCTTGATCACCGGGCCGGGCAACACCTTCTCTTCCTTTCGCAATGCCACAAGGTGGTAGCCGCCGGCGCTGTGAACCAGCAGGTCGCCGTGCTTGCCAAGCGGCGATACCCAACCCTGGCGGGTGGTTTCCTGGGGGCCGCAGGGCTTGAAAGCATCAGCCGTCAGTTTTTCCTCCAGCTGCTCCGGAGTGATGTCAAAGGGCTTGGTGAAGCGAAATACTCGGGCATTGCGAAACCACATGGATTCGGTCCTTGCTTGATTCTGGGTCTGTAAGAGATTACTGGGACAGTGAGGCCGGCCTTTGGCCGGGCCGCCAGCGGGTTGACTAGATCTGCATCACTTCGACCAGTACGGTCTTGACGATGAAACCCACCACGCCCGCGCCCAGCACGGTAAAGAGGATAATGGTGCCCAGTCGTCCGGCCTGGGATTTCTTGGCCAGGTCCCAGACGATGAATCCCATCCAGCCGATCAGTGCTGTCAGGAAAACGTAGAGGGCAATTTCCGCGAACAGTGCTTCGTTCATGCAACGCTCCGTCAGTTCTAAAAGTCAAAGCCGGTCCACCACCAGCCCTGAAAGAGGGGCGGTGGCGCCGGCACCGGTCTGGTGCTCAACGGCAGCGTTTTTGTTAGGGGTTATTGCTCGTCGCGCAGAAAGGTCCAGTTATCGCCGGAAGAGTGCTCCTCGCTGAAGCGGTACCCCTCCAGGTTGAACCCTTTGAGATCATCAGCCTGGGTAATGCCGTTTTTGATGGCGTAACGGCACATCAGGCCCCGGGCTTTCTTGGCGTAGAAACTGATCATCTTGTACTGGCCGTTTTTCCAGTCCTTGAACTGGGGCGTAATGATACGGGCATCCAGCTGTTTCTTGCGAACGCTCTTGAAGTATTCATTGGAGGCCAGGTTCACCAGGACGCCATCGTCGGCGGCCAGCTGTTCATTGAGCGCTTCGGTGATGGTATCACCCCAGAACTTGTAGAGGTCCTTGCCACGCCTGTTTTCAAACTTCGTCCCCATCTCGAGGCGATAGGGCTGCATCAGGTCGAGGGGGCGAAGCACGCCGTAGAGACCGGACAGGATACGCAAATGTTCCTGGGCGAATTCGAATTCCTGCTCCGAGAAGTCCTGTGCACCCAGGCCCGTGTACACATCCCCGTTGAAAGCCAGTACCGCCTGGCGGGCGTTATCCGGCGTGAAGGGCGTATGCCACTGCTGGAACCGCTCGGCGTTTAGCTGGCCGAGCTTGTCGCTGATGCCCATGAGGTTACTGACCTGGTGGGGTTCCAGTTCCTTGAGCTGGTCAATCAGTTCGCAGGATTCTTCCAGAAACGCTGGCTGGGTGTAGCTGGTGGTTGCCAGCGGGCTTTCGTAGTCCAGGTTCTTGGCGGGGGATATGACCATTAACATGACAGCGTTTCCTCAGTGGAGTCGGCCTGAAGTAGTGGACGGACCGGGTGCCAGAAAGTCCAGCAGATCGTCCCGGGTGAAGGGCCAGCCCATCTCCGCGCCATTGTCTTCCCTACGCAGGACCGGGATACGGGTGCCATAGCGCTCAACCAGTTCAGCGGAGGAGGCGATATCCACGGCTTCGACCGGAACAGGATGCGGCAGCGGTGTATTCACCAGCAGGGCTTCGGCCAGGTCGCACAGTTCGCAGTGGGAGGTGGTGAAGAATGTCAGCTGCATCATTTCTCCTGGGCGTTCAGCTGCTGACCGGTCACTCCCCGGCTGTCCCGTCCCATGAGGTAAAGGTAGCTGGGCATCAGTTCCTCCGGCGCAGGATTGCCCATGGGATTTTCCGCCGGGTAGGCATGGGCTCTCATGTTCGTGCGGGTCGCACCCGGGTTCAGACTGTTGACCCGGATGTTATGACGCTCGTCGTCCAGCTCATCGGCAAGCATCTGGCTGAGACCTTCGATTGCAAACTTGGACACCGCATAGGCACCCCAGTAGGCCTTGGCTTTGCGACCGACACCGGAAGAGGTGAAGATCACCGACGCATCCCCGGACTGTCGCAGCAGCGGGATGGTTGCCCGGGTCAGCAGGAACGGCGCGGTTGCATTCACCTGCATTACCTTGTTCCAGGTCTCCGGGTTGTAAAGCTCGATTGGACTCCGGGCGCCCAGAATGCTGGCGTTATGGAGCAGCCCATCAAGGCGACCGAAGTTGTCCTCGATGGTCATGGCCATCTCTTCATAGTCCTTGACCGCGGCGCCCTCCAGGTTCATGGGCACGATGGCGGGCTTTGGATGACCGGCCGCCTCTATCTCGTCGTAGACCGCCTCCAGCTTGGAGATGGTCCGTCCCAGCAGGATCACCGTGGCGCCGTGGGCGGCAAAGGCCTTGGCGGCCGCCCGTCCGATGCCTGCGCCCGCGCCGGTTACCAGTATGATGTGGTCCTTCAGCAAATCCTCCGGGGCCTGGTAGGTGTGCATGGGATTGTCCGCCATGTGGTATCTGCTCCTGCAGGGTCTTGAGTGGAAGAGGCTTTGAATCTGAACAGGCTCGTACCGGAGCCCGGCGCTATTGTAACAGGTTTACCAGCTGGTCCACCGTGTCTACGGTGTGGTCGGCCTGCCAGAGGTCAACCTCACTGGGGTTGACGATGTAGCCGTAACGCACCGCGACAGTCACCATGCCGGCATTGCGGCCGGCTTCGATATCCCTGGCGTGGTCGCCCACATAGATGGCCCTGGCCGGTTCCGCACCCATCTGGCGGCAGGCCAGGTGCAGCCCTTCCGGCGAGGGCTTGCGTTCATTGACATGATCGGGGCAGATCAGTGCCCCACAGCGGCTTTCCAGCGCCAGCGCGGCCAGCAGCGGCTCGGCGAAACGCACCGGTTTGTTGGTGACAATGCCCCAGGGCACGCCGGCATCCTCAAGCGCGCCCAGCAGGTTATCCATGCCCCTGAACAATTCTGTTTCCTCACAGATACCGGCTTCGTACAGGTCCAGAAAACGGGCATGGCGTTCCCGGTAGCCGGGGTCGTCCGGTTCCAGGCCGAAACCCAGCCGAATCATGGCACGGGCGCCGTCGGATACGTGGGGCCGGATACCGTCGGCCGCCAGAGGCGTCAGTTCGTAATCCTTCCTCAGTGCGTTCAGGCAGCGGATGAAATCCGGTGCCGTGTCGATCAGGGTGCCGTCCAGATCGAACAGCACCGTGGAAGGTGGTCTGGGCAATGGTCGGCTCATGGATCAGTTCTCGTCGGGTTTGCTGGCGTGCATCAGATAGTTCACGTCGACGTCCCGTCCAAGCTTGTAGACCTTGGTGACCGGGTTATAGGTCATACCGGTCAGCTCGTGGACATCAAGGCCGGCATTACGCAGGAAATCCGACATCTCCGAGGGGCGGATGAACTTGCTCCATTCGTGAGTCCCCTTGGGCAGCAGCCGCAAGACATATTCCGCGCCGACTATGGCGAACAGGAACGACTTCGGGTTGCGATTGATGGTGGAAACGTAGAGGTGCCCACCCGGCTTGAGCAGCCGTGCGCACGCCGAAACCACTGAAGCGGGTTCCGGCACATGCTCAAGCATTTCCAAACAGGTCACGATGTCGAAGCTGCCCTGATTTTCCGGATCGTCGGCGAGTTCCTCCACCGTGATCTGTCGGTAGTCCACAGAGACCCCGGACTCAAGACCATGTAGCCGGGCCACGGTCAGCGGAGCCTCGCCCATATCGATGCCCGTCACTTCGGCTCCCCGGCGGGCCATGCCCTCCGACAGCAGGCCGCCGCCGCACCCCACGTCCAGCACTTTTTTGCCGGCCAGGGGCGTGCGCTCGTCAATGTAATTGAGCCGCAGGGGGTTGATGTCGTGCAGCGGCCGGAATTCGCTGGTGGGATCCCACCAGCGGCTGGCCAATGCTTCGAACTTGGCGATCTCATTCTGGTCTACGTTGGTTCTGGTCATGGTCGTACGCCTGGAAAAAGGGTTTTGCCTGCCTAAGGGTTATAGGCCGGTCAAAGCGGTTTCAGTTCATTTTCGCAGCAACGATCCGGTCGTGCCACTCCCGGACACGGAGCATCAGGTCGGGTACATCGATCCGGGTCAGGCGGCCTTCCTGTACCTGAGGTACGCCAGCAATCCAGCTATGGCTTACCTGGCGGCCATGGTTGCTGTAGACCAGGTGGGAGGCAGGATCGTAAACCGGTTGCAGGAAAGGATCGCTGAGGTCCACTGCAACCAGGTCTGCCTGCTTGCCGGCTACCAGTGAGCCCAACTCATTCTCCCGGCCCAGTGCGCGCGCTCCGTTGATAGTGGCCATGGCCAGGGCGTCATGGGCGGACAGGGCGGCGGCGTCTCCGGCGACCGCCTTGGCCAGCATGGCGGCGGTGGACATCTCCCCGAAAAGGTCCAGGTCGTTGTTGCTGGCGGCGCCGTCAGTACCGATGGTTACATTGGTGCCTGCGTCCCGCAGCTTCTGAACCGGACAGAAGCCGCTTGCCAGCTTGAGGTTGGATTCAGGGCAGTGAACCACGTGGGCGCCACTGCCCCGCACCATGGCCAGATCCTGGTCATTAAGCGCTGTCATGTGCACACACTGGGTATTGCGTCCCAGCACGCCCAGGTTCTCCATGCGCGCGATGGGGCGTTGACCGCTCTGGCTTTCCGCTTCCGAGACCTCAGACGCGGTTTCATGGAGGTGGACCTGGAGGGCGGCCCCGGTCTCGTGCTGGATTGCTACGGCCCGCCTGAAGGTACTGTCGTTCACGGTGTAAGGCGCATGGGGACCAATAGCGATTCGGATGTAGGGGTCGTCCCGCCATTGGTCGATCAGGTCCCGTCCCTTGGCCAGGTATTCATCCGGACCGCTGCCCCAGGGTGTCGGCATTTCCATCAGGGGAAAGCACACTTGTGCCCGCATGCCGGTATCCCTGGCCATCTGGGCTGCCACTTCGGGAAAGAAGTACATGTCGGAGAAGCAGGTGGTACCGGTGCGCAGCATCTCCGCCATGGCCAGTTGCGTTCCATCAGCAATGAACCGCTCACTCACAAAGGCGCCTTCCGCCGGCCAGATGTGGTTGTTGAGCCAGGTCATCAGCGGAAGATCGTCAGCCATGCCCCGGAAAAGCGACATGGCCGCGTGGCCATGCATATTGATCAGACCGGGAACAATCACGTGGTGGGGCAGGTCTATGGTTTCCCGGGCCCGGAAATGGGTGTCCGCTTCGGCCTGCGGCACGATAGCCTCGAGCCGGTTGCCGAGGATCAGCACCGCCTGATTCTCAAGCACCACCCCGAGCGGCTCCACGGGAATCAGCCAGCGGGCATTGATGCGGATATCGGCGGCGATAATGGTATCTGCGGTCATGAATAGGCCCTGTGGCTCTGTCGGGATTTGGGGTGACTTTCCTGCAGGGCCAAAGTATAACGATCGCACTGGAGGGCAGCCAGTCCGATGCCGCTATACTGTGGTATCAGAAATACTGAATGAATTACTGGAGACCTTGATGTCAAAGAATTCCGCGAGCCAAACCGAGATCCCACGGAACACCGGAACAGTCGCCATTCGCTGGAGCCAGAGTGCGTTGGAGCTTCTCGATCAGCGCCTTCTGCCCAGGGAGGAGCACTGGCTGACCATCGAGGATGCTCCGGGTGTGGCCCGGGCCATCCGTGAGATGGTTGTTCGTGGTGCCCCGGCGATCGGTATCAGCGCCGCCTACGGTGTAGCGCTGGCGGCACGGACCGCCGATGATGGTCGCTGGCAGCGGGATGTCGAGGCAGCGATTGAAGAGCTGGCGGCATCGCGGCCCACGGCGGTAAACCTGTTCTGGGCTCTGGAACGCATGAAAGGTGTCCTGTCGGAATGTGAAACCCGGGAAGATGGTGTCCTGCGGCTGGCGGCGGAAGCTGTCGCTATTCACGAAGAGGACCTGGCGTCGAATCTGACCATGGCGGATCTGGCTCTTGAGGCCATGGACCTGCAGCGGCCCTGTTCGGTGTTGACCCACTGCAACACCGGGGCTCTCGCCACTGGCGGCTATGGGACGGCACTGGGGGTGATCCGGAGGCTTCATGAACGGAGCCTGCTCAAGCGGGTGTACGCGGATGAAACCCGCCCCTGGCTGCAGGGAGCGCGACTGACAGCCTGGGAGCTGATGCGGGACGATATTCCGGTCACCCTGAACGCGGAGGGTGCCGCGGCGTCGCTGATGGCCAGGGGAGACGTCAAGTGGGTGATCGTCGGGGCGGACCGCATTACTGCCAATGGCGACGTGGCGAACAAGATCGGTACTTACAGTCTCGCCGTGCTTGCCCGTCACCATAAAGTCAGGTTCATGGTGGTTGCTCCCTCCAGTACCGTTGATATGGCAATGGAGACCGGCGACCAGATTCCCATCGAAGAGCGCGATGGCACGGAGCTCCGGGAGATGGGCGGTATCAGGACGGCACCGGAAAAGGTCCGGGTCCACAATCCGGTGTTTGATGTGACCCCCGCCGGCCTGATTGATCTGATTGTGACCGAGCGGGGTGTCGTTCACAGCCCCAACGTCGCCGGAATGCACAATCTGTTCGGCTGACAGAGCGGACCGACCAGCCAAAAAAAACCGGCAACCCCGAGTGGGCTGCCGGTTTTTTCATTGAAGGGTGGTTACTGGGCCCTGGCGGTCACCGTGCCGGATGGCAGGATTGTCGCCATCCGGCGGTCCAGTTCCAGCATGTCGGCCATGATATGCCCGCCCTCCCGCACAATGAAGTCCAGCTCGTCGTCCTCATTGCCATGGGCGGCGGCCGCCTGCTGCTCCTGGTGCTCCTCCATGGCCTCGAAGGACTCGAAAGGCTCCTCGCCACGGAGCTCACGCCGTGCATTGGCGATGGTCAGCTGGCGTCGCTCAAGCTCGTTCTGATACCTGCGACGTTTGTCCTCGTTCAGGCTCACCATGGTGGTTTCCCGCTGCTCCTCGAGAAAGTCGATTTCCTTTTGCAGCAGGCGGAATTCCGGATTTTCCGAGAAACGCGCCTGGTGGCGATCCCGCAGATCATCAATGACATTGCTGAAGTCAAAATAACGGGCGTGTGGCACCGCTTCAATCTGATCCCAGGGCAGGGCACGTTCCAGCGAGTCCTCACCAATCCGGGAGTTGTCGATCCGCGACGGAATCTTGATATCCGGAATCACGCCGCGATGCTGGGTGGACCCGCCGGACACCCGGTAAAACTTGGACTGGGTGATCTTCAACTGGCCATGGTTAAGGGAACGTACCGCCTGCACGGTGCCCTTGCCGAAGGTCTGGGAGCCAACCACGAGTCCACGGCCATAGTCCTGAATGGCGCCCGCAAAGATTTCAGAGGCAGATGCGCTCATGCGGTTGACAAGCACCACCATGGGGCCGTCCCAGGCAACACTGGGGTCCTGGTCCGCCAGTACCTGTACCTGGTCGTCGGTGCCCCGGATCTGTACCGTCGGGCCCTGATCGATGAACAGGCCCACCAGGTCGTTCGCCTCATGAAGGGCGCCGCCACCATTATTGCGAAGGTCCACCACAAGGCCGTCGATATTGCGCTCCTCTTTCAGGTTTTCCAGTAACCTGCGGACGTCCCGTGTGGTGCTCTTATAATCGGGGTCGCCCCGCTGCATGGCCTGGAAGTCCGCATAGAAGGTGGGAATGTCAATCAGACCGATACGGTAGGTCTCACCGTTGCGGTCCAGTTCAATGACATCACTCTGGGCGCTTTGCTCCTCGAGCTTCACCTTGTCCCGCTTGATGGATATGGTCCGGGTCACGGTCTCATCGCTGGCGGTCGCGGGAATCACTTCCAGAGTGACGGTGGAGCCACGGGGGCCACGAATAAGGTCGACCACTTCGTCGAGACGCCATCCGATCACGTTGGTGGGTTCCTCCTCATCCTCCTGCTTCACCGATACAATCCGGTCGGCGGGGCTCAGCTGACTCTGGCGGGCAGCAGGCCCACCGGGCACCAGGCGCACCACCTTGGTGTATTCATTGTCGGATTGCAGCACCGCGCCTATTCCCTCAAGGGACAGGCTCATATTGATGTTGAAGTTTTCGGAGTTCCGCGGCGAAAAATAGCTGGTGTGTGGGTCCCAGGTCCCGGTAAAGGCATTCATATAGGCCTGGAACGCATCTTCGCTGCGCATCTGTGAAATCCGCTTGCGCTGACTCTCATAACGGCGGGTCAGAACTTCGATGATTTCCTCATCGGAACTGCCGTTAAGGCGCTGGCCCAGCACCGCATTACGGAGGCGTTTGTCCCAGAGCTGATCCAGAGCTTCCTGGTCCGGTTCCCAGTCGGCTTTCGAGCGATCCAGCAACAGGGTTTCATCGGACTCGGACTGGAACTGGCCGATTCCCTCTTCGAGTTGCCCCAGGGCGTAGTCCAGCCGTTCAAGAATGCGGGTCTGTACCCGGTTGTAAATGTCGAAGCCGGGCTGGAGCTGACCGGTCCGCAAGGAGGCGCCCATGCTCTCCTTTAAGGGCTCGAAGTCGTCAATGTCCTTCTGGGTCAGGTAAATGCGTTGGCCATCGAGATAGTCGAGATAATCCGCGAAAACCTCTCCGGCCAGTTCATCATTGATGGTCTGATCACGGAGGTGAGTGAACTGGAGCTGCCTAGAAATAAGGATGTTGGCCCGCGCCTGCTCAATGGTCGGCGCGACCGCCTCGAATGCCGTCCGGTCGACGCTGGCATGCAGGCCAGTGCCAATACCCGTCAGGGGGAGGCTGATCAGAAGGCCAAGGGCGAAATTCCGGACGTGGGGAAGGGAAGGCGTGCTGATGTTCTTCATAGAGTAGGTTACCTGCTTAATGCTGGACCGGCATCACCGTTATCGGTGAGTCTCGCCCGCCTGTCAGTAAGCAGATTCCATTACTGGGGCCCACAGGTGACCGGATGGCTGGCGACGGCCTTTGCCTCATTGTAGGCAACCAACCTGACCGTTACCACAGGCAGTGTCAGGTTGGTCGTGACAATCTCTCCATAACCTGACACAGGCCCGTTTAACGGGGTTGCAATGCGTCACAGAAGCGTTCGGCCAGTGCCGGGTCCGGGTTTTCGCCGTCCAGATCAAGGCACCAGCGCGCGACCAGAGCTTCCAGATCCTGGTCCGAAGGCGTTGCAGAACCTGCCAGGCCTTCCTTGAGACGGCGAACCTGGAGCTCCATGCGCAGGTTCTGATCGCTCTGGGACGAGGGAGTACCCGTGAGGATCTCTGCCAGAACGACCACTTCCTGTGGCTGCGCCAGGCTCACCTGGGACTGAAGCGTCTGCCAGTGGCGGGGCAGGGTGCTGGCATCGACAGGACCGAGAGTCCGCTGTCGGATCCAGTCCTGCCACTGCCGGGTATTCGCCAGAACCGCTTCCTGCTTCCTGCGCTCCTCAAGCCGATTGATACAGTCCTGCAGCTGCTTCCCGACTTTGCTGGATACCGGCGAGGCCGCAGCCTCCCGAAGCTGGTCCCGTAAGGTCCGCACAGCAGGCTCATCCAGTGAATCGGCATCAAGGGCAGCCTGCGCCTTCGCCAGCAAGGGGGCCGCCGTTTCGTCCGCCTCGTTGACCTGTTGATTGCGCAGCTGGCGCTCCTCGTCCCGGCGGGAAAATATCTGGTCGCAAGCAGCGCGGAAGGCTTTCCATAACTTGCGGTCTTCCCGGTGTCGGGTAACACCGATTTCCTGCCACTGCTTCTGCAGGGCCTTGGCCCTGTCCATGGCTTCGTTCAGCGGTGTGTGATCAATCAGGGCCTGGGCTTCATCGACAATGCCCTGTTTGAGCGCTTCGTTATGGAGCCGCTCTTCGTCCAGTCTCCTTCCCAGTTCGGCCATGAGCTGATCAAACCGTTTCTGAATGGGCCGATTGTCCCGGAACTCCACCGGCCAGGCTTCCCGCCATTCCTGGCGGGCGGTTTTTTCGATCTGTTCCGCCGCTTTCCAGTCGACGGTTGCCCAGTCTGCGGCTTCCAGGTAGCGGGCCAGCTCCTCGCAAAGGGTCTGCCGTTTCTGCAGGTTGACTTTCTTCAGGTCAGACCGCGCCTCGAAATACGCTTTGCAGGGCTCAAAGGCGGCATCGGATGCGGTACGGAAGCGTTGCCAGAGGTCGCGGTCCGAGGAGCCGCCCAGGTTTTTCCATTCCTGCTGCAACTCCTGGATTCGGGCGGCCTTGGCTTCGGGATCCATGGGCTGCTCGGCCAGATATTCCATCTGCTCGCAAAGTGCCGCCTGCTTGGGACCGGTCGCGAATCCACGCCAATCGCCCAGTTCCCTGACCTGGCCGGCCAGGCGCTGCAGGTTGCCCTGGTGGTGTCTCGCCTCTTTGCCGGTCAGTTGGCGGTGCAGGGCCTGGGCCTGCTTCAGGTTTTGCCGGGACTCCTTGAGAAGATTTTCCGCGAGCGTCTGTTCCAGTTGTCCCAACACCCGGTCCAGCCTTTCCTGCAGCACCTTTTGCTGCTCCCGGTCACCTTCGACCTGCTGCACGGGTCTTCTGACATTGGCCGCCCGGGCAAGTCGTTCGAGTGCCTCGGGTCGCGGCAGGCTTCCTGGCCATTCAAGGTTCTCCAACAGAGCCCGGGCGGCCTCGGGGTCGGGCTCCACCTCATCATCGAGGAGTGCCTGGATCTGTTCCTGGTGGACCCCCAGGCGACGCAGTGCCGCGACGTGGGACTTGAGCGTCTGCATCAGGCTTTCGTAGTCTTTCTGTTCGGACTTGCTGACGTCGGTTTCCCGTGTGGCTTCCAGCCAGCGGTTCTCCTGGGTGCGCTGCAGTGCGTCCAGGGAGGGCAGGGTGGCATGGTCCGTCTGCTCCCGTTCGAGGTCAGCGATGGTCTCTTTCAGCAGAGTAAGGGTCAGCTCCCGCTGTTCTCTCTGGTTCTCGCGACGGATCACCTCTTCTCGCTGTGCGGCCAGCTCACCGGCGCGCTGGCGACAATCGTGCAGTGCGGCCAGAATTTCAGCCTTCTCTTCATTGGTGGCGGCCGGTTCGAGTGTCGACCATGCCTGTTCGAGCTTCTCGACCCGGGCCTCGTAGAGGGAGGTGTCGCTGGTCAGGGCCAGCTCCTTTGCCTGGTTGGTCAGTTTCGCCAGGTCGTCGCGGGTCTGCTGTGCCCTGGCCTGGCGCTGACGTATTTCCTGCAATGCCTGACGGGCGTGCTGATAAACGCCCTTGTCCCTGCCACGGGTCGCCTTCTGCACCCGTTGCAGGAGGGATTCATCGGTTACTCGCCTGACCGCATCCAGGCGTATGTCCGCCGCCAGGCCATGGGTTGCCAGCTCCGCCAATGTCTCCTGGTCGGGATCGGGCTCGGCGATCTTTGCCCGTTGCTGGTCAATCAGGGCCTGCTCCGGGCTTTTTACCGGGGATTCGCTGGCGGGATCCGGTCTGTCTTGCGCCGGTTGTTTTTTCCGGGAGTCGGTATCCGGCCTGGTTGCTGACGCGGTGCGTTTCTTGAAGAGCTTCTGGATAAATGCAGCCATGTCGGTATCCTTCAGGCAGTCGGTTCACCGGGTATGGGTCCCGGAATCAGCTTCGATGGCACAATGAGCTGGTGCCACCGCTTCATCGGAAGCCGGGGGGTTGATTACACCCGTGTCTGTAGCGGCACGCGGTAGTGTCAGGCCCCGTCTCCCGGGCAGGGGCCATAGTCTATCCTCTAGAAACGCATGGCGGAAAGTGCCTTCATGGCAAAGTTGAGCAAAAATAGGGATCCCAATGAGCAGGCGCCGGAGATGGCCCTCAGGTTGCTGGCGCGGCGCGAACACAGCCGCCTGGAGCTGGCCCTTAAGCTGCGCCAGCGCAGGGTCGGGCACGAGGTCATTGAGCGGGTGCTGGATGAGTTCGAGGACCGGGGCTGGTTGAGCGACGAGCGCTTTGCCGAAGTCTTCGTCCGTCAGCGCATGGAAGCGGGCTATGGCCCCCTGAAGATCCTGGCAGACCTTCAGCAGCGGGGTATCCCCGGCCGGCCGCCGGCGCTCTCGGAGATCCCGGATGACGACTGGATAGCGTCCGCCGTCCGCTTGCGTGACCGGCGCTTCGGTCTTGGCAATGTCCTGGAGGACTGGCCCGAGCGACAGCGTCAGGGAGGCTTCCTTGCCCGACGGGGCTTCAGTACCGAGCAGGTTGAGGCAGCGCTGGAGGCGATCTCCGCATCTGGGGATTAAGGCTGAGTCCCCGGCAAGAGCGATTCTAAAGAGTTGGTGGCGTTATCCCCATCTCCCTTGGCAGGACGAGGGTGGTGGTCTGCTCCCGGGGTCCCGTTTCATTCTGGTAATCGTTGCTGGCAGATGGAATGACCAGCTCGCCGGTGGAAGTCCCCGCGGTCAGGGTCCGCTCCCGTTGTGGCTCGAAGCGATGGCTCAGGACGTCGTAATAACGGCGTATATTCTGCACATAGATCACCGGCTCATGGCCTCTCGCGTAGCCGTGGCGGGTCTTTGAGTACCATTCCTTCTGGGCCAGCAGAGGCAGGAATTCCTTTACATCGAGCCAGCGGTGAGGGTTACGTCCGGCGGATTCCGCCAGGCGGCGGGCGTCCTCAAGGTGGCCGAATCCCACATTGTAGGAAGCCAGGGCAAACCAGGTGCGGTCAGGTTCGGGGACATCGTTGGGAATCATGCGGTGCACCTGGCGAAAGTACCTTGCTCCCCCCTCGATGCTCTGTTCCGGGTTCAGGCGATTATCTATTCCGATATGATTGGCGGTGTTGCGGGTCAGCATCATCAGCCCCCGCACACCCGTTTTCGAGACGGCGTTACGACGCCAGTTGGACTCCTGGTAGCCGATAGCGGCGAGAAGGCGCCAGTCGATACCCGTCTCCTCACCGTGCCTGCGGAACAGGTCGAGGTACTCGGGCAGGCGCTCCCGGAGATGTTTTTCAAAGGTCAGTGAGCCCACGTAACCCAGCTGATCGAGATGCCCATAGAAGCGCTCTCTCAGGTGCGCGAGGGTACCGTCCTCGCTGATGGCTTCGAGAAAGGTTTCTGCTTCCCGGTAAAGACTGTCGTCGTGACTGGCGGGAAACAGCCAGGCGATGGATTCCTGATCGCCGATACTGAATCCACGTTTCACGTCCGGATAGAAGACCTGATTAAGGGCCAGTTCGTTGGCGTCGACCACAGCCGCGGAAAACTCCCCCGTCTCGACCCGCTGCAGTATCCCTGCGGCGTCCAGGCCGGGATGAATCTGGTACCGAAAGGCGGGTAGCTGCTGTTTGAGGCCTTCGAGATGACGCAGGTGATTGCTTTCACCCGCCACGTGGACCACTACACCGTCTGCCGCCAGGTCTTCGGCTGTCCCGGGGTAGTCGCCGCCCCGATGATAGATCACTATGGATCGGGATTTCAGGCCATTGGCCAGAGAACGGAATCGTTCGCCCCAGTCATTTCCCACCGACAGGCCGGTGAAGCCGATATGGGCATAGCCCTGGTCCAGAACAGAGAGAATGTCCGTGTTGCCGTCCGCCAGCCTGACCCGGAGCTCGACCCCCAGGTGGTCGGCAAATCGTTGCACCAGTTCGTAGTCGTAGCCGGTAGGACCCTCACGGTCTTGGTAATAGATTGAGGGGGCATTGCGGGTGATCACGTGGAGCACACCCTCCGCCTTGACTGTGGTAAGCGTGTCAGGTCGCGAGCAACCGGCTGCCAGCACCACGATCAGTGCGAGCAGTGTCCGGGCCAGAGTACCGGCAGGTGGCCATTGATATCCGTATGCATGGGTTGGGCCCAAACGCGTCACCTCCGTAAAATGGACTTCAATCATCGCTCAGCGCCACAAAACAGGTCAATCGATACAGCTTATAGTGCCGTTAAATTGTGTATATATTGATCGCTGCTGTATCCCGGCCAAAGTTTCCAGTATTATGCGCCCGATTATTCTGCGGTGTTGCCTGACAACCTTGTGCTGTCACCCTCCGGTGACCGTTGCCGGGCAGTTCCGGATTCCCCCAAGTTCGCGCGATACAGGTTATTATCCATGCTGGAACTTCGCGGCGCCCCCGCTCTTTCCCCCTTTCGCTCTGAAAAACTGTCTGGTCAACTGACCGCTGCCGTACCTGGTGTAAAGGCTGTCTATGCTGAATTCATGCATTTTGTCGACGCTGAATCCGGGCTCAGTGAGGGTGAGCAGAAAGTCCTGGATCGCCTGCTGACCTATGGTCCGACCGCCAGGCGGCAGCAGCCGGACGGCGTTCTGTTTCTGGTGGTGCCGCGCCCGGGCACGTTGTCGCCCTGGTCCAGCAAGGCCACGGACATTGCCCGTAATTGCGGGTTGCGCCAGATCCGCCGGATTGAGCGAGGCGTCGCTTACTATATTGTGGCTGACGGCAAGCTCAATCGCGAGGAGCGTCAGACGATTGCCGCCCTGCTCCACGATCGCATGACAGAGACGGTTTTCCATGAGATGGGCGGCGCAGAGCTGTTGTTTCATCGGGAGGAACCGAGAACACTTGAGCGGGTACCGGTGCTTTCGGGTGGCCGTCCCGCGCTGGTGGAGGCCAATCAGCGCCTGGGCCTGGCGCTCGCGGAAGACGAAATCGATTACCTGGTAACCTCATTCAGCGACCTTGATCGCGACCCCACCGACGTTGAGCTGATGATGTTCGCCCAGGCGAACTCTGAGCATTGCCGCCACAAGATTTTCAACGCGTCCTGGGATATCGATGGCGAAGGCCAGCAGAAATCCCTGTTTGCCATGATCCGCAACACCCATGAAAAGAGCGGCGAGGGGGTGCTTTCCGCCTATCGGGACAATGCGTCGGTTATTCGGGGCTCCGTGGGCGGTCGGTTTTTCCCCGACCCCGATACAGCGTGCTACCGCTATGTGGAAGAGCCTGTCCACATCCTGATGAAGGTGGAAACCCATAATCACCCCACGGCGATCTCTCCGTTTTCCGGCTCCGCCACCGGGGCAGGCGGCGAAATCCGCGACGAGGGCGCCACTGGAAGAGGCTCCAAGCCCAAGGCCGGGCTCACCGGCTTTACTGTCTCGAATCTTGAGCTCCCGGGCGATCTCCAGCCATGGGAGACCGGTTACGGCAAGCCGGAGCGTATTGCCTCCGCCCTGGATATCATGATCGATGCGCCTGTGGGTGGCGCCTCCTTCAATAATGAATTCGGGCGTCCCAACCTGGCAGGCTATTTCCGGACCTTCGAGCAAGAGGTGGCCGGTCCCGGTGGTAAGGAGGTCCGGGGCTATCACAAGCCCATCATGATCGCCGGTGGCCTTGGCAACATCCGCGAGGAACACGTGGAAAAAGGCGAAATCCCGGTCGGCGCCAGGCTGATCGTTCTGGGCGGGCCGTCCATGCTGATCGGGCTTGGTGGTGGTGCGGCCTCCTCGATGGACTCCGGCAGCAGCAACGAGAACCTGGATTTTGCCTCTGTCCAGCGAGGCAACCCGGAAATGGAGCGTCGGTGCCAGGAAGTAATAGACCGTTGCTGGCAACTGGGCGACCGCAATCCCATTGCCTTCATCCACGATGTGGGCGCGGGCGGACTTTCGAACGCCATGCCGGAACTGGTGAAGGATGGGGGCCGGGGCGGAAAGTTCGAGCTGCGGGAGATCCCGAGTGACGAGCCGGGCATGTCCCCTCTGGAAATCTGGTGTAACGAGTCCCAGGAACGTTACGTCATGGCGGTGGCCCCTGAGAACATCGAGCAGTTCGATGCCATCTGCCGCCGGGAACGATGCCCCTATGCAGTCATTGGTGAGGCCACCGAGTCCCACCACCTGGCACTGACCGATGCCTACTTCGACGATGCTCCGGTGGATCTGCCCATGGATGTACTCTTCGGCAAACCGCCGCGGATGCACCGTAGTATCGAACGCACCTGCTTCACCAAGCCGATTTTCGACTCCACACAGATTGATGTGAACGAGGCCGTCCGTCGGGTTCTGAGACTACCCAGTGTTGGCAGCAAGAGTTTCCTGATCACCATCGGTGACCGGACCATTACCGGCCTTGTGGCCCGCGACCAGATGGTTGGTCCATGGCAGGTTCCCGTCAGCGATGTGGCGGTGACGGCAACCAGCTTTGACGTCCTCACCGGCGAAGCCATGGCCATGGGCGAGCGCACCCCCGTGGCAGCCATCGACGCCCCGGCTTCCGGCCGGATGGCCGTGGGTGAAGCCATCACAAACCTGGCGGCGGCGCCGATTGCCCGGCTGTCCGATATCCGGCTCTCCGCCAACTGGATGGCTGCGGCCGGCCACCCCGGAGAAGACGAAAATCTGTATGAGACGGTCCGGGCCGTGGGTATGGAGTTGTGCCCCGCACTGGGAATCGCCATCCCCGTGGGCAAGGATTCGATGTCCATGAAGACCGTCTGGGAAGAGGGCGACGACCAGAAGAGTGTCACTGCGCCGCTGTCTCTGGTCATCAGTGGCTTTGCTCCGGTGACAGATGTCAGCCGTACGCTGACACCCCAACTGCGAACGGATGTGGGCGATACCGACCTTATTCTGGTGGATCTCGCAGCCGGGCAGAATCGCCTGGGTGGTTCGGCTCTTGCCCAGGTATACAGCCAGATGGGTGCCGTGGCGCCGGACCTTGATGATCCGGAAGACATCAAGGCTTTCTTCGCCGTGATCCAGGGTCTCAATAGCGACGGCAAAGTGCTGGCCTATCACGATCGCTCTGATGGCGGGATGTTCGTTACCCTCGCGGAGATGGCGTTTGCCGGCCGTGCCGGCATTGATGTCCGGCTCGATGGCCTGGCGGAAGGAGCGGACCAGTTTGCCCGTGAGCTGTTCAATGAAGAGCTGGGTGCGGTTATTCAGGTTCGCCGCGAGGATACGCCCTTCGTGCTTCAGCAGTTTTCTGGAGCCGGACTGGGGGAACATACTTCAGTCGTGGGGACGCTGAACGATGAGGATCGTATCCGCTTCGGCTTTGAAGGGCGATCGCTGATCGATGAGCCCCGCGCAGAGCTTCAGCGCTTGTGGTCGGAAACCAGCTACCGGATTCAGGGACTCCGTGACAATGCCGAATGTGCTCGGCAGGAGTTCGAGAATTTTCTGGATGTCGGGAATCCGGGCCTCCATGCCGAACTGACCTTTGATCCCCAGGAGGACGTCGCCGCACCTTATATCAATACGGGTGTCCGGCCGAAGGTCGCTGTGCTGCGGGAGCAGGGCGTGAACGGACAGGTGGAAATGGCGGCAGCCTTCGATCGGGGTGGCTTCGAGGCGGTGGATGTGCACATGAGTGACCTTCTGTCCGGTCGCGTCACTCTGGAGGGCTTCCGTTCGCTCGTGGCCTGCGGTGGTTTCTCTTACGGCGACGTTCTGGGGGCCGGAGAGGGCTGGGCCAAGTCCATCCTTTTCAATACCCGGGTTCGCGAGCAGTTCGCCGCTTTCTTCGAGCGCAGGGATACACTTGCTCTGGGTGTCTGCAACGGCTGTCAGATGCTGTCCAACCTCCATGAACTGATTCCGGGTACGGAAGGATGGCCGCGATTTGTTCGCAACCAGTCCGAGCAGTTTGAGGCGCGCCTGGTAATGGTGGAAGTGCAGGAGTCACCGTCGGTATTCTTCGACGGCATGGCCGGCGCAAGGATGCCCATTGCGGTTGCTCACGGCGAAGGGCGTACGGAATTTGCCAGTGCAGACCGCCTGGCCAGCCTCAATGATTCAGGCCAGATCGCCTTGCGCTATGTGGATAACCGGGGCGAGGTCACCGAGCGATACCCCTACAATCCCAACGGATCGGATGGGGGAATCACCGGCGTGTCCAGCAAGGACGGTCGCGTAACCATCATGATGCCCCACCCCGAGCGGGTGTTCCGGACCGCCCAGTATTCATGGCATCCGGAGCAGTGGGGCGAGGACGGTCCCTGGCTGAGAATGTTCAGGAACGCCCGCAAATGGCTCGGATAATCAGGCGCGGTTGAGCGCTGACCATCCGGTCAAGAACCGGTGATTTCCGGATTCCTCAGGGAACCCCGGGATCACCGGTTTTTTTATGTCGCTTTTGTACCGTCGGGACATTCTGCAGAAAGCCTCGCAATAGCTGGAAAAATCAAGCAATTTAAAGCCAGTGTCGGCATAAATAACCCTTGACTAAACTGCTTTATGCACACGCGGGTTGCTACCAAGGCGCTGGCCTGTGCAAAATGCCTACAACTGGTACGGAATTTGTCCAGAATTAATAACTATATGAAAATAAAGAATTTATTGAGTTAGGTGGATTTGTCGCCAATTTAACGGAAGCTCCGTAACCATGGGGGCTGCAGAGGTCTGCCCAAAAACTATCCCCAGAGTTATCCACAGATTTTGTGGGTAACCCCGAGGTCCGTTCAGGGCTGCTACATAGCGCCTATGTCAAGTGTTTTAAGGCCGGAAAATCCGGCTGAGAGAGGAGGAAGAGTCATGTACAAGTTTTGCTATTTTGTGCCCGCCAGTCACGTTGAGCAGACCAAGGCGGCCGTTTTCTCCGCCGGCGGCGGACGCATAGGCGATTATGACAGCTGCGCCTGGCAGACGCAGGGCCAGGGCCAATTCCGTCCGCTCAAGGGCAGCGATCCCTTTCTCGGCAGTGAGGGAGAGGTGGAAAGGGTCGAGGAATACAGGGTCGAGATGGTGTGTGAGGATCATCTCATTCGGGAGGCGGTGGCGGCCATGAAGCAGGCTCATCCGTATGAAGAGCCTGCCTATGAGGTTTACCGGCTGGAAGACCTATGAGCTGCGCTGTTTCATACGATGGCGGATATCGCTGACGCGCAGCGGGAACTCATCCCTTTGCATATCCTCCACAAAGTGTTCCAGCGTACGGCGAACGGTGGGGAAGGAGATGTCATCCCAGGGAATACGATCGAGCTCGAAAAGCTCGGCTTCAAGGGATTCTTCGCCGGCACCGAAGCGGGGGCTTGTCATGTGGGCCAGGTAGAACATGTGCACCTGGTCAATGTGGGGCACATGAATCATCGTATACAGCCCCACCAGGCTCACTTCGGCCATGGCCTCCTCGAGGGTTTCCCTGGCGGCCGCTTCTTCCGTTGTTTCGGCGTTTTCCATAAAACCGGCGGGCAGGGTCCAGTAACCGTAGCGTGGCTCTATCGCCCGGCGGCATAGCAGGACCTTTCGCTCCCACACGGGTACGGTGCCGGCGACGATCCGCGGGTTCTGGTAGTGAATGGTTTCACAGTGCGTACACACATAGCGTGGCCGGTTGTCACCGGCGGGAATGCGACTTTCCACGGGATGGCCGCAGGAACTGCAGAATTTCATGAATGACCCCGTATAATGATGCGAGTTTTGTTCCAGTGTATCCTTCGCTGGGTGCCTTGTCCCACCGACCGATGAGCCGGAGACCGATTTTGCGTGATTTACTGACCGAAAGGCTAGCCCGATATGCGCCCACTCAGCTGGCGCTGGACCATCCGGAAGCCAGTGTGCTTGTGCCGGTCACCGACAATATTGGCGCACCGGAAATTCTGTTCACATTGCGTTCCGCCAATCTTTCATCCCATCGTGGTCAGGTGGCGTTCCCCGGTGGCAAGCGCGATGCCACAGATCCCAGTCTGGCCCATACCGCGCTGAGGGAGACCCACGAGGAGATCGGGCTGCCGCCAGACCAAGTCCAGCTTATCGCTCCCCTGAGCCAGGTGATCTCCCGTTACGGTATCCTGGTAACTCCTTACGTTGGCGTTGTGCCGGCCGACCACCCGCTTCAACCCAATCCGGATGAAATCGAGAGTGTGTTCAGGGTTCCCATAGAGTTTTTCCTGGAAGACCGGAGAGAGCGGACGGATGCACTGCCCTTCCTGGGCAGCACTTATCATGTGCCGTGTTATCGATGGGAGCGTTATGAGATCTGGGGCCTCTCCGCCGTGGTTCTGGTCGAGTTTCTGAATGCCGTGTACGATGCTCGCATCGATTTACTCAAGCCTTTCAATTCCGGTTCCCGCAGGCCATAGAAGGAGAGACAGAGATGTTATATGAACTAAGGGATCTCAAGCCCGTACTGATCGGGGAAGGGCAATTCGTTGCCGACAATGCCACGGTCATCGGCAGTGTTGCTCTCCACGACAAGAGCAGCGTCTGGTTCAATGTGGTGATTCGTGGAGACAATGATCTCATTACCATCGGCCCGGAGACCAACGTCCAGGATGGCTCCGTACTTCATACCGACTCGGGCATTCCGCTTACGCTTGGGCGTGGCGTCACAGTCGGGCACAAGGCCATGTTGCACGGATGCGAGGTGGGTGATTACACCCTCATTGGTATTAATGCAGTGGTTCTCAACGGGGCGCGAATCGGCAAGCACTGTCTGATTGGGGCCAACACCCTTATTCCCGAGGGAATGGAAGTGCCCGATGGCTCACTGGTAGTCGGCGCGCCGGGTCGGATCAAGCGCGAACTGGGTGATGAGCAGAAAAAAATGCTTGAGCTCAGTGCTGCCCATTACGTTGAGAATGCGGCTCGATACCGCACCGAACTCAAGCCACACACTCCAACCCAGGTCGAAGAGTGATGAGTGGCCGCAGTAAGCGGGTTGCCTCACCGTGCGTCTCTGTCTGCGCCCTCGACGAAAACGACGTCTGCATCGGCTGTCATAGGACCGGTGATGAAATCCTTCACTGGACGCGCTTGGACGATGATCAGAGGCGTGACGTTCTCAGGAAAGTCAGTGAACGGGAACAGCGGAGCATTATCTGACCATTGCACACGGAACGGATTAGCCCATGACAGTCACCATCGGTACCCCTCTTAAGTCCAACGCCTTCCGTGTCCTTTTTTGCGGGGCCGGGGAGCTGGGCAAGGAAGTTGTCATTGAGCTCCAGCGCCTCGGCGTTGAAGTGATAGCCTGCGATCGCTACGGGGATGCTCCCGCCATGCAGGTCGCCCATCGAAGTCACGTCATTGATATGCTCGATCCGTCCAGCCTCCGGCGGGTGATTGAGCTTGAACGGCCAAACCTTATTGTTCCCGAGATTGAGGCCATTGCCACCGGTGAACTTGTCCGACTGGAAGCTGAGGGCCATAAGGTGATCCCCACTGCCCGGGCCGTAGACCTTACCATGAACCGGGAGGGCATACGCCGGCTGGTAGCGGAGGAGCTGAACCTGCCCGTGTCCCCTTATCGTTTTGCGGAAACCCGGGAAAGTTTCGACCAGGCCGTTCGCGAGATCGGCTTTCCCTGTGTCGTGAAACCTGTGATGAGTTCCTCCGGCAAGGGGCAGAGCCTGGTTCGCGATGAAGCCGGGATAACGGATGCCTGGGAGTACGCCCAGACCGGCGGTCGGGCCGGCAAAGGGCGGGTTATCGTTGAGGGCTTTGTCGATTTCGATTACGAAATAACATTGCTTACAGTCCGGCATCGCGGCGGCGTATCTTTCTGCGACCCGATTGGTCATCGACAGGAAGACGGTGACTACCGGGAGTCATGGCAGCCGCAGCCGATGACGCCGACGGCGCTTGAGCGGAGCCAGGATATCGCTGCCAGAGTTACCGATAATCTTGGTGGATACGGTGTCTTTGGTGTTGAGCTTTTTGTTAAGGGAGATCAGGTATGGTTTTCCGAAGTCTCTCCCCGGCCGCATGATACCGGTCTCGTGACCCTGGTCTCCCAGGACCTTTCTGAGTTCGCGCTTCATGCACGGGCAATTATGGGTCTTCCGGTACCGGCAATACGTCAGCTGGGACCATCCGCTTCCGCTGTCATTCTGCCGGAAGGCGAATCCGAACAGCCTGCTTTCGGAAACCTTGAGCAGGCGCTTTCAGCGCCCGATGTTCAGTTGCGGTTGTTTGGCAAGCCGGAACTGAAAGGACGCCGCCGAATGGGCGTCGCGGTAGCCAGGGGAGAAGACGTTGAGTCCGCCCGAGCGTCCGCACGGAAATCGGCAGGACTGGTAAAGGTCACTTTTTAGCCCAAAGCGCCCAAAGGTGGTTGAAAGTTGATCCTAAAGGGCAAATAATGATCAGTCCTGTAGCCGCAAACCGAAATACCCGAAAAAAAGTGAGGCGAGGTCGTTGACAGGAACCCGGAACGCTGTAGAATGCGCCCCACTTCGACAGGGAACGCCGGTGACGGCGGGAACGGAAGTCGGGGTAAGCGGTTGTGATTATTGAGTTTTTCGGGTTTGAGCTTCGGGAGAAGCGGAAAGAAAAAGTCAAAAATAACCGTTGACAAGGTGGCGATCTGATGTAGAATACGCGGCCTTGATTGAGCTTCTGCTCAAACGCTCTTTAACAAGTTGACCAAGTAATTCGTGTGGGCGCTGGCCGAGACTATCTGGCGACAGATAATCGAGGCAAGCGACTCGTCGAGAATGAGTTTTTGTCTTG
>NZ_FOYW01000001.1:0-285625 GCF_900115285.1 Marinobacter daqiaonensis
GCCAGCCTGCTGGCGAGGAGGCAGGCACCTCATCCACAGGAATGCCCTCCTCGCGGGCAGGCCCGCTCCTACACTGGATCGGTAACCCCACAGGACGTCTCCCAAACCCTGTAGCCACAAAAAAGCCCCGATACCTTCCGGCATCAGGGCTTCTTCGGTTTTGTAGACAGTCGATCAGCCGCCGCCATTTCCTCCGTTGCCGCCAACCAGTTCCATCAGGCCCCCGATCATCTGGGTCACCAGCCTCAATTGGTTATTCAGGCCGTCTACCGTTTCCGAGACACTGTTGATCTGCAGGCCCAGGAACAGGGCCACCAGGACAAACACCAGGGTGGTCAGCATCCACTGGCGTCGCACCTTGCTCACCTGACTTTCCAGCTCTTCCTGGAATCGCGCATCTACACGGGCCATGTGTTGTTTCAGAGTGCGAATATCCTCGTTGGCTTCCTCGTAGGCAATCTCGAGCGTGGAGAGCCGGCCGGTAAGTCGCCTCAGGTAGGATTGATCGGCGACGGTCTGGTAGGGGCTGACATCGGGCTCAGCCAGTTCCGGCTCATCTTCGCCATTTGCCAGGATGGCGTCGATCATACGGATCAGTTGTTCCCGTTCAACCTGCTTTCCAATCACGCCGGCGGCACCTCTGGCCTTGGCGTCCTGTACGTACCGGTCGGCGTTCTGGGATGTGTACATGAAAACCGGGGTATCTCTGGATTCGGGACGGTGCTTGAGCTTCTCAAGTGCGTCAAAGCCGTTCATGCCAGGGAGGAGGTGATCCAGGAAAATCAGATCGAAGTGCTCATGTTGCACAAGGCTCAGGGCTTCTTCGGCCGAACCAACCCCTTTACTGGTAAGGTCGGCCTTTTCCAGCAATCTGGCGAGGATGATCCGCGCGGTGGAGGAATCATCAACGATGAGCGCGTTGCCACGGGGCATGTTTTTCTCCCTGTCAGTACGATGGCCCTCGTCTCACTGCGAGTTAGCAGCGTTGCGGTTCCTTGAGGGCTTGAAACACGGTAATTCTCGATGCCCGGCAATTCAAGTAGCCAGTTGGCAAATTGAGGGACAAGTTGTTGAACGATGGCCTCAATTTCCTACCAATGCACGTTCCTGCCGATCAGGGAAGCCATATTTCAAAGACCCCGCCACCCAGGCTTCCGCCGTTGCGGATACGTATGTCCCCATGGCGACCGCAGTTTTCATGCAGTCGGGCTATGGCCGTGGCAAAGTACAGACCGAGACTGGTTGATCCGGTCCTGAAGTCGGGGGCCTTGATCAGCGCATCCCCTGCATTTTTCATATGAGCCGGGTAGCCAGCGCCGTCGTCCTCGATGCTGATGACCAGCCAGCCGTCCTCTTCCCGGGCCTTCAGAGCGATCCTGGTGCTGGTATACCGGATCGCATTATTCAGGGTGCTGGCGATGATGCCGGCCACCAGCTCTTCGTCGAAATAGCCGGTGGTTTCAGCGCTGGTCTCGATGCTGTATTCGATACCGTATCCCTTCAGCAACGGTTCGTGGCGGGCGACCTGCTCGCTGAGGAAGTCAGCGACATAGTGCTCGTCACTATGAGCGGAAAGCTTGTGCTCCCCCAGTCGGTAAATTCCCAGTAACTGAACCAGATCGCTGTGGACGCGCTCCGCCTCATACTGGAGAGTATTCATTCGCGGGTTGTCGCCGAGCTGGGACTGTTGTTCCTGGCGAAGGTCCTCCAGGGTACTGAGGAGCATCCCAAGGGAATTTTTCATGTCATGCACCGCCGAGGCGATCACCATGGAAAAGTCCGGTACCGGAAGATCCTGAATCTGGCTGGTGGATTTCTCGTTGTCCCGACTCATTCGATATGCTCCAACTTTCTTCTCAGGGCCAGGTAGCGGCGGTACTGACGGTGTTGCGGGGGCAGGTTCTCAAGTGCCTGGAGGCAACGTCTGCACTGTGCTAGGGCGTGCTGTCGCACAACCTGGGTATCGCCTTCGTCCATCTGTTTCATCCGGATCTGGACCAGGTTAAGGTTTAGCGCGGCATGATTGGGCACGATGTCCAAAGCCTTTTCGAAGTGTCCGGCCGCCTCCCCCAAGGCGCCTTTTTCATAGGCCTGGATGCCCTCGCGGTTGAGGGTTCGTGCCTGGAGGCGTTGCTGCAATCCCACCGGCTCATCCATCAGGGTTTCGATCTGTTCCAGTACCTCTGGCTCCGATTCGAATTTCTGGGCCAGGGAAGACAGGAGCCTCTCGGCTTCCTGGTTATTCCCGAGCCGGTAAAGGCTCTTGGCCAGATCCAGTCCGGAATCAGCGGTAAGTTTGTCCTCCGGGAGGGCGGACCTTGCCTCTTCAAGGTATTTTTGGGCGGTCTCGCGATCTCCCCGGGCGGCCTGAATTCGTGATCGTACCAGCATGCTCCGTGCGCCAATATCCGGTGCTTCGGGAAATTTACGTTCCAGCTGCTTCAATATACGGAGGGCTTCGTCCGCCTGTTCTCGACCTTCCCCGGTCGGGTCCGCCTCACTCAGGTCGGACAGGGAGCGACCGAGGGCGAGGTGGTGTTCCGGGCTGTCGTGTACCGACCATGTGCCCAGGGTTACAGCGCGGCGCCAGGCTTCCGCGGCAGTATCGATATCCTGGTTCTGGGTGGCGAGGGTTGCCAGGTCACGCTGGCGCAGCAGGGCGTTCGGTGAGAGCTCGGCGGCTTTCAGCAGGATCTTCTGTGCCTGACCCGGTTTGCCGGTCCGCTTCAGGCTTTCAGCCATCAGATCATAGGCCTCCAGATAATCCGGATGATCTTCGATCAGCTGCTGGAGGTCGCTGGTAACCTCCCCGTGATACCCTTCCGCGAGCATGACCCGGGCCTTGCCGAGTCTGGCCCAGGACAGCGAACGCTGGCTGAGCACCTCGTCATAGATCTTGCGGGCCTGGCCCAGGTCGCCCACACGGAAATAGAGGTCCGCGAGGGTTTTGTAGATCCATGTCCGGTGGCGCCGGTGCTTCGGTAGCAGGGCAAGGCACTGCTGAATGGCTTCCGGGTAATCCTCGAGGTCCATCGCCCGGGTGATTGGCAGCAGTGCCTCCCGCCGCTCCGCGAGGGCGCCCAGGCGCTTCTCCAGCATGGCCCGATTGATAGGCTTGGTCAGGTAGGCGTCGGGGTGGTACTCCCGCGCTCCCATGACCATCTCCCGGGATGTCTCAGCGGTGACCATCAGAAACAGGGAGGAATGATGAAGCAGCTTTCGGTGGCGCAGTTCCTCAAGCACGTGCTGGCCACTTTTGCCTTCACCAAGGTTGTAGTTGCACAGCAGTACATCAAAATGATCGTAGGTACACCGTTGCACGGCGGCAGAGCCGTTATGGACGAGCTCAATCTTTTCCGCGCCGAGGGATCTGAGCATCTGGCGCATGGAGTTGCGGAAATTCTCAAAATCGTCCACCACCAGAAAGCGGAGTTTGCGCAAACTGGGACCATAGTCATGGCTGCCTGATTGATCTGTCATGTTCGCTTTTTCATCAGTTTGTTCACCAGTGCCCGAAGGGCTGCGGGCTTCACGGGTTTATAGAGAATGTGGTAATCCCGGCTCACTGCGTCTTCACGAACCTCTTCACCAAGATAGCCGGTTATCAGGACTCCGGGAATTGTCGCTCCGAAGTCACTCCTGAGACTGTCCATTGCGTCGAGGCCATTGCGGTCGTCGTCGAGCTGATAGTCTGCCAGCATGATATCCGGAGGGGAACCGGCCAGAACATCGCGGGCCTCGTCGAGGCTCAAGGCAGTGGATACATTGCATTTCCAGTTGGTCAGCAGGGCTTCCATCCCTTCAAGAATCTGCGCCTCGTTGTCGATACACAGCACCCGCAGTCCATTCAGCGTTGACAGCCCCCGGCTCGCGGAAGAGGACGGAGCCCGTTGTGGTACCGGCTCTCCAGCAGGAACAGCAGGAACCGTGATCGTGAAGGTACTGCCACGACCCACCTGGGAATGGACATTGACCGGATGGCCCAGCATCCCGCTGATGCGGTCAACGATGGCCAGGCCGAGGCCCAATCCCTTGTTGTCACGACCCTGGCGCAGGCGTCGGAATTCCTCGAAGATATGCGCCAGCTGATCTTCGGGAATGCCCGGACCGGTATCCCACACCTCGATTCTCAGATAGCCTTTCAGGCGTCGGCAGCCCATCAGTATCCGGCCACCGCTATTGGTATAGCGAATGGCATTGGAGAGGAAATTCTGGACCACGCGGCGCAGCAGTTTGGCATCTGAGCGGATCCAGGCCGTACTGGGCACCACGGTAAGGGTCAGATCCTGGTCCTTGGCAATGGCGCTGAACTCCGTGGCCAGGTGGCGCAGAAGGTCGTTGACGGGAAAACTGCTGATGTCCGGTTCGAGGGCTCCCGCATCCAGCTTTGAAATGTCCAGCAGAGTGCTGATGATCTCTTCGGCTGCGCCAAGGGAGCTGTCGAGGTGGTTTGCCAGTTGCCGGGTGTCGTCCGTTGTGACCTTGTTCTGTAGCGCCGAGGCGAACAGCCGGGCGGCGTTCAGTGGCTGCAGCAGGTCGTGGCTGGCGGAGGCCAGAAACCGGGTTTTGCTCTGGTTGGCCTGTTCCGCCACGGACTTGGCCTTGAGCATCTGTTCGTTGATGACCTGCAGCTCCTGGGTTCGTTCCTTGACCCTTTGTTCCAGGTAGATATTGGTTTCCTTCAGGGCCTGTTCGGTCCGCCGCATGGCGGTGATATCCTGGAAGGTGGTGACGAAACCGCCGCCCGGAATCGGACTGCCCTCAACCTTCAGCACGGTACCATCCGGCCGGTGCCTTTCATAGGACATGGGCCGTCCCTGCTTCATGGCTGCGCAGCGGTCATTGATGATTTCGTCGATACGCCGTGCCGGCAGGTTGGCGCTGGTCAGGTTGTAGCGCATCAGATCCTGAACCGGTCGGCCCACCCGGACATACCCCTTGGGGTATGAGAAAAGTTCCAGATAACGCCGGTTCCATACCACCAGTTGCTGCTGGTGGTTGACCACCGATACCCCCAGGCTGATGTTCTCGATGGCCGACTGCAGCAATTCCCGACTGAAGGTCATGGCCTGGGAGGCCTCATCGACGATGCTGACCACATCCTCAATCTGCATGTCGCGACCGGTGAGGGTGGATTCCAGCACCACCCTGGCTGTCGAGGCACCGATAACCGAGGCGAGCTGACGTTCGATGTATCGCATCAGATGACTGGATGCCGGGCGCTGCGGTGCCAGTCTCATGGCATTGCGGCGCTCGTAATTGGTGAACAGAGCTTCGGCGCGCTCCTCTCCCATGAAGCGCTCTGCCAGAGCCTGAAGGTCTGCAGTGAGGATTTCACCCTGCCATACCTGTTGCTGCGAGGTTTCCGCCCGGGGATGGGGTTCATGGAAGAAGGATGCCATCTGGATTTTTTCGCGGACTCTCTGACGGGTCAGCAGCGACAGGGTCACATAGGTCAGGGTATTGATGCCAAGTGACCAGATGATGCCGTGGCTGATCATATCCAGGTCCAGCCACAGCAGGGCGGTCGGGCGAGTCCAGCTCAGGCCCCAGAGTCCCTGATCGATAAGGGTCTCACTGAGCCAGCCAGTTGAGGCCAGGGCGGGGATCAGCAGGGTGTAGCACCACATGGCAAAGCCCAGGCCAAGACCCCAGATAGCGCCATTGTAGTTCCCACGACGCCACAGAATGCCGCCGATGAGCGAAGGGCCGAACTGGGCGGCGGCGGCGAAGGAGAGCAGCCCGAACGCTGTGAGACTGTAATCGGCGCCAGCGAGGCGATAGAAACCATAGGATGCGAGCAGTACCAGGAAAATGGTCACCCGGCGAATGCTCAACAGCAGGTGGCTCAGGTCCGCCCGGCGATTCATCCTTGGTCTGAAAAACTTCAGCAGGCCCGGCATGACAATCTCGTTGCTGACCATGGTGGCGATCGCCACCGAACATACGATTACCATGGCGGCTGCCGCTGAACCACCTCCGAGAAAGGCGAGTATGGCCAGCCAGGTCTGCCCTTCAAGGATCGGCAGACTCAGTATCAGCATGTCCGGGTTGACCCCGGCGGTGTGGTCGTGGAGCAGGCCGGCCGCGGCTATGGGAAGCACGAAGGCGCTGGCAATGACCAGGTAGGCGGGCATCGCCCAGCGCGCTGTGTTGAAGTCCCGGTAATCAGCGTTCTCCACCACCATCACGTGGAACTGGCGTGGCAGGCACAGTATCGCCAGCATGGCGACGATGGTCTGGGTGATGAAGGCCGGTGCCTCTATACCGTCCCAGGTCAGCTGTCCGACAAGATCCGCTTCGCGAACCTGGGTAAGCAGGTCGCCGAAACCGCCGTACATGCCGTAGCCCACGAACATGCCCACGGCGACAAAGGCCACCAGTTTGATCACCGATTCGAAGGCTACGGCCTGAATCATGCCACGATGGTGCTCGGTGGACTCCAGGTGGCGAGTGCCGAACAGCACGGTGAATACGGCGAGCACCAGGGTGATGTACAGGGCCGAATCGTTCCATGCCGGTCGATTGGCGATCTGGGCAACGTCATTGTCAGACAGGGCGCTGAAGCCCAGGGAGATGGCCTTCAGCTGCAGGGCAATGTAGGGCACGCTTCCCACAAGTGCGAAAATGGCGATCAGCGCGGCCAGGGACTGGGATTTTCCGTAACGTGAGGCGATGAAATCCGCAATGGAGGTGCTGTTACTGCGTTTGCTGATGTAGATGATCCGCCGCAGCACCGGTGAACCGAACAGAAAAACCAGCAGGGGTCCAAGATAGATGGGGAGGAACGCCAGGCCTTCCTGGGTCGCTCTTCCCACCGCTCCGTAAAATGTCCAGGAGGTAAAGTAAACCGCCAGGGAGAGGGCGTAGACATGGGGGCGGGCAAGTCTGTTGCGGTACAGGCCCGGGTGGCGGTCGCCTGCCCAGGCAATGGTAAACAGCAGGGAGATGTAGGCGATGGAAATGACTACCAGCAGCCAGACACTGATCACGTCGTGTCACTCCCCCTCATGGTTCAGTTGCAGACCCTCTGGAAAAGGGCGTCCTGCGGACCCAGGCGCCGGGCCTCACTGGTGTCGGGCTTGCCGTTTTCGTCAAGGGCGACCAGTTCACGGCTGGGGCAGTTCAGTAGCCAGGTGCCGCTGGACACACGGCCGCCATAGGTCTGGCGGAAGTGGTGAAGCTGTAACCGGACCGTCTCCGGACTGGCTGCGCTACGTCTGACACTGCTGGTATCCAATACCGTGATGCGGTTGATCTGGGGGTAGAAAAAGCTCCAGGGACGCCAGAACTCAGCCTGTGCCTCTGTGCTGACCACCACCGACTCCGGTGGCATACGAGTGGTCATATGGTCGTACCAGTTGTATTCCATGTAGATCTGAAAACCCATCATGCCCAGTCCGGCGAATACCGGGATCAGCCATCGGGGGGCTTTATTACGTGTCGCTGCGCGAATACCCATGGCAATGCCGGCAGCGCCAAGACCGCAGACAATGGTTGCAACAAAATTCCAGAACATAGTACTTCCTCGAGAAACCTCCGAAATACGCTGTGAGGTTCCGTAAAAAACGGGCCTCCTTGAAAAGGAGGCCCGTTCTGGATCAACCCGTTCAGATCAGCGTCTGAATGCGGGGCATATTATGTCTCAGTGATCCACTGCCTTGCCAGCACCGCGGGGATAGCGAACGCTTTCCACCAGGTCCTGGATCTCCTGAGGCGGTTCTTCGGTAGCGTTGGACACTACGAATGCCACCACGAAGTTGACCAGGGCACCGACGGCGCCGATGGACAGCGGGGAGATCCCCAGTACCCAGTTGGCGGCGGTGTCAGGCAGGTTGTTGGTTCCCGGAATGAAGAACCAGCCTTTGTACACGAAAATGTAAACCAGGGTGAAGACCAGGCCAGCAAGCATACCGCTGATGGCACCGGTGTTGTTTACCCGCTTGGAGAAGATGCCCATCATCAGGGCCGGGAACAGGGAAGCGGCGGCGATACCGAAGGCCAGCGCAACCACCTGTGCGGCGAACCCTGGCGGGTTTGCACCCAGATAGGTGGCGACCACGATGGCGACGGCCATGGCGATCCGAGCGGCCAGCAGTTCGCCTTTCTCGGAGATGCTTGGATTGATGGCGCCCTTGATCAGGTCGTGACTGATGGCGGATGAGATCGCCAGCAACAGGCCTGCCGCTGTTGACAACGCCGCTGCCAGACCACCCGCTGCAATCAGACCGATAACCCAGCCGGGGAGGTTTGCAATTTCCGGGTTCGCCAGTACCAGGATATCCCGGTTGTAGGAGAACTCGTTGCCTTCCCAGCCACGTGCCTCGGCCTCGTCTGCGAACTCAGGATTGGCGTCGTTGTAGTACTGGATGCGGCCGTCGTTGTTCTTGTCCTCATAGGTGATCAGGCCGGTGACCTCCCACTCCTGAATCCACTGTGGGCGCTCATCGTACTCGATGGGCTGTGCCGAAGTACCCTCAGGGTAGATGGTGGTCATCAGGTTCAGGCGAGCCATGGAGGCCACAGCCGGAGCGGTCAGGTACAGCAGGGCGATGAAGATCAGGGCCCAGCCGGCGGACCAGCGAGCATCAGCGACCTTCGGAACGGTGAAGAAGCGGATGATGACGTGGGGCAGACCGGCGGTACCGATCATCAGCGACAGGGTGAACAGCACCATGTTCAGTTTGTTGCTCACGTCGGCGGTATAGGAGGCAAAGCCCAGATCTGTAATGACCTGGTTCAGCTTTTCCAGAATCGGCATGCCGGATTCCGAATGGGTGGAGAACATCGCCAGGGCCGGGATCGGATTATCGGTCAGCTGCAGCGAGATGAAAATAGCCGGAATGGTGTAGGCAATGATCAGCACGCAGTACTGGGCAACCTGGGTGTAGGTGATACCCTTCATGCCGCCAAGTACGGCGTAGATGAAGACCACCACCGCGGCAATGATCAGACCGGTCGTGGCATCGACTTCCAGGAAGCGGGAGAAGGCGACACCGGCACCGGCCATCTGGCCGATAACGTAGGTGACGGAGGCGACAATCAGACACAGTACCGCCACCAGGCGGGCATTGCGGCTGTAGAAGCGGTCACCGATGAACTCGGGTACCGTGAACTTGCCGAACTTCCGCAGGTACGGAGCCAGTAGCATGGCCAGGAGCACGTAACCACCGGTCCAGCCCATCAGGAAGGTGGAGTTGGCGTAGCCGCCGGCCGCAATCAGACCTGCCATGGATATGAAGGAGGCGGCTGACATCCAGTCGGCACCGATAGCCGCACCGTTGGTGATCGGATGAACACCGCCGCCGGCAACGTAGAAATCGCTGGTGCTTCCGGCTTTCGCCCAGATGGCAATCAGGATGTACAGGAGGAACGAGCCCCCGACAAAAATGATGTTAATGGCAAATTGGCTCATTGGAGTTACTCCTCCTCATCCAGACCGAATTGCTTGTCCAGCTTGTTCATTCTCCAGGCATAGAAGAAGATCAGGCCAATAAAGGTCAGGATGGAGCCCTGTTGGGCGAACCAGAACCCGAGATCTGTGCCGCCGACGGGAATTCCGGCAAGCAAAGGGCGAAGCAGGATGGCGAAGCCGTAAGATACGAGGGCCCAGATGATAAGGCTCCCCAGTATCAGGCGAAGGTTCGCCTTCCAATACTGTACAGCATTGCTGTTTGCGTCGGACATAACAGGTCTCCTGTTTTGTTGTTGTAGGGTTTAGACGCTTGAAAGTTAGCTTAAGGTGACAGGCACCCGGTTGTAGGTGAGTCTCCAATGAACAGGTCTCTGGTGGGAGCTGTCCCGGGGGCGCAACCACGAGAGCGTGTTATTCATTGGTTTTACTCCTGCTGGTTAGCATCCCTGACTTTACCTGTCATAAAGTTAATGGATATTGGCAAAAGGTCTAAGTGAGTCGCGCCACTACATAGATAGCTGATTTTTCCCGATAAACAAGGCTTGATCGAGGTCCTTCGGACGCACTTGTCGAGACCTGGTTCACATCCTGCGCAGGGTGTTCAGGTGCCGGAAATACTTCAGCTTCCGATACAGCTCATCGAGGGTGTTTATGCCCTGTTTACGTGCCTCGTTGAAGGCAATCAGGGTGAGCTCGGCAGTGGCGAGGGCATCCGCGGCGGCATGGTGGCGGGCGCCTATCTCCAGGCCGAAATGCTCGGTCCAGTTATCGAGACGTTTGCTGCCCTCCAGGGCATTCGGGAAAAAAGCGGGCATCAGCTCGGCCACGTCAAGCCAGGTGTGGGTCTGGGTATAGCCCAGCTGTTGTCGCAGGGCCTTTTGCAGGAACTTCCGGTCGAAGGCGGAATGGAACGCCAGTATCGGGTCGCCGTTCATCCAGTACAGCAGCCTTAACAGGGCATCCCTGGTTTCATGGCCCCTGGTCAGGGCTTCCGGGCCAATGCCATGGATCAGGACGGTCTCGCTGATGTCCAGCTCGGGGCGGCGGAGGATCAGATCGAACTGATCGACAAGGGGGATCTCCAGGCGATCAATAGTAACGGCGCCAATGGCGATGACCTTGTCCTTGGCGGGATTGAGGCCAGTGGTCTCCAGATCCAGCACGATGAATCGCTGGTCATGCAGTTCCTGGTCGGCGGGTAATTTTGGCACCGGCAGGTCGTTCGGGTCCGGGTGGTCACCCGACCCCGTAAGCTTTTCGCTAATCCAGTCTTTCAGGTCTTCGAGCATGTACCTGGGGCCCCTAAAGCTGATAGGTGATTTCCAGTTTCTGCTGGAGTCGCTGAGCCTGGCGGAATGACTCTCGCAGAATGCGGCGATCGAGGGGGTTGAGGTTGTCCGGATTGATGTAGTTGGACAGTTCCTCCTCCCGTTCCAGTTGTTCCTGGTGGGCCCGCATGCGAATGGCCTGGATCAGGCTGTAGGCCTCCTTCCAGGCATTGGCGTCCTTGGCATCGAAAACGCCCTTGTCGACCAGCTCGTCCATGCGCTCAAGAGTGTTGGCGGTCGCCACGCCATGGGCAAGGGCAAAGACCCGGACCGACTCCACGAAGGGCGCCAGACCCTGTCGTTTCAGATCGAGGCTGTGGCGGTCCCCTTCCTTCACATAACGGAAGCCCCGGAAGATGGTCAGTGGCGGCTTGCGCTGAAGGGCATTGCCGGCCAGCATCTTCTGGAACAGGTCGTTCTTACGGATACGTCCCAGAACCTTGTCGAGTAATTCCTCCAGGGGTTCCCGGGGGCCAAAGACAGCCCGCATATCGAGGAAGATGGAGGAGTACACCAGGTTCTGGGGTGTGGAGGCGTCGATAAACCGGAGGAACCATTCGTCCCATTCGTCGACGCTCAGGCACAGCTTCGGATTACTGGCCATAATGTTGCCCTTGCACCAGGTGAAACCACACTCGGCCAGTTCCCGGTTGACCGTTTCGGCAAAGGGCAGGAGCTTCTCCCGCACCTGATCGGGGGTCATGCCGTCCGGCGTGGTAAAGAGGATGCCGTTATCCTGGTCGGTCAGCAGAGTCTGTTCCTGCCGCCCCTCGCTCCCAAAGGTCAGCCAGGTGAAGGGGATGCCCGGGTCGTTTTTCTTCAGGTTCAGTTCCAGTACGCGACGAACCGTGATGTCATTAAGGGTGGTGATGATCTTCACTACCTGACCGGAGTCCGCGCCATGGGCCAGCATGGAGTCGACCAGCCGGGAAACATGCTCTCTCAGCGTGATCAGGGCCTGCAGGTGTGTGGCGGTGCCGATGGTCCTGGCCAGGTGAACCAGGTCCACACGCTGCAGGGAGAACAGGTCCCGCTCGGAGACCACCCCGATCAAACACTTATCCTCATCAACCACGCAAATGTGGGCAAAGTGGTGTTCCGCCATCATCATGGCGGCTTCGAAGGCATCGGCGCTGGCCGGCAGGCTGCGAGGCTCAGGCGTCATGACCTGGCTGATGGGTGTGTCGAGGGTGCAGCGGTCCTCGGCGACAAGGGTCCGCAGGTCCCTGAGGGTAAAGATACCATGGGGATGACGCTGATCATTGGTGATAATGATGCTGCCGACGTTGTTGTCATGCATCTTGGCCACCGCCTTGCGTACTGGCGTGTCCGGTGAGCATACGATGGGGTTGCGCAGGGCGTAGCGCTCCAGGGGCGTATCCAGTGAGTTCGACGAGCCGAGCGATGCCATGGCACCTGACTGGATGCGCCGGTTCACCTGGTCCAGAAGACTGCTGACACCCCGCAGGCAGAAATCCTGGAAGGGTTCGCTCTCGGAAAACAGGATAACGAAGTGTTCGTGGTCCAGAACCAGGCAGAAGGTATCGCCGGATGCCCGGTGCAGGGTCTGGGTGGGTCGCTCTCCCACCAGGGCCGCCAGCGGGAAACATTCGCCCCGGCTGATTTCGAAGGTGGTTTCAGGTTCACCGCTTTTCGGATTCAGGCGCTCTCCACGGATGCGACCCTGCTTGACAACGTACAGAGAGGTGACCGGCCCGTCGTCCGGGGACAGTACCTTGTCGCCGTCGCCATAGAAACGGAGGCTGGCGTGCTCGGCAAACACCGCCAGGTGGGCGTCGTCCATCCCGGAAAAAGGCGCGTGCTCCCTGAGAAATGCCATGATGGACCGGGTGTTCTGAGGCAGTGAAGCTTCCTGTTCCTGGGTCATGGGTAGTCCGCTCCGATGAGGCTGTCCTGAACTCTTTTATTGTCTTTTGGTCAGTGTAACCCAAGACGCCCGGCGTCTGGTGTCGGTCTTTGGTCGTATAGTGACCAAGGCACACCCCGACCCGGTTTACCGCTTTATGCCGCTGGTGGGCGGTGGTAAAGTGCCTTTTTCAAGTTGCTCAGCCTGGCCAGTACCATGACTTCGAAAGACGAGCGCCTGATATTTCTCGAGCAGATGAAAGATGTCCGTCGCATCCGGCGGCCAAACCGGGCGGAAGTCTCCACGCCGAGGGAGCTGACGCCGGGTCACCTGGAGCGTCAACGTTCAGCCGTGGATTCACCGTTGCGGGATGCCAACCCCCTCACGGCGGCGGATGTGGACCCGTTGACTGCCCACGATATTCTCAGCTGGCAGCGTCCCGGCGTCCAGCACGGCGTGTTTCGCAAGCTGCGCCTGGGCCACTATCCCATCGAGGCCCGGCTTGATCTGCACAGGATGACGGTTGAGACGGCCCGCCGGGAGGTGTTCAGGTTCATCAGGGATTGCGTCCACTATGGACTGCGCTCCGTAATCATCCTCCATGGCAAGGGTGAGCGTAATCCCGATGGCATTGCTCAGTTGAAGAGCTACCTGGCGAAGTGGCTGCCGGAGCTGGAGGACGTCCTGGCGTTTCACTCAGCCCAGAAGCACCATGGTGGTACCGGTGCCGTCTATGTCATGGTGCGCAAGGGCGATCAACAGAAACAGCGTAACCGGGAGCTCCACGGAGCCCGTTAACATTGGCCCATAAGGTGGATTGAATGAAGAAAGCAATCGCAGTATCCATTGTCGTCCTTGCCCTGGCGGGCTGTGAAAACCGGACTATCTGGGACAGTCAGGGCAAGGTAAAGGAAGCCACCACTGACCGGGAGGTCTGGGACTCCAAAGGCAAGCTGGGTGACGGGGAGCGCAAGATCTGGAACGACCGCGAAGGCAAGCCGGTGATCAGGTAATGGCAGGATTTGACGTGATCCGCTACGGCCAGGCGGCCCGGGAAATCTGCGATGCCGGACGGTTCCTGTATGGTCGCGGCTGGTCGCCGGCCACCAGCAGCAATTACTCCCGGCGGATCGACAGCAATCACCTGGCGATTACCGTCTCGGGCCGCCACAAGGGCCGCCTGGCGGAACAGGACGTGATGGTCGTCGACCTGACCGGTAAGCCGGTACAGAGTGACTGCCGTCCATCGGCGGAGACGCTCCTGCATACCGTGCTCTACAGCGACAACGAGGACCTTGGTGCCGTGCTTCACACCCATTCGGTGAAAGCTACCGTACTGAGCCGGCTTGTGCCCGCGGGGGAACACCTTGTCTTTGAGGATTATGAACTGCAGAAGGCATTCGCCGGGGTGAGCACCCACGAAGGCAGGGTAGAGGTGCCGGTGTTCGACAACACCCAGGATATTGCTGCCCTGGCGGCCGACACACGGCAGTGGCTGGCGGACCATCCGCAACAGCCCGGGTACCTGATTCGCGGTCACGGCCTGTACACCTGGGGGCGGGACATGGCGGAGTGCCTGCGTCATGTGGAAGCGTTTGAATTTCTGTTTGAATGTGAACTTGAAACCATGAGGGTCCGCGGATGACTACGCTGAGTATTTTTCAAGAGAGCCGGCCAGAAACTCCCGAGCAGGTGACCCAGAACCCACAGGAGATTGCCCGCCTGCTGAATGAGAAAGGCATTCGCTTCGAGCAGTGGGCGACCCGTTCGCTGCCTGCGGACGCCAGCACGGACGCCATTCTCGAGGCCTATGGGGATGAGATCGCGCGGCTGAAGCAGGAGGGTGGTTTTGTGACCGCAGACGTGGTTGGCCTTACGGCGGACAACCCCGAGAAAGAAGCCTTCCGGCAGAAGTTCCTGGACGAACACACCCACAGCGAGGACGAGGTACGTTTCTTTGTGAGGGGGCAGGGACTATTCTATCTTCATCTGGATCAGCAGGTGTACGCGGTGCTCTGCCAGCAGAACGACCTGATCAGTGTTCCCAACGGCACCCGCCACTGGTTCGACATGGGGCCGGAGCCGGAGTTTACCTGCATCCGGCTGTTTACCAATCCGGAAGGCTGGGTGGCGGAGTTCACCGGTGAGGAGATTGCCAGCCAGCTGCCCCGTTATGAGCGACTCGCCGGAGCGGCATGATGATTCGGGTGATCATAACCGACATAGAGGGTACCACCAGCTCCATCTCCTTTGTCCATGAGGTGTTGTTTCCCTACGCCCGGGAGCATCTGGCCGGTTTCATACGGGAGCGGGAGCAGGAGGATCCGGCCGTCCGGGAGCAGCTGGATGAAGTAGCGGGGGTCTCCGGGTGCGACCGCGATGACGTGGAAGGCCTGATCCAGGTACTTGAGCAGTGGATCGACGAGGACCGTAAGGAAACGGCGCTGAAAACCCTCCAGGGACTGCTGTGGGAGCAGGGCTACCAGAGGGGCGCCTTCGATGGCCACGTCTATCCGGATGCCGCCGAGTACCTGCGTTTCTGGCATGACCGGGGCCTGCGGCTTTATGTCTACTCCTCTGGATCAGTGAAGGCCCAGAAACTGATCTTCGGCTTCTCCAGCGAGGGCGATCTGACTCCCTACTTCAGCGGCTACTTTGACACCAATGTGGGTGGCAAGAAGGAACCATCCTCTTACCAGGCCATTCTGGGGGAACTGGGGGTGGAGCCTTCCACGGTTCTGTTCCTGTCCGATGTCGAGGATGAACTCAGGGCGGCAGAGTCGGTGGGTCTCAAAACCTGCTGGCTGATCCGCGACGGTGACCTGCCCGGGACCACCAGTCGCCCCGTTGCCCGAGATTTCCGTGAGGTCGATGCCAAGCTCCTCAAGCGTTAGCGCCCGTCCCCCGGCTACCCTGCTGCTGGTGGGAGTGCTGGCGGGCTGCAATCCTTTCAGTGCGCCCCAGAGCCTTATGGATGAGTACGTGGAACGCACTGCCCGCGTACTTGACCAGCCCTATCGACTCTCTGCGATTCCACCCGCTGACTCCCTGCCCAGGCGCCGTGACCGGATACTGCAAATGCCCGAGGTTGAGCTGGGCATGCTTGATTTCCTGTCGCTGTTTGGCTGCGACCTGCAAGCCGTGGCGGGAGAACGGGCTTCCATTCTGGGTCGGGTGATGCAGCCCGCGAACCGGCTTCGTTACGAGGTTCGCTTCATAGAGGCGGCAGAGCAGTGCCTGCCAAAAATCGACGATGAGGGACTGAAGGAGGAGGTAGCGCAGGCCATCCGCAGCAAGCGTGAGAATCTTCCCATCGCCATCTGGAACGCGACCTGGGGCGTGGAAGAAATGGAAAAGCTGTTCACTCTCGCTGAAGGACCCTATCCGGTGGAAGCGGCCCCCGTGGCCAATCTTGCCGCCGACCTGCGCAGCCTGAACCACATGCTCGAACCACTGTTTGCCGGTAATACCGGGGTCAGTCTGGAAGGACTTGGCGCGATTCATCAGCAATGGCAGGCTCACGATACTGCCGGTCAGTTGATCCTCTCGGCCCGTATGCTGGTCACCCGCCTGGACGACGCCAGTGATGTGCTGGCGTCAAAGCTGGAGGACCGGCCTCTGTGTCTGGGGGGCAAGCCCAACAGTCAGTCGGACATTGTCCAGGGCATGTTCTTCCGTGTCTTCATCGAACGGGTTCAGCCCTACCTCGCCACAATCCGGCGAGGCCGGAATCAGATCATCCAGCCCCTGACGACCCTGGCTGAGCGTCAGGAAACCGTTATGCCCCAGAGTTTCCGGAGCTGGTACCAGACCTATCTGAGGCTGGGCGGCGACAGCCTCTGGGCGCAGCTGGATCGCAGCCAGCAGCGCCATATCGAATTGTGGCAGCGGCAGTTGGAGCAGTGTGGCCTGCGCCCCGGAACCTGACCGGCTTCAGCGTTGGCTCTCCGGCGTCACCCGCAGTATTTCCTCAATCGTTGTCTGGCCCGCCGCCACTTTCTGGGCACCGCTCAGTCGAAGGGATTTCATGCCATCCCGATAGGCATCCAGGCGTAACTGCTCCAGTTCGCAACGGTCGTTGATCTGGCCGGCGATGGTGCGGGACATACCCAGGATCTCGTAGACTCCGGCCCGGCCCAGGTAGCCGGTGTCGCGACACTCAAGGCAGCCCACGGGCCGGAAAACCCGTTTGGGGACGGGCGCCTTCCAGGGCCTGGTAAGGGTGGTCCAGGCATCTTCCTCGACCGGGGTGGCCTCCTTGCAGTGGGGGCACAGCAGCCGGACCAGTCTCTGGGCCATCGCGCCGATAACCGTGGCGCGGATCAGATAAGGGGGGATGCCAAGTTCAAGGAGTCGGGTGAAGGCACTGGGGGCGTCGTTGGTGTGCAACGTCGATAACACCAGGTGGCCGGTGAGGGCCGCCTGAACCGCCATTTCCGCTGTTTCCAGATCCCGGATCTCGCCGATCATGATGATGTCGGGATCCTGTCGCAGCAGGGCCCTGACGCCGGAAGCGAAGGTCAGGTCGATGTTGTGTTGCACCTGCATCTGGTTGAAGGCCGGCTCCACCATCTCGATGGGGTCTTCGATGGTGCAGATATTCTGGTCCGGCGTAGCCAGTTGCTTGAGGGTGGAGTAGAGAGTTGTGGTCTTGCCCGACCCGGTGGGCCCGGTCACCAGCACAATGCCATGGGGGCGGCTGGTCATATCATGCCAACGATCCCGGTCCTCGACGGAAAATCCCAGCTGCTCGAAGGTCTTGAGCAGCACTTCCGGGTCGAAGATCCGCAGCACCATTTTCTCGCCAAAGGCCGTGGGCATGGTGGCCAGGCGCAGCTCCACCTCCCGGTTGTCGGGCTTGCGGGTCTTTATGCGGCCGTCCTGGGGGCGACGCTTCTCGGCCACGTTGAGCCGGCCCAGTATCTTGAGCCGGCTGGTGACCGCCGTACCCACCTGCTCGGGAAACTCGTAAACATTGTGCAGCACACCGTCGATACGGAACCGGACCCGGGTCGTTTCCCTCCGTGGTTCGATGTGGATATCGCTGGCCCGCTGATCAAACGCGTACTGCAGCAGCCAATCCACAATTTTGACCACATGCTGGTCATTGGCGTCATGGCTGGCGCTCTGGCCGATGTCCAGCAACTGCTCGAAGTTATTGAGGTTACCACCACCCCGGGCCTGCGCTCCGCCCGCCTTGCTCACGGAGCTTGCCAGCTGGTAGAACTCCACGGTATAGCGGCGAATGTCCTCAGGGTTGGCCACCACTCGCCGGACAGGGCGTTTGAGTACATGACGGAGATTGGTTTCCCAGTCGCTCTTGAACGGCTCCGAACTTGCGATCACCGCTTCCTGCTCGGTGACCTCCACCGCAAGAATGTGATGGCGCTGGGCGAAGGCATAGGACATGGCCCGGGCAACGGCGGGAGCGTCGATCTTGAGGGGGTCGATGTGATAGTAGGGCTGACCGGCCCAGCGCGCCAGCCATCGGGTCAGCTTTTCGAGATCCAGGCTGCGGCTGTCCTTCAGGCTGCTGAGACCGGCGATGGCGATTACTTCCAGCGGGTGCCTTGCTCGGGCCTCAGCGCCCAGATTGGCAGTCAGCACCCGGTCCGCGTCCTCCCGGCTGATTTCGCCCTGATCGGCGAGGGCGTTGCATAGCTCCCGCAAGGTCAGGGTGTGGTCGGGCGTGGTCTTGCCGGCGACGGTTTCCAAGTCTCAGAACCTCCTTGTGTCGGTCATGGCCGATTCACCTTCAGGTGCACCATGGCGACGGTAAACAGCGAGCCGGTGAGCACGGCCATAAGAACGGGTATCGCATCGCCCTCGCTCAGCCATGCCGAAACCACCGCCTGGGTGAAGTAGAAAATCACCACGAAACTCATCCAGATATAGCCCCGGTTATGGCCCCGTAGCACCACCCAGGCGAAGGGCAGCAGCGGGATCAGCTTGACCGCCAGCATCAGAGCGACGGATACGTCCTCGACCGGATCGGGCCAGAAGGTGGAGATAACCAGCAGGGCCAGTACCAGAGTATAGAGCGCAATCGTCAGGGCGCGGGTTGTCTTTGCGGTTTCGGAATACAGCATGGAATGTCCTGACAGGTGAATGGGAAATCAGTTCGGGGAGACGTCAGGCGAGCGCCAGCGCGAGCCTGGCGAGCCTTTGGCCGAGGGCCTGGCAAAGGGATTTTTCGTGGTCGCTGACGGACTTTTCCACGTCCGTTCCAGCCCAGTGGGAAGGCCCGTAGGGCGTCCCGCCGGTCTCGGTCTCCGACAGGGCCTTTTCGGTGTAGGGCAGGCCGCAGAGTACCATGCCGTGGTGGAGCAGGGGGACCATCATGGTCAGCAGCGTGGACTCCTGACCACCGTGCAGGCTACCGGTGGAAGTAAAGGCGCCGGCGGGTTTTCCCTCCAGGGCACCACTGACCCAGAGGTCGCCGGTTGTGTCCAGAAAGTGCTTGAGCGGTGCCGCCATGTTGCCAAAGCGCGTCGGGCTGCCCATGGCGAGACCGGCGCAGTTCTCAAGGTCCGCCTTGGTGGCCCAGGGCGCGCCCTCGTCCGGGACCGCCGGCTCCGTGGCTTCGGTATCGGGAGAAACCGGCGGTACAGCCCGGATTCTGGCCTCGATGCCTTCGACCCTGGCGACGCCCCGAGCAATCTGCGTTCCCAGGGTGGCTGTATGGCCGGTACGGGAATAGTACAGCACCAGGATGTAGGGCTGTTCACTGGTCTTGGTGGTCATGGCAAGATCCTGTGGCTGGATAGGGATAATACAGGTAATTACGGTTTACAGGAGCTCCAGGACCTTTTCCGGCGGCCGGCCGATCACGACCCTGCCACCATGGACCACGATGGGGCGCTGGATCAGTCCCGGCTGCCGGCTCAGGGCCGCCAGAAGCTGCTGTTCCGAGAGGGCCTCGTTGTCCAGTCCCAGTTCCTTGTATTCGCTTTCCTTTATGCGGATGATATCCCTTACCTGACACCCCATGGCGCTCACCAGTCCGGCGAGTTCGTCGGCTCCGGGCGGCGTTTCCAGATACCGGACGACCTCCGGCTTCACGCCCCGCTCCTCCAGCAATGCCAGAGCCTGACGGGACTTGGAGCAGTGGGGGTTGTGGTAGATGCGTGTGGTATCGGGCAGCGGATAATGATCGGCCATGATGTCGATGTCTGTCCTGGAATGAAGTTCTCGAAAAACAGTTTGCCGGCGGCGTCAGCCGCAGTAGAAGGCCCAAGTCTATCAGGAGGTCCGATGCGGAAGTACCCCGTTTTTCTGGCAGTGACAATCGCGGTAACCATCGCGTTGGCGGGCTGTGATGAGCCGCCCGGGACCGGCTCGTCGGGGAACGCGGGTGACGGCAACCCTAGTTTCGCCACCGCCACCGGAGACTCTCTGGGGTGGTCGTCTTTGCGGGGGGAGTGGGTGCTGATCAATTACTGGGCGGAGTGGTGCAAGCCCTGCCTTGAGGAAATTCCGGAACTCAACGAAGTGGATGCCGTGGACGGTATCCGGGTGCTGGCGGTGAACTTCGACGGCATCAAAGGCCAGGCACTGGTCGGCCTGGGCGAGCGCATGGGTATCGAGTTTACCATGCTGGCGGAGGATCCGGCGCCCGAGCTCGGCTGGACGCTGCCTGGCGCTCTGCCTGCCACCTTTGTCGTGACACCGGACGGGGAACTGAAAGAGACACTGCTGGGCCCGCAGACCAAAGACGGGTTGCTGGCTCTCACGGGGCAGGACTGAATGCCCCGGTTGGGGTAGAATCCGGGATTGAATGAATAGCGGGAAAGCGAGCACCATGAGCCAGAATTTTGTCCACCTTCGTGTCCATTCCGAATACTCCATGGTGGATGGCCTCATTCGCGTCAAACCGCTGGTAAACCGGGTCAAGGAACTCGGCATGCCTGCGGTGGGGCTGACCGAGCAGTCCAATATGTGTTCCCTGGTCCGCTTCTACAAGGCAGCCATGGGAGCGGGAGTCAAGCCCATTCCGGGGGTGGATCTCTGGCTCGAGAATCCGGATGAACCGGGAAATCCCTTCCGCCTGACCCTGCTGGCCCGCAGTCAGCAAGGCTACCTGAACCTGACTGAAATTGTTTCCCTCGGTTATACGGAAGGCCAGCGTTACGGCAAGCCCATTATCGCGCGGCCCTGGCTCGAGGCCCGCCGGGAGGGCCTGATCGCCCTTTCCGGGGCCAAGATGGGGGACGTGGGGAAAGCTCTGCTGGCGGACAAGCCTGAGCTGGCCCGGGAGCGACTGGCCTATTGGATGGAGCTTTATCCGGACAGCTACTACCTGGAGCTGCAACGCACCGGGCGGGTGAACGACGAGGAAAGCCTCCACCAGAGCGTCGCGCTGGCGGTGGAGACCGGTTGTCCGGTGGTCGCCACCAACGATGTCCATTTCCTGCATCAGGAGGACTTCGAGGCCCACGAGGCCCGAGTGTGTATCGGAGAAAGCCGGACCCTCGCTGATCCGCGTCGGGAGCGCCGCTTCAGTGACCAGCAGTACCTGCGCAGCGCCGAGGAAATGGTGGAACTGTTTTCCGATATTCCCGAGGCCATCGACAATACCATCGAGATCGCCCGCCGTTGCAGCGTCCCGGTGCGGATGGGGGAGTACTTCCTGCCCAAGTATCCCATCCCGGAAGGGATGACCATGGACGAGTATTTCCGCAAGGTCTCCGAAGAGGGGCTTGAAGAACGCCTGGCAAAAACACTCAGCAAGGACGACCCGGAGTATGACGCCAAACGGGAAGCCTATTACAAACGCCTGAACTTCGAGCTGGATATCATCATCCAGATGGGGTTCCCCGGTTACTTCCTGATCGTGATGGACTTCATCAAGTGGGCCAAGAACAATGGCGTGCCGGTGGGCCCGGGCCGGGGCTCCGGTGCCGGCTCCCTGGTGGCCTATGCCCAGCTCATCACCGACCTCGACCCCCTGCAGTACGATCTGCTGTTCGAGCGCTTCCTGAATCCGGAACGGGTGTCGATGCCCGACTTCGACGTTGACTTCTGCATGGAGGGGCGCGACCGGGTCATTGACTACGTTGCCCAGAAATACGGCCGCGAGGCGGTGTCCCAGATCATCACCTTCGGCACCATGGCCGCCAAGGCGGTGGTGAGGGACGTTGCCCGGGTCCAGGGTAAGTCCTATGGCCTCGCTGACCGGCTTTCCAAGATGATCCCCTTCGAGGTGGGTATGACCCTCGAAAAAGCCGTGGAGCAGGAGGAGCCGTTACGGGACTTCCTGGCGCAGGATGAGGAAGCCCAGGAAATCTGGGAGATGGCCCTCAAGCTTGAGGGTATCTGCCGTAACGCCGGCAAGCACGCCGGTGGCGTGGTGATTGCACCCACCAAGATCACCGATTTCTCGCCGCTGTACTGCGACGACGAGGGCGGCAGCCTGGTAACCCAGTTCGACAAGGGTGATGTGGAGGACGCCGGCCTGGTGAAGTTCGACTTCCTTGGCCTGCGGACGCTCACCATCATTGACTGGGCGCTGGACATGATCAACCCGCGGCGGGAGAAGCGGGGCGAGGCGCCCCTGGATATCAGCGAGATCCCCCTGGACGATTCGCCATCCTTCGACATGCTGAAGAAAGCCGAGACCACGGCGGTGTTCCAGTTGGAATCCCGGGGCATGAAAGACCTGATCCGTCGCCTGCAGCCGGACTCCCTGGAGGACATGATCGCCCTGGTGGCGCTGTTCCGGCCCGGGCCGCTGCAATCCGGCATGGTGGATGACTTCATCGACCGGAAGCACGGTCGCCAGCCCATGTCCTTCCCGCATCCGGATTACCAGTACGAAGGCCTCAAGCCGGTTCTGGAGCCCACCTATGGGGTCATCCTGTATCAGGAGCAGGTCATGCAGATAGCCCAGGTCATGGCGGGCTACACCCTGGGCGGAGCCGACATGCTGCGGCGGGCCATGGGCAAGAAGAAGCCCGAGGAAATGGCAAAGCAGAAGCAGATCTTCCTCGATGGCTGCGAGAACAATGGCATCGACAAGACCCTGGCGGAGAACATCTTCGACCTGGTGGAAAAGTTCGCTGGCTACGGCTTCAACAAGTCCCACTCTGCCGCTTACGCCCTGGTGTCCTATCAGACCCTGTGGCTGAAGGCTCATTATCCTGCCGAATTCATGGCCGCTGTACTGACCGCGGATATGCAGAACACCGACAAGGTGGTGACCCTGGTGGAGGAGTGCCGGGCCATGGGACTGGACCTGGTGCTCCCGGATGTAAGCACCTCCGAGTACACCTTTACCGTGAATGACGAAGGCCAGATCGTCTATGGCCTGGGCGCCATCAAGGGTCTCGGTGAAGGGCCCATACAGAGTATTGTCGAAGGGCGCCGGGAGGGAGGGGGCTACAAGGACTTGTTCGATTTCTGCTGCCGCGTGGAGCTGAAAAAGGTCAACAAGCGGGCTCTTGAGGCGCTGATCCGGTCCGGGGCCGTGGACAAGCTGGGGCCGGGCCGGGCCCAGATGATGGCCAGTATCGAGAAAGCGATCCAGCAGGCGGGCCAGCAGTCCCGCAATGAATCGGCGGGGATGACGGACATGTTCGGCGACATTCTGGGCGCCGATGAGGGAACCGATCCCTTCGCGGATGTGGCCCATGTGCGGGAGTGGCCCGAGAAGGAACGCCTCAAGGGCGAGAAGGACACCCTTGGCCTGTACCTCACCGGTCATCCCTTCGATGAGTACGAGAAGGAAGTCCGGCGATTTGTACGTTCATCCATCGCCGAACTCCAGCCGTCCCGCTCACCCCAGCGAATCGCGGGTCTGATCGTTGCCCAGCGAACCATGAAAACCCGCACCGGTTCGACCATGTGCTTCGTCACCCTCGACGATCGCAGCGGTCGTATCGAGGCGACCCTGTTTTCCGAGGCGTTTAACGAGAATCGTGAGCTGCTCCAGTCCGATCAGGTCATAGTGCTGGAAGGGCAGGTGAGCCACGACGATTACTCCGGGCAGATGAAGATGCGGGTCAGTTCCGTGATGGATGTGGCCACCGCGCGACAGTCCTTCAGTCGCGGCCTGCAGCTCAGGCTGGAGGCAAAGCAGCTGCAGAACGGTCTGCTCGACAAGCTGGACAGTACACTTCGACCTTTTCGCAGCGAAGGCAGTCCGGTGTGGATCGATTACGTCAGCGACAATGCCAGTACCCGTATTGAGCTCGGTGAGAGCTGGCGTGTGCAGCCTGACGACAACCTGTTGCACGAGCTGAAATACCTGGTGGGGGATAGTGGCGTTGAACTGGTCTATGATTGAGATTTGCACGCGGGCTGTCACACTCATACCAAGGTCCGCTTTTTTTCAAGGCATTGCGTTGCTATCTTTACCCCAAGCTTAAGGGGCTTCTGGAACCGTCCGGACAGATTCCGGTGGTGAAGATCTTCAGACGCTCCCAACCCTGCGGCGCCCGAGGTGGCGCCGACAAGACTCAAGTTGACGGAACACCATGAACCCAAATTATCTGGACTTCGAACAGCCTATCGCCGACCTGGAAGCCAAGATCGAAGAGCTTCGGCTGGTCGGGAACGACACGGAAATCAACATCACCGATGAGATCAACCGGCTTCGCAGCAAGAGCATCAACCTGACCGAGAGCATCTTCTCGGACCTGGCGCCCTGGGACATCGCCCGGCTGGCCCGCCATCCCCGCCGGCCCTACACTCTCGACTACGTCGAAATGATGTTCGAGGACTTCGATGAGCTCCACGGTGATCGTGCCTATGCGGATGATCTTTCCATCGTGGGGGGCACCGCACGTCTGGACGGCCAGCCGGTGATGATCATTGGCCACCAGAAAGGACGTGAAGTCCGTGACAAGGTGCGCCGCAATTTCGGCATGCCCCGCCCGGAAGGCTATCGCAAGGCCCTGCGCCTGATGGAGATGGCCGAGCGGTTCCGGATGCCGGTGCTGACATTCATTGACACCCCCGGTGCCTATCCCGGCATCGGCGCCGAGGAGCGTGGCCAGAGTGAGGCCATCGCCCGCAACCTGGCGTTCATGTCCCGTCTGAAAACGCCGATCCTCTCCACCGTGGTGGGCGAGGGCGGTTCCGGTGGCGCGCTGGCCATAGGTGTCTGTGATCACCTGTACATGCTGCAGTACTCCACCTACGCGGTCATTTCTCCCGAAGGTTGCGCATCCATACTCTGGAAGAGTGCCGACTATGCGGCCCAGGCGGCGGAAGCCATGGGTGTGACCGCAGAGCGCCTGAAAGAGCTGGGCGTGGCGGACACGGTCATCGGGGAGCCCCTGGGGGGTGCGCACAGAAATCCGTCCGAAATGGCCGACACCCTGAAGGAGGAATTGCTGAAGGGTCTGCACGAGATGGGGAGCCTCAGCCAGGATGAACTGGTCGCGCGCCGCTACGAGCGCCTGACCCGCTATGACACAGGGCGGTAGTCACCGCCTTCCCGAATTCCCCCCGGAAATGCTGGCGCCGCTGCAGGCGCTGGAGATCCGGGGCCGGGTCCGGGTCGCGCTTTCCGGTGGCCTGGACTCAACCCTTCTGCTCTACCTGGCCCGAAAGGTGTTTGCCGATCGCGTCAGTGCCATCCACGTTAACCATCAGTTGCAGCCCGCGGCCGGTGCCTTCGAAGCCTTCTGCCGCGATACCTGCGAAAGACTCGGTATTCCCCTGGACGTGGCAACGGTGACATTGCCGGGATCCTCAGAGGGTCGGGCCGGAGGTATCGAAACCGCTGCCCGGCATGCCCGGTATCGCGCTTTCGCGGAACGGCTTGAAGCGGATGATGTGCTGTTGATGGCCCATCATGGCGACGACCAGCTGGAAACGCTGCTGTTCCGGTTTTTGCGGGGCAGCGGCGTGAAAGGGCTTTCGGGTATTCCGTCACAGCGGTCCCTTGGACCCGCCCGTCTGGTACGTCCTCTCCTGGGATTCCCGCGGTCCCTGCTGCGCCAGCAGGCCCTCGCCGCGGGCATAAGGTGGGTGGAGGATCCCAGCAACGCCGGTGAGCTGCAGGACCGGAACTTTCTCCGTCATCAGATTCTCCCGCAACTGGTCCAGCGCTGGCCCGAACTGGGTAAACGTCTGTCCGCCACCGCGAAGGCCTGCGGCGAGGCGGCGGAACTTGCGGATGCCCTGGCCCGGGAACAGTTCTCCCGCCTGAGCGATCAGCGTGGACGGTTGCAGCTGGAGGGATTGCGTCTGCTGTCCAGGGTGGAGGTAAGGAACCTGTTGCAATGGTGGCTCGGGGGCAGGCTTGATCGCACCCTGACAGATCAGGAGCTGGATGATCTGCTCTGGTCGGCAGCGGACCGAAAGCCCGAGATCAGGGCCGGGGAGTTTGCCCTGCGCCGCTTTCAGGAGCATATTTACCGGGTCTCCCCAACTGCCCCGCCGGTGTTCTCCGGTGTGCCTCTGCTCGCCGGGCAGCCGCTGCGGACAGGCGGCTATCAGGTGTGCCTGCGGGCTTCCGGGGCCCCGCCTGTCCCGTCACCGGAGTTGCGGGTGGGTACCAGGGCGGGCGGCGAGGAAATTCGTCCGAGACCCGGCGGGCCCTCCCGGGCATTGAAGAAATGGTTGCAGGAGCAGGGTGTTCCCCCCTGGGAGAGGGCAGGCCTGCCCCTGGTGTGGCATGATGACGAGCTGGTGGCAGTGGCGGATCTCTGGTGTCATCCGGACTGGAAAAAACCGGCTGGTGCCAGTGGCTGGTGGATAGACTTGCGGCGGGAATGTGATTGAGCGGTGGGGGGCTTTCTGGTAATCTGGCGCCCCATCTTGAGATGACAATCTCCCTCCTTTACTGAACCTGACAATCACGGAATCTGCATGACGCGTTATATTTTCGTCACCGGCGGTGTTGTGTCCTCATTGGGGAAAGGTATCGCATCGGCCTCCCTGGCTGCGATCCTGGAAGCGCGGGGCCTCAAGGTCACGATTCTCAAGCTGGACCCCTATATCAATGTGGACCCGGGCACCATGAGCCCGTTCCAGCACGGTGAGGTCTTCGTTACCGAGGACGGTGCAGAAACCGATCTGGACCTGGGCCACTACGAACGCTTCATCCGAACGCCCATGACCCGCCGCAATAACTTCACCACCGGCCGGGTTTATGAGGAGGTTATCCGCAAGGAGCGTCGTGGTGACTATCTCGGCGGCACCGTGCAGGTGATTCCCCACATTACCGATGAGATCAAGCGTCGCGTCGTGGAAGGCGCCGCCGGCGTGGACGTGGCTCTGGTGGAAATCGGCGGTACCGTCGGGGATATCGAATCCCTGCCGTTCCTTGAGGCCTGCCGTCAGTTGAAGGTTGAAGTCGGCTCCCAGCGGGCACTGTTCATGCATCTCACCCTGGTGCCGTACATCGCCACCGCCGGGGAGATCAAGACCAAGCCCACCCAGCATTCCGTCAAGGAGATGCGCTCCATCGGCCTGCAGCCGGACATCCTGCTGTGCCGTTCCGAGCACGAAGTGGACGCCGGCTCACGGCGCAAGATCGCCCTGTTCACCAACGTTGAAGAGCGGGCCGTCATTCCGTTGCAGGACGCCAAGTCCATCTACGCCATTCCCCGCATGCTCCACGGCTTTGGCCTGGACGGGCTCATCATCGAGCGTTTCAATCTCAAGGCCGGCGAGGCTGATCTGAGTGAGTGGGACTCGGTCGTGGATGCCCTTACCTATCCCCAGCAGGAAGTCACCATCGCCATGGTGGGCAAATACATGGAGCTGCTGGATGCCTACAAGTCCCTGATCGAGTCCCTGTTGCACGCTGGTATCAAGACCAGGACCCGCGTGAAGATCGAGTACATCGACTCCGAGGACATCGAGCGCAATGGCACCAGTGTCCTCGACAAGGCGGACGCCATCCTGGTACCCGGCGGATTCGGTGAGCGGGGCGTGGAAGGCAAGATCCGCACGGTCCAGTATGCCCGTGAGAAAAAGGTGCCTTACCTGGGCATCTGTCTCGGAATGCAGGTGGCGGTTATCGAGTACGCCCGTCATGTTGCCGGCCTGGAGGGAGCCCACTCCAGTGAATTCCGGGAGAACTCGCCGGCACCGGTGGTCGGACTGATTACCGAGTGGCTGGACGCCAGTGGCAATCGTGAGGAGCGCAGCGAGGAATCCGACATCGGCGGAACCATGCGTCTGGGCGCCCAGGACTGTGTACTGACCGAGAATACGACCATCAGTGCCTGTTACGGCAAGACCGTGATCCGGGAGCGGCATCGTCACCGCTATGAAGTGAATAACCATTTCGTGCCCCAACTGGAGCAGGCCGGTCTGCGGGTGGCGGGTCGATCCACCGACGGTAAGCTTGTCGAGGTCGTGGAAGTGCCCGATCACCCCTGGTTCGTGGCCTGCCAGTTCCACCCGGAATTCACCTCCACGCCCCGGGATGGTCATCCACTGTTCAAGGGATTTGTGGAAGCGGCGCTGAAGCATTCGGGGCGATGATCGGCCCCGGATGTTCTGACCAAGGACTGTAATTCAATGGCTCAACACACTCTGTCCATCGCGGACCTGACCATCGCCAACGACCGGCCTTTTGCTCTCTTCGGAGGCATGAATGTGCTGGAATCCCGCGAGCTGGCGTTCGAGATAGCCGAGGCCTACGTCGACGTCACCCGTCGACTCGGCATCCCCTATGTGTTCAAGGCATCCTTCGACAAGGCCAATCGCTCGTCCATAACCTCGTTCCGTGGACCTGGCCTCGAGAAGGGCCTCCAGTTGCTGGCGGATATCAAGGAGCGATTCCAGGTTCCGATCATTTCCGACGTCCACGAGCCCTGGCAGGCGGCGCCCGCCGCGGAGGTCTGCGACGTAATCCAGTTGCCGGCGTTCCTGAGCCGCCAGACGGATCTCGTTGTGGCCATGGCCAGGACCGGCGCTGTGATCAATATCAAGAAGGCTCAGTTCCTGGCGCCCAGGGAGATGGCCCACATTATCCGCAAGTGCGAGGAGGCCGGTAACGACCGGGTCATTCTGTGTGAGCGCGGTACCAGCTTCGGTTATAACAACCTGGTGGTGGACATGCTGGGGTTCGGTCAGATGAAAGATCTCGGTGTTCCGGTGTTTTTCGATGTCACCCACGCCCTGCAGATGCCAGGTGGTCGCTCGGATTCCGCCGGTGGGCGCCGTGCCCAGGTTGGGGATCTTGCCCTGGCGGGAATGTCCCAGGGGCTGGCGGGACTTTTCCTGGAAGCGCATCCGGATCCCGAGCAGGCCATGTGCGATGGTCCCTGTGCCCTGCGCCTCAGCCAGCTTGAACCGTTCCTGAGGCAGGTCAAGGCAATGGACGATCTGGTAAAGGGCTTCGAGCCCCTGGATACCGCCTGAATGCCACAAGCACTGTCGGACCAACCGTGTGCGCCGGCGGGGCAGTCTGAAGTTCCTGGTTACAAACGTTAAGCAAACTTTCCGGAGATAGAGCAACATGACCAAGATCGCAGATATCAAGGCCCGTGAGGTCCTGGATTCCCGCGGTAATCCAACGGTGGAAGCCGATGTCATTCTCGAGGACGGCACCCTGGGCCGCGCCTGCGCCCCATCGGGAGCCTCCACCGGTTCCCGTGAAGCGCTGGAGCTGCGCGATCAGGACAAGAGCCGCTACCTTGGCAAGGGCGTAACCAAGGCCGTGGCCGCGATTACAGGCGACATCCGTAATGCCCTGGTGGGTAAGGATTCTGCCGATCAGCGGCAACTGGACCAGATCATGCTCGATCTCGACGGTACGGATAACAAGGCCAAGCTGGGCGCCAACGCCATTCTGGCGGTTTCCCTTGCCGCCGCGAAGGCGGCCGCCATCTCCCTGGGCAAGCCTCTTTATGAGCACATCGCCGACATCAACGGCACCAGCGGTCGTTTCTCCATGCCGGTTCCGATGATGAACATCCTCAACGGTGGCGAGCACGCGGACAATAACGTCGACATCCAGGAGTTCATGGTTCAGCCGGTATCCGCGAAAAGCTTTGCCGAGGCCCTGCGTATTGGTGCCGAAATCTTCCACAGTCTCAAGAAGGTGCTGAAAAGCCAGGGTCTGAATACCGCAGTGGGTGATGAGGGTGGTTTTGCCCCCAACCTGCCCTCCAACGAAGCTGCCCTGGCGGCCATCAGGGAAGCCGTTGAGGCAGCTGGTTACAAGCTGGGCACGGACGTGACCCTGGCGCTGGATTGCGCGTCCTCGGAATTCTATCGCGAAGGCCAGTACCAGCTCGCTGGTGAAGGCAAGAGCTTCGATTCCGCTGGCTTCGCCGATTACTTGGCCGGGCTCTGTGAGCGTTTCCCCATCGTCTCCATCGAGGACGGAATGGATGAGAGTGACTGGGATGGCTGGAAGATTCTGACCGACAAGCTGGGCAGCAAGGTCCAGCTGGTGGGTGACGATCTCTTCGTGACCAATACCCGGATCCTCAAAGAAGGCATCGAGAAAGGCGTTGGCAATTCCATCCTGATCAAGTTCAACCAGATCGGCAGTCTTTCGGAAACACTGGACGCCATCAGGATGGCCCAGGATGCGGGCTACACTGCGGTGATTTCCCACCGCTCCGGTGAGACCGAGGACACCACGATCGCGGACCTGGCCGTCGCTACCTGTGCGGGCCAGATCAAGACAGGGTCCCTGTGCCGTTCCGACCGAGTGGCCAAGTACAACCAGCTGCTGCGTATTGAAGAGGCGCTGGGTGGCAAGGCCCCGTATCGTGGCCTGAGCGAGATCAAGGGCCAGGGTTAGGCAATCGGGTAGTGCAGGATCGCAATGTCTGAGCTAGACTCTGGGGGCCGTCGGTGTCTGCAGGATAACCTTTTGCAGAGCCGGCGGTTTTTTGGCTCCAGGAGTGGGCGGCCCGTACCCCATGGGACGGCGGCTGCTGACGGTTCAGGATGAAGGCCGTAACAGTGAAGGTTCAAGGATTCCGGTAATGAAAGTGCTCTGGTCCGTCATGGTGGTGCTGATTGTCCTGCTCCAGGTCCGCCTGTGGGTTGGGGAAGGCAGCTTTGCGCAGGTCTGGAGCCTGAGCGAAACCATAGCGGAACAGCGCCGGGAAAACGCCCAGCTGGCCGCCCGCAATGACCGCCTCTACGCCGAGGTACGCAACCTCAGTGCCGGGCAGGGTGCCGTCGAGGAGAGGGCCCGTAAGAACCTGGGGCTTATCCATCGCGATGAAACCTTCTTCCTGGTTGTGGAACCCTGACTTTCTGGTCCTTCACGCTCTATGACATCCCCCCGATCCTGGCTTGTTGTACCCGCCGCCGGCATTGGCCAGCGAATGCGGGCAGACTGCCCCAAACAGTATCTGACCATATCTGACCGCTTTGTACTGGATATTACCCTCTCCAGGCTGATGTCCATCATGGCCTGGCAGGGCTGTGTCGTTGCTCTGAGCAGCACAGACAGGTGGTGGCCCGCAAGCGAGAGCGCGGCCGATGGGCGAATAGACACCTGTGTTGGTGGTTCGGACCGCGCCGACTCGGTTCTTGCCTCATTGCAGTATCTTTCCGGTCGGGCCGCGGAGCAGGACTGGGTTCTGGTCCACGATGTGGCCCGGCCCTGTATCCATCGGGACGATGTGCTGCGGCTTGTGAGTCAGCTGGCCGACCACCCGGTGGGGGGGCTGCTTGCGGCCCCGGTGGCCGATACCATCAAGGAGGTCACACCAGGTACCCAGCAGGTAGCGGGCACCATGGACCGGGGCCGCCTCTGGCGAGCCCTGACGCCCCAGATGTTTCGCTATGGCCCGCTCATGGCGGCCCTGCACAGGGGCGTACGGGATGATCCAGAATCCATTACCGACGAATCATCCGCCATGGAGCGGGACGGCCAGATGCCGGAAGTGATCGCCGGGCGTGCCGACAATATCAAGATTACCGTGCCGGAAGACCTGGCCCTGGCGGAGTTCATCCTCTCCCGTCAGGCCAGTGGTGATTGACGGCCGGTAAACCCTTTCTTTCCGGACAGGCAGGTTTTTATGAGAATTGGTCAGGGTTTCGATGTTCACGCCTTCTGCGACGGCGCGGAGATCATTCTCGGGGGCGTGCCCATCCCCCACAATCGCGGACTGAAAGCGCATTCCGATGGAGATGTCCTCCTTCACGCTCTGGCGGATGCGCTGCTCGGCGCTGCGGCATTGGGTGATATCGGTCACCTGTTCCCGGATACCAGCGATGAGTGGGCGGGGGCCGACAGTCGCGTGTTGTTGCGGGAGGTGCTTCGTCAGGTGTCGGACCGCGGCTTCCGCGTGATCAACGTGGACGCAACCATCATCGCCCAGACGCCGAAGATGGCTCCCCATATGGCCGCCATGCGCCAGCACATTGCCGAAGACCTCGGCGTTTCCATGGACTGTGTCAGCGTCAAGGCCACAACCACGGAAAATCTCGGGTTTACGGGTCGCGAGGAAGGCATCGCCTGCCAGGCCATCTGTCTCCTTGACGACGTGGAGACATGAGTTCCTGGCGACTGTCATGGCCATCGGCTCTGGGTGAGCAGACCGGTTCAGGGGTTCTCAAGCGCTTTCCTGAGGATTTCCGGGTCCACGAGCAGTGGTCAGACACGGATCCTGTCGCGAGTGTGAGTGCTGGCGAAATCACCGATGTGCCGGGCGCGGGTGAGCATCTGCTGCTGTATGTGGAGAAAACCGGCGACAACACTCCCTGGGTCGCCCGCCAGCTGGGCGAAATGGCCGGTTGCGGCGAGGCCGGCATCGGCTACTGCGGTCTGAAGGACCGACAGGCCGTGACCCGGCAGTGGTTCAGCGTCCAGCGGCCGGGCAGGGAGGGGGAAGACGTCGAGTTTGTCCGCGCAGTGCACAGCCAGTGGCCAGTACTGGCGGTGGCCCGCCGCAGCCGCAAGCTGAGACGCGGCGAGCACAGTGCCAACGAATTCGAGATCCGCATACGGGAGCTGCAGGGGGTCGGGGAACGGATCCAGGCCCATCTGGAGCTGATGGCCCGCCATGGCTGTCCGAACTATTTCGGCTCACAGCGGTTTGGCCATGATGGTGCCAACCTGGACCGTGCAATCGCCATGAGTCGTCGGCCCCGGGACAGGGGCCGCCGTCGAAAGTCCTCGGGCGCCCGCGAGGGAATGTATTTTTCCGCGGCTCGGTCGTGGTTATTCAACGAAGTGCTGGCGGCACGTGTGCTGGACGGAAGCTGGCGGCAACGTCTGGAAGGCGAGCCCGACCCCCAGCAGGCCACTGGTCCCCTGTGGGGCGATGGTGGCACCGTCGCCACGGGGGGGCAGGGTCGTCTTGAGCGGGAGGTTGTCGGTGGCTATCCCGCTATGGAGGCCGTGTTCGCCAGTACCCGCATGGCCCCGGAGCGTCGTGAGCTGGTGCTGAGACCGGACGGCCTGAACTGGCAGTTCGTCGAGTGTGACGGCGAGACCACCCTGGACATTCGCTTCAGTCTGCCGCCTGGACAGTACGCGACCACGATGCTGTCCTCGGTTCTCGATCTGCGGGAGACGGACGAAGGGGCGTAATTTACCGAAAACGTTCGCTCAGTCACCATGAATGACACAAAAGTCATCATTAATCCGTTAGAATTTTGTCGCAGAATCATTTTTCAGTCGGGTAAGGGGGGATTCGGGAAAACCCGGTCTCCGCCCGCCAGAACATTTCGGAGAGTCAGGTAATCGTGCGTATCTTGCTGTCGAACGATGACGGGGTTCATTCCCCTGGGCTGGTGGCCCTGCATTCCGGCCTTGAAGGGGTGGCAGAAATCGAGGTGGTCGCCCCGGACCGCGACCACAGTGGTGCCAGCAATTCCCTGACCCTCAACCGACCGCTGACCGTGGAGCAGCATCCCGGAGGTTTTCGTTCGGTGGACGGCACGCCGACGGACTGTGTTCACCTTGCCGTCAACGGGCTGTTCGACGAACCCTTCGACCGGGTGGTTTCCGGAATCAACACCCACGCTAACCTGGGTGATGACATCATCTATTCGGGTACGGTGGCTGCGGCCACCGAGGGCCGCCACCTGGGCCTGCCGGCCATCGCGGTCTCTCTGGTCAATGACGGCCACTTTCATTACGAGACCGCTGCCCGGGTGGTTCGCGAGCTTCTTGAAAGGGAAGACTGGCCGGACCTGGGCGCTCGCTGCATCCTGAATGTGAATGTTCCGGACGTTCCCTGGGAAGCCATTGCCGGTTTTCGTGTCACCCGGCTGGGTCACCGGGCACGGGCCGAGGGGGCGGTACCCATGACCTGTCCCCGCGGCAAGGCCCGGTACTGGATCGGTGCCGCCGGAGAGGGCAGCGATGCGGGTCCCGGTACGGATTTCCATGCGGTCAGTCAGAACTTCGTGTCCATCACCCCGGTGCACATCGATATGACCCGACACGAGGCGCTTTCCTCACTCAGGCAATGGGTGGAGGCCGGTCGCTGATGGTGGCAATTGACGGCATTGGCATGACCTCCCGTCGTACCCGTATGCGACTGATCCAGAGGCTGCGGGAAGCGGGCATCAGTGATGAAAGGGTGCTGGGCGCCATGGAGCAGGTTCCAAGGCATATCTTCCTGGACGAGGCGCTTTCACATCGGGCCTATGAGGATACCTCTCTGCCGATTGGCCACAGCCAGACCCTGTCGCAACCCTATATCGTCGCCCGCATGACAGAAGTGATGATGTCGGCCAGCCCGAAGCGGGTGCTTGAACTGGGGACCGGATCCGGTTACCAGACCACCATTCTGGCAAACCTCTGTGAAGAGGTGTTCAGTGTCGAGCGGATCAAGCCGCTTCAGGACAAGGCCCGTGAGCGCATGCACCTGCTCAGGCTGCGCAATGTCATGCTGCGCCTGGCAGACGGTCCCATGGGCTGGCCTGACCGGGCGCCGTTCGATGGCATCATGGTGACGGCAGCGCCCCGAACACTGCCCGAAGAGCTTCTCGGGCAATTGTCCGATGGGGGTGTGATGGTGGCGCCGGTGGGTGAGGAACAGCAGATGCTGGTCAAGGTCACCCGTCAGGGCAGCCGTTTTCATACCGAGAACATTGAACCGGTCCGTTTTGTTCCGTTACTGGCAGGAGTTGTACGTTGAAGGGAATCCGACACCTCGCGGGGATCTTTCTCCGGGGCATGGCCATGGGAGCGGCCGATATCGTACCCGGAGTTTCCGGGGGCACGATTGCCTTTATCACGGGAATTTACTTCCGTCTGCTCGGCGCCATTTCCGCGATACCCTCCGCGTTTCTCCGGTCATTAGTGAAGGGGCGCGGGCGGCGCTTCTGGCACGAGATTGACGGCTCCTTTCTCATCGTATTGCTCGCCGGCGTTCTGTCGAGCGTGGTCGGGCTGGCGAACGCCATTACCTGGGCGCTGGAAACCTATCCGATTGCACTATGGAGCTTTTTTTTCGGGCTGATCCTGGCGTCAGTGTGGCATGTTCTGGGCAGGCTTAAGAGGTGGCGATGGGTGCTCCTTGTGCCGCTTGCCTTGGGTACCGCGTTTGCCTGGTGGGTTACCACGCTGACAATCAGCCGGGTCGAGCCCGGCGCGTTGATGTTTTTCCTCTCAGGTGCACTTGCCATCTGTGCCATGATACTGCCGGGCCTCTCCGGCAGTTTTATCCTGCTGGTGCTGGGAATGTACGCACCTGTCCTGACTGCGGTGCGGGACTTCGACCCTGTCACCCTGTTGCTGTTCCTGGGCGGGTGTGTAGTCGGTCTGCTCAGCTTCGCCCGAATCCTCGGTTTTGCCCTGCGCAGGGCCCATGATCCAATTCTGGCGTTGCTGACAGGCTTCATGATCGGGGCCCTGAACCGGGTCTGGCCGTGGCAGGTGGTTACCAGCTGGCGGACCGATTCCGGCGGCCACCAGGTGCCCATGGAACAGATCAGCGTCACGCCCATGCATTATGCAGAAGTGACAGGTGAGCCGGCGCAGGTTACCGTAGCTGTAGTGGCGTTGTTGATCGGTATTGCGGTGGTGCTGTCCGGCGAATGGCTCGCCGCCCGTTTCGAACGTGAACAAGGTGACGATGCCCGGGTGTGATGGACCCGGAATTTCTGGGATGTCGCCCTTTTCGGGTGTGAGACCTGTCACGGGCACGGTGAGAAAGTGTTACCTTTCTCCTGAAAACGTTTCCATGAGTAACAGTCGGTCAGATTCGGTAACCAGAATGTGTAATAGAAACCTGCAATAAATTAGCGGGTTAGCCAAAATTGTGCCTGAGGTCAGTACTCTAAATATGAATTTGATATAAAAAAGAATTTAACATATTCGTGAATTATAGACCGGAACAGGGCAAAAGCCGCCCCACACACTCCTCAGCTACTGGTATCCCGTGGCTTCGTTCCCTGCTGTATATTCTGATGGTCGCTGTCTCGCTGCCGGTCATGGTGGGCTGTAATACTTCGGCTATCTATCAGGACGACCGCTATAACCCGCCTGTCTATTGGGGCCGTCATGTTGTGAAAAAGGGTGAGACCCTTTACAGCATCGCCTGGCGCTATGGCCGCGACTATCGTGAGCTGGGCAACGCCAACAACATTCAGCCTCCCTACCATATTCGTGCCGGCCAGGTACTTCGCCTTGACCTCAAGGGTCGCGTTCCCGCCAGCACCCGCACGGCGTCAACCGCGGATCCGAGAGCCGCCTCTTCCGGCGGCACGGCTTCACAGGACAGAAGCGCGCGGTCCACGGCCCCGGCGAAAACCGATCCCAAACCGCAGGTTACTCGCAAGCCTGACCGTGGTGTGGAGCTGGCCAGACAGAGTCAGACGGTTTCCGACATCAGCTGGCAGTGGCCTCATACTGGCACTGTAATTGCTAATTTTTCTACATCGGGGCAGGTCAATAAGGGTATCGATATCGCCGGTAACGCCGGGGATCCGATACGGGCAGCTGCCGATGGCAATGTTGTTTACGCAGGTAATGGACTGCTGGGATACGGCAACCTTATCATCGTTAATCACAACGAGCATTTCCTGAGTGCCTATGCCCACAATCGGCGCATTCTGGTCAAGGAAGGCGAAGATGTGAAGCAGGGACAGACCATTGCGGAAATGGGCGATTCCGGCGCTGAGGGCAATAAGTTGCATTTCGAGATCCGACGAAACGGCAACCCGGTAGACCCGATGCCTTATCTGCCGGCTCGTTGACAGAGCCTTTTGACTGGAAGCGGTTTTATTTTTCGCGTTAGTACCTAGATACGGTAGTACAAATTCATTAAAGAGAGGATCGAAGCCTGACTTTTCCCGAACAGGCCAATAATCGGAAAGCAGGCAGAGACAGGGAGAAGCAGACAAAAAAAACAGACAGTGTCAGTCGTGACGCGGCTGGCCCGAATGCGAAATGTCCTGATCAAGATACGTGTAAACGAGGAATTGGGGTTCGCAACAAAAATAATCAGCGGACGAAAGCCGGCAAGGGGCCCGTAATCGCAGTAAACCTCCGGACGGGCACTTGCCGACAGGATCATTCAAAGGCGGGGCTAGAGTTATGTCAGCAGAGCATGAAGAACTCATCATTGATCGTGTAGCCGATGTAGAAGACACTGACGACGAAGCGGAGACCCCTGAGGTTTCCGGCGAGGATTCCCCAAAGAAAGAGATGGCCTCTGCAGAGGCAGAAGAGAAAGACTTCACCCCCCATGGCCGCTATTTCGGCAGCCAGAAGCAGCTCGATGCAACCCAGCTGTACCTGAACGAAATCGGATTTTCACCCCTGTTAACCCCCGAAGAGGAAGTCTATTTCGCGCGTCTCGCCCGAAAGGGGGAAGAGTCGGGCCGTAAGCGGATGATTGAAAGCAACCTGAGGCTCGTGGTGAAAATCGCCCGGCGATATGTCAACCGGGGCCTGACCCTGCTGGACCTGATTGAAGAAGGCAACCTGGGTCTGATCCGGGCGGTGGAGAAATTCGATCCGGAGCGTGGCTTCCGGTTCTCCACCTACGCCACCTGGTGGATCCGACAGACCATCGAACGGGCCATCATGAATCAGACTCGCACCATCCGTCTGCCGATTCACGTGGTGAAGGAACTCAATCTTTACCTGCGCGCCGCCCGGGAACTCACCCAGAAGCTGGACCATGAGCCCTCTGCGGAGGAGATCGCGCACATGGTGGACAAGCCGGTGAACGACGTGGAGCGGATGCTGGGCCTGAACGAACGCGTGGCTTCCATGGATACGCCTATCGGTGCCGGGGGCGAGAAGTCCCTGCTGGATACCGTGGCTGACGAGGGCGCGTCAGACCCTGCCGACCTTCTGCAGGACAACAACCTGTGTTCCTGCCTGGAACAGTGGATTGATCAGCTCAGCGAGAAGCAGCAGGAAGTGCTGTCCCGTCGCTTTGGCCTGAGAGGTTACCCCACCAGCACACTGGAGGAAGTGGGCCAGGAAATCGGCCTTACCCGGGAGCGTGTTCGCCAAATCCAGGTGGAAGCGCTGCGCCGCCTTCGGGAAATCCTTGAAAACGAGGGACTTTCCAGCACTCTGCTGTTCAAGCAGTAAAAGGACTTTTCCCCGTACCATGAAAAGCCGGCTGCGAGAGTAGCCGGCTTTTTTATCGCCCGGTATTTGCGGCAGTCGTCCTTCTTGCCTCACTGCCCGACTCAAAAGTCGGGTAACATGGAGCTGGAGTGCCCGCAGGCGGGATAAAATAATCAAAACAGGAGCTTATTATGGTTTTTCGCGCGTTGGCTGGTGTGTCGGGGATGATGCTGGCTTTGTTGCTGGCAGGTGGCGCATCGGCGGCCACGGTGGATGGAACGAAGGTTCGAGACACCCTGACCGCCGGTGACACCGAACTTTTTCTCAACGGCGCCGGCACTCGTTCCAAATTCTTTATAAAACTTTATGTAGCCGCCCTCTATCTGCCCGAGAAGTCGACGGACGCATCCGCCATCCTGGCAGCGGAGGAACCCCAGGCCATTGCTCTGCACGTAACCTCCGGCCGCATCAATAGCGACAACATGACCGAGGCCACGCTGGAGGGGCTCGACAAGTCCACGGACGGCAATATGGCACCAATCCAGGATGAGGTCGACGCCCTGCTGGCGGTGTTTGCCGATGAGATCAGTGAGGGGGACGTCTTCGACCTGGTGTACGTACCCGACGAGGGGGTCCAGGTGATCAAGAACGGCGAGCTGGGGAGGACCATCGGAGATCGTCAGTTCAAGGAAGCGCTGTTTGGCATCTGGCTCTCGGATGACCCGGTTCAGGGCAGTCTGAAAGCGGATATGCTTGGCAAGTGAAGCGCTTTCCGGTTTCGGGAGACGCCACGGGATCGGGGGGCTTTTCTGCAGACACGCCCCGAGCTGCCTGTAACTTACTCGATATAGTCCCGCTTATGCCTGTACTCGCATAGGTCCTCAATGATGCAGGAGCCGCACTTGGGCTTCCTGGCGGTGCAGGTGTAGCGCCCGTGCAGGATAAGCCAGTGATGGGCATCCTGCAGGAATTCCCTGGGCACCAGGCGCATCAGGCGTTTTTCCACTTCCAGAACATTCTTGCCCGGAGCTATGCCGGTACGGTTGGATACCCTGAAGATGTGGGTGTCCACCGCCATCGCGGGCTGACCGAACGCCGTGTTGAGGACAACATTGGCGGTCTTGCGACCGACTCCGGGCAGGGCTTCCAGTTCCTCCCGGGTATCGGGCACCTCACCGTCGTGCCTGTCCAGCAGCGCCCGGCAGGTCTTGATGATATTTTCCGCCTTGCTGTTATACAGACCGATGGTCTTGATGTAGTCCTTGAGACCTTCCACCCCCAGATCCAGGATGGCTTCGGGAGTATTGGCCACTGGAAACAGTTTTGCCGTGGCTTTGTTCACTCCGACATCGGTAGCCTGTGCTGACAGTATGACTGCAATCAGCAGTTCGAACGCGCTGTCGTAATTCAGCTCCGTGGTGGGGGATGGGTTCGCGTCCCGCAGACGGGTGAAAATCTCGATTCGTTTCTGCTTGTTCATACCGTTCCGGTTAAGGGGATTGTCGCTCAGGAGATGTGGCCGGTGACCCGGACACGCTTGCTGCCGGCCGCAACGGCTTCGCTGGTTCGGGCCTTGCGACGCTGCTCCAGGGTGTTATCGATGCCGTTTTTCAGGGCGATCAGCAGCCCCAGGCCGACGAAGGCGCCGGGCGGCAATACCATGAACAGGGCATCCGGGTAGTCACGGAATACATTCAGGGTCCAGTCTGCCGCCGTGGGACCCAGCAACAGGTGCATATCCACGAACAGCGTGCCCTGGCCAATCAGTTCACGCATACCGCCGAGTACAATCAGTACCGCCAGGAAACCCAGCCCCATCATCGCGCCATCGAGCAGCGCCGGTACCGGCCCCGTCTTGGAGGCAAACGCGTCAGCCCGGCCCAGGATCGCGCAGTTGGTGACGATCAGGGGGATAAATATGCCGAGAATCTGGTAAAGCTCGTAAGTGAAGGCCTGCATCAGGAGTTCCGCGCAGGTAACGAACGAGGCAATGATCATCACGAAGGCTGGCAGGCGCACCGAGTCACTCACGAAATTGCGGATCACCGACACCGCCAGGTTGGAGCCCATCAGTACCAGCAGAGTGGCGATGCCCAGGCCGATGGCATTGACCACCGTACTGGTGACGGCCAGCAGTGGGCACAGGCCCAGTACCTGGACCAGGGCCGGGTTGTTGGTCCAGAGTCCGTCGCGGATGATCTCGGCGCTGGTCTTGGTGCTCATGTCAGCGTTGTCCCCTGTTCTGTTGGCGCTCGCCCCGGGCCCGCTCGAAGGTGGAAGGCTCGGCTCCGACCGCGCTGAGAATCTCCGGCCGGTGCCTGCGGAAGTAGATCAACGTTTTCTTGACGGCTTTCACCACGGCTCGGGGGGTGATGGTGGCTCCGGTGAACTGGTCGAAGACCCCCCCGTTTTTCTTGACGTTCCAGTTTCGTGGCTCCGGGTCCCCAAGTGACCGGCCCTCGAAGGACGTGATCCAGCTGGATTTCTTCAGTTCAATCCGGTCCCCGAGCCCCGGTGTTTCCCGGTGACTGGTTACCCGAACGCCCAGAACGGTGCCGTCGAGGCTGATGCCCACCAGCAGATGAATATCACCGGAATAGCCATCGGGCGCAACGGCGGGAAAAATCAGTCCGACCGGATCGCCGCTTTTCCGCGCAACCCATGCGGTTAATGGTCCATCAATGGCGAGATTTTCACCGGGTGGCAACGTCACAGTGTCGTTCAGCAGGTCGTTGTCATGATGCGACTCCGGAATGATCTCGTACAGCGCGGCCGCTTCGGCGCGGGCGACCTGCTCCCTGATACGATCCTCGGTAAGCTGCTGGGTCAGGGCGATGGTGCCGCCGGTGATCACGGCGAACAGACCGAGACCGATGGCGCTGCGACGAATGGATTGTGCCAGTGCTGCCATGGTGTTATCCCGTCTTGCCCGGTATGCCCCGTGGGGGCTTATGATGACCGTAGGTACGCGGCGGGGTGTAATGATCGATGAACGGCACCGCGAAATTCATCAGCAGAACGCTGAAGGCCACAGCATCCGGGTAGTTGCCCCAGCTCCGGATGAGGTAGATGAGCACACCGATACTGGCGCCGTAGATCAGCTTACCCTTATGACTGGTGGCTGCGGAGACGGGATCGGTGGCGATAAAAAACGCACCGAGCATGGTGCCACCTGCCAGCAGGTGCATGGATACCGGCGCGTACTGGTCCGGGTTGTTGCCGAAGGCCAGGCTCATCAGGGCGAGGCCGGCCAGAAAGCTCACCGGAATGTGCCAGCTGATGATGCGCAGGGCAAGCAGTACAAGGCCACCGAAAAGGAAGGCACCGTTGACCCACTCCCAGCCTTTGGCCACCCCGGCTCCAAAGGTCGGGTGCTGCAGGACTTCGGCGGCGGTGTGGGTGGCGATCTTGTGCTTGTACTCATCAAGGGGCGTGGCCATGGTATAGGCGTCAATGGCGGTTTGCTGCCCCGAGAAGATGATGTTGAGGGTTTCACCAAAGCCGGGTGCATCCCACAGCATTCCGGCTTCCGCCCAGTTGGTGGTCATGGCGACCGGAAACGATACCAGCACCAGGGCATAGCCAACCATCGCAGGATTGAAGGGGTTGGCCCCGAGACCACCGTAGAGTTGCTTGGCCAGTACAATGGCTGCAATGACGGCTACCGCCGCTACCCACCAGGGCACAAACGGAGGCAAAGACAGTCCCAGCAGGAGTCCGGTGACCGCGGCGGTATGATCACGCAGGAAAAAAGCCACCGGTTTGCCGCGAATCTGAAGTACGGCCGCTTCCGCGGCCAGGGCCAGCAGCATGCACCAGATGACGTTGATGAGATTGCCCCAGCCGAAGAACAGGGTCTGGGCAAACAGACCTGGCAGGGCTGCCAGGATGACCCACTGCATCACCCGGGAGGTGGGTCGCGCACGATGAGCGTGGGGGGAGGACTGTTGCAGCAGGCTCATTCTCCCGGCTCCGTTTCCAGTTGCTTGCGGGCATCCGCCAAGGCGTCTTCCGCCCGTTTCACCCGATCCAGATTCTTGGTTACGGCCCGTTCCAGCTTCTCCACATTGTCGGCCTCGGTCGCCTTCGCGTCCTCAAGCATTCGCTCCATGGTTTCCAGTTTGCCCCTGGCCTGTTCCAACTGTTTTTCCAGGGCCTCGACGTCCGGTTTTTCGGCACCTCCGGCACCGTTCGGCATCGTCTCTTTCGCGGCTGATCTGGCCTTTTTGCGCGCCAGCGCCTCCTGGACCATGGCAGCCTTGGCGTCGCGCTCATCGGGTGCCTCGCCGCTGACCACGGCCTTTTCGGCTTCTGCCTTTTTCTTTGCCTGGGCTTCAGCGGCGGCCTTCGCTCGCTCCTGGCGGCGCAATTCCTTTTCCTGCTGCTCCCTGTCCAGCCGGGCCTGGCGGGCCTCGAACCGTTCACGGGCCCGGTCGGCCCTGACCTGCTCGGCCCGCTGGGTGCGGATCTCCCCCTTGGCATAGCGGTAGTACTGCACCAGCGGGATAGAACTCGGGCAGACGTAGGAGCAGACACCGCACTCGATGCAATCGAACAGATTCAGGTGTTCGGCACGGTCAAAGTCCTGGGCTTTGGCGTGCCAGAACAGTTGCTGGGGCAGCAACTCCATGGGGCAGCCGTCAGCGCAGAGGCCACACCGGATGCAGGGCTGCTCCGGAGGTGGCAGGGGCAGCTCCGCTTCAGTGGCGGCGATGATGCAGTTAGTGGTCTTGACCGCTGGAACCTCTGTGTTCTCCAGGGTATAGCCCATCATTGGGCCGCCAAGGATCAGTCGATTGATACGCTTCGGGTCAAAGCCCGCCTGATCAAGAAGGTGGCGGATGGGTGTACCGATCAGGGTCTCGAAATTCCCGGGCTCGGAGACCCCTTCACCAGTCACGGTGGTGATCCTGGAAATCAGCGGTTCGCCCCGGAAGACCGCGCGGGAAACGGCGATCGCTGTGCCGACGTTCTGGCACATCACGCCGATATCCGCGGGAATTCCGCCATGGGGCACTTCCATCCCGGTGAGAATCTGGATCAGCTGCTTCTCGCCTCCGGAGGGGTATTTGGTGGGAATCACCACCACCTCCGCCTGGGTGCCCTCGCTGGCTCGGCGCATGGCCTCGATGGCCTGCGGTTTATTGTCCTCGATGGCGATGATGCAGCGCTCCGGCCGGAGAACCCAGGCCATGACCTTGAGGCCGCTGTGTATCTCGTTCGCCCGTTCGCGCATGGCCATGTCATCGGCGGTAATATAGGGTTCGCACTCGGCGCCGTTGAGAATCAGGATGTCGACCTTGCGGTCACTGGGGGGCCGCAGCTTGATGTGGGCGGGGAAGCCCGCGCCCCCCATACCGCTGATGCCGGCTTCACGAATCTTTTCGAGAACGCCCTCCCGATCCAGCTTCCGGTACTCGGACGTCGGATTCAGCTCACACCAGCGGTCATCGCCGTCGGGAATCAGGGTTATGCACCAGTCTTCCATACCCGACGGGTGCGGTACCGGGTGTCGGCTTATGGACTCGATAGTGCCGGAAGTAGGGGCGTGGACCGGCACGCCCAAGCCGCCAGTGACGTCTGCCACCTTCTGGCCCTTGAGAACCCTGTCACCCGGGGCAACCACGGGTTCCGCGGGTTCCCCGATATGCTGCTGGAGGGGCAGGACCAGGCGTTCCGGAATGCCTGCCTTGCGGATCGGCCGGCTGGTGGACTGCTGCTTGTTCTCCGCTGGATGGATGCCACCCGGAAAGCTCCACAACTGGCTCATCAGGCACTGACTCCCTGGCGGTCGGTGGCGATCAGGGTGGACCTCGGCGGTTGCCAGGTCCAGGTGCGGATATCCGGCGCGATATTCACCATGTCTATGCAGTCGACCGGGCAGGGCTCCACGCAGAGATCGCAGCCGGTACACTCGCTCTCAATCACTGTATGCATGTGCTTGGCGGCCCCCAGAATCGCATCCACCGGGCAAGCCTGGATACACTTGGTGCAACCGATGCATTCGTCCTCGCGGATCACCGCGACCCGCTTGTCCTGCTCGACCCCGTGTTCCGCATCCAGGGGTTGGGGCTCCACGTCCAGCAGGTCTGCCAGGGCCTTGATGGTGCCTCCGCCTCCCGGCGGACATTTATTGATGGCATCGCCGTTGGCGATCGCTTCGGCGTAGGGCCGACAGCCTGGAAAGCCACACTGGCCGCACTGGGTCTGGGGCAACAGGGCATCAATCTGGTCCACCAGGGGATTTCCCTCCACCCGGAACCGCTCCGCGGCATAGCCCAGCAGGGCACCGAAAACCACCGCGAGGCCAAGAAGGACCAGAACGGCTATGAGGATACCTGTCCACATATTACGAACTCCGTCAGACCCCCACCAGGCCGGTAAAACCCAGGAATGCCAATGACATCAAGCCCGCGGTCACCATACCGATGGCCGCGCCCCGGAAGGCGAGTGGCACATCGGCCACGGCGATCCGCTCCCGCATGGCGGCAAACAGCACCAGCACCAGGGAAAATCCGGCGGCGGCGCCAAAACCATACAGAACCGACTCCACGAAGTTGTTGTTCTTGTTGATGTTGAGCAATGCAACACCCAGCACGGCGCAATTGGTTGTGATTAATGGCAGGAAGATTCCCAGCACCCGGTAGAGCAGGGGGCTGGTTTTACGAACCACCATTTCGGTAAATTGCACCACGACCGCGATCACCAGGATAAAGGTGATGGTCCGCAGGAACATCAGGTCCAGCGGCGCCAGCAGGTAGGTGTAGGCAAGATAACTGCATACGGATGCCAGGGTCAGCACGAAGGTGGTGGCCAGGGACATGCCCATGGCGGTTTCCAGTTTGCCGGACACGCCCATGAAAGGGCAGAGGCCGAGAAACTGCACCAGGACAAAATTGTTCACCAGAATCGTGCTGATCAGGATCAGCAGGTATTCGGTCATTGGCGTGTCGCTCCCAGGTGGCCGTGCCGCCTTACATCACCCGCATGCCCGGAGTTGCGCCGGAATCCGGTGACAGGATGAAGATTTCCTCGCCGCCGGGACCCGCTGCCAGCACCATGCCTTCCGACAGTCCGAATTTCATCTTCCGGGGTTTCAGGTTGGCTACCATCACTGTCATGCGGCCCTCCAGTTCCTCGGGCCCGTAGGCGGACTTTATGCCCGCGAAAACATTCCGTTCACCATGGCCGATATCCAGGGTCAGGCGGAGAAGTTTGTCGGCCCCTTCCACATGTTCGGCTTTGACAATCCTGGCCACCCGCAGATCAACCTTGGCGAAATCCGGAAACTCGATTTCGTCCGCTACCGGCTCCAGGTTGCCGGCCGCCTTCTTCGCTTCCGGCTGGCCACCGGTGGCGGAAACCATCTCTTCCCTGGAGGCCTCGATCATTTTCTCCACCTGCGCCATGTCGACCCGGCTCATCAGGGGGCTGAACTTGTTGATGGCGTGATTTTCCAGCAACTGCGAGCGGTTGTTCCAGTCCAGTGGCGCGTCGAGGAAGCTGTCGGCGCGCTCGGCGGTTTTTGGCAACACCGGTGCGAGATAGGTCATAAGCAGGCGGAACATATTGATGGCGTTGGTGCAGATGGCCTGGAGCTTCCCGTCCTGGCCCTCCTGCTTGGCGATCACCCAGGGTTGTTCCTCGTTCACATACTGGTTGGCAATATCCGCCAGCTCCATGATCCGGCGCATGGCTCGGCCGAATTCCCGGGTCTCGTAGAAGTCGGCGATCTCCTCGCCAGCGTCAATGAAACTCTTCAGCTTCTCCTGCTCGGTCACAGTGCCGAGACGCCCGTCGAAACGCTTGGTTATGAAGCCCGCACTGCGACTTGCGATGTTCACCACCTTGCCCACCAGGTCGGAATTCACCCGGGCGGCGAAGTCCTCAAGGTTCAGGTCCATGTCATCCACACCGGCCGTGAGCTTGGATGCGAAATAGTAACGGAGGTATTCGGGGTCCAGATGGTCCAGGTAAGTGCGGGCCATGATGAAGGTGCCCCGGGATTTGGACATCTTCTTGCCATTGACGGTCACGAAGCCGTGAGCCCAGACCGCGGTAGGGGTGCGGAAGCCGGCGTCATGGAGCATGGCGGGCCAGAACAGGGCATGGAAGTTGATGATGTCCTTGCCGATGAAATGATAGACCTCGGCCTCGGAATCCGCCTTCCAGAAATGCTCGAAATCGATACCGACCCGGTTGCAGAGGTTCTTGAAACTGGCAAGGTAACCGATAGGCGCATCCAGCCAGACGTAGAAGTACTTGCCGGGCGCATCCGGGATCTCGAATCCGAAGTAGGGCTTGTCACGGCTGATGTCCCATTCCTGCAGGCCGGCATCCAGCCATTCAGCCAGCTTGTTCGCCACCTGGGGCTGGAGGGTGCCGCTGCGGGTCCATTCCTTCAGGAAGTCCTCGAAGTCCGGCAGTCTGAAGAAAAAGTGCTCGGACTGCTTCTCCACCGGTGTGGCGCCGGACACCGCTGAGCGGGCGTTAATGAGTTCCGCCGGGGTGTAGGTGGCGCCGCATGCCTCACAGTTGTCACCGTACTGGTCTTCCGCCTTGCACTTGGGGCAGGTGCCCTTGATGAAACGGTCCGCCAGGAACATTTCCTTCTCCGGGTCGAAGAACTGGGTGATCTGGCGGGTGGCAATGTGCCCGTTTTCCTTGAGCTTGCGATAGATGAATTCGGAAAACTGCCGATTTTCCTCGGAATGGGTGGAGTAGTAGTTGTCGAAACGGATATTGAAGCCGGCGAAGTCCTGCTGGTGTTCCTCCCGGATACGCTCAATGAGCTGTTCGGAACTGATGCCCTCGCGCTCGGCGCGCAGCATGATGGCGGTACCGTGGGCATCGTCGGCGCAAACGTAGTAGCAGTTCTGGCCCCGCATGTTCTGATAGCGCACCCAGATATCGGTCTGAATGTATTCCAGCAGGTGCCCCAGGTGAATGGGCCCGTTGGCGTAGGGCAGGGCGCTGGTAACCAGAATGTCGCGCTGTTGCTTGGCTCTCGCTTGCGTCATGTTGCTATCCGAACCTTGGTGATCTGTGTAGGAAAGCTCCGGCGGGAAGCTTCGTATGGTCAGAAACGGGCACAAATGATACCTTCCATGACAACACTTTTCATCTTCCCGGACAGCGTTTTCACTGCTTCCATCCGGATATTTGACCCACGGAGCACATGATGGCCGAGATTTCCCGATCCGCCCTGGAAGGGGCAGTGCGTGAATACCGCGATCCCTATCTTGCAACGGATCTGTACCAGCTTGACGCCGTCAAGGCGCTGGACGCCGATGACCAGGGCAGGGTGACACTGACGGTGGAGCTGCCCTACGCCAGTCAGGGCATTGCCGGCGGCATGGCGGAAATCCTGACCAATGCCCTGGAGGGTGTCGAGGGTGTCGCCAGCGCCGAGGTCCGGGTCGGCCAGCGGATTCACGCCCACAAGGCCCAGCGTGACCTGGAATCCATCGGCGGTATCAAGAACATCATTGCCATTGCCTCCGGCAAGGGTGGTGTGGGCAAGTCCACCACTGCGGTCAACCTGGCCCTGGCGCTGTCGGCGGAGGGTGCCCGGGTGGGCATCCTTGACGCGGACATATACGGCCCCAGCGTCGGCATGATGCTGGGCATTCCCGAGGGTCAGCGCCCCGGCACGGAAGGCGACAAGTACTTCCTGCCCATTCAGGCCCATGGCATCCAGGCCATGTCCATGGCCTTCCTGGTGACCGACAAGACCCCCATGGTCTGGCGTGGCCCCATGGTCAGCGGTGCGGTTCAGCAACTGCTGACCCAGACCCTGTGGAAAGAGCTGGACTACCTGGTGGTGGACATGCCGCCGGGCACCGGGGACATCCAGCTGACCCTGGCCCAGAAGGTTCCGGTGACCGGTGCGGTGGTGGTCACCACGCCCCAGGATATCGCCCTGCTGGACTGCAAAAAGGGTATCGAGATGTTTCGGAAGGTCGAAATCCCGGTACTGGGCGTTGTAGAGAACATGAGCATCCATATCTGCAGCAACTGCGGACATGAGGAGCCTCTTTTTGGACAAGGTGGCGGCCAGCGGGTTGCGGACGACTACCAGACCGAGCTGCTGGGCCAGTTGCCCCTCCACCTGACCATCCGCGAGCAGACCGACGGCGGCAACCCGTCGGTGGTGGCCGAGCCGGATTCGGAAGTGGCCCGGCGCTATCGCGATATCGCCCGCCGGCTGTCCGCCGGTCTGTCCACCCGCGCAAAAAATCAGAGTGGTCCCATCCCCAGCATTTCCATCAGCGATGATTGATATGGCTTTTGCCGCCGGCAACCCTTAGGGGTAAACTATGGCGCCCCGTTCGACCGAGGTCGGCGGGGTCGGGGAATCGACGGCAATTCGGCAACAGCGCAGCGACAGGCGAGAGACGGCATCAATGAGCATCAAATCCGACAGATGGATTCGCCGCATGGCGGAAGAAGAGGGCATGATTGAGCCCTTTGAACCCGGTCAGGTCCGGGAAACCTCCCGAGGACGGGTCATTTCCTATGGCACGTCCAGCTATGGCTACGACGTGCGCTGCAGCAATGAATTCAAGATTTTCACCAACGTGCACTCCGCGACGGTGGATCCAAAGAACTTCGATGATAACAGCTTCGTCAATTACACCGGCGATGTCTGTATTATTCCCCCCAACTCCTTTGCCCTTGCCCGCACGGTCGAATACTTCCGCATCCCCCGCAAGGTACTGACCATCTGCCTGGGCAAGTCCACCTATGCCCGTTGCGGTATCATCGTCAACGTGACGCCCCTGGAACCGGAGTGGGAAGGCCAGGTTACCCTGGAGTTTTCGAATACCACCAACCTGCCGGCGAAAATCTACGCCAACGAAGGGGTTGCCCAGATGCTGTTCTTCGAGTCGGACGAGGAATGCGAAATCAGTTACAAGGATCGGGGTGGCAAGTACCTTGGCCAGATCGGCGTCACCTTACCGAGAGCCTGACCCGTTCAGCTGTTGGCGATTCATGAGCGGGCCCCGGTGGCCCGTTTTTTGGTTGAACCACTGAATGATCTGGACATAACCACCGAATAAAGCAGGAGCCGCACGTGAACGCGAACCAGTTTCTTAAAGCGGTTGAACAGCTCCAGGGCTGGCGCCAGACCGTATTCCTGCTGGCGCTGGCCGAGCGGGCCTTTCCCAATTACGCTCTTTTCAGCGAGGCGATTGGCACCAAGGCGGGTGGCAAGATGCGACAGCTGGCGGACGCCGGGTGGGAGATGTTTGCCGACCGCAGTGGCGAAACCGTCATTCCCCAGATGCTGGCCAAGCTGGAGAGCCTGAGCCCGAACGTGGAGGAATACGATGCCTACGGTGTCTACCCGGCGTTCGATTTCTGCCAGTTACTCGAAGAAGCGCTTCTAAGTCGGCTGAATCCCGGGAAGCACCGGGCGACGGAGGCTTCCCGGGTCGCCACCGGCACGGTAATGAACTTCATTGCCTTCTCGGAAGGCGAGGACCTGGATGAAAGTGAACTGGTGGAATTGCTGGAAAGTCATCCCTTGATGAAGGAAGACAAGATTTTCCAGCGTGACCTGGTCCTTGCCCTGAAGCGACAGCGTACGCCCACTGACGGGTTTATCCAGCGGGTAAGGACCCAGGCCGCCAACGATGGCCTCAGCAACCTGGGCATCACCCTGTCGGATGATGAGCCGGAGACCTGAAGGTTTTCCACATACCACCGGAACGCAGGTGACGTTGCCATGAAACTTTCCGCCTTTGGCCGCAAGTTTACCGCCGATGCCGGCATTACCTCGCTGATGGATGACCTGGGCAATGCTCTGGCTTCCGGCGACGACATGATCATGATGGGGGGTGGTAACCCTGGCCAGATACCGGCGGTACAGGATCGGCTGACCGAGATTCTGGGAGAGATCGCCGCCGATCCCGAGGCAATGAAGCGCCTGGTGGGAGTCTATGATCCCCCCAAGGGCGAAAAACAGTTTATTGCCGCGCTGACGGACCTGCTGAACCGGGAATACGGCTGGGGTCTCACCCCTGAGAACATTGCCCTGACCAACGGCAGTCAGGCGGCGTTTTTCATGCTGTTCAACATGTTCGGCGGTGATTTCGGCGACGGGCTGCGCAAGCACATTCTGCTGCCTCTGGCGCCGGAGTACATCGGCTACGCCGACGCCGGTATTGCTCCCGAGCTGTTCCGGGCGGTGCAGCCGGACATCAGCTTCACCGGCGCTCACGAATTCAAATACCGGGTCGATTTCGACGCCGTGGAGGTGACGGGTGAGACCGGTGCCATCTGTGTCTCTCGCCCCACCAATCCCACTGGCAACGTCATTACGGACGAGGAACTCACCCGGCTTGAAGAAATGGCCCGGGCCCATGACATTCCGCTGATCGTGGATGGCGCCTATGGCACTCCTTTCCCGAGCCTTCTTTACGTGGAGGCGAAACCGCACTGGAACGAGCAGGTCATTCTTTGCCTGAGTCTCTCCAAGCTGGGCATGCCAGCCGCCCGCACCGGCATCGTCATCGCCTCCGGGGAGATCGTGAAGGCCCTGTCCGGTATCAACGCCATCATGAACCTGGCAACCGGGAGCTTCGGCGCCATGCTGGCTGAACCGCTGGTGCGCAGCGGCGAAATCCTGTCCCTGAGCCGGGAGGTTGTCTGTCCGTTCTATAAAGCGAAAATGGAGCGCGCCGTGACCGCCTTCAGGGAAGCCATGGGGGACGACTGTCGCTGGTATGTTCACAAGCCCGAAGGCGCCATGTTTCTCTGGCTGTGGTTCCCGGACCTGCCGGTGACCAGCCTGGAGTTGTACCAGCGCCTGAAAGCGAGGGGCGTTCTGGTGGTTTCGGGGCACTATTTCTTCCCGGGGTTACCGGAGAATGACTGGCGTCATCGCCACGAGTGCCTGCGGGTGACCTATTCCCAGGATGATGAGCGGGTGGCGGCAGGTCTGCGCGCGATTGCCGAAGAGGTAAAGGCCATCTGGCGCGAGGCGGATTGAAATCGAGCCGTTACCTGCCGGCTATCTCCGCCTTGTCCAGAGTTACTTCGTAGCGGCTGCCATCCGGTTCCACCTGAACCAGTCGCACCAGCAGGTAGTCCAGCTCGGGGGCGAACCACAATAGCGTTTCCCGCTTGCTGCCTTCGCCACGGACCTTCTCGACCTTGATCGTTTCGAGGATACCGAATTCGGTTTTCAGCGGCTCGCTGTCCACCACCGTGAAGCGGTCATGATCGTAGTCACCATCATCGGCGACCGGATAGGACATGCTTTCCTTGCCAGCCTTGAGATCCTGACGCAGCTGGAGCTGAAACCCCAACGGGTCCAGGGCACCCTCCTCCAGGGGCATGGTGAAGGTATCACCGTTATAACTGCCGTTGACCGTTCCCGCTGGCCAGTTGAAATTCATGGCCCTGCTACGATTGCTGACCATCAGTCCCTCGAGGGCATAGCGGTACTCCAGTGGCTGGACCCGACCATCCTGCCACCTGAGGGTCAGGGATTCGTCGATATCGGCGATAAAGGATTCCACATCGAAACGATACAGCCAGGTGCCATCCTCCTGGTGGGTCAGGGAGAGCGTGGCGGATCCGTTGATGGAGATCCCTTTGTCCATTGTGGCGCTGTAGGTGGCTTTGAGGGGAGTCAGTTCGACCTCTGCCAGGCCCGGGTTGGCGGGTGTGGTTTCCCGCTCACTGCCGGAGACGGTCCCGGTCATTGCAAGGGTAAGCAGGAGGGCGGGCATGAGATGACGGATGACAGGGGTGTCAGTGGTTATCACTATCAATCTCCGGTACAGCAGGCTTCAGCGGAAACTTATCAAAGGCCGCGCTTTGTTCAGCTCCGAGTGTAACGCTGCTGGGGCACTGGTCGAATGACGGTTTCTTAACGGTTGCACCGCCCCGGTCACCGGGACGGCAGGGTATCGGGATAAGCGATCAGGTCGCAGGCAGCGTCAGGGTCCGGGGCAGGGGCTCGCCGTCGAAAAGTACCTGATCATCACCGGAGAGGGAGAGCCTGCCCTCGCAGAACCAACGCACCACGATGGGATAGAGCAGATGTTCGCGCTCCTGTACCCGCTCCCCCAGGGATTCGATGGTGTCATCGGGGTGGACGGGCACCTCCGCCTGGGCAATGACCGGCCCGCCATCCAGGTCCTCTGTAACGAAGTGGATGGACACCCCGTGTACCCGGTCACCGGCGTCAATTGCCCGCTGATGGGTGTTCAGGCCCCGGTACCTGGGCAGCAGTGACGGGTGAACGTTGAGCATGCGGCCGTGGAAGGCGCGGACGAAATCCTGGGTCAGGATCCGCATGAAGCCGGCCAGCACGATCAGGTCCGGTCGCCTCCGTTCCAGCTCCAGTCTCAACGCGGCGTCGAACTCCTCACGGCTGCCATGGCTGGTATGATCCACCGTAAAGGTTTCTATGCCGGCCTGGGCTGCCCGTTCCAGGGCAAAAGCCTGGGGGCGGTTACTGCCCACCGCGACGATCTCACCGGGGAAGTCCCGCTCCCGGGTGGCCTCCACCAGCGCCTGCAGGTTGGTGCCGCTGCCGGAAGCCAGCACCAGGATGCGGGGTTTCTCCACCGGATCTGCCTGCATGCCACTCACTCCTGCATCAGTCCCGGCGCGTAACGCACATCGGCTGGCGCGTCATGATCGGGCTGACTTTCCAGAACGCCTACCTGCCAGGCAACTTCGCCCATGGCGGCCAGGGTATCCAGAGCCAGGGCCTTCTGATCCTGCGGTACACAGACAATCATGCCGATGCCGCAGTTGAAGGTGCGGTACATCTCATGGTCTTCCACGCCGCCATTGTCCTTCAGCCACTGAAAGACCGCCGGCAGTTCCCAGCTTGTGGTGTCGATAGCGGCGCGGCTGCCGTCCGGCAGTACCCGTGGAATGTTTTCCGGCAATCCGCCTCCGGTAATGTGGGAGAGGGCCCGCACGTCAACGGTTTTGATCAGCTGCAGCAGGTTCTTGACGTAGATCCGGGTTGGCGCCATCAGGGCGTCAGCCAGGGTGGTTTCACCTATGGTCTGGTTCAGGTCGGCTTCGGTGACCTCGAGGATCTTGCGGATCAGGGAATAACCATTGGAGTGGGGGCCGGACGAGGCCAGCGCGATGAGGGCGTCGCCCGCTTGCGCCCGGCCCCCGTCAATAATGCTGTCCCGCTCGACAACGCCGACACAGAAGCCGGCCAGGTCGTAATCATCGCCTTCGTACATACCCGGCATTTCCGCGGTTTCACCACCCACCAGGGCGCAGCCTGCCAGCTCGCAACCCTTGCCGATTCCCTCCACCACATTGGCGGCGACATCGACGTTCAGTTTTCCGGTGGCGTAATAGTCGAGGAAAAACAGGGGTTCGGCGCCACCCACCACGAGATCGTTCACGCACATGGCCACAAGGTCTATGCCGATGGTGTTGTGCCGCTGCAGCTGCATGGCCAGGCGCAGCTTGGTGCCGACTCCGTCGGTCCCGGATACCAGCACCGGCTCGCGATAGCCCGCAGGGAGAGTGACCATCGCGCCGAAGCCTCCGAGACCTCCCAACACTTCCGGCCGGCGGGTGCGGCTGGCGGTGTTCTTTATCCGGTTTACCAGTTCATTGCCGGCGTCGATGTCCACGCCGGCATCGCGGTAGGTCAGGGAGGGCTTGTTCTTGCTCATGTCGGGGTCAGCCATGTTGATCGGTGGTGGGGGTGAGCGCGGGATTTTACCAGCTGGTGGTTGGGGCTCCAAATGTGTTTGACGAAGCTGCGGATCCGACGGTCGGCGGCCATTGCTACTCACCCTCCGGACCATCGTGTATCCTATGGCCCGGATTAAGGAATCTCTGGGTGACTCATGGCTGTAACACATCACTGGCATCAGCTGGGCCAGCGGCTTTTTCTCCTGCTGGCAACCGCATGTCTGGCCTTGCTCACGGCAATGCCGGCCCACGCCGTCGTCGTGGATGGACTCTTTCGGGAACAGGTTCCACTGACCGGGACCGACGAGCAGGCCCTGGCGGAGGGCTACGAGACCGCGCTTCGAGAGGTGCTGGTCCGGGTTTCAGGGAACAGCGAAGTTACCGGGCTTGAGGGTATTGGTCCCGTGCTGGAGGACGCCGAGTCACTGGTGCAGAGCTGGCAGGTGGTGCAGGGTGAAGACGGCGGGAAAGCGCTGGCGGTTACCTTTGGTCAGGTTGCGGTCAACCGGGCCCTCGCCTCCGCCGGAGCCCGGGTATGGGGCGCGAACCGGCCCCTGACCCTGGCCTGGATCGCCGTGCAGGACCGGGGCGATCGGGGCTTGCTGGTCGATCCCGACGAGTCCTCCGGAGAGGGCTGGTCCGCTCACTTTCAGCAGGCGGCGGCCGAGCGTGGTCTGCCTCTCGTGTTTCCCGCCGTGGAGCAGGCTTCCGACCGTCGACTGCTGTCGGAGGTCTGGGGCCAGTTCATGGGGCGCATCTCCGAGGCGTCACAGGGCACCTCTCACGATCTGTTGGCGGTAGTGCGCATCAACCGTCGAAACGATGGCTGGGAGGCAAGCTGGATCTATGAGGGTGAGGGCGTCGATCAGCAGAAAAGCGCCACCGGAGCCAGCCCGAAAGAGCTGACCCGGACGATCATTGATGCCTGGACCAGCGAACTGGCCGACCGCTTCGCGGTGACCGCCAGTGCCGTCGCTACCGGACCTGTCGTTCATATAGAGATTGCGGACGTGGACTCCGTCGCCGATTATGCCGCCATCAAGCGGGCCCTCTCCGGCCTGACCCCGGTGGAAAGTGTGGGGGCACGGCAGGTAACCAGGCAGCGGATTGTATTGCGGGTGGCATTCACCGGTGAACTGGATCAGCTTCGAAGGAATATCGCCCTCGATGATCGGTTCCTGCCGGTAGCTCCCGAGCCTGAATCCACCGATCGTCCTGGGCCGGAGGCGGGGCCCGGCGCAACGGCGGAGCCCGCGCAGGTGAAGACCGGCCAGGACGTTTTTCAGAAGGTCGACCAGACGCTTCATTATCGGTGGCGGGGTGGGGTGATCGCGACGCCATCGGCCGGAGAGTGATAGCCCTGCCAGGAGAGCAAAGGACCTCATGAAAAATTTCTGGCGCTGGATCCCTAACGCACTGACGTTCCTGCGGATACTGCTGGTCATGCCTTTCGCCTACATGCTCGCCAGTGGTCAGTACCGCCTGGCCCTGGCACTGTTCATCATCGCTTCGGTGACGGATGGACTGGACGGGCTGCTGGCAAGGGCGTTCGGCTGGAAAAGCAGACTTGGCGCCATCGCCGACCCCCTGGCGGACAAGTTGCTGATGCTTGCCGCTTACCTGGTGCTCAGCCTGACCATGGTGTTGCCCTGGTGGCTGTTCGCTGTGGTGCTGATCCGTGACGTGGTCATTATCGGAGGCGGTCTGATGTTTCACCGGCTGATCGGGCCCTTCGATGTGACCCCGAGCATGACCGGAAAGCTCAATACCCTGATCCAGATTATGGCGGCGCTGGCGGTCATCATGATTGAGGCAGGGTTCGATCTGCCGCCGTGGAGCCACACCGCTGCCGTCTGGTCCGTTACCGTAATGGCGATTATCAGCGGGAGCCACTACGTCGCCCTCTGGGGCCTGAGGGCCATGCGCGGGAGAGCCTCGTGACCGGTGCCCAACTGACTCTCGGAGTGCGTCTGCGGGATGAAGCCCGCTGGTCCAACTTCCACGGCGAACGCAACGCCCAGGCTGCGGCCCTGATCCGGCAATGCTGTGGCGATCCGGACCTTCCCCTGTTGGTGATCTGTGGCGATGAGGATACTGGCAAGAGTCATCTGCTGCAGGCGGCCTGCCATGAGTTCGAGCAGCAGGGCCGCAGTGCGGTCTGCTTCAGTATTCCCGAGCTGCTTGCCACCGCGCCGGAGGCCCTTGCCGGTGTCGAGACCATGGACCTGGTGGCGCTGGACGATGTTCACATGCTCGCCGGCAATCCCCAGTGGGAAGAGGCGCTTTTCCATCTTTATAACCGCGTGAGGGACCTGGGAAACCAGATTATGGTCACGGTGAATGAAACGCCGGCGAGAGTCGGGCTGGACCTGCCGGACCTTCGCTCCCGCCTGCAGGAAGGGTTGCTGGTCCAGCTTGGCACCTACCGTGACGAGGACCGGATGACCATACTCAAGTCCCGGGCGGAGCAGAGGGGGCTGGTACTCAGTGACGAAGTGGCCGGATTCGTGATGCGCCGGTCGCCACGGGGACTCGGGGCCCTGCTGTCCACGCTGGACACGCTGGACGAGAATTCACTCCAGGCCCAACGGCGCCTGACCATTCCCTTCGTGAAGTCGGTCATGGGATGGTAACCTTTTCCCTGTGACGACACGTATTGCCCAGGAGCCTTTCAATGAGTGACCAACAGGATCCCATCGCTGAAGTGGCGGACCGCCTGCTGAACATCGAGGCGGAAATGCGGCGGATCAGGGTCTGGTCCTTCGAAGCACCCTCCCCGGAAGCCCTGGCAAGCAACCAGCCATTCTGCATCGATACCCTGGACTTTACAGAATGGCTGCAGTTCGTATTCCTGGCCCGTATGAAAGTGATTGTGGAGCGGGGCCATGGTCTGCCAGCCGTATCCGGTATAGCTCCCATGGCCGAGGAGCATTTCCGGGGCCGCCCTGAAGCCGGCGACCGTCTGGTCCGGGAGCTGGAAGCGGTAGACCGTCTGCTCAGCGATTCCTGATGTCGTTATCAAGCACATCGGGCAACAGGTTCCGGCCCTGGCGAACCTGTGCAAACAGCTCGCCAAGCCCATCGCTGGACACCGGTGGGCAGAATCGGTGGCCCTGCAGCAGGTGGCAGCCAGCCTGACGCAGGAAGCGGTGCTGTTCCTCGGTCTCCACTCCGGCGGCGGCCACCCTCAGGGAGAGCTGACGGGCAAGACTGATCAGGGTATGGGTAATGGCAGCGGTGTTTTCATCGTCGGGAGCCCGCTGCAGCAGGGGTGGGTCGATCTTGACCTGGTCGAAGGGAAGCTCCCGTAGCAGGGTGAGGGATGATAGCCCGCTGCCAAACCGATCCAGTGTCAGGCCGATCCCCGTCTCCTTGAGGGAGTGCAGCACGGCTGATGTTTCCTCCAGACGGTCGGACAGCAGGCGTTCGTCGATCTCCACCATCAGCAGGGAGGGGTCCAGGCGGGTTAACTCGATGGTCCTTGCCAGCTCTTCGCCAAGTTTGGGGTGATTGTATTGCCGCGATGACAGATTGATGCTGATCTGGACTCTATCGCCACTCATGGCCTGGATGGCCCGTGCCTGAAGGCAGGCGTTGTTGCAGATCCATTCACCAATGGCGTGCAACTGACCGCTCTGTTCCGCCACCTCCAGAAAATCCCCTGGACGCAGCAGGCCACGGCGGGGGTGATTCCAGCGTAACAGGCTTTCCATGGCCACGATCCGCCCGCTGCGGGCATCCAGCACCGGCTGGTAGTGAAGGTCGAGCTCACCGGCCCTGATGCCGGCCCTGAGCTCCTGTTCCAGCGACATCTGGCGCTGTATCTCCTGGTTCATGTCCTCACTGAAGAACTGGACGTTATTGCGGCCCGCTTTCTTGGCCCGGTACATGGCCATGTCTGCGTTCTTAAGCAGCTGTTCATAGCTGGCGCCGTCCACCGGTGCAACGGTGATGCCGATGCTTGAGGTAATCACAAGCTCGCCCCCGGGGACGGTTATGGGCCGGGTGATGTCGTCCAGGATGCTTCGGGCCACTTTTTCACACCCTTCGGCCCCGCTGACGTGGTGGAGCAGTACCGCGAACTCGTCGCCCCCAAGACGTGCGATGGTATCTTCCTCCCGTACGCTGTCTTTCAGGCGCTGGGAAAGGGTCTGGAGGAGCACATCACCAGCGTCATGGCCCAGGGTGTCGTTGATCCGTTTGAAATGATCGACGTCGAGGCTGATCAGGGCGCAATGATGACCATGGCGGGTGGCGCTTGCCAGGGCCCGGCGACAACGGTCCTCGAACAGGCGCCGGTTGGCCAGGCCGGTCAGAGCGTCAAAGTGGGCCAGATAATGAAGCTGGTCCTGGGTTCTGCGGATTTCCGAGATGTTCTGGCCAATAAGAATCAGCTGGTGCCGGTCCTCCTCTTCGTCCTGAAGCAGGTTGAGGTTCCACAGGATGATGTGATGGCTTCCATCGAAGCCGCGAATGCCGGTTTCGAGGGTCTCCCGATCATGGCCGGCTCCAAGGGTCTTGAGGATTTTCCAGCCCATCTCATCCCGGTACTCCTCCGGAATGAAGGTTTCCACCAGGTTGCGACCGACCGCTTCATCGCGGCTATAGCCGAACAGACTCTCCGCCGAGGCGTTCCACTGGCGGATCCGGAAAGAGGAATCGATCAGGATGATGGGGGTGGCCGCGGTATCGAACAGTGCCCGAAAATGCCTGGAAGAACGGCGGAAAGAGCGCTCGGCCTGCTCGCGAACGAAAATCTCGTCCCTCAGTTCCTGGTTTATGGCCTGAAGTTCCCGGGTGCGCTCCTCCACAACGTCCTCAAGGCGGGATTCGATCCGTCGTCGCTCCCTCAGAAGAGCCCGGACATAGACGAAAGTGCCCGCCAGTACCAGCATGGCCGGGCCGGCGGACCAGAGGAAGTCGACGATGGCATCCCGGCCCAGGGGCACCTTCGGTGTCATCAGCAGTATCAGTGGGCTGAGGGCGAGCGACAGGATGATGAGACTGACCAGGGTGTCGGCCAGAACTGGAAGCCAGCGTTCTCGCAATTGTCTTTGGCTGTGTTGTTGCACGGTGTCCCTGCCTGTGTCCGGATCCGCCTGGGCGTATCCGGTATCCTTGATTGATCAGCCTCTTCCGGAAGCTTTGTCAGCCGCCACTGGCGTCCATATGAAGTCGCATGGACAGGTCCGTGGCTTCCACGTCTTTGGTAAGGGCGCCAATGGAAATGAAGTCGACGCCGGTTTCCGCCACTGGCACCAGGGTATCCTGGTTGATGCCCCCCGACGCTTCCAGGCGGCAGGCGCCTGCCGCCAGATTTACCGCAGTGCCCATATCCACCAGGGAAAACTCATCCAGCATGATGATGTCGGCCCCCGCATCCAGGGCTTGTCGCACCTCATCCAGGTTTTCCGTTTCCACCTCGACCGGTTTTCCCGGAGCGATCCGGTGGGCCTGGCTGACCGCCGCGGCGATGGATCCGCAGGCCGCAATGTGGTTTTCCTTGATCAGGAACGCATCCCACAGTCCTATCCTGTGGTTATAGCATCCTCCACAGCTTACCGCGTATTTTTCCGCCAGGCGGAGGCCGGGCAGGGTCTTGCGGGTATCCAGCAGGCGCACACGGGTGTGGGCCACCTGGTCGGCGTATCGCCGACAGCGGGTTGCCACCCCTGACAGGGTCTGCAGCCAGTTGAGGGCCGACCGCTCCGCTGTCAGCAGGCTCCTTGCCGGCCCTTCGCAGGTGAACAGGAGCTGGCCGGCCTCGACCCGGTCACCATCCGCCGCCTGCCATTGCACCCGCACCCGGGGGTCGACCTGGTGGAAGACCTCGTCGACCCAGGCCCGACCGGCCAGCACGGCTTCAACCCGGGTAATGACCCGGGCCCGGCCCATCTTTTCCGGGGCAATCAGGGCGGCGGTAATATCGCCGCTGCCGATGTCCTCACGCAGGCTCAATGCGACGGATTCGATGCGGGACTGGCGCAGGAGTTCGGGTGACAGTGGAGTCATAAAAGGTATTTGTCCGGTCTGTGGGGTCAGGGCCGTTGATTGTATCGACCGCGTGCGTTGCTGGAAACACCCGGAGTCGGTATCGGGCCTTTTCAGAGAGTGACGTTTTACGTCAGTTTGTTGCCGGAATCGACGGGCGGGATCACTCCAGACGCTGAAAAAGTGGAATAAAGGTTGGAAAGTGTGACGGGGTTCGACTGTTCACAAATGGTGACAAAAACTGACACATATTGACGATGGGAGCGCATATCATAGGTAATCAGAGTGTTAACCAATGTAAAACGGGGCCGAGCCATGGCACAGGACAGCAAGGTAGTGAGTCTCAGAGAGGCGCAGGGATCGCGCGCGGAATTACCCGCCACCCTGATCCGCCTGAGGGACGCCTCTGCCCGCTCCCTGGTGACGGTCATGTCGGAATTCTTCGACCGGGCTGACGACGTGCTCTTCTCCATGGCGGACCGGGCCGGGTCCAACCAGGACCAGGTCGCTTACTTTGACGCCATGCGGGAACTCAGGCTGCGTCGCAAGACCATGACCAGCACCATGCTTAACTGGGTGGCCCGCGCCTTCAACGAGATCGGTCGCTTTGATCCGATGCCCCGCAGCAGGGGTCTTGAAGAAGTGGACCAGGACTCGCTGTCCATACTCGACGACAGCGAGCTGGAAAAGAAAGTCGCCATCGAAAGTCTGGTCAACAAGCTGGCCACCCGATATGCCGAGCCGGTGCGTTTGCTGAGCGCCCGAATCGCTCAGGTTTCCGGCCTGCAGGACCTGGCCGACCGTCAGATGCCATTATCTCCGGAGGTTATCTGCACCGGTCTGGGCGAGGCCAGCGGCGAGCTGGATATCGACATTCGTGCAAGGCTGGTGGTGATCAAGCTGTTCGACCGGCTGCTGGTGGACCGGCTCGACACCCTTTACCGGGAGGCCAATCAGTTGCTGGTGGCTGAGGGCGTGCTTCCGGACCTGAAGCGTGCACCGCGGAAGGGGCAGCGGCAGGCCAGTCCTCGGCCGGTACCGAAATCTTCCGGCAGCAGGCAGGTTGAGGTTGACAGGGGTGAGCGGGGCGGGCCCGGAACCGATCCGGAATCCTCGGTAACCTTCTCAGAATTGACGGAACTCCTTCATCGAAACGATACCGGCAGCTCCGCCGGCCTGGGGGGCAATGCCACATCCGGTGGCGGAACAGTTATGGAGCTGGCCACCGAAGACCTGATGGGCAGGCTTGGTGGTCTCCAGGGTTCCACCATGACCAGCGAGAAAGGGCAGGTTCTGCCGCTGTCGGTGCTGTTGAGCCGTGTGCTCAACCAGAGCCCGGACCAGCGTCTGCCGGTGAACCAGGTGGATGGCGACGTCATCAACCTGGTTGCCATGCTTTTCGAATTCATACTGGATGACCGGCAGTTGCCCCCGGTCATGAAAATGCTGATCGGGCGTCTTCAGATTCCGGTCCTCAAGGTGGCCCTGATGGATCGGAGCTTTTTCAACCGCGGTGGTCACCCCGCCCGTAAGCTGCTGAACGAACTTGCCATGGCGGGAATCGGCTGGACTCCGCGCAGCGACAATCAGCGTGATCCCCTGCGGGAAAAGGTTGAGAGTGTAGTGGACCGGCTGTTGAACGAGTTCACGGACAACGTCGGGCTGTTCACGGAATTGCTGAAGGAATTCCAGCACTTCATGGATCTGGACCGGCGGCGTCGGGAACTGGTGGAACAGCGTCTTCGGGATGCCGAAGAAGGCCGTGCGAAGCACGAGCTGGCCAGAAGCCGGGTGCGTGCTTCGCTGGACGAGCTGTTGGCCATCCACCAGCTTCCGGACAGGGCCATTGCCCTCGTGAACGAGCCCTGGCGAAAGTATCTGGAATGGGTTTTCCTGCGGGAGGGTGAGGATTCGAGGGAATGGCAACAGGCACTTGAGCTCACCAGTCGTCTCGCCTGGAGTCTTGACCCCCAGCCTGTTGAAGAGGGCACACGGGATGAGCTTCTCAGGACCATCCCGAAAATCACCGATGCCCTTCGCAATGGCCTGCACAGTATTTCCTGGGATCCGTTTGCCATCGATGCCGCCATCCGGGATCTGGAGCTGGCTCACGTGGATGTGCTCCAGGGCCTGGTAAACCGAGGCCGCAACCCGGAGCCAGAGGCCCTGTTGCCGGAGAACGAAATTGAGACGGCCGCGACAGATCAGTCCGGTAACAGTCCGGAAGACAGCCAGGTATCAACACGGCAGCCGATCGCAACCGATCACCTGGAGCCGGTGCCATCCCGACCAGTCAGCACCGTTGCCGCTGCCGAGCCCGCCCTGGAGCAGCCTTCAGGAGAGACGCCCGAAGCCGGGGAGACTCCAGTGCCAGCTCCGGACCCACAGTGGGTGGAGAAGGCCGCCGGCCTGAGAGTGGGTTGTTGGGTGGAGATGCCCCGTGACAATGGCCGCCTGCGGTGCAAGCTGGCCGCGATTATCCGGGCGACCGGCAAGTACATTTTCGTCAACCGCAATGGCGCGAAGGTGGCGGAGTACCTGCAGGATGAGCTGGCACTGGCGCTGTCACAGGGCCGCATTACCATGCTGGATGATGGCCTGATCTTCGACCGTGCCCTGGAGTCCATCATCGACAATCTCCGTCACAACCGCCGGGACTGAACCGCTGGTTCGCCCCGGCGACGGCTTTGTGTTTCAATTCGGGGTAATGATCCGTTGTTAGCAGGAAAACCGTGTCTGCCCCTCAATTCCCCAAGTTTCCCTCCAGGCTAAGGTCAAGCGGCCGGCTACCCTCCGCCCGCTGGTGCCCGTCACCCAATTACGGTCCCCGGCCGGATGCGGAGGATGTTTCGCTACTGGTGATTCACAACATCAGCCTGCCTCCGGAACAGTTCGGTGGGCCTCACATCGAGAATTTCTTCTGTAATAAGCTCGATACCTCAGTGCATCCCTATTTCGAGGAGATTGCTGCCCTGCGGGTATCGCCCCATCTGCTCATCCGCAGGGACGGCGAACTGGTACAGTTTGTCAGCCTGAGGGAGCGGGCATGGCATGCGGGCCGTTCCATCTTCTGCGGTCGAAAGGAGTGTAATGACTATTCCGTAGGCATCGAGCTGGAAGGAGCCGACACCATCCCCTATACCGAAGCCCAATATCACCAGCTTGCCGTCACGGCCCGGAAAATCATGGTGGCCTGGCCAGAGATCACGCCAGAGCGTATCGCCGGCCACAGCGATATTGCCCCTGGCCGCAAGACCGACCCCGGTCCGGCTTTCGACTGGGATCGGTTCATGGGCCTGCTGGCGGAACAACGGTAGCTACCGGATGACCTTCCCGGGAAGCCTGCGGAGTCCGATCACTTTCTGATACCGGAGCGATGCTGCTCCCAGAGCACTTCTTCACCACCATTGCGCCGGGCCAGCACCCGGGCCACCACGAACAGGAGATCCGAAAGCCGGTTCAGGTAATGCCGCGAGTCCGGGTTGATGGAGTCCTCGTGACTGAGGGCGACCACCACACGCTCCGCCCGTCGGCACACGGCCCGGGCCAGATGGCATTGTGCCGCTGCCGGAGTGCCGCCCGGAAGGATGAAGTTCTTCAAAGCGGGCAGGTCGGCGTTGTACCTGTCGAGCGTTTCTTCCAGCCAGCTGATGTGGCCATCGTCGATCACCCGGCTGCCGGGGATGGCAAACTCTCCTCCCAGGTCGAAGAGGTGATGCTGGATGCGCAGGAGCAGCTCGGCGATGTCGTTTTCTCCTTCCAGCAGTTCGATCAGCATGCCGATGTGTGAGTTCAGCTCGTCGGCCGTGCCCATGGCCTCCACCCGTTGGGCATTCTTGGCAATGCGGTTGCCGTCGGCAAGGCCGGTGGACCCGTCATCGCCGGTCCGGGTATAGATTTTGGAAAGTCGGTTTCCCATGGAAGAAGCTCCGGTCAGTGTTATGGATGAGATACCAGCTCTTTTACCCGTTCCGTCAGCATCTGGTTCACCGGTGCCTCCAGACCAAGCTCCCGGGCGCGACGAACCACGTAGCCATTAATATAGTCGATCTCGGTCGGGCGCCGGTTGAGGATGTCCCCCCGCATTGACGAGGTATTGCGGGCTGTTGCCCCGGCGACACGCTCAATCCGTTGTCGCAGCGTACTGGCTGAAGGGGCTGTCATTCCTTCGGCAGCCATCAGGGCCCTCAGCTCCAGGCAAAGGCCATCGATGTTCCGGGTGAACAGGGGCGCGTCGAGGATATCGCCATTGGGGCAGTCGAGAATGGCGGTGAAGGGATTGATGCCGGCGTTGATCACCAGCTTTTCCCAGAGTCGCTCGGAGATCTGTGCATCAGCACGAACGTCCAGACCCGTCAGGGTCAGCTCCCGGACCACGCGGTCGGTGCAGGGCACTGCAGCAGGTGTAAGAGGCCCAACCCAGGTATAACCGGTGGCGGCGTGGACGAGCTGTTCAGGCATGGGCCGATGGGCCGCCTCGGTCGTGCTGGCGGCGAGTATGGGTCGTTCAGGCCAGCGTCCGGCCACCCACTGCTGGCTGCCCATGCCGTTCTGGAACAGCACCACCGGACATTCGCCTGGCAGCCTGTCCATCACCGCGTCGAGCGCGTCCAGGGTATGACCGGCCTTGGTTGTGACCAGAAGGAGTCCGATCCGGTGCCGGCTTTCGTCCAGCCAGGAACGAGTGACCGGACGGGTGTCTCCGTCAACACTGGAAAATCGGTATTCCAGGGTTGGAGGTGTCGTCTTCCCGGGGCGACGAATAAAGCCGGTACGTTCCGGTGGCAGCAGGGCGCTCAGCAGCCGTCCCAGTGAACCCGCCCCGAGAATGGCAATGAAGCCATTGCCGGGGGCGAATTCACGGGACGAAGGTTGCAGGGCCAGGGACGCCATTACATGGCCTCAATCTCGGCCCGCTGTTCGCTCAGTCGTTTCTGGCTGCCCTGGGCGTCACGGAGTTTCTCCTGCTCCTTCTCCACCACCTCGGGGGGCGCTTTGGCGGTAAACTTCTCATTGCCCAGCTTGCCTTCCAGGCGACCGATTTCCTTCTGGAGGCGGTCCAGCTCCTTGTCGAGGCGCTTGAGTTCAGCCTCTTTGTCGATCAGGCCCGCCATCGGCACCAGAACTTCCATCTCGCCCACCAGCTGTGTGGCCGACATGGGCGCCCTGTCGCCTTCGAACCACTCCAGCTTTTCCAGCTTGGCGAGGGACATGAGGAACTGCCGGTAGTCCTCCATCCGGCGCGTGTCGTCGGCATCCGTGCCCCGGAGCAGTACCGGAATCTGTCTGGCCGGGGAAATGTTCATCTCGCCGCGAATGTTCCGCACAGCCTCGATCACACCTTTGAGCCACTCGATGTCCCGGGCCACGGCAGCGTCCTGCTTGCTGGTGTCCGGCTGCGGGAATGGCTGGAGCATGATGCTGTCGCCGGTCTTGCCCGCAAGAGGGGCGATGCGCTGCCAGATTTCCTCAGTGATAAAGGGCATCATGGGGTGGGCCAGACGCAACACCGCCTCCAGCACCCGCACCAGGGTACGCCGGGTGCCACGTTTGGCCTCGACGCTGGCGCCTTCGTCGCTCAGCACCGGCTTTGAAAGTTCCAGGTACCAGTCGCAGTATTCGTTCCAGATGAATTCGTAAAGCGCGTAGGCCGCCAGGTCAAAGCGATACTGGTCCAGGTGACGGATGACTTCCTCTTCGCAATGCTGCAGCTCGCCGATGATCCAGCGATCCGCCAGTGACAGGTTCACCGGCTCGTCGTTGACGCCGCAATCCTCGCCCTCAGTGTTCATCAGCACGTAACGGGCCGCGTTCCAGAGCTTGTTGCAGAAGTTGCGATAGCCTTCCAGGCGCTTCATGTCCCAGTTGATGTCCCGCCCGGTGGTGGCCATGGCAGCCAGGGTAAAGCGCAGGGCGTCGGTACCGTGGGCGGAGATGCCTTCAGGAAACTCCTTGCGGGTGCGCTTGGCGATCTTTTCCGCAAGCTTGGGCTGCATCAGGTTGCCGGTGCGTTTTTCCAGCAGATCGTCCAGGGAGATGCCGTCGATCATGTCCAGCGGGTCGATGACGTTGCCCTTGGACTTGGACATCTTGTCACCGTTCTCATCCCGGATCAGGCCGGTGACATACACCTTTTTGAAGGGAACCTGGGGAGTGCCGTCCTCGTTCTTCATGAAGTGCATGGTCATCATGATCATCCGGGCAACCCAGAAGAAGATGATGTCAAAGCCGGTCACCAGTACATCGGTGGGGTGGAAGGTTTTCAGGCGCTCGGTCGCTTCCGGCCAGCCCAGGGTGCCAAAGGTCCACAGGGCGGAGCTGAACCAGGTGTCCAGCACGTCTTCGTCCTGGCTCAGTTCGAGGTCCGCCGCCAGTCCATATTTCTGGCGCACGTCCGTCTCGTCGCGGCCTACGTAGATGTTGCCGCTGGCGTCATACCAGGCCGGAATGCGGTGGCCCCACCAGAGCTGGCGGGAAATGCACCATTCCTGGATGTCCCGCATCCAGGCGAAGTACATGTTCTCGTACTGCTTGGGAACAAACTGGATGCGACCGTCCTCCACCGCTTCAATAGCAGGCTTCGCCAGGGTCTTGGCGTCCACGAACCACTGGTCCGTCAGCATGGGCTCGATGATGAGCCCCGAGCGGTCGCCCCGGGGCACGCTCAGGACGTGATCCTCGATCCGCTCCACCAGTCCCTGATTTTCCATGTCGGCGACAATACCCTTTCGCGCTTCCTCCCGGGTCAGGCCGGCATAGGCCTCCGGCATGGTGCCGTCGACCCCGGCGTTTTCGCTGCCATCGGCGTTGTACACCTCGGCCACCGGGCGGATGTGGGCGTCCATGGTCATCACGTTGATCATGGGCAGGTTGTTGCGCTTGCCCACGGCATAGTCGTTGAAGTCGTGGGCGGGGGTGATCTTCACGCAGCCGGAGCCTTTTTCCGGGTCGGCATGGTGGTCGGCGACGATGGGAATCCGGCGATTAACCAGTGGCAGCATGACGTGCTTGCCAATCAGGTGCTGGTAGCGGTCATCGTCCGGGTGTACGGCCACCGCGGTGTCGCCCAGCATGGTCTCGGGGCGGGTGGTGGCGACAACCACGTAGTCCTTGCCGTCCAGGGTCTTTTCGTCATCGGCCAGGGGGTAGCGCAGATGCCAGAAGTAGCCCTTTTCTTCCTTGTTCTCCACCTCAAGGTCGGAAATGGCGGTGTGCAGCTTCGGATCCCAGTTCACCAGCCGTTTACCACGGTAGACAAGACCCTCATCAAACAGGCGGATAAAGACTTCCTGAACGGCCCGGTAGAAGCCATCATCCATGGTGAAACGTTCGTGGTCCCAGTCGACGGAATTGCCCAGGCGGCGCATCTGACGGGTGATGGTGCCACCGGAGTGCTCCTTCCACTCCCAGATGCGCCTGATGAAATCCTCCCGGCCCAGGTCGTGACGGGACTTGCCTTCTTCCGCGGCCAGTTTGCGCTCCACCACCATCTGGGTAGCGATGCCGGCGTGGTCGGTGCCCACCTGCCAGAGGGTATTATGGCCCTGCATGCGCTTGAAGCGTGTCAGGGTGTCCATGATGGTGTGCTGGAAGGCGTGGCCCATGTGGAGGCTGCCGGTAACGTTCGGCGGTGGAATCACCTGGCTGAAAGAGGGACCGGTACCGGACGGCCGGAAGTAACCTTTGTCTTCCCAGTTTTTGTACCACTGGCGCTCGATATTTTCTGGCTGATAGGTTTTTTCCATGGAGTTTCTGCTGGGACCGATGGGTTGAGTTCACGATTCACGAAAAAGGTAAGTCGCGATTATACATGGTCCTGTTTGCAGCGGCGAACCCGGTCTGTTGGCCGGAAAGCTGGTAAGGCGCCGGTTGGGGGTTGGCGCTGGCAGGCAGGATGCCGGTGCTCTGTTTCTGGAGAAGTGAGCCCCGGCGGACTCAGCGATTGGCCCGCTGATCGTGGACCCGGGGCTCCACGCCCAGTGCCCGAAGCTGCCTGAACTGGGAGCGGGCCACGTTCAGCGCGGCCTCGTCATTATGAGCCACCAGGGCCAGGCGCCTGAAGCGGTCGGCATCCGCCGGCAGTTTCTCCGACAGGATCACCACGGTGTCCCAGTCATCCGCCACCGGCTCGCACAGCAGGATGCCAACGGGATCCGTGCAGCGCGTGGTGGAATCGGGAACGATGCAATGGGGAATGAACGCGTCGGGACTGAAGTTCCACAGCAGCTCGTCCAGCTCCTCGGCGTGACTGTACTGATCACACAGGATGCAGACCCGGTCGCCCTGTTGCCAGGCCTTGTCCACCAGCCGGATCGCATGGAGGTTGCGATCAGCGGGCGAGGGGCCGGCGAGGATGTGGAACCAGTAGGCCTGGTTCCTGTCCCCGCTGGTGCCCGGATCGCCCACTTTACTTGCTGGCATGGGACATCAGGTAGTCGACCAGCAGAGGTACCGGTCGACCGGTGGAGCCCTTGGCCTTGCCGGAATTCCAGGCCGTGCCGGCGATATCAAGGTGGGCCCAGCGATACTCCCGGGCAAACCGTGACAGGAAGCAGGCCGCGGTGATGGTGCCGGCCGGACGGCCGCCGATGTTCTGCATATCGGCGAAATTACTGTCCAGCTGACCCTGGTACTCGTCCCACAGCGGCAGGCGCCAGGCCCGGTCACCGGTGCGTTCGCCCGCTGCCAGGAGCTCGCCTGCCAGCTCATCGTTGTTGGACAGCAGGCCCGTGGCGTGGTGGCCCAGGGCGATGATGCAGGCACCGGTGAGGGTCGCCATATCGATGACCGTCTCCGGATCGAATTTCTTTACATAGGTAAGGGCATCGCACAGAACCAGGCGACCTTCCGCATCGGTGTTGAGGATCTCAACGGTCTGGCCCGACAGGGTCTTGACGATGTCGCCGGGACGGGTGGCGTTGCCATCCGGCATGTTCTCGGCCGCTGCGATCACGGCGACCACGTTGATCTTGGGCTTGGTCTCGGCCAGCACCTTCATGGCACCGAAGACAGCGGCGGAACCGCCCATGTCATATTTCATCTCGTCCATGCCTTCGCCGGGCTTGAGGCTGATGCCGCCGGTATCGAAGGTGATGCCTTTGCCGACCAGCACGTAGGGCTTGTCCTTGGACTTGCCACCGCGGTATTCCATCACGATCAGGCGGGGAGGCTGGGCGCTACCCTTGCCGACCGCCAGAATGGTGTTCATGCCCAGCTTTTCCATCTGTTTTTCGTCAAGGACCTCCGTCTTGATGACGCTGTAGTCCTTCGCCATCTGCTTGGCCTGCTCGGCCAGCCAGACCGGATGGCAGATGTTGGGCGGCGTATTGCCCAGGTCGCGGGTGTAGTTCATGCCCTGGCCGGTGGCCAGGCCCAGCTCGAAAGCCTCCTTGAGCGCCTTGCCGGTTCCGGATGCCACCACGGTAACCTTAACCAGTTTTCGCTTGGCGGGCTTCTCGCTCTTGTATTCGGTGAAGGAGTAGAACTGTTCTTCCAGGGTGCGGCCGATCAGGTTCAGCTTGGTCGCTTCCGAGGTGACCGCTTCCTCACCGATAAGTAGCGTGTCCGTGAGCGCTATCACGGCATTTTTTGATGGGCCGTCCTTGAGCTGACCGGCGATGGCGGCCAGGGCCTTGCGGTAATCCGCCGGCTTGCGGTCCGCGTCGTTGCCGGTCCCCACCACCAGGACACGGGCCCAGGGCGCGTCACTGGCCGGCACCATCAGTGTGGAGGCGTTCTTGCCGGTAATGTCACCATTCTTCTGCAAAGCCTTGAGCCGGCCCCCCAGGATCTCGTCCGCCTGGATTGTGGACTCGGGCCACTCGCCGTTTTCCGGAATGGCCACAACCAGGCAATCGGTTCTGGAACTGGAAATCGCTTTGCTGCTGAGGGTGAAATTCATGGCAACTCCTGAAGATTTTCGATTGAGGTCCCGTCGGTTAATGAGGCACCCGGGGAAGGCCGGGTATCGGATATCGGTGCGACAGCCTCGGACCAGTGCCTATAGCATCGGGTTCCGGCTGGCATTTATCAAGCACCGGCTTCCATTTAGCCTGGGTTTACGCTGCCGGACGGCGAGGACATCACCCTGTCATTTGATGGCGAGGTTCCATAGAATAGCGGCCATATCCAGGACCTTCATCCAGCGCGTACCAGCCCCTGAGAGGCCGTTTCTTGAGTATCATCTTTCGCTACCTCACACGCCAGACCCTGGTCAGCATGATTGCCGTTTCCGGTGTTCTGCTGCTGGTGTTCATGAGTGGCCGGTTCATCAAATATCTCGCGGATGCGGCGGCGGGGGAACTGGCGGGTGATGTTCTGTTCGCCATTATGGCCTATCGCTTTCCGGGATTCCTCGAGCTGATACTCCCGCTCGGGTTCTTTATCGGCATACTGCTTGCCTACGGTCGGATGTACCTGGAGAGCGAGATGACGGTTCTGTTCGCCTGTGGCGTCAGTGACCGCCAGATTCTGGGCCAGACCCTGGTTGCCGGTTTCTTCGTGATGCTGGTAGTGGCGGTCATGAGTCTGTGGCTGTCGCCCTGGGGCATGAAACAGGTGGAGCGGATCTTCAACGAGCAGCGCCAGGCCACCGAGTTCGAAATGCTGGCGCCAGGGCGCTTTCAGAGCCTTTCCTCGGGAGAGAGGGTGACCTACACCCAGAGTCTCAGTGATGACAAGCGTGAACTCCGCGGCGTTTTCATGGCGGAATATTCCGAGGAGGAAGAGCGCCTGAGTCTGATCGTGGCGGACGTGGGCTCCCAGTTCGTGGATCCGGCCACCGGCAGTCGCTTCCTCGTCCTGGAGGACGGCGCCCGTTTCGAGGGTCTGCCCGGTGAGCTTGACTACTCGGTCACAGAGTTCGGGGCCTATGGTCTGAAAATCCGGGAAGTGGATGTTGGTGATAAAACCGAAGAGGAGGCCATGAGCACACTGGCCCTCTGGCGGTCCGACGACCCGGAGCTGCGGGCCCTGCTGCACTGGCGGGTATCGTTGCCGTTGATCGTGCCCATCGTAACCCTGCTGGCGGTGCGCCTGAGCCGGGTCAATCCCCGCCAGGGGCGCTTTTTCCACCTGTTACCCGCGATGCTGATCTATATCCTTTACCTGGGATTGTTGATCGTCGCCCGGGATGCCCTTGCCTCGGGCAGGGTCCCGGAATGGATCGGCATGGTCTGGGTGCACCTGTTGTTCCTCGGTCTGGGCCTGTGGTTGCAGTTCGGTCCCGACTGGCTGCGCCGGCGCCGACTGGAGCAGCAAGGAGGAAATCATGCGCCGGCTTGACCGCTATGTGATGGCCAACGTGGCCGCCGCCACCCTCCTGGTCCTTCTGGTGGTGTTGTCGCTGGACCTGGTGTTCGGCTTCATTGCCGAGCTGGACGACACCCGCAATGACTATCAGGCCCTCCAGGCTGTTCTGTACATGGCTCTCACACTGCCACGGCGCATCTATGACTACCTTCCCCTGGGGGCATTCATGGGTTGCCTGGTTGGCCTGGGTGCCATGGCCAGTTCATCGGAACTGACAGTGATCCGCGCCGCCGGCGTGTCCATCCGGCGCATCGTCTGGTCCGCCATGAAGCCGGCGCTCGTTATTGTGGTGGTTGGCCTGGTGATCGGGGAATACGTGGCGCCTCCGGCAGAGCGCCTGGCCCAGAGTCAGAAAGCGGTCGCCCGGGGAGGCGGTGAGAACATTGCCAGCGCCACGGGGGTCTGGCACCGCGAGGGTGATACTTTCATTCACATCAATGCAGTGCAGCCGGGTGGCTTGCTGCAAGGAGTCGCGCTTTTCCGGTTCGATCAGGAGCGTTGGCTGGCTTCCGCCACGTTCGCCGAGAGAGCGAGTTACCAGGGCGGATTCTGGCGCCTGGAGGATGTACGCCGTACGCGCCTGGAACGCGAAGGAACCACCCGGGAAATGGCTGGGCAGCAACGCTGGGACAGCGGCCTGACGCCGGATGTGCTCAGCGTGCTGGTGGTGAAGCCCGAGAATCTCGCCCTGTCCGGTCTTTATACCTATGCCACTTATCTGGACCAGCAGGGGCTGAGCTCGGCCCGCTACTGGCTCGCGTTCTGGAAAAAGGTGCTGATGCCGGTGGGCACTGCGGTCATGGTGATCGTCGCCATTTCGTTCATCTTCGGACCACTGAGGTCAGTCACCATGGGTTTCCGGGTATTTACCGGCCTGATCGTGGGGCTGCTCTTCAAATACGCGCAGGATCTTCTCGGACCAATGAGCCTGGTGTTCGGCTTCAACCCCGTGCTGGCGATCCTGATACCGATTCTGGTCAGCGGTGCCTTCGGGGCCTATCTGATGAGGCGCGCAGGCTGATGGTCAGGGGATTTTCGTCCCTGGCGGTACTCTGACCACCTGGGTTCCGGAGGCCTTGTCAGGCCAGGTCTCGCTGGTGTCGTCCCAGAGCATCCAGAAATAACCCAGGCCCAGAAGCAGCCAGCTGGCGATACCGGTCAGGAAGCGGATCAATGCCTGGGTCCAGCTGATGGAGCGGCCGTAGTGGGTTTCCACGCGGATTCGCCAGACCTGCATGCCCAGGGTCTGACCGGTGCGGGTCCAGAAATAGGCGAAAAAAAGGTAAAGAACCAGCACCAGGGAGAAGGTCAGGCCGGGACCCGAATCCATTTCCCCCGCTTCCGCCAGTTCGATGTATTGGTCAAAACCGATGATCCAGGCATGGGCCATGGTGAACGCCCAGCTGACAACCATGACCACGGCAATGCAGATCAGTCCGTCATAAAGCATCGCCAGCAGACGCCTCAGCAGCGGGGCGGGTTCAAACAGTTCTTCCGGGCTGTGAAACTGGCGGGGCATGTCATCTCTCGATTCAGTGGGTGGGCCATCGGCTCGCGAGTATAACCCGAAAGGTATTCTGCCGCCGAATTCGCTTCCGCATGGTGCGGGCACCACGGGGCCCGGGGGCAAAACCGTTTTTCCGTTATTCGCCGTGTGCTAGAGTAGCGCCTTTGCAACGGGACACTACCCACCGCAGATCTCCGCAACCGTATGACCGATAAACCAGGGCAGTGATATGAAGACCGCAGAATTGCGACAGGCGTTTCTGGACTATTTCAAGCAGCAGGGCCACACCATTGTACCCAGCAGTTCGCTGGTTCCGGCGGATGACCCGACGCTGTTGTTCACCAATGCGGGGATGAACCAGTTCAAGGATGTGTTCCTTGGCCGTGAACAACGGGATTACGTTCGTGCCACAAGCGCCCAGAAATGCGTCCGCGCCGGGGGCAAGCACAACGACCTCGAGAACGTCGGCTATACCGCCCGTCATCACACCTTCTTCGAAATGCTGGGTAATTTCAGCTTCGGTGATTACTTCAAGAGGGAGGCGATCAACTTTGCCTGGACCTTCCTCACCGGTGAGCAATGGCTGAAGCTGCCACAAGAGAAGCTGTGGATCACCGTCTACGCCGATGATGACGAAGCCTTCGATATATGGAATAAAGAGGTTGGCGTTCCTGCGGACCGCATTGTCCGTATTGGTGATAACAAAGGTGCCCGCTACGCGTCCGACAATTTCTGGCAGATGGGCGACACCGGCCCGTGCGGTCCCTGCACCGAGATATTCTATGACCACGGCCCCGACGTAGCGGGAGGACCTCCCGGCAGCCCGGAGGAGGACGGCGACCGTTACATCGAAATCTGGAACGTGGTTTTCATGCAGTACAACCGCCAGGCCAATGGCGACATGCTGCCGCTGCCCAAACCGTCCGTGGACACCGGAATGGGCCTTGAGCGCATCACTGCCGTGCTACAGGGCGTGCACAGCAATTACGAGATCGATCTGTTCCAGGACCTGCTCAAGGCCGCATCAGACATGCTGGGCGGAGTGAACAGCACAGAGGCTTCCCTGCGGGTGGTGGCTGACCATATACGTTCCTGCGCCTTCCTGATTGCCGATGGCGTCATGCCCTCCAACGAGGGGCGTGGCTTCGTGCTCCGCCGGATCATTCGTCGCGCTGCCCGACACGGCAACAAGCTGGGTGCCAGCGGTGCTTTCTTCCACAAGCTGGTGGGGCCTCTGGCGGAGCTGATGGGCGATGCCTATCCGGAACTGGTCAACAGCCGTGTCCAGATCGAGAAGGTGTTGCTTCAGGAGGAAGAGCAGTTTGCCAAGACCCTGGACAAGGGTCTGCGCCTGCTTGAACAGGACATTGCCGAGCTTGAGGGTACCGAGATTCCGGGCGAGACCATCTTCACCCTGTATGACACCTACGGTTTCCCGGTGGACCTCACTAACGACATTGCCCGTGAGCGTGGCCTGACCCTGGACTACGAAGGGTACGAGAAAGCCATGGAGCAGCAGCGGCAGCGGGCCCGGGCTGCGAGCAAGTTCGGCATGGACTACAACGCAGCCGGTCTGACCATTGAGGGCAAGACCGAGTTTACCGGCTACGAGCATATCGACGGTCACGAAACCATCCGTACCGTGCTGGTGAATGGTGAGGAAAGGACGGCCGAAGCCGGTGACGAGGCCGTCATCGTGCTGGAGCGTACCCCCTTCTACGCCGAGTCTGGCGGGCAGGTGGGGGATACCGGCCTGCTGACCTGGAGCGGCGGCCGTTTCCAGGTGAACGATACCCGCAAGGAAGGCGACAACCACCTCCATATCGGAACGGTTGTGGAAGGGGAGTTCTTTTCCGGTCTTGAGGTGGACGCCCGTATCGATCACCAGCGTCGCGAGGACACCAAGAAAAATCACTCTGCCACCCATCTGATGCATGCCGCCCTGCGCAATGTGCTCGGTGACCATGTCAGCCAGAAGGGTTCCCTGGTGGATCCGGACAAGCTGCGGTTCGACTTTTCCCATTTTGAGCCGGTTTCCGCGGAGCAGCTTGCGGAGATCGAGCGCCAGGTGAATGAACAGATTCTGGCCAATACACCGGTCCAGACCGATCTCATGGATATGGAAGGGGCCAGGGAAAAGGGCGCCATTGCCCTGTTCGGAGAAAAATACGGGGACTCCGTGCGGGTGCTCAGTATGGGGTCTGATCATTATTCAGTGGAGTTGTGCGGTGGAACCCATGTTGCTCGCACCGGCGATATCGGCCTGTTCCGTATTACCTCCGAGAGTGGCATTTCCGCCGGCGTCCGGCGAATTGAGGCGGTAACCGGCTTCGGCGCCCTGCGCTGGGTCAGCGAGACCGAAAATACCCTGGACCAGGTTGCGGGACTGGTCCGCGGCAGCCGTGACACAGTAGTGGAAAAGGTACAGGCGGTGATTGACCGCAACCGTCTTCTGGAAAAGGAAGTGGACCAGTTGAAAGGCCGACTGGCCAGTTCTGCCGGCGCCGACCTGGCGGGCTCGGCAGTTGAGGTCAGGGGTCTGAAGGTGGTGGCCGCTCAGCTGGAAGGTGCTGACCGGAAGGCACTCATGGAAACCGCAGACCAGCTCAAGAACAAGCTGGGCGAAGGGGTTGTGGTTCTTGCTACCGTGGAGGATGGCAAGGTGACCCTGGTGGCCGGCGTAACCAAGTCCGCGACTGGCCGCGTGAAAGCCGGTGACCTGATGAAGCACCTGGCAAGCCAGGTGGACGGCAAGGGCGGTGGTCGACCCGATATGGCCCAGGGGGGCGGCAACAACCCGGAAGCTTTGCCGGCGGCACTGGAAGGTGTGGCCTCCTGGGTGGAAGACAACGCAGGCTGATCGCGATACGGAATCCCGATTGCCAACACTGTTATTTGGCAATGATCTGGGGTTATAATTCCGCGATTTTTTTAGGGGCGGCCCGATATTTCATCGGGCCGCTTTGTATCCCTGACCGGATAGTTAGGAACATCATGGCGCTGCTGGTTCAGAAATTTGGTGGTACATCCGTCGGTTCGACCGGTCGGATCGAGGCCGTTGCGGAAAAAGTGTCAAAATTCCGCGGGGAAGGGCATGACGTGGTGGTTGTCGTCTCCGCAATGAGTGGAGAGACCAACCGGCTGATTGGCCTGGCCAGGGAGATCATGGAAGAGCCTGCGCCGAGAGAGATGGACGTGCTCGTCTCCACCGGCGAGCAGGTGACCATTGCGCTGCTCTCCATGGCCCTGCAGAAGCGGGGCTGCGATGCCCGGTCCTACACCGGCTCCCAGGTACGAATCCTGACGGACAGTGCCCATACCAAGGCGCGCATCCGTGAGATCGATGAGCAGAATATGCGTGGCGACCTTGAGAAGGGTCGGGTTGTGGTGGTCGCGGGCTTCCAGGGCGTGGATGACAACGGCAATATCACCACCCTCGGCCGGGGCGGTTCGGATACCACGGCCGTTGCCCTGGCGGCAGCACTGAAGGCCGACGAATGCCAGATCTACACCGATGTGGACGGGGTCTACACGACCGACCCGCGGGTGGTGGACTCCGCCCGTCGTCTGGACCGCATCACATTTGAAGAAATGCTGGAAATGGCGAGCCTCGGGTCCAAGGTCCTCCAGATCCGCGCCGTCGAATTTGCCGGCAAGTACAATGTGCCCTTACGGGTGCTATCCTCCTTTGAGGAGGGCGAGGGCACCCTGATTACCTTTGAGGATGAAAGCGCCATGGAACAACCGGTCGTTTCCGGAATTGCATTCAATCGAGATGAAGCCAAACTGACCATTGCAGGGGTCCCTGATACACCCGGCATTGCGCTTCGTATTCTCAAGCCGGTAAGCGATGCAAACATTGAAGTGGACATGATCGTCCAGAACGTGGGAGCCGACAACCACACGGATTTCACCTTCACGGTACATCGCAACGACTTCAGGCGGACCCACGAAATTCTTGAGCGGTTGGCGGACGAGCTGGGTGCGAGGGAGGTCAGCGGCGATTCGAAGATCGCGAAGGTCAGCATCGTCGGGGTTGGCATGCGTTCCCATGCCGGTGTGGCCACCCGCATGTTTGAAGCGCTGTCCAATGAAGGCATCAATATTCGGATGATCTCCACCTCGGAAATCAAGATTTCGGTGGTGATCGACGAGAAGTATCTCGAGCTGGCAGTCAGGGCGCTTCACAGCGCCTTCGAGCTGGATAAAGCCGAGCCAGAGACCCGATAGCGGCGGATAAACAGGTCGGTCCGCCAGGGTCTCGCCAATAACAGGGGAACCAAAACGGTCATCGAGTCGTCACACTTTTGCCTTCAAGGGATTGTTCGACTTTGTGGTCTGTTTGAATCCCGGTAAAAGTTATAACCAATTGTTCAAGTCGGAACAGGTAGCTCTGGAATAGGGAGTAAAGGACATGTTGATCTTGACCCGCCGAGTAGGCGAAACCCTGATGGTTGGTGATGAAGTCACCGTAACCGTGCTGGGTGTAAAAGGAAATCAGGTACGTATCGGTGTAAATGCCCCCAAGGAAGTGGCCGTTCACCGTGAGGAAATCTATCAGCGTATCCAAAGCGAAAAGGGTGAGCCAGAAGGTCCGGAGCCCGGCAACCAGTAGTCAGGTTGCCCGTTGATACAGACGCTGCGAAAGCAGACGATGAAAACCGTCGTAGTCCGCTGGCTGTGACGGTTTTTTGCTTTAGCGCGGACGATAGAAAAGGGATGGCGAAGCCGGCGAGAAAAAAACGCTGTCAACCCTATGAAAACAGAAAAATTATGGTAGTATACGCGCCGTTGTCCCGGAGAGGTGGGTGAGTGGCTGAAACCAGCTCCCTGCTAAGGAGCCATACGCATTGCGCGTATCGAGGGTTCGAATCCCTCCCTCTCCGCCATCTTTCTTCCTGTTATACGAAGAAAGAATGACAGCAGGTTGGGGTGGCATTCAACCGAGAGTAAAAGTCTGATGCGCGGCTATAGCTCCCCGGAGCGCCGGCCGGCTGGATAAAGTACCTGGCTACGAACCAGGCGGTCGGGAACCCGACCAAGAGTAAAAAGTTTGATGCGCGGCTGTAGCTCAGCTGGATAGAGTACCTGGCTACGAACCAGGCGGTCGGAGGTTCGAATCCTCCCAGCCGCGCCACTTATTGCACGATTTCATCGTGAACCCGGAGAACGCGTTAAACTCTGGAGTACGATGGGATTCGAACCGGAAGAGGTTCGACCGCAGTGCGCGCAACGCACGGAGGAACGTCGGCGGAAAGCGACGACGACCCCGAAGGGGCGAAGGCCGAAGGCCTGAGTAATCCTCCCAGCCGCGCCACTTATTGCACGATTTCATCGTGAACCCGGAGAACGCGTTAAACTCTGGAGTACGATGGGATTTGAACCGGAAGAGGTTCGATTTAGAAGCTTTACGTGGCTGTAGCTCCCCGGAGCGCCGGCCGGCTGGATAAAGCACCTGGCCACGAACCAGGCGGTCGAAAGTTCGACGCAAATTTTAAGAGTTTTACGCGGCTGTAGCTCAGCTGGATAGAGTACCTGGCTACGAACCAGGCGGTCGGAGGTTCGAATCCTCCCAGCCGCGCCATATCAAACAAAAGACCCCGCCTCGTGCGGGGTTTTTTGTTTGTATACCTCGGAGTCTGACGGGATTCGAACCGATAGAGGTTCGACCGTAGTGCGCAAAGCGACGACGACCCGAAGGGAAGGGCCGAAGGCCCGCCTAATCCTCCCAGCCGCGCCATATCAAACAGAACGCCTCAGTCTGGAGCACCCCTCCTGCTGAGGCGTTCTGCTTTGTGCATTGGGAGGATTTGAACCGATAGAGGTTCGACCGGAGCACACGACGTGTGCGTAGGAAAGCTGTCGTGCAACGACGGAGGCCGAGAGGGAAAGGCCGCCGGCCCGTATATCCTCCCAGCCACGCCAGTTCGAATAAACGCTTCGTGCAGTGCCTTCCGGCTGACGTGTTCTTTTTGGGTCAATGGACAAAATTTGCAAAAAAATACTCGAAACGCAATTTTTACTAAATAGGAGATACTCAGGTATTAGCAGAATCACAGCTCTTGCTCTTTAATACTGCAAGGTTGTACAAAATGATATTCCGCCTAGCGGAATTCTTTGTCAGCTTACAATAATAAATGCATGCTGGAGGTTTACCTTGATCAAGAACAAACTGACGTGGGCTGTCACCACAGCCACACTGAGCACTTTCCTGTTGACCGGATGTGGCAGTGACAGTGACGACAATGGCCCTGTCACCGCGGATCCGAATCTTACCCGGGAGCACAGCGAGCGCACCTTTACTCCCGCCGCTGACATTTCGTTCACCGCTTCTGCCAATGCCAGTGCTGCCTATTACGGTACTTACGAGGGCGATAGAGGGCCCGCTGTTTACTCTGTTGAATTCCCAACAGATTGGAATGGTGGCGTTGTAATGTACACCCATGGTTATGCCGGTACCGGCTCAACGCTTCCGGTTACTGTCCCGGGGGACGCTTGGCGTGAAACTGTTCTGGCAGCCGGCTACGCCTGGGCAGCCTCGTCCTACTCTGCCAATTACTACGACGTCAGGGCCGCAATTGAGGACACCAACAAGCTTGCTAACGAGATGATGACCTATCTTGAGCAAGACTGGAGTGTCCAGTACGACGCCCCAACTCAGTTCCTTATTTCGGGTTACTCGATGGGTGGGCACACGGCCGCGGCCGCCGTTGATCGTGAGAATATGGAACGCACCAATTACCCTGTCGCCTATGAGGGCGCGGCACCTTTCTGTCAGGCTGAGCAGTATCAGTTCCAGTGGCTGGGGGATTACACTCGCCTCGCCCAGGCCTTTGCCGGCTACGGCTACCTGCCACACAGTGAATTTGATGAACTGATCGGTACTTTCGCAGGTCCATTTATCGCCACATCCGGACCTATCATCCAAAACCTTTTTAATCTGGAAGAGGACGGAACGCCGGATTGGAGTTCACCTGCGAATATCAATGGCGAGCGCCTCATGGCCGCGGCCGAGATCCTCAGTGGTGGCGATCGTCCGATCTTTGAGCAGGGTTTTGCGACCTTCTACAATGACATCGTCATGGGCACCGGCGGCCGGGACGGCACCATCAACGGTATCCTTGGTCTTGAGAACTATGGTAACGAGGGCAAGGTCTATCGCTGGACCACTGCGGACGAGCCTACCGCCGCTGAGCTGGCGTTCAACGAGCAGGTTCCCCGGCAAAGTGCGGATCCCAAGGCCAACGCCTTGAGAACCGATGGTGTTCGCTGGCTGCCGCTGGTGAATGGCGAGTTTGATGTCCCGGTTCTTACCCTGCACACACTGGGCGACTTCTACGTGCCGTTCAAGCATCAGCAACTCTACCGCGAGCGGGCGATGGAGAACGGAAATGCGGATCTGCTGGTGCAGCGGGCCATCCGTGACGCGTCACACTGCGGTTTTTCTCCCGTGGAAACCCAGACAGCGCTTGTCGACTGGCTGACCTGGGTCAACGGTGGCGCGAAGCCGGCGGGTGATGTCGTGCTTGATCCCGCGGTAGTGGCTGCGGAGAACTACGGCTGTGAGTATACCTCGCCCGACCGCACGGGTCTTCCGGCCTGTCCCTCAGTTGGCACTGCCGACTAAGGCAGAGCCTCGTTGAAAAAGGGGGTGCTTCGGCACCCCCTTTTTTTTAACGAAGCTTTAATGCCGCACTCTGTTCACCACATCAAATCATCCGGAATCTCATACCCCGCATAGGGATCCTCTTCATCCCGGTCCGCCTGCTGACTCCGTTCATGCAACACCACCACGGCCTCGGCGTCCCGCTCCATGATCTTCCGGGCCACCGCTTCCGGCACGACCTCATAGTTGTCATTTACGAACACAACCGCCAGCCGGCCCCGTGAGAGCTGGTCAGTCATGGTCTGGTCCACCAGGATCTTCTTGATCTTCTTGCCGTGGACGAACTGGTAGTCCATCTCGCAACGGCTCCGGTTCAGGCGGTTGGTGTCCACCAGCTGGCGAATCTGGGCGGCAATGGCCTTGCGGCGGGCCTCCTCGTTCCGTTGCTGGTTGAGCTGGCGGTCCCGCTCGGCCTTTTCCTCCCGGGCCTCCTGGGCCCGGAGCTTGGCTTCGTCGGTCTGCACTGCCCCTTTGGGCTGCTGCTTGCGCTGCTTCTTCTTCTCTTTCTGGTGGGCCTTGAGTTTCTTTTCGTCCGCAAGGCCGGCCTTGAGCAGCTGATCCTGGAGTGATGGCATGGTCGTTCCCACTAACGGTTCGGAATTGAGGTCGGATTTCCGGTAGTATAAACGCCTCAGGGCCTTCGCCATAACCGCCATTCCGCTCCGGATTTTCCCCCATGACCGAATTCAACATTCCTGGCCTGTCCAGCGCCATGCTCCGTAACCTGAAGATGCTGGGCTTCGATACCCCGACCCCGGTTCAGGAGGCGGCGATCCCCGCCGTTCTCGAGGGGCGCGATGTGATTGCCATGGCTCGCACTGGCTCCGGTAAGACAGCGGCTTTCGGTATCGGAATGGTAGAAAAGCTGGAGGTGAAGCGGTTCTCGGTGCAGGGTCTGGTGCTATGTCCCACCCGGGAGCTGGCCGACCAGGTTGCCCGCGCGTTGAGGGACCTGGCCCGGGCGCAATCCAACGTGAAAATTCTTACCCTTTGTGGAGGCGTTCCGATAGGGCCCCAGATCGGCTCCCTGAGTCACGGTGCCCATCTTATTGTGGGCACGCCCGGCAGGATCCAGGATCATCTTAATAAGGAGACCCTGACCCTGGAGGACCTGAAGATGCTGGTGCTTGACGAGGCAGACCGGATGCTGGATATGGGGTTTCAGGAGTCCATGGACTTCATTCTTTCCCGGTGCCCGCCACGTCGCCAGACCCTGCTGTTTTCCGCGACCTGGCCTGACCAGATCCGGCGCCTCAGCAGTCAGTATCAGCGGGATCCCGTCACCATCACCGTTACCCGGGATGAGGAACCGGCCCCGGCGATCAGGGAAGTCTTCTATGAAGTGGCGCCTGGCGAGGAGCGACAGGCTCTCGTGGGCCTGCTCTCCCAGGAGCAGCCGGAAAGTTGCCTGGTGTTCTGTGGGACGCGGCAGGAATGCGACCTTGTGGCATCGTCACTGGTGGAGAAGGGGTTCAGCGCACTGGCTCTTCATGGCGATATGGAGCAGCGCGACCGGGATCTGGTGCTGACAAGGTTCGCCAATCAGAGCTGCTCGGTTCTTGTGGCGACCGATGTCGCCGCCCGTGGCCTGGATATCGACGACCTGCCACTGGTGGTGAATCTTGAACCGGCTCGTTCCCCCGAAACCCATACCCACCGAATCGGCCGGACGGGCCGGGCAGGGCGGGAGGGTCTTGCAGTGACTTTCTTCACCCCGCCAAAGGCCTATAAAATCACGAAACTGGAGCAGGTCAGGGGTGAGGCTGTCGAGCCTCTGCCCGGTTCAGCTCTTCTGGCCGTTCCGCCGGCACCGTTCAGTCCGCCCCGGGTTACGCTGTGTATTGCTGGGGGACGGAAGGAAAAGGTTCGTCCGGGCGATATCCTGGGTGCCTTGACCGGTGAGGCAGGGCTGCCCGCTGGTGTGGTCGGCAAGATAGCAATCCAGGACTTCCAGAGCTTCGTGGCGGTGGACTCTGGGGTTGCTGCGAAGGCGCTCAAAAGGCTGGAGGCCGGCCGTATCAAGGGTCGCAAGTTCCGGGTGAGAATGGCATAGCCAGGCCTTTGCTGGCTTTTGCAAACGTGTAAGACTGATACGTGGTTTTGCCGATTGAATTTTGTGAAATGCTGAATAAATGCGGCTTTACAGGGGGTGAGTTAGTTGCCTCCCTACGAATAAAACGGTAAATTACGCAGGATTTTTGCCTATGGAAATGGTTTTCATTGTGGTGACAGCGCCCCACGAAAGGCCTTTCGATGGGAATAATCATTTAATTCAACACAGGTAGCACATGTTATGAGTGAGCTGATGTCTCAGGCGATCGACCTGATGATCGCAGGCATGGGTTTCGTGTTCGTATTCCTGATTATTTTGGTATTCGCAACCGGAATCATGTCCAAAATCATTGGCCGATTCGCGCCGCCCGAGCCGGCTACACCGGCGAGGACGCCACGTGCCAAATCGTCTGCGCCCGCCAAGGTTGATCCCGATACGGCGGAAGCAATCAAGAAAGCCATTGCCCAATACCGGTCCCGCCACAAGAAGTGACCGGCGCAGAATATTAGAACCTTTTAACAGAAGGCTGACACGATGACTGACACCAAGAAACCGCTGGGGATTACGGACGTTATCCTGCGGGATGCCCACCAGTCCCTGCTGGCGACTCGCATGCGCCTCGACGACATGCTGCCCATTGCCGAGAAGCTCGACAAAGTCGGCTTCTGGTCTGTGGAGTCCTGGGGTGGGGCGACTTTTGACGCCTGTATCCGCTACCTGGGCGAAGATCCGTGGGAGCGGATCCGCGAACTGAAGAAAGCCATGCCCAACACACAGCAGCAGATGCTGCTCCGGGGCCAGAATCTGCTGGGTTACCGTCATTACGCTGACGATGTAGTGGATCGTTTCTGTGAACGTGCCGCTGAGAGCGGTGTCGACGTATTCCGGATTTTCGACGCCATGAACGATCCCCGTAACATGGATCGCGCCATCAAGGCTGTTCGCAAGACCGGTAAGCACGCCCAGGGTACCATTGCCTACACCACCAGTCCGGTGCACACCATTGACATGTGGGTAGACCTGGCAAAAGAAGTCGCCGACATGGGCGCAGACTCCATCGCTATCAAGGATATGGCCGGCATTCTCAAGCCGTACGTAGCCTATGAGCTGGTCACCCGCCTCAAGAAAGAGCTGGATGTACCCATTCACATGCAGTGCCACGCCACGACGGGCATGTCGACCGCCACCGCACTGAAGGCGGCTGAAGCGGGTATAGATAACGTGGATACCGCCATCTCCTCCATGTCCATGACATACGGCCACAGCCCCACCGAGGCGGTCGTGGCGATTCTTGAAGGGACCGAGCGGGATACGGGTCTGGATCTGGAACTGCTGGAGGAAATCGCCAGCTACTTCCGTCAGGTACGGAAGAAGTACGCGAAGTTCGAAGGCAGTCTGCGTGGGACCGACTCACGTATCCTGATTGCCCAGGTGCCGGGCGGTATGTTGACCAATATGGAAAACCAGCTCCGCGAGCAGAATGCCTCCGACAAGTTCGATGAGGTGCTGGCGGAAATTCCCAAGGTTCGTGAGGACCTGGGCTTCATCCCGCTGGTAACTCCCACGTCCCAGATCGTGGGTACCCAGGCGGTACTGAACGTACTGACCGGGGAGCGCTACAAGTCGATCTCCAAGGAAACCGCTGCGATCCTCAAGGGCGAATACGGCGCAGCGCCGGCTCCGTTCAACAAGGAACTGCAGGAGCGTGTCCTGGACGGCAAGGAGCCCGTTACCTGTCGCCCGGCCGACCTGATCGAGCCGGAGATGGATAAGTTGACGAAGGAACTGAGGCAGCTGGCCGAGGAAAAGAACTTCAAGCTTGCGGAAAACGAGGTGGACGACGTTCTGACCTACGCCCTGTTCCCGCAGATCGGCCTCAAGTTCCTGGAGAATCGGGGCAATCCGGACGCGTTCGAGCCGGTACCGACGGCAGAAGATGCTGCGGCGGCCTCTGCCCCGGCGAAGAAAGCCGGTGGCCCGGAAACCTATACCGTCACAGTTAACGGCAAGGACTACGTGGTCGCTGTCTCCGAAGGTGGCGAGATCAGTCAGATCGAAGGTAAGGGCGGTGCTTCCGGACCCACAGCGGCCGCAACCACCACACCGCCGGCCGCACCCGCCCCGGGTGAAGGCGAGGCCGTCCTGGCTCCGCTGGGTGGCAATATCTTCAAGGTACTGGTATCCCCGGGCGACCAGGTCGAGGAAGGTGATGTCATGATCATCCTCGAGGCCATGAAGATGGAAACCGAAGTGCGGGCGCCCAGGGGCGGTACCATCGGTGAGGTCTTCATCAAGGTCGGTGACGCCGTGTCTCCTGACGACGAAATGCTGACAATCGCATAAGGGCCAGCATTCCATGGATAAACTAATGACATTATGGACAGGCAGTGGCCTGTTCAATATCGAGATTGGCCAGGTGGTGATGATCTTCATCTGCCTGGGTCTGCTGTACCTTGCAATCCGCAAGGGCTTTGAGCCATTGCTGCTGGTGCCGATCGGCTTCGGTGGCGTTCTGGCGAACATTCCGGAGGCCGGGCTGGCCCTGTCTGCGGCGGAAAATGCTATCCACTTTGCCAAGCCCCAAGTGTTGGCAGCGCTGGCGGGCGCGCTGGACGTGGCCTACCAGGCCGGTCAAGCGGTTACTCCAGAAGTGAAGGAAGCGTTCAAAGTAGCCTACAAGGATGCTGACTACACCAGCGTGAGCATGGCCAATGCCATGGCCCAGGACTTCGGTTACGGCAATGGCATGCTCTATAACTTCTACCTGGTGATCATTGGCAGCACCATTGGACCGCTGCTGATCTTTATGGGTGTGGGCGCCATGACCGACTTCGGACCCTTGCTGGCGAACCCCAAGACGCTGCTGCTGGGCGCAGCCGCCCAGTTCGGCATCTTCGGTACCGTGATTGGGGCAGCTTTGCTGGACTGGCTCGGTATTCTGGATTTCACCATCCTGGAGGCGGCTGCCATTGGTATCATTGGTGGCGCGGACGGGCCTACATCGATCTACGTGTCCAGTGTTCTGGCGCCTCACTTGCTGGGTGCCATTGCGGTCTCGGCCTATGCCTACATGGCCCTGGTGCCGATGATTCAGCCGCCCATCATGAGAGCCCTGACCACCCAGAAGGAGCGGGCCATCAAGATGAGCCAGCTGCGTCCGGTCAGTAAGAAAGAGAAGATCATCTTCCCGATCGTGGTTCTGATCTCCGTGGCACTGTTCCTGCCTGATGCAGCGCCGCTGCTGGGCATGTTCACTTTTGGTAACCTGATGAGGGAATGTGGTGTTGTAGAGCGTCTGAGCAACACAGCACAGAACGCCCTGATCAATATTGTCACCATCTTCCTGGGGCTGTCCGTTGGCTCCAAGCTGATGGCGGACAAGTTCCTGGATGGCCAGACCCTGGGTATCCTGGCGCTGGGTATCGTTGCCTTTGGCGTAGGCACCGCCACCGGTGTTCTGATGGCCAAGCTGATGAACGCCTTCGTCAAGGAGCCCATCAACCCGCTGATTGGTTCGGCCGGTGTATCCGCCGTACCGATGGCGGCGCGGGTCTCCAACAAGGTAGGCCTTGAGGCCAATCCGCAGAACTTCCTGCTGATGCACGCCATGGGCCCGAACGTGGCCGGCGTTATCGGTTCTGCGGTGGCTGCCGGTGTGATGATCAAGCTTCTGAGCTGATTTTTCTGACTGGGTAGTTTGAAAGCCCCGAAAGACATTGAGTCTTTCGGGGTTTTTTCGTTTTTGACCTCTTAGATTGTGAATAACTGGGCCGGTGGGCGCACGGGGGCTGGTCCGGTGGTGCGGGTGGTCCTGCACCAAGCCCCGCAGGCTACGTCGGACAATAACCAACCAAACTCCGCAAGCTAGAATAACAACATCGGTTAGCCAAGAAACTACTGAAAATCCCGAGAAGCTACAGGCAGGGTCTGAATAAGGTGGCTGAGGTCCGTCAATTTACCCGCCATGACATGCACAATATCCCCCTCCCGTTCCACAATGCCTTTTACATGCAGTAAACGGGAAGTCAGCAAAGGCTTGCGTTGCTGCCGGGCGGTGTTGAGCCAGACCACCACATTGATGTTGCCGAACTCGTCTTCCAGGGTGACGAAGGTAACACCGGAAGCGGTTCCGGGGCGCTGACGGCCGGTGACCAGGCCCGCTACCTGAACCGGACGATTGGACTCCGTGGTCCTGAGCTGCCGGGCATTGAGGCAGTGGCGCAAATGACCCTGCTCCCGTAACAGGGCCATGGGGTGTCTCTGCAGACTCAGCCCCTGGCTGGCATAGTCCGCCAGGATATTCTGACCTTCAGATGGGGCCGGCAGTCTGACTGTGCTGTCGTCCGCACCATAATCCTGGTCTTCGCGGTTCTCGGATACCCAGAGAGCAGCCTCCGACTCATGACCCAGCAGCTGCCAGTAACTCTGATGTCGATGACCGCTGACGGCCTCCAGGGCGTTGCCGCCGGCCAGCAGTTCGAGATCCCTCTGGGGCAGGGCTGTGCGCTGCCGAAGTTCCTGAACGCTGCGGTAGCCGGTGGAAGGCCTTTGCTGACACAACACCTCGGCACTCCTCTGGCTCAGGCCCCGGATCTGCCGCAGGCCAACCCGAAGGCATTGCTCGGGTCCCTCCAGTGTGTAGTCCCAGTGACTGTGATTCACATCGGCGGGCAGCAGCATGACACCATGGCGCCTGGCGTCCTGAACCAGCTGGGATGGCGAGTAGAAGCCCATGGGCTGGCTGTTGAGCAAGGCGCAGAAAAAAGCGGCCGGGTGGTGTCGTTTGATCCAGGCGGATACATACACCAGCAGGGCGAAGCTGGCGGCGTGGGATTCCGGGAAGCCATAGCCGCCGAAACCGCAGATCTGCTGATAGAGGCGCTCGGCAAAATCCTCATCGTGGCCACGCTCGAGCATACCGCTGATCAGCTTGTCCCGGAACGGAGTCAGGTCCCCATGGGACTTCCATGCGGCCATGGCCCGGCGTAACTGATCGGCCTCGCCGGCGGAGAAGCCGGCGGCGACCATGGCCAGCTTGATCACCTGCTCCTGGAAAATGGGCACACCCAGGGTCCGTTCCAGAACACCACGGACCTCCTCGTTCGGGTAGGTAACCTCTTCCAGACCATGCTTGCGTCGCAGGTAGGGATGCACCATGTCCCCCTGGATGGGTCCGGGGCGGACAATGGCCACCTCGATCACCAGGTCGTAGTACTTCTCAGGCTTGAGACGGGGCAGCATGTTGATCTGGGCCCGGGATTCCACCTGGAAGACGCCGACACTGTCTCCCTTCTGAAGCATGGCATAGGTGGCTTTGTCTTCACGGGGAACGTCCTGCATGGTGAATGGCTGTCCTTTCCGGTCGCTGATCAGGGCCAGGGCCTTGCGGATGGCGGTCAGCATGCCCAGGGCCAGCACATCCACTTTCATCAGACCGAGGCTTTCCAGGTCTTCCTTGTCCCACTGAATCACGGTGCGGTCTTCCATGGCGGCATTTTCCGTGGGCACCAGCCTGGACAGAGGTCCCGAGCTGATGACAAAGCCTCCCACATGCTGGGACAGGTGCCGTGGAAAGCCCAGCAGCATGTTGACCAGGGTGAAGAACTGGTTGGCAACCCGGGGATGCCTGGTCAGGCCCTTGTCGAGAATCTGATTGCGCCAGTCCGTCTCCCGGTCACGCCAGTCGATGCCATTGAGCAATTGCTCCACCAGGTTCGGGTCAAACCCCAGGGCCTTGCCCACGTCCCGGATGGCGCTGCGGGGACGATAGCGGATCACGGTAGCCGCCAGGGCGGCCCGCTCACGGCCATAGCGCTGGTAGATGTACTGGATGACTTCCTCGCGGCGCTCGTGTTCAAAGTCCACGTCGATGTCCGGTGGTTCATTGCGGTCCTTGGAGATAAAACGCTCAAACAGCAGTTCCACCTGGCGTGGATCCACTTCGGTAATGCCCAGACAGTAGCAGACGGCGGAGTTGGCGGCAGAACCCCGGCCCTGGCAGAGGATTCCCTGCTCCCGGGCAAAGCGGACAATGTCGTAGAGGGTGAGAAAATAATGTTCATAGCGCATCTCGCTGATCAGGGCCAGCTCCTTGCGTATGAGTGCCTGGACGGGCAGGGGCGTGCCTGCCGGGAAGCGTTGCTGCTCACCTTCCCGGGTCAGCTCCAGCAGCCATCCGGCCGGTGTCTTGCCGGGGGGTAGCAGGTCGGCGGGGTATTCGTAGCGAAGTTCCCCCGGGCGGAAGCTGCACTGGCTGGCAATCACCAGGGTTTCCCGACGCCATGTCTCGGGAAACAGACGTTCCAGCACGGGTAACGGTCTCAGGTAGCGCTCTCCGTTCTGGAAAAGATGGTGACCAGCGGCGTCCAGTGTGGTCCGGTGACGGATGGTGGTGAGCACGTCCTGCAGCGGCTGCCTCTGGCGGCTGTGCATGTGGACATCACCAGTGGCCACTATCGGGCATACCAGCTGGGCCGCCAGGGCCCGTATCCGGTGGAGTCGTTGCTCCTCGTCAGACTCCAGGGACCGGCTGGCGGCCAGCCATAAGCGTCCGTCGAACCGCCGCAGCAACCACTCGCCCCGGGACAGGGCCCCGGTGAAGTCCGACTGCTCCACGGCTGGCGGCAGCCAGAGACAAAGGCAATCATCCAGCTGGTGTGTTTCCAGGTCTTCCATGAACAGCTGGTAGCTGCCCTTGGGGGCCCGCCGGCGCCCGGTGGTTATGAGCTGGCAGACTTGGCCGTAGCCTGTGAGCGTCCGGGCCAGCAATATGATTCGCGTCGGCACGGAAGGCACAGCACGGGTTGCCGGATCGGCTTCCAGTTCAAAAAAGCTGCCGGTAATCAATGCAACGGGGCTGTCCTTCAGTGCCTGCCAGGCACGGGGAATGCCGGCCACGGAGCAGGCATCGGTAATGGCGAGCGCCCGGTAGCCCAGAGCCATGGCCTGCTCCGCCAGCTCATGGGGATGTGAGGCACCGGTGAGAAAGGTGAAATTGCTGAAACAGTGCAGCTCGGCATAGCTCATGGAGGACTATCCGAACCAGCCGTGGACAAACCAGCCATCGTGGCAGTCACGGTACACCCAGGCCAGCTGGCCTTCGGGCAGCCGGGCAATGTAATAGTCCCGCAGAACCTTTTCTCCGTCCCACCAGCCGCCGCTGATCCGCTCCGGGCCGGCAAACCAGGTATCCGGTACCACTCTCAGTGGTTGTGGTTGACGCATCAGCCACAGGGGCCTCAGCGGCAGGTGTTCCACGTCGGCTTCCCTGGTGCTCCGGGAGCGGTCCCGGATTTCCCGGGCATTCCAGGCACGCTCGGGCCGGTGGTCCGCTGCCGGGGCCAGATGCCTGATGGTCTGCTCGCCCAGACGGGCCTGCAATCGGCTGACCAGGGTGTGCCAGGCTTCCTCCTGATCGACACCGTCGCCCAGAAGGTCACCATCGGCTGGCGTATGCCGTTCCAGAAAGCGGGTGACCGTCAGTTCAAGGGATTCCACCGGAGCAACCAGAGGCTGTTGTTCAAGTCTTATCCGCAGCAGGTTCAGAAACGCTTCCGCCCGATGTTCCGGCCCGGTGGTACGTATCCGCATACGGGTGGGAGCCTGCTGGTGGTGACGGAGGATCAGCACCAGACTGTCGGTGTCCTGCTGCCGGTGGAGCAGGTCGTTTTCCAGCTCCACCAGTATCCGCCGTAGCGCAAACAGCAATCCCTGGGTTTTTTCCACGGCCAGGCCGAAATCCGCCTGCTGGTGAAAGTGGCGGGGTGGCTGCCAGCAGGACTGGGGATCCGGTCGCTGTCCCTGCACCTTCTGGAGGTGCACCAGGGTTTCCGGTGCCAGCCGCCGTGCCAGTTCAGCCGCAGGCAGGGCAGCGACTTCGCCTAACCGGCTTAACCCCAGGCGGACCAGCCGCTGAACGGTTGCCGGTTCGAAGCCGGCGTGCTCCAGGGGTAGCTGCTCCAGGTGTTCCTTCAATAACTGCTGTTCTCCGGTAAAAATCGGCATGCCGGCCCTGGCCAGTAATCGTGCGGCCATGGGTGTTGATCCGGTGGTGATGGTGGTGTTCAGGCACCGTTCCTCCAGCGCCCGGGTAAGCTGTTCCCGCAGCTGCGGCAGGCCGCCGTAAAGCCGCCGCAGACTGCCGGCTTCCGCCAGAAGGCCATCCGGGGGGTACAGGGTAATACGATCCATGTAACGGTAGAGCCACTGGGCCTGCTGCTCCAGAATGCGTTTTTGCTGCTCGTCGTCCGCCTGCACCATGACCAGTTCCGGGGCCAGGTTAAGGGCTGTCTTCAGGGGGATTCCGGGCCTGATTCCCTGATGCATGGCCCGGGGGCAGGCCTGCAGTACCCGGCGGGAAGGCTCGGAAATGATGGCAAGGGGCGCCTGGTCCTCCCGGGAACGGGCGATATGATCCAGCAGCAGGTGGTGAAAATGCAGGTACAGCCAGAGCATGATGAGTCCTAGGACCGGGGATCAGGCCAGGGGCCCTGGAGGATGCGGGCAGAGGGGTCCCCACCGGCCTGACCGGCCCGGGTTTCCATGGGCAGAATGCAGTTCTGTCCGGGCCAGCCGCCACGGCGTTTGAGGATGTTCACCTGAATGGACAGATCGCTCCCGGGCACCAGTTCCAGACGCAGGGCCGCCGGGGAACTCTGGTTGGCCTCGTGCCGGTGCCGGAACAGTATGCAGGTACTCTGGCCGGCTTCGGCCGCCAGTTGCAGTCGTCGAATATCCCGGCTTGCCAGCCGCTCCGGCCAGGCCATGACCAGGCCGGTGACAGGCGAACGCAGGCAGTTCTCCAGGGTCCAGAGCGTATCCTGGGGAGATTCGGTTTCAATCACCACCAGTTGATCCAGATTGACACCTTCCCGGGCCAGGGCCGGGGCGTAGGGAATGAAAGGGGGGTTGACCCAGAAGACCGTACGCTGGGTATGGGTCAGCCGCCTTACCAGTGGTAGCACCAGTTGCAACTCGCCAATGCCGGCGGCCTCCAGCAGGCATTCGCTCAGAGCGCCCCGGGGCCAGCCAAGGCCGCCCAGTTGCCCGTCCAGCATCGGGAACCCCGTGGGTTCCGGGGAATGGCTGATGGCGTGTTGTCGATGGCCCTGCCAGAGACGGGCTTCCCTGAGCAGGGAATTCAGCAGATCACTCATGGTCCGGTCCTGATACTGTTTATATATACAGTATTTGGAACGGCGCCGGATTTCAACCGACTTTATTGACTCATTCCAGAAGGCCCCGTCTACACTGAAAGCGGAGGACACCAGACAGGGAGGAAATCATGACCCCACTTGCTCAGCAATCCTGTGAGGCCTGCCGTTCAGGAGCACCGGCAGTGGCGGCGGAAGAGCAGGATATTTTCATGATGCAGCTGCCGGACTGGGATATTGTCGATGAGGCGGGGATAAAACAGTTACAGCGTGTGTTCCGCTTCCGGAACTTCGTCGAGGCTCTTGTTTTTACCAATCGGGTGGCGGATCTGGCCGAGGAAGAGGGCCACCACCCGGCCATTTTGCTGGAATTCGGGAAGGCTACGGTGCGGTGGTGGACCCACAAGATCCATGGCCTGCACCGTAACGATTTCATCATGGCGGCCCGCACCGACGCCTTGTACAACAGCTGAATCGGCCAGACGGGACCCCTGGTTCAGGGCATTAGCAGTACCGGCTGGTGGCTTTCCCGAACCACGGTTTCAGCGGTGTGGCCCAGGGCGATTTCCGTAATGGGAGTGGTGCCCCGCTTGCCGATCAGAGTCAGTGCGGGCTGGCCCTCCTGAATCAGGTGCAGCAGCTCCTGCGCGGGTCTGCCCCTGGGAATGGTCGCATGCACGTTGACCTTCCGATTGGCTATGGTGTGCACCATCTCATCCACCTTGTCGGCTTCACTGGGCGCATCTTCCGGGCGAACCCAGATCACCCGGCCCTCGGTGCCATCTTCAACCAGCTTGTGGAAGAGGGCGGATGCCCGCTCGGCGCAGTCAGAGCCATCGGTGGCCAGATAGACCGGTGACTGGGTAAAGGAAGGCCGGCCATCCACCGGCAATACCAGCAACGGCAGCCTGGTCATACGGGCCAGGTTCATGGCGTTGTTGCCCATGAACAGTTCCCGGCCTGCGGAATGGTGGGTGTTACAGCAGATAATTCCGTCCGCCTCATGATGACGTGCCAGCTCAACGATCCGCGAGGCCACAAAGCCATGGCGAAGCTCGAAGTCTGTCTCTACTTCCCATTCTTCGGCCAGCTGCCGGGCCATGTCCTTCAGTTTTCTTTCAACGGCTTCGTCACTGTCTTCCACATGGCGACGCCTGTGGGTTTCTATGACATAGGTCAGGGTCAGTTTTCTGACCTGGAGTCGAATAAGCAGAGCGGGCAACTGCTTGACTGCCTGTTCCCAGCCATCTGAATAATCCACGCTCAGAATCATATGGCTCAGCATATGGTTACGCTCCTTTTTGGCGGTTCGCACAGTGGTTGTTACATACAGAGAAAACTAGCACATTGGCGAAGTTGCGCTATTGATTCCCGACAAGCTGCTGAATCCGTGACTGGCCAGCTCGCGGTCAATATGGAAATGCACACCACCGCCCGAGCGTAACAGGCGGGAGGGCATGATGCCCATCATGCTGTGGAAGGTGTTGGAGAAGTGGGCGAGATCGGAAAAGCCGGACGCCACCGACGCCTGGGTGAAGGTATGGCCCCTGGCAATGGCCAGAGTGGTGGCATGAAGCCGGTGCCACTGCCGGTATTTGCCCGCTGAAACTCCAAGATACTGGCGGAACAGCTGGATAACCCGGGGGACGGAAAGATTGACCTCCGCCGCCAGGTCCTCCGTGGTGATGTTCCGGGTCCGGGCGCTGCGAATCATGCCAACGGCGCGGACCACACGGGCATCCACCTTCTCAGGATCCAGACGGGCCCTGTCGGGCAGGCCAAGGCCGGCCAGCTCGCTCTGCACAACCCGGCAAGCGGGGTGTCGGGCAAGCACCTGGCGAGCGAAGGCGATCATCTGGTGTTCGCCGTCAAGGGACCAGAGAATGCCCCGTGTTTCCTGGCGGGCGGAGTCCGCCAGCGCCCTCAGGTCATGGAGAAACGGGTCCAGGAACAATGCCAGCAGCGACGGGCCGCCACTGGCCAGGAAGACCGGCGCGCCCGGACGGACGACGCAGCAACGGCATATCAGGGACTCGTCTGCGTGGAGCTGGCGGTGGAGCCTGAGTTCACCCTCGGGGGCGATCAGCAGGGTCGCACTGCCATAGCACCGGTATCGGGCATCCAGGGCCGGCCCGGCATAAAGAACCCGGTTGTCCCAAAGATACAGGTGTGCCGGCAGTTGATTGGCCAATCGTTGCATGGGCATCCCTCCCTGGGTTGGATCGCAGCCAAAAGCCTCTGGAGCCGACCGTCCCGCATCCATCCAGAGCGCCTGTCAGCCATACGCTTATCCTACCCCTTATTCGGTGGAAGTGAGGTCATGCCCCCGTGACCAGATACTCAGATGGCGCTGAATTATCATTCCGCACAAATGCCGGGTGCCGCGCGGCGAGTATCCTGAGGGTTCCAGTCAGGGCGGCTATCAGACGCCCCGGGGCAGTATGGACAATGCTTAACGCAAAGAGGGCCGCACACGGAGTTCTGTGCAGTCTTTCAGGGAGAGTTCAATGGAGAGTTCCAATGGATAATAAAACAAGACGACCGTTTCTCAGGGGACGGGCCTCGGCCTGCGGTTTCTGCATATCGGGCCTGGCTCTGGCGCTGGCCGCCGCCAATGCTCCAGCCGCGGTTCTGTTCGAGGAGAATTTCACCAGCGGGCTGGGTGCCTTCGATTCCCGGGGGCGGGTCTATTCAGGCTCCGGCTCCATCAGCATGCGCGGGGGCGGTTCCACTGCAACCGGCGTTCGCACCGGCCCGATTGCCATCGATGGCGCCCGTGATCTGACCCTGTCCTTCTACCGTGACATCTCGCGGTTCGATAATGGCGAGGCACTGACTGCTTCCGTGTCCACCAACGGCAGCACTTTTCAGGCCGTCCAGACCGTCAACAGCGGTTCCGGGACAGTGACCGTCGATCTGGGCAATGTGGTCTCCGGTGAGGGACAGATCTACCTTCAGTTCGCCATCAATGCGTCCAGTTTCTTTGAAAGCGCGGAGCTGGGCAGCATTCTTCTGGAGGGCTCGGGCGCCAATCCGGACAACCCCGAAAATCCGGATAATCCCGACGATCCGGACACCCCGGATCATCCCGGTGGAGACGACGAGCCGATGCCAGAGGCGGGCGACTTCGTCACCTTCGAGTCCGGTCATGTCCGGCCCATGGCGTTGTCCTCTGACGGCAATCGCCTCTATGTCGTGAATACGCCGGACAACACCGTCCAGGTCTTTGACGTTTCCGGGAACACTCCCACTGCAGTGGAAACCATCCCCGTGGGGATGGAGCCGGTATCCGTCGCCCTGCGTGACGACGGCGAATTGTGGGTGGTGAACCACCTCTCCGACAGCGTCAGTATCGTGGATGTTTCCGGTTCTCCGGCGCGTGTCAGCAATACCCTGCTGGTGGGCGATGAGCCACGGGATATCGTATTCGCGGGCGCGGGCGACAAGTGGGCCTTCATTACGGCGGCCCACCGTGGGCAGAACGTCCCCTTTGACCCCCGGTTGACCACGCCGGGTATCGGTCGTGCCGATGTCTGGGTGTTTGATACCAATAACCCCGGTTTCCAGCTGGGGGGTGAGCCCGTCACTATTCTTAACATGTTTGGCGACACGCTTCGTGGTCTGGCCCGTAGCCCCGATGGCAGCAAGGTCTACACCGCGGTCTTCAACTCCGGTAACCGGACCACGGTACTGGACGAGGAAATCCCCGACGGCGGCCTCGACAAGCCGGGGCCGCAGCGGGCAGCGGATGGAACCGATCAGCCGCGTACCGGGTTGATCGTCAAGTTCGACGGTCGTAACTGGGTGGACAACGGTGATCCCGTTCGCGGTGAATCAGCCAGAACCTGGAATGATCTGGTCAAGCTGGAGCTGCCGGATAACGACGTATTCGAAATTGACGCGTCCGGTTCCGTGCCGCGGGTTACATCCCGCACCACGGGGGTTGGCACCACACTGTTCAACCTGGCGGTCAACCCCCGCAGTGGAAAGGTGTATGTTTCCAATCAGGAAGCCAACAACCTGACCCGCTTTGAAGGTCCCGGCCTGAACTCCACCACCGTGAACGGCAACTTCGTGCAAAGCCGTATCACCGTGGTGGACGGCACCAGTGCCCAGCCCCGCCATCTGAATAAGCACATCGACTATAGCACCCGCCTGGGCACGGCCAGTGAGCGCCAGCGGGCGGTAGCCATTCCGCTGCAAATGGCGGTATCGTCTGACGGCGAGAAACTGTTCATGGCCTCCATGGGTGCCAACAAGCTGGTACGTTACGACACCGGCGCCCTGGAGAGCGACAGCTTCCAGCCCGACACCAACGACCAGCTGGTGGTCGGCGGCGGCGGTGCCACCGGCGTGGTCCTCGACGAAGCCCGTGGCCGGGCCTTCGTGACCACGCGTTTCGACAACGGAGTATCGGTTGTGGACGTGGATGGCACCATGAACGAGCTGGCTCATGTGACCATGCACAACCCTGAGCCACAGAAGGTGGTGGAAGGCCGTCGTTTCCTCTACGACGCCACCTACACCTCCAGTCGTGGTGATTCCTCATGCGCCGGCTGTCATACCTTCGGCGACATGGACCATCTGTCCTGGGACCTGGGTAATCCGGACATCGCATCCGAGGATAACCCGAACCAGTACAACGAGAATGTTCCCGCCTTCGGCCGTAACCTGACTTTCCATGCCATGAAGGGGCCCATGGCCACCCAGAGCCTGCGCGGTCTGAAAGGCAATGGCCCGATGCACTGGCGGGGGGATCGCACCGGTGAAAACCGTGCTCGCGGCGAAACCCTGGAAATGGCGGCCTTCAAGGAGTTCAACGAGGCTTTCCGCGGCCTGCTGCGTCGTGATTCGGAGCTGACGGAAGCCGAGATGACCAGCTTCGCCGAATTCGCCCTGGAGCTGACCTACCCGCCCAACCCGATTGCGGCCCTGGACAACAGCCTGAGCCCCCAACTGCAGGAGGCGATGGAAATCTACAACACGGTGAACTCCGACTTCGTGACCAACTGCAATGGCTGTCACGTGCTGGATCCGGATCGCGGTATGTTCGGTACCGATGGCACCATGTCGGCTGAGGGTGGGGATGTGGACGAGGACATGAAGATTCCACACCTGCGCAACATGTACCAGAAGGTGGGCATGTTCACCAAGAACGGCGCCGGCCGTCCGGAGATGGGGCCACAGATCCGTGGCTTCGGGTTTGACAACCAGGGTGCTTCCGGCTCCGTGGACAACTTCCTGAGCGCACCGGTGTTCCTGTTGCTGGGCGAACGGCGTCGCCTGCTGGTGGAGCAGCTGTCCCTGGCGTTCCCCTCCGAAATGAACCCGATTGTCGGCCAGCAGGTCACCATCAACCCGGACAACCGCAGTCGCACCGACGTTCAGGCACGCCTGGAGCTGCTGGTTGAGCGGGCCCTCGTGACCAACCCGCGTCCGGAATGCGACCTGGTGGCAACCGCGGTCCTGGGTGGCCAGAGCAAGCGCTGGGTCTTTAACGCCAACGAAAAGTTCGTACCTGGTGACCGGGCCACGCCTTCGCTGACCCGCAGCCAGCTGCTGGATCAGGTGACTGGCGAGGACAGCACCGTGACGTTCACTTGCACGCCTCCAGGTAGTGGTGTTCGCATGGCGGCAGGAAACTGAGTCAGAGGTGTAACCTGCAGTAAGGCTGACGCCTGATGAAAAAGCCCCGGCCATTGCGCCGGGGCTTTTCGTATGGGGCAGGTGAGGCTGAGAGCGGGGATCAGTCAGGTACCCTCAGGAGACCTTTGCTCTCCAGCTCAGTCCAGGCCCTGTTCAGTGCGTTGACCATCTGGTCGGTGTCAGGGGCCTCGCGGGAGAAAACGAAAGCCATTGGCCGTTCGAGGAGGTTGCTGTACTGCAGGTCCGGAGAGGGAGACTGGCTGAGAATATTGTCCATCGGTGACTGAAAGTTGATCAGATAATCACCGCGCTTAACCGCCAGCATACGAATTGCAGAGCGATGGCTGGGGGCAATCGTTATGGCGGTATTGGGGTCCTCCCTGAAGCGATCCAGAAGCTGCCAGTATGTATAGCCGCGAATCAGGATCAGGCTTTTCCCCTGCAGATCCGGAATGCTGTCGACAGGCGGGGTATCTTCCCGATAGTAGGCATTCAGCCGGATGTTTCCCGGCTGAAAAGCAGCTTCCAGGGTGAACGGCGCGAGTTTTGGAACGCCGGCCGAGCCAAGCCACAAGTCTATGATGCCATGCTCCAGATAAAGATAGGCACGGCCAACAGGCAGCTCCTGCCATGTGATATCGTAGCCGGCATGCTCGGCGAGGCGTTTCGCCAGGCCTACGATCTCCCCTGCGGCCTCTCCGGAGTTGTCTGTATAGGACAGTGGTGGGAATTCGACGTAGGCCGCACGAATCTCGGGACGTTTATCGGCCAAAACGGAACTCGAGATCAGGAACGAACAAGCGACGACAGCCATTATTACGGCAGAGATTGAGACGGAGCGCATAGAGTTCATATCTCAACATCAAAATTGATAAAATCAACTTTTAGGATGGCGATGTTCATTTCCCCTGTAAACCCTTCTTGGAACTGTGACCCATGACCAACGACGCAAACCGGAATCGCGCATCTTTCCCCGTGTTTGACGAGATCACCACTCGCTGGGCCGACAACGACCTGTACGGCCACGTGAACAATGTCACCTATTACGCCTGGTTTGACTCAAGTGTTAACCGGTACCTGATCGAAGAGGGCGGACTGGATATCCACAGGGGCGACAACATCGCCTACGTGGTCAGTTCCTCCTGCGACTACTTCAGCCCCATTGCCTACCCGGAGCGGGTGGAGGCGGGGCTGCGGGTTGAGAAGCTGGGCAACAGCTCAGTGATTTACAACATCGGTATCTTCCGCCAGGGCGAGGACGAAGCCTGCGCCCTGGGGAAGTTCGTTCACGTATTTGTGGACCGGGAAACGGATCGCCCGGTTCCGGTGCCCCAGGGCATCCGCACCGCTCTGGAAAAGCTGCTGGTTCAGTAACCCACCGCGCTGGAGGTGCTGCGACGTGGATCGGCTGCACCCCAGAGCCTGCCGTCGTCATCGACCAGGATGCTCTGGCTGGCGCCCATGGCCGCGCCGGGGCTCAGGGTGTGGCCCATGGCCTGCAGCAGGTCAATGGTATCGGGGCTGATGCCCTGCTCAATGCGGATTTCATCCGGAAGCCACTGGTGATGGATGCGGGCAGCGGCCACCGCGGACTGAATGTTCAGCCCATGGTCGATCACGTTCATGATCACCTGCAGGGTGGTGGTGATAATCCGCGATCCCCCGGGGCTGCCTGTTACCAGAAAGTTCCTGCCGTCCTTCCGCACAATGGTGGGAGACATGGAGCTGAGCATCCGCTTGCCCGGCTGTACGCGGTTGGCGTCGCCGCCAATCAGGCCGTAGGCGTTGGGCACCCCGGGCTTGGCGCTGAAGTCATCCATTTCGTTGTTCAGCAGGAAGCCGGCACCGGTCACGGTGATACCCGAGCCGTAGCTGAAATTGATGGTGTACGTGTTTGATACGGCATTGCCCCATGCATCGACGATCGAGAAATGGGTGGTTTCGTTGCTTTCATAGGGTATCGGGTTGCCGGGGCTGATGGCTTTGGCCGGCGTCGGCTCCGCCATCGAAATGTCCGTCCGGAGTTTGTCGGCGTAGGCTTTGCTGGTAATCCCCGCCAATGGCACGTCGACAAAATCGGTATCGCCCAGGTACTCGGATCGATCCGCATAGGCCCGTTTCATGGCTTCCGCCATCAGGTGAATGGTCTGCGCCGAGTTGAGGCCGTAGTCGGCAATGGGGTAGCCCTCGAGTATGTTGAGGATCTGGACAATATGGGTGCCCCCGGAGCTGGGAGGCGACATGGAGAAGATCTCATGTCCCCGGTAAGTGCCCCGGACCGGCTCGCGGATGGCCGGCTCGTAGCTGGCCAGGTCCGCCATGGTGATCAGGCCGCCACCCCGTTCCATTTCCTCGACGATCAGTCTGGCGGTCTCACCCCGGTAGAAGTCCTGAACACCGTGGTCGGCAATGCGTTGCAGGGTGGCAGCCAGCTCCGGCTGTCGGAAGATCTCTCCGGGCTGGGGCGCCTTGCCATCCTCCCGGTAGAAGGTGGCCCGGGTGGCTGGCCATATGGTCAGGCGCTCCCGTGCCTGTTCCAGACCTTCGGTGAATCGGTGCGGCACCTCAAAGCCCTCCCTGGCCAGCTGGATGGCCGGCGCCAGGGCTGTTTCCAGGCTGATGGTGCCGTAACGCTCCAGGGCAAGGGCAAGACCGGCCACGGTACCGGGTACGCCGGCGGCAAGATGAGTGAAGCGGCTGCGGTTCGTTACCACGTTACCGGTCTCGTCCTGGAACATGGTTTCGGTTGCCGCCGCCGGTGCGGTTTCCCGGTAGTCGATGGCATGCACCGGGCCGCCGTCACCCGGGGCAAACAGCATGAAGCCACCACCACCGATATTCCCGGAGCGCGGCTGGGTCACCGCCAGGGCAAAGCCGGCGGTGACCGCCGCGTCCACCGCATTGCCTCCCTTCTTCAACACATCCAGCGCCACCTCCGTGGCCTTGGGGTGGCTGGTGGCCACCATGCCGTGGCTGCCGGGCACCGGATGATGACGTTCCCCCTCCAGAATGGCCTGGCCATGGGCATGACTCCAGATAAAAGCGGAAACAAGAAGTAAAACAACCCTATGAAGAAGACGGGGCGATGTGTGCATGAGTCAGGCTCCTGTGATGGATGGGATCCGGTGCGACAGCGGCCCGGAACCGGTGAAATCCTGTGGCTGTGCCTTCGTTCCCGGGCCGCTTTAGGCTATGATAGCCGGTCATTTTTTTATAGGGGCATCGGGTCCCCGTTTTTCCCAGTCTTTCTAAGGACAGGTTCATGGAACACACATACCGTCTGGTGATTTCCTGCCCGGACCGGGTGGGAATTGTCGCAAAGGTCAGTAACTTCTTGTCCACCTATAATGGCTGGATAACCGAGGCGAGCCATCATTCCGATAACCAGGCCGGCTGGTTCTTCATGCGGCATGAAATCAAGGCCAGCTCCATCCCCTTTGGCCTGGATCAGTTTCGCATTGCCTTCGAACCCATCGCCCGGGAGTTCGACATGTCATGGCATGTAGCGGATTCAGCCCAGCCCAAGCGGGTGGTGCTCATGTGCAGCAAGGAGTCCCACTGCGTGGCTGACCTGCTGCACCGGTGGCACAGCGGTGAACTGAACGTCGACATCGCCGGGGTGATTTCCAATCACGAGGATCTGCGGCGTATGGTGGAATGGCACGAGATTCCCTATCACCACATTCCCGTCAGCAAGGACAACAAGGCCGAGGCGTTTGCCGAGATCGAGGGCCTGTTCGAGGCCTATGAGGCAGACGTGATCGTGCTGGCCCGTTACATGCAGATTCTGCCTGGAGAGCTGTGTCAGCGGTATGCCGGCAAGGTGATCAATATCCACCATTCCTTCCTGCCGTCCTTCGCCGGCGCCCGGCCCTATCACCAGGCCTACAGCCGGGGTGTGAAGCTGATCGGCGCCACCTGCCACTACGTGACCCAGGACCTGGACGAGGGGCCCATCATCGAGCAGGACGTGATCCGTATCAGCCACGGTGATTCCATCGAGGATATGGTGCGTCTGGGCAAGGACGTGGAGAAGAATGTCCTGGCCCGGGGGCTGCGTGCCCACGTTGAGGACCGGGTCATTACCCACGAAAACAAGACGGTGGTTTTTGACTGAGCCAGTGCCGGGTTTGTGGTAATATCGGTAGCTTGTTCATAACAACCAATACGACTTCCAGCAAATTCAAAGGAACCATTCTCGATGGGTGAGTTAGCCAAAGAGATCCTGCCGGTCAATATCGAAGACGAGCTCAAGCAGTCCTATCTGGACTACGCCATGAGCGTCATTATCGGCCGGGCTCTTCCCGATGTCCGTGATGGCCTCAAGCCGGTCCATCGGCGCGTTCTGTTCGCCATGTCCGAACTGGGCAACGACTGGAACAAGTCGTACAAGAAGTCTGCCCGTGTGGTGGGTGACGTTATCGGTAAATACCACCCGCACGGCGACTCCGCGGTCTACGACACCATTGTCCGGATGGCGCAGCCGTTCTCGCTGAGATACCCCCTGGTGGACGGGCAGGGCAACTTCGGTTCCATTGATGGCGATAACGCGGCCGCCATGCGTTACACCGAGATCCGCATGGAGAAGATCGCCCATTCCCTGCTGGCGGACCTGGACAAGGAAACGGTGGACTACGTCGACAATTACGACGGCACCGAGCGGATTCCCGAGGTACTTCCCACCCGGGTACCCAACCTGCTGGTGAACGGTTCCTCCGGCATTGCCGTGGGTATGGCCACCAACATTCCTCCCCACAACCTTACCGAGGTGGTGAACGGCTGCCTGGCGCTCATCGATAACCCGGATACCACCGTGGATGAGCTGATGGACATCATCCCGGGCCCGGATTTTCCCACCGAGGGCATCATCAACGGCCGTGCCGGGATTGTGGAGGCCTATCGCACCGGTCGGGGCCGTATCTATATCCGCGCCCGTCACGAGATTGAGCATGACAACAAGACCGGTCGCGACGCCGTCATCATCACCGAGCTGCCCTATCAGCTGAACAAGGCCCGCCTGATCGAGAAGATCGCCGAGCTGGTGAAGGAAAAGCGCCTGGAAGGCATTACCGAGCTGCGGGACGAATCCAACAAGGAAGGTATCCGGGTTGTCATCGAGCTGCGTCGCGGGGAGAACCCGGACGTCATCGTCAATAATCTGTTTGCCCAGACCCAGCTGGAAACCGTGTTCGGCATCAACATGGTGGCGCTGATCAATGGTGAGCCCAAGACCCTCAACCTGAAGGAAATGCTGGACGCCTTCGTGCGCCATCGCCGGGAAGTGGTCACCCGCCGCACCATCTATGAGCTGCGCAAGGCCCGGGAGCGCGGTCATATCCTGGAAGGCCTCTCGGTCGCCCTGGCCAACATTGATGAAATCATCGCGCTGATCAAGGCATCACCTTCCGCCACGGAAGCCAAAGAAAAGCTGATTGACAAGGGCTGGGCTCCGGGCGATGTGCTGGCCATGCTGGAGCGGGCGGGCGAGGACGCCTGCCGCCCGGACGACCTGCCGGAGATCTACGGACTGCGCAATGGCCAGTATCACCTGTCACCGGAGCAGGCACAGGCCATACTGGACCTGCGCCTGCATCGCCTGACCGGCCTGGAAACCGAGAAGCTGCAGAACGAGTATAAGGAAATCGTCGATAAGATCGCCGACCTGCTGGATATCCTCGGCGATCCGGAGCGTTTGCTTCAGGTGATCCGCGATGAACTGACCGCCATCGTTGACGAGTACGGCGACCAGCGTCGCACCGAGATCATCAGTTCCCGTCGCGACCTGACCGTCGCCGACCTGATCGACGAAGAAGACCTGGTGGTCACCATTTCCCACAGCGGCTACGCCAAGACCCAGGCGGTGGAGGACTACCAGGCGCAGCGGAGGGGTGGCCGTGGCAAGGCGGCCACCTCCATGAAGGAAGAGGACTTTATCGAGAAGCTGCTGGTGGCCAACTCCCACGACACCATCCTGTGCTTCTCCAACCGTGGCAAGGTCTACTGGTTGCGGGTGTTCGAGATTCCCAGGGCCAGCCGGGCATCCCGGGGCCGCCCCATGGTCAACATCCTGCCTCTGGACGAGGGCGAGAGGATCACCACCTTCCTGCCGGTGCGTGACTATCCGGAAGATCATTACGTGTTGATGGCCACATCCAATGGCGTGGTCAAGAAAACGCCGCTGCCGAATTTCTCCCGTCCACGGACCAGTGGTCTGATTGCCCTCAACCTGGATGACGGCGATACCCTCATCGGCGCCGCCATTACCCAGGGTGATGCGGAAGTCATGCTGTTCTCCACCGCCGGCAAGGCCGTACGCTTCAACGAAGAGGCTGTCCGGCCCATGAGTCGCACGGCACGGGGTGTTCGGGGCATTCGCATGGCCTCAGGGCACCACGTGGTGTCGCTGATCATTCCCCAGGAGGGTGGTGTTCTGCTGACCGCCAGTGAGAACGGCTACGGCAAGCGTACCTCCTTTGATGAGTTCCCGGCGTACAGCCGTGGCAGCCAGGGTGTTATTGCCATGCAGTGCTCCGAGCGTAACGGCAACCTGGTTACCGCGCTGCAGTTGTTCGAGGGTGACGAGATGATGCTCATCTCCGACAAGGGCACCCTGGTGCGGACCCGCACCGATGAGGTGTCCGTCCTCAGCCGCAATACCCAGGGCGTAAGGCTGATCAAGCTGAGCCAGGAAGACGAGCGCCTGGTAGGTGTGGAACGGATCGCGGAAAGCGACGAACCGGAAGAAGATCTTGAGGGTGGAGAGAACGCCCCCCTGATCGATACCAGCGATGAAAGCAACGGAGAGGCCGGGGATGAGTAGGGCGTATAACTTCTGCGCCGGCCCGGCCGCACTGCCGGAGCCCGTACTCCGGCAGGCCCGGGACGAAATGCTCGACTGGCGCGGCACTGGCATGTCGGTGATGGAAATGAGTCATCGCAGCGACGAATTCGTGGAGATCGCCGAAACAGCCGAGAAAGATCTGAGAGAACTCGCCGGAATTTCAGATGATTACGCGGTTCTCTTCATGCAGGGTGGAGCTTCCGGCCAGTTTGCCACGGTGCCCCTGAACCTGCTGGGGGAAAACACCCGGGTCGATTACGTTAACACCGGCATCTGGTCAAAAAAGGCGATTGCCGAGGCGAAGCGGTATGCCACGGTGAATGTTGCCGCCAGCAGCGAGGACCGGGGCTTCACCACAGTCCCAGACCAGTCCGAATGGAACACCAGTGCAGACGCCGCCTATCTCCATTACACCCCCAACGAAACCATTGGGGGCCTGGAGTATGATTTTGTGCCCGACAGCGGGCGGGTTCCACTGGTGGCGGACATGTCTTCCAACATCCTGTCCCGTCCGGTGGACGTCAACCGCTTCGGCCTGATCTACGCCGGGGCCCAGAAAAACATCGGGCCCTCCGGTCTGGTGGTGGTGATCATTCGCAAGGACCTGCTGGGTCGGGCGCGTCCGGAAACCCCCACCATGATGAACTATCAGGTGATGGCCGATAATGCTTCCATGTACAACACCCCGGCAACCTATTCGTGGTATCTGGCGGGCCTGGTGTTCAAGTGGCTGAAGGAGCAGGGTGGTGTCGACGCCATGGAGGCGCTGAACTATCGCAAGTCCAAGAAGCTCTATGACTATATCGACGCCAGCGGCTTCTACGCCAACCCCATCGAGCCCCGTTTCAGGTCCTGGATGAACGTCCCCTTCACCCTCGCGGACGACAGTCTCAACGGGGCCTTCCTGAAGGGCGCGGATGAGCGCGGGCTGCTCAACCTGGAAGGCCATCGCTCCGTGGGGGGCATGCGTGCCAGTATCTATAACGCCATGCCGGAAGCCGGGGTGGATGCCCTGATCGACTACATGGCCGGATTTGTGAAGGAGCATGGCTGACCATGAGTGACGAGCAGACCCGCCTGGCGGAGCTCAGGGACGAGATCGACAGTCTGGACCAGCAGATCATGGACCTGATCAGTGCCAGGGCCCGGTGTGCCCAGGAGGTGGCCCATGTGAAAATGGCGGCCCATCCTGGTGAAGATGTGTTTTTCTACCGGCCCGAACGGGAAGCCCAGGTTCTCCGGCGCATCAAGGAGGCCAACCCGGGCCCTCTGGCCGCCGAGGAGATGGCCTGGCTATTCCGGGAAATCATGTCCGCCTGCCTGGCCCTGGAACAGCCGATGCGCATCGCCTTCCTGGGACCGGCGGGCACCTTCACCCAGGCGGCCGCGCTCAAGCACTTCGGCCATTCCGTTATCAGTGTTCCCATGCCCGCCATCGACGCGGTGTTCCGGGAAGTGGAATCCGGCGCGGCCCAGTACGGCGTGGTTCCGGTGGAGAACTCCACCGAGGGCATGATCAACCACACCCTGGACATGTTCATTTCGTCGCCGCTGCGAATCTGCGGTGAGGTCCAGCTGCGCATCCACCACCATCTGATGTGCGCCCCGGGCAGCGGCGACCAGCCTCTGACCCGTATCTACTCCCATCAGCAATCCTTCGCCCAGTGCCGGCAGTGGCTGGACGCCCATCAGTACGGCGTGGAGCGGGTCACCGTCAGCAGCAACGCGGAAGCCGCCCGTCGGGCCGCCAGCGAGCCGGGAACAGCGGCGATCGCCGGCGACATGGCCGCCGAGCTCTATGGCCTGGAGATCCTCTCGGGCAAGATCGAGGACCGTCCCGACAACACCACGCGGTTCCTGATCATCGGGCGCGAGGCGGTGGGTCCAAGCGGTCAGGACAAGACTTCCATCCTGGTGTCCATGCGCAACCGTCCCGGTGCCCTCTATCAGCTGCTGGAGCCATTCCACCGTGCCGGTATCAGTCTGACAAGGATAGAAACCCGGCCCTCTCCCAGCGGGACCTGGGCCTACGTCTTCTATATCGACTTTGAGGGGCACATGGAGGATTCCATCATCGCCGCGCTGCTGAAAGACCTGGAAGAGGATGCCGTTGAACTCAAGCGTCTCGGGTCCTATCCCGCAGGCGTGCTCTGAGTGGCGCGGGTTTTCCACCAAACAGCCCCAGGCTCGTGAACCCGGAGGATAACGGTTATGGCAGTCGACTATCAGACACTGGCGGTTGAAGGCGTCCAGAGTCTCACCCCTTACCAGCCGGGCAAGCCCGTGGAAGAACTGGCCCGGGAATATGGTTTTCGTCCTGACGACATCATCAAACTGGCCAGCAACGAAAACCCCCTGGGACCCAGTCCCCGGGCCCTGGCGGCGGCCCGCGAGGCCCTCGAGAACCTGTGCCTCTACCCCGATGGCAATGCCTTCGCACTGAAGGAGGCGCTCTCCCGCCATCTTGGTCTGGCACCCGCCCAGCTCACTCTTGGCAATGGTTCCAATGATGTCCTGGAGGTGATCGCCCGCTGTTTCGCGGCACCGGGATCGGAGGTGATCTACTCCCAGCATGCCTTTGCCGTCTATCCCCTGGTCACCCTTGCCATTGGCGCCAGAGGTGTGGAAGTGCCGGCGAAGAACTGGGGGCATGACCTGGAGGCAATGGCGGACGCGGTCACAGAACGCACCCGGCTGCTGTTCGTGGCAAACCCCAATAACCCGACAGGCACTGTGGCCGGAGAGAAAGCCATCCGCTCCCTTATGGATCGGGTTCCAGAGCGTGTAGTGGTTGTGCTGGACGAGGCCTACTGCGAATACCTAGCCGGTACCGACGACGATGTGAACGGTATCGGCCTGCTCCGGGACTATCCCAACCTGATCGTTACCCGGACATTTTCCAAGGCCTGGGGGCTGGCGGCACTGCGTGTGGGGTATGCCGTTTCCTCGGCCGCCATTGCGAATATTCTCAATCGGGTACGCCAGCCTTTTAACGTGAATACTGTCGCCCAGGTGGCGGCCACGGCGGTTCTCAGTGACCTGGAGTACCTGGAACGGTCCCGTGAGGTCAACCGCCAGGGGCTGCGTCAGCTGGAGGCGGGCCTGACTGACCTTGGACTGGAGTGGATCCCGTCCGCGGGAAATTTTGTCGCGGTGGATGTGGGCCGCGACGGCAATGAGGTATTCCAGGGTCTGTTGAAGGAAGGCGTGATCGTCCGGCCCATCGGCGGCTATGGCATGCCCAGCCATCTGCGGGTTTCCGTCGGGCTGCCGGAACAGAACGAGCGCTTTCTTAAAGCCCTGAAACGTGTGCTGTCGGCTACGGGAGCCTGATGTGCCTGCAGAGCCGGTAAGCCGTTCCATGCTTTTTCAGCGGGTTGCCATCATTGGCCTGGGACTGATCGGGGGTTCCATGGTGCTGGCGGCGAAGCGTTCCGGACTCGTGGGTTCGGTGGTGGCGGCGGACAGCAGCCCGGACGAACTGGCTCTTGGCGTTGAGCTGGGTGTCATTGACGGCTATGGATCCATTTCGGAAGTGGTAAAGGGAGCCGACCTGGTGGTGATCGCCGTACCAGTGCGGGCGACGCGGGTCGTGCTGGAGCAACTCCGCCCCTCGCTGGAAGAGCATGCCGTGCTGACGGATGTGGGGAGCACCAAGGGCAGCTTTGTGGCGGCGGTCCGGGATATTTTTGGTGGTTGCGGCCCGCGGGTTATTCCCGGGCACCCTATAGCCGGCTCTGAAAAGAACGGCGTATCCGCGGCGAAAGCGACACTTTTCGACGACCACAAGGTCATTCTTACCCCATTGCCTGACACCGACGAGGACGCTCTCCAGCGCCTGACCGGCCTATGGGAAGGGTGCGGAGCAACAGTGCTGACCATGGATGTGGCCCGGCACGATGAGGTGCTCGCCGCCACCAGCCATCTGCCCCACCTGATTGCCTTTTCCCTGGTGGATACACTCGCCGGGGAAGACCAGAATATGGAGATCTTCCGCTACGCGGCGGGTGGTTTCCGGGATTTCACCCGGATCGCCGCCAGTGATCCGGTCATGTGGCATGATATCTTCCTCACCAACCGTGAAGCGGTGCTCCGGGTGATTGATCATTTCACCGAGGACCTGGAACAGCTTCGGCGGGCCATCGACACAGAGGATGGCGCCACCTTGTTACGGGTGTTCAGCCGTGCCAGGGCGGCACGGAACCACTTTTCCAAAATGCTCTCAGGACAGGCGTACGTGACAGACATGAGCCAGAAAGCGGTCAGTTTCCGGTTGCAGCCGGGCGGCAGTATTACAGGGGACATCCGGGTGCCGGGTGACAAATCCATTTCCCACCGGTCTATCATGCTGGGAGCGCTGGCGGATGGTGTGACCGAGGTTGACGGCTTCCTCGAGGGGGAAGACAGCCTGGCGACGCTGCAGGCGTTCCGGGACATGGGTGTGACCATCGAGGGGCCGGACAACGGACACGTGCGTATCCACGGTGTCGGTATCGACGGCCTGCAGGCGCCGAGAGGGCCGCTCTATCTTGGCAACTCCGGCACCGCGATGCGGCTGTTTGCCGGCCTGCTGGCGGCGCAACCTTTCGACTCGGAACTCACCGGAGACGCCAGTCTCTCGCGACGTCCGATGGGTCGGGTGGCGGATCCGCTGCGGGCCATGGGTGCGGTGATCGACACCGCCGAGGGCGGACGCCCGCCGCTGAAGATCCGAGGTGGCAGGAAGCTCTCCGGGATCCACTACGACATGCCCGTGGCCAGTGCCCAGGTCAAGTCCTGCCTGTTGCTGGCGGGCCTGTACGCCGACGGTATGACTTCGGTACATGAACCGGCACCGACCCGCGACCACACCGAGCGCATGCTGGCGGGTTTTGGCTACCATGTTCACCGGGATGGCGCCACGGCCAGTGTGGTTGGTGGCGCCCGCCTCACCGGGGGCAGGATTGATGTGCCCGCGGACATTTCTTCCGCGGCCTTCTATCTGGTGGCCGCCAGTATCGCGGAAGGGTCCGACCTCACCCTGCGCCACGTTGGCATGAACCCGACCCGTACCGGTGTGATCAATATCCTCAAAATGATGGGCGCCGACATCACCGTATTCAATCAGCGGGAAATTGGCGGTGAGCCGGTGGCCGATCTGCAGGTACGAAGCGCCGTTCTCAGGGGCATTGATATTCCGGAAGACCAGGTACCGCTGGCCATTGACGAATTCCCGGTGCTGTTTGTGGCCGCCACCTGCGCCCGGGGACGCACCATATTGCGGGGTGCCGAAGAGCTGCGGGTGAAGGAGAGCGACCGCATCCAGGTGATGGCGGACGGGCTTCGGGCGGTGGGGGTGGAAACCACGGTCACACCGGACGGAATCGTGATTGACGGCGGCCAGACCATCACCGGCGGCGACGTGGACAGCCATGGCGACCATCGTATCGCGATGTCGTTTGCGGTGGCGTCACTGCGGGCGACCGGCGAGATCCGGGTCAACGATTGCGCCAACGTGGCAACCTCTTTCCCCGGATTCGTGGAATTGGCCCGGCAGACTGGCATTTTCATCGAAGCGGAGGAAGGCTGATGGCACTGACCGGAACACGCAAGGCCGTTCCCGTGGTGACCGTGGATGGCCCCGGCGGTGCCGGCAAGGGCACCGTTACCCAGATGCTGGCCCGTAAGCTGGGCTGGCACCTGCTCGACAGCGGTGCGCTTTACCGGCTTACCGCACTTGCGGCTTCCCGCCAGGGCGTGGCCCTGGATGACGAAGATGCCCTGGCTGATGTAGCGGCCCGGCTGAACGTCACCTTCGAGCCGACGCCAGAAGGGGAGCCGGTCCGGGTTATTCTTGATGGCGAAGATGTCACCCGGGAAATCCGTACCGAGAAGACCGGCGACGGGGCCTCCAGAGTCGCGGTAATCCAGCCGGTTCGAGATGCGCTGCTTCAGCGCCAGCGTGACTTTCGCAAGGCGCCCGGGCTGGTGGCGGACGGTCGGGATATGGGCACGGTGGTCTTTCCGGATGCACCCGTGAAGATTTTTCTGACCGCCAGCGCGGAAGAACGGGCCCAAAGGCGTTACCTTCAGTTGAAGGGGAGTGGCGCGGATGTTAATATTGACCAGCTTTTAGACGAGATACGGGCGCGTGATGAACGGGATATGAATCGTTCGGCGGCCCCGCTTAAACCGGCAGAAGATGCGCAAGTCATTGACTCTACGGGTTTAAGCATTGATGAGGTGCTGATGAAGGCTATGGCCCTGGTGGGTCAGGCCTGATAGCACCTTTTTGCTATTTCTGATGCATTTTTGCGCAGTTGTATCGGAAAATAGTGTGTGAAGGATCCGGCAGTGGTGTGAAAGCCAGCCCCTTGCCACCGTCGGATATTGCTAACAGACCGTGCTGCTGGCCGCACGGATGAAACTTGCGTTGATGACATAGGACATATAATGAGCGAGAGCTTTGCTGATCTTTTCGAAGAAAGCCTGAAAGAAATTGACATGCAACCAGGTTCCATCGTCCAGGGAACCGTGGTGGATATCGACAACGACTGGGTCACCGTTAACGCCGGACTGAAGTCCGAAGGCGTTATCCCCGCCTCCCAGTTCCTGAACGAAAAAGGCGAGTTGGAAATTGCTATCGGCGACGTTGTCGATGTAGCTCTCGACGCGGTTGAAGACGGTTTCGGTGAAACCCGTCTGTCCCGCGAAAAAGCCAAGCGGGCTGAAGCCTGGAAGGTTCTTGAAAAGTCCTTCGAGAAAGAAGAGGTTGTCAAGGGCGTTATCAATGGCAAGGTCAAGGGTGGTTTTACCGTCGATCTGGCCGGTATCCGCGCCTTCCTGCCCGGCTCCCTGGTAGATGTTCGTCCTGTTCGCGACACCGCACACCTGGAGAACAAGGAGCTGGAATTCAAGGTTATCAAGCTCGACCAGAAGCGTAACAACGTGGTGGTTTCCCGCCGCGCCGTTCTGGAAGCCGAGACCAGCGCCGAGCGTGAAGCTCTGCTGGAGACCCTGACAGAGGGCATGACTCTGCAGGGTATCGTCAAGAACCTCACCGACTACGGTGCGTTTGTTGACCTGGGTGGCGTTGACGGCCTGCTGCACATCACCGACATGGCCTGGAAGCGCATCAAGCACCCGAGCGAGATTGTGAACGTTGGCGACGAAATCACCGTCAAGGTTCTGAAGTTCGACCGTGAGCGTAACCGTGTTTCTCTCGGTCTCAAGCAGCTGGGTGAAGACCCGTGGGTCGACATCAAGGGCCGTTACCCCGAAGGCAGCAAGGTTACCGCACGTGTAACCAACCTGACCGACTACGGCTGTTTCGCCGAGCTGGAAGAGGGTGTTGAGGGTCTGGTACACGTCTCCGAAATGGACTGGACCAACAAGAACATCCACCCCTCCAAGGTGGTTCAGGTAGGTGACGAAGTCGAAGTCATGATCCTGGACATTGATGAAGAGCGCCGTCGTATTTCCCTGGGCATCAAGCAGTGCGTGCCCAACCCCTGGGAAGAGTTCTCCGCGAACTACAACAAGGGCGACAAGGTCAGCGGCAAGATCAAGTCCATCACTGACTTTGGTATCTTCATCGGCCTGGATGGCGGCATCGACGGTCTGGTTCACCTGTCCGACATCAGCTGGAACGAGACCGGTGAAGAAGCCGTTCGTGAGTACAAGAAGGGCGACGAAGTCGAGACCGTTATTCTGTCCGTTGATCCTGAGCGTGAGCGTATCTCCCTTGGTATCAAGCAGCTGGAAAGCGATCCGTTCGCCGAGTTCGTTCAGCTGAACGACAAGGGCTCCATCGTCAAGGGCACGGTTTCCGCCGTCGACGCGAAGGCAGCCACCATAGCCCTGAATGACGAGGTCGAAGCGGTGCTGAAGGCTTCCGAGATCAGCCGTGACAAGGTTGAGGATGCCCGTAACGCCCTGAACGAAGGCGACGAGGTTGAGGCGAAGATCATCAGCATCGATCGTAAGAACCGCGTCATCAACCTGTCTGTCAAGTCCAAGGATGTGGAAGAAGACAAGCAGGCGCTGGAAAGCGTGCGCAGCAAGACTGCCGAGTCATCCTCCGGGGCCACCACCATCGGTGACCTGATCAAGGAACAGATGCAGCAGCAGAACGCCAACAAAGAGTGATCAAATACTCTAGAAGGCAAAAAAACGGGCTCTAAGAGCCCGTTTTTTTTGTCTTTTTTTCAGGTTTGGCTAAACTAGGGGACAGTCTGGCCAGCTCACCACTGGACCCGGCCGAACTGGATACCCACAGTATGCGACCGGTTGATCCGGACGTGGCAGGCGAGCAAGAAGCTGAACCGAGGGCTTCGCAATAAAAATGAAAAGGGATGAGCCTCATGACAAAGTCTGAACTTGTCGAACTGATTGCATCGAAGCAGACTCAGCTGTCCGTAAAAGACGTGGAGTTGGCGGTTAAAACCATCATTGATCATATGTCCCAGTCGCTCGCGGATGGGCAACGGATTGAAATCCGTGGGTTTGGAAGTTTTTCCCTGCACCACCGGGCCGCCAGGACCGGGCGTAACCCGAAGACGGGCGAAGCGGTAAAGTTGCCGGCCAAGTTCGTACCTCATTTCAAGCCGGGAAAAGAGCTTCGCGAGCAGGTCAATGACAGCATGAAAAAAGGCTTCTGATCTCGCCATAATCGATATCAGGAAACCATCCGATCATCATGATCGGGTAGAATGCCACGATGCGTCTCATTCATTCTTCCTGGAGCAGGGGTGCTATGGCAGGGATTCGGAAGTTAATTCTCCTTCTTTTGGTAATGCTGGTGGTGCTGGCGGTCCTGGTGTTTTCCATGAACAACCAGATGGCGGTGTCACTCAATTTCCTGATCTACGAAACCCAGCCCCGGGGTGTCGCAGTCTGGCTCATACTTGCACTCATCCTTGGCATCCTTCTCGGGGTCATATTCACCCTTTTGGCCACGGTCCGGATATCCGTTTCGCGGCACAGACTGCGAAAGAAGCTGGACAGGGCGGAGAAAGAGCTTGAAAAGGACCGGTCGCCCCAAGATCGGACAGTCTGAATGGATATGCTTTTTCAATGGCTGCTGCTGACCGCCGCAGTCGCGGCGGGGTGGTTTGTTGGTCGCCACTTCCGCTCGGAGCAACGCCGCACCAAAAGTATTTCGGACGAATCGTCCGTCCGCGAACGCCTGCAATTCCTGTTTACCAACTATTCCGACCAGGCGGTGGAGAACTTCGTCCAGTCGCTGGCGGTCAACCGCGATACCGTGAGCCTGCACCTGTCCATCGGTGCCCACTTCCGCAACAAGGGTGAAACCGACCGGGCGATTCTGATTCACCAGAACCTTCTGGCCCGGCCGGAACTGCCCGGACATTTTTCGCCCCAGGTTACCTATGAACTGGCCCTGGATTACCTGGCGGCGGGGTTGCTGGACCGGGCCGAGGCCCTGTTTCATCAGCTGATGGACGATCGTACCTATGGTGAGCGGGCAGCAAAGCAGCTGATCGAGTTGTATCAGCAGGAGCGGGAGTGGGGAAAGGCGGCCCAGGTGGCCCGAACCCTGATGAAGGGCAGCCTCAATGGGAATCTGGGCCGACAGCTGGCCTATATCACCTGTGAACTGGCTGACCAGAGCCTGCACAAGGACGATCGCTGGGGCGCGCAGAAGCTTGCGAAGGAAGCGCTTTCCATCGACGCTGCGTGCGTACGGGCAAGCTTTATCCTTTCGTCGCTCCAGGCTCGCCAGGGCAATTACCGGGAAGCGGCCAATGTCTGCCTGAAAGTGTTCGAACAGAACCCGGAATTCGGCCCTGAGGCGGTGGACCGCTTCATGAAACTGGAACGGGCCCACGGGGAAGTGGGGCGCAACGTGAAGAAGCTCCGCAAACTGTACGAGCAGCATCCCGGAACCAGTCTGTTGCTGGCCCTGGCGGAAGCTGTGGAGCAGTCCTCGGGACGGCAGGCAGCCATTGACCTGTTGAGAACCGAGCTGGAGTCCAGGCCCAGTGTTCGTGGCCTGCTTCGCCTAGTGGAGCTTGCCGGTTACGAGCGTGGGCTTGCCACTGGCGAGGGCCGCCTGGTCAGCCGTATCGGCAACCTGATCGTTACCAACCGTCCGGTATACCGGTGTGTGAACTGCGGGTTCTCGGGACAGCAGTTGCACTGGTTGTGTCCAAGCTGCAAGGAATGGGAAACCGTGCGCCCGATTCAGGGTGTTGAGGCGGAGTAGCGCGTTTTCTGGCATAATCCCGGTCCGATCGCGTTCCGGCTATTGCCCGGATCCCTTCCAACGTTCGGAAACAGGAGCCTCCCGTGCAGGATTCCCTCGGTCCCCGCATCATCATTGCCCTCGATTTTTCCTCCGAAGCATCCGCCCTGGCGCTTGTGGATACCCTTGATCCGAAGCTCTGTCGCCTTAAAGTTGGCAAGGAGCTGTTCACCCGGTGTGGTCCGGGTCTGGTGCGCAAGCTCCATGAAAGGGGCTTTGAGGTGTTCCTTGACCTTAAATTCCATGACATCCCCAATACCACCTCCGCGGCAGTGGCGGCGGCAGCCGAGCTCGGGGTGTGGATGGTGAACGTGCATGCCTCCGGCGGCCAGAAAATGATGACTGCCTGTCGTGAACGCCTGGAATCCTTTGGTGCGGACCGTCCTTTGCTGATCGCGGTGACGGTTCTGACCAGCATGACCGCGGGTGACTTGGCCGGGGTCGGTATTGAGGACTCTCCCGCCTACCAGGTGAACCGGCTGGCGACCCTGACCCGCAGCTGTGGCCTCGACGGTGTGGTGTGTTCGGCCCAGGAAGCGCCCACCCTGAAACTCGAGCAGGGGGCGGATTTTCGTCTGGTGACGCCCGGGATCCGGCCTGCTTCTTCCGAGCATGGCGATCAGCAGCGGGTTATGACGCCGGCTGCCGCCATTGAGGCTGGTAGTGACTACCTGGTTGTTGGCCGGCCTATTACTCAGGCGGCTGATCCCTTGGCTGCCTTGCGTTCGATCGTTTCCGAGATTTCCTGAGCTCTAGGTGTTTGGCCTGGTAGTCTTCCAGAGTAGTGGCGGAGGTCGCAGGTCGATATCCTTTTCTGGGGGACGCCCCGCAAGTACATCCCTGTAGGGCTTGTCGAGCGCCGTCCCTGGCGCTCGACACCCCCAGAAAAGAATCTCAACCTGCGCCCTCCCAGACTTTGGGTGGTAACGTTTTGGTGCAATAATGTTCAATTACCTGAATTAAAAATAAGGCTTCAACTGAGCGATACTAAGCTCCTCGTTCTTTTTATCAGGCAATTCTCCAAGGCGTTATCTCTGAAGTTGCGCAAGGGCCAGGTCGATAACACTTTCCGGGAGCGTCGGCAGCCAGGGATGGCTGCCGTCGAGCCCTACAGGGATGTACTTGCGGGGCGTCTCCCGGAAAGTGTTATCGACCTGGCCCTTCAGGCTCCCAAGTTCACAGTCTACAAGACAAACACCAGATCAGCAGGCTACAAGGTCAACCTCAGAAATAAAAACAGAAGACACAAAAAAGCCGCGTCTGAACAAACAGAGGCGGCTTTCCGGAATTAGTGGCTCCCCGACCTGGGCTCGAACCAGGGACAAACGGATTAACAGTCCGTTGCTCTACCAACTGAGCTATCGGGGAACAGTCAGTCTTGACGAGGGCGGTATATTAAAGAGCCGTTACCGCCTCGTCAAGCCCTGCATTCCGACTTTCTCAGGTATCTGAAACACTGTTCAGAAAACCTCCAGAACCCGGTCAGGTTACCTTATTAAGCACCTTGCTCATGCGAGCCACTGCGTCTTTGAGGACCTCCATACCGGTGGCAAAGCTCAGTCGCATGTGACCGGGTGCACCGAAAGCGGAGCCCGGGACCAGGGCAACGCCGGCACCCTTGAGCAGCACTTCGGCCATTTCCACGTCATCGAACACACCGTCGGTGGCTTCAATGGCGCCCTGGAAGCTCGGGAACACATAGAAAGTGCCGTCTCCCTCCAGGCATTCCACGCCGGGGAGCTCGTTCAGTGCCTTGACCAGGTAGTCGTGACGCTCCTTGAATGCCTTGACCATCTCGCCAACACAGGCCTGGTCGCCTTCCAGTGCCGCCAGGGCGGCGGCCTGGGAGATGGAAGCCGGGTTGGAGGTGCTCTGGGACTGAATCTTCTTCATGGCCCCGATGACCGCGGCAGGGCCCGCAGCGTAGCCGATCCGCCAGCCAGTCATGGAGTAGGCCTTGGATACGCCGTTCAGCACGAAAGTGCGCTCGTACAGCTCGGGGGTCGCATTGAGAATGTTGCAGAACGGCTTGCCGGTCCACAGGATCGGCTCATACATGTCGTCGGTGGCGATCATGATGTCCGGGTACTTCTTCAGAACCTCGCCAATGGCCTGCAGCTCTTCCATGGAATAGGCCATGCCGCTCGGGTTCGAGGGGCTGTTGATCACGAACAGGCGCGTGCGCTCGGTGATGGCCTCTTCCAGCTGCTCGGGTGTGATCTTGAAACGGGTGTCGGCATTCGTCTCGATGATGACCGGGATACCCTCCGCCACCAGTACCATGTCCGGGTAGGAAACCCAGTAGGGCGCCGGAATAATCACCTCGTCGCCGGCGTTCAGTGTGGCAAGTGCGAGGTTGAAAAAGCTCTGCTTGCCTCCACTGGATACCAGTATCTGGCTCGCATCGTAGTCCAGGCCATTATCCCGCTTGAACTTGGCAATGATCGCCTTTTTCAGGGCCGGCGTACCGTCCACGGGCGTGTATTTGGTCTGGCCGTTGCGAATAGCCAGAATGGCCGCTTCCTTGATGTGATCAGGGGTATCGAAATCCGGTTCCCCGGCGCCCAGGCCAATGATGTCCTGACCGGCTGCCCGCAGTTCCGCGGCTTTGCTGGTCACGGCAAGGGTAGGGGATGGCTTGATGGCCTGTACACGGGTGGAAAGTTTAAAGTCCAAACTTGCGCTCCTTAAAGATGCGTCTGAGAGGGCTGCAGCCGTTTGGTCCGGATCAGGACCAAACCGACGGGGCTGTTTAACTACCGGATGTTATCATGCCAGTGTGTTAACGATAAGTTTCCCGCAAGAGTGGAGGTAAATCAGTGCCCAGCTTCAAAGTGGATTCCCCCTACCAGCCGGCCGGTGACCAGCCCAAGGCTATTGAAGGGCTGGTGGACGGCATCGAATCCGGCCTCGCTCACCAGACTCTGTTGGGGGTTACCGGTTCGGGCAAGACCTTCACCATTGCCAACGTTGTCGAGAGAATCCAGCGTCCCACCATCGTCATGGCCCATAACAAGACACTGGCGGCCCAGTTGTACGGGGAGTTCCGGGAATTCTTCCCGGACAACGCCGTCGAGTATTTTGTGTCCTACTACGATTATTACCAGCCGGAAGCCTACGTGCCGTCCTCAGATACATTTATCGAGAAGGACGCCTCCGTCAACGAGCACATCGAACAGATGCGCCTGTCCGCCACCAAGGCCCTGCTGGAGCGGGACGACGCCATTATCGTGGCCACGGTCTCGTCGATCTACGGTCTCGGTGATCCCCAGTCCTACCTCAAGATGATGCTTCACCTGGACCGGGGGGACCATGTTGACCAGAGGACCATCCTGCGGCGGCTTGCGGAGCTCCAGTACACCCGCAACGACATGGAGTTCCACCGGGCCAACTACCGTGTCCGGGGGGATGTCATCGACGTGTTCCCGGCGGAATCGGAAAAAGAAGCCGTCCGCATCGAGCTGTTCGATGACGAGGTGGAGAATCTCAGCTATTTCGACCCCCTCACGGGCGAGGTGCTGCGCCGGGTGCCCCGGGTGACCATCTACCCCAAGACCCACTACGTGACCCCCCGGGAAACGGTCCTGGGGGCCATCGAGAACATCAAGGTGGAACTGGAGCAGCGTCTCAAGCAGCTTCGGGACAATAACCGCCTGGTGGAAGCCCAGAGGCTGGAGGAACGCACCCGCTACGACATCGAGATGATGCTGGAGCTGGGCTATTGCAACGGTATCGAGAACTACAGCCGCTACCTGTCCGGGCGGGCGCCGGGGGAGGCGCCGCCCACGCTGTTCGATTATATCCCGCCCGATGCGCTGCTGGTGGTGGATGAATCCCACGTCACCATTCCCCAGATCGGCGCCATGTACAAGGGTGACCGTTCCCGCAAGGAAACCCTGGTGGAGTACGGCTTCCGGCTGCCGTCGGCCCTGGATAACCGGCCCATGCGGTTTGACGAATGGGAGCGGATCGCGCCCCAGATGATCTTCGTGTCGGCGACTCCGGCCAAATACGAGGAAGAGCACGCCGGCCAGGTGATCGAACAGGTTGTCCGGCCCACCGGTCTGCTGGACCCGGAAATCGAGGTGCGGCCGGCCTCCAGTCAGGTGGATGACCTGCTGGGCCAGATCCGCGAACGGGTGGCCATCAATGAGCGGGTTCTGGTGACGACGCTCACCAAGCGCATGGCCGAGGACCTGACCGACTTCCTCATGGAGCATGATGTGCGGGTGCGGTACCTGCACTCGGATATCGACACCGTTGAGCGGGTCGAGATTATCCGAGATCTGCGCCGGGGGGAGTTCGACGTTCTGGTGGGGATCAACCTGCTGCGGGAGGGACTGGATATGCCGGAGGTGTCCCTGGTGACCATTCTCGACGCCGACAAGGAAGGTTTCCTGCGGTCCGAACGTTCGCTGATCCAGACCATCGGCCGGGCGGCCCGTAACGTCCATGGCAAGGCCATTCTATATGGCGACAATATCACCGGATCCATGCAGCGGGCCATCGATGAGACCGAGCGGCGCCGGGCCAAGCAGATGGCCCACAACGAGGCCCACGGTATCACCCCCCAGGGACTCAACAAGAAAATCGCCGACATCATGGAAGGTGCCCACGGCGGTGGCCGGGGCCGTCGCAAGCCGGAACGTCCCGGCCAGCAGGCGGCCGAGGAAGCCGAGGAGTATCGCATCAAGGCGAAGGGCAAGTCGCCCGAGCAACTGCTCAAGGACATCACCCGGCTGGAGGACGAAATGTACAAGGCCGCCGCCGACCTGGACTTCGAGCACGCCGCCCGTCTGCGGGATGAGATCTCGGAGCTGAAAGAGGCCGCGGTTCGCCTTGGTTAGTCCTTGCATTCATGCGGCTTGCTTGCCACAGTCTCTGGAGTGCAGGGCCCCGTGACCGCAGCGGCAATGACGGGGCTGAACCGCTCGACCCAAGGTGGCGTGGATGAATAACCCGAAGCATACCCTCTTCTGGATGACCCTGTTCCTGGCGGTTGTTCTGACCGTCTGCGTGCTGATCTACCGGCCGCTTCAGACCGCCTTCATGGCCAACTGGGTGTTCAACCTGCTGATTGTCTGCGTGCTGGTGGTAGGCATCATCCTGACATACCGCCAGGTCCTGGTGCTGTTTCCGGAAAGACGCTGGATTGCCCAGTTTCGCACCGGGCACTCGGGGCTGTCGGTGCTGCAGGAGCCACGCCTTCTCAAACCCCTGGCCCGCCAGCTTGGCGAGGACGCCAAGCGGGACCAGTTCACCCTGTCCACCCTGTCACTTCGTACGGTCCTGGACGGCATCCACAGCCGGATGGACGAACAGCGGGAGATAACCCGCTACTTCATCAGCCTTCTGGTCTTCCTGGGGCTGCTGGGTACCTTCTGGGGGCTGCTGGGAACCATCAACGCCGTGGGTTCGGTGATCACCGGACTGGACATGGATCAGGCGGACTTTGGCCGGGTCTTCTCGGATCTCCAGTCGGGCCTGCTGGAACCGCTGGAAGGAATGGGCACGGCGTTCAGCTCTTCACTGCTGGGCCTTGGCGGTTCACTGATCCTCGGGTTTCTCGATATCCAGGCGGGCCATGCCCAGAACCGTTTCTACGACGAGCTCGAGGAGTGGCTGACCGGGGTGACCAACCTGGTGGATGCCGTGGACGGTGGCAGTCCAGCGCCCCAGGACGGCTCGGAACTGCAGCGGCTGGCGGTGGAGAACCAACGTCTCAGGGACCAGCTGGCGGACCGGGAGTAAGCCCATGATGGCACCTAGGAGCAGCCGCCCATGATCGGCTACCGCCGTCGCAACCGCAGTGCCATCAACATCTGGCCCGGCTTCGTGGATGCCCTGTCCGCGCTGCTGATGCTGGTGATATTCATGCTGCTGGTCTACGTGGTCAGCCAGCTCTACCTGTCCCAGACCCTATCGGACCGGGAAACCCAGCTTGCCCGCCTCAACAGTCAGCTGGACGAGATTTCCAGTCTGCTCGGACTGGAGCGGGACCGCACCGAGGCCCTGGAGCAGGAAATGCAGCGGGTGCAGAACCAGCTGGGGGCATCCCTTGACCTGACCGATGAACTGGAGGCGGACCTTGAGCAGGCGCGGGAGGAAGCCCGCAGCACCCAGAATGAAATTGACGCCCAGAGGCTCCTGATCGGAGATCTGGAGGCAACCGCGGAGCAGGCGGAACAGGCGCTTTCCGAGGAACAGCTGCTTTCCGCCGCCCAGCGGGCCATGCTCCAGCAGCTGTCAGACCGGATCGGTGCGCTCCAGAGTCAGTTGCGCCAGATTTCGGAGGCGCTGAGACTGCAGAAGTCGCTGACGGCGGAGAAGGAAGCGGAGCTGGCGGAGGTGGGACGCCGTCTGAACACTCTGCTGGCTGAAAGAGTCAGTAAACTCGAGCAGTATCAGTCGGAGTTCTTTGGCCGGTTGCGGGAGATCCTGCGGGACAACGAGAATATCCGGGTGGTCGGGGACCGGTTCCTGTTGCCGTCGGAACTGTTGTTTGCCTCGGCCTCGGACGAGCTCGGCCCTGCCGGGCAGCGGGAGCTGGACAAACTGGCTCGGGTCCTGCTCGATGTTGCCAGGAGGATTCCGGAGGACATCGACTGGATACTCCGCATCGACGGTCATACCGACCGCATTCCCATCAATACCCCGGAATTTCCATCCAACTGGGAGCTATCCACGGCACGGGCGGTGTCCGTGGTCCGCTATCTGGCAAGCCAGGGGGTCCCTGAAGATCGCATGGCCGCAGCGGGGTTCGGTGAGCATTTCCCGGTAGCCGAGGGCCTTTCCGAAGAAGCACTGCGCAAGAACCGGCGTATCGAGATCAAGCTGACCTCCCGGTAGTCGCGGCCTGAGCCCCCCTATCGAACCGGCCCCACAATGACGGCCGCCTGCAACGGCTGATTGCGTCCGTAACGGGACATCCGGTCGAACACCTTGCGGTCCACCGGTAGGTACTGCTTGTCGGCGATGGTGTCTCCCTCCTTGACGTCCACTTCCGGATCATGGAGGTAGACAAACTGGTCATCCACCGCGCATACCGTTACCCAGTGGGGGACCCGGCTGCGGTGCAGTTGCCACATACTGATCAGGATCACCGGAACGCTGCCGTGGCGCAGAGCCGTTTCGATCTCCGCCAGGGTGAGCGGGTCGTGGTGCAGCTCTATTCCGGCCTGACCGATGTCATGGAGGAAACCCTCGTGGACCAACTCCAGCACACGCTTCTTGTCCTCGCTGCGCACGGTTTCCCGGAACAGGGGGCCTTCCTGGCTGATGTATACGGTGGCATTGAAGCCGCGCTGCCAGGCCGCCAGGGCGAGACCGTGGGGTCCGCATCCGCCATGCCCCGCCAGCATGAAAATGGTCGTGGCTTCCCGCCAGATCCGCAGCTCCTCCAGGGTGGTCATGGGCTGGCCGTGGTTGACCGCCGCCATGGCCATAAGCAGCGATGCGGGGCCGCAGGTGAACTCGGTGGTCTGGGGATAGTAGGGCACCTCGGGATAGGGACGGGTGGGTTCATAGAACAGGATGCGGCGTTCGAACCGCAGCGCGTCGCCATGATCCTCATAGTAATCACGCAAGGTACCGAATTCCTTGTAGCCAAGGCGTCGATAGAGCGCAATGGCGCCGTGATTGTCGGCGCGAACCTCCAGTCGCATTATAATGCGGTCTGCGTCCGCCGCCTGTCGCTCTGATTCCCGGACCAGGTCTTCGCCAAGACCGCGCCCACGCATTTCCGGCGCCACCGCGATGGAGTAGATGCGCGCCAGTCTTGTATTGGCGTGCATCAACACCAGGCTGTAGCCCACCAGGACCCCGTTCTCCATGGCGAGGATGACCCGGTCCCGGGGCATGTCGATAAAACGGCGAAAACTTCGCCGGGAGATCCGGTCCTCGGAAAAACACCGGTTCTCCAGGGCTACCAGGGCGTTGGTATCGCTGAGGGTTGCATTGCGGAAGGTCAGTTCGGGCATAACGGGTTACAACCGGGTCGATTCGTGAGCGGCTATTATGGGTGAGTGAGCCCCGTCGCGATAGCCGGTGAGTCATGCGTAAAATCACGCACCAGCGGGGGATTGCCGGAGGCACGGTCCCGGACTACTGTACGCGATGTTCGGGTGACGTCAGAATCGACTGTTATCTTCCTTTTTTCCAGCATGAGGCCTTCATGTCACGTCTGTTACTTGTTGTTGACCACGCCCGGGACTGGGCGCCGTACTATCCCAGCGAGGATGTATTGACGTTTGACCAGTACCTGCAGTTTTCGGCTCCCGCCCACAGCCGTGTCCGGGTCATCAACCTGTGCCAGAGCGGCCGCTACCTGAGCCAGGGCTATTACTGTTCGCTGCTGGCGGAGGCACGGGGTCATCACGTTGTACCGTCGGTAATGACCCTGAACGATCTGGGCCGAAAGGGATTGTTCTCCCTTCAGCTGGAGGAACTGGATCCCTCCGTGATCCAGTGGCTGGATCAGGCCGCGGCCGAGGTTCGGGGCGACAGCAGGAACGGTCGCAGCGTCAAGGTTCGCACCTACTTCGGCCAGGCGGAGCAGCCGGAACTCAAACCGGTGGCCCGGGTCCTGTTCGAGCGTCTGCCCTGTCCGATTCTGGAAGTGGAATTCCGCCACCGCAAGGGCAAGGGGTGGCAGATAGAAACCATGAAGCCCGCTTCACCCTCGGACCTGGCCGAGAAGCAGCAGGATGTCTTCGCGGCGGCCCTCGACCGGTTCAGCAGCATTGTCTGGCGCAAGCCCCGGACCCGCCGCAGGTACCGGTTCGACCTGGCCATGCTGGTCAACCCTGAGGACCCGCTGCCGCCAAGCGATGAGGAGGCCCTGACCAAATTCGAAAAGGCGGGCCGGAAGCTGGGCATCAACGTGGAACGGATAACCCGCCGGGACTATATGCGATTGCCGGAGTACGACGGCCTTTTCATTCGTGAAACCACGGCGATCGATCATCACACCTATCGGTTTGCCCGCAAGGCGGAAGCGGAGGGCCTGGTGGTGATCGACGACCCGGTCTCGATCCTCCGTTGCACCAACAAGGTCTTTCTCGCCGACCTGCTGCGAACCAACAAGGTGCCCACGCCGAAGACCCTGATTCTGTCCCGGGACCAGAAAGATGCGGCGGCCAAGGTGATCGAGCATCTTGGCTTTCCGGTGGTGGTGAAGATTCCGGACGGCGCCTTCTCCAAGGGTGTTCTCAAGGCGAAGGATGAAAAAGAACTGGCGGAGGCCCTCAAGACCCTGTTCCGCCAGTCCGCCCTGGTGCTGGCCCAGGAATACTTTCCCACTGATTACGACTGGCGCATCGGTGTTCTGGGCGGGCGGGCCATCTACGCCTGCAAGTACTTCATGGTGAAAGGCCACTGGCAGATCTACCAGCACGGCGAAGCCAAGCAGGTGGAAAGTGGCGACTATGACACCCTGCCCACCTATGAAGTGCCCCGCAACGTGGTGCAGGCCGCCCTTAACGCCACCCGTCTTATTGGCGATGGCCTCTATGGGGTCGACATCAAGCAGGCGGGCAACCGGGTGGCAGTGATTGAAGTGAATGACAACCCCAGTATCGACTCCGATGTCGAGGACCGTTTCCTGGGGGGCGAGCTCTACACCCTGATCATGCAGGAATTTCTTTCCCGCATGGAGGCCAAGAGGCGCTGAACGTCGGGCCTTCAGTCCCGTGGCTGCCAGACCTTCACGCTGGCCAGCCCCGGGAGGCCGTCCATCCGCGACTGGATTTCGCCGGTGGCGGGCAGCGCCACAACGGCCTGGTCCAGGAAAAGCTCGACGTGGACTTCATTGTTCAGGTAGTGGAGGCGGAGGTGATGCGGTACCGCCTCCAGCTCCGGAACCTGCGTCCGCAGGTAATTCCGGATTTCCCCGCGGCCAGGAAGCTCCGGCGTCGTCGGTGTACCGGACTGGTCGTTCTCGGCATCGATATGAAAGTTGATGTCGCGGATATTCGGCAGTGTTGCCCGCATCCGCCGCAACACCTGCATGCCCACCTGGTGACCTTCCGATACGCTGATCTCCGCCTTTACCACCAGATGAATATCCACCAGGATATCGCTTCCCATCCGCCGGCTGCGAAGGTCGTGTACGTCACGCACCCCTTCTGTTCCGGCCGCGACCGCCTTGAGTCGCCGGATATCCTCCTGCGACAGACCCGTATCCACCAGCTCCCGGACACTGCTCCAGGTAAAGTTCCAGCCCACATGGGCAATGATCACGGCTATGACGATGGCCGCCACCGCATCCAGCCAGTGGAACCCGGCCATGGCGCCAGCAGCGCCGACCAATACCACAACGGAAGACAGGGCATCGGTACGGCTGTGCCAGGCATTGGCGACAATGAGGTCGGAGCGGATCTTCTCGCCGACACGGCGGGTATAGCGGAATATCCACTCCTTGCCCGCCACCGAGACAAGCGCCACCACTAACACGGGCCATCCCGGTGCCGTCAGGGTTTCCGTGCTGATCAGCCGCCAAAGATTGTCCCAGGCCAGTGCCCCACCGATGGCAATGAGGAAACTGCCCAGGATCATGGTGCCGAGGGTTTCGAAGCGCTGGTGGCCGTAGGGATGGTTCGAGTCAGGACCCTGTCGCGACAGTTTCATCACGATCAGGACCACAAGGTCCGACAGAACGTCTGTGAAAGAGTGGACTCCGTCCACGAACAGGGCCTGGGAATGAAACAGCAGGCCGCCAATGCATTTCAGGATGCCCAGAACCGCATCCAGAATCATGCCAATTACGGTAACCTTCGAGGCTTCGGTGAATTCCCGGTCGAGACGACTCTGATGAGTGGCTGACATGTAAAATCCTGTAAAAGGGTATTGCTTTTGTGGCGGGCGTCATGGATTTCGGCCCATCTTATGCACAAGACGGACATCCCGCCGAGCTCTTAATGCAGGATAAACCAATCCTGTTTTTTTTGTTTTTGAGTCTCTAATATCATGAAAAATATAGAGAATTTAACTGGTCAAAAAATAACCAATTCGCAGAGTGGGGCATGAGCCAAGGGATTGGCCGGTTTGAAGGGCAATTTTCAACAGGGTTATCCACAGAATCCGTGGAAAAGGTCACAACACCTTAACCATACAGTCATTTAGGTGTCATCCAGGGTAGCTACGGGCGTCTGTGGAAAACTTCCGCTATACTTTTGCCCCCGTTAAACGGCGCAAAATATTACCAGAAGTTTTATAAAGATCACGAACTTTATGGTACGCCTGCGCCAGGCTGTGGATTACTCCTTACCGGAACCTTTTTATGTATTCGTTGCTTCGCAGGATTCTGTTTGCCTTGCCACCGGAAACCGCCCACAGGGTCGCTCTCGCCGGACTGGATCTGGCCGCCGGTAGCGGCTTGCTCAAGGGATTGGTAGCACCACCGGCCGATCTGCCGGTTCGCGTCATGGGACTGGACTTTCCGAATCCTGTGGGACTGGCGGCCGGCCTGGATAAAAACGCGGATCACCTGCAGGGGCTGGGGGCGCTGGGTTTCGGCTTCATCGAGGTGGGTACGGTGACCCCCCAGCCGCAGCCCGGCAACCCCGCACCCCGCATGTTCCGTCTGCCGGAGCATGGAGCGATTATCAATCGCATGGGATTCAATAACGAGGGTCTCGACCATCTGATCGCCAGGGTGGCCAGCCGCCGCTATAACGGCGTGCTCGGCATCAATGTGGGAAAGAATAAGGTCACCCCGGCGGAGGAAGCGGAATCCGACTACCGCAAGGGCATCGCCGGTGTCTACGACTACGCGGACTACATTACGGTCAATGTCTCCTCGCCCAACACCCCGGGGCTGCGGGATCTCCAGTTCGGAGACTCCCTGAAGCGACTGCTGGATGCCATCAAGGAAGAGCAGGCGATCCAGCAGCGCCGAAGGGGGCGTTATGTTCCCCTGGCGGTGAAGATCGCACCGGATATGGATGACGCCGAAATCGGCTTTGTCGCCAGCGCACTCCGGGAGGCAGAGATAGATGGCGTCGTTGCTACCAATACCACCATAGCCCGCGAGCCGGTTGCCGGTCACCCTCATGCCGGGGAAGCAGGAGGGCTCAGCGGTGATCCGGTGCGTGAGCCGTCTCTCCGGGTTATCCGGGGTCTTTATCAGGTTCTGGGGGAGGACATTCCGATCATCGGCGTGGGCGGCATCAGCGATGGTCCAAGCGCGGCCGCAAAGATTGAAGCAGGGGCCCGGCTGGTGCAGGTGTATACGGGTTTCATCTACCGTGGTCCTGAACTGATTTCGGAGGCGGTGGAGGCGATCAGACACTGCCAGATGGAACGGCACTGAGATGGTGCCATGGTGATGCCGCCAGGGTGCTGTCCCCCAAAAAGAAAGGGCCCGCCAAGCGGGCCCGTGCGGGGAATAAACCCCGTGGCGATTGTTGTTTTGATTGCTTCGGGTCGGGTGGACCCGGCTCTGGGTTCCGGCGGTTGTTGAAGGGGAGCCGGTGCGCCCCTGTATCAAAGCCAGATTGTAAGTAGGTTTTCGTCCTGTCGACGATGCAGAGAAATTTTGTGTCCGCCTGAAAGCGGGTTTGTCCCTGGTGTTGCTGGATACGCCTGAAACTGACGTCCCGGAGACATTCTTTCAGCCCGGAGCACTCTCAACCCGGTGACGGGTTTGACGGTTAGGGCAGGCCGTCAGGTCGTTCCGTTGGCAGCAAGCCGGTGAATACCGGAAACGCCGGTCATGCCCTCCCAGTTGTCAGTGCGTCCTTCCCGCCACCCGTTAAGCCATTCCTGCCGTGCGTCTGGCTGGTCAATGGGGCAGCTGTCCTTGGATTTTCCGGACACTCCGGCCTGGTATCCCCGCTTGAATGCGCGAGCGTACATGTCTCTTTTCTGTCTTTTCATGCTGTTCCTCACCTACATGGATTTACAGAACAAGCGTGTACACGTGTGCCTTGGAAGACGAAAATGCCTGAAACAACAATCAGTCTGAAGACTGGCGGCAGTTCCCGTTCCACCAAGGGCAGTCAGGATCCTCTGGCGGGAATACCCCTCGGCATTCCCTTATGACGCGTCAATTACACCCTATGATGAATTAAGGGCTTGAGTACAGTATTAATTTCGTCTATGTGACCGGCCCTTTATGTTTATGTGAAATAACCCCCTGTCGGTTACCATGCGCTACCTTGAGAGAACCCCGGCGGTCACTGAGCCGCCATCCCCTTGTCGTCTACCCGGAGGTTTCCGTGCCAGTGCAACATGAGTTTTTTGTCACCTGTCCCAAAGGCATGGATAACCTGCTGCAGGACGAGCTCGTGTCGTTCGGGCTGGAGCCGCTGAAACTGGCCCCTGCCGGCGTCTGGGCGCGAGGGTCCCTCGCGGATGGCTACCGGGCCTGTCTGTGGTCCCGGCTGGCCAACCGTGTACTGCTGCACCTCGCTTCGGTCGATGCCACCAGCAACGAAACCCTCTATCAGGGCGTCCACGAAATACCCTGGGCCGAGCACCTGTCGGTGAATGGCCGGTTCCGGGTAATGTTCAGTGGAACCAACGAGCTGATCCGCAACACCCAGTACGGTGCCCAGAAGGTCAAGGACGGTATTGTCGACAGACTCCGGGGCAGCGGAACGGTACGCCCCAGTGTTGATGCGAAGGATCCCGACATTACCGTTTCAGCACGACTCCATCGCGGCCAGCTCGATATCGGAATCGACCTCAGTGGCGACAGCCTGCATATGCGGGGCTACCGGACCGAGAAGGGCATCGCACCCTTACGGGAGAACCTGGCAGCGGCCCTGCTGATGCGGGCGGGCTGGGCCGGGATCGCCGCCGCCGGTGGGGATTTTATCGATCCCATGTGCGGCTCCGGCACCCTGCTGATAGAGGCAGCCATGATGGCCATGGACCAGGCTCCCGGGCGCCTCCGTCAACGCTTCGGCTTCGAACGCTGGCTGGGGCATCAGCCGGACCTCTGGCTTGAACTGCGCCAGGAGGCCGAGCGCCGTGCCTGGGAGGGCAAGCAGGGCACAATCCCGCGCTTTGCCGGCTTCGACCAGGACAGTCGTGTGATTGCCACCGCCTGGCGCAATATCAGCCGTGCCGGACTTGAAGGGATAGTGCACGTGGAAGCACGGGCGGTGGAGGATTTCCACCGGGACGGACAGTGGGCGGAGCAGGGACTGGTTCTGGTGAATCCGCCCTATGGCGAGCGCCTGAGCGATCGCAAGCAGCTGGGCCCCGTCTATCAGGCCCTGGGACAGGCCGTCAAAGACAATCTCCAGGGCTGGCGGCTGGGGGTCTTTACCGGGGCACCGGAACTGGGCCACGCCATTGGTCTGCGCAGTTATCGCCAGTACAACTTCTCCGCGGGTAAGATTCCCGCCCAGCTACTGTTGTTCGAGGTATCGCCTGAGAATGAGGCGCGCTCCCGGGATGTGTCGGCCCCTGGCGAGGTCCGCCCCAGGATCAGTCACCCGGAACGGGCCCGCATGCTGGAGAATCGCCTGCGTAAAAACCTGAAGACCCTTGGGCAGTGGGCCAGGAAGCAGGATATCGAGTGTTATCGTCTTTATGATGCCGATATGCCGGAGTTCGCCCTGGCCATCGATGTTTACGGCGACTGGGTGCATATTCAGGAATATGCGGCACCCAAGTCGGTAGATGAAAAAAGTGCCCGGGAACGACTGGCCGAAGCCATGGCGGTCATTCCCGACGTTCTGGGCACACCCCCGGAACGGGTCATCTGCAAGCATCGCCAGCGCCAGAGCGGCACCCGTCAGTATGAGAAGGTGGCCGCCACCGGCGAGTTCCTGGAAGTGACCGAGTTGGGCAGCCGTCTGAAGGTGAATCTGCGGGACTACCTCGACACGGGTCTGTTCCTCGACCACCGGCCGGTGCGCCGCTGGATCCGGGACCACGCCAGGGGCAAGCGTTTCCTGAACCTGTTCTGTTATACAGGTGTGGCGACAGTGCAGGCCGTGGCCGGGGGGGCGAGCCGTTCGCTGAGCCTGGACATGTCCAAAACTTACGTGGACTGGGCCCGGGACAACCTGCGCCTGAATGGTGCAGACCTTACGAAGCACCGGGTCGAGCCCGCTGACTGCGTGGCCTGGCTGGCGGAGAAACCGTCCCCGGACCAGCGTTTCGACCTGATCTTCATGGATCCCCCCACCTTCTCGAACTCGGCCCGCATGCAGGGCGTGCTGGACATACAACGGGATCACAGCAAACTGATCTGGCAGGCCATGTCGCGGCTGACGGCCGACGGCCTGTTAATTTTCTCCAACAATTTCAGACGGTTCAAACTGGATGATGAGCTGACGGAACTCTTTGAGGTGGCGAACGTAACCCCCTCGACCCTGGACAGGGATTTTCAGCGCAATCCGAAGATCCACAAGTGCTGGCATATCCGCCACAAAGTGTGAATTATTCCAGGTCGTTGTCGGCGTCCTCCGGGCCATGCTCGGGGGGCTCCATCAACCCCTCCCTCTGGGCCAGGAGAAGCAGGGCATAAACTCCGTTTTCCGGTAACTGCGGCTCCAGCCCCTGCTCAAACATCAGTTCACGGCGATGGTCTTCCAGGGTGTCCCGGTCCATGCCGGGAATCAGGTCCTCCAGCGGCGCCAGCTCGAAGGGCACGTCCATGCCAACAGCGTCGAAGATCAGATCCACGAGGGTTTCGTCCGGATCCAGTCCGTCGGTGAACACCTGCTGGTCCGGCAGGTCCTCATGGAGGGCCCGGGCAAGCTCGATCAGTGGAACTCCCTGTTCCCTCAGATAGAGTAGTTCTTCCTCGTCCAGGTCCGCGTCCTCGGGCAGCCAGCTTTCATCCGGCTCGATCACTACGGTTTTCATACGGCCATCGGACAGGCTCCAGGCCATGGCAGTGGGGAAGAAGAGGTCGTCGGTCTGATAGAACTCGATATCTAGGAAACGGGGCATGCCCTGTTGCATACAGGCTCCTTTGTTTTTTCGATCAGCAGCTTTAAGTTCTCATGGATGCTCAAGTGCAAGGGCCGATGTTGGGTGGCCTCTTCCAGGACCGTCGAAAACAGGGATGTTTTCGTCGAGCTTACATGGAGGTATTCACAGTGTGTCCTGGAAGAGGCTACCCAATAGCGGTCCGACAGGGAAGCTCAAAGCTGGCTGAAAGCTTCTTCTGATCAAACGCCAGGGCTTGAACTTTGGTGCGCTGGCCCTGGAGCCGGCATGGTTTTCCGAGACACGCCGTGAATCCAGCCATGGAGGCCCTTCGAAAACCATTACGGCTTATTGCTCCTGCGTCGCGGTAAAAATCCAGGCCCGGCCGTCCATGGCCGGGCCGTGAAACGCCTTCGCGTTCCACCCCTGTTTTTGGAGGTTCCAGAAAACCATCCCGGCCCCAGTCCCTCGCGCATAGCAGGAGGCCTCAAATTGCCAGGAATGGCACGTAATGGCTCTGAACTAGGTGAAAGTCGCAGGGTATGCGCTTGCTTGCCAAGTAGAGGCCGTACCCCCTGACATGCGATACTCCAGCTATCCGAATTCCCGTAAGAGTCTCTGAAAATCTATGGCACATACCGGCTTTAACCAGAACCTGATCGACTTTCTCTCCAATTCTCCCACACCCTGGCACGCTACCCGTAACATGGCCAAAGCCCTCGACAAAGCAGGGTTCCAGGCGCTGGACGAGCGTGAGGAGTGGAACCTGAAGCAGGGGCAGGGCTATTACGCGATACGCAACGGGTCTTCCATTATCGCCTTCCGCACCGGCAAGCGTTCACCCCTGGAAGCCGGCGTCCGCATGGTCGGCGCTCATACCGACAGTCCCTGCCTGAAAGTGAAGCCCAATCCGGAGCTGAGGCGCAAAGGCTTTTTCCAGCTTGGCGTCGAAGTCTATGGCGGCGTGCTGCTGAACCCCTGGTTCGACCGGGACCTTTCCCTGGCCGGCCGGGTTACCGTGCTGGATGGCCAGGGCAGGGTGCGTGACTGCCTGGTGGACTTCCTGCGGCCGGTGGCCTTTATCCCCAGTCTGGCCATCCATCTGGACCGGGAGGCCAACGCCAATCGCTCCATCAACAACCAGACGGATCTGCCTCCGGTTCTGATGCAGGTTCCCGAGGACGACAAGACCGCCTTCAGCGACCTGATTCGCGAGCAACTGGGTAAAGAGTACCCGGACGTGGAAGTGAACAAGGTTCTTGGCTACGAGCTGAGCTTCTATGACGCCCAGCCAGCCAACCTTTCCGGGCTGCGGGATGAGTTCATCACGTCCGCACGGCTGGATAACCTGCTCAGTTGTTTCATTGGCCTGCGGTCGCTCATCGACAGCTCCGGTGGAGAGCCGGCGTTACTGGTCTGCAACGACCACGAGGAAGTGGGCAGCATGTCCGCCGAAGGCGCCCAGGGGCCGTTCCTGAGCTCGGTGCTGGACCGCTGGTGCGGGCCGGAAAACCGCAGTAGGGTAATCGCCCGTTCCATGATGGTTTCGGCAGACAACGCCCATGGCGTTCATCCCAACTTCAGCGACCGCCACGACGAGAATCACGGGCCACTGCTGAACCAGGGCCCGGTGATCAAGGTGAACCACAACCAGCGTTATGCCACCAACAGCCGGTCGGCCGCTCTTTACCGTCATATCAGCGACGAACTGGGCCTGCCGTACCAGACTTTCGTGGTGCGCAGTGACATGGGTTGCGGCAGCACCATCGGCCCCCTGACCGCAGCAAACCTGGGCGTTACCACCCTGGACATCGGGGTGCCGCAACTGGGTATGCATTCCATTCGGGAGCTTTGCGGTACCAGGGACGGATATACCCTGTACCAGGTCCTCACGGCTTTCATGCAGCGCCCCGACGTCGGCTGACGCCTTCTACGTCTGATCCCCGGTCGAGCCGCGGGATCAGGCATTAGTGCCGTATGCGGGAGGCCAGCTGGCTGACGTTTTCAGCCATGGACTGAAGCTCCGGCCCTTTCTCGCGATTTCTCTCCGCACTGTCGCGCATGGACCTGGTGGTTTCCGAAACCTCAGTGATATTTCGGTTGATGTCCTCACTGACGCTGGTCTGTTCCTCGGCGGCGGTGGCCACCTGAACCGTGGCGTCGTTGATGTGCTTCATGCGATCGCTGATCCTTGCCAGGGTCATGCGGACACCCTCAACGGCTTCCGCGGTTTCACCGGCCACGACTTCACTGGCCCTCATGAATTCGGTGGCATCGTTGGAGCCCCCGGTGATGGTCTCGATGATGTGATCAATCTTGACCGTCGCTTCCTGGGTCTTGGCCGCAAGACTTCGGACCTCATCCGCCACCACCGCAAAGCCGCGGCCCGCTTCACCGGCACGAGCCGCCTCAATGGCGGCATTGAGGGCAAGCAGATTGGTCTGGTCGGCGATTTCCCGGATAACTCCCATGACGTCGCCTACCTTCCGGCCATCGCTGGCCAGCCGCTCGACGGTGGTTGCGGAACTGCGGATCTGGTCGCTCAGGCGCTCCATGCTGGTGGTGGCCTGATGGATACGTTCGTCGGCCTCGCCGGTTTCGGCGGTGGCTTCCTGGGTCTGAGTGGATACCGAAGCCGCATGACTCGCCACTTCCTGGGCGGTCGCCGACATTTCATTCATGGCTGTGGCAATCTGTTCAATGCGGTCATGGGCCTGGTGCGAGTTATCCGCGACTGAACTGGCATTGGCCCGAACGGCCGAACTGGTGTTGTTGAGCTGGTCTGCGTAACGACTCATCGCTGAGCCGGTTTCCGACAGGAAGCGGTGGAGGCTGCGGGCTGCATCGGCCAGGCGGCCGAGCTCATCCTGGCGCCTGACAGTGGCCGGATCCGACAAGTCCCCCTCACTGAGTTTCTGAAGCTGGCTGGTAAGGGTCTGGGCTGGCCGTACGACGGAGCGCGAGATGACCCAGAAGCAGGCCAGGGTCCCAATCACAATCAACCCCAGCATCAACACGCCGATCAGGGTAGCTGTGCGGGTAACGGAGGCATTCAGGTTAGTGGCACGACGGGTCGCTTCCTGGCGTATGCTGGCAGATGCCTGTTCAATCAGGCTGGCCGGCTCCCTGTCGATCCCCTTGACGGCACGGTCTCCTGCCAGCGGGGCATAATCCGAGGCCTTAAAGGCCTCAAAGCCCTGGCGGTAAGCCGCTCCCATTTGCTGGTGGGCCTGGCGAAAACGGCTGAGAAGTTCCCGTGGCTCCCCTTGCGGCAGTTCTGAAATTAGCTGCTGCAGGGACTGCTGGATGGTTGCCTCCTGCTCACGGAACTGGCGCCAGTATTTCTCCCGCTGTTCGTCATCACTGCCCCGGATCAGGACGTTCTTCCATTCCTGGACCTGGGTTTTGAAGTGGCTCAGGATGTCCTGTGCCTGCAGCGCATGAATCATCTCCTCACTGGTCAGTGAGTTGTAATCCCGGCTGGCATCCAGTGAGTGCTTGAAATAGGCGAGAGCGGATAACGCCACCAGCAGGTTGGACACCAGCAGCACGGAAAGAACGCGGGCGAGAATACTTCTTGATAGCCAGGCCATGACTGTTGCTTTCTCCTCAGGAGTGTAAAAGCTTCTACGTTATTAACGGCGGCTTGTTCCCGAACTTGAAGCAATTCGCTCCCGAAGGCGTTCAGAGCTCACGTATCCAGAACGTCATCGGTTTGGCGGTTTCTTCCTGATCCCCCACATCCTTCCATGAGTAAGTGGTGCTGAGTTCCGGGACCTTGCGATACCCCCGGTTGTGCCAGAACGAAAAAGCTCTCCGGTGAGTCGGCATAAGTGGCCAGATAGCGGCGTTCATAGCCCATGTCGCCATCGTAGAGATAGGGAAACGCACGGAATACCTCGATGCGCAGGCGGGCCAGGTCATCCAGATAGGGCAGGACTTCCTGGCCGCTCAGTGCGGTGATGTGAACAGACATGACGGCAGCTCCAGTGCGTGAGGCGACGGTTTTTGAATTTTGCCGATTCGTACCTTACGGTCAAGTAACAGGATTTTCCACGATCACCCACTGCAGGGAGAATCAGGAATGCCCGAACTTCCGGATGTCGAAGTCTTCAAACGGTATATCGATGCCACGGCGCTGCATCAGACCATCCAGCGGGTCACGGCTCCGGCGCCAAAGGTTCTCGATGATATGAGCATCAGCCAGCTGGGCCGTGCCGTTGCCGGCCGGAGCTTTACGGACAGCCTGCGCTGGGGCAAGTATCTCTTTCTGGCGATGGATACCGGCCAGTGGCTGGCACTGCACTTCGGAATGACCAGCTTTCCCCGCTATTGCCGGGAAGACCACGGGGACGACGGTGAGGATGCCCCTTTCGACGCGGTCCGTTTCTTCTTCGACAATGGCTATATGCTGGCTTTCAACTCCCGGCGAAAACTTGGACGTATCAGGCTGGTCGATGATCCCGGGGATTTTGCTCGCGAGCAGAACCTGGGACCGGATGCCCTCGACATGGGCGAGGACGAGTTTGTGGAAATGGCTGGAAAAGCCCGGGGCAGCCTGAAATCCCTGTTGATGAACCAGAAGCACCTCAGTGGCCTCGGTAACGAAACCAGTGACGAGATCCTGTTCCAGGGGCGATGGCACCCGAAGACCGGGGTACAGGCTCTGGATGGTGACCAGCGCAGGCAGTTGTATAGAATCATGCGGAAAGTGCTGAAGGCAGATCTCGAGGCCGGTGCCGACCAGGAAAAAATGCCGGACTGGTTCCTTTTGCCCCGCCGGCACGACGGTGAACCCTGTCCCCGTTGCCAGGGGCCGATACGCAGGATCAGCGCCAGCGGTCGGTCGGCTTATATCTGTCCCGCCTGTCAGCCTGGACCCTGAGCGGCTGGCGGGATTCGGTAGCGTCGGGATAATCGTTCCTGTGCCCTGTTGATCTTTCCCCTTGTGTGGCAGCGCAGCGTTGATGACAATAGGGGCCATTGATACATCGCCACTGGGGTGACCTTCTCTTGCGTGCCGGCCTTTGCCCCTACTGTGGCGTTCACCAGCGTATCTGCGTTTGCGATGTCTGCGGACCGATTGAGGATGCGCCACCACTCTGGGCTCTGCAGCACCCAACCGAAGTCAGCCGAAGCAAGGGAACCTTGCGATTGGCACAGGCCTGCCTGCCCTCGATGAAAGTGCTGGTGGGGGAATCCGGGAGCTGTTTTGAGCCATTGGCGAGCAGGGGAGTTGGAGGCCTCGGCCTGGTCTTTCCCCATCCGGGCAGCGAGCCGCTGGAGAGTGCGGATACCACAGGCGTAAGGGAGTGGGTGGTGCTGGATGGAACCTGGCGCAAGGCGCGCCGGATGTTTCTGAGCAACCCCTGGCTGCAACGGCTGCCGGCGTTCCATTTCCGGCACCCGCCCGCGTCGGGCTACCACATCCGCAAAGCTCCCCGGGCAGACAGCCTGGCGACTGCCGAGGCGCTGGCCTATCTGCTGGCGGTGGTGCGTCCCGGACTCGACCTGGGGCCGCTGGAACGTGCCATGGCGGCGCTGGTAAGCCGCCAGCTGGCGGTCATGCCGACACAGGTGCGCGGCCGTTACGGGGTGAGCAGGAGATTCGACGAACCTGGCGATGAACCATAAAAAAAGCCGCCAACCCTGAAACAGGTGGCGGCTTTTTCGGAATATGGCTCCCCGAGCTGGGCTCGAACCAGCGACAAACGGATTAACAGTCCGTTGCTCTACCAACTGAGCTATCGGGGATTGGCGTCGAGATGGCGCGCATATTAAGGTCTTTGATGGGTGGGGTCAAGGCCCTGAAAACACAGGAATCAAATATTTCCAATGCCTGAAACCGCAGTTGCTGTCGATAGCTCCCGGGCCAGCTCAGGCCCGGTCCGGACCGGTGATTACCAGCCACCTCCGTGGCTGAGAAACGGCCACGCCCAGTCCATCTGGCCCAGCCTGTTCCGCCGTGTCTCCCTGACCGAGCCGACCGTTGAGCCCATTCCCACGCCGGACAGGGATCAACTCTGGCTTGACTGGTACCGTCAGGGCAGTGACCGGGTAGCGGTCATCTGCCATGGCCTGGAGGGGCACAGTCGTCGTCCCTACGTGCTGGGGCTGGCCAGGGCGCTGCTGGCGGAAGGCTGGGACGTTCTGGCATGGAACTTCCGTTCCTGTGGTGGTGTCATGAACCGTCAGCCCCGGTTCTACCACAGCGGAGCGACGGATGACCTGTCCGTGGTGATCAACCATGCCCTGTGCCGGGGCTATCGGGCGCTGGCGATCAATGGTTTCAGCATGGGGGGCAATCTGACCCTGCAGTACCTGGGGGAGCAGGGCGAACGGGTGGACAGCCGCATCGTGGGGGCGACCGCCTTTTCCGTGCCCTGCGACCTGGCGGGCAGCGCCGATGTGCTGGCCATGCCCGGCCGGCGCATTTATATGTCACGGTTCCTTAGGGATCTGGAGCCGAAAATGGCGGAAAAGGCCCGTCGTTTCCCGGACCTGATCAGCATGGAAGGCTATGGGGACATTCGCAGCTTTCATGAGTTCGATGGCCGCTACACCGCGCCTCTTCATGGCTTTGCCAGCGCCGAGGATTACTGGCGAAGGAGCTCATCCCTGTTCCGGCTGAGGGATATCCGGGTGCCGGCACTGGTGGTCAACGCCGCCGATGACCCCTTTCTCTCCGCTGACTGCTTCCCCCGGAGTCCAGCGGTTCTCGGCAATCACACAACTTTCGAAGTGCCCCGCCATGGCGGCCACGTCGGTTTTGTCCAGCATCGACGGGATGGCTGGTACTGGTCCGAGCGAAGGGCCGCCGGCTTTCTGCGGGTGCTGGTGAGCTGAGGGGCCGGGGTCAGTCAGCAACAGCGGCGGTTTTCGCTTCGTCCAGCAATGGCTCAAGGTGGGGCCAGATATTGTCCAGCAGTTGTGGCTGGGCTTCGGCGGTGGGGTGGATGCCATCTCCCTGCATCATCCGCTCCCGGTTGTAGATACCTTCCAGGAAGAAGGGGACCAGGGCAGTGCCGTACTGATCCGACAGTTCCGGGTACATATCGGCAAACCGGCGGGTGTAGCGGGCGCCATAATTGGGGGGGATCTGCATCCCCACCAGCAACACCCTGGCGCCGGCATCCTGGGACGCCTCAATCATGGCCGCCAGGTTGTCCCGGATCACCGAGGGCTGGAAACCGCGAAGACCGTCGTTGCCCCCCAGTTCCAGGATGACCACGTCCGGCTGGTGTTTCTCGAGCAGTTCCGGCAGTCGGCGTGCGCCCCCGTCGGTGGTTTCACCGCTGATACTGGCATTGACCACCTTCCACGACTGCTCCCGCTGCTCTTCCAGCCGGCCTCGGAGCCGGTTTACCCAGGCCGTCTCGGTTTCCACACCGTAGGCGGCACTGAGACTGTCTCCCATAACCAGTATAGTGTTGGCCAAACCCGGCCTTGGCATCGCCAGGCTGAGAGCTGCCGCCAACCAGAACAGGAGAACCATTGATCCCGGACGGCGGAATACCGTACCAATAGGCATCACAGACATTTATCATCCTCTTTTGTGACTCGCACACCATGAGAGAGACACATTCCGATTCAGTTCCCGGGAGAAGCCGTGACAGATCCAGCAAGTGGTCCAGAGAATGTTTCCGAACCGATCCTGAAGGTGAGCAATCTGACCCAGCGGGTCAACCTGGGTAATGATACGCTGACCATCCTGCAAGGGGTCAGCCTTGAAATCAAGCGGGGTGAGTCGGTGGCAATCGTCGGCCGTTCCGGCTCCGGGAAAACCACCCTTCTGGGCCTGTTGGCAGGGCTCGATACCCCCAGTGACGGCGAGGTGATGCTGGAAGGCAACCCCGTCAGTCGTCTGAGCGAGGATGAAAGGGCGGCCCTGCGGGCGCGGCGGGTGGGCTTCGTGTTCCAGTCTTTCCAGTTGCTGCCGTCCCTGACTGCCCTGGAGAACGTCATGCTACCCCTGGAACTTGGTGATTACCCTGACGCCGGGCGCCGTGCAAAGGAGCTCCTCGAAAGGGTGGGTCTGGGGGACCGGCTCAGGCATACCCCCAGGCAACTGTCCGGCGGCGAGCAGCAGAGGGTGGCCATCGCCCGGGCATTTGCCTCGGAGCCGGTGATCCTGTTTGCCGACGAGCCCACCGGTAACCTCGACAATCAGACCGGTCAGGAAATACAGGATCTTCTCATGGCCCTTAACCAGGAGCAGGGAACCACTCTGGTGATGGTGACCCACGACGAAACCCTCGCCGCCCGCTGCGAGCGCCGCCTGACCCTAGAGTCCGGCCGGCTCGGTAAAGAGCAGGAGGCCGCAGCCTGATGTCCGCCAGCAAAAAACTCGGATCGGTGGCCCGGGACTGGCGCGAACGGGACGTCAAGGTGGTGCTCAGTGCGCTGGTGATTGCCGTGGCAACGGTTGCCATCATTGCCCTGTTCGCCAATCAGTTGCAACGGACGCTGGTCACCTCCGCCAGTTCCTTTCTGGCCGCCGACCGGCAGCTGGAGGCGGAGCACGGCAAACCCATCCCCCAGGCATGGCGTGATGAGGCCGAGTCCCGCGGCCTGCGCACCGCCCGCATGGTGGAATTCTCCACCATGCTCAGCCACGGTGAGCAGTTCCAGCTGGTCTCCATCAAGGCGGTCAGCGATGCTTATCCTTTGAGGGGGCAGGTGGAGTTCCAGTCTGCCCTTGAGGGCGAACGGGAGATTCTGGAACACGGTCCGCGACAGGGGGAGGTCTGGCTGAATCCCCGGCTCATGCGCCTGCTGGAACTGGATGTGGGGGACACGGTTGAGGTTGGCACGCTGACACTGAGGATTTCCGGGGTGCTGGTACGTGAGCCGGACGGAGGTTTCAACCTCGCGGGCCTGGCGCCCCGGGTAATGATGCACGCTGATGACGTGGCCGCCACCGACGTTATCCAGGAAGGCAGCCGGGTGGAGTACATCAGCCTCTTTGCCGGTGAAGAGGAGGCCCTGGAGAACTTTTACCGGTGGCTGAAGCCTCGCCTGGAACCCTCCCACGAATGGGAAAGCATACGGGATGGGGAGGCCCTGTCGGAATCCCTGCAGCGGGCCGAGCGGTTTCTGCTGCTGGGAGGCAGTATCGCCGTATTACTGGCGGCAGTGGCAGTGGCGGTGGCCAGTCGCCAGTATGCGGTGGGCCAGCGGGATACGGTGGCGTTACTGAAAACCCTCGGGCTTTCCAGTACCCGGATCGGCCGCATGTACCTGTGGCGCCTGTCCATCTGGGGCCTGGTGGGCATGGCGGGGGGGCTGCTGGTGGCGCTGCCGGTGTTTGCCTTCCTGAACAGTCTGGTGGCCGAGGTGCTGGAGCGGGAGGTGCCGTTCTCGGTGGAAGTGGGTGCGCTGGCGCCAGCGCTGGCCACGGCCATTATTTCACTGTTCGCCTTTGCCTATCCGCCGATCCGGCGGCTACGGCATGTGCCTGCCATGCGGGTATTGCGGAGCCAGCCCGGAGAGGCTGATTCCCGGGCCTGGACCGACATCGTCATTGCCGTTGTGGCTATCTTCGGGCTGGTCTGGCTGTATGCGAGGGAAGTGGTGCTGGTGGTCGCCCTGATTGGTGGCCTGGCGGCCCTGCTCGCCACCCTGGCCCTGATCGGCTGGCTGATGGTGATCGCCCTGCGCCGGGTGAGCGGTGGTGGCAATGCCTGGCGGCTGGCACTGGTGGGACTTTACCGCCATCGCCGCGCCAGCCTCTCCCAGATCGCTGTCTTTGCCATGACGCTGATGCTCGCCAGCACGCTGATCCTGGTCCGTTCCTCATTGCTGGCGGACTGGCAGGCGCAGCTTCCGGAGCAGACCCCGAATCATTTTCTTATCAACATCGCCCCCAAGACTGTGGATGAAGTGGAAGGCTTCTGGGAGCAGAGGGGTCAGAGCCTGGATGCCCTCTATCCGATGGTGCGGGGCCGCCTGACCGAGATCAACGGCAAGCCGGTGCGCCAGGTGGTCAGCAAGGACGACAGCGTGAACGCCCTCAACCGGGAGTTGAATCTGACCTGGATGGAGGCTCTGCCCCAGGATAATCGCATCGTCGAAGGGAAGTGGTTTGAAGAGGATCAGACCGAGGGCGTCTCCGTGGAGGCGGAGCTGGCAGCGGAACTGGGGCTGGAAGTCGGCGACAGACTGGGTTTCACCATTGGCTCGGAAACCATCACAGAGCCGGTCACCAGTATCCGAACCGTGCAGTGGGAGAGCATGAAGCCGAACTTCTACATGGCCTTTCCACCGGGCGGCGCCCTGGAAGGGCTGCCGGCCACCTGGATCACCAGCTTCTATCTGCCTGAGGACCGCAAATCCGCGCTCAATGACTTCACCCGGCAGTTCCCCACCGTATCGGTGCTCGAGGTGGACCATATCATCGAGCGTATTCAGGAGATCGTGCGCCAGGTAACCCAGGCCATTGAGGCCATTCTGGCGTTGATTCTTGCCGCCTCTCTGGTGGTGATGGCCGCGGTCGTCAGTGCCACCCTGAAGGACCGGCAGCGTGAAGGCGCGCTGTTGCGCACCCTTGGTGGACGCCGCTCATTGCTGGTTCGCAGTACCATGCTTGAGTTCGGCGTGGCGGGTGTGCTGGCGGGATTACTGGGAGTGGCCGCCGCCGAGGCAGCGGTGTGGGCATTGCAATACCGGATGTTCGGGGGGGAATTCCGCTGGCACTGGGAGGTGGTGCTGCCGATTCCCCTGATCAGTGGCGTGATTCTGGCCCTGCTGGGCCGCTGGCAGCTGAGGCCGGTGTTGAGCGTCAGCCCGATGCTGTTGCTCAGGCGCCTGGAGTAGGGTGGCCCCCCATAAGGGATCTGGCTCAGCGGTACTGGTCGAGGATGTCGTCCAGCTCTCCGCTGGCCTTCATGTCCGCGAGTTCGTCATTGAACATTTCCGCAAAATCCTGCCATTCCGGGCGCAGCATGAGGCGATAGCCATACTGGCTGATCGCCTTGTCGCTGTGCTTGAACTCCCCCTTCCAGTTGTTCTGGCGGATAATCCACTGGCCGACGGTCAGGTCAGCCACCGCGGCGTCGAAGTTGGGGCCATGGAGCAGGTACCTGAACATGTCGCGGTCATGCCGTACTTCGTAGCGCTCGACAGTGCCATTCTCAAACAGCGGTTCGAGCTGCGGGTAATGATAGCCCAGGGGGGTGACGAGGGTAATGCCACCCAGTCTGTCGAGTTCCCCGAAGCGGAAATCGGAATCGGCCCGGCTGAAAAATACCTCCCGGATGGGAACAATGGGGTCGGTAAAAAGAAAACGGCCGGGTTCCTCGGTCCATTCCCGGGCACGGGGCGTGGCGTCGATCAGGCCCCTCAGCAGCAGATCATCGACCCGCTTGCGCGGCACTTCATGGGGCTCCACCGTGTAACCTGTGCGGTCGGCTATCCGGCTGACCACATCGTAGACGATGCCCCCGTAGCTGCCATCCTCCTCAATGATGAGATAGGGTGGATAGCCATTTGTGGAGACATTGAGGCGCAGCAGGTGTTGCTTGCCATCAAGCGGCCTTGCCTCATCATCCTCGCTGGACGACACCTGAGTCGCGATGCTGGCTGGGGCAACGCTGGCCATCAGCAGGGCAATGAAGGCCCCTGTCAGCAGATTCCCGTTTGGATAAGCCATAGGTCCTATACCCTGATCAGCCAGGCTTCGCGGTCAGCTACGGCATTCGCTGCCCCAGGGTTCGGGCGGAATGTCTTCGTGCGAAGCCTGTTGTTTTTTTAGCCAGTGCACTATCAGGCAATCGCTTCCTTATGCTCCAGCACACCGCTCCCAGCGCTGGCCTGACGACACTGACGTCGTATTTTTCTGCGATTGTTCGCTGTTTCGCTCTGCCATTCAAGCGCGAGGGTTAAACCGTGGCTGTTATCCCCAGGCTTTTTTCAGTATTGCCTCTACATCTTTAAAGGAGGCCTCCCGAGGATTGAACATGATGGCGCCGTCGTCAAGGGCTTTGTGTGCGATCTGATCCAGCTGGTCTTCGGTTACCTTGTTGGTTTCCCGCAGCGTGCGCGGCAATTCGCAGCGGTGGTGCAGCTCATCCCGGAGGTGACGGATCGCGGAAATGGTCGCTTCAGGTCTGCGGGAGGCCGGGGTGGTGGCCCAGACCTGGGGGCCCTCCAGGTAAAGCAGCAGATCCGAGAGTGGCTCACGAATCTGCTCCAGGTTGTATTCGAGTACAAAGGGCAGGTATATGCTCATGCACAGGCCGTGGGGCAAATGGCACAGTGCGCCGGTGGCGTGGCCCAGGGCATGGACCAGCCCCACCATGGAATTGGAGAAGGCGATGCCGGCCATGGTGGAGGCTTCGGCCAGATCCAGGCGACCCTGCCCGTCATCCGGGTTGTCCATCACCTTCAGCAGGGCACCGGAGATTTTCTTCACCGCCGCGGTGGCATAGGCGTCACTGAGGGGGTTCTTGCCCAGGCAGGTATAGGCCTCGGTGGCATGGGTGAGGGCGTCCATGGCAGTGGCTGCGGTGATATGCAGTGGCAGGGTCCGCGTCATGCGGGGGTCGATGATGGCGGCGTTGGGCAACAGGAACGAGGAAGTGAACGGCAGCTTGACGGAGCGCTCCCGGTCTGCGATGACCGCTACGGAGGTCACCTCCGAGCCCGTGCCGGCCGTCGTGGGAATCACGAAAAACGGTTTCAGGGGTCTGCTGAGTACGCCGGCGCCGCTGTAGGCGGCAACGTCGTCGCCGCCTTCGGATACCAGGATGTTGACCGCCTTGGCGGTGTCGATGGAAGACCCCCCGCCGACCGCAATCAGCGCATCGCACTCTTGCTGGCGATAGAGGTTGGCAATATCCCTGACGACCGTGGTGGAGGAATCCGCCGGCACCTCGTCGTAGATGGCCGCGATCACGAGATTGCTTTCCTCGCAGGCAGTAATGACCGGGTCCAGGAGCCCTGCCGCCCGAACGCCCTGATCGGTCACAATCATGGGCCGGGTGGAGGCGATGCTCGTCAGTTCGTAGGGCAGATGCTCAAGGGCAGCGTCGCCGGAGATCACCTTGACCGGGCAGTAGAATTCGTAATAGCGGCTCATGTTGGGCTCACCTCCTTTGTCAGGTCCCGAATCATGCCGGTGGCGACCCGGCGGTAGATATTGATCGCGCCAGGGACTTTCTCGAATAGTCCCAGATCCGCCGGATATTCCTTGACGGCCCGGCTGGCCACAAGCCGCGGCAATATGATGGCCTCCAGGCGGTTGAGGATGCGGGTCATGCGCACGGCCAGCCCGATATCACCGTCCACCAGCATCCGGTCATTGGCAAAGGCCTCGGCGGTTTTTTCCTGAAACGACAGCACCAGGAAGGCGTGGGCGATATGTTTGAAGCGGATTGAAAGATCCACGTTCGCTGGCGGGGAACTTCCCAGGTAGCGAAGACGACCCTCCCCGACATGCTCCACGACCAGACTGGGGCCCGCGGGCAGCACCGTCATTTCGAATACGAATCCAACCGGCAACAGGCGGGCCTCGTCAAGAACCTTCTTGTCGGTCCGGGATATGGCATCCAGGGCGTGGCCCATCACCTGGAACATGGTCTGCACGTAACGGCGTCGTGCCGTAAGCGCGGCGGAACGGCTGAGTTTTCTGAGCATCGGACGAACCTGCGTGGGAAGCATTCTCCTGTTTTAGAGTTATTGCTCTAACAAGTCAATGCCGGGTTGAGGTGAGGATCAACAAATAACTGACGTTCCCGGAAAGCGGGCGGAACAGGCTTCCCGCCGCGCTCTCCGGTACTCAATACTATCGCTGGTTAAGCTGCGACAGCTTGCGCTGTGCTTCCTCGCCAAGCTGGCCGCCGGCCTGGGCGACTTGCTGGTAATAACCGGCCGCCCGGTCACGGTTGCCCTCAGAGACCGCGATGTCGCCCAGGCGCAGATAGGCGATGCCGGTGGGCACAACCTCCGCGGAGGCTTCGAGATCGGCCCTGGCCGCGTCCACCCGACCCGCATCCAGGTGATTGAGCCCGCGCAGCAGGCGGTAGCTGAACATTTCAGGATAGAGCTCCACCGCCCGGTCGAAATTCTCCCGGGCCTTCTCCGGATTGTCCAGTGCCTCGTGTAGCTGCCCACGGGTGGCGTGGAAGGCGGCTTCGTTGGGGGCCATCTTCAGGGCCTGGTTCACCTTGGACAGGGCGGCCTGGTAGTCCTTGTTGTTGGCCAGCTGTATCGCTTCGTTATGGAGCTCATAGGCGGGCTGCAGACGCTTGGCTTCCGCGATTTTGCGCTGGTAGACTTCGCGACCCCTGTAGCCCTCCGCGCCGTATTTTTCTGCCAGCCTCCGGTTGGCTTCAACCCGCTTCTGGGACGGGGGATGGGTGGCGAACAGGCCCTTGAGAAAGCCGGGGTTCTGGCCTTCCGACAGCTTCAGGAAAAGCTCCTGCAGCTCCACCGCCGCCTCGGGGTCATATCCCGCTTCAACCATGTACTCGATGCCATAGCGGTCGGCCTCCAGTTCATTGCTCTGGCTGTACTGCGCCAGCGCCAGCTGGCTGCCAACGGCGGCACCTCCCATGAGCAGTCCGGCCCATTCATTGTCGGACAGAGCCATGCCCAGGCCGGCAACACCAGCACTCAGCAACATGCCTTGCTGCATCCGCTGCACACTGTGGCGGGCGGCGGCGTGAACGATCTCGTGACCCAGTACCGAGGCCAGCTGGGCCTCATCTTCCAGCTCGACGAGCAGGCCGCGATTGATGGCGATTTTGCCGGCGGGAAGGGCCCAGGCATTAGGGATGCTGCTGTTCAGAACGGCAAACTCGTAGGGGAGATCGGGGCGGTCGCTCACCGCAGCCAGCTTGTTGCCCACTTCCTGGACATAATCCGTCAGTTCCGGGTCAAGGTAGAAACGGCCTCCCTGGGTCTGGATCGTGGGCCGGTAGTTCTCCTCCCCCATCTGTTGTTCCTGGCCTTCACCGATCAGGGACAACTGGGATTCTCCGGTGACCGGGTTCGTCGCGCAGCCACTTGCCAGAACGACTGACAGCAGAAGGGCAGCGGGGCCCGCCATTCTGGCTTTCAGGGAAATCAGCATATTCACGTCGAGGCTCCTATCCTTATGGAAGTGTTACTCTGTCAGGAAGCATAGCGGAAACCCGGCCCCGGCACAGGTGTCTGTGTGCAGGGGGCTTGCGGAATGGGGTATTATCCCGCCGCGTTTTTCGAAAACCACAGGACTGCTATGACCGATAAAGTACTTGTGGACCGGGTTGCCCGGTTCATCAACATCCTGAACCAGGCCCGGGATCTGGGCCTGGCCGTGGCCGATGCGGACAGCGGCCAGCTCACCCTGTGCCTGCCGTACAGTGAGAAAATCATCGGCAACCCGGAGACACGGGTCATTCATGGCGGGGCCATCACCACATTGATGGACACCACCTCCGGCTCGGTCATGATATGCGCCCTGGACGAGTTCGAGTTGTGCCCGACCCTGGATCTGCGGGTGGATTACATGCGACCGGCGGAGCCCGACAAGGCTGTGTACGCCCGCGCAGAAATCCGCAAGATGACCCGGAACATCGTCTTCACCCGTTGTGAAGCCTATCAGGAGGGCGGCGAGGTGATTGCCACCTGTGTCGGCACCTTCATGCGCATCGGCAGGGAAGCCACGCCCAAGGCCTACCGCGACATGATCATGGGGACAGAGCAATGACCACCTCCGATATTCTCCGCCATACCCAGGAAAGCGGCGACTTCACCCGGCTGCTTGAGAGCATCCCCTACGCAGGTTATATCGGGCTGCAATGCGACCGTTTTGGCGATGACATCATCTTCCGGCTTCCCAGGAAGGATTCCAACCTGGGCAACCCTATGCTGCCGGCGATTCACGGGGGGGTGATCGGGGGCTTCATGGAGGTGTCCGCCGCCATATATCTGATGATGTCCCAGGATACCTTCCGGCTGCCTAAAATCGTGGACTTCTCCCTGGATTACCTGCGGGCGGGACTGGACCGGGAGACCTACGCCGAATGCCACCTGACCCGCCAGGGCAACCGTGTGGCGAACGTCATGATAAGTGCCTGGCAGAAATCCCGCCGCGAACCCATCGCCACGGCCCGGGCCCACTTCCTGCTGGATCAGTAATGTCCCCGCATTGACACCGGAGCAAGGGGACTTGAAAAGCACCGGATGATCCCCAGATTGACTCCACGTAACAAACGCCCGCACCGGCGCCCGGATTTCCGGGGGCCGGTGGACCACATCTTGTGAGAGCCATACAGCAGGAGATACCGCACCATGACGGTTGAAACCCGGAAAGAAACCCTTGGTTTTCAGACCGAAGTGAAGCAACTGCTTCACCTGATGATCCACTCCCTCTATTCCAACAAGGAAATCTTCCTCAGGGAGCTGATTTCCAATGCCTCCGACGCCGAGGACAAGCTCCGTTTTGCCGCCCTGAAGGATGACTCGCTGTACGAGAACGATCCGGAGCTCAGAATCCGTCTCGATTACGATACCGAGGCTGGCACCGTCAGCATTACCGACAACGGCATTGGCATGAGTCGCGATGATGTGATCGAGAACCTTGGTACCATCGCCAAATCCGGCACCGCGGAATTTCTCAAGCAGCTGTCCGGCGACGAGAAGAAGGACAGCAAGCTGATCGGCCAGTTCGGGGTGGGTTTCTACTCGGCGTTTATTGTCGCGGACCGGGTCGAGGTCTTCACCCGCCGCGCCGGTGCGCCCAGGGAAGAGGGCGTGCATTGGGAGTCCGCCGCCGACGGCGAGTTCACCATCGAGAACCTGCCGCTGGAAGAACGCGGAACCCGCATTGTGCTGCACCTGAAGAAGGAAGAGCAGGAGTTCGCGGACGGCTGGCGCCTGCGCAGCCTGGTGAAGAAGTATTCCGATCATATCTCTTTCCCGGTGGAAATGAAGGCCGAGGGGGAAAAAGAGGGCGAGAAGGGCGACTACGAGACCGTCAACGACGCCACCGCCCTGTGGACCCTGCCACGTGCCGAAATCAAGGACGAGGAATACAAGGAGTTCTACAAGCACATTGCCCACGATTTCGAGGATCCCCTGACCTGGTCCCACAACAAGGTCGAGGGCAAGCTGGACTACACCAGCCTGCTCTATATCCCCAAGCGTGCGCCTTTCGACCTGTATAACCGGGAAGCGCCCCGCGGCCTCAAGCTGTATGTGCAGCGGGTGTTCATCATGGACGACGCGGAGCAGTTCCTGCCCCTGTACCTCCGTTTCGCCAAGGGCGTCATTGATTCCAACGACCTGTCCCTGAACGTGTCCCGGGAAATCCTGCAGAACGACAGCACCGTGGAGTCCATCCGCACCGCCATGACCAAGCGGGTCCTGGACATGCTCTCCAAGCTGTCGAAGAAGCAGCCGGAAGATTACCAGGGGTTCTGGAACGAGTTCGGCACCGTTCTCAAGGAAGGGCCGGCGGAAGACTTCAGCAACCGCGAGAAGATTGCCGGCCTGCTGCGTTTCGCCTCCACCCACACCGGTGAGAGCGCCCAGAACGTCTCCCTGGACGACTACATCAGTCGCATGAAGGACGGCCAGAACAAGATCTACTACATCACCGCCGACAGCTTCACCGCCGCCAAGAGCAGCCCGCACCTGGAAGTGTTCCGAAAGAAGGGCATCGAGGTGCTGATCCTCTCCGACCGTATCGACGAGTGGATGATGGGGTACCTCAGCGAATACGATGGCAAGAAGTTCCAGGACGTGGCCCGCGGTGACCTGGACCTGGGTGAAGTAGAAACGGAAGAGGACAAAAAGCACCAGGAAGAGGCGGCGAAAGAGCACAAGGACCTGATTGAGCGGATCCAGAAGGCACTCGACGACCGGGTCCAGGAAGTGCGGGTCACCAATCGCCTGACCGACTCACCGGCGTGCCTGGTAACCGGGCAGTTCGACATGGGCGCCCAGATGAAGAAGATCATGGAAGCCGCCGGCCAGAAGGTGCCGGACAGCAAGCCCATCTTCGAAGTCAACGTGGATCACCCGCTGGTTCAGCGCCTTGGGAGCGAGCAGAGCGAAGACCGCTTCAAGGAACTGTCCGCTGTCCTGCTGGACCAGGCCACCCTGGCCAGTGGCGAGCAGCTCAGGGACCCCGGCGCCTATGTCAGTCGCCTGAACCGTCTGCTGCTTGAGCTGGCCAACTAACCGGCCCATGCAGGAGATTATCGTCGACATCGCAATCAGCCCTGATGAGTGGATCAAGCTCTACCAGGGCACGGCGACCGACGTGCACGCCAGGGCCCGGGACGGGCGCTCCGTCCGCTTCCCGGCCCGTATCCTCTCCCGTTTCTACCTCCGCGACGGCATCCGCGGCTCCTTCCGAATCCTGTTCGACGAGCAGGGCAGATTCAAGAACGTCGAACGGCTCTAACGGTTTAAAAACGAGCCAAAGATTGCTGTTACTGTCTGGAGTACAACTCCGAAGCGGGAAGACGTGGTCCGGGATTCTTTCCCAGGACCGTCGAATGCCAGGGATGGCATTCGTTGAGCCCTACATGGACGTACTCGCCGGGCGTGTCCTGGGAAAGGGTGCCGGAGTGCGTCTCTGCACGGAACATGAAACTCATGCTCCATAGACAACCTGTACCCCGCAACAAAACTGAATTAGACTCGCGCCTCGTTCAATAACTGATCACTCACCGGGAGCTCCCATGCGAATCACCCTGGCCCCCATGGAAGGCCTGGTCGACGCCCCCATCCGCGAAACCCTCACCGGGGTCGGCGGCATCGACCGCTGCGTGACGGAATTCATTCGCGTGACCCACGGCATGCTCCCGCCACGGATTTTCCACAAGTACGCCCCTGAGCTGGACCACCAGTGCCGCACCCGGGCGGGTGTGCCTGTGGCCGTTCAGTTGCTGGGCTCCGATCCGGAAATGATGGGACATCACGGCGCCCGGGCCGTGGAGCTTGGAGCGACCCAGGTGGATATCAATTTTGGCTGCCCCGCCAAGACCGTCAACAAGCATAAGGGCGGTTGCGTGCTGATGCGGGAGCCGGAACTGATGCACGAGATTGCCGCCGCCGTCCGCCGTGCCGTTCCGGAACAGGTTCCGGTGACCGCCAAGATGCGCCTGGGCTACGATGATCGTTCCATGGGAGTGGCCTGTGGCCAGGCACTGGCTGACGCCGGCGTTGCCGAACTCGTCATTCACGCCCGCAGCAAGGTGGACGGCTATCGGCCGCCGGCGTACTGGGAGGAAATTGCCCGGGTGAGGGAAGCGCTGGCGATTCCGGTGATCGCCAACGGTGAGATCTGGACGGTGGACCAATACTGGCGTTGCCGGGAAATTTCCGGCTGCGAAGAGGTCATGATCGGCCGCGGTCTCATTGCCCGTCCGGATCTGGCCCGACGGATCAAGGCCAGCCAGAGGAATCAGGCCGTCGCCGAGATGACCTGGCCCGAGGCTGTCTCCCTGGTGGAAGATTACGCCGCGGCACTCCAGACACGGCTTGAGGATCGCTACGTGACCGGCCGCATCAAGCAGTGGATGAACTACCTGCGCCTGGGGTTTCCCGAGGCCGAGCAATGCTGGCCCAGGGCCCGGAAAATCCGGGAGGTCGGGCCGATGCTGCGTTCACTCCGGGAATCGGCGGAGGTCCTGGAGGTGGCGTGACCTCTGCCGTGGGATAATCCGGTGGAGACATACCGCAGGGCTGCCAGCAGGCAGCAGGACCGGTGTTTTCCTGCCCGTTTTCAAACCGGTGTGAGGGGCTCCAGGTTCTTTCGGTTGGCGAGAAACTGGGGCCGCGGCTTGTTACCGCAGAATGGTTCTACCAGCGTGTTGCGGACGCTGTTGTACACGAAGAACAGGTTGCTCCGTGGCCAGCAGGACATGTTCGCATTGGAGCCGTGCAGGGTGTTGCACTCGAACATGATCAGCGAACCGGCGGGTCCCTTGGGTGCCTCGATACCATGGTTGTCCATCAGCTCCGTCAGGCTCGCCTCATCCGGCACGCCGAGGTTCTGGCTCTTCAGGGATTCCTTGTAGTTGTCCTCCGGCGTACGGCCGACACAGGGAACGAATTTGTTCTGGGAGCCGGGCACCAGCATCAACGGGCCGTTGAACTCATCGTTGTCCGTCATCACGATCGAGCAGCTCAGGCAGCGCATGGCAGGCATGCCATCCTCACTGTGCCAGGTCTCGAAATCGGAGTGCCAGTTGAATCCCTTGCCCTTGAAGCCGGGCTTGTAATTGATCCGGGACTGATGGATGTAGACATCGCTGTTAAGCAGTTGCTGAACCATTGCCAGGAGGCGTGGATCCCGGGTCAGGCGGTCGAACCTTTCCGAAAACTCGTGAATTCCGAAAATGGAGCGGATTTCCTCTTTTCCAGGTTCCAGGATGGCCCCTTCACTGGCCTTGACGTTTTCGTCCTTTTCGTAATCCTGGAGCTCCTCGATGAATTTCTCCATCTCCTCCTTCTGAAAGAAAGATTCGAAAAAGAGGAATCCACGTTCGTCAAAATCCCGGACCTGCTCACGGGTGAGGGGACCCTTATCCCATTCACTCTCGGGGGTGTGCACAACGGGGTCCAACCGGCCGAACATGTCGACCTTGCGCTCAAGTCGGGTTGGAAACAGATCTTTCGGGCATTTCATGGCCTGCTCTCCCAAGCCTCGTCCAAACGAGGAAACTGGATGAATGGATTGGCGTGGGCCCACCCTAGTCGCTGACCCCACCCCCTGCCACGTCATAGGTTAAAACCCCAGAGTTTTTCGCTGACACCGATCCGCTGCCCCTGGACTTGATTCCTGGCAAATAGGGTCCAAGGTTAAAGGTGACGTCCTGATTGTCTGACGAGACGACGTCGTGCGCAGGAAAGCGACCCTGGCAGTTCTTTCCGGTTCATGTTCAGGCAGAGCGATCTGCGGAATTTACCGATATGTTTGCAAGGGGTACCCATGGCAACGCGATCCAGTGAACCAACATCCCGTTCGTCCAGCTCCAACACGGCCTCCCAAGGGCGCAAAGTCTACCTTATCGATGGCGCCCGAACGCCGTTCCTGAAGGCCCGAGGCCAACCCGGGCCGTTTTCCCCGGTTGATCTGGCGGTGCAGTGCGGCCGACCTCTGCTACTTCGTCAGCCCCTTCCCCAGGACGCCTTTGACGAAGTGATTCTTGGCTGTGTGAATGTGGTGGCCACGGAAATGAACCCGGCCCGTGTCGCCGCTTTGCGCCTGGGTCTCAGTGAGAAGACCACGGCTTTCACGGTCCAGATCAATTGTGGCTCCGGGATGCAATCCATCGATACCGCCTACAAATACATCCGCGATGGCAGCAGTGAGCTGATTCTGGCCGGTGGCACGGAGGCCCTGAGTCACGCGCCAATGGTGCTCAAGCGGGAGGCGGTGGACTGGATGGCCGGCATGAGCAAGGCCTCGTCACCCCAGGACTACGCCCGGCAGGTGACCAGCTTCAGCCCACGGGAATTCATGCCGGAAATAAGCCTTGAGAAAGGTCTCACCGATCCTATCGTCGGGCTCAGCATGGGCCAGACGGCAGAAGTCATAGCGCAGCAGTTCGGCATTACCCGTGAGCGCGCCGATGAATACGCCGAATCCAGTCATCGCCGCCTCGCCAGGGCTCAGGAAGAAGGGTGGCTGGACGGAGAAGTTGTGCCTTCCATCAGCCCCGACGGCAAACTGTATAAAAAGGACGACGGCGTGCGTCCGGATACCACCACCGACGCACTGGGCAAACTGAAGCCGGTCTTCGAGCCCCCCTACGGCCAGGTGACTGCGGGTAACAGCTCCCAGGTAACCGACGGAGCCTCCTGGATGATCCTGGCCTCCGAAGAGGCGGTCAAGAAATACGGGCTCACTCCCAAAGCGGTGATTATTGACAGTGAGTGGTCCGCCCTCGACCCCAAGATCATGGGCCTGGGTCCGGTACTCAGCGCCACGAAGATCCTTCAGCGCCAGAAAGCCGGCCTGAACGACATCGATCTGTGGGAACTCAATGAAGCCTTTGCCGCACAGGTTCTTGCCTGCAGAGAAGCCTGGAAGGATGCCGAGTTCTGCAAAGTGGCCCTGGGCCTGGACGAGCCCATGGGCGAGCTGGAAATGGAGCGACTCAATATTGACGGTGGTGCGGTCGCCATCGGGCATCCCGTGGGCACCAGCGGCAACCGTATCGTGCTGCACCTTATGAATGCGCTACACCGCAAGAAGCTGAAGCGTGGCATCGCCACGGAGTGTATCGGCGGGGGGCAGGCAGGCGCCCTGTTGATCGAGGCGGTATGACTGGACCGGCAGACACTCCGGAAACTTCTTACAGATGCGGGAGGCAATAATGACGGATCCGATACTGCAGACGCTGAGTGCCCGGGAAATGGAGCTGGGCGCTTTCAGTGCGGACAAGTCCGCGGAAGAAACGCAACGGTGGCGCCACTGGCGCCTGAGCCGGGACCATAAAGATGTCGCCTGGCTGCTGTTCGACATGGCGGACAGCAACACCAACGTGCTGTCGGGGGACGTTCTTGAAGAGCTCAACGAGGCCCTCGACGACCTTGAGGAGAAGCCACCCCGGGGCCTTGCCATAAGGTCCAGGAAGTCTGCGGGTTTCTGCATGGGCGCTGATATCTCCCAGTTTTCGAAGCTGACCTCCGAGGAGGAGGTGAAAGAGCAGCTGGGGCGGGCCCATGACGTGGTTGATCGCCTGGAGTCACTCCCCTTCAGGACCGTGGCGGTACTTCATGGAACAACGCTCGGTGGCGGCCTTGAGCTGGCACTGTGCTGCGATTACCGGCTGGCTGTGCCGGGCACCAAGGTTGGCTTTCCTGAGATTCAGCTTGGCCTTCACCCCGGCCTTGGCGGGACCGTGCGCCTGACTGAACTGGCTGATCCGATCGAAGCCATGACCATGATGCTGACCGGCAAGATGACTCCGGACAAGAAGGCCCGCAAACTGGGCATCGTGGACGCTCTCGTGGAGGAGCGGCATGTGGCGGCGGCAGTCGAAGCCGCCATCAAGGGCGACATCGATCAGAGCAACAGTGGCCTGCGGGGCAAGGTGCTGACCACATCGCCGGCGAGACAGCTGGAGGCCCGCCAGATGCGCTCGAAGAGCGCGAAGAAGGCGCCACCGGAACATTATCCGGCTCCCGATGCCCTGATCGATCTCTGGGAAAAGCACGGGGGTGACCGGGACGAAATGAAAAAGGCGGAACTGGAGTCCTTTGCCCGCCTGCTCATGACCGATACCGCCCGCAATCTGATCCGCGTGTTTTTCCTGCGGGACAAGATGAAGCGTCTTACCAAGACCAAAGCGGATCCCGTGAAGCACGTGCATGTGGTTGGCGCAGGCGAAATGGGAGGTGACATTGCCGGCTGGTGCGCCTATCAGGGCCTCACCGTGAGCCTGTTCGACATGGAGCCGGACAAGGTGGCGGAGGCCGTGGGCAAGCTTTCCGCCCTGTGTAAAAAGAAGCATCGCTCGGAGGCGGAAACCCGGGACATCCTGGACCGCCTGACACCGGATCTGGCGAATGATGGCGTCGAGCGGGCAGACCTGGTCATCGAGGCGGTGCCGGAAAAGGTCGACATCAAGCAGAAAGTCTACGAGGAGGCGGAACCCCGCCTCAGGAAGGGCGCCATTCTGGCCACCAATACCTCAAGTATTCCCCTGGAAACCCTGCGGGAGAAACTCAAGGACCCGACACGGCTGGTGGGGCTGCATTTCTTCAATCCGGTGGCCAGCATGCCGCTGGTGGAGGTGGTCAGTCACGACAAGCTGAAGCGGGACGTTCTGGACCGCGCGAAAGCCTTCACTGGGCAGATCGACCGGTTGCCCGCGCCCCTGACCACCGCCCCCGGCTTCCTGGTCAACCGGGCGCTGACGCCCTACCTGATGGAAGCGATGGTGATGCTGGACGAGGGTGTGCCGGCCGAAGCCATTGACGAGGTGGCTGAGAACTTCGGCATGCCCATGGGCCCCGTGGAGCTGGCTGACCAGGTGGGCCTCGATATCTGCCTGAGTGTGGGCGACATGCTGCGGGACCGCCTCGATACCGACATGCCGGCGGCGCCGGACTGGCTTCGTGAGAAGGTGGATGATGGCAACCTCGGCAAGAAAACCGGTGAGGGGCTGTACGAGTGGAAAAACGGCAAGCCCGAGAAGAAGGACAAGTTCGATTCAGCTCCGGAGGACGCCCTCGACAGGCTTCTGTTGCCCATGCTCAATGCCTGCATGGCCTGTCTTCGGGAAGAGGTGATCGACGACGAGGAGCTGGCGGATGCCGCGATGATCTTTGGCACCGGTTTCGCTCCCTTCCGTGGCGGACCCATGAACTACGCCCGCAACCGCGGCTTCGATGATGTCCGGCAACAACTGGAGTCGCTGCAAAAGCAGTATGGCAAGCGCTTTGCGCCGGATCCCGGATGGAGTGAAGAGGGTAGGTCACGGGCTGAGGAAGAGACCGGCGCGAAGGACCAGGGCAGGAAAAAGGAGGGATCCGCCTCCGAATAGGACCGTCGTCCCCGGCCCAAAGGCATGGATTGCCTGGCCGCAGTACTGCGAGCGGGTATAATCAGCGCTCATTGTGATCAAAGGGAGTTTGTTATGAGAGCGCTGGTTGCGTTGCTGATCGGGGTCAGCCTGATCGTCTCGGCTTCGATTCTCCGGGATGGGCTGACCGGCCTGAAGACCGGAGACCGTTACGTAACGGTCAAGGGCGTGGCGGAGCAGGACGTGGATGCGGATCTGGCCCTCTGGCCCATCCGGTTTGCGGCCAGCGGGAATACCCTTGAGGCGGCAAGGGAGTCCGCCAGTCGTAGCCGCGAGTCCGTCATGGCCTTCCTCAAACTTCAGGCCATTCCGGACGATGCCGTGGAACTCCAGCGACTGGAGGTCATGGATACCCGGGCCAACCCCTACCAGTCCGAGCACACGACTCCGAAAGTCATCATCAGCCAGACCCTGATGGTGCGCACCGACCAGGTGGAGCGTATTCGCCAGGCCGCCCGGAACGTCAGCGACCTGGTGGATTCCGGTGTGCTGCTGCAATCCGATTACGGTCCCACCGGCCCCACCTATCTGTTTACCCGACTCAACGATATCAAACCCCGGATGATCCAGGAGGCCACGGCGGCAGCCCTGGAGTCCGCCCGGCAATTTGCCAGGGACGCCGATGCCACCCTGGGCGGCCTGCGCCGTGCCAACCAGGGCGTGTTCCAGATACTGGCCCGGGACCAGGCGCCGGGAATCACGGCAGAGCAGCAACCTTTCAAGACCGTGCGGGTGGTTTCCACCTTCGACTATTACCTGGAGTAGCCCGGAAATGGCCTGCGGTACCGGGCGTCATTGCGACCGTGCCGGGAGCCGGGAAGTCGGTTACTCATGGTGGGACGGGAACACCCGCTCCAGAGTGGCACGCATGCGGCGGACATGACTGCCGTACCAGAAGACCCGCCCACACTCGGGGCAGCACAGGAAAGGTCCTTCCCGGTTCCGCGATTCTTCCGGAACCCGGTTGGCAATCTCCGTGGCCGTCACTTCGTGGAGGGGGGCATTACACAGCAGGCAACGGGTAAAAAGGTGATTTTCTTTCATTTCGATAGGGCAGGCCTCGGCCACTTCCCGCAGCTGGCTCAGGGGTGAGCCGGATTCCAGCAGGACCGACCGCCTGGGCCTGAGAAAGGTCACCAGGTGCCGGTCCCGGGTAAGGAGTATGCGGCTTTCCCTGTCTGACAGCTCCACCAGATCGTGGTCGTCAATGGTTGCGCTGTAGCGGGTGTCGTAGCCCAGTGCCCGCAGCCAGCGCGCAAGCCGACCCAGCATGGCGTCGGCGGCGAACCGCGTTTCGGAGTGGGGACCCGGCATGGTGGACCGACTCAGTTGCCGTCCCCGGTGTTATCATTCTGTGAGGGCTCGTCGAGAGCCTCTTCAGCCCGTTTCCAGCTTTCCGCCAGTTCCTCGTAGGCATTGGTAAAGCCTCGCCTGGCTTCCTCCCAGGCACTGGCGGAACTGGATTCCAGCTGATCGAGCCAGCCTTCCGCCCGGGCACGCTGTTGCCGGAGGGACTCGAGGGTTTTGCGGGCCCGTTCCCGGGTGGCATCGCTCATGGTGTCCCAGTCCCGTGAAAGCTCCTCCTCGAGGGTGGCAATGCGCTGGTCGATGTGGTCCAGGGTGCGATTGATGGCTGCTTCTGCTTCGTCCTTCTGCTCCGCACCGTATGACTTCAGGGCCTTGCCCAGCTCGGCGGTTTCCTGCTTTACTTCCTCCATTGAGGTATCGGAGTCCTTCGCCTGGACAACGCTGGTTCCGGTCAAGGCAAAAGCCAGAGCCAGTGACAGGCCCGTTTTCTGGATGTCCATCGTTTCTTCTCCCGTTGCGAATCATAGCAATAGCATAGGGAATCAAGCCCGCACGTGCCATGACATGGCAGAAAGATCCAGCTACAAGGAGCCCGTCCCTTTATGGGCCAGCCCGAAAAAAGCAGCGCACTCGCTCCAGCCGTGATGCAGTTTGACGCAGCCCTCGCGGATTTTGCCCGGGCCCGTCGCATCGACCCGAAAGCCTCCAGCCTGAGCCTCCTGGAGCGCGCCCGTATTCTGATGACCCTTCCTGGCGGTTTTGATGCGCTGTACCGTCGCGTGAAGGGGCTGGAATCCGCCGGCATCTTCGGCACCAGTGACTGGGCCCAGCCGGCCATACTGCAGCCGGCACTGGCCAAAAAGTCACTTCGGGAGGCCAGTGCGGTCACCACCGTGGTGGAGGCGATCAGTGAAATCCGCCTGCTGGCCGTGACCCGGGGCGACTATTTCCATCCCGGCATTTCCTCGGAACAGGCCAGGCACTTCCTGACCCAGGTACTCGCGCTGAACCTGGACCTGCAGTCCGGCCAGCTCACCGAAGCCGACCGGGAGCGACCCAAGGAACTCGGGGTTATCGTTCAGCAGCTCTACCACTACCTTATTGCGCACCTGGGCTATGAGAGCCTGCTGGACAGCCTAGTGGCGGAAGTCTGGCGGCTCCTGGAGCAGGGGCCGGTTCAGGTGGACAGCATCTGCGACATGATCGGACAGATCGCCAGGTGTCTGTACGATCCCACCCTGAGGGCCTCAGGCACCGACGATGCCACCCGTCTTGTCCGGGCCCTGTTCGCGCCAAGCCCCGGCTGCGTCGAGGACCCCGGTCTGGAGGTGTACAGGCAGCGGCTGGCCGGGATGGGCAAGAACGAACTGGGCGAGGAAGCCATCCATTTTGCCCGCAGCATGCACGATACCGGTCTGGCATCCCCCTACCATGCCGAGATGCTCCGCTACCTCCGCGCCAGTGGCCGGGATTATCTGATTCCCGAGGTGCTGGGTCTCACCATGACCGGGGTTGATGACTTCTACTGCTATAACCAGTTGATTCTCACGCTGATCGACGAGGCGGTTTTCCCGGAGACCTGCCAGGCAGTCCACGGCCTGACCCTGATGCTGGAAAGGGGCTCCCTGTTCACGCCCCCATTGGCGCAGGCTCTCTGGCGGCAGATCAAACTGGTCCTGTCGCCGGAAACCGACGCTTCCCTGCGGGAGGTCTTCGGCAGCGCACTTCCGCCACGGGTGTTCCTTCTGGCCGGCGTGATAAACCTGCTCGGTCAGCCTCTGGGTGTGGGGCAGGGGAACAATCCCAGTTGCCAGTCGGCCATCGGTCTCTCCATGTGGGCGGCCAACGAGGCGGACTACCTGCTTCAGGTCCTGGCCTGGGCGGCCCGGGACAACGAGGTTCTGGGCCGCTTTGAGGGCTGGGAGGTCTCTTCCAAGGACCTGGAGCTGGGACTGGTGAAAGAACCGCCGGTGGATGTGGACCCTGTATCGCTGATTCTGATTCCCCACCTGGACCGTATATACGCGGAGATGTGGCGCCGGTGCGAGGACCGCAGTGACGATGCCCATCGCTGGATCAACCCGGAGTTCTATGGCTGGTGGGTCAACCACGGCTTCAGGGTGGTGGCGGACGTGGAGACCGGCGAGGTAACCGACTACGAAGGATTCCTGCGGTATTTCTACGCCAGTTATCATCCGTTTTATAATGGCAATATGCCGCTTATCCACCCTCAACCTGCCGGCATTGCTGTAACCGACAGCGCCGCCCGCTACGTTGGCCGCCATGCCATCACTATCCAGCGGGTGGCGTTGAGTCCCAGCCACGAGATGCGGGTCTACTTTTTCAACCCCAACAACGACAGTGGCCAAGACTGGGGGCAGGACATTCTCTGCTCGACGCGGGGCCATGGCGAGATCCGGGGCGAGGCGTCCCTTCCCATTGCCGAGTTTGCCTCACGCCTTTACGCCTTCCATTACGACACGCTGGAGTTGGGAGACCTGGAGGCGGTGCCCCAGGACGAGATCGATCAGGTGATGGAGCTGGGCTGGAACAGCTGGGCTGCGCCGGCGGAATCGACGGCGTAGTACCCCTGACCCCCGCAACCTCCGGGTGTGTTATAACTCAGGCCCGGGATGCGGCCTCAGCCCTGCCGGTCCAGCGCCAGTGCCAGCAGTTCGGCGCTATGCATGGCGGTGCGGCCGGTGCCACGCCGGATCTGCTCGCGGCAGCTGAAGCCATCCGACACGATAAAGGTTTCCTCGTCGGTGCTGCGGACCACCGGATACAGGGCCGACTCCGCAATACGCTGGGACGCCTCGTATTTGTCCTCTTCGAAGCCAAAACCGCCGGCCATGCCACAACAGCCGTTGTCCGGCGTACTTACCTCCAGCCCCAGTCCATCCAGCAGGCGGCGGGTTCCGTCGAGCCCATCGAAGGCACTCTGGTGACAATGGCCGTGAACCATCACCCGGCCTTCAAGTTGGGGTGCCGGTGACCAGGCCAGTCGGTCCCGGGAGGCCAGGAAGTCTGCCAGCAGCCAACTGTTTCCGGCCAGGTAACGGGCCCGGTCATCGTCCGGTAAAAGGTTGACCAGTTCATCCCGGAACACACTCATGCACGAGGGTTCCAGCCCCACCACCGGCAAGCCCTCGTCGATAGCCGGTTGCAGTGTGGCGAGGGTCTGCTCCAGGCGTTGGCGGGCACGGTCCAGCAGGCCGTAGTCATACAGCGGCCGGCCACAGCAGACCGGCCGACCGGGCAGCCTGACGTTGAAGCCGGCGGCCTCGAGAACCTGCCGGGCCGCGCGGGCGGCGCCGGCGTCAAGGTAGTTATTGAACGTGTCCGGCCAGAGAACCACGGCTGGTCGGCCCGGATGCTCTTGCCCTTCGCTTTTGTAGCTGCGGGTGAACGGGCGCGGTGAGAAGCGGGGGAGGGCGCGCTCCGGGGCAATGCCCGCGAGCCTGTGAACCAGTGTATTCACGCCTGGGAGGGCGGCGAGGCCGTTGAATACCGTCGGGGCCATGCCGGCGAGCCGCGACCATTCGTGAATCCGGCCCATGGTCCAGGCCTGGCGGGGGCGCCGATGGTGCTCGTAGTAGTGGGCCATGAACTCGGCCTTGTAGGTGGCCATGTCCACCTGCACCGGGCACTCGTGCTTGCAGGCCTTGCAGCCCAGGCAGAAATCCAGGGCCTCGTGGACCGTGTCGTTGTCCCACCCGACTGCCATCGGATCGCCCTCAAGCATCTCGAACAGCAGCCGGGCCCGGCCACGGGTGCTGTGTTTTTCTTCCATGGTTCCCCGGTAACTGGGGCACATGGTGCCGCCCTGGTGGCTGCGACACTTGCCCACACCCACGCAGCGCCCTGCGGCGGCAGCGAAACTGCCCTCATCCTTGTGGAAGCTGAAATGCAGGGGCTGCGGATCCACCGGGTCATGGTCGGGCCCGGTGCGCAGATTCTCGTCCAGACGGTACGGGTCGATCAGCTTGTGGGGGTTGAGCCGGTTGCCGGGATCCCAGATCGCCTTGAACTCCCTGAAGGCAGACATCAGCTCGTCGCTGAACATGCGGGGCCATAGCTCCGCCCGGGCCTGGCCGTCGCCATGTTCGCCAGATAGGGAGCCGCCGTAACGCACCACCAGATCCGCCGCGTCCTCGGTGAATCGACGCCATTTGGCCACGCCCTCTGTGGAGCTCAGGTCAAAGGTGGTGCGCCCGTGAATGCAGCCCTCGCCAAAGTGACCGTAAAGAGAGGACCGATAGCCATAACGGTCCAGCAGTTTGAGATAGTCACGCAGGTAGTTGCCCACCTGTTCCGGGTCCACGGCGGCATCCTCCCAGCCGGGGTAGGTTTCCGCCTCCCCCGGCAGGGCATTGGTTGCCGCCGCGCCGCTCTTGCGGACCGACCATACCAGGCTCGCCTCGGCGGGGTCGGTATACAGCCGCGTGTCGACACAGTGCTCCCCGAGTTGCCTGATGGCATCCCTGGCCTTCTCCTGTGCTTCCTCTTCGGTGTCTCCGCCATACTCCGCAAGCAGCCAGCCCTCGCCGTCCGGAAGGCCCTCCAGGGCCTTGATGCCCATTCCTTTCTTGCGCATGTCCGAGACGATCTGGTCATCGATGCCTTCCAGGGCCAGGGGGCCCGTGGCCAGTACGCCGGGTGCCCGGTCCCCTGCCTGGCAGATATCCTCGTAGCCAAGCACCACGAGGGTGCGGTGGGGCGGGCTTGGTATCAGCTTTGCCTGTGCCGAAAGGGTAATGGCGCAGGTGCCTTCGGTGCCAATCAGGGCGGCGGCCACGTTGAACCCGTTTTCAGGCAGCAGGGCGTCCAGGTTGTAGCCGGAAACCCGCCGGCGGATATCCGGGAAGTCGTTGCGAATGGCCTCGTCGTAGCGATCCCTCAGGTTGCGAAGGGCCGAGTAGATCTCGCTGCGGCGTCCGCCGGCCTGAATGATCCGTTCCAGTTCCCTCTCCGATGTGGGCCCGACCGTCAGGCGCAGACCGTCATAGGTGAGCACCTCCAGGGACTCAATATTGTCCACGGTCTTGCCCGACGTGACGGAATGGGCGCCGCAGGAGTTATTGCCGATCATGCCGCCCAGAGTGCAGTGGGTGTGTGTTGAGGGGTCAGGTCCGAAAGTCAGGCCATGCTTTTCGGCGGCATTGCGGAGAGTGTCGCAGACCACGCCCGGCTCCACCGACGCCAGACGTTTCTCCGGGTCCAGTGAGGTTACCCGATTCAGGTACCGGGAAGTGTCAAGCACGATGGCGGCATTGCAGGTCTGACCGGCAAGACTGGTGCCGGCGCCACGCATGAGGATCGGCGCGTCGAATTCACGGGCGATGGCAACCGCGGTTTCGATGTCGTCCGCTGAGCGGGGAATCACAACGCCTACCGGTACCTGACGGTAGTTGGAGGCATCGGTGGCGTAGAGGGCCCGGTTGCCAGGATCGAAGTACACCTCACCCTGGAGGCGATCTCGCAGCTTCTGGTCGAGCTTCTCCAGGGCGTCACCGGCAGGCAGTGCCTTTGTGTCCACTTCAGGACTCATTGAACTCTCCCTTGGCTGACGGCAGAACAATACGGGACGCTGCTGTCCCTTAACCTGTGTTGAGGGGCGCCAGGCACATCAACTCGCAAGGGACTCACGCATCATATTCAGCAGCCCCCCCTTGAGAAGCATGGTGACCTGGCGGTCGCTCAGCGTGTGGGTGAGCCTGTAGCGGTCACCGGTACGGCTGTTCCTGGCGGTGATCTCGTCACCGGACTCCAGTGCCTTGTGCAGGTCCTCCAGAACCAGTTCGTCCTCCTGCTCGATCGTGTCATAGTCCTCCGGGTCATCGAAGCTCAGCGGCAACACGCCAAAGTTGCAAAGGTTCTCCCAGTGTATACGGGCATAGCTCTTGGCAATGACTGCCCGCACGCCCAGGTAGCGGGGGGTGAGGGCAGCGTGTTCGCGACTGGAGCCCTGGCCGTAATTGTCACCACCCACCAGCATCGACCCCTTGTCCCGGTATTTCTTTGCCCGCTCGGGGTAGGAAGGATCGATGCGGGTGAGGGTGAATTCACTGATGGCCGGTATATTACTGCGGTAGGGGAGGATGTCTGACCCTGCCGGCAGGATCTCGTCGGTGGAAACGTCATCACCCATCTTCAGCAAAACCGGTACCTCCAGGGAGTCCGGAAGCCCCTCGAACTGTGGCAGCGAGCTGATGTTGGGCCCTTTCTCCACCATCGCCAGTTCCGGATATTTCGCGGGCGGGCGAATGTTGCGGTCCTCCACGTAGAAGGTTCGGCTCTCGTCGAACCTGGGGTAGTCCATATCCAGGTCCCGGGGATCGGTGATCACACCGGTCAGGGCCGAGGCGGTGGCGGTCTCCGGGCTGCACAGACAGACCTTGTCTTCTTCCGTGCCGGAGCGGCCGGGAAAGTTACGGGGCACGGTACGCAGGCTGATCTGGTCCGTTGCCGGGGCCTGGCCCATGCCGATGCAGCCATTGCAGCCGGTCTGGTGGAGGCGCGCGCCCGCCTTGAGCAGGTCGTTCAGGTGTCCCAGTTCGGTGAGATTCTCCAGGATCTGGCGGGAGGTGGGGTTGACGTCAAAAGAGATCCGGTCATGGACCTGACGCCCCCTGACCATCATCGCGGGCACTGCGAAGTCCCTCAGCCCGGGATTCGCGGACGAGCCGATGTAGGCCTGGTATATAGGCTCGCCTGCCACTTCCCGCACGGGAACGACCTTTCCCGGACTGCTCGGCAGGGCGATCAGGGGTTCCAGCCTGCCGAGGTCGATTTCGTCATGCTCGTCGTAGCTGGCGCCGGAATCCGCCTCCAGTTTCTCGAAGTCGTCCTCCCGCTCCTGCTTCCTGAGAAACTGGCGCACCATGTCGTCGGCGGGAAAGACCGTGGTGGTGTGACCCATTTCCTGTCCCATGTTGGCAATGACATGGCGGTCCATGGCGGACAGCCCCTTGAGGCCCGGCCCATAATACTCGATGATTTTCCCCGAACCGCCGTTCACGCCGTGACGACGGAGCATCTCCAGGATCACATCCTTGGCGCTTACCCAGTCCGGCAGTCGGCCGGTAACCTTTACCCCCATTACCTTCGGCATTTTCAGGTAGAAGGGTTTGCCACACATTGCCATGGCCACCGCCATGCCGCCGGCACCCATTGCCAGCATACCCAGGGAGCCCGCCGCGCAGGTATGGCTGTCGGAACCGATCATGGTCTTGCCGGGTTTGCCGAAGCGCTCCATGTGCACCGGATGGCTGACCCCGGATCCGGCCGGACTGTACCATACGCCGAACCGTTCGCAGGCGCTGCGCAGGAACAGGTGATCGTCCGGGTTACGGTTGTCGGTCTGGAGCAGATTGTGATCGACGTACTGGGCGGACAATTCGGTCTCGACCTGATCCAGGCCCATGGCTTCCAGCTCGAGCATCACCAGGGTTCCGGTTGCGTCCTGGGTAAGGGTCTGATCGATCCTGAGGCCTATTTCCTCCCCGGCTTCCATCTTTCCGGAAACCAGGTGTGACTCAATCAGTTTCTGCGCCACGTTGCGGGGGTTGCTCTTGCTCTGTTTCGCCATTGGAACTTCTCCATGTGCTAGCCAGATATCGGGCAATCGTTGATTCGAATATGTCGTTTCTATCAAAAGATATGTGTACCGGGTCGGCCCGATACAACCCCGGTGATTGGCCGATGGAGGCTTCAGGGCCGCCAGCGGGGTGGTCAGACATCGGCGGCAGCGGGTGGGTCCAGTCCGAGCTCTTTGCTGAACAGCACGTTGCCAAGGCTCAGCACGATGCGCTCCACCGAAGCGCCTTCTTCCTGAGGCTCGTCGCCCGATGTCTGCTGATCAAGTACATCTTTGAGCAGATCGAGCAGGCGGACCACCAGATCCACAGCGGCGAAATGTTCCGGGGGATCGACCAGTGACTCACGGGCATAGGTCATGGCCCGAGTGACGACGGCGGCCTGAAGCGGATCCAGACCCTCGGTATCGAGCTGCCGGCAGGCATTGAAATGTGCCTCCCTTTCCAGTCGCAGTGCCTCCCTGCAGAGTTCCCGTGACTGCTCGGGCGAGTCCTCGTGGCGGACCAGGGAAGCCAGCCTGAATTCGATGGTACCTTCCTGGCACTGTTTCTCGTGCTCATTCCGGACCGCATCCCGCGCCTGTGGCAGGAACTTGCGTACTGCGTTCTCACGGGCCCGGTCCAGACTCTCCTTCTCCGCCGTGGTGATCAGGGCGGACATCACCTGCACGCAATGAATCAGGTACTCCCACAAGGGGGCGGGGATGGCTTCCGGTCGGGGCGGCAGGGCCCGGCAGAGGGTCACGAACTCGAAGTAGAGGCTGGTCACTTCCTCTTCCGGGAACCCCGATTCCCGGACGATTCTCGCCAGCCCGATCCGCTCCATATCCGCCACAAGGCGGGGGGCGAGCAGCAGGATGTAGCTTTGTGCACCTGGAGACAACAGCATCTCGATAACGAAAACCTCCGGATCTGAAAGCCGGCCATGACACGTTCCGGGCCCTGTATCCAGTCTAGACTCTCTGTCGCCACCCCGCCTGCCGGTGGCGGATTCCGGTGGACGGTTATTTCACCGTGATCCGGTTGGTGACATCGTCCATGTCGCTGTATTCCCGCATCAGGTCTTCCGCCCGCTGGCGCTGGGCGGTGGTTTCCACGAAGCCCTCCAGCACGATGCCTCCATCGTTGACCGTGATGTCAATGGCGGAACCGGCCAGGTCCTCCGCTTCAAGCAGGACAGCCTTCAGGCGGACCTCCTCCGCGGTACCCTGCTGTGTCTCGTAGGCCGAGGGCTCCCCGCCAAAGCCGGCGCAGCCGCCGGTCAGCACCAGGCACAGCCAGAGCGCCAGGGAGCGTCCGTCAACCTTCGTCACTGTCGGGATCATCATCGTCTTCCAGTTCATCATTGATGGCCTCCAGAGAACGACTCGCCAGCCCCTCGCAATACCCGATTTCCTCCCCGGTGCCCAGGTCCAGCAGGGGCAAAAGGGCCGCCACCGGGGCCGCCACGGCGGCCAGGACAACACTGCCGCCCACACGCAGGGCGAGATTGTCAGATTGTATTCCGGGCTCAGGCTCACTCAGGGAGCCTCCGATGTGAAACGGGGTGCGCCCTGAAAACACGCTGACGTCCTTGGGGTGTGCCGTAAGGGTAAGGTCCAGCAGTTCGTTGTTGAGGTTCACGGTGCCGGTTCCGGTGAAAGTGGTATCGGCGGTATCGATGGCAAGGGTGTCGATGATGGCGACACCGTCCCGGGCCTGCAGATCGATATAGGCGCAATCGATCGGGATGGGGTCACGGGACCGCAGCCAGCTCAGGAACGCCTGGCCGGCATCGAGGCCGGCCAGTTCGACCAGCAGGGCATCCATCTTGCCCTGGCTCATCAACACCACCATTCCACCGTCCGCCGAGGCGAAGAATTCGGCGATGGAGGAGCCGGTAATCCAGAACTTGCCCTGGCCGCCAACAATGCCGACGGCGTCATCGGTCAGGGTCCAGTTGCCAAGCACCTCGCTGAGATTGACGGCCTGCACCTCCACACCCAGTGTGCCCTCGGGCGGGTCCTGCCTGGCATCCAGGCTGAGATTGAAATCCACCTGACCTTTGCCGACCCCGAAGCGGACCGGCTTGAAATGTCCCTGGCCGTCGGCAAGCTCGAATTCGATCTCCACGTCGCTCAGGGGAATGTCAGCCGCCCGCACGTTCTTTCCCCGGTACCGGACATCGGCGGACAGGTCCTGCCAGGCGGATGTCACCAGGGGCTGGTCCGGCAGCAAATCCCCGTCATCGTCCTCGGGCGTGCTCTTTGCAGGGTGGGGCTCTGCCCCCACCAGCACGCCAAGATCCGCCAGATCCATGGTCTCGGAGCGCAGGTCCGCACTCAGGTGAGGAGGCCGTGGACCGGTATCGAGACCGAGTTGGCCGCTCAGGTCACTGTCGCCCACTTCGCCCTCGATATCGGTGACCATCCACCGCTGGTCGGCGTAATCCAGATTTCCGGACAGGGAGTAGGGGGGCAGGTCCGGCAGCGGTATCCCCAGCAGCCGGGTAAGCCGGTGGGGGTTCGGGCCTTCGAGCTCGAGCCTGAGGCTCAACCCCTTCAGGGCCAGTGGCTGCAGGATGCTGCCGTCCACATGAATGCGGCTGTCCACGACGTTCATCACCAGATCAAGGCTATAGGGCCGTTCCGGCTTGCGGGCATCCAGCAGACGATCGCCACGGAATGTCAGTGAAAAGGGGGAGCCATCGTATTGCCCGTCACCATCAATGTGGAAGGCCTGGTCATTGGCATCCAGTCCGCGGGTTCGCAGATCGAGTGTCATGTCTGTATCCGTTTCCGCATCGGTAAATCTCAGCGTGGACGGCTGCAGGACTAGCCGGTCGATGGAAGGCAGCGCCAGGTCCTCCTGCTGGGCAGCGGTGAGAGATTCGGTGATCTCCACATGAACATCCCCCGAGAGGATGCCAAGCCGGTCCTCGATGGCGCTGAAAGTGTCACCGAAACGGCTCAGGTTGATGTTGTCGAATTCCGCGTCGATGGAACCGGTGGCGGGCTCGTTGGCGGCGGCCAGTTCCAGGGAGCTTGCCCAGCTGCCGCCGGCGACGTCAAAGTCCAGGGGTTCTATCTCGAGCCTGCCGGAATCAAGACCGGCATCGAGCCGCAGATTCCGCAGCTCCGGCGCGCCCGGGAGCACCAGCGTCTGTGCCCGCAGGTTCAGCTGGCCGTCGATGCTTCGCAACGCGGCCAGGGGAGACTGGTCCCCGGCGCCGTCGCCCGGTGACGATCCGGGGGACGTGTCATCTCCCATGAATTGGGCGAGTTCAATGCGACCGGCCTGAAGATCAGCATTGACCGTGGGCGGGCTCCCAATGCGATAGTGCACCTCACCGTCGAGTTCGGTGACGCCGACATTGCCCTCCAGGGAGGTGACGGACCACTGTTCTCCGTCGCGGTTGATGCGCCCTGAGAGCCGGAACTCCGGCAGGGGGGGCAACGTTGTGCCCGCCAGGGCTTCCAGGTCCTGTCCGTCGCTGCCATCCAACACAAGGTTGCCGGAGATGCTTGCGGGGGTCATCAGTGAACCCAGGGAGGTGTCGGCCCAGGCATACAGTTCACCGCTGCGCGCCTGCGCCTGTAACCGGTAATCCGAAAGGTCACCCGCCAGGTCGGTGAGGGGACCGCCCTCGACGGTCATCTCCAGGTCCCTGCCCCGGAATTCCCCGTTGGCCGAGAAGGCCGGGCGGGGCGGTTCGCCAGCTTTTTCCAGCTTGAGTTCCAGGTCACTCTCCGGCCCTGCGTGCTGTTCCGTTGTCCGGTAGTGGGCGGTGGCGACACCGAGGTCCAGGTGTTTCAGAAGGGTCTCAGGGCTCAGGGAAGGAGCCTGCTGGATCTGATCGAGGCCCAGATCGAGTTCGACGTCAAGGACCTGTCCGGGCCCCGTGCCGAGGCCAAGGGCGTGCAGGTCCGCTTGCTGAAGGTCGAGCTGGACCTCTGCGGTGATGAAATCCTCATTGCTGGTGAGGTCGGCGCTGGCTTCTCCCCGGCCCCCGGCCACCTGGAAATCCAGGGTTTCCAGGGTGAGCTGGTGCTGGCCCGGAAGCAGCCTGATCTCCACCTTTGTGAAGGTGGCGGGCTCCAGGATGAGTTCATCGATCGACAGATGAATGTCACCCGCCAGATCCGGCAGTACCGGTATGGCAATGCCGGGGGGCCCCCCTTCCGGGGATTCAGGCAGGGCCGTGAGCATTTCGGTGATGTTGATGGAGGGTGAATGCAGCTCTCCCCTCAGGGTAACCGGAGCCGTTCCGGTATCCACGCCCAGGTTGCCGTCGATCCGCACGTCTCCCACCCGGGCCTGGATCTCACGTAAGTGCCATTGGCTATCCTCGAATCCCGGATCCATGGTGGCTGAAAGTTCAGCGGGTATCACCAGGCGCTCCCCACTCATCCCGAGGTCGGCTTCGGCGTTCAGGGAGACCCTGTCTCCCGATGTGGTCAGTGAGGCGATCGACAGGACCTGGGGCTGATCCGTTCCCGGCGCGGCGTAGCGAATTTCCGCGTCGTAAATATTGAGTCTTTGAATGGAAACGGGTGGCCCCGCCTGATCTTCCTCAGGCTGACCGGAACCCTCGGTCGCACTGGTACCCTTGTCGGGGGTTCCGCCTGGCTTCGTCATCGCGGGCAGGACCCAGTTTCCGGGTTTTTCGGCGCGGCTTTCGAGATTGACTGTGGGTCCTCTAACCACCACGTTCTCCAGCGCCAGCTCGCCCTGGAGCAGGCTGGTGAGCGAGGGTTCCAGCTTGAGGCTGTCAATGGCTACCATCTCCGGAGTCCTTGCCCAGCTGGCATTGGCAAGGGTCATCTCCCCGATATCCAGATGAGGGCGCGGCAGCAGGCTTACCGAAATGTCACCGGTGATCTCCATTTCGCGACCGGTCATGGCTTCCACGCGATCGGTGATCGGACCCTTCAGGAAATTCCACGACATCAGTTCGATCGCAAGGATCGCGACGACCAGCAGCACGAGCAGGGCTGCAAGCGTCCACTTCAGAATCCTGAACAGGGTTGAGGACGGAGCGCTGTTACTTTTACCCATGCGTAATATGGGCCCGTAGCAAAGGGAGGGGATTGCCTGGCATCAGTACGCCAAAAACGAGGGGGCCGCTGAGTCGGCACGTGGTTTTCGGCTTCATCATGATTAGCCTCATCGATGCAGAAAAAAGAGGATCGGGCGGATAACAGATCTCGCCTGTTGCACGAACGCGGACTGAACTGTGCTGGTACCTCTTTCAACATAGTCAAAGGGGATGGCGGTTGCTAGTGTCCCGGCCGGTTAATTCGCTGACCTACTGAGCCCCTGAAAGCCTTGAGAGCAAGGCGCGGTGTCGAAGGTTTGGTGGTTCCAAATCGAGGCGCCGCAACACAGCTCTCAAGGCTTTCAGGGGCTCCCGGAGGGCTTGCCGCTGGCGACTCTGGACCTGTGTTGTCAGCCCTTGATGTGGAACCACCACACCTGCGGACTGACGCCTTGGCCAGAGTCGCCAGCGGCAAGCAATAGGTCAGCGAATTAACCGGCGGGGACACTAGTGTCCGGGCGATCCGATCAGGCTATGGCGCGTACATGGCGATGAAGGTGGACAACGATTTTTCCCAGCCTGAGGGACATCAAACCAATGAACATGATCAGACATACGGCCCTGTTGCTACTGGGCATTCTTGTGATCACGACAGTGGAGGCGAGGACCATGAATTCGCTCTCGGATCTGCAATGGCAAAACCGGATCATCCTGGTGGGTAACCCGGAAAGCAAAGGCGAAGCCATCGAAGCGCTGAACCGATTCCGGGACGGCATTGAGGAGCGGGACATTGCCTGGTTCGTGGTGGACGAAGAAAGTGTTGAATCGAACATCAACGGACTTACTGCGGCCCTGTCAGAAAGTGTCCGTGCCAGGCTGAATGAGGGCCAGACGGAGGTAATTCTGATCGGCAAGGATGGCGGGGTGAAAGACCGGGGCCGTCAGCTTGACATGGACCATCTGTTTTCACTGATCGACAGCATGCCCATGAGAATCCGCGAGATGAAGCAGCAGAAAGACTGACCGGGAGGGCGCCCGGCCGCTCCCGGCCTTACCGGCGCCCGTCATCAGAGGGTCTGTCTGGCCTTGCTTGCCAGTATCAGCATCCAGACACCGGTAAAAACGAAATCGACGCCCAGCAGAAGGCCCAGCACCCAGGGGTAGGCTTCTGTCAGCTGGAACAGGATCAGCAGGCCGAGTGCCAGCGAGAGCAGTCCTCCTGCAAGGGTCCAGCCCCAGCCGATTGCCGGTTTTACCTGGAACGCGAAAACCGTCTTGAGGATGCCGGCGATCAGCAGGAACGCGGCCACAAGGGACGTCAGCGTGATAACCCCGGCAAGGGGGTAGAACAGCATGAGCAGCCCGATGATCAGGGCCAGTACTGCCAGCCCGACGTTCAGGAAGAAGCCGCCCCAGCGTGGAATGGAAAACGACTGCACGGCCTGGGCCACGCCCGCGATCACAAACAGTACGCCAATGAAGATCTCCAGAGAGAGCGTGGCAACCCAGGGAAAGGCAATCGCGGCGATGCCCAGTATCAGGAACACGATGCCCAACCCCATGAACCAGCGGGTATGGTCCCTGATGTCGTCGATCAGGTTGCTCTCGATTTTCACCTCATAATGTCTGGTTTCCATTTCTGGCTCCTTGACTGATAGCGAGACGAGTGGCTCGTGGTCGTGTCCCGTTACAGACCGCTATGGCGTCGGACTCCGCGAATTCAACCGGGCGCGAAATTTTCCAGGGTGACCTGCGGCCCGCTGCAGCGGCTTACAGCATTGCCTCTCCGTTTGTCAGCATGGAGCCGAGCAATCCCACACCATAAGCGACCCCCGCCGCCAGCGCCCCCACCAGCAGCATCTCCAGACCCGCCCGCCATGCCGGCAGATTGGCCACCAGGCCGCGGCCGGCGCCGACCATAAAGAGCGTGACTAGGGTCATGGCTGCCGCCAGCGGGAACCGATAACCGTCGGGGACTGGAACGAGATAGGCCACCAGGGGGACAATGCCGGGGGTCACAAAGCCCACAAACGTGGCCAGGCCATGGCGCATTGCCGGGGCCCGTCGGCTTCCGGACTCCCTGTCCGACGGGGTGCGCTCAGCAAGATAGTCACTGGTGGCCATTGAGAATCCGTCTGCCAGCAGCGAGGCAAAGCCCAGTATCAGCACCACGGTATTGGAAAGACCGGCCCCGGCCACGCCGGCTACTATGGCGAACGTGGTGATCAGGCCATCATTGGCACCGTAGATGAAATCCGGCAGGAAGCGCCGGATAACCGTTTTCCGGCTTCGGCTGGGCGAATTATCCGACATGGACCACCTCTCCTGCGAGAGGAATTCCCTGAAGGGGAACCCCGTAACGCGATACGGATTCAGGACTCACTGTCACCGGCCTCCGGGGGTTGCTGCGGCTTGACTGTGTCGTAAATCCGGAACGCGAAGATGGTGTAGAGCGCTCCGAAGAGTGAGACCAGGGCGTTGAGTATTCCGCCAATAAACCAGTAAGCCAGAGTGTCGGGACTGACCATGAACTCCAGCAGGGCGTATGGCAGGTACAGGACAAACGTGATCAGAACAAAACCCCCCGCCAGGTGCCACATATGCTCCCGGGTCAGTTGCCAGCTCTGTTTGATGGCGTTGAAGGGGTCATAGCCGTCCAGCAGCAGTTCGAATTCCGCGAAGGCGTACCGTGCCGCGAGGATAATGCCCGGCACGATCAGCAGAAAAAGCCCGAACATCACGGCGGCGCCCACCAGCACGGTCACGAACAGGTAGCGTGACCAGTTCGCCATGGCCAGTCTCCAGGCGGTCCTGTTATCGATGGATTCGCGCCTGAGCACCGAGGCGATATAGAACACCAGCCCGCCAGCGTAGACAGGGTAGATCAGCAAAGCCACGATCATCAGGATCAGTTGATCCGACATGGCCAGTTCGTCGCCGATGAAGAAGTGCTGGTAGAACGTGGCAAACAGCTCGAAGGGTATGATGATCGGCAGAATTATCGCCGCGATCGGGTAGAAATGCTGCCTGAAGAAGATGACACTGTCCGATATGAGAGTCCTGAACATCCGGGTTCCTATTGTCTGTCGGTGTATCGGTAGGTTTATATCAGTAAATACGCACGATTGACGTTACTCTGCGAAAAAACGGATCAGTTCCCCCGTCACCGGGACCGGCGCCTCTTCCGGCAGAAAGTGGCCGCAGTCCAGGGCCCGGCCTTCAACCTGGCCGGCATACTGTCGCCAGACCCCGAGCACGTCATAGGTTCGGTTCACAAAACCCTGGCTGCCCCATAACACCAGCAAGGGACACCGGACCGGATTCTCCAGGTCCTGTTCGTCGTGCTCCAGATCCACGGTGGCGGCAGCGCGATAATCCTCGCAGGTGGCGTGGATGGTTTCCGGTCTCCGGAAGCAGCGCTGGTATTCGGCTACCGCGTTTTCGTCGAAGTGTGCGCCGGGGGCGCTCCATCGCCGGAGTTTTTCCGACAGGTAGTAATCGGGGTCGGAACCGATCATTCGCTCCGGCAGGCCATCCGGCTGGATCAGGAAAAACCAGTGGTAGTAACCGGTGGCGAAATGCTCGTCGGTGGTCCTGAACATGTGAAGCGTGGGCACAATGTCCATCACACAGGCCTTCCGGATCCTCTCGGGATAGTCCAGCGCCAGCCGGTGGGTGACCCGCGCGCCCCGGTCGTGCCCCGCCACGAAGAATCGGTCATGGCCGAGATCCGTCATGAGCTCGGCCATGTCCCGGGCCATGGCCCGTTTGGAGTACGGGGCATGGTCCGGGGTACTCACAGGCACGGAACTGTCGCCATATCCGCGCAGATCGGGACAGATCACATGGAAATGGCGGGCCAGCTCAGGAGCCGCCTGGTGCCACATGGCATGGGTTTGCGGATAGCCGTGCAGCAGCAGCAGGGGAGGACCGGAGCCCCCATGAACCAGGTTGATCTCCGCTTCGGTGGTCTTTATCCGGATTTCTTCAAAGTCTCCTGGAAACAGCAAGCTTTTATCTCCGTGGCTGACACACAATCGATCCGTTCATGGGACTGTATTATGGCTCAAATCGCTGGGATCAAGTCCATCCGCTGCCGGATCCCCCTTACACCACCATTCCCAGGTTTCTCAGGTAATCATCATAGCTGCCACTGAAGTCGGTCACTCCGTTTTCCGACAGTTCGATGATGCGGGTGGCCAGGCTGGATACGAAAGCCCGGTCATGACTGACGAAGATCAACGTGCCCGGATAGTTCTCCAGGGCCAGGTTGAGGGCTTCGATGGATTCCATGTCCAGGTGGTTGGTGGGCTCGTCCATGACCAGCACGTTGGGCTTCTGCAGGATCAGTTTGCCGAACAGCATGCGACCCTGCTCACCGCCGGAGATCACCCGCACCGACTTGGCGATGTCGTCGGCGGAAAACAGCATGCGGCCCAGGGTTCCACGTACCAGCTGCTCGCCCCCGTCCGTCCATTGCGCCATCCAGTCGAAGAGGTTGTCGTCGCGGGCAAAGTCGTCGCCGTGTTCCTGGGCAAAATAGCCCACGTCGGCGGCGTCCGCCCACTTGACCGTCCCGCCACGGGGCGCCAGGTCGTCTACCAGCGTGCGGAGCATGGTGGTCTTGCCAATGCCGTTGGGGCCGATGATGGCGACCCGTTCGCCGGCCTCGATCTGGAGGCTGAGGTTCCGGAACAGTGTTTCCTCGTCGAAGCCCTGGCTGACCTTGTCCATAACCACGGCCTGGCGGTGGAGTTTACGGTTCTGGTCGAAGCGGATGAACGGGCTTACGCGGCTGGAGGGACGGACTTCCTCCAGCTGGATCTTGTCGATCTGACGGGCACGGCTGGTGGCCTGCTTGGCCTTGGACGCATTGGCGGAAAAACGGCTGACAAAGGTCTGTAACTCCGCGATCTGGGCCTTCTTCTTGGCATTGTCCGCCTGGACACGTTCCCGGGCCATGGTCGCAGCGGTCATGTATTCGTCATAGTTGCCGGGGAACTGGCGCAGTTCACCGTAATCCAGATCCGCCATGTGGGTACATACACTGTTCAGAAAGTGACGGTCGTGGGAGATGATGATGATGGTACTTTCCCGGGCGATCAGGATCTGCTCCAGCCAGCCGATGGTGTTGATGTCCAGGTGGTTGGTGGGCTCATCCAGCAACAGTATATCCGGATCGGAGAACAGGGCCTGGGCCAGCAGCACCCGCAGCTTCCAGCCCGGAGCAATCTCGCTCATGGGGCCGGTGTGCTGCTCCAGGGGAATGCCCAGCCCCATGAGGAGCTCGCCGGCACGGGACTCGGCGGTGTAGCCATCGAGTTCCGCGTATTCGTTCTCCAGCTCACCAATGGCCATGCCATCCTCTTCGGACATCTCTTCCTTGCCGTAGATGCGCTCCCGTTCCGCATGGACCCGCCACAGATCCTCGTGGCCCATGATAACCGTATCGAGTACCGTGAAGTCCTCATAGGCGAACTGGTCCTGGCGGAGCTTACCCAGACGCACGCCCGGCGCCAGCATGACCTGGCCGCTGCTGGGCTCAAGCTCCCCGCCAAGAATTTTCATGAAGGTGGACTTGCCGGAGCCGTTGGCGCCGATCAGGCCATAGCGGTTGCCACCGCCAAACTTGACGGAAACATTTTCAAACAGGGGCTTCGCCCCGAATTGCATGGTTATATTCGCGGTAGAGATCAAAAGAGACAGTCCTGGAGGGAAGAGCGATTGCAGCCACCGTCGGGCAACGGCAATAGCGGAAAAATTGGTCGCGTAGTGTACAGGCTATTGAGGAGGAGTCATAGGCGGCCTGACTCGGGAAATGCCGCTACGACTCTGCTCTTTCCGGGAAAGGCGTTCGTCGGCGACTGCATCCGGTGCAGGCACCATTCCCCCTTCCGGAAAACGATGCCTGCGCCCGGTCTATAGCTTGAAACTAAAGTCCGGGATGCCCGCTCAGTTTGCCGGCAGTTTTGCGTAGGCGTGACCGCCATCCACGGCAATGGTGTCGCCCACCACGTAATCGCCCGCCCTTGAGGCGAGGTAGATGGCGGCGCCGGCCATATCCTCGTCAGTACCCACCCGGCCAAGCGGTGTCTTCCTGGCCACTTCATCAGCCTCGTCCCGGGCCGTGCGATTCATTTCCGACGGGAATGGGCCCGGGGCAATGGCACTCACCACAATACGATCCTCGATCAGTTTTGCGGCTATCCGGCGGGTCAGGAAGATCAGGCCGGACTTGGAGGCATGGTAGGAATAGGTTTCCCAGGGATTCAGGCGGATGCCGTCGATTGAGGCGATATTGATCACCTTGGCGGGCTGCTGGTCGGAGGCACCGGCTTTCAGCATTCCATGGAGGGCCTGGGTCAGGAAGAACGGTGACTTCAGGTTCAGGTCCATGACCTTGTCCCAGCCGTGCTCTGGAAACTCGTCGAAGTCGGCGCCCCAGGCAGCACCGGCGTTGTTGACCAGGATGTCCAGGTGATCTTCCTGGGCCTTCAGCTTTTCGGTGAGCTCCCGGCAGCCTTCCACCGTTGAGATATCCTGGGGCAGGGAGATACACATGCCGTTGCCCTTGGAGAGTTCCTCAGCGGTCGCGTCGCACTGGTCCGCCTTGCGCGAGGAGATATACACCTTCGCACCCTGGGCGATAAAGCCCGCGGCAATCATCTTGCCAATGCCGCGGGATCCCCCGGTTACCAGCGCCGTACGGCCTTTCAGGGAAAACAGGTTCTCAAACATTGTTGTGTCTCCATTGGTTAATTTTTGTCATGGTTTCATGCAGATACAGGGGGCGCCATTCGCGCTCACTGCAAACGGTCGACAGGCAAAGGTAGCACTGCTGGCGGGATTGTTCACCACCTGATGATGAGTAGGGCGGGTGGGCGCCCATGATATGGCAATCTCCGGGGGCGGGCCGGCTCGACAGAAATGCCAGCGAAAACGACGACGGTACGGCCAGCCTGTCATGAAAAAAGCCAAGCCATGTGTTTGCGCCGTACCGTGAAGAGGCTGGCGAGGAACTGGAATTCATTGCCCGGGAGCTGGACGACATTTTCGAGGCGATTGGCAGGGAAGCAACTCAAAGGTAGCGCATCCGGCCTCGCCGGCTGCTCACGGGTTGCCGTGAGTGACGGGGAGGTGGCCGGTTTTCACCCAGATAATGGTTTCCTGTTCCACGAACGGGTGGTGCTGACTCAGGTGGGGGCTGCGTGTCCACGTGCCTGCGGGGTAGCGACCGTGTTCATCACAGAACTCACCCGAAAGGACGAAAATCTCCTCGCCGCCAAAATGACGGTGGGGCTGGAACTTCTCGCGGGTGGGCCACTTCACCAGCGCCACATGCTCGTGCTCGAACTCGTGTAGGGGCATCACTTCCAGCCCTCCGATTCCGGGCAGCCACGGTGTGGTCCGTGTATCCACCCGTACCCGGGCCTGGTCGCCAGGGGCGAACTGATGCAGCTTGACCAGCAGCGTACAACCTTCCCGCGAGAAGGGCGCATGGCCACTTCCCGGCGGATTGCGGAAGTAGGTGCCGGCGGGAAAATCTCCGGTTTCATCGGAGAATACCCCCTCCAGCACCAGGATTTCCTCGCCGAGGGGGTGTTCGTGGCGTTGGAAACTGGCGCCGGGCTCGTAACGTACCACGCTGGTGGCATGGCCCCGCTCCGCCTCCTGCCTCGCCAGAGGCTTGCGCAGTACGCCGCCGGCCGGACTGGGAATCCAGTCCTGCCGGTTGGTGTCGATGACCACCCTGCGGTCGAAGTCCATGTTCAGCATCTCTGATCCCCCAGTCATGAATTTGGTAAGATGCTTACGTAACCGGCGCTAGACCGGATGCTTATCCGCCACAGGCCTGCTCCGGGCCACAACGTTGCCGCCGGCTTTCGCCCCCCGCAAGGCGTGCAGTTTCCGGTAACTCTCGATCAGGCGCAGGTGCTTGTCCAGACCTTCCAGCTGCATGTTGGTTGGGGTCAGGCCGTGGAAACGCACCTCACCGTTCACCGAGCCGATCACCGCATCCATGGTTTCATCGCCAAACATTCGCCGGAGGTTGACCTCGTAGTCACTCAGCTCCAGCTCGTCATCAAGGGCGATTTCCAGAACCGCGTTCACCGCCCGGTAGAACAGGTTGCGTTCGACGGTATTGTCGTTGAACTGGAGGAAGGCTTCCGTCCGTTCCAGGGCTTCCTCGTGCTGCTGCAGGGCAAGGTTGATCAGCAGCTTCAGCTCCAGGATGGTGAGCTGGCCCCAGACCGTGTTCTCGTCGAACTCGATGCCGATGAGGGTAATGATGTCCGTGTAGTCGTCCATCTGGCTTTCTTCCAGACGCTCGGCCAGATCATTCAGTTGCTCGTCGTCCAGAGAGTGGAGGTTGAGGATGTCCTCCCGGTAGTCCAGGGCCTTGTTGGTGTTGTCCCAGATCAGGTCCTCCACCTCGTAAACCTCGGAATAGCCCGGCACCAGGATGCGGCAGACCGGCGCGCCCAGGTCCTCGTGCACTGCCATGTAGGCCTCCTTGCCCAGATCCTCGAGGATACCGAACAGACGGTTGGCTTCCTCTTCGTTGGTACCGGAGAAATCCCACTCGCAGAACTCGTAGTCCGACCGGGCACTGAAGAAACGCCAGGACACCACCCCGGTGGAGTCGATAAAGTGCTCCACGAAGTTATTGGGCTCGGCCACCGCCAGACTGTTGAAGGTGGGCGGCGGTACGTCATTCAGGCCTTCAAAGCTGCGGCCCTGCATAAGCTCGGTGAGGCTGCGCTCCAGGGCCACCTCGAAGCTTGGGTGCGCCCCGAAGGAGGCGAACACACCGCCGGTCCTGGGGTTCATCAGGGTCACGCACATCACCGGGAATTCACCACCCAGGGAGGCGTCCTTTACCAGCACGGGAAAGCCCTGTTGCTCCAGGCCCCGGATGCCTTCCAGAATGTTCGGGTACTTCTCCAGCACCGACAGGGGCACGTCCGGCAGCGCGATCTCTTCCTCGATAATCTGCTTTTTGACCGCCCGCTCGAAGATCTCCGACAGGCACTGTACCTGGGCCTCCTGCAGGGTGTTGCCGGCACTCATGCCGTTGCTGAGGAACAGGTTCTCGATGAGGTTCGAGGGAAAATACACCACCTCGCCGTCGGACTGCCGGACAAAGGGCAGGGCACAGATGCCCCGTTCCACCTTGCCGGAGTTCGTGTCGATGAGGTTGGAGCCGGCCAGCTCGCCGTCCGGGTTATAGATGGCCAGGCAATGGTCATCCAGAATGCCTTCGGGAAGCTCGTCGTTCGGTCCCGGTTTGAACCATTCTTCGTTCGGGTAATGGACAAAGGCGCTGTTGGCGATCTCCTCCCCGAAGAACTGATCGTTGTAGAAGAAGTTGCAGCTCAGGCGCTCAATGAACTCCCCCAGAGCGGAACACAGGGCGCTTTCCTTGGTGGCGCCCTTGCCGTTGGTAAAGCACATGGGCGACGCCGCATCGCGGATGTGCAGTGACCATACATGGGGGACGATATTACGCCAGGAGGAGATCTCGATCTTCATGCCCAGGTCCGCAAGGATGCCGGTCATGTTGGCGATGGTCTGCTCCAGGGGCAGGTCCTTGCCCTCAATGTAGGTGCTCTGCGCGCTGTCCGGTTTTACCATCAGCAGGGCCTGGGCGTCAGCGTCCAGGTTCTCCACTGTCTCGATTTCAAACGTTGGACCGGTCTGCACCACCTTCTTGACCGTGCAGCGATCGATCGATCGAAGGATGCCCTGCCGGTCCTTCTCGGAAATGTCCTCCGGCAACTCCACCTCAATCCTGAAAATCTGGTTATAGCGATTCTCGGGGTCGACGATGTTGTTCTGGGACAACCGGATATTCTCCGTGGGAATGTCCCGCGCCAGACAGTAAACCCGCACGAAATAGGCCGCGCAGAGCGCCGAGGACGCGAGGAAATAATCGAAGGGGCTGGGCGCCGAACCATCTCCCTTGTAGCGGATAGGCTGGTCCGTGACGACGGTGAAGTCATCAAACTTGGCTTCCAGTCTGAGGTTGTCGAGAAAATTGACGTTGATTTCCATTGCGAGGGTATCCGGATTGAAGAATTTGGCGCGCCAGGGCGTGGCTGGAGACATTATCCAGTTTTCGCGGGCCTTCGTCTCGACCAGTGGCGACAAAATGCGTTTCCGCGGACCTTCTCCGGCGGGTGTCTGCCACCGGATTGAATGGGAGCTGGACAGCTTCCCGCCACTAAAGTTTCCCGACGCCCCGCCGATCAGTAAAAGAGTTTGATATTCGTCAGGAATCTATCCCCCGGAGCATCTCGTATCAGGTGCACCGCCAGTCAGTCGGCAGAACGGTAACCCATAATGGCTCATTTGAAAGAATGGTTTGGATTGATACGGCACCGGGTCTATTTCCTGGTGGGGTTGGGCGTGATGGTGACCCTGCTGGCGGGCTCGGTCTCGTATTTCGTGTTCAATACCCTGGATGTGGTGACCCTGATCGCAAGGCTCGAGCGATCCCATACCGTTGATGTATTCAGGGCGAGTTCCAGCCTGCACCAGTACGTCAATACAGAGGATGAAGCCGACTACGGGGAATTCGAGGAACGCCTCGGACGCGCCCTGGCCTACAGCGAGCTTTTCGCGGCGACACCTGAACTTCTCGAAACAGAATCCACCTCGGCGTTTGCCCGGCAACTGCAGCAAACCTTCCGTGAGATCAGGGACGCGGACCAGGCCAGGGGCTTTGCCCTGCGCCTGGAGATACTCGAGAGCAATCCCATCGCCCAGCGGCTGATCGCATTATCGGCTGAAGTCTCTGGCGTCTCGGAACAGATACTCGCCGTTGCCGCGGAGCTCAGGAATACCACCGACCCGTCGCGGCGCCAACAGCTTATCGAGGAACTTGATGTCAGAGAAAGGGAGGTCAACGAACTGGCGCATCAGTTCTCGGATCTTACCGGTGAGCTCTCCCAGTTCGCGATTTCCCTGGCCGTGACGGTTCTCGTTCTTGTGCTGATCCTGGGCATGCTGGTGCTGGGGATTGTCGCCTGGCTGCTTCTCCGTCCCATGAATCGCTCGGTGGCCCAGGCCGTGGAGACTATCCAGAACCTTGCCGACGGGTACCTGGATTCCAGACAGTACACCGCTCCGGGGGAAATGGGTCAGATCCTGGCAGCCACCAACCGCCTTCAGCAACAACTGAGCCGTGTGGTCAGCGACAGCCATTCCATTTCCCAGACCCTGGCCAGCAGTGCCGAGGAGCTGTCGACAACCACAGACGCTCTGCTTCAGGGGGCCGAGGAGCAGTCACAGGGAGTGAAAGTGGTCAGTGGTTCCGTCCAGCAGATGTCGGAGAGTGAAGCGACGGTCGCTGGCAAGGCCAGGGAGACCCGCGACGTATCGATGCAGACCGAAACGCTTGCCCGGGAAGGCGGTGAGAGTGTGACCCGGGCCGTAGCGGGAATGAACCGCATGCAACAGGCGGTAAGCCAGTCCTCCACCACGACGGAAGCCCTCACCAGAGCCAGCGCGAGAGTCCATGAGGTGGTCGACACGATACAGGCCATTGCGGAACAGACCAATCTGCTGGCCCTGAATGCGGCCATTGAGGCGGCCAGGGCAGGGGAGCATGGCAGGGGCTTCTCCGTTGTTGCCGACGAGGTGCGGGCACTTTCGACCCGGACCCAGGAGGCAACCCAGGACGCCGCCAAGGCCCTGGATACCATTGAAACCCAGGTGTCACAGGCGACGACCTCGATGGAACTGTGCCAGTCAGAAGTCCAGGCGGCGCTGGATGTCACCAATGAGCTAGAGCGGGCGTTTCAGGGCATTATGGCTTCATCCAGTGAGGGCCGTTCCCATAATGAGCATATTGCCGGTGCTCTCCAGGAAAATGCGACGCGGGCAGAGCAGATCCTGGAACAGGTCAGTGGCATAAGCCGCATTACCTCAAATACAGAGCAGTCAAGCCAGCAGATCAATACTGCGGCAGACCAGCTCGCCAGGACCGCCGCGGAACTGAAGGACCTGCTGGAGTGGTTCAAGGCCAGTGGGCGCTCGAAGCGATAGCAGGAATTTCAGACTGTTCTACGATCTGGGTCAGGACCTGCGAAGGCCCGCCTGTCTGCTGCGCCCATTGTTTCCATAAGCGTCGCTGCGCTCTACTGCCAATTGGGACAACATGGCCATCGTTCTTTTCTCCGGGTGAAACCGATTCCCTATCGCCAAATGCGATATTTACCCATGTCCTCTTACCGACTTTAATGAAGGAACTCTTTCCTCCTTTGGCTCCAGGCTCCTCACAGCTTGGGGTGGCAGAAAGGAAGCAGCCACCGCCGCGCAGCGACAGAAGGACATAACCATGCCTTATCAGAAAAACTCTGAACTACCGGACAATATCAGGGATAACCTGCCGTCCCATGCCCAGGAAATCTACCGGAAGGCCTTTAACTCCGCCTGGGACGAGTACAGCGATCCGGACGATCGCCGTGGCGACGACAGCCGGGAAGAAACGGCTCACCGTGTCGCCTGGGCGGCGGTCAAGAAGGAGTACCATAAGAAAGGTGACCGCTGGGTCAGGGATGCGAATTGAGGGGAGGAACGCCAGCTTCGCCTTAACCTGCCTCACTGTTCCTTGTCGTAGTTAACGTCGGGGAACCGTTTTGACACGTATTCGCTGTGGCACTCGAGGCAGTTGCCCGTCATTTCACCGAAGATTCTGTGTTGTTCGTTTGTGTTCCGATTTCGACCTGCCTCAGCCAGTGATGCCGCCAGCCTGTGAAACTCCTTGTCCAGTTCTATAAAGCCTTCGGGCACCGCCGAGACGAGGTCTTTGCGGTCCTGCTCGGTCAATGACTGCTTAAGAATGAAGCTGTCATGAATCTGCTGGGCACTCTGTGCAACAGCCTCATGCTGGCCCATCACCATGGCTGAATGGATGGACGTCATGGCGCCCTGTATCGAACGCATTTCTTCCTGCAGCAGACGGCGTAGTTTGTCGGTGAGATCAGGCGTTACGGGCTCAGCCGCCAGGGGGCTGATTGCCAGGGCCAGGCACAGCGAAAAGCTTCCCAGGACTTTTCTGATGATGGCGATCATGAAATAGATTCCTTTTAATTGCAGGTTTAAAAAGACCATAGCATTGCATCTGGAGTTTGTCAGGGGAGGCGCCCTGGCCGGATTCAGGGTTAACAAGCCGTCCGCGTCAGGCGGGCGGCCCGACAGAGATTTGTCTTCGCTGCCCCATAAACTAGATTCTGAGTACCGGCCAAAGGAAAGCGGCGTTTGGTCATCACCAGTTAGCAGGGGAAGCTGAATGTCTGAAATAGCGGTCAAGCGGAACTTCAAACGATGGGCTCAGCTGGGCTATGGCTCGCGAGGTGTCGTTTACCTGGTGATAGGAGGCCTTGCCCTCCTTACCGCATTTGGTGAAGGTGGCGGTACTACCGACAGTCGCGGTGCGATTCTGGAAATACTCAGGCAGCCTTTTGGCCGGGTCTTGCTGGGATTAATGATAGTGGGCCTCCTGGGGTATGTGGCCTGGCGGTTCCTTCAGGCGGTCAAGGACACCGACGGCCACGGCCGTTCAGCAAAGGGTATCGTTGTGCGTGCGGGCCTGCTGGCAAGCTCGGTTACCCACGCTGTCCTGGCGGTCTGGGCCATCGGCCTGCTTATTCCCGGCAACGGCGGCTCTTCCGGCGGGCAGGGCAGGGAATCATTCCTCGCCACGGATGTAGGACAGATCGTTCTGGCCGTCGCGGGTATCGCGGTTTTTGTTGCCGGATTTGCGCAGGTATACAAGGGAGTGGCGGCCCGGTTCGAGCGCCACATGAGCATTCCCCCGGACAAAAAGGCCTGGGCGGATCCGGTTTGCCGCTTTGGCCTCATTGCGCGAGGTATCGTGTGGTTCATCATCGGCTGGTTCCTGGTCAACTCGGCGATAACCGCTTCTCAGGGTGAGATAAAGGGGATCGCGGCGGCGCTCGATGCCGTTCGTACCGCCGATTATGGTCAATGGTTGCTGGCCGTGGTCGCCGCGGGTCTGTTCTCTTTCGGAATCTATGGCATTCTCGAAGCGCTTTACCGTCGCATCGACATGCAGGAGGTCTGAACCATCAGACAGCTTCGGCTTCGGTGAGTGCTGGCCCCGGCAGGTGGCTGCTTTTTGAGGTTGGCTTCGCTATCGTCCCAGTGGTAATGATAACCCACTAAAAAACGACGTATACGGAGAGCTATCCCTTGAAAACAATAAATCCCACGTCCACCGCAATGTCCGAAGTGCTGTCAAAAACCCCAAAGGGCCAGCCAGTGGTAATGCTGAATCTGCTGAAGTTCCGCGAACAGGCGGACTATAAAGAGCGAGGCGGCGGTGTCAGTGGTCGTGACGCCTATCGGGAGTATGGGCGTGGGGCCATCCGTTGTATCCAGGCCGTCGGCGGGCAGCTGGTATGGTCCGGGAGGCCAACCGGTACCCTGATCGGCCCGGAAGACGAGCAGTGGGACGAGGTGCTGTTGGTGCGCTATCCCTCGCTGGATGCTTTCCTGAAAATGATCGACAGCCCTGAATACAAGAGCATTGTCCACCACCGGACAGCCGCTATCGAAGACTCCCGGCTGATGCCCATGCTGGAGTCGTAGAATACGCCAGCCAGAGTAAACACCTGTCCTCATCCTGATCTTTTACCAGTCCGTCTGCCCGAGCCGGGGGCAGACGGAGAAGCTGGGTCCTATCAAAGTGGGCATGGCGCCGACGCGTCCGGCGGTCAATATCTGCCCGTCTTTCGCGCTTCCCACCTCATACGTTGCCCCTGTCGCTCCAATCCGTAGATCAGGTCTCGAAAATTCCCTCTGACATTAATTTACAATCAGGAAACTGTCCGGAATTAATGCAGCGCCCCAGCAAAGGCCTCGACGGGTGCCTGCATCTGGTTCGACCGGGCAATCCGATTTTCCGAAAGACAAAGGGAAGCGATGGTGAGTGTCGTGATGGATCAGGCTGAGAACATCAACCTGGACAGCTGGAATCTGCCTGGTAATGACATGCAGCGCCAGACCTGGGCAGTCCCTCCCAGAAAGACCTGGAGGGTTGAGAACAAGTTTCGTCAGACCAGCGGCCGGGGCAAAACCAGTACGCTGTTCAAGCGATTCAACGGCCATTATCTCTCCATCAAGACTCATCGACGCAGAAAAGAGCTCCCCGAGCAGGTCATTGACCTGACTTTCGTGGAACCGACGCCCCGGGAGGTCAAGGATTACCGCTATGCACTCTGGTTCTTTTCCGTCTGCCTGCTGATACTGCCTGCGAGCGTTTATTCGCTGGTTCCGTTCTCGCCGCTTTGGCTTGGGGTGCCGGTGGTGGTCTCGCTGATACTGATGCTGGCGGCCGTGTGCCTGAGACGTCACCGGTTCGATTTCCTGGCGCTCAATAGTGACGTTGTGCTTTTCTACATAGACGCTCTGGCGACCGATCAGGAAAAGGTGACTGCCTTTATCGAAACGGTGTGCGACGGCATTGCGCGAGGCCAGCGACAACTGCCCGTGGGCAAGCAAAGGATACCCCTGGCAGTAGTGGAAATGCGCCGGCTCGCGGGTGAGGGGGTTATCACCTCAGGGCAATACGAAACCATCAAGAGGAACTGGTTTTCCCTTTAGGAGATTCACCTGGACGGTATTGATCGACGCAGAAAAGGGATGGCAGAGGCGGTCGCCTCTGCCTCCCGATTACTCAACCTTCAGTGGAGAAGGCTGGAAATTACTTCTGTGTTTCGTACTCAGGTGCAGACTGCAATTCCTCTCGGGTCAGGTTGATCCGAAGTTCCTGCTCATCCGCAGTGCCTGATTTCGTGAGGTGGTCCCAGCCAATGGCTACATCTTTTTCACCCATGCCGAGGAATCCGCCGACACCAACGACAAGAGCCACAACCTGCCCGTTCTTGTCGATAATCAGATCACTCACCGAGCCCACTTCCTCATCACCAGTGGTGTTGACCTCGGCACCGATCAGCTCGCTCGCCTGCATCCCTTCAGCGGGAGCGGATTGCATGTAGCGCTGGCTTGGCAGGGAAGACTTGTCCTGCATTTTGTTGTCGCCTTGCGCCATCCTGTCCTGGGATTGCATGGTGCCCTGGTCACTCTGGGAGCTCTGTTGATGCATCTCTTTGTCTTTGGTTTTGTCTGCGGATTGCTCAGCCAGCACGGAACCTGCCCCCAGCGTCATAATTGGGGCAACCAATGCGTAAAAGGCAACTGAATGTAGAGTTCTCATCTGATTCTCCTTCGAACCGGGTCCGTCAGTCGGACAGAATGTCCGTTTTTGACCGCTTCATCAGAGCTTTTTCTTCCCGGGTATCGTTCTTGGGTTTGAGACTGAATCACTGCCTAACATCGAGTTCAGGATGAGGTTTCAAGGTACGCCGGGTGAGTTGGCCGGTCGGTTCGCTGACGCACTGAGACGGCGTTTCTTTCATGACGCTTCTTTCATCCCATGGTAACCGGACGTCTCGGGGCTTAAAGGCGGCGGAATGGCAGCGACAGGAGCGTTGGAAAAAGGGGCTATGCGCTTAACATTTTCGCTACAGACATCTGTCAGCATTGCCAGTAACTTGCCGGAGCAATCCAGATCCTGACTTCATAGCCGGCATTCTGGAGCTGCTCGTTTCAGCTCGGGCATGAGTGAAAGGGGCCCCGCTTGCCGGGTCGATTCCGGTGATGTCAGTTACTTCTGTTCGGAGACTGCCGTGCGAACAGCTCTGGGTGCGCGTCGTTCCATGTTCGGGTTGGTATTGGCCACATTCCTGCCATTGGCGTGTCCACTGGCTGCCGATAACCGGGAAGTCGGATATCGGCTGCTCGAACTGGATGGCTACAAGGTCAAGTGGGGCGAGCAGAGGCTGGGTGAGGGGGCGAGCATCAGCTATGCCTTTGCTGACCAGGTAATGCGGTTTGATGATGCGCGCAACTGTGGTGACCTTGCACCGATGACAGCGCTTTCCGGGCAGGACCTGTCCTTTGAAACCCTGGTGCGCGAGACCACCGCGGCGTTCCGGGTCTGGGAGCGCGCCGCCAATCTGTCATTCCACCGGGTTGACGATGCCCGGGATGCGGATATTGTTCTCGGTGCCCAAGGTCAGCCGTTCGGACGCGCATTTGCCAATGTAGCCTACGGCCCCGACCTGAAAGACGATATCCGCGTCATCGACCAGGCCCTGATATGCCTGAACCCCCAGCACAGATGGAAAGTGGGCTTTGACGGCGACAATGAGGTCTACGATATCCGCTATGTGCTGATTCATGAGATCGGTCACGCCATCGGCCTGGATCACCCCGGCCCTTCCGGGCAGGTGATGGGGTTCCGCTATACCGAGGAATTCGCTGAACTGCAGCCAGGGGATCTCGACGGTGTCCGTCGGCTCTACGGCCATCGTACCGAAAGTCCCCAGGTGGCCACTGGTACCGACGCCCGTGTCATCGAGATGCTGCCCGAAGCGAACCATCCAATCATTCCCATCGACAATGCCGCAGCAGGCTCCACCGGGAACGAAGACGCGCGCACGCTCTGAGCCTGACCGGATGAACGACTATTCAAACGCCCACCGGCGTCCGACCGCTCTCAGGGGCGGGCGTCAGCAAACCCGGCAACGCGACGCACCGCATCAATATCGCCCTCGAATGTCATGGCCTTCTCCGAGCGGACCAGCGCCATCCGGGAGTGCGCCCGGGCTGTGGCCGTCATCGCCTTATCGCCCGTTTCGGCCAACGCATGAAAAGCCTTCTGAAGCCGGATGGACACTTCCACGATACCCGCGCCGTCCCGGGCGATTGCGGTAAAGGCATCGTCGAACAGGTCGTCAATCACCAGCGTCGGAACAGACACGCGGTCATAGGTGACTGGCTGTAACCGGTCATCGTCAAGGGGAGATTGCCAAAGGGTGAACAGTCTTACCAGTGCACCAATGACATTGATCGCGGTGCCCGGATCATTTATGCCGGGCGACAGCGCCTTGTCGGCGATCTCGGACAACGCAAGAAGTCCGAAGCGGGGATCATCCTCGAAGGTGCGGTTTGCCCCGATCGTGAAGGCTGAGGAGACGTCGTCCGGCTTGAACTCCGCACTCCCCTCGATGTAAAGCAGCGGCCTGCTCGTGCTCACAAATGTCCCGGGAAGAGTTGCCACCCTTACGCGGCAATTGAGCGCTTCGGCCCGGGATTGTAACGTCTCCAGATCAATATGCTGGATGTAACCAACCGTCGGAGCGTACACGGCGATACCCTGGTCTGCGTCCTGATGCGGGGAGGTTGCCAGAGCCCCGAGCGTGGGCGCATGGCGGCGACGATCCAGAGCATCACCGGCAGCGTTTTCGACCTGCTTGATGGTGTTCACCACCCTGCCCAGCCGGGCAATCCTGTCCACCCATCGAACGAACGTGACGATGACAACGGCCAGCACCAGGAGGGTGAGTACGAACACGGCAAACAGTCCGGCAGAGTCGAAAAGGTCATTCTGGACGGCTGTCAGGGAAACAACACTGAAGATGAAGGCCCCTATGAATACAGACAAGGCATTCTGGGAAACGTCATCATCAATAACCAGGGGTATGGAACGCGGCGTCGCGCCGGTGCTGGCGGAGGCATAAGCGGCGATCATGGAGCCCACCGCAAACGTCGCGATAACCAGCATGCTGGAGGCCATGATTGAGAGCAGGGACTCGACGGATTCCAGGTTAATCTCGGGCAACACGCTGGCAAGCCCGGTGTTGTCCGCCAGTCTCGCGAGGAATGTAGCACCGATCGAAAGCACGCACAGGACCAGGGGTTTCACCCACAATCGCTCCTTGATCCGGCTGTACAGAAAGCGCAGCCTGTCCGAGGTGAACAGTTTTGATCGGGCCATCGTCGTATCTTCCATGTAGTGTACAGGATGGACAGGAGCAGGGCATGAAAACGCCCGGACTTCCCGGCAGGATGGACTCGATGTTACGCCTGCATGGCGCAGGAGACACCATGTGCATGGTATGTTCCAGGCGGGGCTCCGCAGTGGAAGTCTGAACCCGGGTATATGTACCTACGGAAAACATTAGGTAATCGAGGGCTGCGTAGGTTACTGTGTGGGGGTAGAAAAGATTTGTTACGAACTTCAAGAATACGACGTTTCTCTGGTTATTACTGGTAGTGCCCGTCCTGTTTTCGAGTCTTCATATTTTTTCCGCATATCGCCGACCGGCCGTCATTCCGATGAACCGGCAGCACACCAGATGATTGATCTCAGGATATCTTTATATGTCTAACACCACCGGTACTGTTAAGTTCTTCAACGAAGCAAAAGGCTTTGGTTTCATCACGCGTGAAAGCGGCCCGGACGTCTTCGTTCACTTCAGCGCCATCCAGGGCAGCGGTTTCAAGACTCTGGCAGAAGGCCAGCAGGTTGAATTCGATGTCAGCCAGGGCCAGAAAGGTCCCCAGGCGGATAATGTTGTCGCTATCTGAATAGCGGCGGCATGATCAAAAAAGGCAGCTTCGGCTGCCTTTTTTGGTGATTATGGCCCGTTCAATTCGGTCTGATCCGGTTGAAGCGCTCTTACTCCTCAGGCGTGACCCGGTAGATTTTCCCCGCATCAACCGCCACATACAGGTCGCCGTCCGGACCCAGGGCCAGTGAGCGGAAACGGGCCGATCCCATGGGTGCCGGCATTTCGGTAACATCACTGACCGAGAGGCCATCGCTCTTCTCCAGTTCGATGAGGTCAATCCGTTCGCCCGCGGGCGTTCCTCCGAAACCGATTCCCAGGAAACTGACCGCCAGGCGACCGTCCCAGGCCCCCCATTTTTCGCCAGTCAGGAATACGGCACCACTTATGCCCTGAGAGAGGCGATTGTTATTCCAGAGTGGTTCCATGGCATCGGGATAGGTCTGTGTATCCGTCATCGGCATGTACTCCGCGCGCTTTTCCGGCTTCATACCCTCGTTCTGATTGGGCTGATAACCACAGTAGTCATCCGGACAATCGCCACGACCTGCCATGTTCGGTCTGGGATCCCAGCCGCTGTTGCCTCCGGCCACCAGCGCATTGACCTCATCGGAATGCCAGGGGCCATGCTCCGTGACGATAGGCTGGGAGGTCTCAGGGTGAAAGGCGAGGCCCTGCACGTTGCGATGGCCGTAGGTGAAGATCCGCGGGTCGAAGCCTTCCGGCGTCGCGTCAGCGTTTCCGGGCGCCGCTTCGCCGTTCCGGTCGATACGCAACACTTTGCCACCGAGTGAATCTCCGGATTGTGGCAACCTGCTGTTGTGATTATCGCCTGTGGTAACGTAAAGGTATCCGTCATCCGGGCTGAACTGGAGCCTGCCGCCGTTATGGGCGCCCGGTCCTCCAAAGGGGTGGTCAGTGGCGGCCTCTTTATAGGGAATGTCCTCGACGATATCGGTGCGGTTGGAGATCTCGCTGAAGTCATCGTTCAGCGTCAGTCTGAGCACCCGGTTTGTGGGTGGGCTGTTCATTTTAGAGACCGAGTAGACGTAAATGGTCCGGTTCTCCGCGAAATCGGGGTCAACGGCGACTCCGTTCATTCCGGCCTGTCCCTCACAGAAAAGGTCATCTTCGGTAGAGGCATAGCCCTCGGTGTCATTCATGCCCAGCAGGTTGTTGACGGTTCCGTCTGGCAGGCGTACTGACAGGCCGCGGCACTTTTCGGTGAAAAACAGCGTTTCATCCGGGAGAAGGGTCATGCCCCATGGGCTTTCGAGCCCCGATAACACGGTAGTATGTTGAAGGTCCGGAGTGTCCGTGCTTGAGGTTGCAGCAATCGGCCAGCCGGTAATCAGTAAAGATGCGGCGACCGCGGTAAGTGGCCGCCCGGATAGTTTCTGAGACATTTCGGGGTACTCCTTTCCTTGTGAATCTTTGTGGATTCTTTTGGTGCACGATTTGAGTCTAGATTCACCTATTGGATGGTCAAGTTTTAACCATTGGGCATTTTGCTTTTGGGGCACTAGGGAAAGGCGACCATCTTTTGCTGGCTCTCGTCCCAGAGTTTGAGCCGGAAGGTGTTCAGGCTCTGTCGGAGAGTCAGGGGCTCTTTGGCACGCATGGCCGGTACTTCCCTGTAACACTCGGGCAGACGGTAATTGGGGATTCGGGCGTTGAGGTGGTGGATATGGTGATAGCCAATGTTAGCCGAAAACCACCTCAGCACACCTGGAAGTTGATAGAAGGAACTGCCCTCCATGGCGGCGCGCAGTGGATTCCACTCACTCTTTCGTGCCCAGTAGCCGCCCTCGAACTGATGCTGGACGTAAAACAGCCAGATGCCGCCCATGCCGGCCAGCCACAGTACGGGCAGCTGGATCAGTAAATAGGTCTGCCAGCCGATCGTCAGTGCCGCAATCAGGAATACGCCGAGGATGGCAAGATTCGTGAGTAGTATGCTTATGCGCTGTTTGTGCTGCACTTTCCGGCCCGGCAACCGGTTCCGGAGCAGGAAATTGAATATGGCGCCGAAACCCAGAAGTATCAGAGGATTTCGGTAAAGCCTGTAAAACCAGCGTTGGTGCGTCGGCAGTCTGGCATATTCCCGCAGGGTGAGGGTCCAGATATCGCCAAAGCCGCGGGTATCGAGATTGGCGTAACTGACGTGGTGACGAAGGTGGCTGAGGCGCCAGTCGTCGAATGACGTAAACACGAGGACACCCAACAGGCGTCCTATCCAGGTGTTGGCCTGCTTCGACGGCAGGAAGGACCCGTGGACGCAGTCGTGGAACAGAATGAAAAGGCGGACCAGGAATGCCCCTGCCAATACCGCAAGCGCCAGGGTCCACCAATAGGAATAATCCTGCTGGATCGAAAGGATCATCAGGTACCACAGGCCCGCATAGGGGGCCAGAGTATTGACGAGTTGCCAGACGGCCCTGCCGCGACTGGGCACCCGGTAGGGGCCCAGGGCCGGACGAACATCCGGCCATGAGGATTCGTCTTTCATACCGCCTCCATTCGATCCTTGCGGAGCCCGGGCCAGACCGGATACGTCTGATTCCCAGGCTCTGGCGCTGGTCCTGCACCGTCCTTCTTAATCAACAACCGAAAGGATAAGGCCCGGTCAGGTCGGGAGAGCGGACCTGTGGCTCAGGTCCTTCCTCAGTTTGATACGGCTCCTTTTCAACGCCGTCATAGTGAGCCTAGCCGCTGCCGGAAGGTTTTCAATGGACCATGATTACCGTTAGCAAATGTTCGGTCGTGGTTTAGCGGGACGATATCGCCGACTGTGGTGGAAGCGACCGGACCGGCAGGAACGGGGGACTGTGGATCTGTGTCGACAACCGGGACTATCTACGGTCTGTGACCGCCCATGAATGTGTCTTTACTCGTCGCTCCTGGCCCTGTGTCAGATTCCATACAACGCCTTCAGGTGGGCCATGAATTCCGGGCGATTGGCTGCAGCGTCAGCCCGTACTTTCCTGACGTGGGGTCTTTCCTCCATGCGCCTGAAGTAGTTATCCAGTCCGGGCACCTCTGACAGGGGATCCCGGTCCAGGAACGCCTTGCCGACGTTCCGTACGATGGGAAGGTTCAGAATCGCGGCAATATCCGCCACGGTGAACTGATCGCCATAGGCATACCGCTCGAAAGTCGACAGTTTTGGCAGCGCCTCCACAGCCTTGTTGAGGCTCTTTTCGACTTCTTTCAACACCGCGGGATCTGGTTGGGTTCCGCCCAGCAGGTTCGGAATCAGGCGGCGCGCCACAAGCTCGAAATAGAGCTCGATGAACTGCGACAGTTCCTGCACTTTGGCTATGTCGAAGGGTGTGGCTGGAAGCAGTGAAGGCTCCGGGTAGGCTCGTTCGATATATTCCAGAATCGCACGGGATTCACTGATGAATCCCTCAGGTGTTTCAAGGGCCGGCACTTTGCCCAGGGGGCTTTTGTCGAGATACTCCGGTTTGTACTTCGGTCCGACTCCGGTGAAGGACAGAACTTCCTCAAACTCAATGCCTTTCTCCAGAAGGGCGAGCTTGGGCACGTTGTAGTAATTGCTGGCGGAAAAGCCGTGAAGTCTGATCATTTTTATTCCCGTTATTTGTGACTGTGAAGCGTTCACTGGACCTGAAGTCAGCTCCAGGACGGTAAGCCATTGGCACAGATTATTATCGTCGGGTGGATACGACCGTCTGCTATCGTGAGGCCAAACGATAGCCCTCTTCCGGATTTTTCGCCAGTGCTCCCACCCGGGGCTACACTGATGGCTGGGAAAACGGAAAAGGAGGGGCATTTATGGACAGGCCCACGTTCGATGAACTCATGGATTTGGCCCAGCGTGACCCGGAAGGCTTCGAGGTATTGCGCACTGAACTGATTGAGGACTGTATCCGCCGCAGCTCAGGGAGAAACCAGCGCCGGCTGCGGGGCCTTCAGTTTGTGATCGATGGCCGGCGCCAGGTCGCCCGCACTCCCACCAGGGCGTTGCTGGATATTCAGGCCATGATGCACGACTCGCTTCTCGGGCTGCAACAGACCCTGCTGGGCCAGCCGCGCACCTCCAGGCCATCGGTGCCCACAAGTGCAAGCATTCTGCCGTTCCGACGATGTCAGTCATCCTGAATCATTGGTTCCCGGCTACCACACAGCCCCGGTTTGCGCACGACTGCCTGAGATAGTCCGAACGCCGGCGGGGCAGGCGTATTGTTGTCGCCTGACGCCTGTTCTGTTTTCCTTTTGCTGTCCGGGGCCGCAGGGTGGGAGCAGCGGTCACCCGTGTGATCAGGTGAAACGGTCAGGGCGAAAGGCCGCCAGGCCCATCGCCGGGGTTTCCCCGTCCAGCAGCTGACCGATGATTTCCCCGCAGCCGGCCGACAGTGTCCAACCAAAAGTGCCGTGGCCGGTATTTAGTAGCAGGTTTTCCTGGTGGCCCCAGCCCAGTATCGGAGGACCATCCGGCGTCATGGGGCGAAAGCCGGTCCAGGCCTCGGCTCGGCCAAGGTCGGCGGCGCCGGGAAAGCGTGACGCAAAGCCTTCCCGCAGTACCTGCAGGCGCCGGGTGGGAATCTTCCGCTGAAAGCTGTCCAGCTCCACAAACCCTGTCACCCTGACCCGCTTCCCGAGCCGGGTGATCGCCACCTTGTAGCCGTGATCCACAACGGTGGAGCGGGGAGCCTTGGAGGGATCCTCCAGGTCTGAGGTGAGGGAGTAGCCCTTGACCGGATAAATGGGCAGGTTCAGTCCCAGTGGCCTGGCCAGGTCACGGGAAGCGCAACCGGCACAGAGCACCACCTGGCCGGTCTCCAGGTAGTGCCCGGACGGCTCGTCTTTCGCGGACCCGCCCGGATGCTCGGGGAGGCTCTGCAACCACGCGCCCCTTATACGCCTGCCTTCCAGGTCCCAGTCCCTGATGGCGGTGCGATACTGAAAGTGCACGCCCTGCCTTTCACAGGCGCGGGCCAATGCGCGGGTAAAGCGGTGGCAGTCACCGGTGCCGTCATGGGGCAGGCGCAGCCCTCCCACCAGGGTTCCGGAACCCTGCATGCCCGGCTCCCGTTGCCGGACCGCCGCGGCGCTCAGCCATTCATGTTCTATGCCCAGTTTTTCCAGTGTCCGGGCCTTGGTCCGCAGTGCCGAGCAGGCGGCCTGGTTGCCCGCCACTTCCATCAGGCCGTCATGCTGTCCGTCAAATTTCCGGGCAGGGGGCTCCTCCAGCGCCAGGAAACATTGCCGGCTGTACTCTCCCAGTTCCAGCATGGCGGCATGGCTGACCGCATAGTGCCGCTGACTCAGGCTGTAGCGGGCCGTCATGGCCAGAAACTCAAGGGTGCGCGGTGACCACGGGGTGGTGATCTTGAGGGGCCCATAGCGGCTGAGCAGTCCTCGCAGGGCCGTACCCACCATGCCCGCGGCGGCCCAGGGATAAACATAACCGTAGGAACGCTGTCCGGCATTGGCGAGGCTGGTTTCCAGGGCCGCCCCTTCCAGCCGGTCGACCACGGTGACTTGGTGCCCACGACGGACCAGCGCCCAGGCGGCCGTAACTCCCACCACTCCGGCGCCAACGATCAGTACGTTCATCCGACGTCTCCTGAACGGTGACTGGGTAGCGGTGGCCGGAAGGTCCTGAGGTCCGGATGACGATCAGGCACAGTTCGTCAGTTCCCAGTCATTGTGGGTCAACGGCTCCACCTCCCACTCTCCCACCATAACCGTATTGCTCATGCCGATGCCCCATTTGCCGGGCAGGCGCAGGCACAGGGGCAGGTGAAAGACCATGCCCGGGGCGAACAGCCGTTGCTGCCCCCGGGCAATATAGCCGGTTCCCTCGACCCAGCTGGGCGGAAACTGCGCGCCCACGGAATAACCGAAAACGCCGGAAAAGAATACCTCTCCGGCCACCGGCGCAAGTGCCGCCTCCGCTGCCCGGGCAGCGTCGTCGAAACGGTTGCCAGGTCGCATGGTGTCCAGCAGGGCATCGTGAATCCGTCGACAACAGTCACCGAGCCTGTGCATAAAGGCACCTGGCTCGCCGGCCACCACCGTGCGCATCATGGGCGCGGTGTAGCGTTGGCAGACAGCTCCGAATTCCAGGAAGACCGGGTCTCCGGGCTGGATGATCCGTTGCTGGTGATTGAGGTGAATCACACCAATGCGCGGACCGCTGGTAACAATGGGCTGCAGGCTCATGAACTCGCTGCCCGCCGCCAGCATGGCGCTCGCGCCTGCGGCGGCGATGATATTCTCATCCACACCCGGGCGGATCGTGGCAATGGCGGCGCGCAGGCCAGCCTCGGTGATGCGGGCGCTTTCCCGCAGGCACTCTATCTCGGCCCTGGTCTTGATCAGGCGAACGTCATCAAGCAGATCGCCACAAGCCTCAAATCGCTCCGCTCCCAGGTGTGCTGTCAGTTCGTTCATCAGCCCATGACGCAGCCCGGCACCCCAGGGGTCGATGCCCACACGGCGATAGTCCCGGAGCTGGGATACCAGAGGCGCAACCACGGACGTGATGTCTTCCCACTGATAACCCGCGATCTCGTCCACCCAGGCCGTGGTCACGGCCGGCCCGGTCTCGATGGAGGGTACCTGCAGGAAACAGTGTTCCGGACGAAATATCAGAGCGGCGTGGACAGACACCTCGAAGGTCTTGTAACCGGTCAGATAATGAATGTCAGCGGGGTCCGTAACCAGCAGGGCGTCCAGCCCCCGATCGGCCATGGCTTCGGCTACGCGGCTGCGGCGTACGGTGAATTCCGCCGGCGAGAAAAAGCGCTCGGTGCCAGCGCTGGACAGCGTCAGGGCGGTCCGATAGGCGTTGTGGTCCATGATCCGGACTCCTGTGAGGCGGGCCTTATTACACACTAGCTCAGATTCTGGCGACCGGAACCCATCCGACACCAGTTGTTGGCGATCCAGGGAGTTGCGTCTACAGTGGGGTATTCGAGCGGTGCGGCGATTTACGGGATCGAGAGTCCCGATTGTGCGGGACCGCCGGGTTTTCAGCGGAAGTTAAAGAGGTAGCTTAGATGGCGACACTAGAACCGGGCGGCTTGGGCATCAAAACGCGTCTGTTCCAGGTCATTTTCGAATCGGACACCCCGCTGGGAAAAGCCTTTGATGTTTTTCTGGCTTTACTGATATTCCTCAGCGTCGGCGTTATTCTCCTGGATAGTGTGCCCAGATATCATGCCCGCTTCGGTGAGCTGTTTTATGTCATGGAATGGGGGATAACGCTGCTGTTTACACTTGAACTTTGCCTCCGTATCTACTGCCTTGAGAAACCGAGGCTTTATCTCAAGAGCTTTTACGGCGTTATCGATGTTCTGGCCGTCATGCCCACTTGGCTGGCACTTCTGTTTCCGGGTGCGCAGACTCTCGTGGTCTTGCGCCTCCTGCGTACCTTGCGCCTGTTCCGGGTACTGGAAATGATGACGTTGGTGGGCGAGGGCCGCCTGCTGATGGATGCCCTGCTTCGCAGCCGGGATCAGATCCTGCTTTTCCTGTTCACCGTGCTGATGGTCGTGACCATCTTTTCTTCCCTGCTCTATCTCATTGAACCGGCGGAAGCCGGCTTTACCAGCATTCCCAAATCCATCTACTGGGGTATCGTGACACTGACGACGGTGGGCTACGGCGATATAACGCCGGTGACGGCGTGGGGGCAGTTTATTTCCATGATGATCATGTTGACGGGCTACTCGATTATTGCGCTTCCCGTCGGCGTATTCTCCGCGGAAGTCATTCGCGCCCTGCGGGCCGAACGCTACTCCGATGAAGCCTGCCCCGGATGCGGCAAGCACCGGCATGAAACCGATGCGAACTACTGTAAATATTGCGGTACATGGCTGGACGAAGAGAACCCCGAGCCGGGCGGCTCAGGGTGACAGGGTACTGCTGCAGGGCTTCAGTTCATACGTTCGTCACGGCACTCGTAGGAGCCCATCTCGAATTCCCGGCAGATCCAGGGGCGGTTCTCGTAAATCGTGCACAGGAAGGTTTCCCGATCCAGGGCAGAGCACCAGCCATCTTCCAGGCGAAGCATGGTTTCACCGCCCCACTCGTCGACAGCGATATGCCGCTCGGGAACACCGGTATGGGAAATGATCATGACTTCCAACCGACAGCAACACGCCCGGCAGTCTGAACAGGAAATCTCAGGATCAGTCACATCCCTGACGTTGCCAACCGGTGACCAGCCATCAGCCATCGGTGCTGTCAGCGGGCTTTCAGACTGATCTGCTTAGAACCTGTAGAGCCGAACTGGCCACTTTTGCCCTTCACCACATATTCAACGGTCCCACCGGACTTCAGAAAAGCAGCCGTCTGCTCTTCAATCATGGCAGTCGTTAATGTCGCTTTAACGGGTTTCTTGCTCATTACGTTCTCCAGGTCAACCGTCGGCTTTTCGCCAACTTCAAGTGACCATCATATCCCAAATGGAAAGATATTGTTGGAGTGAGTCTTAAGGCTGGACACTCACAACAACCGTTCCGCCAGCAATCAGCGTGATACAGCAATCAAGACAGTCACTTGTGGTTCCGGCGATAGACCTCGGAGCCACCCAGAAGAAGCGCTGCCGCAGCCCCCAAGGCACCAACCGCCAGTCCGGTCCTGGCGCCGGAGGAGAGGTGATCATCCTGAAATTGTCCTCTCACCCGCTTGATCTGACGGTTGGCCTTCCGTTTGATCCGTTGCGTTCTGGTATTGGTGTGCTCGTGGTAATACCAGGCTCCGGCGATCAGCCCGAGAAGACTCAGAACCAGCGTTGAAATGCCCACCGTCCGGGCCGAGGGTTTGCGAATGCGACTGGTATCCATAGGACGTTCTCCTGATGAAAAAACGGATTGTGTTGCTGGATGGACAGGAAGACCGCAGGACTATCCTGTGGAACGAAGTACCTATCAACGTAGGCGGGCCTGCCGGTATTGGCAAGGAAGGTCGAGCCGCAGCTTTTTGCGCTTGCCCAGCTCAAGTCCTTTCGCAATTGGCCGATAAGTGACCCATTGCCAAAATCCGAGACACGATATCATGTTCAGGAAAACAAGGGAGCTTGCCAGGAAAGTGGAACAGCAGGCCCGCGAAATTGAGCGGCTCGATGATGCCCTGCGAGCAATCCGCACAAATGTGGGTTATATCGAGTTCACGCCCACCGGCGAAATCCTGTCTGCGAACGACCTGTTTCTGTCTTTGACCGGTTATTCAGCGGAGGAAGTAAAAGGCAAACATCACCGCATCTTCTGTGACTCGGAGATGGTGAAGAAACCTGACTACTCAGAGTTCTGGCAGGCGCTCGCCAGAGGTTTCTCACAAAAGGGTACGTTCAAACGCCTGACGAAAAATCAGCAGGTGCTTTGGCTGGACGCTTCCTACTTCCCGGTGCTTGACCGTGACGGCAAGGTCACCAGGATAATCAAGATCGCATCTGACGTGACTCGCGACCAGGAGGACCTGAATCGAAAAAACGCCATGTTTACGGCTCTGCACAAATCACTGGCCGTGATCGAATTTACTCCCTCCGGGGAAATCATAACCGCCAATGAGAATTTCCTGGGAACGGTCGGCTATTCGCTTGATGAGGTGAAAGGGCGGCATCACAAAATGTTCTGCGATGACAGCTTTTATCGGCAGAACCCCAGATTCTGGGAAGAGCTTGCGGCCGGAGCTTTCAAGTCCGGTCGTTTTCACCGGAGGGCTGCCGATGGCCGGATAATCTGGCTGGAGGCTACTTACAATCCGATCCTTGATGAAAAAGGTTGTGTCATCAAAGTAATCAAGTTTGCCTCTGACATCACCGAGCGGGTAAATGCAGCAGAGGAGGCGTCTGCCGCGGCGGCAGCAACCTCTGATCAGACTTCCCAGATTGCCGCAGGTGCCAGGGAGGCGCTGGGTGCAGCGGTGGCCACCTCTACTAACATCAGCGAGCAGGTAGCTGACGCCAATCGCAACAGCCAGGCTCTCAGCGAACAGTCCAGAAACATCACCAAGATTGTCACCACCATCAATGCTATCGCCGAGCAGACCAATCTGCTGGCACTCAATGCAGCCATCGAAGCGGCCAGGGCCGGTGAGAGCGGGAGGGGCTTCGCGGTGGTGGCCGATGAAGTCCGCAAGCTGGCCTCGCGCACCAGCGAGGCCACTCACGAGATTGACACTGTGGTTACGGCCAATGCCGGACTGATTGAAAAGATCCACACCCAGATGGAAGAAATCAATGCAATGGCACTGGAGGCTCAGGAGCGGTTGTCTGGCGTAACCGGTGGCATCTCAGAGGTTGAGCAAGGTGTCGCCAACTTCGCTCAGCTGGTGCATCAGTTAAATGGCTGAACGGGGACATAGGCCCGTGTAGACGTTTGCTGATGTCTGTCCACCTGCCCCTTCCAGGAGGTTTAACGACTCCGGGAGTATCTGTCCTGCCTTAGTGACTGGACATGAATGTACGGAGTTTTACGCCAAACTGTCAAAAAACGTAAAACCTTTATTCAAGCCGGAAGTTATATCGCGTTTCCCATCGTTTTCGCTTCCTGATTCTTTTATCCTCCGGGCCTTCGTAAAACATGAAATTTCTGTCATGAATTCGGATTCGTGGAGCTTCTCCTGGTCCGCGCAGGAGGATGATTCGTCATGTCTACGTTTCTGCTGTCGATGCTTTACGGCGCTGTCTTCCTGACGAGCGCGAAACTGAATGAATTTGCCAAGAATAATGCCACCTGGCTGAGGGAATATATTCGTCTCGCCGTCCTGGTCACTGGCTTATCATTCTTTGTGGCATGGAGCGCCAGCGTCCTGGCCCGCTACAGCGCCATGGCCGAACAGTTACTTCATGTTTTTACGCTTTTTGTTCTGGCGGCGGTCTGGTTACTGATTGATTACTGGCGCCAACTCTTCACTCTTTTCAGCAAGCCCGGAGACGAGCGCTCTGTCATTACCGCGATGCTGGAGCTCGTAGTGCCCCTGTCCATCGCATCGATCGTCGTGCCATCCGTCAGGGGGGACATGATCTATGGGCTCATGAAAGTGTTGATTTTTCTGGTGTGCCTTGGCCTGTTCAGCTTCATTCTGACCGGATTCCGTCGCCAGTTCGCTCAGTTGCTGCCGGTATCCTTGAGGAGAAACTGGGTGCATTACAGCTGGACGGTCTTCGGGTGTCTGATGATTGTCGTGACGCTGGCACTCGCTGTGTCCCGCGCGCCCGCGCTCTACGGAGAACTGGCCCAGTGGGGTGGCGCTTTGGAGGCGACTGGAAAAGCCTTGATCGGCCTGCTTCTGCACGCCGACCTTATCTTTCGGGCGTTCTACTGATTTTCAGTCAGACACCGCCGGAACGCCTGAATAAGCGAACGAGACCACCATGAAAATTGCCGTTGTAGCAGCCATTTCACTGGTAAGCCTTATTTACCTTAACCGGAGACGTCTTCGGGTTTTCACGAACGACGGCCTCCGGATCTACCTTGGAGTCGCGGCGATTGCGATCATTGCTGCACTCAGCTTTGGCCCTCCGGAATACATTGTGTTCAAGCCGGGGGGACGTATGGCAGAAATAAACGGCAACATGAAGGAAGTCTACCCGGGTTGGCAGTTGAACCGGCTGTTGCCCATGGAATCTTTTGCGACACCAGTCCTGTACGGGGCGCGTTGGGGAGACATTTACCCCGCTACGGAAGCCGACAAGGCGGTCTTGCAGGGCGCTTTTCAGGTGCCGGGCAGTCCCGTATCCCGTTTCATCTGGATCATACTGATTCTTGGCATTGTTGCTGCGGACATGGTGATCCGCTTTCTGCGCAGAATCCTGGAGGCAAGGCAGGCCCTGGCCAGTGCCCGGACTCGGGATACGATCAACGCGTACAATAGTTTCATACAGCGCTATCGCAAGGGCTTCTTCAGGCCCCGGAGCCTGCTCAGAAAAGCGGAGAATGGGCGGTCTGACGTTTACGAGCGATATGTCCGGCGAACGATTGCCCTTAAGGCCATCAACGAGCGTCAGGTTCAGTTCACAGAGCAAACACTGGAGAATAGCAACCTGACTGCCACAGAACAGCGGGAATACAAGATCCTGCTTGAGCAGCGACGGGGCTACAGCCGTGTGCTGAAACTGTTGGGTGAGGTGCTGGCGCACAATCGCCTGAAGGGCGCAACCAGCTTGCCGTTTCAGCTGGACGTGTCCTCAGGAATCTACTCGGACGACTTCACGCAGCAGTACGACACGCCGCTGGTCCTTCTGGAGGCTACCAGAGACGACCTGGAGCAGAAGCTTGAACGAACCATGCGTTTGCTGGGACTGCCTGAATTCCCCGCGATTCTGGAACAGCACCGTGACCAGGCCGCGGCTGCAAAGGCGGGGCTGGCCCGACATTCATGGGCTGAATACAGCCAGCTTGCGTCCAGCATCAGACACCAGATCGAAACCGGGGCTCAGTCATCGCTCCTTGAGCCGTCTGAGGTCAAGAACCTCCAGTCGATTGCGACGATGTATGCCCAACAGTATCTGTTCGTAAAACTAACGTGCGGGTTACCGGTAAATCGGGAATTCCGCCAGTACCAGCAACGATGCGCCGTTGCGGTGGAGAATCTGCTGCTGGATGTTTTCAATCGCTTCATTCCGGATGAACAGGATGACCAGGGTGAGCTTGCGATGTTCCGCGACTGGTCTCCCACGGAAAAGTCGGTCCTGAGAGTCGATCTTGCGTATACGGGAAGCGCTTTTACAAGCGGCCTCATTCCCTGTAAGGCTCGATTCACTTTTATCATGGACGACCAGCTGGTCTGCGAGAGGGCGGGACGACCAGCCTCGGCTGATGAGAATATCGACATAAAGAAGCGTCCCCTTGTCGATATGCTATACAACTGTGCCATCGCTTTCAGCCCTCCACCGGCGCCCCGCTCGGAGAATTCGGTTTCGCCACCCCAGAGTGAGACGGCGCTTCGTGTGCTGCTTGAAAAACTGGACGACGAAATCAACGAGCATGCCAAGGATATGGCCAGGGACGAACTCGAGAACGCCCTGTATGAGCAGCTACCGGATGAACTCCAGGAAACCGTCATTGCAGTCAATCAGTATATTGAGCGGCAGCTGGATCAGATGACCGACGAGGCAATCGAGATGGCAGGCACTCTCCTGGATTTAATACTCAACAGCGGAGCCGGTGACGAATGAAAACCCGGTTGAAACCCATTTTTCTGTTGACCGCACTGCTGGCGTCCCAACCTGCCTGTGCGGCCTCCTTGATGCCGAGCTGGAGTCACCTGGTGGGCCAGGTGCTGAGTCAGATGCCGATATTGGAAAATGTTGGCGAAAAGATCCTGGCCAATCGTATCGTATACATTGAACTGTCGGATACATCGGCACACTCTCGACCCGCAAACGCGCGGGTAAGACTCGATCTCGGCTCGGCAGCAAACGTCCGCGAAACCCCTGGGACCGGCGCGGGAAGCAGGATCGTCACCCAGCTCCAGCCAGGGGACAGTTTATCGGTGATTGGCCGTGTCGCTGGCAAGTCATGGGTCCGGATACGGCTTCCCGATGACCGGATCGCATATATTCACCAGAACCTGATTGAACTGAAATAGTTTTCTGCCAGGCTTACAGCATTGCTCACGCCAGTGCTGGATATTGAGGGAAACCCTGCGCCCTATCTAAGGAAAGACTATCGAGGGCTAAGGAAAGACTATCGAGGGAGCCCTGTCCCCATCTAGTTGTGCCTCCATTCGGAAGGGTAGCCCTCTACATCCGAATCTATGGCTTTGGCTCCCTGTCAATCGCCGACTGTACCTGTCTGAAAAAGGCCAGACGCTTTTCACCGTGGTCGCCGCCCTGACGATCCGATGCCTGGGGCCAGTTACCGTTTGAAGCGATGACCAGTTGCCGCTTGGGATCGATGAAAATAGCCTGGCCGAATATTCCCCGTGCCATAAAAGCCCCATCATCCAGGGTCCACCACTGATAGCCGTAACCGTAGTCGGGGCTGCCAGTATCGGCATGCTTCATTGTTGCCTCTGCAATCCAGCCGTCAGGCAACACTGGCTCTCCATTGGCTACCCCTCCGCCCAGAATGAACATACCGAAACGCGCGTAGTCGCGGGTTGACGCCTGTACGCAGCAACCACTGATTTCGTGGCCCGTGGGGCCCAGCAACCAGCTGGCATCCTGTTCCATACCGAAAGGCCGCCAGACCTTCTCGGAAAAATAGTCAGACAGGTTCTTCCCGGTGGCTGAACTGACCAGTACGCCAATCAGGTTGGTTTCCCCGGTTTTATAGACCCACTTCGTGCCCGGAGTGGCCTCGGATTCCAATTGGCGCATATAACTCACCGTGGCATCGACACCCGGATCGGCTTTGTGAGTGTTGAATAACGCGACGTCGGATTCAGGGTCGGCGTAATCCTCATTCCATTTCACGCCCGATGTCATGGTCAGGAGCTGTCTGATCGTGACGTTGTCATAAGCGGAACCTCTGAGGTCCGGAATGTAGTCCGACACCTTGTCTTCAATGCTCCGGATATGGCCGTCTTTCACGGCGGCGCCGACCAGTGTCGATGTAAATGACTTGGCAACCGAGAAACTGGTCCAGCGTCCCTCGGGGCCGAAGTCGAGTCCATATCGCTCAAGCCGTATCTTGCCGTCCTGGACAATCACCAGAGCGGCGGTGCGCTGGGCCTCCATATAGGCATCGATATCCGTGCCTGTATCCAGGGGCTCCCCCTCAGGTAATGGAAAAGTATTGTCACCCGCGGCGATAATCCGGGATTTCGAGAGGATTGGCACCCGGTCCATCGAGCGGAATACGGCATCCCTTTGAGGAGTTGACCAGAAAAGAACATCGGTGTCAGTGGGCATATTGAGAACCAATCGGCGCATATCCTTGTCAGCCATCGCCCAGAATGTTCCGAGCGCAAGTGCGAGCAAAACGATGACTGAAACGATCCATTTTTTCATAATGCTTCTACTTCTGCTTTCTGTTGGGGCGGGCCTGGAGCGCACCTGATTCCGGGATACAAGGCTATCCATCCAGCCAGGGATAGAAGTCACGTCTTCGTTTGCACTCTATCAGATGATTACCGGCTGTTCTCGGCAAAGTTGCGGACTTTAGTGAACACGTTCGCTGAACTTGGACGGACTTCTGCTTCTGATGATGCAACCGGCAATCCGCGTCTCTTTTTTTGAACGCCTGTCCAGGTCCGGTTTATTGCGGACTACCGGAACTTCCAGTCCGAGAACAGGGTGGGCCCGCGCACCTCCAGGCCCAGCGCCCGCAGCCAGTGGGCGATGACTTCATTTGACTGGTGCATGAACCAGTAGTCCTTGGGGAAGGGCACGAACTCAAGCCCATAGCGCGGCTGGTAATGGCGTTTTTCCGGGTTCTCGAAATAAGCGTCAAGACGATCGCGCAGTGCCGTCACCCGGCTCTGACTGACCTGGAACCCAATGGCTTCGGCATAGCCTTCGGGTATGCCCGGTAACGGCCGGCCGGTTTCGGGGGAACGATCCAGGGTGCCCCGGCCGATGGTCGCTTGGGTGGGCCAGAGGATGGCCTGCATCGCCCGCAGGGGCCCCGTCTCGTCGAGGGCGTACCAGCGCCACTCACCATGGACATAACGCCGCCACTGGCCGTCAGGGTCGGGCAGTACAAGGCTGGCATGGCGGCCGTGGTTGACCAGGTAGGCCTGCACCGGAGACGCCGGGTCTTCCGGCACCGTTACGTGGTTGGCGCAGCCGCTGATGGCCGCAACGACTATCGCCAGGTGGACGGGACGAACCCGTCGGACCGCAGTGACCACCTGTAACCATTCCAAATTCAGTAGTGCCATCGATCAGAGTTTTCCAGGCCAGCGGATAGAGAATATTTCAGTGGTTGTAGGCGTCACCTGACTCAAGTAGCCTTCTTATGCTATCCCACTGGGGCATGGTATCCTCTGTTTTCTTTGGCATCCAACAACCGACGTAGCTTACGCTACCGGCTGGAGCGTCCTCCCAAAACACTTCTTTTCACCTGCTTCCTGCCGTTTACGGGGCCCTAAGAAACGAATTCGACTGGAGTCTTCATGTTGCCACGCCTCCCTGGCGATTGCCGTCCTGTGTCTTCAGCGGGTGCAGGTGTTCGTCTGTTCTGGATATTCATGACACTGGGCTTACTGGGTCTGAGTGCCGATGTGCTGGCCCATGCTGTCGCCCAGGGCGATAAGGGATACATTCAGGAAATTACCGGTGTAAACCTCATTGCATTCACCTACCTCGGGGCCAAACACATGGTCACAGGTTATGACCACCTGCTGTTCCTGCTGGGGGTCATTTTCTTCCTGTACCGGATGCAGCACATCGCCGTTTACGTGAGCCTGTTTGCCCTGGGGCATTCCACCACGATGCTGCTGGGGGTGTACTTCAACGTGGGCATCAACAGCTACCTCATTGACGCGATTATCGGTCTGTCCATCGTGTACAAGGCACTGGACAATATTGGCGCCTATCAACGCTGGTTTGGTTTCCAGCCCAACACCAAGGCCGCCACGCTGATCTTCGGTTTTTTCCACGGTTTTGGCCTGTCGACAAAGATCATTGAATACGACATCTCGCCGGACGGACTGATTCCGAACCTCCTGGCCTTCAACGTCGGCGTGGAGCTCGGGCAACTGATCGCCCTGGCCATGATCCTGATTGCCATCAGCTTCTGGCGTAAAACCGACGGCTTCTTCCGCCACGCGTACACAGCCAACGTCGCCATGATGAGTGCGGGTTTCCTGCTCTTTGGCTATCAGCTCACCGGTTACTTTGTCGCCTGATCCTGGAGATTCGCCATGTACAACACCGATATACCAAACCGTGAAGAATTGCCCAGCACCGGCAAACTGATTCGATCAACCATCGTCGCTGCCATTGTGGCCCTGGTTCTGCTGGTTACCGTTGTCATGCCTGCTGAGTACGCCCTGGACCCGACCGGCGCCGGCCGACTGCTGGGATTGACCGAAATGGGCGAAATCAAGAAGCAGCTCGCCGAAGAAGCCGCTGCTGACGAGGCTGCCCAGATGGTTGCCGTGGAGTCCTCAGTTGACGAAAAGGCGCCGGAACTCAGAGAACCTGTCGTGGCCGAACCGGTTGAGGACCCCGCCTCCGCTCCCGAGGCCGGGGTTGCGGCTACCGAACCAGAGGCTGAACCCGTGATTGCCGGGCCGCAGTGGCAGGATGAAGTGAGCGTGGTTCTCACACCGGGAGAAGGCACTGAATTCAAGCTCACTATGGAGGAAGGGGCTGTAGCCCGGTTCTCCTGGGTGTCTGAAGGTGGTCCCATCAATTACGACACCCATGGCGATGGTGGCGGCCAATCCATCTCCTATGAAAAGGGGCGCGGTGTTCCCGAGGACGAAGGCAAACTTGTAGCAGCCTTTACCGGCAACCATGGCTGGTTCTTCCGCAATCGGAACGACAACGACATCACTCTGGTACTTCGCATCGCAGGGGAGTACGGGCAATTGAAGAAGATGTTGTGATATTCAGAGCCAGTCTGGACCGTGGCCAGACCTGCCAGCTATCCCCGCCTGCGGGGTTTTCCACCTTGATCACCTCTGCGCCCTGATCTGCCAGCATCATGGTGGCCAGAGGGCCGGATATCATCGCGGTCAGATCAATAAGGTCAGTTCCGGTTCTTCAGAACCTCATAAATCCGGGACACCGGCCCGTCCTGCGCCTGGTCTTGCACCACGTCCTCAAGCAGCTCAAGAACCCGTTTTTCATCGTTGCTCCGAAGGCCTGGCCAATACACATAGGGCACCAGATCCGGATTCCGGATGAAGAAAAGGGCCGTCTCTTCCGGATCGTTGTCGATGTCTCCCCGCAGACCCACGGTAAAGCGTTCGCCGTCGCTGCCCCTGAGCGTTACCAGCAGGGAATTGTCCCGTTCGATGAACCGGCTGTCCTCCACGGAAACAGGCCCCGCGAGATCGGGCACCGAGGTTATGTAGTACTGAAAGCCGAGAAACGCCAGTAGCACGACAAGTAGTGCCGGCAGGGCAATGGACTTGATCATCAGGAGGATTCCGAGTCGGTCAGAAGAGGGCGTATGGTAACTCTCTATCCGGAGCCAGGTCTTGTAGTTTGCTTTTTCCATAGACGGGCGGGACAGGGTTCTTTTTAGACTGCCTGCCCACGCTTAGCTCACAATCTGCAGCTACTTGAATCTCTTGATGGATCCAGCGTTAACGACTCCGGCAAGCGTCCCGACGACCAAACCGACAATAGCCGCTATTGCGATGTTCCCGCTAGCGAGGTTCGTCAATACTCCAGCGATGCCACCAGCAATCACAAACGTGATCGCAAATATGAAGCCGATCTCCACAAAGTAGACGACTTTTGACTTTCGGTCGGTGTAGATGCCTTTGGCAAGCCCCTCGTCCACGAGCCGCGACTCGGCCTCACTCGCTGCCGCCTGATTGCGCACCGGTGTTTCTCGGCGGACATCGCCGGCGGGCGCGGCTCCTGTGGTCCCCTCAGCGGACGAATCCGCTGCGAGCTTCCAGATCGCACCGGTGTGGTCAGGTTGCATGGCGAGGACGGTCATATACTCTATCCGCGCCTCTTCGAACCGGTTACATCGTTCAAGGCAAAGGCCGATGTAGTACCGGGGCTCCACAAACAGACCGTCCAGAGAGACTGCATCACGGAAGTGTCTCTCCGCTTTTTCGAAGTCGGACTCCCGGAAATCGCACACGCCGGACAGATAGGAAACTCTTGCATCTGTCGCCTCCTCGTTTTGGAGGGAAGCCAGAAGGCGTCGGACATCAGCCACTGCGCCCTGCTTGAGAAGGTCACGTGCGGTCATGAAGATTTCGTCGTTCATCTAGGCCCCCAGGGGGTTGGGGCGGCTGGACCTACAGGGGCTCACTGGCGTCGGCCTCGTTGTCCACCTCGTCCTGATCATTATTGCTGTCGATCTCGCCATCGACCTCGTCTGGAGCCGGTAGATAGGATACTTGTGCGTCGCCGTCGATCTCGTCCGGGGACGGAAGGTGTGACACTTGCCCGTCGTAATCGATCTCGTCCGGAGCCGGAAGGTGCGACATTTCCGCGTCGTAATCGATTTCATCCGGATCCGGGGGATACGACACCTGGGCGTCATTGCTAACCCCGTTCTCCACCTCGTCGCCGGCCTCTTCGGGCGCTGACCGTAGCGACATGTCCGCAACTCCGTCTCCATCCGAATCGACCGCGTCCACGATCTCATCGCCGATGATGTCTGAGGTCGGCTGTCCGCCAAAAGGGGTGTCGATCGGGGGGAGCGCATCGGTTTCGTCGATCAGCCTGGCACTTTCGTGGCAGTGCGCCTGAATGCTGTTTGCCTGAACCAGACCCTCATCCGCGTTCCTAAGATCGGCCAGCGCTTCTCTGATGCCGTCGATGTCGTTGCGGACCCGTTGATGCAACTCGGCGAGGGTAGGGTGGGTCGCATCCACCGAGAACAGGAGTTCCTGGGTGCCCTTTTCGGCAAGCTTGTCGGCAATGACCTTGAGGTTGCTGTCGGCTGGACCGATCAACGCTTCCGCGAGCTTTTCATGGGAGAAGGATTCACTGGGCATGAATTTGCCGATAACGGCACCTGCGATCTCGCCGACTGCGTCCAGACTCCGTTCGATTTTGATGGCGTTCGTGACACTAATGAGAAGCGTAGCCTTATCGACGTAATCCTTCGTCTCTAGCAGCAGATTGACCGTCAGTTCCATCTCGGCGCTCCGGTCTTCCACAGCGCGAATATCATCGATCACCTTGACGAGCGTAGCCCGGTCTTCGACGAGGCGACTCTCAAGTTCCCTGACCGTTCTCTCGCTTCTGATTTTCTGGTTGTGAAAAGCGCCTTCAAGACCATCGGCGAGGGACTTCCGCAATGCATTGGACAGCTCGATGTCGCGGGACCAGTTCTCCACAAGGAACGGGCTCTCCACCCCCGGACTGTCGTTCCGGCTATTTTGGTAAAACGTTTTCCAGGCCGTCAGCCGATCCTGGACCTCTCGGTGCTGGTCGAACTTGTCCGAATAGAAGTTCATCTCCTGGAGGTTGCCACGGTCGGGACGGTAGGCCGGGTCGAGCTCGCGGGAGGTGCGGCGCTGCAGCAGATCGAGGTTTCTTCCCATCCTGATTCTCCCTTTTGCACCCGGTGCCTAAAGGTTTTGACTTCCCAGCAGGGCCCCGAGTGCCTACTCCCGAAACTTTCACAGCGCGGACCAGAGGAAGGCGAGCCTACCTGCCAACGATGGCAAGACACGAATCAATCACCAATACTCGAACCTCTGACCCGCCTGTCTGCCAGCAGAACTGGACCTCGGATGCCAGAAATCGGATCTGCAGTGGAATCAGTATAGAGCACACTGGGATGGGGCGGCGGTTTTCCACCGGGGCCCGTTCCTGCTATCACCCTCGACAAGACCTTCGTTCAGGGAATGGCGGAATAGCCGACACTGTTTGAACAGGTCCGTCGTGATGTCGATGAAGACTATGACGACGGCGTTCTGTACTAGAGTGTTGGTATGGGCTTCAATGTCTGAGGCCACATAAGGCAGTTGCTAAAGGAGATAGCTATGAGAGTGACATTGACGGATGGGTCCATATTCCGCTCCTTGATGGTCGTACTGTTGCTTGCAGCTGGCATGGCTGGCTGCAACACCATGGAGGGGTTCGGAAGGGACGTAGAATCAGCCGGCGAGGAGATAGAAGACCAGGCGGATTAATATCCGACCGGTTGCGCTATTGAAAAGATGAGCAGTGAACGCACGTCTGCAATGATGAAGGGCAGGAACCACTTGGAGGTTAACCATGCCCTTTGTCAGCCGGTACAGACTTGAACTCCCCCACGCGCGAACAGATTAATGAGGCCAGCGGATCGTTAGCGATTGAATTCAAAAGCTTCTCTGAAAGTTTGCTTCCCTCAGAAAGTTTCTCCAAGTGCCTGATTTTCTCCGAGTGCCTGTCCACCTTCCGTTCTTAAACCCGAAAACGCCGACCGACAATAATTCGAGGGGTATTTTGCGAAGCCCAACGCGGTCTCGATAGTGGGTTTCGGGGGCCTTAGTCGATTGGCACAGTTGACATTTTTTGGTGAGGTCGCGGAACGATGATAACGAAAGCGCTGAAGTGCCAGCTAAAAAATAATCATCTATAGTGATGAGTAACCCGTATTACCGCCTACTGCTTGATCGGGAAAAACCATGAAAAACACAGTCCTTCAAGTCGCCACATTTCTTGGCGCTCTTTCATGTTTAGGATCGTCAAATGCGGCGGAGACGAGAACCGCTCTCGTTCCGCTTCCTTCTATCGGCGATTTTACAGATGGCGATGGTTGGGGTGTTGGGCTTGGGCTGGGCGTTGAATATGAGACTGCTTATGAGGGTTCGGACGAATTCGAGTTTGAGATCGATCCGGCCGGGGGTGTTCAGTGGCGAACTGGTGAACACATTTTTTTCTGGGCAGGTGAAGCAATTGGGTGGCGAACACTGGCCAAGGATGCCTGGTTGTTTCAAGCCACGGTAGGCTACGAAGAAGGCCGTGAAGAGGATGACTCAGAAGATGGCAGACTGGATGGGTTAGGCGAATCGAGTTCAGGGGTGATATTGCTTTTGGAAGTGCGTCGTGCCCTTGCAGACGACTGGCGTTACTTTCTGGATGGCCGTGTATTAACAGGCGAGATCGGTACGCTGGGGATTCTAGGCGCAGGAACTTGTTTGGCTTGCGAAGCTGACGGCACTGGCTGGGAAGTTGGCGCCGCTGTCACCTTCCACGATGGTGAGTTAGCCAACCGGGACTTTGGTGTCAACGCACGGCAATCCATAGACTCAGGTCTTCCGGAAACCGATGTTGATAGCGGGTATAGATCAACTGGTGTCAATGTTAACTATCGAAATTACCTGAACGAAAACTGGCAGATCTTCGGTGAAGCTCTTTACGAAGTCTATGGCAGTGACGTTTCAGACAGCCCAATATCCCGGAACGATTACGAGGCCGAGATCGGTGTTGGCTTCATTTATGTTTTCTGATGTTCCCCCTCTGTCAGCCTGGCTGTCCCGTTGGTGGTTTCTCCTCCGAGAGACTCAGTAAGCTCTTTATTTGTAGAATTTCCGTCACGCTGCCAGGGGTTCAGTACCCCCTGATCAAGGGGGTTGGACAGCCTGGGACCGGAATCCAGTACTGAGGTCAATCCTGAGAAGTAACTCTCAATCAGAGCCAGTCCTACACCGCGTAACGGATTCTCCTGCATCATCTTCAAAAGGACATTCTGGAGTAATCAACTAATCCCTTCGCTTCCTTGCCGTAAACGTTGTCGCCAACTAGGTTGTCGGATAGCGGGTAATTTTTGCACAACCACCTCTGGTTCAGGGGGTGGCTCCCCTAACCTCAATCAATGAGGGCACAACAATGAAAACGATATCTCCTCTCAAAACCGTCGCCATCGGCATTACCATCGCAGGACTGACGACCGCCAACATCGCAAGTGCCACCGAACTCCGCTTTGCAACCGGTGCTCCCCAGAACACGCTGGGCACCAAGGCCATGGATGCATTTATCGAAGCTGTTGAAAATCGCTCCGGCGGCGATATCAGCGTGAAAGGTTATGCTCAGTCCTTGCTGAGCTTCATGGAAACTCCGACCGGACTTCGAGACGGTATCGCAGATTTGGGCCACGTGCTTACACCATATTTTCCGTCAGACTTCCCCAATACCATCATGCTTACGGAACTGACCATGGCGCTTGAACTCGCCGATGTGAGCTCGCAGGATGCTGTGTTTGCCTACACCGGTGCGATATCCGAGTACGTTATCAACAATTGCCCGGAATGTCTGAAGGAACACCTTGACCGCAATCAGATATTCCTCGGCCTCGCCAGCTCTTCGCCGTACGGCCTGTTCTGCAACGAAGCGATTACAAGCAAGGAGGATATTGAAGGTAAACGCATCCGTATCGGGGGCCCGCAGTGGTCACGATGGGTCGACGCCATGGGTGGCACTCCCGTTTCCATTCCGGTTAACGAAACCTATGAAGGACTGAGCCAGGGTGTTGTCGACTGCACGGCCCACAACCTGTCGGATTATCTCAATTTCAAGTTTATTGAAGTCGCCAGCGAGGTCACCATGGGGGTTCCCGGCGGCACATTCGGCGGGGTTGGGACAAACATGAATGCCGATGCCTGGAAATCCCTGTCTGAAAAAGACCGAACATCCATTCTTTATGGTGCGGCGACCACTTCAGCCGAGATAGCAAAAGTGTACCTGGAGAACCATCAGGAGGCCCTGAGGAGGATCGACAAGCAGCCGGAACTGACGCTCCACGAGCCAGATGAAGAGTTTCGTCAGATGACCAGGGACTTTATCGAAGAAGACCTCAAAAAAGTGGCGGCAAACTATTCAGAGAGGTACGACGTGCAACGGGCTGATGCCAAGATGGACGAGTTCCAGCAATTGCTGGATGAGTGGGTCGGCAAAGTCGAGGGTATCGAGACCAGGGAACAGCTCCGCGACCTGTATTGGCAAGAAGTTTTTTCCAAGGTTGATGTCAGCTCCTATGGGATCTGAGCAGCGGGCCCCGGTGTAATGCCGGGGCTTGGAGCCCCCTCCGGCCATAGAGCATAAAGCTGACACTTCCGACCGCCATATCAAACTTGCCCGATAGTGCTCGCCGACCTTGGACTCACCCAAAGAGCCTAGATCGTGATTTTTGGAGAAATAGCGATGAACTTAAAAGACTGTTTAAAGATAAAAACCGCTTTAATCTTTCTGGTACTCGCGCTGGTGCCTTCGGTATCAAGTGCGATCATAATAAATAGTTTCACGGGCAGCTTCTCTGATGGCTCACGTATATATATTGACCTGAAAGGTTATGATTTTGGAAAGGGAGAATTTTATGCTCCACCGAATGCTTGGAGTGAAATAGATGATCCGTCAGATTATCCTTACATTGAACCCTTTGATACATATTTTTATTCATCGTCACTTATGCGATCTGAGGTGCCTTGGGCTCCTTTTGGGAAAATAACGAGCGCTCACTTTGGTGACGGTCTTTATTTTGAGATTGATAATTATTATTCGGTCCATATGACTGAATTGTTCTATCTTTTTTCAGCGCCAGATTGGTCTATTTCAAGCAGCGGGGTTGGTTTTTATTATGAACAATACGTTACGGGATTTATGGGCGGATATTTTGATACCTCGATCTCCCCATATCCAGTCACCGAAACCACCAACCTGATGCTGCTTATTTCTGGTATCTTCGCAATTTGGTTGCGGAGGCGATGCAGAACAGTGAATTCATCAAATTACGTGCATCGCTAAACATTGAGAGAAACGCAGGAAATAGCCGTAAACCCGGGATTCCACGCAAGGGAACCGGTCGGTCTCAGTGTCGCACATCGACAATGAGGCGCGGCGGGTCGCTCAGCTCACGGACCCGATAGCGGTTCGGCGACCCGACACCGAGGACCCACGTCACGACAGCCTCGAAGTCGCAGGTCAGCTCCACTTCAGAGAGCACCGGCAGGCTCGTCAGGCGCTCACGCTCTGTAACCGTCGGCCGGCCCTCCCGGGTGTGCGCATTCGCAGGGTACATCCTGACCTCGAGCCAGCCATCGCCGCCAACCTGCGTTACCTTGCCAGACCCGCACTTCCGCACGGGTTGATCAATGTACTCGGTGTGATAGCCCGGCACCCGTTCGTCGAACTCGAAGACGATCCGGTCGAAGCCCTCGTGAGTGTCAGTGCGTACGGCAAGAAGGGTCGCCGGAGGCGCATCTGGCTGCGGCCGGTCGATAATTCCGGCAGTCCATTCAGACGTAGAGGTGGCATCCGGGCCGGCAACTGTCTGTCCTGCGCCATCCCGTTCGCCCAAAACGCCGCCGCATCCGGCCAGGGCGATGAAGGCGGTTGCAGCAACTGCTGTGGCGTACTGTCGAATCCTCACTGTCCTTCCTCCTCGTTCGACTTCGGGCGAATGGTGTCGTCCAGGTTCGGTTTGGTTCGGTTAAGTCTATGCCCAGGTTGGTCTATAGCCCACGGATTAATATATTTTTTGATTTCCTGTCCACGTTCCACTTGAACGGGGTAGCACTCGATTGCGGTTTCCTGACCTTAGCTGGACCGATTGCCACGCCGGGATGATTCGCAGCGATCTCGACTTCGTCACGGCGCTTGGCCAAAATCGGAACCACACTGTCTTTGACTGGCCAAGGCAACGTCGGACAAGTGGCGACCTCCCCCCATCATTCACTTTGAGGAACACCCAATGAGAACAGGCCTGCTGATCATCGCAGCATTCTGGTTCCTTCCGGTTTCGTCACAAACGCTTCAGATTATGGGGTCGGACGAGGGCTTTCTGCCGTTCTATTACGGGAAAAACCTTAACAAAGGCATTCTGATCGAGGTGATCAATGATTTCACCCTGGAGACCGGTATCGCAGCCGATTTCCGCCCCCTGCCTCGTAAACGCCAGGCTTGGGCCCTGGAAGAAGGACGAGCCAACGCGGTTTTTGCCAACCCGCTATGGATGCCGCTGCCGGACCGGATGCATGCCGTCGGACCGGTGTTAACCTGGCGTGACCGTGTGTTTGCGCAACCTGGCCGACAACCGGACTCCTTCGATGACCTTCAGGGCAGCATCTGTCTGCGCAAATGGTTTGTCTATAGTGATGGACTCGAGCGGCGGATCGGTACCGATCTGGTCCGCCATGACGCGTACAATGCTCAGCAGATGCTGGGCATGTTTCTGCACAAGCGGTGCGATTACACCGTCATGAACGAAATGGAGTTCCGGTTCCTGGCACTGCTGGGAAAAGTCGATCCGGATCGTTACAGCACGGAACTGATCGACGCCGAATGGCCGGTCTATCTTGGTATCCTCAAAACCGAAGCGGCTCTGATTGAAGCGGCGGAAGTTTTTTTCGCTACTCACACGGTTGACGCTGAGGCCATGCTACCCAACCTGCCGCCGCCGGACCGGAACGTCTCGATTCAGCCAGACAAGTAGCGCAGCTCGCGGCCAAGATCCATCCGACAGGCACTTAAACGGTTTGATCACTGGCATAAGAAGCAAGTCGAAAACAGAAAGCTTTTCAGAGTGCCTGTCCAAGTTGAGTTTCACGTTTCGATCCATGTCCCAGATATCTTCCCCTCATTTTAACGGGTAACATCGGTTGGCGAAGTCCCAGCCCCCTCAACCTTTGCAGGAGAAAAAAGTGTCAGATAACAACATCGAACTTACTTCCACCATTAGCGAAGACAACAAACTGGAACTTGCCCTGCGCGAGATCGAGATCCCCCAGCCGGGCGAAAACCAGGTGGTCATCCGCGTCGAGGCCGCCCCTATCAACCCGTCTGACCTGGGAGTGATGTTCAGCGCGGCTGACATGACGACCGCCAGCCAATCCGGTAGCGCCGATCGCCCGGTCATCAGCGCCGATGTCCCGGCCAAGTTCATGGGCGCCGTTAAAAAGCGTGTTGGCAAGCCCATACCCGTGGGCAATGAAGGCGCCGGTACCGTCGTCGCGGCAGGCTCATCCGCCGCAGCGCAAAGCCTGATGGGCAAAACCGTTGCGTTCATCGGCGGCGGTAGCTACCGCAAATACCTCTGTGCCAATGTTCAAAGCTGTCTGGAACTGGAACCGGGTACGACTGCAGCCGAAGGCGCTTCAAGCTTTGTTAATCCGCTGACTGCATTAGCCATGGTAGAAACCATGCGCGCTGAGGGTCACAAGGCTATCGTTCACGCTGCCGCGGCCTCTAACCTCGGGCAAATGCTCAACCGCATCTGCCTCGCCGACGGCATCGACCTGGTCAATATCGTCCGCAAACCGGAACAGGAAGCACTACTGCGCGACATGGGTGCCAAATACGTGGTCAACTCCAGTAGCGACAGCTTTATGGCAGACCTGACCCAGGCACTGATCGACACCGGCGCTACTATTGCTTTTGACCCAATCGGTGGCGGACGGCTGGCCAGTGATATTCTCACTTGCATGGAAGCCGCCGTCTCTCGCGACATGACCGAATACAGCGTGTACGGATCCGACATCTACAAACAGGTTTATATCTATGGCGGCCTTGATCGCGGCCCCATCACACTGAATCGCAACTTTGGTTTTGCCTGGGGTGTGAACGGCTTTCTATTGTTCAATGCATTAGGAAAACTGGGTACGGAAACCTACGCTGCCATGCGCAAACGCGTAGCCGCCGAGATCAAAACCACGTTCGCCAGTCACTACACTCATGACGTATCTCTGGCCGGTGCGTTACAACTGGATGCAATCTCGGCTTACGGCAAAATGGCGACCGGAGAGAAGTTCCTGATCAAACCACAGAGCTAACGATTGGAATCTGGCCGCAAGGCCATCCCGGGGCGCTGAAGTCAGATTGGCTTCAGCGCCTGCATGGAAGTTACCTGTCCAGGTTCAGTTCTCATCCTCTCCCGACTTTGCATGCCAGCCGATGAATGGCTGCAGGAAGCCTGTGAATTCGAGGCCCGCTACAGGGAAAACCGGCGGGCAGAGCAGGGAAGGCGACCACGAGCGGACTGATTCCCAACTGATCGACTGAAAGTCTTGGTAGTGCCTGTTCCTGCTTGGTTCCTGCCTGACTGACCGGGCGGCCCGCCGGTTTGGCGGGCCGCCAGTGTCATAAATGACAGGTGCAGTACGGAAGGTCGCTTTGCCCGCCCCGCTGACCGCGGGTTACCATGATCGTTCTTTCACCCTTCTTCACTGCCAGACAGAGCCTTGAACCCGGACAATCCCGCCCCCGTGCAGACCATTGACCCCGCCGAGGCCCGCAGAAACTTCTTTATCATCTGCATGGCCCTGACCTTCTGCTTCGTCGTTTACTCCATGTTGATTGTTGCCGTGCCGGTCTACGGCCTGCGCCTGGGTGCCTCGCCTTTGGTGCTCGGTGCGGTGCTCAGTACCCAGTACCTGTTGCCATTGCTGTTTGCCATCCCCCTGGGTCAGGTAGTTACCCGGTATGGGGGGCGCAGCACCCTGGTGGCCGGGGCCATGATCATGGTGGCCGGTCTCCTGGCCATGCACTTCTGGTATGGCTACCCGGGGCTGATTCTGGGACAGCTACTGGTGGGGCTGGCGCACCTGCAGATGGTACTGGCGGCCCAGACGCTGATCTCCAATCTTGGCACCGGGCCGCGGCTGGAACAGTATTTTGGCTGGTACGCCACCTGGCTGTCCGGGGGCCAGGTGGTGGGGCCGCTGTTGGCGGGCCTGTTGCTGCCTGAGGATCAGGGCGTCGGCCAGGTGTTCCTGGTGATGGCCTTGTTTGCCCTTCTCGGCGGTACTGCCGGCCTGTGGCTCACCGGACAGGCCCGGGAGCGACTGGCGGTGGCGCGACGGCAGACCGGCTTCCGTGCGCAGTGGGCCCTGATGCGGACCAGCAGTGGCGTACAACTGTCGGTATTGGTGACCGTGGTGGGGATGTTCGCCCTGGGGGTGTATGGCAGCTACCTGCCGGTCTATCTGGAGAGCCTCGCCATGAGCCCTGCGGTGATCGGCGTGCTGGTCAGCCTGCGCGCTGCTGTGGCAATGGTAATCCGGCCCTTCATGGCCCGCCTGATCGCCCTCGCCGGCGGCCGTGGGCCAGCGGTACTGCTGGCCTTCGGCACCCTGGCCCTGGGCATCACCTTTCTGGGTGTATCGGCGCACCTGGTGCTGATCTCCCTGCTGGCGGTTCTGGTGGGCCTGGGCTCGGGCCTCACCCAGCCCCTGTCGATGGTTATCCTGGCTGAGGCGGTGGACCGGGAGCAGCGCTCCGGTGCTCTGGGTATGCGGCTGATGGCCAACCGGGCCATTCACTTCCTGGCGCCCCTGCTGTTTGGGGCCTTGCTGTCGGTCGGTGGCTTCGGGCTGGCCTTCGGGATGTCCGGTCTGCTTATTGCGCTGGCGCTGGTGATAACGCGGCGGTTGTTCCGGGCGGTGGCCGGTCAGGGCGTGGTCTGAACCTGGGGGAAGGGAATTCAGTCAACCCGCACCAGCTCCCCCTTCTCCCAGCCCAGTCGCCCGGTGGCCACCACTTGCCGGCGCATACCGGGCACCGGGCGGACCATGAACAGGTCGCCATTGCGACCAAGCAGGGCCTTGGGTACGCCACACTCCCGCGCCAGGCCAGCGTGGGCCTGCATGTGCTCGGCCTCACCATGCACCGGAATGGCCACGTCGGGCTGTACCCACTGGTACATTGCACGCAGTTCGTCCTGGGCCGGGTGGCCGGAGGCATGGATGGGCAGATCGGCATCTTCGGCGGTGATGACTTCCACGCCCTGTTCCCGGAGGCTGGCAATCAGCGCTTCGATGGCGTCCTCATTGCCGGGGATGGCGCGGGCGCTGAAGATCACCCGGTCCCCCGGCTCCAGCTCGATGTCGGGGTGCGTGCCCGCGGCCATGCGGCGCAGGGCGGTGCGGGGTTCGCCCTGGCTGCCGGTAGCGACGGCAAGCACTTCCGCTCGCGGAAGGTAGCCCAGGTGGGCAGGGGGGATGAGGTGGTCATCCGCATTCCATACGCCGGCTGCCTTGGCGGCACCGCTCATGTTGATCAGGGAACGCCCCAGCAGGCCCATGTAGCGGCCGGTGGCCCGGGCGACATTGGCCAGGGTGTGCAGCCGGGCAATGTTGCTGCCAAAACAGGCGACAATGACCCGCCCCGGTGCGCCGTCAACGGCGACCAGCAAGCCTTTTTCCAGGGCTGATTCGGAGATGGAGTGGCCCGGCACGGTAGCGTTGGTGGAATCGCACACCATCGCGGTCACACCTTCTGCTGCCAGCGCCTTGAAGGTGCCTGGGGCATAGCCATGGCCCACCAGGGGTTCTTCGTCCAGCTTCCAGTCGCCGCTGTGGAAGATGCGGCCGGCGGGGGTACGGATCATCAGGGCGTTGGGGTCGGGGATGGAGTGGGTGAGGGCCAGCCACTGTACCTCAAACGGGCCGATGGCCCGGCGCTCATCCACATCCACTACGTGGATCGGCACCCGGTGTAACAGATCGGCCTCCGTCAGCTTGCGTCGCAGGATCTCGGCGGTGAATCGGCTGGTGTAAACCGGACATTGCAGCAGTGGCCACAGGTAGGGCACTGCGCCGATATGGTCCTCGTGGGCATGGGTGATGATCAGCCCGACGAGCTGCTCGCGGCGGTCCGCGATAAAGGTGGGATCGGCCATCTGCACCGGCGGCTCACCGCGCCCGTGCACGGTGCCGTCGGCAATCACCCGGCCAGGGCGGGGGAAAGTAACCCCGCAGTCCACCATCAGCCAGTGGCCATCGTGGCCATAAAGGTTCAGGTTCATGCCGATTTCACCGGTGCCACCAAGGGGCAGGAACCAGAGATCATTGTGATCGGGTGTCATGGAGACCTTGTCGAATTCGGGAATGGGATTGGGCAGCAGTGTAACCCAGAACCCGCGCTGGCTCCCGCCACTGCCATTGAGAGGGGCGCGGCAGCCAGGAGAAAGCCAGTCCGACTATTGACACCAGAATGCCGGTTACTGTATCGGCCCGTTCGTGATCGCCAATGGATTCCTCTCGGTAGCGGCCGAGGGAGAGAATCCGGCAGATAGGCCAGCTCTTATAGCAGGCGATGATTTCGACACACAAATCCCGGATGAGCCAGATTACGGAGTGATCGTCGCCGCTTTTCTTTTTTGGGAGTGCCTGTCCACGTTCCGTGTAAATCCGACGACCGCAATGTCGGTAACCGAACTCGCTCCATATCGCCAGCAGCGATATTTACGGGCGTTGCCTTACCCGTTTTAATAGAGGCGACCACTCACCTCATGAGCAACGGACTTGCCATGCCCCGCCCAAGAGAACAGCAGATATCCCTCTCTGATACGCCTTACTACCACGTCATCTCCCGCTGCGTTCGCCGCACCTTCCTATGCGGCGTGGATCGCCAGACCGGTCAAAGTTACGAGCACCGGCGCCGATGGATAGAGGAGCGCATCCGGTTGTTGTCGTCCATCTTCACCATCGACCTCTGCGCTTACGCCGTGATGTCCAACCATTATCACCTGGTGGTGAAACTCAGCCCGGAGCAGGCAGACGATTGGAGTGATGATGAAGTGCTGTCTCGGTGGACCAGCCTGTTCAAAGGGCCGCCCCTGGTTCAGCGGTGTCAGTCCGGGCAGAAACTGCATGAGGCTGAAGAACAATTCCTCAAGCGGGTTGTCGATGTCTACCGGAAGCGACTGGCCGACCTGAGCTGGTTCATGAAGTGCCTGAACGAGCCGATTGCCAGAGAAGCTAACCGCGAAGATGACTGCACGGGCCATTTCTGGGAATCCCGCTTCAAGTCGCAGGCATTGCTAACCGAACAGGCCTTACTGAGCTGCATGGCCTACGTAGACCTCAACCCGGTCAGGGCAGCTATGGCGGATACGCCGGAGGACTCCGACCACACCAGCATAAAGGAGCGACTGAAACCGCAGTTTGATCTGGCAGAGGCCATCCAGAGCCAGATCGATTCCCACTACCTGCGCCCGTTTCCGGTTTCGCTCAAGCCCCTGCTGAATTTCGAAGGCAGCCACCGAGACGAAATACAACGGGGCATCCTGTTCAGCCTTCAGGACTACCTGGAACTGGTGGACTACACCGGCCGGGTGATTCACCCGTCAAAACGCGGGCATATTTCCGAGACCACACCGCCAATCCTGAACCGCCTGGGCTTCTCACGGGAGGAGTGGCTGCAGGAAGCCTGCGAATTCGAGGCCCGCTACGCCCGAAACCACAGGGCAGAGCAGGGCAGGCGACGACGAGCGGCCTGAATACCACCCCACCTGAGCAAAATCTCCTTACTGGCTAATAGCCAGGGGTCTCGCTTGGCCTGAATTCGGAGAAAACGAGCCGAATTCGACGATATTGGTGAAAAAGTAGCCATTGGCCCTGAGGTTGACCCTGTAGGGTGGCACCTGGAGGCTATAGGGCTACCGTTTCGGGTTTTCTTTTTTTGGGAGTGCCTGTCCACGTTCGTTCGCTGTTTTTTGGGAGTGCCTGTCCACGTTCGTTCGCTTCACGTTCGTTCGCTTATGACATTTAACGCGAAGCTTTGCGGCAATTTTGTAACTGCGTAGCGGTGGAGAAATTGTCCGGCAACAGCGGCTGGTTATACATTATTCGTAGTGGCTCCAGAGCCTGAGAACTTTCACCACTTGCTCGTCCTCGAGCACCTGGTATACCAGACGATGCTGAATATTGATGCGGCGTGAATAGGCCCCCGCAAGATCACCAATGAGCTTCTCAAACGGAGGCGGCTTGCGGTATGGGTCTTCCGCTATCAGCGCCAACAGTTCTTGAGCTTTTGGTTTGAGGCCGCTGGAGGCCAACTTCTTTGCATCTTTCTGGGCTTGCTTGGTGTAAACCAACTTCCATGTCACCAGTCCAGCTCCTCATCGCATTCACCCACCGGGGTATCCATCCCCTCACGAATAGACTCCCGCATACCTGGTACGGAGAGCAGGTAAAGTGTCTCCTGAATTGCCGACCAGTCTTCCTCGGAAACCAGGACCGCTTTGTTCCGCTTACCCATGATGACGATTGGTTGGTGGGACTCGGCGGTCTCGTCAATCAACCGATAAAGGTTGCTGCGCGCCTCAGTTGCTGTGATTCCTGTCATGACGCACCTCTTGCGTGTTCAATCTTCCATCAAGTGTACGCCTATGGACACGTACGTCAAGACGAACGCTTTTGAATAACAGTTGATTCTACGCCAAAAACGGCAATATATCCGGCCATGCTCGCTGCAGGAAATCCCAAGAAAATCAAAATAGATCAATACCCTGCCAGTACACGGTTGCCCAGCACGCTGCATATCAATTCCGACAAAAACGAAAAAGCGTCGGTAGCTTCCAAATATATTGTCAAACCTGGCTGAATATCCGGCGGATCTCCGTAAAAAAGCGTCACACACCCGCTGATCTCCGCCCGGAAAAAAAGGCCCGACAATCACCAATCGCCGGGCCTCCTCATCACTTCAGTGCGGTCACCAACTCAACCACACTTACTATCCCCACAAGACAGGCACGTCGCACACCCATCCATAACAACCACCGCCTTGGTACTACACTTCGGACACAAGGTGGCGTTGGCAGGATAATCCCCAACACTCTCGTCGTTGGAGGGAGTCTTCTGAGCCGTCTCAAACTCAGCCCGCTTCTCAGCCAGGATCCGCTTGGTCACATCACTCAACTCTTCGCTCTCGATGAGACCAATGGCCTTCAGGTGCCGCTCAATCACCGCACCAATCTCAGCCACCAGGGAAGGCATGAACACGCCACCCTTCTTGAAGTAACCACCGTTGGGGTCATACACCGAGCGCAGCTCCTCCACCAGGAAGGTGACGTCGCCCCCCTTGCGGAACACCGCAGAGATAACCCGGGTGAGGGCGATGACCCACTGGAAGTGCTCCATGGACTTGGAGTTGATGAACACCTCGTAGGGCTGCCGGCTTTCGTGGTCGGTGCCTTCGTTGAGCAGGATGTCGTTGATGGTGATGTACATCGCGTGCTCCGCCACCGGCGGCTTGATCTTGTAGGTGGTGCCCAGCAGGAAGTCCGGACGCTCAATGGTCTCGTTCATCTGGATGGGCTTGTTCACCACCGGTTGGTCAGCGGCGGCCTGGGCCTCCGGGTCCGCTTTCTTGACCCGGTAGCCGACGATCTTGTTGGTAATCTTTGCAGTCATGGTCATAAGTTCCTGTCAGTTCCCGGATCAGTATTTGCCGTAGGTGCCTTCTTTAAGGGCGTCGAAGAGGTTGGCGGCGGTGTGAATCTCGCCGTCGTACTCGATCTTCTCGTTGCCCTTGAAGGTGACCTTGCTGCCGTCGTCCAGGGTGAACTCGTACAGAGTGTTTTCAAGGTCCGATTCTTTCACCAGCACGCCCTGGAAGGCTTCCGGGTTGAAGCGGAAGGTGGTGCAGCCCTTCAGGCCCTTCTCGTAGGCGTACATGTAGATGTCCTTGAAGTCCGGGTACGCGAAGTCCTGGGGCACGTTGGCGGTCTTGGAGATGGACGAGTCCACCCACTTCTGGGCCGCCGCCTGGATGTCTACGTGCTGCTTCGGAGACACGTCGTCGGACGTGGTGAAGTAGTCCGGCAGCTTCTTGTCGGCATCCTCCGAGAAGGGCATGGCGCCGGAGTTGATCAGGTGGCGGTAGGCCAGCAGCTCGAAGCTGAACACGTCCACCTTCTCCTTGGTCTTGCGACCCTCCCGGATGATGTTGCGGGAGTAATGGTGGGAGAAGCTCGGCTCGATGCCGTTACTGGCGTTGTTGGCCAGGGACAGGCTGATGGTGCCGGTGGGAGCAATGGAGGTGTGATGGGTGAAACGGCCCCCTTTGTCGGCCAGCTTCTCCACCAGTTCCGGCTCCACGGCGCCGATAAGCTGCATGTAGGCACTGTACCTGGCGTGGAGGACACGGCCCTTGACCTTGTCGCCCAGCTTGTAGCCGTCCGCGGACAGCTGCGGGCACTTGGTCAGCATCTTGGGGGTTACCTCGAACTCCTCATCCATGATCGGGGCCGGGCCTTTCTCTTCCGCCAGGGCCAGGGACTGGCGCCAGCCTTCCACGGCCATCTCACGCACCACCTCTTCGGTGAAGGTTACCGACTCATCGGAGCCGTAGGGCATGCGCAGCATGGCGAGGGTGGAACCCAGGCCGAGGATGCCCATGCCGTGGCGGCGCTTGGTAAGGATCTCGTGGCGCTGCTCGCCCAGGGGCAGGCCGTTGATTTCCACCACGTTGTCCAGCATGCGGGTAAACACCGCCACCACCTTGCGGTACTTCTCGTAGTTGAAGCTGGCCTTGTCGGTGAAGGGGTTCTCCACGAACTTGGTCAGGTTCACCGAGCCCAGCAGGCAGCTGCCGTAGGGGGGCAGGGGCTGCTCGCCGCAGGGGTTGGTGGCGCGGATGTCCTCGCAGAACCAGTTGTTGTTCATCTGGTTCACCTTGTCGATGAGGATGAAGCCCGGTTCCGCGTAGTCGTAGGTGGAGGTCATGATGGTGTCCCAGATGAACTGGGCCTTCAGGGTCCGGTAGATACGGCACGCTACCTTGCCTTCGTCGTTGGTGACATAGCCTTCGGTCTGGGGGAAGTCCCGGTAGACGAACTGGCTCTCGTCGGCCAGGTCCAGGCCCTCGTCATCGGCTTCCTTGCGGGTGACCGGGAACGACAGGTGCCAGTCGTCGCCGTTGCGCACGGCTTCGATGAAGTCTTCGGTGATCAGCAGCGACAGGTTGAACTGGCGAAGGCGGCCGTCTTCACGCTTGGCCTGGATGAACTCGATCACGTCCGGGTGGTGCACGTCGAAGGTGGCCATCTGGGCGCCACGGCGGCCACCGGCGGAGGACACGGTGAAACACATGCGGTCGAAGATGTCCATGAAGGACAGCGGGCCGGAGGTGGTGGCGCCGGCGCCGGCGACATAGGCGCCGCGGGGGCGCAGGGTGGAGAACTCGTAACCGATACCGCAGCCGGCCTTGAGGGTCAGGCCCGCTTCGTGGTTCTTCTCCAGGATGTCGTTCATGGAGTCCTTGATGGTGCCGGACACGGTGCAGTTGATGGTGGAGGTGGCCGGCTTGTGGGCCTCGGCACCGGCATTGGAGGTGATGCGGCCGGCGGGAATGGCGCCGTTCTGGAGGGCCCAGATGAATTCCTTCATGTAGTGGTCGCGCTTGCTCTTGGCTTCCACTTCAGAGAGTGCCTTGGCCACCCGCTTGTAGGTGTCGTCAATGGTGCGGTCTACAGGTTCGCCGGTCTTGGTCTTCAACTGGTACTTGCTGTTCCAGATGTCCAGTGAGGCATCCTGCATGGGGATATCTGTGGTTACTACCTGTAGTTTCGCGCTCATCTCCACCCTCGGTCTGCTTGATTTTTTTGTGGTCGGAACACCGCCGGAGGCGTTGTCCACTGCGAATCCGGCCTGCCTGTCGGGACTGGGCCAAACACTATATCTAGTTGGGATGTGCGGGATTATAGACACTATATAGTGGTCTGTGAAGAAAGCTAAGGCTATAAACAGCAGCGATTTGAAAAAGAAAAAGTATCGAAAAGGGTCTTGAAAATGCCCGAAGCCAGACGGCTCAAGGGGTAGGGCAGAAATGGGTATATCCACTACAGATATTGAAAATGTGAAGCAGGGCACTGCACTGGTCAGGCCCTGCTCAATCTGTCGGATTTCTGAACTTTTGCGGGCGCGGCCGTCAGCCCAGCAGCAGGCTGTCGTCTTCCACTTCCAGGCCGCGCTGCTTCTCGAACAGGTCCAGCAGGTCTTTCACCTCCAGGCCTTCCCGCTCCTGTCCGGCGATATCGAACACCACCTGGCCCTGGTGCAGCATCACCGTGCGGTCGCCCACCTCCAGGGCCTGCTTCATGCTGTGGGTGACCATCAGCGCGGTGAGTTTCTGCTCGGTGATGATCTCCTGGGTCAGCTCCAGCACGAACCTGGCGGTCTTCGGGTCCAGGGCGGCGGTGTGCTCGTCCAGCAGCAGGATGGAGGAGGGCGTCAGGCTGGCCATCAGCAGGCTGACCGCCTGGCGCTGGCCCCCGGAAAGCAGCCCCATCTTGTCGCCGAGGCGGTCCTCCAGGCCCAGGTTGAGCTTGGCCAGGGCCTGGCGGAACCTTTCCCGGTAGTTGCGCTTGACGGCGGTGGTGAGCCCCCGGCGCTGGCCGCGCTTGATGGCCAGGGCCAGGTTCTCCTCGATGGACAGGCCCTCGCAGGTGCCCGCCAGGGGGTCCTGGAATACCCGGGCCACCCGGCGGGAGCGCTTGTGGGTGGGCAACCTGGTAACGTCCTGGCCGTCCACCTCGATGCGGCCGGAATCCACGATCACCTCGCCCGCGAGAGCATTGAGGAAGGTGGACTTGCCGGCACCGTTGCTGCCGATCACGGTGACGAACTCACCCTGGTTCACGGTCAGGCTCATGCCACGGAGGGCCGGGTTCTCCAGGGGGGTACCCTTGCCGAAGGTCAGCTCCAGGTTCTGTGCACTGATCATATCGCTCTCCTTCAGGCCTTTTTGCGGGTCAGACGGGCGCGCACGGTGTTGCGGAAGCCGGGCAGCACGATGGCCAGGGTCACCAGTATCGCGGTGATCAGATTCAGGTCCTGGGCCTTCAGGCCCAGTATGTCGGCGTTCAGGGCGAAGGCGATCGCCAGCCGGTAGACAATGGCGCCCACCACACAGGCAATCAGGGCCCGCAGCACCGTGCTCGGGGTGATCACCGCCTCACCGCCGATAAGGGAGGCAAGACCAATCACAATCACACCCACGCCCATGGTGACGTCGGCCGCCCCCTGGCTCTGGGCGAACAGGGCGCCGGCAAGGCCCACAAGACCGTTGGACAGGGCCACGCCCAGCACGATCATGGCGCCGGTGGCGATGCCCTGGGCCCTGGCCATACGGGCATTGGCGCCGGTGGCCCGCATGGACAGGCCCACTTCGGATTTCATGAAGCGCCACAGCAACACCAGGGCGATAAAGGTCACCAGTATGAACAGCGCCACCGGTACCTGGTGGAACGCCAGACCCAGTTCGTACCAGGGTGTCAGCACCGTTTCCTCACCCAGGAGGGCCAGGTTGGGGCTGCCCATGATGCGCAGGTTCACGGAGTAGAGGGCGATCATGGTGAGGATCGACGCCAGCAGGTTGAGAATGCCCAGCTTGACGTTCAGCAGCGCGGTGACCGCGCCCGCGGCCATGCCGGCCACGATGGCCATGCCAGTGGCCAGCCACGGGTTCCAGCCACCGAGAATCAGTACTGCGGCCACCGCTGCTCCCAGCGGGAAGCTGCCGTCCACGGTCAGGTCCGGGAAGTCCAGCACCCGGAAGGATATGTAGATACCAAAGGCCACCAGGCCATAGATCAGGCCGGTCTCGATGGCCCCGTAAAGGGCAATATTGCTCAGCATGGGGAGGCTTTCATGTGCAGGGATGGAGCGGGCCCGCCGGTGACGGGCCCGCTATTGGCTCAGCGCTTGGACTGGACGACCTTGCTCGCTTCGGAGATCAGCTCATCACTCAGGGTGATGCCCATTTTCTCGGCCGCGGCCGGGTTCACATGAAGCTCCAGGGCCTCCATGCTTTCCACAGGCATATCGGCGGGGCTTGCGCCTTCGAGAATGCGGGCCACCATGGCGCCGGTCTGGCGGCCATGCTGGTAGTAGTCAAAGCCCATGGCCGCCACGGCGCCACGCTCGACGGTGGCGGTATCGGCGGCGAAGACCGGAATGTCGGCCTGCTCACCTACGGAGATGACCGCTTCCACCGCGCTGATCACGGTGTTGTCGGTGGTCAGGTAGATGGCGTCGGCCTTGCCGACGAGGGAACGGGCGGCGCCCAGTACTTCCGAGGTCTTGGTGGCGGCGGCTTTTTCCAGTTTCAGGCCGCGGTCTGCCAGTTCCTGCTCCAGCATCTCCACCAGGGCAACGGCATTGGCTTCGCCGGGGTTATAGACGGTGCCGATACGCTTGGCGTCGGGTACTACCCGCAGCACCATGTCGAGGTGACGGTCCAGGGGCAGCATGTCGGTGACGCCGGTGATGTTGGCGCCGGGGTTGTCGAGGTTTCTGACCAGCTTGGCGCCCACCGGGTCGGTGACGGCGGAGAACACCACGGGGATGTTACGGGCGGCCGCGGCGATGGTCTGGGCGGAGGGGGTGGCGATGCCCACGATGATGTCCGGCTGCTCGCCCACGAACTTGCGGGCAATCTGGGAGGCAATGGCGGAGTTGCCCTGGGCGCTCTCGTGCATCACCCGGAGGTTCTCGCCCTCGACATAACCCTGTTCCGCCAGCTCGTCCCTGATGCCCTGGTAGACGGCGTCCAGTGCCGGATGCTCGACAATCTGGGTGATCGCAACCACCTTGGGATCTTCCGCCTGGGCAATGTTCAGGCCGGTAAGCAGCAGGGCGCCTGCAAGAATGTGCAGAAAGGTCTTGGCCATGAGCCGGTTCTCCAGAAATTGGCGTTGGTGATGGCCCGGTGACGACGGGCCGGCAGAAAAACGGAGGCGGGATTTTATCACAAGGGTTGGCGTCGCGCAGCCAGGACAGGCCCGACCGGCCCACGCGGAGGTCGGCAAACGATCGTTTGAGACCCAATCTGATTTTGTTGACAACAGGCTTTGACGGGAAGGACTATGATGCAATAGTCTTCGGTAATGGCCCTCGTGCCTGAAATTCCAACGATAACAACAACCACGACGTTCCTCCCCCCGGAGAAACCGTCTTAGTCACAGTTCTGTGGGAAGACACATGAGCAAACAAGAAACACTTCCGCTGGATTTGATTTACCACTGGGAAAGCGCCAAGGCCGAGTCCGTATACATGACCCAGCCCGTGGGCGGCGGCAAGACCGTCGACTACACCTGGCGCCGGGCGGTAGGCGAAGCCCGCCGCATGGCCGCCTACCTGAAGTCCCTGGATCTCCCTGAAAACAGTCGTATCGGCATCGTGTCGAAGAACTGTGCCCACTGGATCATGTCCGACTGGGCCATCTGGATGGCCGGTCACATTTCCGTTCCCCTGTATCCGACCCTGAATGCCGACACGGTAAGCTACATCATTGAGCACGCCGAAATACCGGTCATGTTCGTGGGCAAACTGGATGACTGGGACTCCATGAAATCCGGCGTGCCGGAGTCGGTGCGCTGCATCAGCTATCCCCTGAGCCCGCCCACGGATTTCGAGACCTGGGATGACATCGTCGCCAACAATTCTCCCCTTGAGGAGAACGTCAAGAGGGAGGCGGATACCCTGGCGACCATCGTCTACACCTCCGGCAGCACCGGCCGGCCCAAGGGCGTCATGCTGAGCTTTGCCAACCTGGCCTATGCGGCCTCCGGTGCCGCAGACCGGCTGGAAGTCACCAGCGAGGACCGTTACCTGTCCTACCTGCCATTGGCCCACGTGTTCGAGCGTTATGTGGGTGAGCTGGTTTCCATGAACAAGGGCTTCCACCTGTACTTTGCCGAGAGCCTCGAGACCTTCGTGGATGACCTGCAGCGGGCCCGGCCTACCCTGTTCATCGCAGTACCACGGATCTGGACCAAGCTCCAGCACGGCGTTTTCGAGAAAATGCCGAAAAAGAAACTCGACAAGCTGCTCCGGATTCCCCTGGTCAACAGCCTGATCAAGAAGAAGATTCTCACCAAACTCGGCCTGCAGCACGTGCGTTACGCCGGCTCCGGCTCCGCGCCGCTGCCCCACGACATTCTGGAGTGGTACCGCAACCTCGGCCTGGAGCTGCTGGAAGGCTACGGCATGTCCGAGAACATCGCCTATTCCCACACCACCCAGCCGGGCCGTGCCCGCACCGGTTACGTTGGTGAACCGCTGCCGGGAGTGGAGCAGAAGATCGGCGAGAACAGCGAGATCCTGGTGAAGAGCCCCACCACCATGATGGGCTACTACAAGGATCCGGAGAAAACCAGGGAGGCGTTCACCGAGGACGGTTTCCTGCGTACCGGCGACATGGGCGAGATCGATGAACTGGGTCGCCTGAGGATCACCGGCCGGCTGAAGGAGATCTTCAAGACCAGCAAGGGCAAGTATGTGGCGCCCGCGCCCATCGAGAACAAGCTGATGACCAACGACAACATCGAGGCGGTGTGTGTATCCGGTGAAAACCAGGTACAGCCGTACTGCCTGGTGATGCTGTCGGAGGCGGCGCAGGCCAAGCGCGACGATCCGGATTTCCGCAAGGAGCTGGAAAAAGAGTTCGTGGACCTGCTGAAGGACGTTAACCAGACCCTCGATCCCCATGAGCACCTGCGTTTCATGGTGGTGGTCAAGGAACCCTGGACCATCGAGAACAACTTCCTGACGCCCACCATGAAGCTCAAGCGCAACGTGGTGGAGGACGCCTACCGCGACAAGGTGGACGACTGGTACGCCCAGGACAAGACCATCATCTGGGAATAACCCGGGCAAACGGGGGCTGGCGCCGGACGCCAGCCGCTTTTCAGTAAGGCAACCGGAAACCGGCGACTGTGCCGGTTTCCGCGTTTTGGGGACTCCTGAGTGAGCCAACTGAGCGACTTTCAGCAAAGAATCCATGACGTCATTCCGCTGACCCGGGCCATGTCGGCGGAACTGGTGCACTACGACGGCGGGCAGCTGCTGGTGAAGGCGCCCCTCGCGCCCAACAGTAACCATCAGGGCACCGGTTTTGGAGGAGCCATCTATTCCGTTGCGGTGCTGGCGGCCTGGGGCCTGATCGAGTTGGTCGTGGCCGACGCCGGCCTGGAGGGAAACGTGGTCATCCAGAGTGGCGGCATCGACTACGGCCAGCCGGCGGACGACGACTTCTTTGCCCTCTGCCAGCTTCCCGAGGAGCAGGCGAAGGCGAAATTCCTGACCATGCTGCGGCGCCGTGGCCGGGCCCGGCTGGAGCTGGAGTCCGCGGTGTACTGCGGCGAACCACAGCTGGCTCCGGCGCAGCCGGCAGTGGCGACCTTCAAGGGGCGCTTCGTGGTCCGTGTCCAGCCTGATGCCCCCTCCGGGGATGACAGCGGGACCTGACCGACGGGTCTCCCGGGCAACCATTTTTGCCAACCCCTGCTATGCTTACGGCCGGGTTTTCTGGTTACATATCAAGTTCAAGCGGCGCCTGGAAAAGCCGATAACAAGAATCCTGGGGAACGGGTGGCGGTCAGGTTATGAAAAAAACGGAAAGACGCGGTCATATCCGCACGGCACTGAACGCCAGAGTCAGTGTTGAACACGAGACCCTTGGCAAGAGCATTTTTTCCACCCGTGACATCTCGGACGGCGGAATCTTCGTGGTGGTTGAAGACCAGCAGTTCACCCCGGACATGGGTGACCTGGTGACAGTTCAGGTGCAGGGGCTGCCGATTCCCGCTCCGGAACTGAGAATGGTGGTGGTCCGCAAAACCGTGGACGGGTTTGGCCTGCAGTTCGCCGACCACCAGGACGACTGACATTTCATTGATGGTTTTCTCAAATTTCCTGTCCAGTTACTAGACAGGCTGTGATTCGTGTCACAGTATTACCCTATGTAGCAGAACGACAATATACGTAACCGAATGTGGCGGTTCGGTTACCAATATTCTTCCATTTGTAACGGAATCCTGACACGGAGGTGGCGACAATGGATGTTGTCAAGTCTCGACCAATCCAGAGGTGGAAAGTGGGTGTTTCCCAGAAGAAGGTATCCGTCCAGGACCTTGAAGTGGGTATGTTCGTGGCCGATCTCGACCGGCCCTGGCACCTCACGCCGTTTCCCATTCAGGGCTTTTATATCCGCTCCCAGGAAGAAATCCGGGCGCTGGTTTCCCATTGCCGCTGGGTCATGGTGGATGTGGCCGAGGCGCGTGACGAGCTGGAATACAGCGAGGCCGGGGCGCCCAGTTTCGCCAGACGCGCCAGCCGAAAGGTCCGCGATAGCGAGATCGTCAAGCTCGCACCCGTCCAGATCAGAAACCCGGTGGATCACCAGACCACCCGCTCCCTGAAAAAAGAACTGAAGGCCTGCCGCAATCTTATTGATTCCGCCGCCGCCGCCATCGAGGACGTTGCCTCCGCCCTGCGTACCGAGTCGCTGCCTGACCTGCGACCCATTACCCGCGTGGCCCGGACCATGACCGCCAGTGTCATGCGCAATCCCGACGCGTTGTTGTGGCTGACACGGGTGCGTGAGCACGATGATCATACCTATCGCCATTCCATGAGATCCGCAGTCTGGGCACTGGTGTTCGGCCGCCACCTGGGGCTGGACGAGTCTCTGCTTACCAATCTGGCCACAGGTTGCCTGCTGGCGCACATTGGCAAAGCCGAGCTGCCCACCGAACTTCTGTTCAACGAACAGCAGCTGGATGCCGAGCAGTTCCGGGAGTTCCGCACCTACGTGGAGCGGGGTGCCCGCCGTCTGGAAGAAGCAGGCATGCCCCGTGCCGTGGTTGCCGTGGTTCGTGGCCATCGCGAGCGTCATAACGGATCCGGCTTCCCGGCGGGCGTTCGCGGTGACCGGATTCCGTTGCTGGCCAAGCTGGCGGGACTGGTGGATTTCTACGAGTCGCTGATCGCGCCACGGCAGGGTTATGAGCCCCTGTCCCCGGCCCAGGCGGTCAGCCAGTTGTTCGAGCTGCGCAACGTGGAATTCCAGGAGGATCTGGTTGAGAAATTCATCCAGGCGATCGGCATCTATCCCATCGGTACACTGGTGCAGCTGACCAACGGCCAGCGGGGTATTGTCGTGTCCCATTCGCCAAAGAGGCGGCTGATGCCGCGGGTCATGGTGATGACGGACACCGCCCAGCAGCCCCTGCGTTCCGCGAAAATGATCAACCTGGCGGCCATCAATGAAGGGCGCAAAGTGGAGGACTCCCTGCGGGTGGAGGGCTGTCTTCCCAATGGCACCGAAGGGCTGGACCCGAAACGGTACGATGTCACCGGGGCCGAAACCCGCTGGAACCTGCGCCGCCTGGTCGGTGCCTGATCACCTGCCTCCGGGGCAAGTCTCCCGGTCGCAACCCCCCGCAGTCGGGTGCCTTGCCCTTGAATTTTATTCCTGTTGGCTCAAGATATAGCGCTTTCGCGACACACCACTCTCTGTCCGGACTTCGCTATGACAACCTTACCGAGCCAGTCTTCCCCGCCCGCCTGGGCCCTTGAAATCGAAAATCTCAGGAAGAGTTACGGCAGCGGTTTCGAAGCCCTCAAAGGCATTGATCTGAAGGTCCGGGAGGGGGATTTCTTCGCCCTGCTGGGTCCCAACGGCGCTGGCAAGTCCACCATCCTGGGAATCGTCTGCTCCCTGGTGAACAAGTCGTCCGGCAAGGTCCGGGTTTTCGGCCATGATATCGACACCGACCTGGCCGCTGCCAAGCTCAACCTGGGCGTGGTGCCCCAGGAATTCAACTTCAACCAGTTCGAGAAGGTGTTCGACATCGTCACCACCCAGGCCGGCTATTACGGCATTCCGCTGTCCAAGGCCCGGGAGTCCGCCGAACATTACCTGAAGAAGCTGGGGCTCTGGGAAAAGAAGGACGACCCGGCGCGCATGCTGTCCGGGGGCATGAAGCGCCGCCTGATGATTGCCCGCGCCCTGGTGCACAACCCCCGGATACTGATCCTCGACGAACCGACCGCCGGCGTCGATATCGAACTGCGCCGCTCCATGTGGACGTTCCTGGAGGAGATGAACCGCAACGGCACCACCATTATCCTCACCACCCACTACCTGGAAGAGGCGGAAGCACTCTGCCGCAACATTGCCATTATCGATCACGGCAGGATCGTGCGGCACACCAGCAAGAAGGAGCTGTTGACCCAGTTGCGGATGGAAACCTTCGTGCTGGATGCGGAGCAGGCCCTGACCGAGGCGCCGGAGCTGGACGGCTTCGTGACCCGCCTGGACGGGGAGGGTGCACTGGAGGTGGAAGTGGAGAAGGGGCAGGGCCTCAACGAGGTGTTCGCCCAACTCGACCGCAAGGACATCCGCGTACTCAGCATGCGTACCAAGGCCAACCGCCTGGAGGAACTCTTCCTGCGAATGGTCGAGGACAACAACAACCGTCGGGACGAGGAGGTGATCCAGTGAGCCCCAGCGCCGTCCTGACCGCCTTTCTGACGATCGTACTTCGCGAGATCCGCCGCTTTACCCGGATCTGGCCCCAGACACTGCTGCCACCGGCGGTTACCATGTGCCTGTATTTCGTGATTTTCGGCAACCTTATCGGATCACGGATTGGTCCCATGGAAGGTTTTGACTATATGTCCTTCATCGTGCCGGGGCTGATTATGATGGCGGTGATCACCAATTCCTATTCCAATGTGGTGTCGTCCTTCTTCAGCATGAAGTTCCAGCGCAGCATCGAGGAGTTGCTGGTGTCGCCGACCCCGAACTGGGCCATTCTGGCGGGATACGTGGCCGGGGGCATGGCTCGCGGCCTGGGGGTGGGGGTGATCGTCACCCTGCTGTCCCTGGCGTTTACCCGGCTGCAGATCCATAACCTGCCGATGATCGTGCTGACAGTGTTCCTCACGTCTGCGCTGTTCTCCCTGGGTGGCTTCATCAACGCCATGCTGGCCACCAAATTCGATGACATCTCCATCGTCCCCACCTTTATACTGACGCCGCTGACCTACCTTGGGGGTGTGTTCTATTCCATCCAGATGCTGCCGGACTTCTGGCGCAGCGTGTCCATGGTGAACCCGATCCTCTACATGGTGAATGCCTTCCGCTACGGCATTCTGGGGGTGTCCGACGTTAACCCCTATGTGGCGCTGGGTATGATCCTGGTGTTTATTACCGTACTCGCCGTCGTTTCGCTGCGCATGCTGCAGCGGGGCAAGGGCATCCGCAGCTGAGAATGACCTATGGCCCTTGATAACGCCCCCCTTGGCAAGAGCAGTGACTATCCGGAGCGTTACGCGCCGGAGCTGCTGTTTCCGGTACCGCGAGATGACAACCGCCGTCGCATAGCGCTGGATGATGGGCGCTGGCCCTGGTTCGGCGAGGATCTCTGGCAGGCGTGGGAACTGTCATGGCTGCGGCCTTCCGGGGTACCCGAGGTTGCCTGGGGCACGTTCCGGTTGCCGGCCGCTTCCCCCAGCCTGATCGAATCGAAATCCCTCAAGCTGTACCTGAACTCCCTGAACCAGGAGGTGTATAGCTCCCATGGGCAGGTCCGCGAGACCATTGAACGGGACCTGGCCAGCGCCTGTGGCGCCGCCGCCTCGGTAATGCTTTACAGCGTGGATCGGGGCATGACCGCCGCCGGGCGGCCGGAGGGGGCCATCCTGATTGATGACGAGCCCGTGGACGGGGTGATCTACGAGTACTGCCCCGAGGTGCTCGTCGCCGGTGGCGAAAAGGTGTCGGAAAGCCTCTGTTCACACCTGCTGAAGAGTAACTGCCCGGTTACCGGGCAGCCGGACTGGGGCAGCCTGCTGATTGAATACACCGGCCCGGCCATGGACCGCGCGGCCCTGCTGAAGTACGTGGTGGGTTTCCGCCAGAAGCAGGATTTCCATGAGCATTGCGTGGAGACGGTATTCACCGACCTGATGCGGGCCTGCCAGCCGGAGCAGCTCACCGTAAGCGCCCGCTATACCCGGCGGGGCGGGCTCGATATCAATCCCTGGCGCAGCACCAGCCCCGGCGAGGCGCCTCTGGTACGGCTGGTGCGGCAATAGGGCCAGTGTTCCGTCCGGGACCCGGATGGGATATTACCGGTCTGATTCCTCTTCCCGCAGTCGGTCGGCGGCCTCTTCCAAAGCTTCCAGAATCGCATTGCGGTCCCGTTCGCAGATCTTGCCGGAGTCGAGATACATGGCGAAACCGGCGTGTTCGTGTTCCACGAAGCTGCGGTTGGGGCCCAGGTCACGGCGAAAGTCGATGACCTCGTAGATGGCCACCGGGCGGCCAAACCCCTTTACGGTGATTTCGCCCTTGTCCCGGCACATGATCCGCTCCTTGATCAGGGAGAAGGTTTCGTAGGACACCAGGATCTGCCCGGGCTCGGCGAGTTGCTCCAGGCGACTGGCCAGGTTCACTTCCTTGCCGATGATGGTGTAGTCCATGCGGTTTTCGGCACCGAAGTTGCCAACGGTGACGAAGCCGGAGCTGATACCCATGCGGATCTCCAGGGGAGTGCGGATACCCTGGCTGCGCCAGCGCTGACGCATGATCTTCATATGATTGCGCATGTCGATGGCCATGGACACGCAGGCCTGGGCATCCTCTTTCTGGCCCCGGGAGGAGGGATCGCCGAAGAAGATCATGATGGAATCGCCGACGAACTTGTCGATGGTGCCGCCGTATCGCAGTGCCACCTCGGACATCTCGTTGAAGTAGTTGTTGAGCAGTTCGGTCAGACCCTCCGGCTCCATTTCCTCGGACAGATCGGTAAAACCCTTGATGTCGGAAAAGAACACGCTGAGTTTCTTGCGGCGGGTCTCCAGGCGCACATCCCGCTCACCGGTAAAGATGGACTGCCAGACCTGGGGTGAGAGGTACTTGGAGAGCTTATCCGACAGGGCGATGGACTGCTCCCGCTGCTTCTGGATCTGGCCCTTGGCGGCCAGCAGGCTGCGGGCCTGGATATGGGTGTAGTAGGCCGTGACGCAGATGTAGATACCGGTGCCCAGCAGAGACACCACGCTGGTGAGCACCGGGGTGGTGAAATCGTCGGTGACGCCCATGAGTCCCACCACCAGTCCGGCAACGGCACTGAGCAGCAGGGTGCCATAGAACCAGAGATAGATACCACCGACGATCAGGCAGCTGAACATCAGCATCAGGGTCATGGCCAGGGCGGGTACCGGGGTCAGCCCGGTCAGACCGATGACGGCACCGCCGATAATGCACTCGCCCAGCAGCAGGTACTGGTGAATCCGAGGCTGCCTGTACAGGTCGATACGGCGGCTGATGAGCGTCATGGCGTGGGGCCAGACCAGCCCCGCGGCCAGCAACCAGAGCATGTTCTGGTGGAATATGCCGTCCACGACCCCCGCGACGATGATGGCGCAGAAGGCGGCGGACCCCAGCACCCGGCCATTGAAGTCCGGAAGCGGAGGTATGGCCTTCGGGGCATCGTCGAGGGCGCTGCCGGAGCGTGGCTCCTGACTGCTGTCCGTGGCGTTCATATAGCCTGGCATGGTCCATCCGTGTTGAAAGCGGGTAAAATACTGGGTAGAGCTGCGGTGCGGATCCTGTTCAGGCGGTGCTTGTGTTCCTTTGCTGCGACGGTTAGGGTCCGGCGACAGCGCACTGCAATTTAGATGAGATTATCAGCAATGGGCCCATCCGACAACGCGGCGGAGGCCCCTGTGACCGAGCCGGGAGATGTCGTTCAACCATGGATACCGTTACCGAGGCAATCCTCAACCGCAGCTCCGAGCCCCGACTGAAGGCGCCGGCGCCTTCGGGCTCCGCCCTGGAACTGGCCCTGGCCTGCGCCGCCCGTGCCCCGGACCATGCCCTGCTGCGTCCATGGCGCTACCTGGTGGTGGAAGGGGAGGGCCTTGAGGAACTGGGTCGGCTGTTCGAGTCCAGTGCCCCGGAGGACGCTACCGATGCGGCCCGTGAGAAACTCCGGCGCATGCCGTTGCGGGCGCCGATGATTATCGCCGCCATTGCCTCTCCGGTACCCCATCCCAAGGTGCCGGCCCTCGAGCAGTGCTACTCCACCGCAGCGGGGGCCGCCTACCTGGTGCTGGCCCTGCAGGCTGAGGGTTATGGCGCCATGTGGCGCACCGGGTCCGTGGCGGAAAGCCCGGTGGTGGCCAGGGGCCTGGGCCTGGCGGAGCACGAGACCATTGTCGGCTTCATTTATACCGGAACCGTGGCTGACGACAAGCCCGCCGTGCCCCGGCCAGGTGTCTCGGAATTTTCCTCCCGCTGGCCGGCATAGCGCAGACCTGTTGCCCGCTTTGCCGGTGGTGGGGAAGCGGGTTGCCGCTCTGCTCATCCAGCCCCTGCCTCAGCCCCTCCCGGACTTGTCCTTGTTTTTGTAACCCTCCGATATTAAACATAATATTGATTTTCCTGTAAGCCTGGCACTGTGCTTGCTTTGATCTCTGCAAACGATCCCTGACCGGCAAATGCATGGCGGGGAGATGCAGTTACTGGAGGCACAATGGCAATCACCTTCGACAAAGCCCTGGGCATACATGAAACGGCGCTTCTGGCCCGCAGTCAGCGCGCGGAAGTGCTGGCGAACAACCTGGCGAACGCGGACACCCCTGGCTACAAGGCCCGGGACGTGGACTTCCAGGCCATGCTGAACGAAGCCTCACGGGCGTCGGAAAGCCCCTCGATGGAACGTACCCATCCGGGCCATATGGACGTGAGCGGTGCGGCCACGGGCCGGGAGCTGCTGTACCGGGTACCGCATCAGCCCTCCATCGACGGCAATACCGTTGAGGCCCAGCAGGAGCAGAGCCGCTACATGCGCAATGCCATGGACTTCCAGGCCAGCTTCCAGTTTCTGAACAGCAAGTTTTCGGGCCTGACCAAGGCCCTCAAGGGCGAATAGGCCGGCCACCGGGATTAGAGGAGAGACCGTATGTCCCTGGGAAACATTTTTGATATCGCCGGCTCCGGCATGACCGCACAGCAGCTGCGGCTGAACACCACCGCATCCAACATTGCCAATGCGGAAACCGCCAGCTCCAGCATCGATGAGACCTACCGTGCCCGCAAGCCGGTGTTCGCCGCCATTCAGCAGCAGATGCTGAACCCGGACCAGGCCAGCGGCCATTTCGCCTTCGGCGGGGAGTCGGGCGCGGGTGTCCAGGTTCAGGGCATCGTGGAAAGCCAGGAAGATCTGCAGATGCGCTATGAACCCCATCATCCCGCCGCCAACGAGGAGGGGTATGTGTTCTACCCCAACGTCAACGTGGTTGAGGAAATGGCGGACATGATGTCGTCCTCACGGAGCTTCCAGATGAACGTGGATGTGATGAACGCCGCCAAGTCCATGATGCAGCGGGTTCTCACCCTGGGGCAGCAGTAAAACCGCCAGCGACTAGTTCGGGGAATTGACCAATGAGCATAGTGAATACCACCACCTCGGCCACCGACCTCCTGGCAGAGTTCCGACACAAGCAGGGCGGTGCTGCCGGTGGCAGCAACGAACTGGGCAAGAACGAGTTCATGGAGCTGATGATTGCCCAGCTCAAGAACCAGAATCCCCTGGAGCCCCAGAGCAACGGCGAGTTCATCGCTGATCTGGCCCAGTTCAGTTCCCTTGAGGAAATGCAGAACCTGAGCTCTTCCGTGGACAGCGTGGTGGGTGAGTTCCGTTCCACCCAGGCCCTGCAGGCCTCCGCCATGGTGGGTAAGAGTGTTCTTGCCCCGGCCAATTTCGGTGTGCTGGACCAGAGTGGCGAAATGACGGGCGTGGTGAACGTTCCGGCCTCCACCGGCGGCCTCACGGTGTCGATCCAGAACAGCCAGGGCGAACTGGTGCGCCAGCTTGACCTGGGCCAGTCCGAGGCAGGACAGAAGGCCTTCAGCTGGGACGGCAAGGACGGAAACGGCAACAGTCTGCCGCCCGGGCGCTACAGTGTGGTGGCCCAGGGTCGCTACCCGGAAGGCATGGAGCAGCTGGAAACTCTGATGAGCGCCAATGTTGACAGCGTGTCACTGGGTAAGGGGGGCGGCATCACCCTGAACCTGGCGGGCATGGGCTCCATCGCGTTGTCAGATGTACAACAAATCAACTGAGTGAGGTGAAACATGGCATTTAATATCGGACTCAGTGGTCTGCGGGCCTCACAGGTTGATCTGGACGTCACCGGCAACAACATCGCCAACGCCAGCACCGTGGGCTTCAAGGGCAGCAAGGCCCAGTTCGGCGACCTGTACTCCAGCGGCTTTCTCAGCAGCGGCAATATCAATATCGGCGGGGGCGTCAAGGTCCAGGACGTCAAGCAGAGCTTCGGCCAGGGCAATATCAGTGGTACCCAGAACGGCCTGGACATGGCCATTGATGGCGACGGCTTCTTTATCCTGAACGACGGTGGCGAGATCCAGTACTCCCGTGCCGGCCAGTTCGGCGTCGACCGTAACGGTTACGTGACCAACAACCAGGGTATGCGCGTGCAGGGGTTCCAGGCCGATGAAGACGGCAACCTGAGCGGCATCCGTGGTGACCTTCAGATCGACACCGACAACCTGGCCCCGCGACGGACCACCAACTTTGTCTCCGAGCTGAACCTGGATTCCCGGGAGCCGGTGCTGGAAGTGTCCGGCACCAGGATCCAGACCACCGGTGGCCCGGTCACCTCGGATCAGAACTACACCATCAATTACCCGGACGGAACCACCCGCAACGTCCTGATCGAGTCGGGTTTCTCAGCCCGGGAGACCGCCGAGCGTTTTAACGAACAGCGGGGCGTCGGCGCCTCCGCGAGAACCACTCTGGATGTGCCCCTGACCGATATCCAGCCGGGCTACTCGGTGAATCTCCAGGGTACGCAGTTCGAAATTCCGGCCTCTCTGGCGGATGGGGCCGAAGCGGCTGAGTGGCTGCGGGACGCGATCAACGACTCGCCCCTGAATACCATCAATGCCACAGAAAGTGGAGGCAGCCTGCGGCTGATCGACAGTCGTGGCAACGATGTCACCACGATTGTGGAAGACGGCACCGGCACCGAGCAATTCAACGAGACCAGGGTGGGGGCAGTCTCCATCACCCTGGAGCGGGATGTCTCCATTTCGCCGGACAACAGCGGCATCCTCGCGGGCAGCACCAGCGAAGCCTTCCGCACGAACACCTTCAATCCCGACGATCAGCGCACCTACAACCATGCCACTTCGTCCACCATTTACGACAGCCTGGGCAACCCTCACACCATGACCCAGTTCTTCGTCAAGGAGCCGGTTTCCGGTGGGGACAGCGTCTGGGCCATGTACGTCCAGATTGATGGCCGCGATGTTGGGGATCCGCCCGACACCAATGGTGAACCCAGCCGGGCCCGCTTCGATATGCAGTTCAACCAGGATGGCAGTCTTGCCTCCATTGACGGCAATCCCAGTGGCGAGGTGCTGATTTCCAACTGGACGCCGCTGGATGAAAACGGTCAGCCCAACGGAGCTGATGGTCCGCGCCTGGTGGCCGAGGGCGCCCAGATTCCCATTGCGGATCCGCCCATTTCGTCGAACTTCGTCATCAACGTGGCGGAAACCACCCAGTATGGCGCGGAGTTCGGGGTCAACGACCAGCAGCAGAACGGCTATACCACCGGCCGTCTTTCCGGTCTGGACGTTTCCGGTGAGGGCATTATTTTCGCCCGCTACACCAATGGTCAGTCCCAGAGCCTGGGGCAGGTGGCATTGGCCACCTTTGCCAATAATGACGGCCTGACGCCGGTGGGCGATACCAGCTGGGTTGAAACCTTTGAATCGGGCCAGCCCATTGTCGGCGCGCCGGATACCGGCACCCTGGGATCGATTACCGCCAGCTCGGTGGAGGAATCCAATGTGGACCTGTCGGCGGAACTGGTGAACCTGATCATCGCCCAGCGTAATTATCAGGCCAACGCCAAGACCATCGAGACGTCCGATGCGGTGACCCAGACCATTATCAATCTTCGATAATGGCTGAAAGCTGAAGGCGCGGGTGCTTTTTTGTCGTCCGCGCCTGAGAATTCGGGTGCAGGGCCCCGGGGGTGAGGGGCTCTTTCTTCGCCGCAATTCACGGCCCGTCCCTGGACCGGCCTTGCTACCGCGCCATCCATGGCGCTGCTACGAAAGAGTCCCTCACCCCCGGGACCTTACCGGCAATTTTGAGGGCCTGGTGGTCAACGTAATCTGATTAAAAATTCTTCCTACTGACGTCGTTTAAAAAGTTGAGTTTCCACCGGGGTACGAAGAGTCGGAGTGTGGTGGTCCTTTTTCGCAACAGCGCCATGGATGGCGCGGAGCAAGGCCGGTCCAGGGATGGACCGTGAATTGCGGTGGAGAAAAAGGACCACCACACTCCGACTCCGGCACCCAAGCCAGCCCCCAACGCTAACCAAAGTAAGAACCCGCCTCCAACCCAGACCGCAAATACAACCCTGGCACGACTCCTGCAAGAACCACCGAAACGACGAAAAATCGTCAGATTTCCGGCAGGAGTTTTCCCATGGACAAGTCCATCTACATCGGTATGTCCGGTGCCAAGCAGAACATGATGGCACAGCAGGCCCATGCCAATAACCTGGCCAACGTGAACACCACTGGGTTCAAGAAAGATTTCGCCCAGGCCCGCAGCATGCCTGTATTCGGTGAGCACCATCCTACCCGCGCCTACGCCATGACCGAACGCCCCGGCACCGACTTCAGCGCCGGCTCGCTGCAGCAGACCGGTCGCGACCTGGATGTGGCGGTGGAAGGCCAGGGCTGGCTCGCCGTCCAGAACGACCAGGGCGAAGAAGTCTTCACACGCTCCGGCAGCCTCCAGGTGGACGTCAACGGTCTGCTGCGGATGTCCTCCGGAGAGCCGGTACTCGGTAATGGCGGTCCGGTGGCACTGCCTCCTTTCGAACGTCTGCTGGTGGGCGCGGACGGCACCATTTCGGTCCAGCCCGTGGGTGGTCCCCCGAACCAGCTGGTGGAGGTGGACCGGCTGAAACTGGTGAACCCGCCCGCCGATGTTCTGGAGAAGGGCCAGGACGGCTTCATCCGCCGCAAGCCCGATGACGCCCTGGCAGGCCCCGAGCCGGTCGATGCGACCATGCGGGTGGCTTCGGGCTACCTGGAAAGCTCCAACGTCAATGCGGTGGAAGAAATGATCGCCAACCTGCAGCTGTCGCGGCAGTTCGAAATGCAGGTGAAGGTGATGCAGACCGCCGATGAGAACTCCGAGGTTACGGCACGGCTGTTGCAGAACCTCTGATAATGACACGAATTTTCATCTGATCGACCGCAAACGGCAAATATTCGCCGCCGGACGGGCAGCAAGCAAAGGGGATTGATCATGCATCCAGCACTTTGGGTCAGCAAAACCGGGTTGAGCGCACAGGACACCAACATGTCCACCATCTCCAACAACCTGGCCAACGTGAATACCACGGGCTTCAAGCGGGACCGGGCCGTGTTCCAGGATCTGCTCTACCAGGTCAACCGTCAGCCGGGTGGTCTCAACACGCAGAATTCGGAACTGCCTTCCGGTCTCCAGCTGGGCACCGGTGTGCGGGTGGTGGGGACGGCCAAGCAATTCTCCCAGGGGAACCTCCAGGTGACCGAGCAGCCCCTGGACATGGCGGTGAACGGTCGCGGCTTCTTCCAGGTGCAGATGCCGGACGGCAACATTGCCTATACGCGTGACGGCCAGTTCCAGCTCAATTCCGACGGCGACATCGTGACCCCGGATGGCTATCTGCTGGAGCCGAATATCACGGTGCCGGAAAACGCCACCAGTGTGACCATCGGCAAGGATGGCACTGTCTCCGCGGTGGTCGAGAACCAGGCCAACCCGGTAAACCTGGGCGAGATTCCCCTGGTGGACTTCATCAACCCCCAGGGCCTGCAGGCCGTGGGCAACAACCTGTTCCGTGAAACTGCTGCCAGCGGCAATCCCCAGGAAGGAGAGCCCGGTATTGGTGGCCTTGGCACCATCGAACAGGGCATGACCGAGGCCTCCAACGTGGAGGTGGTGGAGGAACTGGTGAACATGATCACCACCCAGCGGGCCTACGAAATGAACTCCAAGGTGGTGTCCAGCACCGACCAGATGCTGCAGTTCATCACCAACAACATTGGTTAATACGGGTAGCAGGTGATTACGCCATGACCATGCCGAGCGCCATCAGATCGACACACCACAACCGGACCGTGGGCACCGTTGCCCTGGTTCTGGTGCTGGCGCTGCTTCAGGGTTGCCAGTCCATGAACCGGCCGCGGCCGATGCCCGACGATCCGGCCTACGCGCCGGTGCGCGCACAGGCCATGGAACAGCGCGGGGTGCATACCGGCTCCATCTACCAGACCTCCCGCAATCACAACTTCTACACCGATAACACCGCCCTGAACGTGGGCGATATCCTGACGGTTACCCTGCAGGAGGCCACCAGCGCCAGCAAGAGCGCGGAGAGCAGCATTACCAAGGACAGTGAGATCAGCATGGGCAGCCCCGGTCTCTTCGGCCGTGTCTATGACCGTCTCGGAGCCTCTGCCAACGCCGAGCGTGATTTCGAGGGCGAAGCGGAAGCGGATCAGAGCAACAGCCTGGCCGGCAGCATCACCGTGACCGTCACCGACGTGCTGCCGAACGGCGTGCTGCACATCCGCGGCGAGAAGTGGCTGTCGCTGACCAATGGGGACGAGTATATCCGCCTCACCGGAATGGTCCGTCCGCAGGACATCACTCCGGACAATACGGTTCCGTCGCAGCGCATCGCCAACGCGCGCATTGCCTACGGCGGCACCGGTGATTTTGATCAGGCCAACCAGCCCGGTTGGCTGACCCGATTCTTCAACAGTGAATGGTGGCCGCTGTGACTATCAAGAATACCCTCGCTCTTGGCCTGGTCCTGCTGATGGCGGCGGGTCCGGTAATGGCGGATCGCCTGAAGGATCTTACCCGTGTTCAGGGCGTACGCAGCAACCAGCTGGTGGGCTACGGCCTGGTGGTGGGCCTGGACGGCTCCGGGGATTCTGCGGCTTTCACCAACCAGACCTTCCGCAACATGATGAACCGCTTCGGTATCACCATCCCGGAGGGCGTCAATCCAAGCATCGATAACGTGGCCGCGGTCAGTGTCCATGCCAGTCTGCCGCCCTTTGCAAAGGCCGGCCAGGAACTGGACATTACCGTGTCGTCCATCGGCAACGCAGATAGTCTGCGGGGCGGAACCCTGCTGATGACACCCCTCAAGGGGGCCGACGACCAGGTCTACGCCATGGCCCAGGGCAGCCTGGTGGTGGGCGGTTTCGGTGCCGAGGGCCAGGACGGTTCGCGGATTACCGTGAACGTCCCCAGCGTGGGACGGATTCCCAACGGCGCCACCATCGAGCGTGAGGTCACCAGCCCGTTTACCCAGGGCGATACCATTACCTTCAATCTGCTCCGTGCGGACTTCACCACCGCCAAGCGGGTGGTGGAAACCATCAATGGTTACCTTGGTGATGGCATGGCGTATGCCCATGACGCCACTTCCATCTCGGTCAAGGCGCCCCGTGATCCGTCCCAGCGGGTCAGCTTCCTCTCCATTCTGGAGAACCTGGAGGTGGATCCCGCGGAGGAAGCAGCCAAGGTGGTGATCAACAGCCGCACCGGCACCATCGTGGTGGGAGAGAACGTCCGCGTCAGTCCGGCCGCCGTGACCCATGGCAACCTGACCGTCACCATCCAGGAAAACCCGGAGGTGGTTCAGCCCAACCCGTTTGCCGCAGGCGAAACGGAAGTGGTGGCCAACACCCAGATTGCGATTACCGAAGAGCCGGCCCGGATGTTCCAGTTCGGCCCGGCCACCACCCTCAGTGAGATTGTCCAGGCGGTGAACCAGGTGGGCGCGGCGCCGGGGGATGTGATGGCGGTGCTCGAAGCCCTCAAACAGGCCGGCGCCCTTCGTGCCGAACTGATTGTCATATAGGTGTGACCATGCAGCAATCCGGACTTCCCCAGGCCCAGATCTACACCGAATTCGGCGGTCTGAACGCGCTCAAGGCCCAGGCCAGGACCGACCGCAAGGCCGCTCTGGAAGAGGTGGCGAAGCAGTTCGAAGGTCTGTTCCTGTCCCAGATGCTCAAAAGCATGCGGGCGGCCAACCAGGTTCTTGCGGAGGGCAATTACCTGAACAGTCAGCAATCCGAGTTCTACCAGGACATGTTTGACAGCCAGTTGAGCCTGTCCCTGAGCCGGGGCAACGGCTTTGGTCTCAGCGAGGCCCTGGTGCGGCAGATGAGCCGCCAGATTCCGGGTATGGACAGTGACGGCAATGAATTGCCGGGCGCCCGACGGACCCTCGCGGACTACGACCGCAGCATCGCGCCGCTGTCGCCCCGGTTGCCGGCCCGTGTGGAGCAGGTGGAGGAACTGGCGGAGACGGTTGAGGCGGCTGAGAAGACTGCGCCTGAGGTTGCCGGGCCTGCCGCAGACAAGGCGATGGAAACCGCCATGCCGGAACGTTTCGACAGCCCGGAGCACTTCGTGCGCACCCTGCTGCCCCTGGCCAGAGACATTGCCCGGGAGTCCGGTATCGACCCCCGGCTGATGGTGGCCCAGGCTGCCCTGGAAACCGGCTGGGGCCGGCATATGATTCGCGGTAACGATGGTGCCCACAGTTACAACCTCTTTGGCATCAAGGCGGACAGTCGCTGGCAGGGGGATTCAGTGAACATTGCCACCACGGAATTCCGGGACGGCGTGGCCATGAGTGAGCGGGCCAATTTCCGCCAGTACCCGGATTACCGGGAAAGCTTCCGTGACTACGTGGCTTTCCTGCAGGACAACCCGCGCTACCGGGAAGTGCTGGAAGTGGCAGACCAGCCAGAGCTGTTTGCCGAACGGCTGCAGCAGGCCGGTTATGCCACGGACCCGGCCTACGGCCGCAAGATCCGCAATATCATGGAGGGCGAGCCCTTCGAGGCGGCCCTTGACCGGTTCCACACCCTGTCCAGGGTTACTGAGGAGTAACGGCGATGGCTGGTCTGATCGGTATTGGTCTGAGTGGAATCCTTGGACATCAGTCTGCCCTCAACACCACCGGTAACAATATTACCAACGCCAACACTCCGGGCTATAGCCGCCAGGAGGTCCAGTTCGACACCCAGGCCGGCCGTAACACCGGCAATGGCCGCATTGGCTCCGGCGTCAGTGTCGAAAACATCCGGCGCCTCGCGGACCAGTACCTGGTGGACCAGGTGAGGGCGGATTCGTCCCTTTATGAGGAGCAGAAAACCCTCAATACCGAATTATCCCGGCTCGACGACCTCCTGGGTGGCGAAGATACCGGGCTCTCCAAGTCACTGAACAATTTCTTCGCCAGCCTGCAGAACGCCGCTGAAGACCCCGCCTCTCTGCCACAGCGACAACTGGTGCTCAGCGAGGCGCAGGGCGTGGTGAACCGCTTCCAGGCAATCCAGCAGGAGCTGATCCAGCAGCGGGAACTGGTCAAGGCCCAGATGAACGAAGGTGTCGAGGATGCCAATACCCTGATCAAGAGCATCGCGGAACTGAATCTGGCGATCTCGGAATCGCCGGGTCTTGCCCAGGGCAGACTGCCCAACGACCTTCTGGATAAGCGCGATGAGGCCCTGCGAAAGCTATCCGAGCAGCTCAAGGTCCGTGTTGTACCCACCGACGGCCAGCAGGTAAACGTTCTGCTTAACAATGGCCAGGCGCTGGTGGTCGGTGCGGAGGCTTCGCAACTGGGGACCCGCCGCAATGCGGACGATCCTTCCGCCCTTGAGTTCACCCTCAACAACGGTGGCCGGATCACGGTGGTCAACGAGCAGGTGGTGGGCGGTAAACTCGGTGGCCTGCGCCGTTTTGATCAGGAGGCCCTGCGCCCGGCATTCGATGAGCTTGGTCGCGTCGCCATCGCGTTGTCCGACGCCATGAACCACCAGCACGAGATCGGCATGGACCTGGAGGGCGACCTTGGGGGCCGCTTTTTCCGGGACATCAACAGCCCGGAGCTGCAGACAGCCCGGGTCATCGCCAGCAGCAATAATCAGCCGCCACAGAATGCCGTCCTCGGGGTCGAGATCACCGACAGCTCCCGGCTCGAGGCCGGCGCCTGGACCCTCCAGATGAGTGGTACCGACGGCCGCAACTACGAACTGATCGACCAGCAGAGCGGACGGGTGGTCAACCAGGGCCAGTTGCCGGCTCAGTTGCCGGCGGAAATCTCCATGCCGGGCTTTAACATTCGCGTGGAATCCGGCGATTTTGCCGAGGGTGACCGTTTCCAGATCCAGCCGTCCCGTCAGGCCGCGTCCGATATTGTCCTGGAAGTGGAACGGGAGGAAGATCTGGCCTTCGCCAGCCCGATAAGGGCGGTGACCGACAACGGTAACAGCGGCGATGCCCGTATCGACCAGGGTCAGATGCTGGCTATCCGCAATCCCCTGACCAATGCGCCGCTGCCGGCATTCAGCCAGCGGGGCGAGCTGTCTCCACCGTTGATGGTGAGGTTCATTAGTGACAGCCAGTACGAGATCCTGGACGCGACCGATCCGGCGGTCCCCCAGCCCCTGAATCCGCCGGTGATCGGTGACTACCAGCAGGGCATCACCAACAAGCTGTTCTCGGAGGACCCCTCCGACGACAACTACCGTGGTTTCCAGTTTGCCATCAGTGGCAACCCCCGGGCTGGTGACAGCTTCATTATCAGTTACAACAGCAATGGTGTGTCTGATAACCGCAACGCCGAGCTGCTGGCGGGCCTGGCCACCCGCAACACCATGAACGACGGCACCCAGAGTTTTACGGAAGGTTACGCCGGGCTGGTGGAGCGTATTGGTGTGCAGACGCGCCAGGCCCAGCTTGACAGCGATTCCGGGAAGACCCTGCTGGAACAGTCCAATAACCAGCGCGAGGCGGTGTCCGGCGTTAACCTGGATGAGGAAGCCGGCCGCCTGATCCAGTACCAGGCGGCGTACAACGCTTCCGCCCGGGTGATGGGGGTGGCCCAGGATCTGTTCGACACCCTTTTATCCACTTTCCGTTAAAGCCCGGTGGCCGTAGAGGGACACTGACATGATACGAATCTCATCCCAGCAGATCTTCTCCGGTGGCGTGAACCGGCTGCAGGAACTGAACGTTGGCCTGAACAAAACCCAGGAGCAGGTGTCCACCGGCAAGCGGGTGAATCGCCCGTCGGACGACCCGGTGGCGGCGGCGCGCATCCTCAAGCTGGACCAGCAGGTGGGCCGGATCGAAACCTTCCAGCGCAATGTCAGCCTGGCGGAGAACCGTCTGCAGAAGGAAGAAGGCACCCTCTCCAGTATGGTGGATGTGGTTCAGCGGGTCCGGGAACTGACGGTTCAGGCCGGCAACGGCTCGCTGTCCATCAATGACCGCCAGTCCATCTCCGCGGAGCTCAAGGAACGACTCGGTCAGCTCGCCTCGCTGGCCAATACCCAGGATGCCGCCGGCGAGTATATATTCAGCGGTTTCCAGGGAAACACTCCTGCCTTCGGTCAGAACATTTCCGGTGACTGGGTTTACCAGGGTGACGAAGGCCAGCGTAAACTGGAAATTGACGATGGGGTGACCGTTCCCATCAGCGATCATGGCAGGAAGCTGTTTGTGGACGTGGCCAGTGCCGGTCCCACCTTCTTTGCGGAAGCCAATCCGGCCAATACCTCCGGCGCCCGTATCAGCAGTGGTGTGGTGCTGGATCCTGAGCTGGTGGCGGGTCTTTCACCGGAGGATCTGGTGGTTTCGGTGGAGGATGATGGAGCAGGCAATCTCGGTTACCGCATTACCGAACGCAGTTCCGGCGACCCGGTCATTCCCGCCCTGGCGACGGAACCGGCCATTCCCTATACCAGTGGTGAGAGTGTCCGGGTCAGCGGCATGCAGTTCGAGATCACTGGTGCCGGGGCCGGCGATGAGTTCTTCCTGAAAACCAGCTCCAAACAGTCCGTTTTCACCAGCATTGAAAAGCTGATCTACGGCCTGGACAACCTGGCGAAGCAGGGAGAGGCTGCCACCGTCACCGCATTCGCGCCGGCAGGCGGGGACTCCCTGACGATCAATGACGACGTGGTGCTGACCTTCGCCGCCGGTGATGATATCCAGGATCTGGCCGACGCCATCAACAACAGCAATGACAACGCCCTCGACGGCGTGACAGCGGAGGTGGTCGGTGGTGAATTGAAAATCAGCTCGCCTGGCAAGGATGTGCGTATCGACGCCACCGGCTGGACCGGAAACCTTCAGATATCCGGCGCGCTCTTCGATGATATCGGGATTACCGGAGGTGCGGTGGATGCGGGCGCCACCAGTAGCGCGGGCTTCGTGAGCAGCCAGAAAGCCTACGACGACCTGATTGCCCAGTCGCTCCAGAACCTGGATAACGCCCAGGAAAGCATCATTCGCGTGCAGACCGAGATTGGTGGTCGGATGAACGCTCTGGAATCCACGGGAGAGTTCCTCGACGATTCCGCCCTGTACAGCAAGGACATCCGCTCACAACTGCAGGATGTGGACTACGCCGAGGCCATCAGTAACCTGTCGTTCCAGAGCTTCGTGCTGCAGGCGGCCCAGCAGTCTTTCGCCCAGACGTCGCAGCTGTCCCTGTTCGATCGTCTGTAAGAGAGGGTGGGGGATACCAAAGCGTTTGATTTCAGGGCTGTCGTCGGTATAATCGCTGGCGCTTCTCAACCCGGGAAGCTGTATTTGGCGGCGTGGTGAAATTGGTAGACACGACGGATTCAAAATCCGTTGGGGTAAAACCCGTGGCGGTTCGAGTCCGCCCGCCGCTACCATTCCTGGTCTGTTCCCCCGATTTCCCACTGCTCCCCCGATTTCCCACTGCTCCCCCGCGATCCTCAATTGGACCGCCGCCCTCGAGGCTGTATAATCCGCCTCTTTCAAAACCCCTTATCGATGATCGCCTCCTTTGGGCCCTGACGCAGTCCTGCCAATGAACGTTTCCGATTTCCATTTCGACCTCCCGGACGAACTGATTGCCCGTTATCCCATGCCTGAACGAAGCGGATCCCGCCTGCTGGTTCTCGAGGGTGTGTCCGGTAACGTCAGCCACCGGTATTTCCGCGACCTGCCGGCATTGCTCGAACCCGAGGATCTGCTGATATTCAACGACACCCGGGTCATTCCCGCGCGCCTGCTGGGCACCAAGGAGACAGGTGGCAAGCTGGAAGTACTGGTTGAACGGGTCATCGCCGACGACACCGTGCTGGCCCATGTGCGCGCCTCGAAGGCCCTCAAGCCGGGGCAGCGTGTGTATCTCGAGGACGGCTCGGTGCTGGTCATGCTGGACCGGGACGACACCCTGTTCCGGTTGCGGACGGAATCCGGCGAGCCGGTTCTGGACCTGCTTGAGCGTACCGGCCACATGCCCCTGCCGCCTTACGTGGATCGCCCTGACGAGACCGCCGACCGGGAGCGATACCAGACAGTCTATGCCCGGGAAGCCGGTGCCGTGGCGGCACCCACCGCCGGCCTTCACTTCGATGATGCCATGTTCGAGGCCCTTGCCACGAAGGGCATCGAGACCGCTTTCGTGACGCTGCACGTGGGAGCCGGTACGTTCCAGCCGGTGCGGGTGGAAAAGGTTGAGGATCACGTCATGCACAGCGAGGTGGCAACGGTTCCGGAAGCCACTGTGGCCGCCATTGCCCGGGCCCGGGCCCGTGGCGGCCGGGTGATTGCCGTGGGCACGACGTCGGTACGGTCACTGGAATCCGCCAGCCGGGGTGGAGTGGTGAGACCGTTCCAGGGGGAGACCGATATCTTCATCAGCCCGGGTTACCGGTTCCAGACGGTGGACGCCATGATTACCAATTTCCACTTGCCGGAGTCGACCCTGATCATGCTGGTGAGCGCCTTTGCCGGCTACCAGAACACCATGAACGCCTATGACGAGGCGGTCCGGGAGCGGTACCGTTTCTTCAGTTATGGTGACGCCATGTTCATTACCGGCGAGGGCCCCAGTCTTGGCGCCCTTGCTGGCCCAGGAGCCCGAGATGACTGATCGCTGTTTCATGACCTTCGAGAAACTCGGCGAGGACGGAAAGGCCCGGCGAGGCCGGTTGACCTTCCCCCGGGGAGTGGTGGAAACACCCGCCTTCATGCCCGTTGGAACCTACGGCACCGTCAAGGGAATGTTGCCGCGGGATATCGAGGCCACCGGCGCCCAGATCATTCTCGGCAATACCTTTCACCTGATGCTCCGGCCGGGCACCGAGGTGATCAGGGCCCACGGTGACCTTCACGATTTCACTCAGTGGCAGGGCCCGATCCTGACCGACTCCGGTGGTTTCCAGGTGTTCAGCCTGGGAGATATGCGAAAGATCACCGAGGAGGGCGTGAGTTTCCGTTCCCCGGTGGATGGCTCCCCGGTGGAACTGAATCCCGAGATTGCCATGCGGGTACAGCGGGACCTGGGCTCAGACATTGTGATGATCTTCGACGAGTGCACTCCTTATCCCGCCACCATGACGGAGGCCAGGGTTTCCATGGAGATGTCGCTGCGCTGGGCTGCCCGGAGCAGGATTGCCCATGGCGACAGCCCATCGGCGCTGTTCGGTATCATCCAGGGGGGTATGTATAACGACCTTCGGCAGCGCTCCCTGGACGGCCTCGTGGAGATCGGGTTTGACGGCTATGCCATCGGCGGCCTGTCCGTGGGCGAGCCCAAGGAAGAAATGCTGGCCGTGCTGGATGACCTGCCGCCAAGAATGCCGGCGGACAGACCCCGTTACCTGATGGGGGTGGGTCGCCCGGAAGACATCGTGGAAGCGGTACGCCGGGGCGTGGATATGTTCGATTGCGTCATGCCGACACGGAATGCACGTAATGGCTACCTGTTCACGTCCACGGGCATCGTCAAGATCCGTAACGCCACCCACCGTCACGATACCTCACCGCTGGATGCGGAATGCGACTGCTACACCTGTTCACAGTTTTCCAGAAGCTATCTGCATCATCTTGATAAATGTGGTGAAATGCTCGGGTCGCAATTAAACACCATCCACAATCTCCATTATTATCAAAAGCTGATGGCCGGATTGCGTGGGGCTATTGAAGCAGGTACATTGTCCGACTTTGTGGCATCCTTCTACGCGAAAAGGGGCCTTCCCGTGCCGCCTCTGGCCGGGGTCTGAACCCGGACGCACCCGTTTTTATCGCTGAAACCGTTAACGGAGATATCCTATGAAAGCAGTAAAAGCCATGTTGGCCACCCTTCTGGCTACGGCCACTCCCGGCGTTGCCCTTGCGCAGGACGCCGGTCAGGGCATGGGCGTGATCGGGCAGGTCATCTTTTTCGGTGGCTTTATCCTGATTTTCTACCTGTTGATCTGGCGCCCGCAGTCCAAGCGTGCCAAGGAGCATAAGGCTCTGATGTCAGGCCTGAACAAGGGTGACGAAGTGGTCACCTCCGGTGGCATCGCCGGCCGTATTACCCGGGTAACCGACGACTTCATCGTCATGGAAGTGTCCGACAACGTGGAAGTCAAGGTCCAGAAGGTTGCCGTCGGCGCCGCGCTGCCCAAGGGCACTCTGAAAGATATCTGATACCGCTGACCATAGGGCCGCCCTGGCACCCGGGGCGGCTCCCGGACGGTCAAGAAAGGGCTCCTATGCTGAACAAGTACCCGCTTTGGAAAAATCTGGTCATCCTGGTCGTACTGGCGATCGGATTCATCTACGCATTGCCGAACATCTTTCCGGACGATTTTGCGATCCAGGTCACCGGTGCCCGCAGTGGCACGGAAGTTTCCGAGAGGACGGTGGATACCGCGGTCAGCGCTCTCGAAGAGGCCGGCATTGCCATCAAGGGAGTGGAGCGGGAAGAGCGTAGCGCGCTGATCCGTGTAAACAGTTCGGAAGCCCAGCTGCGGGCGCGGCCGCTGGTTCAGCAGGCCCTCGGGGATGAATACCTGGTCGCCCTGAATATGGCCGAGTCCACCCCGGGCTGGCTGGAGAGTCTCGGGGCAGGCCCTATGAAGCTCGGCCTTGACCTGCGTGGCGGCGTTCACTTCCTGCTGGAGGTGGACATGGAAACGGCGGTTACCCAGCGTCTGGAGGCCATTGCCAGCCAGATCAAGCGGGAACTCCGCGAAGAGCGGATCCGCTATCGCGGCGGCGATCTTACCGGGAATGAAGAGATCGTTCTGAACTTCCGGGATGAAAGCGATCGAGCCGAGGCTTTTGACCTGGTAAGGCAGAATTACAACGAATTCCTGCTCGACGAACGTCGGGTGGATGGTGACTACCAGCTGGTGCTGAGCCTGACGGAGCAGGAAGTCCGACAGATCCAGGACTATGCCATCGAGCAGAACCTGACCACGATCCGCAACCGGGTAAATGAACTGGGTGTGGCGGAGCCTCTGGTTCAGCGCCAGGGCGCGGACCGTATCATTGTGGAGCTGCCGGGAGTGCAGGATACCGCCCAGGCCAAGCGGGTACTGGGTGCCACCGCCAACCTGGAATTCCGCCTGGAGGCTCGTCAGGACGCACCGGCGGCGACCACGGAAGTACTGCCGTTCCGGGATAATCCTGATCGTACCGCCCGCCTGCAACGGGATGTGATCGTTACCGGTGAGCATGTCTCCAATGCCCGCCAGAGTTTTGATGAGAACGGCATGCCCCAGGTGGACATCACCCTGGATGGTGTGGGCGGCGACCTGATGACCCGGACAACCCGCAATGCGGTTGGGCGCAGCATGGCGGTGGTCTTTATTGAATACCGGACCGAAACCGAGCAGAAGATGGTGGATGGTGACATGGTCACCGAGGAGAAACGGGTCGAGGAGGAGAGCATCATCAGTCTCGCCACGATCCAGACCACCCTCGGGTCCAGCTTCCGCATCACCGGGCTCGACTCCATCCACGAGGCCTCGGAGCTGGCCTTGCTGTTGCGCGCCGGCTCACTGGCGGCTCCCATGTATTTTGTTCAGGAGCGCACCATCGGCCCAAGCCTGGGCCAGCAGAATATCGATGCGGGGCTGATGTCGGTGATTGTGGGCTTCATTCTGGTGCTGGTGTTCATGGCGGTGTTCTACCGGGTGTTCGGGCTTGTGGCGAACGTCGCCCTGACCCTGAACCTGATGCTGCTGATCGCCTGCATGTCGATATTGTCCGCCACACTGACATTGCCCGGTATCGCCGGTATCGTGCTGACAGTCGGTATGGCGGTGGACGCCAACGTCCTCATATTTGAACGGATACGGGAAGAGATGCGTGAGGGCGTGGCCCCACAGCTGGCCATCAACGCCGGTTACTCCCGGGCCTTCGTGTCCATTGTGGACGCCAACATCACCACCTTCCTAGTGGCCATTATCCTGTTTGCCATGGGCACGGGACCGGTCAAGGGCTTCGCGGTTACCCTGTGCATTGGTATCGTGACTTCCCTGTTCACCGCGTTGGTGGTGAGCCGGGGCATTGTGAATGTCATATATGGAGGCCGGAAGGTCGAAAAGCTCTCGATCGGAGGCAAGCTGGCCAATGTCTGATACCCATAAGCAACCGTTTGATTTCATGAGTTTGCGGAAGGTTTTTGCCGCAATTTCCATTATCCTGGTCATTGTATCCATTGTACTGATAGGGGTCCGGGGCCTGAATTTCGGTCTCGACTTCACCGGCGGTACCTCGGTGGAGCTGGAATACCAGCAGGCGCCGGACCTGGAGGACGTCCGTTCCCAGTTGTCGGATGCGGGCTATGAGGACTTTGTGGTCCAGAACTTCGGTTCGGAGAACCTGGTGCTGATCCGGATGCAGGAGTCCGGTGACGACACGCTCGGCAACCGGATTGTCCGGGACATCCGGGACCGGAGCGACCTGGAACTCAAGCTGGTGAGTTCGGAGTTCGTGGGTTCCCAGGTGGGTGACGAACTGAAGGAAGACAGCGGTCTGGGTATGCTCCTGGCGCTGGCCGTGGTGCTTATCTATGTTGGCATGCGCTTCCAGTTCAAGTTCGGCATTGCATCGGTGATCCCTCTGGCTCACGACGTCATTATCATCCTGGGGATATTCGCGCTGTTCCAGTGGACCTTCGACCTGACGGTGCTGGCAGCCCTGCTGGCGGTTATTGGTTATTCCCTGAACGACACCATCGTGATCATGGACCGCATCCGGGAAAACTTCCGTAAGCTCCGGATTGACGATCCCCAGGAAACGATCAACCGCTCCATCCAGGAGACCATCAACCGGACCATCAACACCTCCGTGACAACGTTACTGGTTCTGCTGGCGCTGTTTTTCCTGGGGGGAGCGGCGATCAACAACTTCGCACTCACCCTGGCGCTGGGTGTGGTGGTGGGTACCTACTCCTCGATCTACGTGGCGGCCAATCTGCTGCTCGCCCTCGGAATCACACGTACGGACATGATCCTGCCGGCGAAGGAAGGTGTGGCCGGAGAGAGTGAGGAAGAGGAAGAACCGCCGGAGTGGCTGAACCGGATGTAGCACCGGGGCAGGCCAGGCGAATACGAAAAAGCCGCGGGGGACGTTATCTCCCGCGGCTTTTTCGTGTCTCTGCTCCCGATTCCGAGGGGACTGTGTCTCAGCGGGGCAGGCGGGACTGGAAAGGATGCAGGGTGCGCAGCAGTTCCCGGAACAGCTTGGGGTTGGCGATGGCCAGCTGACGGGTGTCGGCACGGGACGGATTGCCGGAGAAATCGCCACTGAGGATACCGGCTTCATTGGCCAGTGCCAGGCCTATGTCCATGTCTTCCGGTGTGGGACGAAACAGCACGATCGCATCCAGATAGCCGGCAGCTACGCGGGCAATATCCAGGACGCTGCATCCGCAGGTACGCAGGTCGTTGCTCTGGCTGGCCAGCTGAGCGGACAATTCTCCCCAGACCAGCGGGTTATCGCTGCCCCGCGCCTGACGCAGCAGGTTCGTGACCACCATGGCGTCCGCCAGGTGTTTCACTTCGCTGGCGCGCATGCGCCGGTTGTTCAGGGAGGCTCCCCGGCCACGGCTGGCGGAGTACTCCTCCCCAGTCACCGGATTGATCAGCAGCAGATTCTCGGTGCGGTTGTCCTTTTTCTGGACCAGGGCGAGGGCAAATTCGGGAATGCCCCGCAGCAGATTTTCCGATCCGAGTACAGGGAAGACATGCCAGCTCAGGGCATGGCCGTCGGCATCACCATCGCCGGCCGGGGCGATGTAGTGGTCCTTGTAGGCCTTCTGAAGCTGTTCCGAAAAATTCTCGTAGATCTTCCCGGTGACGCGTTCCAGTTGACGCTCCCGTTCTTCGGGCGCATTGCCTGCGATGTCCTGGCGTTCGAAATGGGCTTTCAGATAATCGGTACCCTGGCGTGCAATACGCAGGGCCATTTTAATGGCTGGTTGCATCGGACTCTTCAATACCTGGAATGAGCGAAGGCGCGATCATAGCAAATAGCGCATGGCCCTTAAACGTTTTTCCTCTCCGTAAAGACCGCCATGGCGTGGTCATGGATAGCATCCCGCGGGCTTTTCCGGTATCAATCCGGGGGGGTCAAAGCCTTCGCCAGTCTGGTAACATTACCTCTTTCCTACACCTTTTCTTTGTGGATGTTCGCCTGATGCATAAACCCGCATTACCCAGCAGTTTCGACCTTCCCGCCCGCGATTACGTCCGGGTGGTCCTGGTGGAGACCTCCCACTCAGGCAACATCGGTGCTGTTGCCCGGGCGATGAAGAACATGGGCCTGGGCAACCTGTGGCTGGTCAGCCCGAGATCGTTCCCGGACGAGACCTCCTACGCAAGGGCCGCCGGCGCTTCCGATGTACTGGACCGGGCCCGGGTGGTCGCGACCCTGGATGAGGCGATCGCCGATTGCGTGCTGGTTATGGGAACCAGCGCCCGCGGCCGGAAGGTGCCCTGGCCCGTGATGTCGCCCACCGACGCCGCGCAACAGGTTGGTGACTACCAGGAGCGGGGCGAGGTGGCCCTGGTGTTCGGTCGCGAGAACAATGGCCTGAGCAATGACGAGCTGCAGCGCTGCCATGTGCACATCCATATTCCCTCGAACCCTGACTACGGATCCCTGAACGTGGCCATGGCGGTCCAGGTACTGTGTTACGAGGTTCGAATGCAATATCTGCGGGGGCTTGAAAACAGCGAGAATAACCCGCAACTCAAGGCCATTAACTCTCCCGAGGACGCGGGCTGGGATGTGCCGGCCGCGACGGTGGCGGAGCTCGACGGATTCTTCGGACACCTCGAAGCAACGCTGGCGGACATCGAGTTTCACCGCCGGGATAACCCGCGCCAGCTGATGACCCGGCTGCGCCGCCTGTTCCAGCGGGCGCGACCCGATCAGATGGAGATCAATATTCTCCGCGGCGTGTTGTCCGCGGTCCAGAAAACAGCCACTGACCGGGGCGAAACGACGGCGGGTGCATCACAACAGGACCAGCAAGATGTTTGACAGACTGAAAGAAGATATCAATAGCGTGTTCCACCGTGATCCCGCGGCCCGCAACACGTTTGAGGTTCTCACCAACTATCCCGGCCTGCACGCGCTTCTGTTTCACCGGCTGGCTCATCGCATCTGGCTTAAGGATTTCAAGTGGCTGGCCCGAAGTATTTCCACCTTTTCGCGCTGGCTTACCGGAATCGAAATCCATCCGGGTGCCACCATCGGACGACGTTTCTTTATCGACCATGGCATGGGGGTGGTGATCGGGGAAACCACGGTGATCGGGGATGATGTCACCCTGTACCAGGGCGTTACCCTGGGGGGCACCAGCTGGAACAAGGGCAAGCGCCACCCCACCATCGGCGATGGCGTTGTGGTGGGTGCCGGCGCCAAGATCCTCGGTCCCTTCGAGGTGGGTGAGGGCGCCAAGGTGGGCTCCAACTCCGTTGTTACCAAGGCCGTGCCCGCCGGAGCCACGGTGGTGGGTATTCCCGGGCGTGTGATCGTCAAGAGCCCCGAGTCGGATGGCCGCCGCAAGGAGATGGAAGAGCGGATGGGCTTCGATGCCTATGGCGTTACCGAGGAGATGCCAGATCCCGTTGCCAGGGCCATGCGAAGCCTGCTGGACCATATGCACGCGGTGGATGAGCGAATCGAGAAGATGTGCACTGCCATTCGCAAGGTCAATCAGGATTACGTCGACAACGGCAAGCTGCCACCGCTGGATGCGGAAGAGTTTGACTGTGTTCGCGACGACTCCAGTGAGACAGCGGAAAACCGTTGAATACTTGACCAAAACACTTGGTCAATTCATACTCACCGGCACACATGCACATGTTCTTCTTTGCCGGGACAGCCCTATGCGACTCACAACCAAAGGCCGCTACGCCGTAACCGCCATGCTTGATCTGGCTCTCCATGGTGATGAGGGACCGGTCAGCCTGGCGGATATCTCGCGGCGTCAGGGCATTTCCCTGTCCTACCTGGAGCAGCTGTTCGCCCGCCTGCGCCGGGAAAAGCTGGTTATCAGTGTGCGGGGCCCCGGCGGCGGCTATCGCCTGAGCCGGTCCAACGACCAGGTATTCATTGCCGACGTTGTGGACGCGGTCAACGAATCCCTGGACACAACCCGATGCAGCAACAAGGGTGACTGCCAGAACGGCGAAATGTGCCTGACTCACCACCTCTGGTCGGATCTCAGTGATCAGATTCATCAGTTTCTCAGCAGAATCAGCCTCGCTGACCTGATGAAAAAACGGGAAATCCAGGCGGTGGCGAGCCGCCAGGACACCAGGCCGCTGAACGGCGATGACGGCGATACCATCAATACCATCAATACCGAGCGCCTGGTAAGCAAGGCGCCCGCGTAACCAGTAAGTGACGATGACAAAACCTGTATATCTCGACTACGCAGCAACCACTCCTGTGGACCCGGCGGTTGCCGACGCAATGGTGCGTCATCTGACCATGGATGGCGTTTTCGGCAACCCTGCCAGCCGCTCCCATGGCTACGGCTGGCAGGCGGAGGCCGCAGTGGAGAGCGCCCGCCGGCAGGTGGCCGAGCTCATCAACGCCGATCCCCGGGAGATCGTCTGGACCTCCGGCGCCACCGAGTCGGATAACCTGGCCATAAAGGGCGCGGTCGCGGCCAACCGCAGAGAGGGCGTGCGGCCCCATATCGTGACCTCCGTCATCGAGCACAAGGCCGTGGTGGATACCTGCGCCTGGCTCGAGGGTCAGGGATGCGACGTCACCTGGCTGGTTCCGGACAGTACCGGAGCGGTCGCAGTGGATCAGGTTGAGGCCTCCCTGCGGCCGGAAACCCTGCTGGTGAGTCTCATGCTGGTCAATAATGAACTGGGAACCGTCACCGACGTTGGCGCTATTGGCGCCATGCTGAGGGGCCGGGGCATCCTTTTTCACGTGGATGCGGCCCAGGCTGCCGGCAAGATGCCGATTGATGTAACCGCACTGAATGTTGACCTGATGGCGCTGTCCGCCCACAAGGTATACGGCCCCAAGGGTATCGGTGCTCTTTTTGTCCGCCGCTCCACGGATGTCCGGATCGATGCCCAGATTCATGGCGGTGGTCATGAAAGGGGAATGCGTTCCGGAACCCTGCCTACGCATCAGATTGTGGGCATGGGTGGGGCTTTTGAGATGGCGGGCGCCGGCCTTGATGAAGAGATGGGGCGTATCGAGAGTCTTCGGGATCGCTTGCTTTCCGGGCTGGAAGGGCTCGATGGTGTCCACCTCCATGGCAGCGTCACCCTGAGGGTTCCGGGTATTCTCAACCTGGGTTTCGACGGCGTCGAAGCGGAATCCCTGATGCTGGGTCTGCGGGAGTTGGCGGTCTCTTCCGGTTCCGCCTGTGCCTCGGCCACCATGGAACCGTCCTATGTTCTGAAAGGTATTGGTCTGTCGGATGCACAGGCCCACTCCGGCCTGCGCTTCTCCCTGGGACGCTTTACCACGGAAGAGGAAGTGGATTTCGCAGTCGAGCAGATCCGCCTCGTGGTGACCCGTCTGAGGGAGCGCCGGCGCGCATCTGCCTGACGCTATTACCGATAACCTCGGTAAGGGGCCGGCTGTCGGTAGGCAGCCGGCCCCTTACTGCGTATAATCTCAGGCCGGAATTTTCACCCGAAACCCAACTGGAGCCATAATTATGTCCACTGAGCGCACGCTCTCCATCATCAAGCCGGATGCCGTTGCCAAGAATGTCATTGGCCAGATCCTGTCCCGTTTCGAGAACGCCGGTCTCAGGATCGTCGCCGCCAAGATGATGCACCTGTCCCAGGAGCAGGCGGAAGGCTTTTACGCCGAGCACAAAGAGCGTCCTTTCTTCGGTGACCTGGTGGCTTTCATGACTTCCGGCCCGGTGGTTGTCCAGGTACTGGAAGGTGAGGGCGCGATCGCCAAGAACCGTGACCTGATGGGTGCCACCAACCCCAAGGAAGCCGAGTCTGGCACCATTCGCGCCGATTTCGCAGAGACCATTGATGCCAATGCGGTCCATGGCTCCGACTCCGCGGCTTCCGCCGAACGGGAAATCGCCTATTTCTTCAACGACAGCGAAATCTGCCCCAGGGGCTGATGCTGTCCGGGGTGGCTCTGGCCGCCCCGTCCGTTATCTGATCGAGACTGACCATGACTTCTGATGTCGCAAAAACCAATCTGCTGGGAATGCCCAAGGCCAAGCTGGAGGCGTTCTTCGAATCCCTGGGGGAGAAGCGTTTCCGCGCGACCCAGGTGTTGCAGTGGATGCATCAGCGCGGTGTCGACGATTTCGATCAGATGACCAACATGAGCAAGGCGCTACGGGAAAAACTCAAGCTGGTGGCGGAGGTACGTGGCCCGGAAGTGGTCTACGATGAAACCTCGAAAGACGGCACCCGCAAATGGGTCATGCGCATGGACTCCGGCAACAGTGTAGAGACCGTGCTGATTCCCGACGGCGAGCGCGGCACCCTGTGCGTTTCCTCCCAGATTGGCTGCAGCCTGGACTGCACCTTCTGCTCGACAGGAAAAAGAGGCTTCAACCGCAACCTGACCGCCGCGGAAATCATCGGCCAGGTCTGGGTTGCCCGCAAGGCTTTCATGCCCTTCGACCCGAACGCCGACCGGCCCATCACCAACGTGGTGATGATGGGGATGGGCGAGCCACTGCTCAACTTTGACAACGTTGTGGACGCAATGAACCTGATGATGGAGGATCTTGCCTACGGCATTTCCAAGCGTCGGGTCACCGTCAGCACCTCCGGCGTTGTGCCGGCTCTTGACCGCCTGGGTGAGGTGAGCGACGTTTCCCTGGCAATCTCTCTGCACGCACCCAACGACGCCCTGCGCAATACCCTGGTGCCGTTGAACAGGAAATACCCCATTGCCGAGCTTCTGGCAGCTACCCGCCGCTATCTGGCCCGGTTGCCGGACAAGCGCAAGGCCACCATAGAGTATACTGTGATCGAGGGCACCAATGATCAGCCGGAACACGCCCATGAACTGGCGGAAGTTCTCCGGGGTCTGCCCTGCAAGATCAACCTGATTCCGTTCAACCCGTTTCCCGAGAGCGATTTCAGGCGGCCAAGCATGAATGCCACCCGTCGATTCCAGAAAATTCTCAATGAAGCGGGCTACATCACAACCATCCGGACCACAAGAGGCGATGATATCGACGCCGCCTGCGGACAGCTGGTTGGCCAGGTGGAGGATCGGACCCGACGCAGTCAGCGTTATATTCCGGTTCATCAGATGACCCCCTGATAATCCATGTGAGGTCCCGGGAAAACAACATGCAATCAGTATATGCTGCAGGATTATTGACCAGGCTCAGAGTGCCGCTGATGGTTTGCATGCTGATGCTTGCGGCCCTTCTGGCCGGCTGTGTCACCACCACAGACAGTCGGTTCGCCCGGGAGGCTGATCGTGACGAGGCGGTCGATAACTACGTGCGCCTCGCCACGGCCTACCTATCGAAAGGCAATTACGACCGCGCCCGCAATCACCTCGACCGGGCTCTGGAGCTGGACAGCTCGGATGCGGCGGCCCTGGCCACCAAGGGTCTGTTGTATCAGGCGGAAGGCGAGCCGGAACTGGCTGAGGAGGCCTATGAGAAGGCCCTCAGAAGCGATTCGGGCTACACCCGTGGCCGTGTGTTCTACGGCGCTTTCCTCTACAACAACCAGCGCTACGAGGAAGCCCGCGAGCAGTTCCGTGTGGCGTCCCGGGACACCGGCTACGAAGACCGGGCCTCGGTGTTCTACAACCTTGGCCGCACCAACGAAAGACTCGGTAATCTGGAGGCGGCCGCGGGCGACTATGAACGCGCGGTGGAGCTTCGCCGTGGTGACAGTCGTGCGTTGCTGGCCCTGTCCAGGGTTCTGGCGGATGCCGGGGACTGGTCAATGGCGTCGCGCTATTACAGCCGCCTGAGCCAGATAATCCAGCGCAGCCCGCAGTTAAGGCACACGCCGGAAAGTCTCCTGGTAGGCGTTCGTATCGCCCGCCATTTCGGTGACTACAACCGCGAATCCAGCCTTGCGCTGCTGCTCAGGAATGAATATCCGAATTCGGAAGAATACAGACAATACAAGGCACTGATCGCAGATGACAACGGATAACGCCAGCCAGGATGCCCGGCAGCTGACGGCCGGCGAACGACTTCGGCAGGCCCGCGAATCGGCCGGACTTTCCGTTACGGAAGTGGCGGACAGGCAGCACCTCAGGCCTGCCGTCATTGCCGCTATCGAGAAGGGCGACTACAGCCAGGTTGACAGCGAGCTTTTCCTCAAGGGCTATGTCAGGGCCTACGCGTCCCAGGTGGGCCTCGACCCTGACAGTGTGGTTCGCCAGCTCGACGGTGAGCTGGAGCCTCTGCGAGAGCAGAAGAAGGCGCAGGTGGAAGCCAACCCACTGGTGACGATAGAGCGCAGAAAGCGCCGCAAGCGCCAGGTGGCCAGGGTGGTATTCGTTCTGGTGGTGCTGGCCGCTCTCTTTTACGGTGGCTCTCTGTACCTCGCCCATCAGCAGGCGGAGGAAGCCGTTTCAGATGATTCGAATACAGGGCAGCTGAACACGCCGGCGGTACCCGTCGGCAACGACGGGATGCCAGGGGATGATGTCGAGCCCGTCCCTGATGCCGGTGAAGCAGCTCCCGCGGAAGCGGACCAGTCGCTGGACACGGACCCGCAGACTGAGGAGTCAGAGTTGCAGTCGTCGGCCGTCGTGGAGCAGGAGAATGGCACGGAGACCGGGCCCGAGGTCACTGAAGTTACCAGCGGGGATGACGACCCGGAAGCCACCGATGAGGCGGGTTTCGAAGGCGAGGCCGCCGGCCCCGAGCCCGGTACCGTCGATATGGGGTCTGATCCGGTACCGGTACCGACGATAGCGGAAGAACCGGATACCACGCCCCCTCCGGTTCCGGAGACCGTCAGCCCGGAGCAGGATGAGGCAGGGCGGCTGGTGGCCTCGTTCAACGATGACTGCTGGGTTGAGGTGCAGGACAGTAACGGACGGGTCCTGGTGGCCGAACTTCGCCGTGCGGGAGAAACCCTCGATGTAACGGGTGAGGGTCCACTGAGAGTCGTTTTCGGTGCGGTGGACGCAGTCTCCTCGGTAAGGTACGGGGGGGAACCCGTTGATCTTTCGGCCCGCCCCGCCCGCAACAACCGGGTAGTTCTGACCCTGTCGCAGTGACAGGGCCGGACCGGGCAGGAAGGGCGCCCCCGGGTGACCAGGTGCGCACCATTTTCACTTACTCAGATCGGTTTGGCCGTTTATGAAGCTCGAATCCCCTATTAAACGTCGCAAGTCACGGCAGATCATGGTGGGCAACGTTCCTGTCGGGGGCGACGCACCGATCACCGTGCAGAGCATGACCAACACGGAAACCCGCGACGTGGCCGCCACTGTTGCCCAGATCGAGGCACTGCAGTTGGCAGGCGCCGATATCGTGCGGGTCTCGGTGCCCAGCATGGACGCCGCCGAGGCGTTTGGCCGGATTCGCCAACAGGTTAGCGTCCCCCTGGTCGCGGACATCCACTTTGACTACAAGATCGCCCTGCGGGTGGCAGAGCTTGGCGTTGACTGCCTGCGCATCAATCCCGGCAACATTGGCCGCGAGGACCGGGTCAGCGCGGTGATCGGGGCGGCCCGGGACAAGGGCATTCCCATTCGTATCGGTGTCAATGCCGGGTCCCTGGAAAAGGAACTGCAGCGCAAGTACGGCGAACCAACCCCCGAGGCCCTGGTGGAGTCCGCGATGCGCCATATCGACATCCTGGACCGTCACGACTTCCAGGACTTCAAGGTGAGCCTCAAGGCCTCTGAAGTGTTCATGACCGTGGCGGCCTACCGCAAGATTGCGGATCAGATCGAGCAGCCTCTTCACCTGGGTATTACCGAGGCCGGTGGCTTCCGCTCCGGGACCGTGAAATCCTCCATTGGTCTGGGCATGCTGCTGATGGACGGCATCGGCGATACCATTCGCGTTTCCCTGGCGGCGGATCCCGTTCAGGAAATCAAGGTGGGCTACGATATCCTCAAGAGCCTGCGCCTGCGTAGCCACGGCATCAATTTTGTGGCCTGCCCCAGCTGCTCGCGTCAGAACTTCGACGTCATCCAGACCGTGAACGACCTGGAGGCCCGCCTGGAGGACGTCAATATTCCCCTGGATGTGGCCATCATCGGCTGCATCGTCAATGGCCCTGGCGAGGCCAAGGTGGCCGACCTTGGTCTGACCGGAGGCTCGCCGAAGAACCTGTTCTATGCTGCCGGCAAACCCAATCAGAAGCTGGTCAACGCGACCCTCACCGATGATCTGGAACGGTTGATTCGTGAAGAAGTTGCCCGCCGCAAGCAACAGGAAGAATCCATTATCGCGAAGTCCGGTCAGTAAACCGGGTCCACTGACCGTCAATTCAACGAGAAAGGTTTTAACTTGGCTAAGATTCAGGCAATTCGCGGGATGAACGATATCCTGCCCGAACAGACTCCGGTCTGGCAGTTTCTGGAAGCCAGAGTCCGTGATGTCCTGGGCGTCTATGGCTACCAGGAAATCCGCATGCCCGTGGTCGAGCACACGGAGCTGTTCCGTCGCTCCATCGGCGAGGTCACCGATATCGTCGAGAAAGAAATGTACACCTTCGAGGATCGCAACGGTGACAGTCTTACCTTGCGGCCTGAAGGCACCGCCGGCTGCGTGCGGGCGGCTGAGGAGCACGGTCTGCTGTTCAATCAGACCCGGCGGTTATGGTACACCGGGCCGATGTTCCGTCACGAGCGGCCCCAGAAAGGTCGGTATCGGCAGTTCCACCAGGTAGGGGTGGAGTGTTTCGGCATGGACGGCCCCGACATCGATGCCGAGCTGCTGATCCTGACCGCCCGCCTGTGGCGGGAACTGGGTTTGATGGAGCACGCGCGGCTGGAGATCAACAGCATCGGCACTTCCGAGGCCCGGGCCGAGTACCGTCAGGCCCTGGTGGATTATCTTGGTGACTTCCGGTCGGACCTCGACCCGGACAGCCAGCGTCGCCTGCTGACCAACCCCCTGCGGATTCTCGATTCCAAGAACCCGGAAACCCAGCGGATCCTGGAAAAGGCGCCCTCCCTGGACGACTACCTGGACGACGAGTCCCGGGAACACTTCGAGCAGCTCACCGGGATGCTGGACGCCGCCGGGGTGGAGTACACCATTAACAGTCGCCTGGTTCGCGGCCTCGATTACTACGGCAGGACCGTGTTCGAATGGGTTACCGACAGCCTCGGTGCCCAGGGCACCATTTGCGCCGGAGGCCGTTACGATGGCCTGGTGGAGCAGCTGGGTGGCCGTCCCACGGCCGCGGTTGGCTTCGCCATGGGCATGGAGCGTCTGGTCCTGCTGCTGGAGACTCTGGAACTGGTGCCGGCAACGGTCAACAGCGATGCGGATGTGTACGTGACGGCACTGGGTGATTCAGCCGTGGCCGAAGCCTTCAGGATCAGCGAGACATTGCGGTCGGCGCTGCCGGGGCGTACTGTCGTCACCCATTGTGGCGGCGGTAGCTTCAAGAGCCAGATGAAGAAGGCGGATCGCAGCGGCGCCGAGATTGCCGTTGTCATTGGTGAGAACGAAGTGCGGGAAGGCGTGGTGGGCATCAAGTACCTTCGCCGAGACGCGGAACAGGAACAGGTGGCACGGGACGACGTCGGCCGCCAGATCGCCGCCCGTCTTGAGGGCTAGTGTCCCCTCTGTTTGGCGGGCCAGACAGGCAAACACCGAAAATAATACGTTAACAGGATAAGGATACTCACAGGAGTCATCATGGCCGAGATGCGGACCGAAGAAGAACAGATTGAAGCCATCAAGAACTGGTGGAAAAAGAACGGCAGTTCGCTGCTGATCGGTATTGCACTGGCGCTGGCCATCGTATTCGGCTGGCAGGCGTGGCAGAACCATCAGGCCCAGCAAAGGGCGGAGGCGGCCAGTGCCTTCAACCAGTTACTGGATGCCGCCGGCGCCGCCTCCACCGAGGAAGACCGGGACACCGTTGCCTATCTGGCGAATCAGGTCCGTGAGAATCATGAAGACAGCGCTTATGCGGTTTATGCCATGATGCTGCTGGCCAATCAGCAGATGATGACAGACAACGACCCTGAAGCCGCTGCCGAGACTCTGGGCTGGGCCCTGGAGCAGACCGAGGCCGGGACCGCCCTGTCACTGGTCGTTCGTACCCGCCTGGCACGGGCCCAGTATGGCGCCGGCCAGTATGACGACGCGCTGTCGACCGTCCGGGGCGCCTCCGACCCCAGCGACTTTGAAGCGATTCTCGCTGAGCTGGAGGGCGATATCCTGCTGGCTGATGGCGACCGCGCCGCTGCCGAGGAGGCCTACCTCAAGGCCCGTAATGCCGCCGGAAATGGTGGCCTGGGTCTGCTCGAGCTGAAACTCGATGATCTGGGAATCGGAGGTGATGCCTGATGCCATGCGGCGTGCGGCTCAAGTCCTTCCTTGCCCCTGCCGCCGTGGCTGCTCTGGCAGCACTCGCACTGGCGGGGTGTAGTTCCACCGAGAATTTCGAAGAAGCGGACCCGGTTCCTGAGGTGGTGTCATCGGTTTCCCTGGAAGCCCGCTGGTCACTGCAGGTTGGTGACGGCTACGACGGCAAATACCTTCACCTGCGACCAACCGTGGTCGGCGGCAGTCTGTACGCAGTATCTGCTGACGGCGAGCTCGTTGCGGTCGGTCCGGCCACCGGCGAGGTCCGGTGGCGCCGTACCCTGGGCGAAACCATCATGGCTGGTGTCGGTGGCGACAGCCGCAACCTGTATGTGGTGACGGCCGATGCCGAACTGATGGCGCTCAATCGCCGTGATGGCGAGGAACTCTGGCGCCTGAGGATGCCCAATGAAGTCCTTGCGCCGCCCAGGTCGAATGGCAGCCTGGTACTGACCCAGACCATCGATGGTAGGGTCGTGGCGGCGGATACCCGGTCCGGCGAGCGCCTGTGGCAGTTCGATGCGCCATCGCCGGCCCTGTCGGTCCGGGACACCGCGCCCCCGGTGGTGGGCTCGGAACTGGCGTTGATCTCGCTGGCCAACGGGCGGCTGGTGGCGCTGTCGACCGACAGCGGGCAGCCGGTCTGGCAGTACACGGTGGGAGAACCCTCCGGTCGGACCGAGCTGGAGCGACTGGTGGATGTTACCGCGGAGCCGGTCATCGTGGAGGGCGCCGCGCTGGTGGCAGGTTACCAGGGTAAGCTGGCGCTGGTGGATCTGCGCAACGGCCAGGAAATCTGGAGTCGGTCCACTTCCACGTTCCACAGTCCGGCCCTGGGCCCTGGCAGGATTTTCATCGCCGAAGCCAACGGCGATCTGGTGGGCCTGGATGCCAGCAACCTCGATCCGGTATGGACCCAGGACGAGCTCTCCTGGCGTCGGCTGTCGGCTCCGAGCGCGATAGATGACTTCCTGGTGGTGGGAGACTATGAAGGCTATCTTCATATTCTTGCCCAGGAGGACGGCCAGTTTCAGGGCCAGAACAGGTTTGACAAGGCGGGTATCCGAGCCCCGATGGTACGCTGGGAGAATCGTCTGATCGTTTATGGCAACAGCGGACGTCTGGCGGCATTCACCCTTAATGATTCGCGCGACTAGCGCCTGATCCAGACGAGAAAGCATGACACCGGTAATAGCACTGGTCGGCCGACCCAATGTCGGCAAGTCCACCCTTTTCAATCAGATGACCCGTTCCCGCGATGCGCTGGTGGCGGACTTTCCTGGCCTGACCCGGGACCGCAAGTACGGTGACGGGGACTATGAGGGCCGCCGTTTTATCGTGATTGATACCGGTGGCCTGACCGGTGAGGAAGAGGGTCTCGACGCGGAGATGGCCCGTCAGTCCATGCAGGCGGTGGAAGAGGCGGATATTGTCCTGTTCCTGGTGGATGGCCGTGCCGGCCTGACCGCCGGCGATGAAATCATTGCAGACCACCTGCGTCGTTCCGGCAAGCCGGCCCACCTGGTGGTGAACAAGACCGATGGCCAGGACCCGGAGGTTGCGGCCGCGGATTTTTACGGTCTGGGCTTTGATTCTGTCTATATGATCGCCGCGGCCCACAATCGGGGCATCCGTTCCATGCTGGAGCTGTTGCTGCCGGAGATGGACGAAGCGGAGGAAGACCGTGCGGACAGGTACCCAGGCATCCGGATCGGGGTGGTGGGCCGTCCCAACGTGGGCAAATCCACACTCGTGAACCGGCTTCTCGGGGAGGAACGGGTGGTGGTCTACGACATGCCCGGCACGACTCGCGACAGTGTGTACATCCCCTATGAGCGGCAGGGTCAGGACTACACCCTCATTGACACGGCAGGGGTTCGCCGTCGCAAGAACGTGAAGGAAGTGGTGGAGAAGTTTTCCATCATCAAGACCCTGAAGGCCATTGAGGATGCCCATGTCGTCATCCTGGTGATCGATGCCCGGGAAGGTCTGGTGGATCAGGACCTGCACCTGATCGGTTTCGTGCTGGATTCGGGCCGCTCGCTGGTGATTGCCGTGAACAAATGGGACGGCATGGATCCGGAAGAGCGAGCCAGTGTGAAGGAGCAGGTGCGCCGTCGCCTGGACTTCCTGGACTACGCGGACAAGCACTATATCTCCGCGCTGCACGGTTCCGGCGTGGGACTGCTCTATGACTCCATCCAGGATTGCTACGAGTCGGCCATGGCAAAATGGCCCACCAACCGCCTGACGGCCATTCTTCAGGACGCGGTGGCGCAGCACCAGCCACCCATGGTTCACGGTCGTCGTATCAAGCTTCGCTTTGCCCACCAGGGGGGCTCCAACCCTCCGGTCATCGTTGTCCACGGTAACCAGACTGAAGCACTGGGGGGGGACTACAAGCGCTATCTGGAGAATACCTTCCGTAAGGTACTGAAGGTGAAGGGCTCTCCCATCCGCTTCGAGTTCCGCTCGGGGGAAAACCCCTTTGCCAATCGGGTCAACCGGATGACGCCCCGGCAGAAGGTCAAGAAGGACAACGATCTGAAGCGGGGCCGGCCAGTGAAAAAAACCCGCATGAAGAGCAAAAAGAAGTAACGAATGACAGAAAGGCCCGCAAAGCGGGCCTTTCTTTTCTTGTGGCTGCAGGGGCGGGAAACCCCAGCGATTCAGTCCCCGGACTGACTCTCGGCCTGTTGGGCCTGCACCGCGGTGAGGGCGATGGTGAAAACGATATCGTCCACCAGGGCCCCCCGGGACAGATCATTGACCGGCTTTCTCAGGCCTTGCAGCATGGGGCCTATGCTCACCACGTTGGCGCTGCGCTGAACCGCCTTATAGGTGGTGTTGCCGGTATTCAGGTCCGGGAAGATGAACACTGTGGCCTTGCCGGCCACCTCACTGTCCGGCGCCTTGCTGCGACCGACGTCGGCGTTGGCAGCGGCATCATACTGGAGCGGGCCATCAATCAGCAGATCCGGTCGCAGTTCCCGGGCGATGCGGGTCGCTTCCCGAACCTTTTCCACGTCCTCCCCGCTGCCGGAGCTACCAGTGCTGTAGCTGATCATGGCAACCGCGGGCTCGACCCCGAAGGCCCGTGCCGAATCGGCGCTCTGAATGGCGATGTCGGCCAGTTCCTCGGCGTTGGGATCGGGATTGATGGCGCAGTCGCCGTAAACCAGCACCTGTTCCGGAAGCAGCATGAAGAAGACGGAGGACACCACCTTCGCTGTGTCCGCGGTCTTGATGAGTTGCAGGGCGGGGCGCACGGTGTTTGCGGTAGTATGGATAGCGCCCGACACTAGGCCGTCGGCCTCGCCCTCGGCCACCATCATTGTGCCCAGCACGACGTTATCCTCCAGCATCGCCTTCGCCATGTCCGGGGCGAGGCCCTTGTGCTTGCGCAGCTCCACCATGGGGTCGACGTAGCGGTCGCGGACCTCCGCCGGGTCGATAATTTCCAGTTCCTCGGGCAGGGTCAGGCCCTGGGATTCCGCCACCGCCTCGATCTCGTCGTATTCGCCGAGCAGTATACAGCGGGCCAGCTTCCGCTGGGTGCAGATGATGGCTGCCTGAACGGTCCGCGGCTCATTGCCCTCGGGAAGTACAATGCGCTTGTTCGCCTCCCGCGCCAGCTGCGACAGTTGGTGGCGGAAAGCCGGGGGCGACAGCCTTCGACGCCGTTGCACCCGCAGGTGGTCCTGAAGCCAGTCGGCGTCCAGGCGCGAGGCAACCGCCTCCATCACCTTCTCAATGCGATCCGGGTCATCGGCGGGCACGGCCCCGGGCAGGTTGGCCAGACCATGGGCAGTTTCGTAGGTATTGTTATCAGTGTGCAGCACCGGCAAACCGGTGGCCAGCGCGCGCCGGCAGAGGTCGATGGTGCGCGGGTCCGGCATAAGGCCGCCGGTCAGCAGCACTCCCGCCAGGGGCACGCCGTTGAGGGCTGCGACCGCGGTCGTGACCAGGATGTCCTCACGGTCGCCGGGGGTAACCAGCAACGTACCCGGGCGAAGGGTGTCGATCATATTGGGTATGGTGCGGGCGCACACGGAAATCTTCTGGACGCGACGGGTTTCGATGTCCCCCTCATGGAGAATATCCGCCGGCAATTCCCGGGCGATATCCGATATCCTCGGGGCCAGCAGATCCGGTTGCCACGGGATGATGCCCAGCAGACAGAGTCGCTCGGCCCGGAAGATCCTGCAGTCAGAGGCGTAGTCGGGAACGTCGGCCGGTGTGGGCTTGCTGAAGGTCGGCAGGAAGCCGGAGTGCTCGGGCTCGCCGACCTTGTTGAGCACAACCCCGATGACATCCGGATCTTCCGGGTCCGCGAACAGGCGCGATGAAAAATCCAGCCATTCGTCCAGCTCTTTGCAGGACCGCTGACCCGGACTGCAGACCAGGATGACGTCCGAGCCGAGATTGCGGGCCATTTCCACATTCATGCGGGCGGTATAGGCTTCGCTCCGGTCCGGTACCAGGCCCTCCACGATTACCACGTCGACGTCCCTGGCTACGGTCTGGAAGCGCCCCACCATATCTTCCATGAACTCATCCGACTTGCCCCGATTAAGCAGGTTCTGGGCTTCCTTCAGGGGGATCGGCGTTGGCGGGTCGAGGTCCGAGCGAGCTTTCACGAAAGGCACCGACGAATCCTCGCCCCCCCTGCCGGCATTGGAGCGGGGCGGCTGGCTTACCGGCTTGTAGAATCCGACCCTGACTCCGACCCGGTCGAGTGCCCGCAGCAGGCCGAGACAAACCGAGGTGAGTCCACTGTCCAGTTCGGTTGGGGCGACAAACAGGCTCTTGGCCATGGGTGCTCCTTTAGTTGCTCATGTTCTTGTCACGGGCGCGCTCAGCGGCCACCGTGGCGGCTTCCCGGGCAATCACTGCCTCCTCCCGGGTGGGGATTACCAGTATCGCAAACCGGCTTTCGGGAGCGTCGATACGACCGTTTGTGTCACGGCCGTGGTCCCGGTTGGCAGTTTCGTCCATGACAAAACCGGGCAGGATGAGGTGTTCCAGAGTCCGGGCCCGCACCCGGTCGCTGTTCTCGCCGATGCCCCCGGTGAAGACAAGGGCATCCAGGGTCTCAAGAGAGACCATCATCGCCCCGATGTAACGGGCCAGGCGGAAGCAGAAAACCTCGAATGCGTCCTGGCAGTCCTGATTGCCTGCGTCGGCCTCCCTGAGCAGGTTGCGCATGTCGCTGGTGGTGCCGGAAAGGCCCAGAAGGCCGCTCTCCCGGTTCAGCAGCCTGTGGGTCTCGTCAGCCTCGATGCCCTTGCCGGCAAGGAAGTCGAACAGCCCGGGGTCCACGTCGCCGCTGCGGGTGCCCATGACCAGGCCCTCCAGAGGCGTCAGGCCCATACTGGTGTCAACGCTTTCGCCGTTGCGAATGGCGGTGATACTGCAGCCATTGCCCAGGTGCGTCGAGATGATGGAGGTCTGGGCCACGGTCTTGCCGAGCCGGTCGGCCGCCTGCTCGGCCATGTACTGATGGCTGGTGCCATGAAAGCCATAACGGCGAACACCCCAGTCGTCATAGAAGCGGCGTGGGACAGGATACAGCCAGGCATGCCGGGGAAGGGTCTGATGGAAGGCAGTATCGAATACTGCCACCTGGGGTACGCCCGGATACAGTTCCCTGGCCGCTTCAATCCCGGCGAGGTTAACGGGATTGTGCAGCGGTGCCAGACTCGAGCACTCCTCGATGGCCTGTATCACCCGCTCGTCCAGCAGGGCCGCTCCGTGAAAGGCCTCGCCGCCGTGGACCACCCGGTGCCCGATGGCAACCGGCGCGTCGAGATAACCCTGGTCCCGGAACCAGCGGATGCTGGTCTCCAGTGCCTCCCGGTGCCCGGCGTTGTCCGCCAGGGCGACCGGTTCCCCCTGATCGGGAACCAGACGGGCCCCGGACTGGCCCAGGCGTTCGGCCAGTGCTGAGTGCAATTGCTCACCCTGTTCGCTGAAGATGGCCATTTTGACGGAGGAACTGCCACAGTTTATGACGAGGATCTGATCGTCCATGGGTCATCGTTTCCTGTTGCCGTTGGTCATGAGAATGATATGCCAGCCAGACTTCGGAGGGTTGATCCACCATCGGCCCGGCGGACCGGGTCAGTTGTCCATGCCTCTCGGGCTGGCGCGTAACCAGTCCAGGAATTCGGCTTCCGGCACGGGCCGGCTGTAGAAGTAGCCCTGGGCGTAATCGCAGCGCAGATCCTGAAGGAAGCGCGTCTGGCCGTCTTCCTCGACCCCTTCCGCAATGACCCTCAGGTTGAGGCTGTGGGCCATGGTAATGATGGCCCGCACCAGTGAGGCGTCATCCACCGACACCAGCACATCCGCTATAAAGGATTTGTCGACCTTCAGCGTATCAAAAGGGTAGCTTTTAAGATAACTGAGGGCCGAGAAGCCGGTGCCGAAATCGTCCACCGAGAGTCGCAGGCCGGCCGTATCCAGCTGGTTCAGTATGGCGGCCGTCTCGATGGTGTTGTCCAGGATCAGGCGTTCCGTGATTTCCAGTTCCACCCGTTGCGGATCCATGCCGGTGTCCGCCAGCGTCTGCAGGGTCGTGGCCACGAACTCCGGGTCACGGAACTGGCGGGGGGAGACGTTCACCGAAATGTTCAGGGCAAGGCCGGTGGCCTGCTCCACGCGCCCCATTGCCGCACAGGCCTGTTCCAGCACCCAGCGGCCAATGGGTATGATCATGCCGGTCTCCTCCGCAAGCGGAATGAACCGGTCCGGCATTACCAGCCCCATGGCGGGGCTTTTCCACCGCAGTAGCGCTTCCGCGCCGGTAACCCGGCCGGTTTGGGTTTCCACGATGGGCTGGTACCAGAGTTCGAATTCATCCAGCTCCAGGGCCCGGCGCAGGCGTGATTCCATCTGCAGCCGTTCGTGGGAGACCTCCTTCATGGCCGGGGCGAACCGTTCCCAGGAACTCTTGCCCTTGTGCTTGGCCTCGTACATGGCGGCATCCGCATGCTGGAGCAGAGTGCCGGTGTTGTCAGAGTCCGTTGGATAGATGGCAATACCGATGCTGGTCGTGACAAACACCTCCTGCCCACTCAGCAGGAAAGGAGGGCCGAAGGCCTTCAGTATCCGGTCTGCCACCATCTCCGCTCCCTGGGGCTCCTTCAGCCCGGGCAGCACCACCAGGAACTCATCGCCACCAAGGCGGGCGACGGTGCTGGTTCCCCGCAGGCAGGCCGAGACACGGCGGGCAGCCTCGACCAGCAGATGGTCACCAGCGTCATGGCCCAGGGTATCGTTGATGTGCTTGAAGTTGTCCAGGTCCAGGAACATGACCCCGACCTGGGTGGACTCCCGGTGAGCCTGCGCCAGCGCTAGCTTGAGCCGGTCAAGCGCCAGCATGCGGTTGGGCAGGCCGGTCAGGATGTCGTAGTTGGCCTGGCGTAACAGTTGCTGTTCATAGCGCTTGCGGATACTGATGTCCTCGCCCACGACCAGGTAATTGCTGATACGACTATCGGCATCCTTGATGGCGGTGACCACGAGCTGTTCCCAGAAACGATCACCGTTGCGCCGAACGCTGTGAACCTCGCCCTGCCAGACACCGACCCTCTGCACCTGGAGGCGGATGGTCTGCCACAACTGCTGGCTGTCGCGCATGCCACGGGCGTCCATGGGAAGGTCGCCTGGTTGCTTGTTGAGCACATCGGCCGCTGCATAACCGGTGAGCTGGGTGAACTTCTGGTTGACGAACTCGATCCGCCACTGACGATCGCAGATCATCACCGAGGAGGGACTCTGCTCCACCGCCTTGGAGAGTTTGCGGATCTCTGCCTCGTCCCTGGCCTGGCGTGACAGGTCCTCCCGCAGTCGCTGACGCATGTGGTTGAACGCCTCGGTGACCTGGCCAAGTTCATCCCTACGATGACGTCGTGTATCGGGACGGTCCAGGGTCAGGGGGGAGTCCAGGCTCTGCAGGGAAAAATCCCGGGCATAGTTCGCCATCCTGGTCAGGTGCCGGGTAACCAGATGCCGGAAGATCCAGACAATCAGAATGGAGATAAGAAAGGTCTTCAGGAACTGGGTGGTCAGTATCACCCAGATCTTTCTTTCCAGCTCCTGGTAGGTACGGGCGAGCGAGGCGGTGATGGTGAGCTCCCCGAGTTCGGTCTGGAGCGTACCGTCATGGGTGATCTCGAAGGAATGCTGGCGGATGGCTGCGTCACGCTCAGGCCTGTCGCCGATCACCAGCTCTGAGTCCGGATAGATCCGCAGGCGGAGGTGAACGATATCCGGCAGGGACAGAATGCCCTCCAGCTGGACCTGAAGCAGATTCTGGTCAAGTGCCCAGAGGCTCCGTGCGAGGCTCGACGAATAGCTGGTTTCCACCACCTCGAATCGCTCCTCTATCGCCGCGAGGTCCTTGCGAAAATCACCGTAGATCTGGATGCCCGTGGCAATCAGGGTGAACGCGGAGCTGAACAGGAGGATATAGGCGAGCAGGCGGAACGACAATGGCGACCCCTGGCGGAACTGCTTTAGGCGCGAAAAGAGGCTGAGCATGCCGTTGTCTGTCCGGCTTCCTGGATGGATTTGATTGGGCCCGGGCGGCATGGCGATCTGGTTTGCAGACCGGATCCGGCGAACGAGAGCCGGCTACGACATGGTCGCCCATTTCCTCTGCAGACTATAGCAGGATGTTCCATCCGTTGCCCTGCAAAGTGCGGAAAAGCTACGAAAAAACCGATATTGGTCCGGGACGCCAGGCCTTTGATGCAGGTCAAGACGGGTTCTGGCACTCAGGCGTAGTCTGAAATTACAGAAGTCAGTTCAGATGTGACAAATGAGGAGTGAAGCCATGTACATGGACACTGTGGTGATTGCCGGGGTTGGAACCGTTTTGCTGATGGTTGGCTTTATGGCCGCCGTGGGCGCTTTCGTGGTCTGGGATGCGAAAAAGAAGGCAGCCGGTGCGGGTAAACATGACAGCCATCATGGTCGTTAAAGAGTGGCGTCCCCTGGGGGGTTCGAACCCCCGTTGCCGCCGTGAAAGGGCGGAGTCCTAGGCCACTAGACGAAGGGGACGCATTTCTCTGAACCATTGCCTCGTCGAGGTGGCGCGTATATTAAGAATGCGGCCCTGAGGTGTCAAGCCGTTTTCCGAAAAAATTCGTGTCGGCATTGCGACCCTTTTACTCCGATTTTCCAAGGGCTTGCTTCAGGGCGGGCTCAAGTTCTGGATACTGGAACTCGAATCCCTGATCCTGTAGGCGTTGTGGTATGGCACGCTGCCCCGTCAGCAGAAGGCGGGCCATTTCGCCAAGGGCCAGCTTGAGAACCGGGGCCGGCACCGGGAAGAAGGCCGGCCGACCCAGTGTTCTGGCCAGGGTCGAGGTAAAGGTCCGGTTGGTCACCGGGTTGGGGCTGACCACGTTGTAGGGACCGGAGGCGGAAGGTGTTTCCAGCATCCAGATCAGGGCGTTCACCACATCCTGCCGGTGGACCCATGGCATGAACTGCCGGCCGTTCCCGATACGACCTCCGAGCCCGAATTTGAAGGGCAGCACCATCCGCTCCAGAAAGCCACCATCACGGCCCACCACGAGGCCTGTCCGTGACCAGGCCACTCTTACCTCCTTGTCTCTCAGTGGGGCTGCCGCATTTTCCCAGTCCTTGCACAGCTCATGGGTAAACTCCGGATTAGGGGATGTCTCCTCGGTGACCCTGTTATCCCCCTGGGCGCCGTAGAAACCCACGGCGGAACCGGACACCATCACCTCGGGTAACCGGTCGTTTCGCAGCAGGGCGCTGACAAGCTCGCGGGTAAGGGCGATGCGACTGTCCCTGAGCACCTCCTTGCGGCTTTCGGACCACCGCTTCTCGGCGATACCGGCGCCGGCCAGGTTAATGACCCCGTCAAAGGATGGCCCTTCGGCCACTCTCGCCATCTCTGGAACGGGGGTGACCCGGCCGCAGATGGCCCGTACCTCATCGCCCGGGCGCCGGCTGAGCACGTGAAGTTCGTGGCCTTTCTTCAGCAGTTCCTGGCAGAGTACCCTGCCGATAAAACCGGTTCCGCCGGTGATCAGTACGCGTTTCTCGCCCATGATTATCCTCCTGGAACGATCATTGATGTCCTGCCCGGGACATGGGTGTCAAGGGGCACTAGGCTTTCAGTGTGTCTGAAACAATGTCCTTGAGAGCCTCGCCAAGGCGCGGATCCTCCCCAATTGGCGGCAACAGCTCGACCTCCACGTGAAAACGTTCACGATAGTCTTCCAGCATGGCGGGCACGTCCTTGCGAAGATGACGTCCCACGGCCAGGAACAGCGGCACCACCTTGATATGGGTCACCCCTTCGGCCGCCGCTTTTTCCACTTCTGCCTCGAGTGACGGTTCGGCCAGTTCCATGTAGGCAACCCGGGCCTCCGGCAGCGTTCTGAGGGTAGGCGCGGCCAGGGCTTCAAAGGTCTGGCACCAGCGAGGGTCGCTGCTGCCGTGGGCCAGTAAGAGAATCCGTGTGGGTGCGGTCATCCGGTTTTGTGCTCCTTTGGCTGTTGCTCGGTTCAGTGTATAACTGTGTCCCGTCTGCTGCTAACAATCCGGTCGAAGGGTCATGACCCTGTCCCGCGACCGTGGCGTAAGAAACCGATTTGGGACTACTGTATGTTCGCATGGCATGAGCTTCTGGATTTCTGGTTCGGTCCCCTGGACGAATATGGTCTCCCTGACCGGGAGCACCGGGAGCGCTGGTTTCGCTCCAGTCGGGCCTTCGATCAGGAAATCCGCAGGCGGTTTATCTCCATGGTCCTGTTTGCGTCGGAAAACGGCCTCGAGCACTGGCGTCAGGAGCCTGGTGGCAGGCTCGCGGAGATCCTTCTGCTGGATCAGTTCACGCGCCATATATATCGTGGTGGCGAACTCGCGTTTTCCAACGACCGACAGGCGGCGAGCCTGTGTCTGGAGGGGCTCGGTGCAGGGGTTGACCACCGCCTGGTGGCCATTCAGCGGGCTTTCTTCTATATGCCGCTGCAGCATGCTGAAAAACTCGAGCATCAGGACCGCTCTGTCGAGCTGTACGAAAGGCTTGCCGCTTCGGAAGACGGGCCGCTGGGCGCATTCCTGGAAAGCTTTCTGCAGTCCGCCAGGGACCACCGCCAGATCATCCAGCGGTTCGGTCGTTTTCCCCATCGCAACCGCGCTCTGAAACGCCGGTCCACGCCTGAGGAGCAGCAGTATCTCGAGGGAGGAGGCGCCAGTTACGGGCAGGGTTAATTTTTTACGGCAGGGTGTTGACGCCGGGGACGGAATGGGTAGAATACGCAGCCGTTGAGGAGCAACGCCTCCTGACAGACCCGCGGGAATAGCTCAGTTGGTAGAGCACAACCTTGCCAAGGTTGGGGTCGCGAGTTCGAGTCTCGTTTCCCGCTCCAGATTCCGGAAACCCAGCCCCTGTGGCTGGGTTTTTTCGTTTCTGGCTCCCAGGTTCAGTATACTGGCCCGCGTCCTGTTGAATGCTTTGCCCATACCTCGGTGTCCCCATGAAAATAGCGGCTCTTTATTACTATCCGGTGAAGTCCCTGCCGGGGGTTGCCACGGATTCCCTCTGTCTCGACCGCTTTGGACCGGCCGGCGACCGCCGCTGGATGATTGTCGGTGCCGATGGACGGTTTGTTACCCAGCGCAAACACCCGACCCTGGCCCGGGTCAGCTGTAGTCTTGGCGGGGATGGTGTCTGGATTACGGTGCCGGGGGAAGGCCGCTTTCCCCTCGTGGAGGACGCCATGACCCGCAGTGTGACGGTCTGGAAGGACGCAGTGGAAGCACGACAGGCAGAACCAGGGGCAGGGGAGGCATTATCGCGCTTTCTGGGGTTAGAGGTGGAGTTTGTGTACATGCCGGAGGATACGACCCGGCTGGCATGTCACGACGGGCTTGGAGACCGCCATCCCGTGAGTTTCGCTGATGGATTTCCGTTTCTGGTTACCAATATGGCCTCCCTGGCGGATCTGAACCGGCGGCTGCCCAGGCCCGCCGATATTCGCCGCTTCCGGCCCAATATCGTCGTCGAGGGGGCTGATGCCTGGGCCGAGGACCACTGGCGGCAGCTTTCCATCGCTGGCGTGACCCTGGATCTGGTCAAGCCCTGCAGCCGCTGTAACATGACCACTGTCGATCCGGACACCGGGGCCAGGGCCCGCGACGGCGAGCCCCTGAAGACCCTGGCTGCGTTCCGGACATCGCCGGATGGCGTGCTGTTCGGCGTAAATGCGGTTTATCGGGGAAGCGGCGCAATTTCCGTGGGCGACCCCATCACTGTTCTTGACACCAAGGAGTCAGACCTTTAATGCCATTGCTCAACCTGGAAGATATTTCGCTCGCTTATGGCATGCAGCCGCTGCTGGATGGGGCCTCCCTCACCATCGACTCCGGCGAGCGCGTTTGCCTTCTCGGCCGGAATGGCGAGGGCAAGTCGACCCTGCTGAAGATCATCAGCGGCGAAGTGACGCCGGACGCCGGTTCAGTGCGGCTGGACGCGGGCGCAAGGCTTGCGGTGTTGCCTCAGAACCTGCCCTCCAATGACACCCGCACGGCCTACGAGGTGGTGGCTGGCGCTTTCCCCGAAACCGGCGAATTGCTGAGCGAGTTCCACCACCTGTCCCAGCAGGTGGATGAGGCGAGCCTGGATCGCATGATGAAAGTTCAGGAACGGCTCGAGGAACTTGATGGCTGGCGCCTTGACCAGAAGGTGAACACCATTCTTGAGCAATACCGCATCGACCCGGACCAGACCCTGAACACCCTCTCCGGTGGCTGGCAGAGACGGGTTCTGTTGGCCAGCGCCCTGGTGGTGGAGCCGGATATCCTGCTGCTGGACGAACCCACCAACCATCTGGACGTGCCCGCCATCGCCTGGCTGGAAGAGGCTCTGTCGCAATTCCGCGGAGCCATTGTATTTGTCTCCCACGACCGGGCGTTTATCCGTCGTATGGCGACCCGGATTGTCGAGCTGGATCGAGGACACCTTGTCAGTTTCGCGGCCAGTTACGATAAGTACCTTGAACTCAAGGAAAAAGCGCTGGAGGAGGAAGAGCGTCAGAATGCGCTGTTCGACAAGCGCCTGAAACAGGAGGAGGCCTGGATCCGGCAGGGCATCAAGGCGCGTCGTACCCGGAACATGGGCCGGGTGAGGGCGCTCAGGGCCATGCGGGAAGAACGTCAGCAGCGCCGTGAGCGTGTCGGAACCGCGAGCTTTTCGGTGGAAGACGCATCGCGCTCCGGCAAGCTGGTGGTGGATGCCAAGGATGCTGGCTTCCGTTACCCGGATGGCCGGGAGATCATCCGCGACCTGAATATCACCGTTCTGCGGGGTGACAAGATCGGCCTGGTGGGCGAGAACGGCACGGGCAAGACAACGCTTGTGCGGCTGCTGCTGGGAGATCTCGAACCAACAGAGGGTCGTATCCGCCTGGGTACCAACCGGCAGGTGGCGTACTTCGACCAGCTACGTGGCGAGCTGGATCTTGAGCGCAACGCCCTGGACAATCTTTCCGAAGGCCGCGAGTTCATTGAGATCAACGGCCAGCAGAAACACGTTCTGGGGTACCTCCAGGAGTTCCTGTTTTCTCCGGAGCGGGCCCGCTCCCCGGTACGGGTGTTCTCCGGCGGCGAAAGGGCGCGTCTGTTGCTGGCCAAACTTTTCAGCAAACCGGCCAACATCCTGGTACTCGATGAACCCACCAATGACCTGGATGTGGAAACCCTGGAATTGCTCGAGGCCCGGCTTGTGGATTTTGCCGGCACGGTCATTGTGATCAGTCACGACCGGGAATTTCTGGACAACATCGCCACGGATACTCTCTTCCTGGATGGATCGGGCGCCGTGCGGGAATACGTGGGCGGTTACACGGACTGGCGGCGCCAGGGCGGACGCTTTCCCACCGAGCAGGCAACTGGGGGGGCGGGGAAGAAATCGGTGACCCCGGCATCCGGTGGCAGTTCCGCAACTCGGTCTGCGCCCGCCTCCGAGACCCCGTCCGCGGCAGCGCCCGCCAGGCCGGTCAAACTGAGTTACAAGCTGAAACGTGAGCTGGAGCAGCTGCCAGGGTTGATTGAAGAGCTGGAAAACCGGATTGAGGCCCTGAACGGGGAAGTGTCAGGACCGGACTTCTACCAACAGGACACCGATAAGGTCAATGCCAAGCTGGAAGAACTGGCCGTCGCGGAGACAAAGCTTGAGGAGGTGATGAGTCGCTGGGTGGAGCTGGAGGAAATGCGGTCCGGCGAATAGGGGGGAACCGGTGCTCCGGAAGCCTGAATGGCAACGGAGCACCCTGGCTCTCAGTGGCTCAGTAGATCAGCGAACCAACCAACCAAACGGGACGCTATCCCCGGGTCAGTGTATACGCACGGCCAGCACATCGCACTTGGCACCATGCAGCACACCATTGGCGGTCGAGCCGAGCAGCAGCTGGAAGCCCTTGCGACCGTGACTGCCGACGACCACCAGATCCACCCCGTAATCTTCGCTAAGCTGGTGGATCTCCGACTCCGGCCGACCAACCGTGACGATCTGATCATCCTCGCTGATACCGTATTCCTTTCCATATTTGCCAAGCTGCTCCCGGGCAGCCTTATCCAGCTGGTCCTGGAGTTCGCTCAGGTCCATCGGGATATCGCCGCCATAGGCATATCCCACAGGCTCGACAACGTGGGCCAGTATCAGCTTGGCGCCGTGCTGCTCGCTGAGGGCGAGGGCTTTTTTCAGAACCTGCGGAGCTTCTTCCGTCAGGTCAATCGCGACCAGAATTTTGCTGTACGCTGACATATCTGCACATCTCCATGTCCGAAGGGTGGGCGTGAACGTCCGGCTCCGGGGCCGGTTGCCCCTGGAGTGATCAAAGAACTCGGAGCCATCCTGCCGGCCTGGTAGCGACGGGAAAGGCTCCGGGTTTTCAGAGTATAGTTAATACTTTAGGGGATTTTTGCCAAGTGTAAACTGATGGCGGTCAATAAAACGAAAACGGGCCACCATGAGGTGACCCGTTGTCAGGTGGTCGCCTGGCAGTAATCAGGCGGAGCGGAGCACTGACATGGCAGTATCGAGTTCCTGAAGGATGGAGCGGGAATACCGTTCAATCACGAAAACCACATTCTTCTCGGTGTAATTGATGTAGGATTCGCGGATGAAGCGCCACTTGGATTCGATTTCCGATACGGTCTCACTCAACGGGCCCTGGCCGGCTGAATTGACAAATTCACTGATCAGCGCATCAAGTTGACGGGCCTGCTCATCCAGTGGAACCAGGCCTGCGGCGCCCTGGAACGTCTGTGTCACCGGGCTGTAGGACCTGGCCGCGTAACGGGACAGCATCTGGGCCATGAGAATGGAAGCGGAACGGGCGGTTTCCACCTGGGGCTTGATGGGCGTCTGGGAACTTTCGCGGGCCTGGGTGTAGAGTTCCTCGGCGACGTTGCTCATCTTGACCGCCTGGTTTGCCATCTCACCAACCAGTCTCAGATCAGGGTAGCCGATTTCAGTGACGTCGCTGACGTTCTGGGCCATGAGTTCGCTGAAGGTGGCGAATTCTGATCTCAGGGTCTTGATCTGGTCGGGGGTAAGTACGTTGGCACCGCTTTCCGCCACCGCCTGAAGGTTGGTCGTCGCTTCACCCATGTGCTGCTTGATGACCCCTTCGGCCGTGGGGTCGTCGGTGGCGCTATAGCGGTAGTAGGTGCTCAGGGCCATGAAGTTGTTCAGGCGGAATTCGTGCAGCTGCTCAAGGAACAGGGCCCCCTCATCGGCTGCGGATGCCGGTAGGGCCCCGGCCAGCAGCAGAACCACTGCAGCCAGCATGGAATGGACGTGGAGGCGAATGTTGTTCATCGGGTGTTACTCCGTGGTCAGGCGCTTTATTATTCGATCGGACGGGATCCTCATCACAAAGCTAAATTAAGCGTTAGGGCCGATCAAGCGGTTTGTTACAGATTGCGACACTGTTCCCGCATTTCACGAAATTTTGCAGTTATGGCGACGGCTTAGGGGGTGTTCTTAAAGCCGCCTCCTCGGTAATTGTCGGTGTTGGCAATCACAAATGCATTGACAAAATCGCCTTTTTTTCTCATGGTGTGCCCTCCCGGATTCAAACGACTGTATGAATTTTAGATCCGAGCTCTCGGGCAGTGACCGAAAATCCGCTGTCGCACCGATACCGACCCTGTCGGAGCAGGTCGCAGCCATTAACACAGACTGGAGATCAGTTGATGATTTACGAAGGTAAAGCCATCACGGTTAAAGAGATCGAAGGCGGAATCGCACAGCTGAACTTTGACTTGCAGGGCGAGTCAGTCAACAAGTTCAACCGCCTCACCATTGAGGAACTGCGTGCCGCAACCGACAAGTTGAAGGCGCAGGGCAACCTGAAGGGTCTGGTGGTAACCAGTGGCAAGGACAGCTTTATTGTTGGTGCCGACATTGGCGAGTTCACTGACCTCTTTGCCGGCCCCGAGGACGAGCTGATCAACAACAACCTCACCGCCAATGCAGTGTTCAATGACATCGAGGATCTGCCTTTTCCCACCGTTACGTGCATTAATGGAATGGCGCTGGGCGGCGGCTTCGAGATGGGGTTGGCCACCGACTACCGGGTAATGGACAGCAAGGCGAAAGTCGGGCTACCGGAAGTCAAGCTGGGCATCTTCCCGGGTTTTGGCGGCACCGTTCGCCTGTCCCGTCTGGTCGGTGTCGATTACGCCATCGAATGGATCTGCATGGGCTCGGAAAACCGTGCCGACAAGGCCCTGAAAGTGGGTGCCGTTGATGCCGTCGTCGAGGCGGGTAAGCTGATGGACGCGGCACGGGCCATCATCGATCAGTGCAACAGTGGCAAGCTGGACTACCAGGCCCGTCGCGAGGAAAAGAAAGGCAGGATCAAGCTGAACAATATGGAAAGCATGATGGCCTTTGAAACCTCCAAGGGTTTCGTGGCCGGTCAGGCCGGCAAGAACTACCCGGCGCCGGTTGAGGCTATCAAGGTGATGCAGAAGCACGCCAGTCTCACCCGCGACAAAGCGATCGAAGTGGAGGCCAAGGGTTTCGCCAAGATGGCCAAGACCAACGTGGCGGCCTGTCTGGTTGGCCTGTTCCTGAACGACCAGAAGCTCAAGACCAAGGCCAAGAAGTGGGAAAAGGAAGCGGCTGACGTCAAACAGGCGGCGGTTCTGGGTGCCGGCATCATGGGGGGCGGTATTGCTTTCCAGTCCGCCTACAAGGGCACCCCCATCCTGATGAAGGACATCAACGAGGACGGCATCGGTCTGGGTCTGAAAGAAGCCAAGAAGCTGCTCAGCAAGCGGGTCGCCAAGGGCAAGATGAAGCCCGAGCAGATGGCTGACGCCCTCAACAACATCCGTCCGACCCTGACCTATGGCGACTTCAGCAACGTCAACATTGTTGTCGAAGCGGTGGTCGAGAACGTGAAGGTCAAGGACTCGGTGCTGCGGGAAGTGGAAGACCAGGTTTCCGAAGATACCATCATTACTTCCAACACCTCGACCATTTCCATCGATACCCTCGCCAAGAACCTGAAGCGGCCGGAGAATTTCTGCGGCATGCATTTCTTCAATCCGGTACACATGATGCCACTGGTTGAGGTTATCCGCGGTGAGAAAACCAGCGACCGGGCTATTGCCACCACCGTGGCCTACGCCAAGGCCATGGGCAAGACGCCGATCGTGGTCAACAACTGCCCCGGCTTCCTGGTGAATCGGGTCCTGTTCCCGTACTTCGGCGGCTTTGCCGGCCTGGTCCGCGACGGTGCTGATTTCCAGCGGGTGGACAAGGTCATGGAAAATTTTGGCTGGCCCATGGGTCCGGCCTATCTGCTGGACGTTGTCGGCATGGATACGGGCAAGCATGCCAACGAAGTAATGGCCGAAGGCTTCCCGGACCGGATGAAGACCGACTGGGAATCCGCCATCGACGTGATGTACGAGCACAAGCGTTACGGCCAGAAGAATGGCAAGGGCTTCTACGCCTACGAGGAAGACAGAAAAGGCAAGCAGAAGAAGGTGGTAGATGAGGAAACCTACAAACTGCTTGAGCCTGTGGTCAAGGAAAGAAAAGACCTTTCCGACGAGGACATCATCGCCCGGATGATGATCCCGCTGTGCATGGAAACCGTTCGCTGCCTGGAGGATGGCATTGTCGAAGAACCGGCGGATGCGGATATGGGCCTGATCTACGGCATCGGCTTCCCTCCGTTCCGCGGTGGCGCCTTGCGCTACATCGATGACATGGGCGTCGACAGATTCGTCGAGCTGGCAGACAAGTATGCAGATCTGGGTCCGCTGTACCACCCGACCGAGAAGCTGCGTGACATGGCCAAGAACGGCGAAAAGTTCTTCGGTTGAACCCTATTCCGAACGGAGAAAGATCTATGAGCCTTAATCCGAGAGACGTTGTGGTAGTGGATTGCGTGCGGACTCCGATGGGTCGCGCCAAGAACGGCTGCTTCCGCAATGTTCGCGCCGAGAACCTGTCGGCGGCACTGATTGAAGCATTGCTGGACCGCAACCCGAAACTGAACCCCAAGGACGTGGAGGACGTGATCTGGGGCTGTGTGAACCAGACCAAGGAGCAGGGTTTCAACGTGGCGCGCCACATCTCCCTGCTCACCCGTCTGCCCCATGAAACCGGTGCCCAGACTGTCAACCGCCTCTGCGGCTCGTCCATGAGCGCGATCCATACTGCGGCCCAGGCCATCATGACCGGCAACGGTGATGTATTCATGATCGGTGGTGTCGAGCACATGGGGCATGTCCCCATGACCGAGGGGTTCGACCACAATCCGGCATCGTCCAAGTATTCCGCCAAGGCATCCAATATGATGGGTCTGACCGCGGAAATGCTGGCCAAGATGCATGGCATCAGCCGGGAGCAGCAGGATGAGTTTGGCGCACGCTCCCATCGCCAGGCCCACGAAGCGACCGTGGAAGGCCGCTTCAAGAACGAAATCGTGCCCATCGAGGGTCATGACGAGAACGGCTTCGTGAAGCTGATCGAGGACGATGAAACCATTCGTCCGGAAACCACCGCGGAGTCACTGGGCCAGCTGAAGCCGGCCTTCGACCCGAAGAATGGCACCGTCACAGCCGGAACCTCGTCACAGCTGACCGATGGCGCGGCTGCCATGCTGCTGATGTCCGCCGAGAAGGCGCAGGACCTGGGCCTGACTCCGATTGCCAGAATCCGCGGTATGGCGGTTGCCGGCGTGGATCCGGCCATCATGGGCTACGGTCCGGTTCCGGCCACCAGGAAGGCCCTGAAGCGGGCCGGGCTGACCATCGACGACATTGATTTCTGGGAGCTCAACGAGGCCTTTGCCGGGCAGTCCCTGCCGGTGCTGAAGGATCTCAAGCTGCTGGATGTAATGGATGAGAAGGTCAACCTGAACGGCGGAGCGATCGCACTGGGTCACCCCCTGGGTTGTTCCGGTGCCCGTATTTCCACCACCCTGCTGAACATCATGCAGGCCCGGGGTGGCAATCTCGGTGTCTCCACCATGTGTATCGGCCTCGGCCAGGGCATAGCAACGGTGTGGGAGCGCCTCTGAGGCGATTCTGAATCACTGTAATAGAAAGAAAGCCCGGTCCAGTACCGGGTTTTCTTTTGTCTGAAACGCCGAACCCTGTAGGAGCTGGCCTGCCAGCGAGGAGGGC
>NZ_FOYW01000001.1:286375-640435 GCF_900115285.1 Marinobacter daqiaonensis
GGCTCTGGGATGGCGGCCAACCTGCAGGAGCTGGCCTGCCAGCGAGGAGGTTTGCGCCTGCATCAGGCTGGCTTGCGCATGTTGGCAAGCCCCGCCACTGTTGTGCTATAGCGTTACCAAAAATCAAATAATGGGTTGTCTTGACTTTGCTGACCCTGTAAAACAGTGCTCCTATGCGACCGGGCAAGGTGCAGTTGTTTCTCCAGTGGCCTGATTTTATTTGCTCTTTGGCCATGCCTGTTTATTGATCACGTTCCAGGGGTAATGTCTCTGATATGGGTAAAAGTCTCGTTATCGTCGAGTCGCCTGCCAAAGCGAAGACCATCAACAAGTATCTGGGTAACGATTACATCGTAAAATCCAGTGTTGGTCATATTCGTGACCTGCCGGTCAGCGGCAGCGGCTCTACCACGGACCCGAAGGAGCGTGCCCGGCTGGCAGCCCAGACCCGGAAGATGGACCCGGAGGAGAAGGCTGCCTACAAGAAGCGCAAGGCCCGGGAGCAACTTATTGCCCGCATGGGCGTGGATCCGGATCATGGCTGGCAGGCCCGCTATGAAATCCTGCCAGGGAAGGAAAAGGTGGTGAGTGAGCTCAAGCGGCTCGCCAAGTCCGCCGATCATGTCTATCTGGCAACGGATCTTGACCGCGAGGGAGAGGCCATCGCCTGGCACCTGCGGGAAACTATCGGCGGCGATGATGAGAAATACCGGCGCGTCGTGTTCAACGAGATTACCAAGCGCGCCATCCAGTCGGCGTTTGAGGACCCGGGCAGTATCGACACCGATCGCGTCAACGCCCAGCAGGCCAGACGTTTCCTCGACCGGGTGGTGGGCTACATGGTTTCGCCGCTGCTGTGGTCCAAGATCGCGAGGGGGCTCTCTGCCGGCCGGGTACAGTCCGTGGCGGTGCGGCTGATCGTGGAGCGGGAAAAGGAAATCCGCAGTTTTGTGCCGGAAGAGTACTGGCAGCTCCATGCGGATCTGAAGAAGGCCGAGAGCCCGGTCCGCTTCGAGGTTACCCGGTACCAGGACAAGGGCTTCCGGCCCGAGAACGAAAAGCAGAGTAGGGCCCACGTCGAACGCCTGAAACAGGGTCAGTTCCGGGTGGCGAAGCGTGAAGACAAGCCCACGCGCTCACGTCCTTCCGCGCCTTTCATCACCTCGACGCTCCAGCAGGCGGCAAGCAACCGCATGGGCTTCACCGTCAAGAAAACCATGATGCTGGCCCAGCGGCTTTATGAGGCCGGTTACATCACCTATATGCGAACGGACTCCACCAACCTGAGCCAGGACGCTGTCAACTCCTGCCGGGAATACATCAATAAGCAATTCGGCCAGAAGTACCTTCCGGATTCACCCCGGGTGTATGGCAGCAAGGAAGGCGCCCAGGAGGCCCACGAGGCGATACGGCCGACAGAAGTGACTCGCCGACCCAGCGATATCAGTGGGTTGGAGAAGGATGCTGAGAAACTGTATGACCTTATCTGGCGCCAGTTTATCGCCTGCCAGATGGCGGATGCGGAATTCCTCAGCACCTCGGTTGTGGTGGCCAATGGCGACTACGAGTTGCGCACCCGTGGCCGCATCATCAAGTTCGAGGGCTTCCTGAAAGCCGCTCCCCAGTCTGCCAAGAAAGACGAGGATGTGGCGCTGCCCGATATCCAGGTGGACGAAATTCTGGATCTGGTCAAGCTGGATCCGACCCAACACTTCACCAAGCCTGCGCCCCGGTACACGGAGGCAAGCCTGGTTAAGGAGCTGGAGAAGCAGGGCATTGGCCGTCCTTCCACCTACGCCTCGATCATTTCCACCATCCAGGACCGGGGCTATGTGCGGCTCCAGAATCGTCGTTTCTATGCCGAGAAAATGGGGGATATTGTTACCGGGCGTCTGACGGAATCCTTCCCGAACCTGATGGACTACGACTTTACCGCGCGCATGGAAGACGAGCTGGACGAGATTGCCGAAGGGCAGGAGGACTGGAAAAAAGTACTCAACGATTTTTACGCCCGTTTCCGGAAGCAGCTGGAAGAGGCTGAAAAGCCGGAAGAGGGGATGCGCAGCAACACGCCCACGGAAACCGACATTCCCTGTCCCAGTTGCGGGCGCAACATGCAGATTCGGGTTGCCAGTACCGGGGTATTCCTGGGGTGTTCCGGTTACTCGCTGCCGCCGAAAGAACGCTGCAAGACCACCATTAACCTCGTCCCCGGTGACGAGGTGGTCAGCGCTGATGACGATGTGGAGGGCGAGGGCGAAAGCCGGCTCCTTCGCAAGAAGCGCCGTTGCCCGAAATGCGGTACGGCGATGGACAGCTATCTCATCGACGAAAAGCGCAAGCTGCATATTTGCGGCAATAATCCCGACTGCTCGGGGTACGAAGTGGAGGAGGGCAGTTTCCGCATCAAGGGTTATGAAGGCCCGACCCTGGAATGCGATAAATGCGGTGCCGAGATGCAGCTGAAAACCGGCCGTTTCGGCAAGTACTTCGGCTGCACCAATCCCGACTGCAAGAACACCCGCAAGCTCCTCAAAAGCGGCGAGCCGGCACCTCCCAAGATGGATCCGGTACCCATGCCGGAGTTGAAGTGCGAGAAGGTGGACGATACCTACGTGCTGAGGGACGGTGCCTCCGGCCTGTTCCTTGCGGCCAGCAAGTTCCCCAAGAACCGCGAGACCCGGCCGCCCCTGGTGAAGGAGATCAAGCCGCACCGCAAGGAAATCGACCCGAAGTACGATTTCCTGATGGACGCGCCTGAAAAGGATCCGGACGGCAACCCCACGGTGATCCGCTACAGCCGCAAGACCAAGGAGCAGTACGTCATGTCCGAAAAGGACGGCAAGGCGACGGGCTGGTCCGCCTGGTACGAGAACGGCCGCTGGATTCCGCAGGACAAGCGTAAATAATAGGATTTGCCACGGAATTCACGGAAGAACACGGAAAAAAGACTGAAAAGATTCTTTGGCCGCGGAAACCGCGGAAGGACGCGGAAAAAGACTAGTACCGAAGAACGTTGCTGCGAACACTCCCTTACGGAAAAGACGAGAGTTTTTCGTGGTTGTTCGCGCCGTCCCTGGCTCTTCTTTCTCTTTTACTTCCGCGTTTTTCCGCGGATTCCGCGGCTATAAAAGCATTTTTCCGTGTCCTTCCGTGGATTCCGTGGCTAAACAATCATTTGGCCCGTAACCGCTGGATCAGGGAAGAGGTATCCCAGCGTCGGCCGCCCATGTCCTGGACGTCGGCGTAGAACTGATCCACCAGGGCCGCCACGGGGAGTTTGGCGCCGTTGCGGCGGGCCTCCTCAAGGCAGATGGCCAGGTCCTTGCGCATCCAGTCCACGGCGAAACCGTGGTCGAACTCCCCTCCGATCATGGTGGCCGAGCGATTGTCCATCTGCCAGGACTGTGCCGCCCCCTTGGAAATCACGTCGATGACCCGCTTCGGGTCCAGCTCTGCCTGTTCCGCGAAGTGAATCGCTTCCGAAAGACCCTGCACCAGGCCCGCTATGGCAATCTGGTTGACCATCTTGGTTTTCTGTCCGCTGCCCGGCGGTCCCATCAGGTTCAGTGCCTTGGCGTAAAGGCTGAGAGTCTTCTCCACCCTGTGAAAGGCCTCGTCATTGCCGCCGCACATGATGGTTAGCTGGCCCTTCTCGGCGCCCTGCTGGCCCCCGGAAACCGGGGCATCCAGAAAGTGCTGGCCTGCGCTGACGGCTGCGGCTGACAGCTCCTCGGCGATGCCTGCCGACGCGGTTGTGTGATCCACCAGAATGGCCCCTCGGGGAGCGTTGGCAATGATGCCGCCATCACCATAATAGACCTCCCGAAGGTCCGGGTCAGCGCCAACGCAGGTCAGCACCACGTCGGCGTTTTCGACGACCTTGGCAATGGTGTCACTGGCTTCGCCATCGTACTCCCTGACCCATTGCCTGGTTTTCTCCGGATTGCGGTTCCACACCCTGACGGTCAGCCCGGCTCTGGCCAGGTGCCCGGCCATGGGGTAGCCCATCACGCCGAGGCCGATAAATGCCATGTTCTTCATCTGGTGTTCTCCAGTCGACAGCTTGTTTTGCGGGAAAGGTAACAATGATTACAGAACCGTGAAGTATGTTAAAGGTGCTGGGTGTCGCGGCAACCTCCGGAAATTGGGGTCAGACCCTATTTTCTCTTCGAGAAAAATGGGTCTGACCCCATGTGTACCAAGGTCACGCTGTCTTTCGAGGTCGTCAAATGTCTGGGACGCGACGGTGGATGGGGGGGGATCTTTCAGAGCAGGGGCATGGATGCCCCGGAGCAAGGCCGGTCCAGGGAGGGGCCGTGAATTGCGGCGGCGAAAGACTTCCCCCGCCACCGGCGCGTCTTTCTCCGCCGTTCAGGGAGTCCTGATTTACACTGTATGCATCAAAAAAAGGCCGCTGGAATCCAGCGGCCCTTCTGTACGGTCCTGCAGGGCAGGCTACATTACTTCTTGGTCGGGTAGTCCCGTTTCTCCTCGCCGGTGTAAAGCTGGCGGGGACGACCGATCCGGTAGTTGCCGGAAACCATCTCGTTCCAGTGGCTGAACCAGCCAATGGTGCGTGACAGGGCAAAGATAACCGTGAACATGGACGTCGGAATACCGATGGCCTTGAGGATGATGCCGGAGTAGAAGTCGACGTTCGGGTAGAGTTTACGCTCCACGAAGTAGTCATCTTCCAGGGCGATTTTCTCCAGGCGCTGGGCGATCTTGAGCAGGGGATCGTCTTCCAGGCCCAGCTCCGCCAGCACCTCGTGGGCAGTTTCACGCATGACCTTGGCGCGGGGGTCGAAGTTCTTGTAGACCCGGTGGCCGAAGCCCATGAGGCGGAAGGGATCGTCCTTGTCTTTGGCCTTGGCAATGAACTTCTCGATGTTCTTCTCGTCACCGATTTCGGCCAGCATGTCCAGGACGGCTTCATTGGCGCCACCGTGGGCGGGGCCCCACAGGGCGGCGATACCGGAGGCAATGCAGGCATAGGGGTTGGCGCCGGTGGAGCCGGCCAGACGCACCGTCGAAGTGGACGCGTTCTGCTCGTGATCAGCGTGGAGGAGGAAGATCTTGTCCATGGCCTTGGCCAGGGTGGGGCTCGGCTTGTAGTCCTCACAGGGCACGCCAAACATCATGTGAAGGAAGTTTTCGGCGTAATCCAGGTCATTGCGGGGATACATGAACGGCTGACCAATGGAGTACTTGTAGCACCAGGCGGCAATAGTGGGCATCTTGGCGATCAGACGATGGGCCGTGATCTCGCGCTGACGGGGATCACTGGTGTCCATCTGGTCGTGGTAGAACGCTGAAAGGGCCCCAACCACGCCACACATGATGGCCATGGGATGCGCATCCCGGCGGAAGCCGTGGAAGAAGTTGCGCATCTGGTCGTGAAGCATGGTGTGGTTCTTGATGGTGTCGTGGAACCGCTTGTTCTCTTCGGGAGTAGGCAGCTCGCCGTTCAGGAGCAGGTAGCACACTTCCAGGTAATCGGACTGCTCGGCCAGCTGGTCGATGGGGTAGCCGCGGTGCAGCAGAACGCCCTTGGCGCCATCGATGTAGGTGATTGCGGACTCGCAGGCAGCGGTGGAAACGAAGCCCGGGTCGTAGGTGAAAACGCCTTCCTGGACCAGGCCGCGAACGTCAATGACGTCTGGGCCAACGGTGCCTGAGTAAACCGGAAGCTCAATGGATTTGTCACCCACCGAGAGCGTGGCTTTCCTGTCGGTCATGGTGCTCTCCTGTTATCAGCGATAGAGGCGCGGGAAGGCGCGTATTATTAACAAACCGGCGGCAAAATATAGGGTGTTGGCTTTTTTTGTCAATGCGCGACGGGATAAAACCTGATTTTACAATCCGGCCATGATACCGGAAAGTGAGGCTGATTGGAGGCCTCGCTCCGTCGAAAAGTATACGGTACGGTCCCTCCGGGACATTCTGTCATGTTTGGCTAGAGGCTTTTGACGTTTTTGTCAATCATCCCAATAGCGCACCGTATGGCCTGTCCTGACAGTGTTTTACCGCCTTGCCGGTTTGTAATTCCGGGGGGCACTCCTTATAATCCCTAGCCCGGAAACGGGGACAAACCAGAGCCCGAACGCCTGCAACGACGTTTGCGGTAATGTGCTCCCTCCCGAGTTGCCTGTGCCGATACAACGGCGTACCGACACGGTCATCACTTCATACCAACCATCCGCCCCGGCCCCGCCGGAAGCGCGGAGCAAAAAGAGAGTGTGAGAGCGCTGTGAATAGCAAACGACCAGTAAATCTCGATCTCGGCAAGTTTCATTTTCCGCTACCTGCCATAACCTCCATCCTGCACCGGATCAGCGGCGTCATCATGTTTGTTGGTGTTGCCTTTCTGCTCTATGGTCTGGACCTTTCCCTGTCCGGGGAGGCTGGCTTCAACCGGGTCAATGAACTGCTGGACAGCTTCCTGGCGAAGCTGATTATCTGGGGCATTCTGTCAGCCCTTCTGTTCCACCTGGTGGCTGGGATCAAGCATCTGTTAATGGATATGGGGATTGGTGAGGAGCTTGAGAGTGGACGTCTCGCTGCCAAGTTGACAGTGGTTATTTCGGTGATTCTGATTATTCTCGCGGGAGCATGGGTATGGCTGTAGATAGCGTAACTAACCTTGGTCGCAGTGGTGTCTACGACTGGATGGTCCAGCGCGTAAGCGCCTACGTATTGGCACTGTACACGCTTTTCCTGTTTGGCTTCATGCTCACCACGGACGTCGACTACGAAGCATGGGCAGGCCTGTTCAGTCAGACCTGGTTCCGCATGTTCAGCCTCGGTACGCTGCTTGCGCTCGGTGGTCATGCCTGGGTAGGCCTTTGGACCGTTTCCACCGACTACATCAAGGCGACCCTGCCGCGCTTCCTGGTCCAGGCAGCCTGTGGCACCGTCATGTTCGTATATGTCGTCTGGGGCATTCAGATTCTTTGGGGGCTTTAATCGATGGGTAACATCAAGACCATTTCCTACGACGCCATTGTTATCGGTGGTGGTGGTTCCGGCATGCGCGCCGCGCTTCAGCTGACCGAGACCGGTGTCAATACCGCCTGTATTACCAAGGTTTTTCCGACCCGCTCCCATACCGTTTCCGCCCAGGGCGGCATCACCTGTGCCATTGCGAGCGCCGACCCCAATGACGACTGGCGCTGGCACATGTATGACACCGTCAAGGGCTCCGACTACATCGGTGACCAGGACGCGATCGAGTACATGTGTTCTGTCGGTCCTCAGGCGGTTTTCGAGCTTGAACACATGGGCCTGCCTTTCTCCCGTACCGAGCAGGGCCGCATCTACCAGCGTCCGTTCGGCGGTCAGTCCAAAGACTATGGCAAGGGCGGTCAGGCCGCCCGTACCTGTGCCGCTGCTGACCGGACAGGGCATGCGCTGCTGCACACCCTCTACCAGGCGAACCTGAAGGGTGGCACCACCTTCCTTAACGAGTGGTACGCGGTCGACCTGGTCAAAAACAGCAAAAACCAGGTGGTTGGTGTCGTCGCCATCGAGATCGAGACTGGCGAAGTTGCCTACATCAAGGCCAAGGCCACGGTTCTGGCCACAGGTGGCGCGGGCCGTATCTATGCTTCCACCACCAACGCCCTGATCAATACCGGTGACGGTGTCGGCATGGCCCTGCGGGCCGGTTTCCCGGTTCAGGACATGGAGATGTGGCAGTTCCATCCCACCGGTATCCATGGCGCCGGCACCCTGGTGACCGAAGGATGTCGTGGTGAGGGTGGCTACCTGATCAACTCCGAGGGTGAGCGCTTCATGGAGCGTTATGCCCCCAACGCGAAGGACCTTGCCGGCCGTGACGTTGTGGCACGTTCCATGGTTCTGGAAATTCTGGAAGGCCGTGGCTGTGGTCCGGACAAGGATCACGTTCTGCTCAAGCTGGACCATCTGGGCGAAGAGACGCTGAATCTGCGTCTGCCGGGCATCTGTGAGCTTTCCCGCACCTTTGCCCATGTTGACCCGGTGAAGGAGCCGATTCCGGTTGTTCCCACCTGTCACTACATGATGGGCGGTATTCCCACCAACGTGGGGGGGCAGGCCCTGACCGTGGACGAGAACGGTAAGGACCACCCCATCGAGGGTCTGTTCGCCTGTGGCGAGGCAGCCTGTGTGTCAGTGCATGGCGCCAACCGCCTGGGTGGTAACTCCCTGCTGGATCTGGTGGTATTCGGTCGCGCTGCCGGTCTTCACATCGAGCAGATGCTCCGTGAAGGGTTCGAAACGGACATTGCGACCGAGGAAGAGATCCAGAAGGCCATGGCCCGCGTTGACCGCCTGAACAACACCGAAGAGGGCGAGGACGTGGCGAAGGTCCGTAAGGATCTTCAGAACTGCATGCAGCTGTACTTCGGTGTATTCCGTGACGGCGACAGCATGGACAAGGGTCTCAAGCAGCTGGACGAGATCGGCGAGCGGGTTCGCAAGACCAGGCTGGCGGATCGCAGCAACGCCTTCAACACCGCCCGTATCGAGGCGCTGGAGCTGGACAACCTGTACGAAGTCGCCTACGCAACCGCGGTTTCCGCTGTTGAGCGCAGGGAAAGCCGTGGTGCCCATGCCCGTAACGACTACACCGAGCGTGACGACGAGAACTGGCTGAAGCACTCCGTGTACTTCCCGCTTGAGAAGCGGGTGGGCAAGCGTGATGTGAATTTCGCGCCGAAGACGGTGCCGACGTTCGAGCCGAAAATCCGGACTTACTGAGGGGGATTCAAGACATGTTGGTAAGCCTTTACCGTTACAACCCGGAAACTGACAGTGCCCCTTACATGCAGGACGTGGAAGTGGAGATTCCGGAAGGCAGGGACCTGATGGTGCTCGACGTTCTGAGCATGCTCAAGGAGCGGGACCCTTCCGTTGCCTATCGCCGGTCCTGCCGCGAGGGCGTTTGTGGTTCCGACGGCATGAACATGAATGGCCGCAACGGCCTTGCCTGTATCACGCCGGTATCCGACGTGCTCAAGAACAACAAGCTGGTTCTCCGCCCATTACCGGGTCTGCCGGTGATCCGGGATCTGGTGGTCGACATGAACATCTTCTACCGGCAGTACGAGAGCATCAAGCCGTACCTGATCAACAACTCCCCGGAGCCGGCCATCGAGCGGCTCCAGTCTCCGGAAGACCGGGAGAAACTGGACGGATTGTACGAGTGCATTCTCTGCGCCTGCTGCTCCACGGCCTGTCCCTCCTTCTGGTGGAACCCGGATAAGTTCGTTGGTCCGGCCGGCCTGTTGCAGGCCTATCGGTTCCTGGCCGACAGCCGCGATACCGCCCAGGACGAGCGCCTGTCCGATCTGGATGATCCGTTCAGCGTATTCCGTTGCCGCGGCATCATGAACTGTGTCAGTGTCTGCCCGAAGGGGCTGAACCCGACCCGGGCCATCGGCCATATCCGCAACCTGCTGTTGCAGCGGGCAACCTGATCAGCGGTTTTCTGTAATACCGCTATACTGTTCTGGAAATGTTGGCCCCCGGCTCGCATACCGCCTGACCACACAGCCTTCTACCAAAGGCGCATTGGCAGGCGGGGGCCGGTAGGGCATCCTACGGAGCCGCAGTGGGCGCCCAAAAAGCTCCCCTGCGGCCCGATTCATTACAAAAACCACTGGGGAACGGAGAACATCCGTGAGCATTGTGGTGGCAGCAGTCGATCCCGTAAAAACCCGTATTGACTGTGACATACCCCTGGCCGACCATAGTGGGCTCCCCCGCACCAGTCCAAGGTGAGCTATTCAAAATGCATGAAAGCATAATGGAGCAGTTATGGCAGACATCCCATTTACAGGGTGGGAATCTGGCCTATGTTGAGCAGCTTTTTGAAACCTACCTGACAGACCCAAACGCCATTCCAGAAGAGTGGCGGAGCTATTTCGACAAGCTTCCGGGCGTTGAAGGCAACACCCGCGATATCGCTCACTCCACGATCCGCGCACAGTTCGAGCACATCTCCCGCAACCAGCGCTCCTATTCCGGCGCCGGCGTTCCCGCTTCCGTCACCACCGATGCCGACCGCAAGCAGATCCGCGTACTGCAGATGATCAATGCTTTCCGTTTCCGCGGCCATCAGGAGGCGAGGCTTGACCCTCTCGGGGTCTGGCAGCGACCGCCGGTGGAGGACCTGGACCCGGCGTTCCACGAGTTATCCGACGCGGACCGCGATCTGGAATTTCAGACCGGCTCACTGAACTTTGGTTCCGAGCGAATGAAGCTTGGCGATATCATCGACAATCTGCGCAAGACCTATTGCAGCAGTATTGGCGCTGAATACATGCATGTTGTTGATACCCGCATCAAGCGGTGGTTCCAGCAGCGCATGGAGCCGGTTCGCTCAAAGCCGGCGTACGAAGCCAAGACCCGCAAGCACCTGCTGGAGCGTCTGACCGCCGCCGAGGGCCTGGAGAAATATCTGGGCTCCCGCTATCCGGGTGTGAAGCGCTTTGGCCTGGAAGGCGGTGAAAGTCTGATTCCCTGCCTCGACGAGCTGATCCAGCGTGCCGGCAGCTGCGGCGCCAAGGAGATTGTTCTCGGGATGGCCCACCGTGGCCGCCTGAACGTGCTGGTCAATACGCTGGGCAAGAACCCCAAGGACCTGTTCGACGAATTCGAGGGCAAGAAGCTCCAGGATTCCGGATCCGGGGACGTAAAATACCACCAGGGCTTTTCCTCCAATGTCATGACCGAGGGCGGGGAAGTTCATCTTGCCCTGGCATTCAACCCGTCGCACCTGGAGATCGTTTCACCGGTGGTGGTCGGCTCGGTTCGCGCCCGCCAGACCCGTCGCAGCGATAACGATGGCAGCTCCGTCGTTCCCATCATCATGCATGGCGACGCCGCCTTTGCCGGCCAGGGCGTGGTGATGGAAACCTTCCAGATGTCCCAGACCCGGGGCTTTGGCGTGGGGGGCACCATTCACCTGGTGATCAACAACCAGGTCGGTTTCACCACCAGCAGGCAGGAAGACGCCCGTTCAACCGAATACTGCACCGACGTGGCCAAGATGGTCCAGGCGCCCATTCTGCACGTGAACGCGGACGATCCCGAAGCGGTCTTGTTCGTCACCCAGATGGCCATGGACTACCGCAACGAATTCAAGCGCGATGTGGTGATCGACCTGGTCTGCTATCGCCGCCGTGGCCACAACGAAGCGGACGAGCCCTCCGCCACCCAGCCGGTGATGTACGAGCAGGTTCGCAAGCTCAAGAGTACCCGCCACCTTTACGCCAGCCAGCTGGTAAAGGAAGGTGTGATCACCGACGAAGAATCCAAACAGATGGAGACCGAATATCGGGACGCTCTGGACAAGGGTGATCACGTGGTCAAGTCGTTGGTGAAACAGCCCAACAAGGATCTTTACGTGGACTGGTCGCCGTACCTGGGCCACGAGTGGACCGCCAAGTGCAAGACCAGCGTGTCGCTGAAGAATGTCCAGCGCCTGGGCAAGAAAATGACCTATGTGCCGGAAGGCTTCCAGGTCCAGCGGCAGGTTTCCAAGATTGTCGAGGACCGTAACAAGATGACCGCCGGCGCCCTGAGCCTGAACTGGGGTTATGGCGAGATGATGGCCTATGCCTCTCTGCTGGACGAGGGTCACCCGATCCGGCTTACCGGTCAGGACGTTGGGCGCGGTACCTTCTCCCATCGTCATGCGGTGCTTCACAACCAGAAGAACGGCGACACCTGGACCTCCCTGGCCAACCTGTCCGAGGACCAGCCGCTGTTCGAGATATACGACTCACTGCTGTCGGAAGAGGCGGTCATGGCCTTCGAATATGGCTATGCCACCACCGCTCCCAAGTCGCTGATCGTCTGGGAGGCCCAGTTCGGGGACTTTGCCAATGGCGCCCAGGTGGTGATCGACCAGTTCCTCACCAGCGGCGAACACAAGTGGGGCAGGCTATGCGGGCTCACATTGCTGCTTCCCCATGGCTACGAAGGGCAGGGCCCGGAGCATTCCTCAGCGCGGCTGGAGCGCTTCCTGCAGATGTGTGCCGAGCACAATATCCAGGTCTGCGTGCCCACCACGCCTTCCCAGGTGTTCCACATGCTGCGTCGTCAGGTCAAGCGGCCCCTGCGCAAGCCCCTGGTGGCGATTACACCCAAGAGCCTGTTGCGCCACAAGGAAGCCACCTCGGACCTGGACGATCTGACCTCGGGTACCTTCCAGACCATTCTTCCTGAGAAGGAGCCGTCTGACCCGAAGAAAGTGACTCGCCTGATTCTCTGCAGCGGCAAGGTCTATTATGACCTACTCGAGAAGAAAAAGGCGGACAGCCGTGATGATGTGGTCATTGTCCGGATTGAGCAGCTGTATCCGTTCCCCGGTGACGACCTGGACGAACTGCTTGCTCCTTATACCAAGCTCAAGCACACGGTCTGGTGCCAGGAAGAGCCCATGAATCAGGGTGCCTGGTACAGTAGCCAGCACCATATGCGGGCCGCGCTACACCGCCTGAACCCGAAGCTTTATCTTGCGTATGCTGGTCGTGACCCCTCAGCCGCGCCGGCTGCAGGCTATATGTCCACTCACGTCGAGCAGCAGAAAAAGCTGGTGAATGACGCCTTTGAAATCTGACGAGCTACCGAACGTAAGGATCTGAAATGTCAACAGAAATAAAAGCCCCCGTATTTCCGGAATCGGTCGCTGAAGGTACCGTTGCGACCTGGCACAAGAAGCCTGGTGAAGCCTGTGAGCGTGACGAACTGATTGTCGACATCGAGACCGACAAGGTGGTTCTGGAAGTGGTCGCGCCGGCGGACGGTGTCATCGAAGAGATTCTCAAGGATGAAGGCGATACCGTGGAAAGCGGTGAGGTAATCGGCAGGTTCAAGGAGGGGGCAGCCGGTAGCAAGTCAGAGGAATCCGGTTCCGAAGAGAGCAAGACCGCATCCGCGTCCAAGGAGCAGGAGCCCTCCCGGGAAGACGTATCCGCCGCCGGTGTCGACGAGGCGATTCTGAGCCCCGCGGCCCGTAAACTCGCGGACGAGAACAACGTCGATCCCGCGGATGTGAAGGGCTCCGGCAAGGGCGGACGCGTTACCAAGGAAGACGTTCAGGCCCATATCGAGGGTGGCAACAAGGCTGCTCCCACTTCGTCCGAGCCCCGGAAAGAGGCGGCGGCACCGGCCGCTGACGTACCCGTGGGCGATCGTCCGGAAAAACGCGTACCCATGACCCGTCTCCGCGCCAGCATCGCCAAGCGTCTGGTCAATGCCCAGCAGAGCGCCGCCATGCTCACCACCTTCAATGAGGTGAACATGAAGCCGGTCATGGACCTGCGCAAGCAGTACAAGGACAGCTTCGAGAAGCGTCATGGCATCAAACTCGGCTTCATGTCCTTTTTCGCCAAGGCGGCCACAGAGGCCCTCAAGCGCTTCCCGGCAGTGAATGCGTCCATTGACGGTAACGACATGGTCTATCATGGCTATCAGGATATCGGTGTCGCCGTCTCCACAGACCGTGGCCTGGTTGTTCCGGTGGTTCGTGATGTCGACGCCCTGGGACTTGCGGATATCGAGAAGAAGATTGTCGAGTATGGCCAGAAGGCCAAGGGTGGCAAGCTGGGTATCGAGGAAATGACCGGTGGCACCTTTACCATTACCAACGGTGGCATTTTCGGATCGCTGATTTCCACCCCGATCCTGAACCCGCCGCAGACAGCTATTCTGGGCATGCACAAGATCCAGGAGCGCCCGATGGCGGTGAACGGCCAGGTCGAGATCCTGCCGATGATGTACCTGGCCCTGTCTTACGACCATCGCATGATCGATGGCAAGGAAGCGGTACAGTTCCTGGTCGCCATCAAGGAAATGATCGAGGATCCGACCCGCATCCTGCTGGACGTCTGAACCTTTCACTCAATCAAGGAGCCCCGGCCGTCGACCGGGGCTTCCGCCAGATAACGGGATAGAACATGTCTGACAAGTACGATGTAATCGTGATCGGTGCGGGTCCTGGTGGCTATGTGGCAGCCATCAAGGCAGCGCAGCTGGGCCTCAAGACCGCCTGCGTCGAGTCCTGGACTTCAGAAGATGGCAAGCAGCAGGTGCTCGGTGGCACCTGTCTTAATGTTGGCTGTATCCCTTCCAAGGCTCTGCTGGAGATTTCCCACAAGTTTGAGGAAGCCGGCCACGGCTATGCGGAGCAGGGCATCGAGCTGAGCGATCTGAAGATCAACATCAGCAAGATGATGGAACGCAAGAACGGTATCGTGAAGCAGCTGACCGGTGGTATTGCCGGGCTGTTCAAGTCCAATGGCGTTACCTCCATCCACGGGCACGGCAAGCTTCTGGCCAACCGCCAGGTGGAAGTGACCGACAATGAGGGCAACACCAAGGTCTACGAGGCCGAGAACGTGATTCTGGCCAGTGGTTCCAAGCCCATCGAGATTCCGCCGGCGCCGTTTACCGAAGACTATATCGTGGATTCCTGGGGCGCCCTGGAGTTTGACGAGGTACCCAAGCGTCTCGGCGTGATTGGTGCCGGCTTCATCGGTCTGGAGCTGGGAAGTGTCTGGGCCCGGCTGGGCTCGGAAGTGACGGTTCTTGAGGCCATGGACACCTTCCTGCCCACAGTGGACCAGCAACTGGCGAAAGAGACCCTCAAACAGTTCAAGAAGCAGGGGTTGGACATCAAGCTCGGCGCCCGCATGACCAACAGCGAAATCAAGCGCAAGCTGGTCTACGTCGACTATGAAGACGGCAAGGAAAAGCAGCAACTCAAGTTCGACAAGGTGATTGTGGCGGTAGGCCGTCGTCCGTACAGCGAAAACCTGCTGGCCGCCGATTCAGGGGTAAACATGGACGAGCGCGGCTTCATCCACGTTGATGACCACTGCAAGACCGACGTTCCTGGTGTCTGGGCGATCGGCGATGTGGTTCGCGGTCCGATGCTGGCCCACAAGGCGTCCGAAGAGGGCGTCATGGTCGCCGAGCGGATTGCCGGTCACAAGCCGCAGGTCAACTACGACTGCATCCCCAGCGTGATCTACACCTCGCCGGAAGTGGCCTGGGTGGGCAAGACCGAGGAGCAGCTGAAGTCGGAAGGCGAGGCCTACAAAGTGGGCACGTTCCCGTTTGCTGCCAACGGCCGCGCCATGGCGGCCGATGCGGCTGTCGGTATGGTCAAGATCATTGCCGACGAAAAGACCGACCGGATCCTGGGTTTCCATGTGATGGGTCCGCAGGCTTCCGAGATCGTCGCACAGGGTGTCATTGCCATGGAATTCGGCTCCAGTGCCGAGGACCTGGCCCTGACCTGTTTCGCGCACCCGACTCTGTCCGAGTCGGTGCATGAGGCAGCCCTGGCGGTAGATGGTGGCGCTATTCATATCGCCAACCGTCGCAAAAAGAAATAACGCGTTTCCGGGGGCGCGCCGCGTAAGTGGCTGCGCCCCCGGTTATTTTCCGGGCCGGGAAAGCAAGGGCGTTTCCCGCGCGCGGCAGACACGGGCCGTTGCCCGGAACAGCGTTAAGACAGGCTGAGGTGATCCCCGGCCTGTCGACAGGAATTCGCGGACAGGAGTCCATCGGAGTCAGCGCGGGGCCCAGAGTGGCAGGCCTGTTTCCGATGGGTTCCGGCGGGTTCAAAATTCCGTATGTGGTTATCCTCCATCAAAAAGCGGGACACTTGACTATGAATTTGCACGAATATCAGGCCAAACAGCTGTTTGCTGAATACGGCCTGCCTGTATCCAAGGGCTATGCCTGTGATACTCCTGAGGAAGCCGCCGCTGCGGCAGACAAGATTGGCGGTGACGGCTGGGTGGTAAAGGCCCAGGTCCACGCTGGCGGCCGCGGCAAGGCTGGCGGTGTCAAGCTGGTCAAGAGCAAGGACGAGATCAAGGCATTTGCCGAGCAGTGGCTTGGCAAGAACCTGGTTACCTACCAGACCGACGAGAATGGTCAGCCGGTCAGCAAGATTCTGGTTGAGTCCCTGACCGACATCGACCAGGAACTTTACCTGGGTGCGGTGGTTGATCGTGGCACTCGCCGTATCGTCTTCATGGCCTCCACCGAGGGCGGTGTCGAGATCGAGAAGGTTGCCGAGGAAACCCCCGAGAAGATCCTCAAGGCGGAAATCGACCCGCTGGTGGGCGCGCAGCCCTACCAGGGTCGCGAGCTTGCCTTCAAGCTGGGCCTGAGCGGACCGCAGATCGGTCAGTTCACCAAGATTTTCCTGGGTCTGGCGAAGCTGTTCGAAGACAACGACCTGGCCCTGCTGGAAGTGAACCCCCTGGTCATCACCGACAAGGGCGATCTCCACTGCCTCGACGCCAAGATCAACGTCGACGGCAATGCCCTCTATCGCCAGAAGAAGATTCGCGACTTCCACGACCCGTCCCAGGAAGACGCCCGCGAAGCGGAAGCGGCCAAGTGGGAACTGAACTACGTGGCGCTGGATGGCAACATCGGCTGCATGGTCAACGGCGCTGGTCTGGCCATGGGTACCATGGACATCATCAAGCTCTCCGGCGGCCAGCCGGCCAACTTCCTGGACGTTGGTGGCGGTGCCACCAAGGAGCGCGTTTCCGAGGCGTTCAAGATCATCCTCTCCGATGACAACGTGCAGGCGGTCCTGGTGAACATCTTCGGTGGCATCGTACGCTGTGACATGATCGCCGAGGGTATCGTTGGCGCTGTCAAGGAAGTGGGCGTAAAGGTTCCTGTGGTGGTACGCCTTGAAGGCAACAACGCCGAAAAGGGCACCAAGGTGCTCGACGAAAGTGGCCTGAACATCATTGCCGCAACCAGCCTGTCCAATGCTGCAGAACAGGTCGTTAAAGCCGCGGGGGGTAAATAATGAGTATCCTGATCAACAAAGACACCAAGGTTATCTGCCAGGGCTTTACCGGTGCCCAGGGTACCTTCCACTCCGAGCAGGCGCTTGAATACGGCACCAAGATGGTCGGCGGCGTCAGCCCCGGCAAGGGCGGCACAGAGCATCTGGGCCTGCCGGTGTTCAACACCGTTCGCGAAGCGGTAGAGAAGACCGGTGCGGAAGCCACCGTGATCTACGTGCCGGCGCCGTTCTGTAAGGACGCCATCATCGAAGCCGCAGACGCTGGTATCCAGCTGATCGTGTGCATCACCGAAGGTATTCCCTCCATCGACATGCTCTACGCGAAAGAGTACGTGGATCGCAAGGGCGTTCGCATGATCGGTCCGAACTGTCCGGGCGTGATCACCCCGGGTGAAACCAAGATCGGCATCATGCCTGGCCATATCCACAAGCCTGGCAAGGTCGGCATCGTTTCCCGTTCCGGTACCCTGACCTATGAAGCGGTCAAGCAGACCACTGACTTCGGTTACGGTCAGTCCACCTGTGTCGGTATCGGCGGTGACCCGATTCCGGGCTCCAGCTTCATTGACATCCTGAAGCTGCTGCAGGAAGACCCGCAGACTGAAGCGATCGTGATGATCGGTGAAATCGGTGGTACTGCCGAGGAAGAAGCCGCAGCCTATATCAAGGAAAACGTGACCAAGCCGGTGGTTTCCTATATCGCCGGTGTCACGGCGCCTCCGGGCAAGCGTATGGGCCACGCCGGTGCCATCATTTCCGGTGGTAAGGGCACCGCAGACGAGAAGTTTGCCGCCCTCCAGGATGCCGGTGTGAAGACCGTGCGCAGCCTCGCCGAAATTGGCAAGGCCCTGAAGGAAGTCACTGGCTGGTAAGCCGCAAGGCACCAGTCGGTAACCTCCAGAACCCCCGCCCGGTGTGACCGGTGCGGGGGTTTTGTGTTTTCGGGGCCGGCGAGGGTGGCGAGACCGGTCTAAGCGCTGTCATCCACCGCCATCCTGATTTATCATGACCGGTCAAATATCTTGATAAGGAGTTCATGCATTGGGTTCTGTCGATTCCCAGCAACGGGTGTTGTCCGGTATGCGTCCCACCGGGCGCCTGCACCTAGGGCATTATCACGGCGTCCTCAAGAACTGGGTCAAGCTCCAGCATGAATTCGAGTGCTTCTTTTTCGTGGCCGACTGGCACGCCCTGACCACCTGTTACGACGATCCCGCGGACATTCGCGAGAATGTCTGGGAGATGGTGATCGACTGGCTTTCCGCCGGCGTGAACCCCGGGTCCTCGACGCTCTTCATTCAGTCCCAGGTGCCGGAACACGCCGAGTTCCATCTGCTGTTGTCCATGATAACACCGCTGGGCTGGCTGGAAAGGGCACCGACCTACAAGGACCAGCAGGATAAGCTGCGTGAAAAAGATCTCGCAACTTACGGATTTCTTGGATATCCGCTGCTACAGAGCGCCGATATTCTCCTGTATCGGGCGGGCAAGGTGCCGGTGGGTGCCGACCAGGTATCCCATGTCGAAATCACCCGGGAAATCGCCCGCCGGTTCAACCACCTGTATGGCCGGGAGCCAGGGTTTGAGGAGCAGGCCGAGGGCGCCATCGTGAAGATGGGCAAGAAGAACGCCCGCCTCTACCGATCGCTCCGCCGGCGTTACCAGGAGGAGGGCGACATGGAGGCCCTCGAAACGGCCCGGGCCCTGTTGCGTGAACAGCAGAACATCTCTCTCGGGGATCGGGAGCGTCTTTACGGTTACATCGAGGGCACCGGCAAGGTTCTGTTGCCCGAGCCCCAGCCGATACTGACGGATGAGCCGAAAATGCCCGGTCTTGATGGTCACAAGATGTCCAAGTCCTATGGCAACGCCATCGGCCTGCGGGAGGCTCCCGAGAGTGTGGAGAAAAAGATCCGCACCATGCCCACGGACCCCCAGCGGGTTCGTCGCAACGATCCCGGCGACCCGGAAAAATGCCCGGTATGGGAGCTTCACAAGGTTTATTCCGACGAGGCAACCCGTAACTGGGTCAACTCCGGTTGCCGCAGCGCCGGCATCGGCTGTCTGGACTGCAAGAAGCCGGTCATCGAGGCCGTGGTGGAAGAGCAGCGGCCGCTGCGGGAAAGGGCCAGGGAGTACGAGAACAATCCGGATCTAATCCACGCCATCATGGAGGAGGGCTCCGAGCGGGCGAGGGACGCAGCGCGGGATACACTGGACGAGGTCCGGTCGGCCATGGGACTGGACTACCGGTGACGGCGGATGTGACCGGCACCGACGACGCCCCGGAGTCTGTGGCAACGACCGCAGCGCCAGCGCCGGCGAAAGAGCCGTTTGCGCGGGTTGAGGGCAGGCCCCTGTCGGAGTTGCCACAGGATCTGTACATACCTCCGGATGCCCTGGCGGTATTTCTGGACGCCTTCGAAGGTCCGCTGGATCTGTTGCTTTACCTGATCCGGCGTCAGAATATGAACATCCTGGATATCGACGTCAGTGAGATCACCCGACAGTACATGGAGTACATCAGCGCGGTGGAAGCCATGCGCTTCGAACTGGCGGCCGAGTACCTGGTGATGGCGGCCACGCTGGCGGAGATCAAGTCACGTATGCTGTTGCCCCGCCAGGAAAGCGAAGAAGAGGAAGAGGATGATCCCCGGGCGGAGCTGATTCGTCGCTTGCAGCAGTACGAGCGCTTCAAGAAGGCCGCGGAGGACGTCGATGCGCTGCCACGCATGGAGCGGGACACCTTCAGCAACTCCGCGGCACTGCCTGAACTGCCCCGTGCCAGCGTCCACCCACCGGTGGATCTCCGGGAGATGCTGATGGCGCTCCAGGGCGTGCTCCGGCGCGCGGACCTGTTCACCAGTCATCATGTGGAGAAGGAACGACTGTCCACCCGCGAGCGCATGTCCTCCATATTGGCCATGTTGCCGGCGGACCGTTTCCTTCCCTTTGAGCACCTGTTCACCCGTGCGGAAGGCCGGCTCGGTGTCGTGGTCACTTTCCTGGCCATGCTGGAACTGGTGAAGGAAGAACTCATCGAGATTGTCCAGGCGGAAACCCTCGGGTCCATTCACGTCCGGGCCCGCACCAGTAACTGACCATTGGTTGATGTGAACGGAACGGCACCCCCATGAATGAAGAAAACCTCAGGCGCGTTCAGAATATCGTCGAGGCAGCGCTGCTGACGGCTGGCCGGCCTCTGTCCCTGGAGCAGCTCCGGGAGCTGTTTGAGGAAGCGGAGCGGCCCGCGCGCCAGATCATGGAGCATGTTCTGGTGATGCTGGGAAAAGCCTGCGAAGGGCGCGGCTTCGAACTTCGCAAAGTGGCCAGCGGCTACCGGTTCCAGGTTCGGCAGGAATACGCTCCGTGGGTGGGGCGACTGTTCGAGGAAAAGCCCCAGCGCTATTCCCGGGCGCTACTGGAAACCCTGGCGCTGATTGCCTACCGTCAGCCCATTACCCGGGGTGAAATCGAGGACATCCGTGGTGTTACGGTAAGCAGCAATATCATCCGTACGCTGCAGGAGCGAGAATGGGTGCGTGTGGTGGGCCACAAGGACGTACCGGGACGCCCGGCGATGTACGCCACCACCCGTCAATTTCTTGACTATTTCAATCTCACCACCCTGGAACAACTGCCTCCGCTGGCGGAGATCCGGGATCTGGAGGAAATCGGTCGCGAGATCGAGCAGGAAATCCAGGCAGAAATCAAGTTTGAGTCACCGGAATCTTCGCCCGGACCAGAAGGTACCGACAGCGAAGCTTCCACCGGTGAAGAAAGTGCCGGAGACAGCAGTACCACACTTCACTAATCCCGTAAGGATCGTTTCATGGCGTCACAGCGCCCCCCGAAAAATGACAGGCCGGCCCCCAGCTCTCAGCAGGATCAGCCGGAACGCTTGCAGAAACTTCTTTCCCGGGCCGGTGTCGGTTCCCGCAGGGAGGTGGACGCCTGGATACAGGAAGGCCGGGTGACGGTCAATGGCAAGGTAGCCGAGCCAGGAACGCGGGCGCTGCCCAATGACCGTATCGCTGTCGACGGCAAGCCGGTGGAGAGTCGTGCCTCGGCCGATGTGATCCGCCGGGTTCTGGTCTACAACAAGCCGGAAGGCGAGGTCACTACCCGCAATGATCCGGAGGGGCGGCCGACGGTATTCGATAACCTGCCCAGGCTCAAGGACCAGCGCTGGATTGCTGTCGGACGTCTGGATATCAACACCACCGGTCTGATGCTTTTTACCACCGATGGTGAACTGGCCAACCGTCTGATGCATCCCTCCACCGAAATTGACCGGGAGTATGCGGTCCGGATCTTCGGAGAAGTGGATGAAGCCATGCTCCAGCGTCTGCGGGAAGGTGTTCTGCTGGAAGACGGCATGGCGTCTTTTTCCGACATCGCGCCGGCGGGAGGCAAGGGTCTGAACCAATGGTTCCACGTGACCCTGATGGAAGGCCGGAACCGGGAGGTGCGCCGGCTCTGGGAATCCCAGGGGGTAAGGGTGAGTCGACTGAAGCGGGTCCGCTACGGACCGGTCTTTCTGCCCAGCCGCCTGAGCGTTGGCCGCTGGGAGGAAATGGACCAGAAAGGAGTGGATGATGTCAGCCGAGCAGTGGGGTTGGAGGTAGTCACCGTGCCGACCAAGACTCCGGGTGAGCAGGCGGAACATGACCGCCGTCGGCGCAAGGCGCCCTCCCGGCCACCCCAGAAGTCCACCCGGACGGGCAAACGCTGGCAAGTGGATGACCGTGCTCCCGCGAAACCCGGGCGGAAAACCGCGCCGGGTCGCAGTCGCGCGCCGGGTTCCGGCGGGTCATAGGAATACGGCGTTCCCTGCAGGCAAACGAACTGCCCGGCTGGAAAACCATCGGTCACATGTGGGCCTGGCGGTTCCCAGTCACCACGTGGGCAACCTGAGTGCAGTTGCGGCCGGCGTTTTTGGCGCGATAAAGAGCGTCATCGGCCCGTGCCAGCCACTGGGTCGGTGATTCCCCGGTCCGGTGGGCCGCCACCCCGGCGCTGGCCGTCACCCGCACCTGATGCTCTCCGCAGGGAATCCGGATATCGTGGATCGCCTTGCGGATGCGGTCCGCCACCTCCTTGCCCGCGGGGGTTTCAGCATGGGGCAATACGATCGCGAACTCCTCGCCCCCGAAGCGGAAAATCGTGTCACCGTCACGGATGGCTTCCCGCAACGCCTTCGCGGTGGCCTGAAGGATGTGGTCACCGATGACATGACCAAAGTTGTCGTTGACCGCCTTGAAGTGGTCCAGGTCGCACAGGATCAGGGTGTAGGCGTCCCCGTGGCGGTCGTCCAGGCTGCAGTCCCGCGCCAGTTCCAGATCGAGGGCCCGTTTGTTGGGGATCTCGGTGAGCGAATCGGTCAGCGCCGCCTGTTCCACCATGGCGTACTGACAGGCATTGCGCAGGGGGCAGATCAGGATACTCAGCAGGAATTCAATAGCCTCCAGTTCCTCTTCCGCGAAACGGAGCCGCCGATTGAAGGAGATGGCACCGTAGTTCACCCCCTCAAGTGTCAGCTGATAATCACAGCGATGGGAACCGCCCAGGCCGTTGGTATAGACAAACTCCTGATACCCCAACTGATGGCGGTAGACCATCTGCCCATAGGGCAAGGCGTGAGCAAGCTCTTCACTGAAGATGCCCAGCAATCGCTCAAGGGAGAGAGTGGTGCTCGCCCGCCGGTAGAGGCGGGCCACGGGATCGCCGGCGCGAGTCCATGCCTGCCGGGCTTCACGCAGGGCCAGCAGTTTTTCCTGATCGGCGGCTCTTGACTGAGCAAAGGTGCGGTTATTGCCTGCCATGTCTACAACCTGTCAAAGACGTTTGTCGGAAAAAAGCAGGTTGCATGCCAATCATATAAAAACGTTTTAAAACAATAAATAAAAAGGTATTTATCGAGATGCTGTCAGAGTGGGACGCAGGGAGCGGCAAAAATCTGTCGCCTGCCGGGGGGCGTCGGCCAGAATTGCGACCGCCTGCGCTGGGCTTCCATAACGCCTGTGGTAAACTGCGCCGTTGCCGATGTCCCGCGCCCGGGATACGACGATCAAAAGGCCCGGAACCGCCACAGGAAGACAGACGAGCATGCGCCTGAAGTCCATCAAACTCGCGGGTTTCAAATCCTTCGTAGACCCCACCACAGTGCCGTTTCCCACCAACATGACATCGGTTGTCGGGCCAAACGGTTGTGGCAAGTCCAATATCATTGATGCTGTCCGCTGGGTGATGGGTGAAAGTTCCGCCAAGTATCTGCGGGGCGAGTCCATGACAGACGTGATCTTCAATGGCTCAAGCGCCCGCAAGCCCGTCGGTCAGGCGTCCATCGAACTGCTCTTTGACAACTCCGATGGCTCCGCGCCGGGGGAATTCGCCAGCTTCAACGAGATTTCCGTCCGCCGCAGGGTCTCCCGGGAAGGCCAGTCGGACTATTTCCTCAACGGCGCCAAGTGCCGCCGCCGTGACATCACTGACCTGTTTCTTGGGACCGGCCTGGGACCCCGCAGTTACGCCATAATCGAGCAGGGCATGATTTCCCGCCTGATCGAGGCCAAACCGGAAGAGCTTCGGGTCTACATCGAGGAGGCGGCCGGTATTTCCAAGTACAAGGAGCGCCGCCGCGAGACCGAAAACAGGATTCGGCGGACCCAGGAAAACCTTGAACGCCTGACGGACCTTCGGGACGAGCTGGGCCGCCAGCTGGAACACCTTCAGCGCCAGGCCCAGGCGGCGGAACGGTATCGGGAGCTCAAGGCCAGCGAGCGCCGCTATCGGGCAGAGCTGACGGTACTGCGGTGGCAGGGGCTGGACGAGGACCTCCAGCGGCGCCGGGCACAGCTTGGGGAGACCGAGTTGGAACTGGAGAAGCATCTCACCGACCGGGTCAACCTGGAAACCGCCCTTGAGCGTCTGCGGGAGGAGCACCTGCAGCGAACCGACGAATTCAACCGCAACCAGGCCCGCTATTACGAAGCCGGCGCTGATATCGCCCGGGTGGAACAGAGCCTCGAACACCAGCGGGAGCGTAGCCGGCAGGTGGCCACCGAGCTTGATCAGGCCCTGGCCAGCCGTACCGAGCTCTCCCGGGAACTGGCCCAGGACCAGGACCGGTTGACCGCGATCGACGAGGAACTCGCCGTCCTGGAACCGGAACAGGAAACCCTCGCCGCCCAGGCGGAGGAGTCGGCAATCCAGCTTCAGTCCGCCGAGGAAGCCATGGCCACATGGCAGCATCAGTGGGAGGGCTTCAGTGCGCGATCCTCGGACACGCGGCGGGAAGCCGAGCTGGCCCAGAACCGGATTCGCAACCTGGAGCAGGAAATCGAGAATCTCCTGAACCGCCAGCGCCGGCTGGAGGACGAAAAAAAGCTGCTGGACCAGCAACTGGACCGCTCCGAGCTGGAAGCGTTGCTGGAGGAGGAGGAAGAGCTCACCCTGCAGCGGGAGGAGACGGCCGACGCCATCGAGCAGGCCGGCGAGCGGCTCCAGGACCTTCGTGGGGATCTTCGGGAGCAGGAACAGCGTACCGGCGAACTGAATCAGCGGGAGCAGTCACTGCGGGCGTCGCTGGAATCACAACAGGCATTGCTGGATGAGCAACTCGGCGGCGATGATGATTCACTTCAGCACTGGCTGGGTCGGGCCGGTCTTGCTGATGCGCCGCGGATCGCACGCCAGCTTCAGACCGAGCCGGGCTGGGAATTTGCCGTTGAGGAGGTTCTGGGAAACCTGCTGCAGGGCGTCCAGGTGGAGCGTCTCGATACACTCTCCGGACAACTGGCGGAAGCGCCCAGAGGCGTTGCCCTGGTCCAGGCCAGGTCGGCTTCCCCACAGGTGGGGGCCGACACCCTGGCAGCGAAGGTGCGCGGCGCAGCCGGCCTGAGCGAGTGGTTGGCGCGGGTTCTGACGGCGGACACCCTGCAAGACGCTCTCTCGAGACAGGATTCCCTGGCGCCCGGGGATACCCTGATCACACCCGAAGGGGTCTGGCTGGGTCGTGGCTGGCTTCGCATGCCGGAATCCGACCGCTCCCGTACGGGGGTCATTGAACGCCAGCAGAAAGTGGATGAACTGGCCGGCGCCCTGGAGCTGGCTGAAACCCAGCTTGCCGAGGCCCGGGAACAACTCGCCGGCGTCCGGGAGCGTGCCGCGGATGCCGAACTGCACCGGGATGAGGCCCAACAGCGAGCCAACGATGTACAGGGCAAGCTGACGGCCCTCAGCTCGCGGGTCAGCGGCCTCAAGGCACGGGCCGAGCAGATCAATGACCGGGTCCAGCGTATAGACGAGGATGCCACGGACATTGGTGAGCAGCTGGCTGAGAAACACGAAGATATCGAGGAAGCACGGCTGAAGTGGGATCAGTCCCTGGCGGACAACGAAGACACCGAGGCCGAAAAAGAGCGTCTTCTTGGTCGTCGCGATGAATTACGGGAGAGGTTGGACCATCTTCGCCACCAGGCCCGCAGTGATCGCGACCATGCTCATCAGTTGCAGCTCCAGATTCAGTCCCTGAGTAGCCAGCAGGACGGTCTGAAGCAGACTCTGGAGCGAACCCGCCTTCAGGACGAACGCCTGGAGGAGCGTCTCGAGATTCTCCGGGAGAACCGGGAGAGCGCCGAGTCGCCCATCGAGGATCTGCAAATGCAACTGGAGGGCCTGCTGGACCGGCGTCTGGCGGAGGAGGAAAAGCTCTCGGTCGCCCGGGATGCCCTTGAGGAGATTGATCGGGACGTCCGCCAGAAGGAACAGTCCCGCAGCCAGGCCGAACACCGTGCCCAGGAGATCCGGGGCCAGCTGGAAAAGCTGCGCATGGAGTCCCAGGCCCTGGAAATCCGTTCCGCCAACCACATTGAGCAACTCCAGGAAATGGACGTGAAGCTGTCCGAGATACTGGAGCAGCTGCCCGAAGAAGCCGAAGAGAAGACCTGGGCGGACGAGCTCGAGAAAATCGGCAATCGCGTCCAGCGCCTCGGTGCGATCAACCTGGCGGCCATCGAAGAGTACCAGGTCCAGAGTGAGCGCAAGACGTACCTGGACAGCCAGCATGAGGACCTGATGGAAGCCCTCGAGACTCTGGATACCGCGATTCGCCGCATTGACCGGGAAACCCGTCAGCGTTTCAAGGAAACCTTTGACAAGGTCAACGGCGGCCTGCAAGCGCTGTTCCCGAAGGTGTTCGGCGGTGGTAACGCCTACCTGGAACTCACTGGGGAGGATCTTCTGGAGACCGGGGTCGCCATCATGGCCCGGCCTCCCGGCAAGAAAAACAGCACCATCCATCTGCTTTCCGGTGGCGAGAAGGCGCTGACCGCCATTGCCCTGGTATTTTCCATCTTCCAGCTTAACCCGGCGCCTTTCTGTATGCTGGATGAGGTGGACGCACCTCTGGATGACGCCAACGTGGCCCGTTATGCCAACATGGTGAAGGAAATGTCATCCCAGGTTCAGTTCATCTACATTACCCATAACAAGATTGCCATGGAGATGGCGGACCAGCTGATGGGCGTTACCATGCATGAACCAGGATGCTCACGACTGGTGTCAGTGGATGTGGATGAAGCCGCTGCCCTGGCAGAGGCATGAAAAAACAGCCACGTGACAAGTCATTGCGTTGTATTCCCGCCGGCGTTTTCTTAGAGTTACGGGTTTAAGGATCACACACAGGATCGCGTTGTTATGTCTCTTCGGGAATGGTTGGTTGCCATTGGTGCCCTCATTATTATTGTCATCGTGGTGGATGGCCTACGCCGCATGCGGCGCGCCCGAAAGGACGCGATGGCCATTTCCTCGGGGATGGGGGCGGACGACATCGAAAAGTCTCCCCTGGACGAAGACTACAATCCGGAGCTGCCCAATGGTGGGGCTCGGCCGGTTTCCCGGGATACCCTCGAAGAGCGAGGCTACCTGACTTCCGCGAAGGCGCCCGGGAAAGAGCCACAGGAAACCTTTGCCGCCCATGATCCGATGGAATCCGGACCTGACGCGACCGTGTTCGGACCGGCGGAGCCGGTGATCGATCGGGACCCGGTGCGTGAAGCGGTTCCCTCTGAGGAACTCCCCCAGGACCCGGAGGAAGATGAGGTGCTTGAGGTCCGCCCGGCCAGACCGGTTTCCCGGGCGGATCGGAAACGGGAAATGAAAACCGGGTCCGGCTCCAGAGCGAAGGGCCCGGCCCCTCGCAAGGTTCCGGAGCCACCCACCGTCACAGAGGTCGAGGAAGACACCGCCATCCGCGGCCCACGGAGCGATGCGGCCCGGGCCGGGCAACCGCAGGCCGGCGCCAATCGACCGCCGGCGGAAGAGGTTGTGGTCATCAATGTGCTGGCCCGTGAGCAGGAGGAATTCTCCGGTTCCCCCCTCAGGAAGCTGTTTGAGGCCTGTGGTCTGGAGCATGGGGATCTGGATATCTTTCATCGTCATGAAACCGCCGACACCAACAGTCCGGTGCAGTTCAGCGTGGCCAACGCGGTTGAACCGGGGACCTTCGAGCCCGCCCGAATGGACCGCATGTCAACGCCGGGAATCAGCTTCTTCATGAGCCTGCCGGGACCCAGGAATCCCATGCAGGCTTTCGACTTCATGCTGGAGACTGCCCAGGCTGTGGTGAGAAACCTGGGCGGGGAGCTCAAGGATGAGCGTCGCAGCGTGATGACCGCCCAGACCATCGAGCATTGCCGCCAGCGGATTCGCGAGTACGAACGCAAACGGCGCTCCAGGCGCTGACGGCCTTTATCGCCTGGTGCACCGTTTCACTCCCGGAATCGAACGACATGAATGACAAGTCTTCCGTTAAGTCGCGTATCGAAGAACTCCGAGATACCATAGAAGACCATAACTACCGTTACTATGTGCTGGACGAGCCGGCGATTCCCGATGCCGAATATGACCGGCTGATGCGGGAACTCCAGGACCTGGAAAAGGAACACCCGGAGCTGGTGACCCCGGACTCGCCCACCCAGCGGGTCGGCACCAGGGGGGACAGGACGTTTGAGGAGGTCACCCACCGCATTCCCATGCTCTCCCTGGATAATGCCTTCTCGGGGGACGAGCTCAAAGACTTCGACCGTAGAGTCCGGGATCGCCTGGGAACCAGCGACCCCGTGGAGTATGTCGGCGAGCCGAAGCTGGACGGCCTTGCAGTCAGCCTGCATTACGAAAAAGGGGTTCTGACCCACGCGGCCACCCGGGGAGACGGTTATACCGGCGAGGACATCACCGCCAACATCCGTACCATCAAGTCGATACCGTTGCGTCTGCGGGGCGAGGGGTATCCTGAGGTCGTGGAGGTGAGAGGCGAGGTCTACATGCCGCTGGAGGGTTTCGAGTCCCTGAACAGCAGGCTGTCGGACAGGGGCGAGAAAACCTTCGTCAACCCCCGCAACGCCGCTGCGGGAAGCCTCCGACAGAAAGACGCCCGGGTCACCGCCCGCCGGCCGCTGGAAATGTGCGCCTACAGTGTTGCGGTGCCCGACGAGGACGTTTTGCCCGATACTCACTACGCCTGCCTGGAGATGGTTCACGACTGGGGATTCCGGATCAATCCGGAAATGCGACTGGTCACCGGGCCAGATGAGTGTCTCGAGGCTTACGAGGACCTGCTGGACAAGCGGGATAGTCTGCCTTACGAAATCGATGGTATTGTTTTCAAGGTCAATTCCCTTGCCGATCAGGATCGGCTGGGCTTCGTTTCCCGGGCGCCACGGTGGGCCATTGCCCATAAGTTCCCCGCCCAGGAGGAACTGACCAAGCTGGAGGACGTGGAATGGCAGGTGGGCCGTACCGGGGCGGTCACTCCAGTGGCCCGGCTCAAGCCGGTGTTTGTTGGTGGGGTGACCGTCAGCAATGCCACCCTCCACAACATCGATGAAATCCGCAGGCTGGATGTGCGCATTGGCGATACCGTGTTCGTCCGCCGCGCCGGTGATGTGATTCCGCAGATCGTCAAGGTGGTCAAGGACAAGCGACCAGAGGATGCCGGGGAAGTGGAGCTGCCGGAGCATTGCCCGGTCTGCGGTTCGGACGTTGTCCAGATGGAGGGCGAAGCGGTGGCCCGGTGCAGCGGCGGGCTTTACTGTCAGGCTCAGCGCAAGGAAGCCATTCGCCATTATGCCTCCCGCAAGGCCATGGACATCGAGGGGCTGGGGGAGAAATGGATCGATCTGCTGGTTGAGCGGGAGATGGTGAGCACCGTCGCCGACCTGTATCACCTGAAAAAAGAGGATCTCGTCCAGCTGGATCGGATGGGCGACAAGTCCGCCGACAACCTGCTGGCGGCCATTGATCAATCCCGTCGCCCGGAACTCTGGCGCCTGATTTACGCCCTGGGCATCCGGGAAGTGGGGGAGGCCACAGCCAAGGCCCTGGCCATGCACTTCGGTACCCTTGAGAAGCTCTCGGAGGCTTCGGAAGAAGCACTGCAGGAAGTGCCGGACGTCGGACCGGTCGTCGCCGGCCACATCCACAGCTTCTTCCAGCAGTCCCATAACCAGGAAATCATCGACCAGCTTCGAGACGCCGGGGTCCGGTGGCAGTCGGTGGATGTGCCCGCCGAAGAGGATATGCCCCTGAAAGGCGAGACCTGGGTGTTGACCGGCACCCTGTCGGACTTCACCCGGGAGCAGGCCCAGGAACGGCTCGAGTACTTGGGCGCCAAGGTGACCGGCAGCGTTTCCCGGAAAACCAGCTGCGTGGTGGCGGGAGAATCCGCGGGCTCCAAACTCGACAAGGCTGAGTCCCTGGGGGTCCGGGTCATGGACGAGGAGGAGTTCATGTCCTTCCTGAAGGCGCACGGCCAGGACTGACGATTTGCCGCGGAATCCGCGGAAGGGCGCGGAAAAGGCAAAGACAGGATTAGCCACGGAAACCACGGAAGGACACGGAAAAGGGAAAAAGCAAAGCCACGGACACAGACAAAAGATTTAAATCACTTCAAATCCTATGTCTGTGTCCGTGCAAATTCGTGAGGGTCCCTGGCCAGAATCTTTTGGTTCTATTCCGCGTACTTCCGCGATTTCCGTGGCAAATCGATCCTTTATACCTCTCCCTCCTGCTGGCTGAGGCTGGCATAGAGCCTCAGGTAGTCGGTGCTGGTGATCAGCCCGCTGGGGGTGCCGTCGGCTTCCACCACCAGGGCGGCGTCGAGCTGGTGGGCCAGCATGAGACGGGCCAGTTGATGGGCGTCGGTTTCCGGTGATGCCGTAAGAAAGGCGGGGAGTTCAATACTCTGGAAAGACTCGTCCGGTCCCCGATCCCGGTTTTCATGAAGCCAGCCGAGGATCCAGCGAGTGTCCACCAGGCCTCCTACCAGGTCGTCGGCAGTGATTACCAGGTGATGCACCCCGTGCTGTTCCATTTCCTCCAGGGCGTCGGCCAGGGTTGAGTCCGCTGACAGTGAGTGGAGGCGGGAGCTGGAAATCCGGCCCACGGGCAGATAGGCGCGCTCCGGCTCCGGCTCGGCGTCGTCCGCCTGTCCGTACTGTGCGACCGCCCGTCGCGCGGTCGCCTGCCTGGCTTGCTGGAAGCGGGCATCGGAGATCTCCTCGTTGCTTTCCCGGAGTCGTCCGATTTCCCGGGGTTCTTCCACAGTTCCTACCCGGCGTTTGCGGAAAACCTCTGGCAGACGGGTTCCCATCGGCCGTCCGGGTTCGCTGACATGTATGCCCATGGGTGCTCCTCATCGTTGCTTCCAGTCTTTATACACTGAATATCGGCGACAGATGAAAAAACTGGACACTAACGGGAATTATGGGAGCCGGTTTGGCGTTTTCGCCAGGCAGCGAGCGGGATCCACCCGCCTCATCAGGGAATGGGGCAGGGCGACTGGCTGGCCGCAGATCCGGTCCGCCAGGTACTCTGCCATCAACGGGCCCCACATCAGGCCCTTGCTGCCAAAGCCGGTCAGTAGCCAGGCCCCTTCAAGCACCTCCTTGCGATCGTTGACCAGAGGTCCCACTACCGGCTGATAGTCGTGGGTGGTGCAGCGGAAAGCGACTCGTCCGGTGGCCTTTTCCAGGGCTTCGGCCGGTGTCCGGAGTAGCCCGGGCACCATGGTCTGAAGAGCCTCGAGATTTTCCAGGTGGCTGTCCCTGCGCTCCTGGGGGTCGGGGTCCCGGAGATCGAAAGTGGCGCCCGTTACCAGGGTGTTTCCAAGGGGCGGATTGAGATACCGGTTACCGGTGACCACCGCCCTGGGGGATACCGTTAACTGCTCCAGCGGCAGGCGGGTGATCTGCCCTCGAATGGGCTTCATGCGATACTCGCCCGCCACCGGCATCAACTTGCGTACTTCATGGCCTGCGGCCAGTACCACATCATCTGCCATCAGATCCTGCTGTCCTTCGCCTGACAGACACCAGTGGTTGTTACAGGGCAGCAGCCGGGTCGCCCGGAATCCGAAAACCGGCTGGATATGGGGATGATCCAGAAGCAGGGCGCAGACCTTTGGGGGCTCGAGCCATCCGGAGTCGGGGAACCAGAGGCCGCCATCGGGGCAGGGAATCCCGGTCAGATCGCTGGCCCCGGATTCATCCACCGGTTTCAGTATTGAGGATGGGTAGTGGTTGCCGGCCAGAAACTTGTCCTGTCGCGCCCGTTCCTGGTCCGATGACGCCATCATGAGCAGGCCGGTGCCATGCCAGGCGTGAGGGGTAACGGCGGGATAGAACCGCTGGGCAAAAAGCAGCGAGCCCAGGGCCAATCGGGTCTGGGCGTTGAACTGGACCCCAAGCTTGGCATAGAGAGCACCCTGGGGATTGCCTGAAGCACCGGCCCCGGGGGCCTGCGCCTGATCCGCCACCACCACCCGGATTCCCCGTTGTGCCAGGTTTCGGGCCAGGAGGCACCCGGCAATGCCGGCGCCCACCACCAGCACCGAGCGGTCTTGGGGTCTCTCAGAGCTTCTTTTGCCGGTGGACTCCGGTGCCAGACTACCCGATGTCATGTCGCGCTTGGGGCCATACCCGGGAACCCGCTCCACCCGGAAACCGGCGTCGGCCAGGGCCCGTCGGATCCGGCCGGCGGCAGTGAAGGTGGCGAGGGTGGAGCCGGCCCTGCTGTGGGCCCGGATCTGTTGCACAAGGGACGGTTCCCACAGCTCCGGATTACAGGCTGGAGCGAAGCCGTCAAGGAACCAGGCATCCGCTGTGAAGTCCAGCTCTTCCAGCGCTTCCAGGGCGTCCCCCAGATAGAGGGTCAGGCGGATACGACTCTCTGCCATTACCAGACGATGGCTGCCGGGTACCGGTGGTGGGTAGACAGCGAGAAGTTGCCCGGCCTGGGCCGCCAGCTCCGGCCAGAGGTTCAGGGCGGCGGCAAGGTCATCCCGGGTCAGGGGGAACCGTTCCACCGACACGAAGTGCAGATGGGCGTCTGCCGGCGCCTGTGCCAGAAAGGCGTGCCAGGTGGCCAGGAAATTCAGGCCGGTTCCGAAGCCGGTCTCCCCCACCACGAAGCACTCGCCGCTCTGAAGGGCACTGAAGCGGGATCCAAGGTTGTTCTGGTTCAGGAAGACGTGACGGGTTTCCTCCAGGCCGTTATCCCGGCTGAAGTAGACATCGCCGAAACGCCGGGAGACCGGCTGGCCATCACGCCATTCAATGTCGGCGGTTTCAATACTCGCATACGCGAGCGTTCCCTGGCTCATCGCTACTGACCGGCTTCCACCCGCCGGATTTCCTCGATGATCACCGGTTTCCGTGGAACGTCGGCCATCCCCCGGACCCGGGTGGTATCGACGCCGGCTATGGCATCCACCACGCCCATGCCATCGATGACCGAGCCGAACACGGTGTATCCGGGGCGGGACGCCGAGGCATCCAGATGGGGGTTATCCGTCAGGTTTATGAAGAACTGTGAGGTGGCCGAGTCCGGGTTCCGGGTGCGTGCCATGGCAATGGTGCCCCGAAGGTTCTTCGCCGTCTGGCGGGACTCGTTCACCACCGGATCGTCGGTGGCCTTCTGCCCCATGTCGGTATCAAAACCACCACCCTGGATCATGAAGCCCGGAATGACCCGGTGGAACAGGGTATTATCGTAGAACCCCTGGTCCACGTAGGAGAGGAAATTCTCCACGGTGTTTGGGGCCAGGTCCGGGCGCAGGCGAATCTCGAAAGCGCCCTCGGTGGTGATGACCCGGACCTTGGGAAAGTCAGCCTGGTCAGGCCCCTGATCCGACGCTGATGATTCACTGGCGTTTCCGGGGGCAGCGGCAAACAATGCGACGAGAAGGATCAGGGCGACCATCGGGTAACTGATGATGGCCCGTATTCCGTCACATGTTCTGCCATGAATGGTGTAACCCATGTTGTCTCTCCCCGATGGTAACTGTGTGAATGGCTGAAGTTTATCAGAATCCATCACAGCCGTGACCGCGGGAGAGTCAGATTACCAATCTGTGTGATTGTCGGTAGCCGACAACTGTCGTCAGGCGCTCGCCAGCATATTGCGCTGACCGACCGAGGTCTGCTGTCCACTGGCGCCATAGAGTTTTTGCTGGCCGGAACTGCCACGGAAGATATCCGTCAGTCGGGCGAGGCGGGTTTGCAGGTGGCTCACGATCTTGCTGTTCTGCTGGTTCAGTTTCTGGCAATTCTCAAGGGCCGTCTGGGCCTGCTGCCATGCGGCGTGAAGCCCGGTGAGCCCGGCACTGCGGATAAAGCGGGAAGGATGCCCCTGATCAGGGCGGTAGCCCATTTCCACAAGAAGGTGGACTTTCTGGCGGGCCCGCTGGCGAATCTCATCAAGAAGGGCGTTCTTGCGCTGCGTCAGAGGTTCGATTGCCCTGACGTCCGATTCCCGAAGCAGGGCACTTTCCTCTTCCAGCAGTCTGTTAAGCTGCGTCAACTGATCAAGATCGGTGGCCAGCAACTGCTGGAGTTTCTCAACGGTGGACATGGTTTACCTCACCCAAAAATGCTTTTGTCCATCTCAAGCATTTTCTGGGCCAGTTTCTCTGCATCCACCTTGTAGGAGCCGTCGGCCAGGGCCGCGCGAATCTGCTCAACCCGACTGTCATCCACTTCCGGAGAGCTTTCCAGCTTCTGGCCAATCTGTTTCAGCTCTTTGGCCTGCTGGCTCAGGTTGACGTTCTCGCCGCGCGCAGCCGGTGTCTGCCTGGGCGCCTGCTCAGCGGCGGCGGACTGGTTGCCGGACTTCGTGTTCTGGGCCTGATCAGCCGAGGTCTTCTGGGGGTTGACCTGGCTGTTGCCGATTCCATTGAAGCCAACTGTCATGATAATACCTTCTTGATTGCGTGCCGCTCCGTGGCGGTCAGAATGTTTGTCTAGCCTTTGTATCGGCCGGGTTCACCCACACTTTAGTAAAAAATTCGTAAAATTTTGTTCATTTCTGTGAACCGGGTCAGCGGATTCCCGTTGCCGGCAACCGGCGGCAATGGCGTGCCCTTGCCGGCAGCCTTTTGCCGATGGCTACATGGCGATCTCGACCTGTCCGGGACCCACCACCCGTCCCCGAATCCTGCGGGACGAGGCCAGGTTTTCCACCATAACCTGTTCTCCGACCCTGGCATTGGCGAGGGCCTTACCCCTGGAAGTGACGGAAAACGCTCCGTTAGTGGCAATGATCATAACATGGTCGCCCCGGGAGACGGCATCGGGGACGACCACAAGATCCGGGGTGAAGGGCGTCCCGGTATTAACCGGGCGTTTGAGCTCCATGCCCAGCAGCTGGCGCTGATCGGTGATCGCACCCCGGCGGACGGCATTCACCACCACCGGCTGGCGCCGGATCATATTGGCCTGAACCCGGTCGCCACGAGCCAGGGGGCGGGCCGCCACCAGGGCATCGCCATGAATTTCCATTGAGGCGGAGAGGTACATGCGCCAGGGGCGATCGCCACCGCAACTCACCAGCAGTGATGGCTGAGTGGAGCGCCAGGGATCGCCGCTGAACGCCACATCCATTCCATCGGGGCAGGGGGCCAGGTTCAGCCGTGGGTCGAGGCTGCCAAGGCTGTACTCCACCCGGAAGCTTTGGTTGGCCTGTTCATCCCGGAAACCGTCGAGGAACAGGCGGGCAGCGTCGAGAATCTGGCCGGGACCGGTGCTCCCGGTATCGGCGACGGACTGGGTGCTGCTCAGGGTGATGGTGAACAGTAAAAACAGAATGCGCATTTGTCCGGGTTTGACCTATGCTGTTGAATGGACTCCGGAGCCGGAAATTGTTTGCCTGAAAGCGCTAAACTTCCGTGGATACCAGCCGTTACATACGATAGCCGGTAACGGGGTTACAATGCTTCGGAACCTGACTGATACCAGGGCAGACCTGTCGGTTTTCCGTCACCCTGTCCCGGTTTGAGCCTTTATCAAACTATTTAATGCAACTACCGTGCCGCCATTGAGGGCCGCGGTAAGCTGCCAGCACAGTTTCCGGGAGTAACGAATGGCAGGCGTTCTTGACAGTGTTAACCAGCGCACCCAGCTCGTCGGTGAGAACCGGCTCGAACTGCTTCTGTTCCGCCTTCGGGGCCGGCAGATGTACGGTATCAACGTGTTCAAGGTCAAAGAGGTGCTGCCCTGCCCGAGGCTGACGTCAATTCCCAACAGCCGGCCCATGGTGCGGGGCGTTGCGCATATCCGGGGCGAGACGATTCCCATCATCGATCTGTCCATGGCCATCAGGGGACCCGCATTGCCGGCGGAGGACGTTGCGACCAGTTTTGTGATCATCACCGAGTACAATCGTCGGACCCAGGGCTTCCTGGTGTCCGGGGTGGACCGCATCGTCAATATGAATTGGGAAGACATCATGCCGCCGCCCAAGGGAGCCGGTAAGGAAGTCTATCTGACCGCGGTGACCAAGCTTGATGACAAGCTGGTTGAGGTCATTGACGTGGAGAAGATCCTTTCCGAGGTATCGCCTCTGGACGAGGACGTCACTGAAACCGTCCTCTCGAAAAACACCCGTGATCGCAGCACGTCCCGCCCTGTTCTGGTGGTGGACGACTCCGCCGTGGCCCGCCGCCAGATGATCCGCTGTCTCACCGCCATTGGCCTTGAAGTGGAATCGAGGAACGACGGCAAGCAGGCGCTGGACTACCTGAAGGAAGTGACTTCCGACGGCAGTGCCGTTACGGATCATGTCTCGATGGTCATCTCCGATGTGGAAATGCCGGAAATGGACGGATACACTCTGGTCGCCCGGTGCAAGAATGACCCGGAGCTCAGGGACCTGTACATTATGCTTCACACCTCCCTGAGCGGAGTCTTCAATAAGGCTATGGTGCAAAAGGTCGGGGCAGACGACTTCATGGCGAAGTTCAGCCCCGATGAGCTCGCCGAGCGGGTGATGGAGATCCTTGACCGGGAGTGATCCCGGTCCGTTACTGACCTGACCGCCGCTCATACGTTGCAAGCGACTGCAGAGACCCAATGAAAGCCGATATCACCCCCCAGGAATACGACTCATTCAAAAAGTTCCTGCAGGATGCGTCCGGCATTCTGCTCGGTGATAACAAGCAGTACCTGGTAAAGAGCCGCCTACGGCGGCTGCTTGAGGACAACCGGCTGGAATCCCTGGGGGATCTGCTGGAGCGGCTTCGCCGTCCCGGGGCAGCGCAGCTCAAGGAAACCGTCATCGACGCGATGACCACCAACGAGACCCTCTGGTTCAGGGATACGCACCCTTTCCGCATTCTTTCGGAGAAACTCCTTCCGGAACTGGCGGCGAGAGTCAGCACCCAGACGCTTCGCATCTGGTCCGCCGCCTGCTCCACTGGCCAGGAACCCTACTCCATTGCCATGGCCATCGAGGAGTATCGGCGTTTCCAGCCGGGCCGGCTGAAAGCCGATGTCAGAATCGTGGCAACGGATATTTCGCGGTCGGTACTCGACACCGCACGCCGAGGGGAATACGAAATGCTGGCCATCGGCCGTGGTCTTTCGGCGGAACGCCAGCGGCATTTCTTTACCCCTCTGCCCAGCGGTGGCTGGAAGGTCAAGCCCCACCTTCAGCAGATGGTGGAATTCCGCGAGCTGAACCTGCTGGACCGTTACTCGCTGGGCCGGTTCGACCTGATTTTCTGTCGCAATGTCCTGATCTACTTTTCCGCGGATCACAAGCGGGACATCCTGACCCGGATGCACGGAGCGCTGAACCCGGGGGGGTACCTGATTCTTGGCGCCTCGGAGTCCCTCAGTGGCCTCTCCGATCTCTATGAAATGGTGCAGTGCCATCCCGGTATCATCTACCGGCGCAGGTAGGTCTTCCCCGATGAAAGATATCAATTTCCGTCACCTCCATTACTTCTGGGTCATCGCCAGGGAGGGAGGCATCAGTCGTGCCAGCGAAGTGCTGGAACTGACGCCCCAGACCCTCAGTGGGCAGCTCGCGACCCTGGAAGACACGCTGGATGGCGCGCTTTTCCGCCGCGAACATCGTTCCCTCGTCCTGACGGACTTTGGCCAGACTGTCTTCCGGTATGCCGATGCCATGTTCACCACGGCCGAATCCCTTTCTGAATTGCTACGCCAGCCCCCGGAACATCGTCCCCTCAGCCTGTCGGTAGGATTGTCCGCCTCGATACACAAGCTGATCGCCTACCACCTGCTTGAACCGGCGGTGCGGCTTGATCGGGAGGTGCGCCTGCAGTGCCAGACCGGCGACAGCCAGGGGCTGCTCACCAAACTCGCGCGGCGGGAGCTTGACGTGGTGCTCACGGACCGACAGCCGGGAGCGGATCTGGCTGGCGGGTTCAAGACTTACCAGCTGGCCAGTTCCTCCATGTCGCTGTTTGCCGCATCGGCCCTCGCCGCCCAACTGAAACCGGAGTTCCCCGCGAGCCTGGACAACCAACCATTTCTCGCCGCTTCCCTGGAGGCGCCCTATGTCACTGAGCTGATGAACTGGTTCGCCGGTAACTCCGTCTCGGTCCGGGTCGCCGCCGAGGTGGATGACAGTGCCCTGATCAAGGTCTTCGGCCGCCAGGGGCTGGGTTACTTTGCGGCCCCGACCGCCATCCGCGATGAGGTTTGCCGGCAGTACCAGGTGGAGCATGTGGCCAGTATCAACGAAGTCAGAGACAACCTTTATGCGGTCACGCGCACCAACGGTGCCAGCCATCCCGCCATCCAGGCACTGATCGAGCCTCGTGCCGGGTTGAATGAATAGATCGAAAAAACCGAATCAAAAATATAATAAAAGTTTATTCTTTCGAGGTATTGGCTCTGAGACCATGGTCCCGTGTTCGACCAGAGGAGAACCGAGCCATGAAAACCATCCATAAATTTCGTATCGAAGCTGATCGCAAGCCCACAACCCTGCGGCTCAAGGAGGGTTTCCGCGTTGTTCGCTGCGAATATCTGATTGCGGAGAAAGGGGTCTATCTCTGGGTGGAGCAGTCACTGAAGGTGGTTATCCCGACGGTTGAGCGGCAGTTCATGATGGCCTATTCCGGTGATCCCGTTCCCGATGATTTCCATTATCTCGATACGGCACTGGACCCTTTTGGCCCTGAGGCCTACCATGTTTTTGAGGTGCCTGCGCAGGGCTCGACTGCGCAAGTGCCGGTGAATGCTGGAATTGATCTGGCGTTACCGGCAAAATCCCGATTCGTCCCCCTTGGGACCAACTGACTATCGGGATTACCCGGAATGACTAGCACGGGCCCTCAGGGGCCCGTTTTTTTTTGACCATGAAAACCGAAAGGACCAGCTGATGCCCGATATTGTGGTCATGTTTTTCCTGCTTGGCCTTGTGGCCGGGGCCTTCCGTTCGGATCTGGCAATTCCCAAGGCCGCCTATGACGTCCTCAGCCTGTTGCTGATGCTCACCATAGGCCTGAAAGGCGGTATGGCACTGCATGGCAACTTCCACCTGGAACTCATACTGGAACTGGTCGGTGTGCTGGCTCTCGGCTTCGTATTGCCGTTCGTGCTGTTTCCGGTGCTGCGTTACCTGGTGGGCCTCAATGTCGCCAATGCGGCCAGTTTCTGCTGCCATTATGGATCGGTAAGCGCGGGCACCTTCGCCGTGGCGGTGTCGTGGGTGGAAGCCAGGGGCCTGGTGACCGGTGGGGAGGTCACGCTCTACCTGGTGTTACTGGAACTGCCGGCGATTCTGTTGGGGCTTTTCTTTTACCAGAAGCTCAGCGAGAAGGGGGCCCAGAAGCAGGAGGGGCCGCCGCTATGGCAGGAGACCCTGACCAACCGCAGCGTCGTGCTGCTGGTGGGGGGCGTCATTATCGGTGTGCTCTACGGTACCGGCAAGGGAGAGCAGGTGACAGAGCCGTTGACCGGCGCGTTCTCACTGGTGCTGTCGCTGTTTCTTCTCGAGATGGGGCTGGTGGCCGCCGAAACCCTGAGACGATTCCGGCTGGCCTACTGGAAGATCGTGGTGTTTGCGCTCGTGGCGCCGCCGCTGCTGGCGCTGCCGGGGCTGCTGGCCGGCACCTGGATGGGCCTGGCCCCGGGTAACGTGGTTATCCTAGCCACCCTGACTGCCAGCGCTTCCTACATCGCCGCACCGGTCGCGGTCCGGCACGCCATTCCGGACGCCGACATCGGCCTGGCCATGCTGGCTTCCCTGGGCGTGACCTTTCCCTTCAATGTGCTGGTGGGAATTTCATTCTACGGGTACCTCGCCAGTCTTTTTGCAGGCTGAGCCTCGCTGACCGACAGTAAGGAGATTTATGCGAGCCCAACTGACAGCCGTCCTCGTTACGCTTGGTCTGACGGCCTGCACAGGCGTCCCGGAGGGCATCGAGCCGGTCGCCGGCCTGGAAAAAGAAAGGTACCTTGGCACCTGGTATGAAATTGCCCGGCTGGACCACTCCTTCGAGGAAGGCCTGTCAGATGTGACAGCCGAGTACATTGCCAACGACGACGGCAGCATCCGGGTCATCAATCGGGGCTTCTCCAGCGAAGAGGGTGAATGGCAGGAGGCGGAAGGAACCGCACGTTTTGTCGGGAGTGAGGACGTCGGCCATCTGAAGGTGTCGTTCTTTGGCCCGTTTTACGCGTCCTACGTGATTTTTGATCTGGACAAAGAGGATTACCGATTTGCCTACGTGACAGGCTACGACCGGGATTACCTGTGGTACCTGTCGCGAACGCCGGAAGTGTCGGATGACGCCATGGCCCGCTTCCGCAGTATGGCGGAATCCCTCGATTTCAATCTTGATGAGCTGATTGTGGTGGACCAGAGCCGCAATCTCTGACGGCCGGAGTCCCATTCCACATGTGCGGGGCCGGTCGTTCGCTGTAGAGTGGGTGCAAACCCCCCATGCAACGCTGGATCAGAGAAAGGGCGGTCCGCCCGGGAGGCTTTAGCCCATGTCACGGTGGTTTATTGTTGCCGGAATCGCATTGCTGGTGATTGGGCTGGTCCTGCACTTCGCACCCGGCCTGCTGCAGTGGTTCGGCAAACTGCCCGGCGACATACATGTCCGGTCTGAGCGGACCCAGCTGTTTGTCCCGATCACCTCCATGATCATTGTCAGTATCGTACTCACCATCCTGCTGAACCTGTTTAACCGGTAGCCGGCCATGAATCAGGAGTGGCTCATTGGCATTGACCTTGGTGGTACCAAAACAGAGGTCGTCCTTCTGGACCGGGACAGCCGGGAGCACTTCCGTGAGCGACGCCCCACCCCTGCCGGAAATTACCCGGGCACGCTTGCCACGATACATGCCCTGGTGGAGGAGGCGGAGGCCAGCGCCGGTCGCCGGGGTCTGCCGGTGGGTGTCGGCATTCCCGGATCGGTCTCACGGCTTACCGGCGGGGTCAAGAACGGCAACTCGATCTGGCTCAATGGTCAGCCGATGGCCGAGGATCTGGAACGCCTCCTCGGCCGCCCGGTGGTGCTGACCAATGATGCCAACTGCCTGGCGCTTTCCGAAGCCACGGACGGTGCCGGTCAGGGCTATCCCGTGGTCTTTGCGGCGATCCTGGGAACCGGTTGCGGAGCGGGAATGAGTATTGACGGCCGTTTGCTGACTGGTCCCAATGGTGTGGCCGGTGAGTGGGGGCATAATCCACTGCCGTGGACCCCCGACGGCGAACTCCTCGGCCGTCCCTGCTTCTGCGGGCGCCACGGCTGCAACGAAACCTTTCTGTCAGGCACCGGCCTCGCCAGGACCCATCAGCGTCTTTGGGGGGCTGCGATGGACGCCCGACAGGTAGTCGAACTCTCCGCCGCCGGCGACGGCCCGGCCCGGCAGACCATGAGCCAGTACCTCGAGCACCTTGCCCGGGGGCTGGCGGGGGTGATCAACGTGCTGGATCCGGACGTCATCGTACTGGGGGGAGGGATGTCCAATGTTCCGGGCATTTACAGTGAGCTTCCGGAGCGGCTGCCGCGATACGTATTTGGGGGCGAGTGCGATACCCCGGTGTTGTCCGCCCGTCACGGTGATTCCAGTGGCGTTCGGGGCGCCGCCTGGCTGGGGGCGCCGGGGGCCCTGGGCTCAGTAGTTCCGCGATAAACCTGACGGGGCACTAGATCAGGTCCGCCGTCTGCAGGATAAACACGCCGATCGTTACCGTCACACTGGCCAGAAGGGTGGATAGGGCAACAATGTTGGCGGCCATCCGGGCATTGCCCCCCAGCGCTTTCACCATCACGAAACTGGCCGCCGCGGTAGGGCTGGCAAAATACAGGAACATCAGGCCCAGCTCACGGCCTTCAAAGCCCACGATCCATGCCGCCGCGGTGCACAGGGCAGGCAGGGTGACCATCTTGAATGTGGTGGCGCCGAAAGCGGGGCCGCTTTCCTGACGAATGGCACCCAGCGACACGGTGGCTCCGATGCAGAGCAGTGCCAGGGGAAGGGTGAGGGAGGCAAAATAATCCCCACTGGTCATTATCCAGTCGGGCAACCCGATATTCCACCAGGCAAAGGGGATGGCCACCAGCACCGACAGAATCAAGGGGTTGCGGGCAATATCCCCGAGAATGCGACGCCAGCTCACTTTTCCCCCTGGCTGGTAGCTGAGCAGCACAACCACCGACAGGATGTTGTAGCAGACAATGACCAGGCCCAACAGGATGCCGCCCGCGGAGAGTCCGTACTCACCATACATGCTCGCCGCAAGTGCCAGGCCCACAATGCCGCAGTTCCCCCGGAATGAGCCCTGCACGTAGACACCACGGTCCTGCCGTGGCACCCGCCAGATGGCCCACAGCCAGCACAGCAGGAAGCTGCCAAGGGTCGCGAAGACAAAAAAGACCAGTAGCCGGGGATTGAGTGCTGTATCCAGGTCGGCCCGCAGGATACTGAGGAACACAAGCGTGGGCAGAGTGGCCCTGAAGACCAGCGCCGACGCCGTATTAACGAAGCTGGCGTCGATCCATCCGATACGCCGGAGTCCGAGACCGATAAACACCATGGCAAACACCGGCAGAATGGTTTCCAGGGTCTGGAAGAAAAGCGTCATTAGGGGCATGGCGATACGCTGGACGATGGCCTGAGGAAAGCGGGTTCAGGACCGGGTTTGTGGATCGGTGAAAATAGGCGTGCAATGAATCGGAGTCAAGGGCTTACGGCTCGCTACTCTCTGGTAAAGACAAGCAGGCGGTTGTTGGCGGGCATGTCGAAATCCTGTGTCGGGCGCAGCCCCAACCCGGCGGCGAGCGGGTAAATATCCCCCACGTCGCGGATGCCCATGTGGGAGGCTCGAGCTCTGAGGTGAAGATCGAACCGCTCGTTGCTGGCACTGGTAAACAGCCCCTGATAGCGGAAGGGACCATACAGGCAGAAGTGACCACCTGTAGCCAGGCCCGCAGCGACACCATGGAACATATCGACGACTTCCTGCCAACTCATGATGTGGGCGGTGTTGGCGGAGAAAGCGTGGTTGAACTCACCCAGGTTCCAGGGTTGCTCCGACACGTCGAGGGGCTGCGGAGTCGCGACGTTGGCCAGCGCTGCCTGTTCGAGTCGTTGCCGACATATCTCCAGGTTATCGGGATGGTCCGTAGGCTGCCAGATCAGGTGTTGCAGGTGCCGGGCGAAATATTCCGCATGCTGGCCGGTACCGGTGCCGATTTCCAGCACGACGCCAGGCCTGGAGAGAAGGGGAGTGATTCTTTCCAGTATCGGTTGGCTGTTGTTCTCGCACGCCTGGGAGAAGGGCAGAGTGGCGGACACCGGATTTTCCTCTATGTTTGTGGAGACACACCAGCGTTCAGGGAACAGGGGGACCTTACCTGAAATCCAGGTGGGAATTGAAGGGCGTCACGCTTCATAACCAGGGTTTTGCGTAGCATTGTCATTACGGAACCCGCGATGTTGCTGAAAACCCGCGGGCCTGAGAAATCCCAGGGAGTCGGAATCATGGAAGCTGAGGGACTGAAAAGTCGACCCGTACACACGAAAAAGAACGAAACCGGTTTTGCGGATGCGTTGTTCCGGGAGGCCGAGGGCCTGGCACTGCTCCGGGAGGCGGTGGCGGTTTCCGGCGTGGAAGGTGTCCGGGTTCCGGAAGTCTATTCCGTTAGCGAAGAGCGTCTGGAAATGACCGGCATTGTGTCGCAGCGCCAGTCCGACAGGCTGCTGCGTCAGCTGGGACATGGGCTGGCCCGTATTCATGGCCTGCCGCAGGGGCGCTACGGTTTCCACCTCGATAACTACATTGGCCTCAACCCCCAGAAGAACACGGAAAGTGATCACTGGGGCCGCTTTTTCCTCGAGTTTCGACTTGGTTACCAGGTGAGTCTGATCGGGGACGAGAAGATCCGCTACCGTTTTACCGATATCCTGGAGCAGAAGGGCACCCTGCTCACCGAATGGCTGGATGAGCGCTGCCGCGCACCAAGTCTCCTCCATGGTGATCTCTGGTCCGGCAACGTCATGTTCGACAATGCCGGCGCGTGGCTTATTGACCCGGCGGTCTATTACGGTGATTCGGAGGCGGACATGGCCATGACGGAGATGTTCGGGGGCTTTGGTCCGGCCTTCTATCAGGCTTATGGGGAAAGGCGGCCGTTCTCGCCGGATTACGCCAGCAAGCGGGAAATCTACAACCTGTACCACTTCCTGAACCACTACAACCTTTTTGGCGGGTGGTACCTGGGACCCTGCGAAAAGGGGTTCGGACTGATCAGCAGGCTGTAGCCTTATCGTGAGGGGCGGGGGCACCGGCAGGGGCAGGACACCGCCCCGTGTGGACGGTGCCCCCGGTTGCCGGTTTCATGCCTTCAGCTGGTCACCCACCGGCAGCCGGCGAATCCGCTTGCCGGTGGCCGCATGAATGGCATTGCACAGGGCGGGCGCCACCGGAGGAAAGCCAGGCTCCCCCACGCCGCCCATGGCGTCGTCCGGGTTGTCAATCAGGTGTACCCGGACCACTTTCGGTGCATCCGGCATTCTCGGGATCAGGTACTTGTCGAAATTACCCTGTTGGGCAACGCCGTCCTCGAATGTCACCTCGCTTTTCAGGGCGACACCGATGCCCATGACCACGGAGCCCTCCATCTGGGCCCGGATGCGTTCGGGGTTGGCCTGGGGGCCGCAGTCGAAGGCGATGTCCGCCCGGTGAATAGTCAGCTCACCCTCATCGTCCACTTCCACATCGAAAACAACGGCGGTGTAGGAGACAAAACTGTGATGGAAGGCCAGGCCCAGCCCGCGGCCTTTCCCGGTCTCGCGCCCCCAGCCGGCTTCCTCGGTGGCTCGCTCAATGACCCGGCGCATACGGGCCGTATCAATCGGGTACATGTCCGGGTCTTCCCCGTAATTCCAGCCATCACCGACCGTCAGGTTGTGAACCTCCCGGTCCGGCCCAAGCAGTTCCAGCAAATAGTCACGGTGATCTCTGCCCGCCGCCTGCGCCAGTTCATGGGCAAAGCTCTGGATGGCCCAGGCATGGGGGAGGTTGTAAACCGACCGGAACCAGCCGATACGGACGTGGGCCGAGGCGGGTGGATTTTCAAGACGGATGGCCGGAATGCTGAACGGCATGGTATTAAAGCCCATACCCAGCTCAAATTCGGCCTTGTGCTTGGGATCCGGGGCAAACAGGGACGCAATGCTCGGGGAAAGGGTCCGGTGACGCCAGCTGGTCGCCTTGCCGTCGCTGTCGAGCCCCGCTTCCAGGTGATCGACGGAAACCGCATGGAAGTAGGCGTGGTGGATGTCGTCCTCCCGGGACCACTGCAGCTTGACCGGCTGACCCTCGAAGGCTTTGGCCACCTGGGCCGCCTCGGTCACGAAATCCGGTTTCGATTTCCGGCCGAATCCGCCGCCGAGTAGCGTTTGATGAACAGTGACGTTTTCCAGGTCCATCTCCAGCACTCCCGCAATGCCTTCGCGAGTCGCCCTAGGATTCTGGACCGGCGCCCAGGCCTCGGCCTTGCCGTCCCTGATCCGAACCACCGCCACTGGCGGCTCCATGGGAGCCTGTGCCATGTGGGGCATGTAGTAGGTGGCTGATACCCGTGTGTCGGCCTTTTCCAGAGCGGCTTCCACGTCCCCCCTCTGGCGGATGACCTTGCCTGGGGATTGCGCCCGCTTTTCCAGGGCCTCACGGTAGGCCTCTGACGTATAACCGGCATTGTCGCCGGCAGGACCTCTGTCCCATTCAATCTTCAGCGCCCTGCGGCCCTCCATGGCGGCCCAGGTGTTGGAAGCCACCACGGCGACACCACCAAGCGGGCTGAAGGCCGCGGGCTGACCCGTGCCCTCGATACGTACCACTTTCTTTACGCCGGTCACCTTCAGCGCGTCACTGTCGTCCACGCTTTTCACCCTGGCACCATAGACTGGCGGCCGGGCCACCACGGCGTAAAGCGTATCCTCAAGATCAACATCACCCCCAAAAACCGCTTTGCCAGTGACGATGTCCTCGCCGTCGATGGCTTTGGGGTGGGCCGATTTCAGTTCGCCGTTGATCAGGCCGGATTCCTTGCCAATGAAGCGAAGCTCGCTGGCAGACTTCAGGACGAGAGCATCCCGACCGGGAACGTCCAGCTCCCTCGCGGCCTTCGCAAGCTCCCCGAAGCCGAGCTCCCGGCCGGTGGCGGTATGTACCACCTTGTGTATGTCGGTCTTGACCTCATGCACCGGAACATCCCACTGATTGGCCGCGGCCTGCTCCAGCATCAGTCGGGCGGCCGCCGCTGCCCGGCGCATCGGGTCATACCAGTGCCGCATGCTACGGGAGCCATCGGTATTCTGGTTGCCATACTTGTCCTGGTCCGCGTTCGCCTGACGCGCCCGCACCCGGTCCCAGTCGGCACCCAGCTCATCCGCCGCCACCATCACCAGGCTTGTACGGATACCCTGGCCCATCTCGGCACGGTTGTTAACGATGGTGACCACACCGCCGGAATCTATGTGAATGAACACGTTGGGGTCGTCGACCCACCCCCCGGGCATGGCGCCCGCGCCGAACTGGGCCTGTTCATTGGCCAGGCCCAGGTCCCAGCGGGCGGCCAGTAAAAGTGCCGAGCCTCCGGCCAGCCCTTTCAGCAGACCACGACGACTGACATTGGCGAGCAGCAGTTTTTCGTCTGAGTGGCTCATGAGCTGGTCTCCTCGTCTGCTGCCCGTTCAATGGCCGCCAGGATGCGATTGTAGGTGCCGCAACGACACAGGTTGCCTGCCATGGCGTCGACGATTTCCTGGGTTTCCGGTTCGGGTGTCTTCTTGAGCAGCGCGGTGGCATTCATGATCTGGCCACCCTGGCAGTAACCGCACTGGGCCACACCCAGGTCCAGCCAGGCCTGCTGGACTTTCTTGCCAACGGCGTCCTCGGCCATGGCCTCGATGGTTCGGATTTCCCCCTTTACGGCAGAAACCGGCGTCATGCAGGAACGCGTGGCAACCCCATCCATGTGGACGGTGCAGGCACCGCACTGAGCGATACCGCACCCGAACTTGGTGCCTTTGAGTCCGACAACATCCCGAATGGCCCAGAGCAGGGGCATGTTGTCGGGAATATCCAGCTCGTGCTGCTCTCCATTGATATCGAGGGTGACCATGGCAATCTCTCTTTTTTTGGGTTCAGACCTCATAAAAAGTAGTTAATGAAAGCTCAAAGGCAAAGTTTCCTGGCGGGGGCGGCGCGAGAAAGATGGGAAGATTTACAGGAGGTGCGGGCTGGTAGGGCGTGATCGATGTGGCAGCGGCGCCATGGGGCAGGGCGGCGAAACCAGCATGCCGCCCTGCCCAAAGAGCTGATTCAGTCGGCCTCCTTCCGTGTTGGTGGTGCCATGAACTCGGGACCCACGGGATCCTTTATGCAGCGACCGAGAATGTCATCGATTTCCCTGAACGCCTCCCCATCCAGTGACCAGCCTTCAATGTCGCTGACGGGGTCGAGCTGATCCGGCCGGCGGGCGCCCCATAGCGCGGTGGTGACAGCGGACTGGTCGATCAGCCAGCGCAGGGCCAGGGCCAGGACATTCTTGCCGTACCGGTCCCGGGCGAACCGGTCCAGCTCGGCCACTGCGTCAAGATACTGGCGATAGCGCTTACCCTGGAACTTGGGATCGTTTTTTCGAAGGTCATCACCCTCGAACCGGGTGTCTTCCCGCATCTTTCCTGTCAGCATCCCCCGGCACAGCCCGCCATAGGTGATGGTGGCAATCCCGTTTTTCTGACAGTAGGGCAGTATATCGTCCTCTATTTCCCGCTCGAACAGGTTATAGGGGGGCTGCAGGCTGTGCAGGGGCACACTTTTGCGGAATTCATCCATCTGGGCGGGGCTGAAATTGGAAACGCCGATGGCCCGGATCTTGCCCGCCTTGAGAAGGTTTTCCATGGCCCGGGCCGTCTCCTCCATGGGTGTTTCGGGGTCGGGCCAGTGGACCTGGTAGATATCAATGACCTCCGTCTGCAACCGTTTCAGGGAGTCTTCGACCTCCTTCTCGATACGGCTGGCGGTGGCCTCCCGCCAGACTTTGTTCTCATCCGCGTTCCAGTTGAGAGCGACCTTGGTGGCAAGGGCCACCTTGTCCCGGCGACCCCCGGACAGGGCTTTACCAACAATTTCCTCGGAACGGCCGAAGCCATAGACGGGCGCGGTATCGATCAATCCGATACCCTTGTCGATGGCGGCATGGATGGTGTCAATGGACTGGCCTTCATCGGTGCCTCCCCACATCCAGCCTCCAATGGCCCAGGTGCCGAGGCCAACCGGTGTCACCCTGATATCGGTATTGCCAAGAAGTTGAGTTTCCATGATGCCTCCCCAAAGTAGGAATCTGAGTTTCGAAAAAACAGCATAGTAAAGAGCGAGCGGGGAGATGAAGTAATGGTGCGGCAATCGCTTATCCGCCGGATTGAGATGGGGGCCTGGCTTTGATGCAGAGCGGAATTTTGCACGTTTCCGAGCATATACCCCTGATTCTTATTTTCGGGGCCATGTTGCTGACCGGCTGGTTTGCGCACGTCGCCGGGGAAAAAACCGGGATTCCCCGGGTCACGTTGCTGCTGATTATTGGCGTATTGGCCGGGCCCGACATCCTTGATCTGGTACCCGACCAGGTCTCCAGCTGGTTCGATCAGGTGACCCACCTCGCGCTTGCCATGGTCGGCTTTCTCCTGGGTGAGCGCTTTATGGGGCGGGAGCTGAAACGTTCTGGCCGCAAGGTGCTGATCATTTCCGTGGGAGAAGTTTTGGCTGCCGCCGGTATCGTCTTCCTGGCTACCCAGCTCATTGGACTCGATCCGGTAATGGGCCTGTTGCTGGCGGCCATGGCGCCAGCCTCGGCGCCGGCCGCTACCCTCGATGTCATCGAGGAAAAGGGGGCCAGGGGTCCACTCAGTCGCACAGTGCTTGGCGTGGTCGCCATCGACGATGCCTGGGGCGTCATTCTGTTCAGTCTGCTGCTGGTCGTGGCCCAGGCCCTGAGCACTGATGCCGCGCCCCTGGGCTGGATGGTCTCCGCTCTCTGGGAAGTCCTCGGCGGTATCGCTCTGGGTGTCATCCTCGGCATTCCCATGGCCTGGATGACCGGACGCTTGCGGGATGGCGAGCCTACCTTGCTGGAGGCCTCGGGTTTCGTTCTGCTGTGCGGAGGGCTTGCCCTGTGGCTGAATCTGTCCTATATGCTGGCCTGCATGGCCCTGGGCGCCACCGTGGCAAACCGGGCAAAACACTACAAGCGCCCCTTCAGCGACATCGAGGGAGCCAAAGAGCCCTTCCTGGTGATGTTCTTTCTTCTGGCGGGCTTCAAGATGGATGTCGACATGTTGCCGTCGCTGGGAGTCATCGGATTGGTATACATCGCCTCACGTACCATTGGCCTCGTGGGGGGTGGCGCCCTGGCGTCCTCGGTGGCCGGCGCGGAGGAGGTGGTGCGCCGGAACGTGGGCTGGTGTCTTCTTTCCCAGGCTGGTGTGGCGCTGGGCCTGGCCCTGCTGGTGGAGGAGAGGTTCCCTGAAATAGGCAGCAAGATCCTGCCCCTGGTGATCGGTTCGACGATCATTTTTGAGCTTCTGGGACCCGTGGTTGTGCGTTGGCGGCTGAAGAAAGCTGGAGAAATCCCCACCTGAGAGGGAGGGATTATTCGGTCCTTCGGACCTCACCCCTTCGGGGCCGTCGTCGCATTGCTCCGACGTTCCTCCGGCTGCGTTGCAGCCTGTGGTCGAATCCGCGAGGCTTCTCACCCGCCCTCACGGCCAATAAAAAACCCCAGCAGCGCTGGGGTTCTGTATTGGCGGAGAGGGAGGGATTATTCGGTCCTTCGGACCTCACCCCTTCGGGGGCCGTCGTCGCGTTGCTCCGACGTTCCTCCGGCTGCGTTGCAGCCTGCGGTCGAACCCGCGAGGCTTCTCGCCCGCCCTCACGGCCAATAAAAAACCCCAGCAGCGCTGGGGTTCTATATTGGCGGAGAGGGAGGGATTATTCGGTCCTTCGGACCTCACCCCTTCGGGGGCCGTCGTCGCGTTGCTCCGACGTTCCTCCGGCTGCGTTGCAGCCTGCGGTCGAACCCGCGAGGCTTCTCACCCGCCCTCACGGCCAATAAAAAACCCCAGCAGCGCTGGGGTTCTATATTGGCGGAGAGGGAGGGATTCGAACCCTCGATACGCTATTAACGTATACACACTTTCCAGGCGTGCGCCTTCAGCCACTCGGCCACCTCTCCAATAAACTGTTCCAAATCAGCGATCTCGTCGCTCATTTGAGGGCGCAAACTGTAATGGTTTTTTGGGGTTTTGGCAACTACCGCGCCAAAAAAAACCGGAACGGTTAAAGGTTGACCAGTTGTGTCTGCTGTATTGCCATGTAGACCACCGTGCCGGCGACGATGGAGAGGAGGGCGTTTCGGCGCCAGAGGTGGAGCGCGACAACCAGGACGGACGGAATCAGGGCATCTGCGCCGAAGGCCGGGGCGGCCCAGGTGCCGGAGCGGGCCAGGAAGACCACTACCAGTAGAGCCATGACAGCCGCTGGCAGGTATCGGCCTACGTGCAGTAGCAGGGGATGTTCATGGTGTCGCCCCAGGAACAGAAAGGGTATGGCCCGGGTGGCGAAAGTGGCCAGGGTGGCGACCACGATAAAAGCGACAATATAGGTGGTGTCATCCATGCTGACCCTCCTGCAGGGCGTCGTGGTTTCTTCGCTTGAGGTACTGCAGGAGAAGAGCGATGGTTGCCAGCACGACCGCGCCTATCAGCTGGTTGTCCGGTGGAAGGGCCAGCAGGGCGACCCCGGCGGCCAGGGCGCCGATCCAGAGAGGGAGCTGTTCGCCCAGGGATTTCAGTTGCTCGATGGCGAGCACGATAAACAGGGCAACCAGCGCAAACTCTATGCCTGTGCTGTCAAAGCTGACGTTGTCCCCCAGCCAGGCGCCGAGTGCGCAGCCGATCACCCAGTAGGCCTGGTTGTAGAGCGTGATCAGAAAGTCCTTTCGCTGCTCTTCCCGGCGCTCGCCGGTTCGGGTACGACTGGTCAGGAGGGAGTAGGTTTCGTCGGTGAGCCCGAAGATCAGATACGCTTTCCGCCACCCCGCGCCGCGGAACTGGCCCAGCAACGAAAGGCCGTAGAACAGGTGCCGGGCGTTGAGTACGAACATGGCAACGAAAACCTCGAGCATGCCGGCTTTGGCGGCGATCAGGCTGACCGCGAGAATCTGGCCGGCACCGGCGAAGATGGTAAGCCCCATAACCGGTGCAATCCACCAGGCGTAATCCAGCTGTGCGGTAAAGAGTACTCCGAAGGCCATGCCAAGGGGCAGGTAGCCGAACAGGATTGGCAGGGTCTTTCGGAAAAGCGCTGCGTTCATGACGTTAGGGCGTATGGGGGAACAGGAGCGCGGGATGATACCGTGGATTCGGTTCGCTTCCCAGAGACGTCGCGGGGGCTATTCAGTAATCGCCGGGCTGCCAGTTCACGTGATAGGGAAGCGATACACGGGTTATCATCGGTGCCCAGTCAGATACAGAGACCGTTATGAGCGACGATACTGAAAAAATGGCGCAGCCGGATCCACGGGAGGAACGGTTCGTGGTTGATGCAAAGCTGCTGACCGCAGACCAGCTGGAGGGCCTGGTACAGGAGTACTGCACCCGCTACCACGGCATCAACGACACCGAGAATCCGCTGGGGGAGCAGGAGAGGGTCATGGCCGCGGTGACGCGCGGTGATCTCGTCGTCTGGTTTGACCCCGTCGAAAATACCGCGGGACTCGGGCAGCCGGGGCGGCCATGAACATTATGGACGACCTGCTATTAATGATACGGTTTTCCTCTGGGGGTAAGCCCTGCCATCCTGACCCTGAAAAGATGGATGTGTCTACTCGGTAAACTCGTCGCTTTTTCCTGAGGTCTGTGAGAATGTCCTCACAGACCGGATATTCTTTCACTTTGGGTGCTTGCGTACTAATGTTTAGGCTATCGGGTCATTCCGACAGGCGGTACAATCTCCCCATTGTCTTGCACCGGTCCACGGGGCCGGGAATAAAAGCGCAAACGCGATGCTGGCCGGATGGCTATCCGATCAAGAAGGCATTGAACCTGGCAAGAGGTGAACATTGATCAGCGTACTGGTTGTAGATGATCACGAACTGGTTCGTTCCGGGATTACCCGGATGCTGGCCGACAATCCTGATATCGAAGTCCTGGGCGAGGCGGCCTCGGGCGAAGAGGCGGTAGATGCCGTTCGGGCGAAACGCCCGGACATTGTACTGATGGATATCCGTATGCCCGGAATCGGGGGGCTGGAAGCAACCCGTAAGATCCTTCGTCTCGATGACTCCATCCGGGTGATCGTGGTGACTGCCTGCGCCGACGACCCCTATCCCACGCGGGTCATGCAGGCCGGCGCGACCGCATACATCACCAAGGGTGCGGACCTGGACGAGATGGTGCGCGCGATCCGCAAGGCTCATGCCGGGCAACGCTATATCAGCCCTGAGATCGCCCAGAAAATGGCGCTTAAACAGCTGGGGGGGGAGGAGGATCAAGAAGAATCCCTGTTTGACCGGCTGTCGGAACGAGAACTGCAGATCGCCCTGATGGTGGTGGACTGCCAGAAGGTGCAGGATATTTCAGACAAGCTGTGCCTGAGCCCCAAAACAGTGAACAGTTACCGTTACCGCATCTTCGAGAAGCTGGAAATCTCCAGCGATGTGGAGCTGGCGCTCATGGCGGTTCGATTCGGGTTGCTTGATGCCGACAAGGTCTGACGCTACGTCCGCTGACCAACCCGCTGAGTTCGACAGTAAGGCATTCCTCAAACAGCTGACGGAACGGCCGGGGGTGTATCGCATGTACGACAGCGCCGGCCAGGTGCTGTATGTGGGCAAGGCCCGTAACCTCAGGAAACGGGTCGGCAGCTATTTCCGCAAGACCGGCCTGGCACCCAAGACCGCAGCCCTGGTCTCCCGCATCCATCAGATCGAAGTGACGGTCACCGGCAGCGAAACGGAGGCCCTCCTTCTCGAGCAGAATCTGATCAAGTCGGAGCGTCCTCCCTACAATATCCTGCTCAGGGATGACAAATCCTATCCCTATATCTACCTGTCATCCCACCATGACTACCCGTCGCTGACATTCCGTCGTGGTCGCACCCGGAAGGGTCTCGGCACCTGGTTCGGTCCCTATCCCAGTTCGGGGGCGGTGAAGGAAAGTCTTAATATCCTGCAGAAGATATTCCGTATAAGAGATTGTAGTGAAAGCTATTTCCGAAATCGTACACGGCCCTGTCTGCAGTACCAGATAGGTCGTTGCACCGGGCCATGTGTGGGTTACATCAGCGAGGAGGACTACCGGGCGGACGTGCGGCACGCCACCATGTTCCTGGAGGGCAAGAACCCCGCCATTATCCGGGATCTGATGGACAGCATGGAGAAGGCGGCCGCCAACCTGGAGTTCGAGAAGGCAGCGGCCTGCCGGGACCAGATCAATCATCTCCGCCATGTCCAGGAGCAACAGGCCATTGACAGCGAGGGCGGTGACGCCGATGTGGTCGCACTGGCCCAGGATGCTGGTGTGGTCTGTGTGGTGGTGATCATTGTCAGGGGTGGTCGGGTGCTGGGCACCAAGGACTATTTCCCCCGGTTTTCCCTGGAGCAGAACGAAGAGGAACTGCTCAGCGCCTTCCTGGGTCAGTTCTACTTCGGCAGCGAGACCCGCCGTGAGATCCCCAGGGATATTCTGGTGAGTGTCCTGCCGGAGGGCCATGAGTTACTCTCGGAAGCCCTCAGCGAGCAGGCCGGCCGGGAAACCCGTATCCGTCGGAATGTTCGTGGCGAGCGCCGGAAGTGGCTGGAACTGGCCGAAACCAATGCCCGCCAGACACTGCTGACTCACCTGGCGAGCAAGGAAACGGTCTATCGCCGGTTCCTGGCCCTGAGGGACCTTCTCGACCTTCCGGAAACCCCTGGCCGGCTCGAGTGTTTCGATATCAGCCACAGCCACGGCGAAAACACGGTCGCATCCTGTGTGGTTTTCGACGAGAATGGCCCCCTGAAGAGTGATTACCGGCTCTACAATATAGAAGGGATCACCGGCGGCGATGACTACGCCGCCATGCAGCAGGTGCTGACACGCCGCTACCGGCGAATGGTCAATGGGGAAGGCAAGCGTCCGGACCTGGTGCTGATTGACGGGGGCAAGGGGCAGCTCAGAGTGGCCCGTGAGGTGTTCGAGGAACTGGGCATCCGCGACATCCCACTCATTGGCGTTGCCAAGGGCGTTACCCGCAAGGCCGGGATGGAGCAGTTGATTGACGCCCTGACCGACCGGGTGTTCCGCGTGCCACCCGATTCCCCGGCACTGCACCTGATCCAGCATATCAGGGACGAGAGTCACCGTTTCGCCATTACCGGGCATCGCGCACGCCGCGACAAGAAACGGCGCCAGTCGTCCCTGGAAGGCATAGAGGGGGTGGGGCCGAAACGCCGGCGGGACCTGATCCGGTATTTCGGCAGCGTGCGGACCCTCCGCGATGCCAGTATTGATGAAATCGCCAAGGTTCAGGGCATCAGCAAAGTCCTGGCAGAAGCCATCCATGCGGCACTACACGACGAGTAAGGAAGCCATGAATCTACCCAATATCCTCACCCTGTCCCGTATCGTGATGATTCCGGTGTTTGTGGTGGTGTTCTACCTGCCGGTTGAGTGGCGCTATGTGGCCAGTGCGGCCATCTTTGGCATCGCCGCCGCCACCGACTGGCTCGATGGCTACCTGGCCCGAAAGCTGGACCAGTCGACGCCTTTCGGCGCTTTTCTCGACCCGGTGGCGGACAAGCTGATGGTCGCGGTGGCATTGACGGTTCTGATCGAGGAACATGCCAGCATCCTCCTGACCATCCCCGCCACCATCATCATTGGCCGTGAAATCGTGATCTCGGCCCTGCGGGAGTGGATGGCCGAAGTGGGAAGCCGTGCCAGCGTAGCCGTATCCTATATTGGCAAGATCAAGACCACCGCCCAGATGGTGGCGATCATCATGCTGCTTGCAGCGCCTCCGGGCATCCTGATGGCCCACCTGGGCATCGCGCTGCTGTATCTCGCTGCGCTCCTGACCCTATGGTCGATGATGCTCTATCTGAAAGCGGCCTGGCCGGACCTGTTCCCCGACAATAACGCCTGAAACCTCAGGGCCTGGCCGGTGCGCTGGCAACTATCCAGTCCGCCAGTTCCGTCGCCAGGCTGGTGGCGGCATCGCCGAATGCATCGATGGAATGGTCAAGACTTTCCCCCGCCGGCTCGTGGCTGACCTGGAAATCCCTTGTGGCCAGAATCTCACGGCTACCGTTTTCCACCAGCTGGGCCTGCAGATAAATGCGGATGACCTTGGAGTTGCCGGTGCGGTCCTCCTGGAACTCCCTCAGTGAGGAGGTCAGCGTCAGGGTGGTCACCGCCCCGCTCTCATCGGACACCACGTTCCCCATACGCGGATCCTGCCGCAGTGACCTGACCAGGTGTTCACGTAGCAGCAGCGGTGCATCCGCAACCCAGCGCGTCCCGCTATAGGCCGCCAGTTCATCGGACTCCAGCTCGATCACCACCCTGTTGCTGTCGTGGACACCGCTGGCATGGGGCCGGTTCACCTGCAGCGGCGGAATCTGTTCGGTTTTTCTGCCGGCGGGCTCCGGAGCTGTGTAGGGCAGGTCGAAGATCCGTTGCGGGGTCTTCTCCGGTAGCAGGCTGACGCTGCACCCGGAAATGACGATGGCGCAGGCCGGCGCCAGCCATCGGGACAGGGCAAAAGACATCCCCGGGCTGCGGAACGGCCTGTTTTGCGCTTTCTTCATGGCGAGATCTCCTGAATCGGGTCTTTGCCGAGCAACGCCCGGGCAGGGTCCTCCTCCAGTCTCTGGCTAAGGCGATTGAGGTTCCTGAGGGTTCCCTGCAACTGCTGCATGACCGGCCCCATTTCACCCACGCTCCGCAGACCCTGGTCCAGGGCGCCTTCGTTGGCGTCGATCAGGCCGTCTATCCGCGTGGTTGCCCGGTTAAGGGCGTCTGCTGCGTCCCGCGCCGACAGCAGTACCGCCCTCGCATCGTCCTGGAGGAGGGTATCGATATCTCCGGCGAGCTGGTTGTAACGCTCAAAACCCGCTTCGGCCTGGTGAGCGGCCTGCTGGATGGCATTCAGGGCCTGATTGAGATTTTCCCGCTCCGCGACAAGACCTTCGGAAGCGACACGAAGATTCTCAAGGGCCAACGCGAAATTCATTCGGTTGTCCTCCGACAGAAGCTGATTGGCACTGTCGAGGAATGAATTCGCTTTCCTGAACAGGTTCTCGCTGCTGCTGAGCAGGGTGCTGAACTGGGAGGGTTCCGCTTCAATGCGGGGGGGGTCTTCCCTACTGCCCTTCAGTACGGGGCTTTCCGGTGTGCCCCCGAAAAGCTGGATGCTCATGGCGCCGGTAACGTTGACCAGCATCAGGCTCGCACGGGTGTCTTTTTTCACCGGCACCTCGGAATACACCCGGATAAGTGCCTGAACCTGGCGGGGGTCCTCGGGGTCGAGACGAAGGCTGACGACATTGCCGACCTCCAGGCCGCTATATTGCACCGGGCTGCCTTCGGAAAGGCCGGTGACCCCCTGATGAAAAATCACCATGTAATAACTGTATTGCCGGTTCTTGTCGGCGTCTCCCAGCCAGAGGGCGAACAAAAGAATGGCCGCGAGGGTGACGACAGTGAAAATGCCAATCAGCACATGATGGGCTCTGGGTTCCAAGTTACTGCTCCTCCCTGGTTGTTTGACGATGGGCCTTTGCGGCCGCCCGGCCCCGGGGACCATGGAAGTATTCACGGATCCAGCTGTCGCTTTGCTGTTCTACCACATCCAGGGAATCCGCCACCAGCACCTTGCCTTCGGACAGAACCGCAACCCGGTCACAGGTCGCGTACAGGGTGTCCAGGTCATGGGTCACCAGGAACACACTGAATCCCAGGGCATCCCGAAGGGTGGTGAGCAGGCTGTCGAAAGCGGAGGCCCCGATCGGGTCCAGCCCGGCCGTTGGCTCATCCAGGAACAGCACCTCCGGGTCGAGGGCAAGCGCCCGCGCCAATGCGGCCCGTTTGACCATGCCGCCGGAAAGCTCCGATGGATAGTTCAGGGCCGCCTGGGTGGGCAGTCCCACCATGGCCAGCTTTACCCTCGCCAGATGCTCGGCGTTTGCCCGGCTCAGCCCCGCATGTTCTATCATCGGCAGGGCGATATTTTCCTGGAGGTTGAGGGAGGTGAACAGGGCCCCGCCCTGGAACATGACCCCCAGCCGACGCTCGGTGTGGGATCGTTCACGGGTCGACATGGCCAGAAGGTCGCGACCCAGAACCCGGACGGTACCGGCACTTGGTTCCAGCAAGCCCACTATACTGCGCAACAGGACGGTCTTGCCGGTCCCCGATCCGCCGACCACGCCCAGAATTTCCCCCGGAAACAGGTCCAGATCCAGGTCGTCGTGCACGGTGTGTTCGCCAAAGCGGTTCACCAGACCACGAACCTCGATAAGAGGCTGTCTGCTTTGCTGCCGGCTCACCATCCCATCTCCATGAAAAACAATGCCGCGATGGCGTCCAGAAGGATGACCATGAAAATGGCCTGTACCACGCTGGAAGTGGTGTGCTCCCCGACGGATTCAGCGCTGCCGCTGACCTTGAGCCCCTCCAGGCACCCTATGACCGCCACTATAAACGCGAAAATCGGCGCCTTCCCCAGGCCGACAAGGAAGTGGTTGATGGGAATGTCGTTTTCAAGAATGTTCAGAAACTGGGCCAGAGGAATGTCCAGGGAAAAAATACAGACCAGCGCCCCGCCAAAGATCCCGCTGATCATGCCTACGAACGTCAGGAAAGGCAGGCTTATGATCATCGCCAGCACCCGGGGGATCACCAGCATCTCCATCGGATCGAGACCGATGGCCCGCAGGGCATCGATCTCCTCATTGGCTTTCATCGAGCCCAGTTGGGCGGTGTAGGCGCTGGCGGTCCGGCCGGCCAGAAGTATGGCGGCCAGCACCACGCCGAACTCACGCAGAAAGGCAAAGGACACCAGGTGCACCGTGTAGATGGTGGCGCCGAAGTTGTCCAGTACCGTCGCACCAAGAAAAGCCACAACCGCGCCCACGAGAAAGGTAAGCAGAGCCACGATGGGAAGCGCGTTAAGGCCGGTACGCTGGATGTGGGAAATCAGGGAGGTGAAACGCCAGCGATTGGGGCGGGGCAGAATGTAGAGGATGGTGGCCAGGGTCTGGCCTATGAACCCCGCCAGCAGCTTCTGTCCCCGGATAAAGCCAAGAGTCAAACGGCCGACCCTCGCCAGTTGTTTGCGAATGCCCTGGGGCTCGGCCGGTACCTCTTCATCCTGCGCCTTCAGGGCCCTGGCGATAGTGAGCAGGAGACCCTGGCGTTCCTGGCTGATGCTGGACGTGTCCGCCACCAGTTCCTGGAGCCGGGCGCCGCCAAGCAGCTCGGCCAGCACGCTGGCGCCAGCGCTGTCCATGCCTTCAACCCCCGACATATCGATGTCATCAATCCCGCTCAGCTCCTTTTTAAGGCTCTGCACCTGGCGTCGCAGGGACTGGAAATGGGCAAGGGTCCACTCGCCGGAGAGTCTGAGAGTCGTATTGTCCTGTTCAAACTGTCCAGGAGAGGGCATTCGGATGACTCTTGTTTATCGGGGTTGTATTCATGCATACAGCATAACCCAATATCCGGCACGTTGAAGGCGGAGCATGGGTAAAAAATCGACAAAAGTGTCAGAAAAACAGAATGTTGAAAAAAATGGTTGACGGCCTGGGGCGAATCCGTAGAATACGCCCTCGTTGACCAAGCGGGAATAGCTCAGTTGGTAGAGCACAACCTTGCCAAGGTTGGGGTCGCGAGTTCGAATCTCGTTTCCCGCTCCAATTTCTCTCCGGTTCGCCGGTTGGAAATCACAATCCAGTCTCTCAATGCCCACCTGAGAGCAAAAGCCCGATCCTGACGGCTTTCCCGGCGCGGTGGCAGAGTGGTTATGCAGCGGACTGCAACTCCGTGTACGCCGGTTCGATTCCGACCCGCGCCTCCATTTTTACCCTTATAAATCAATATCCTGTCGTGTTCGGTTTCGGTTGAGTTTCTCGCCCGACATATATCCGAAATACTATCCCCCCTGGTTTCAGCCGCCCTTCGATGCCGGACTGGCGTCAATGCCAAAGAAAATGGCAGCACTCACGAGAGCTTCATCCTCACTGATTAGGTGAGCCTGGTGATGTTCTGCGCATGCCAGGTGAAGCGCATCCAGTGTCCTCAAGCTTGTCTTCCTTGTGCCAATCCAATGGCTGGCCCGTTTATAGTGGGCCCTTTCAATGGGGCACAAGCTGAAGCGCCCATGGCTGACGTCATCATGGAATGCACTTTCGATCCGGTTCGCCTGGGGCTCGCTGAGCTCTCCCATCCGAACCCATCGGGCCAGTGCGCTTGCCACCTCGACTTCCGTCAGATGACTGATAAGAACCGGCTGGGTTTGCGACTCAAGCAATGCCTGAACTCGATCGCTAGCGTGCTCTTGTCTGTAATAGGGGAAAACGGCGCTCGTATCGAAGTACAACATTAATAGCGCTCATCCTCTCTGAGTTCCCGCACCGCTTGAGCAGCGCTTTCCTGCACGGGCGGTAGAGAGGCTCTGAGCTCCGAACGGTTGGGAAATTGAATCTTCTCGGGCGAGGCCGCGGTCAGACGGGCGGCTGGTTTGCCGTGGCGTAGAATTACAACCTCTTCTCCTGCGGCCACAGCGTCCAACAGATTTGAGAGCCTTTCTCGAGTTTCCCGAACATTGATCGTTTGCATGATTTTTACCCTATGCGTGTACACAACTAGTGTACTCTCAGTGGAAGTTCCGGAGCAATCAGGACCGTCGGAGAATTTCATATTTTACCTCGGTCATTCAGATACTTTCTGTTCCCGCTCAAATCTGATCGTTGTCCTGGCCCGCTTCGGCGAGTTGATCAACCGATAATGGTTCCGTATGGCCTCAGTTTTATAGCCGCCACGATTGCGGGCGAAGGGACATTTGTGTCTGGGCTCACTGGCAGGGGCTACTGTGACGGGAGGTTATTACAGGGAAGGGGACATGGGGATCCCTGGCCCGGGCGGGCCAGGGGTTCAGGCCTGGGATCAGAAGTTGAAACCCATGCCCACGCTGTAGTACAGGATACCGTCGTCGTAGTTGTCATCCACGTCGCTGGAGCCCTCGAACAGGAACTGGTATTGCACCATTCCCTGAATGAAGGTCTTCTCCAGAACGTAGTACTTCAGGCCGGCTTCCGGACCCGCCGAGAAGGTTTCCTCGGTACGGTCACCGTAGTTGAAACCCAGGTTGGCGCCGATAAACGGACGCATTTGGCCCTGGCCGAAATGGTGGTCGTAATAGCCCACCGTGGCACCGTCGATGTCAGTGCTGTCGCCTTCCCGGTCAGCCAGGCTGAGGGACTGGCGAACACCGATCTGGCCCCGATCATTGATGTACTGACCGTAGCTTGCCGTCATCGAGAAAGCGTTGTTATCCAGATCCTTGTCGCTTTGACCCTGACCACTGATAGTGACTTCCCGGTCACCATTGACTGCCTGCGCAAAAACCATGGACGGGGCAATTGCCGTAACGATAAGTGTGCTTTTCAGAAGCGTGTGCATTGCAGGTTCCTCCTGGATGTCAGTTTGGCGTAACGTCCGAGACGCTGCGTCAACTGCTTCATTGCAGGAGTTGTGCCACTGGTGGATCTGGCGCTGGTTTCATCGTTTGCCAAGCGGATTAATCGGTTATTGACGTCTTTTGAAGCAATAACTGAGGTATTTTTTTGCGGGACTCGACTGGCCGTCGCTGATCCGGATCGTAAAATTTACCGGAAAACTGGCAAATCCTACCGGTCTGAATTCAGGTGAGCTTCTGCTCCATGGGGTGGCGACCATCCCGCAGACCGGGTCTGATCACCAATTCAAGGACGCCGACAGGCTGAAAGAGGGGCGTTGTACGGCCATACCCCGCCGGGAGGTGCTCAGGTTTCTTCCGCTTCTTCATCAATGGTCTCACCAACGGCTTCCACGTCTTCGCCCATGCCTTCGATGGTGTTGCAACCGGCCAGTCCCGTACCCAGCAGGAATGCAAACAGCAGGGATCCTATCGCGAACTTCATGATTACCTCCGATTTTCGTCGATAACACCAGAATTCAAGCAGGTCCTCACTGGCCATGCAAGTTCCGGGGCACTAGCCTTATGTTTCAGAGAGAAACCATTTCAGGAGTTTTATCTTGCCAAAGAACGATTCCCCCAGCGTTGCAATGTTCAGCACCCACGAATTTGAAAGGCCCGGATTCGAGCACTACGCGGGCTCGGACCTGTCGATGACCTACCATGAGACGAGCCTTAGTGAAAAAACCGCCCCCTTGGCGGAAGGTCACGATGCGGTCTGCTGTTTCTCCGAGGATGATGTGGGCGCCGGAGCCATTCGGCGACTTGCCGATGCCGGCATCAAGCTGATTGCCCTACGCAGCGCAGGATTCAACAACGTGGATCTTCGCGCCGCCGACCGCCATGCCATTCCCGTGGTACGGGTGCCCGCCTATTCCCCCAGCGCCGTAGCCGAACATGCGATGGCGCTGATCCTGTGCCTGAACCGTAAAATCCACAAGGCCCACAATCGGGTAAGGGAACTCAATTTCTCCCTTGAAGGTCTTGAGGGGTTTGATCTTCACGGGAAAACCTTCGGTATTATCGGCACCGGTAAAATCGGTGAGCAGATGGCCCGAATCGCCCATGGATTCGGCTGTAAGGTCATTGCCTTTTCCAAGGAGAAATCCGACGCGCTGGTTGAAGAAGGCTGGACCGAATACCTGGATTTCGACGAGGTCATCGAACAGTCCGATATCCTGAGTCTCCATGTGCCCCTGACACCAGAGACCAGACACCTCATTGATGAAGACGCGCTTGGTCGCATGAAAAAGCACACCATGCTTATCAACACCGGCCGTGGGGCCCTGATCGATGCGGGCGCGCTGATCCGATCGCTGAAAAAGGGCGGTATCGGCGCTGCCGGGCTGGATGTTTACGAAGAGGAGGAAGGCGTGTTCAGGGAAGACCTGTCCGACCAGGTGCTGCAGGACGACACTCTGGCCCGCCTGCTGACGTTTCCCAATGTGCTCATTACCTCTCACCAAGCCTTTCTGACCCGTGAGGCCCTGGATAACATCGCCGAGACAACGGTCGACAATATTCTGGGTTATTTCCGCTCGGCTGAACTCAGGAACGAAGTCCGTGTGGATAGAAACGTGGCCTCCGGGGCAGACTGAGTGCGACGGCCGGGGCCTTACTGGCCACCTTTGTCGAAAGGGTCGCCTGCCGGTACTACACTTCGAGCATGAGTGAAACGGTAACCCTGTTCCTGTGCGGAGACGTGATGACCGGTCGCGGTATCGACCAGGCCATGCCACATCCTTCGTCACCGGAGCTTTACGAATCCTATGTGCAGGACGCCCGTGACTACATCGCGCTGGCGGAACGTTCCGGCGGCGCCATTGAGCGACCTCTGGGGTTTGCCGATATCTGGGGTGATGCCCTGGACGAACTGGCCAGGTTTGACCCTGAGGTCCGTCTGATCAACCTGGAAACCAGCATTACCCGGAACGCCGAGCCCTGGCCCGGCAAAGGCATCCACTACCGCATGAGCCCGGACAATGCCGAATGCCTGAAAGTCGCTGGCATCAATGCCTGCTGCCTGGCCAATAATCATGTTCTGGACTGGCAGCGGGAAGGCCTTCTGGAAACCCTGGATGTCCTCGACCGGCTATCGATCCCCCACGCTGGCGCGGGTGGGAACGCCAGGCGCGCCAGAGAGCCGGTCAGTCTGGGCCTGCCGGCTGGCGGTCGTGTCCGGATATGGAGCGTCGGTCTTTCCGACAGCGGTATTCCGGAAAACTGGCAGGCCGGTGACGAAACACCTGGTGTCTTTATGCTGCCATCCACGTCTCATGAAGACACCAACCCCCTGATCCGCGAAATCACCAGGCAGCGGCGACCAGGCGACCTGGCCGTGGTTTCCATCCACTGGGGGAGCAACTGGGGGTATGACATTCCCGATGGCCATCGGAATCTGGCCCGGCAGCTGATCGATGCCGGCGCGGATGTCATTCACGGCCATTCATCCCACCATCCCCGGGGAATGGAACTTTATCGGGATCGGCCCATTTTTTATGGCTGTGGCGATTTTATCAATGATTACGAGGGCATTGGTGGTCACGGCACTTACCGGCCCGAACTGGGCCTGATGATTTTCTGCCGGATGAGCCGACAGACCGGTCGCCTGGAGGGGCTGTGGCTGACCCCCCTTCGCCGTAAGCATCTTTCGCTGTACCGGGCCTCTGATGAGGAAAGGCGCTGGATGCGCCACACACTCAACCGGGAGCGGCATCCGGACATGCCGGCGTTCCAGCTTGCCGGTGAAAACCGGCTGGAGTTGTCCCCCGGCACTATTCCGGGTAACCGGTGATACGGCGGATATCGCGATAGAGCGGGTCGAGGCGACCATACATTTTCCGGTAGACCTTGCTGTACAGCTGCTCATAGAGCTTCCGCGCCTGTTCGTCCGGCTGGAATACCTCTGTTGTCGGGGTCATGGCCCGGGCGGCGGCCGGCACGTCCGGATGCAGGCCCAGTCCCGCTGCGGCCACAATGGCGGCTCCGAGACCAGACGCTTCTGTTGTGGCTGGGCGCTCCGCCGGCATACCGAAAATGTCGGCGGTCAGTTGCATGGCCGCGTCGCTCCGGGAACCACCACCTGCCACCCGCAGAATCCGGACGGGCACACCACTGCGTTTCTGGATCCGCTCCATGCCTTCTCTCAACGCATAGGCGAGTCCCTCGAGGATGGCGCGGTAGATATGGGCCCGGGTATGGACGTCGCCAAATCCGATCATGGCTCCCTTGGCATCAGGCCCGGGATGGCGTACCCCTGGTGACCAGTAGGGCTGCAGCATCAGTCCCATGGAGCCCGGCGGCACGGCCCTTACCAGTTCCTCGAACAGAACTTCAGGCTCGATACCCCGCTCCCGGGCGATGGACTGCTCCCTCTGACCGAATTCCCGTTTGAACCAGCTGACCATCCAGTAGCCGCGATAGATCATTACCTCGGTGGAGTAGTGGCCGGGCAGGGCGGACGGGTAGGGAGGCATCAGCCGCACCGGCTCCACATAACGGGGGTTGGTGACGTTGACGGTCGCGGTGGTGCCATAGCTCAGGCAGGCGATTTCCGGGCCGGTACCGCCGCTGCCAAGGACCTCACAGGCCTTGTCGGAGGCCGACGCGATCACCGGGAGTCCGGCTGGAAGTCCCAGGTGTTCGCCGGCTTCCCGGGTCAGATGGCCCAGGGTGTCGGCGGGTTGTGCGAGCTCCGGCAACTGGGTGGATTTAACCGGCATCAGTTTCCATTTGAAATCCCGGGATGCTGCCCACTGGTGGCGGCGAAAATCAAACGGCAGGTAGCCCACCTGGCTTCCCGTTGAATCCCGGTACTCGCCGGTCAGGCGGTAGTTCAGGTACCCGGAAAGCAGCAGGTACCGGCGGGTACGCTGCCAGATGTCCGGCTGGTAATCGGCTATCCAGTTGGCTTCGGCGTTGCGGCGGAACTGATCAATGGTGTTCTCAAGCCGGAGGCCCCGGAACACCCAGCCCCAGGGGCCGGGGACAGGTCCGTGGACAGCGGCCTGGCGCTGGTCAAGCCAGAGAATCGCCGGCCGCAGTGGCTGGCCGTCCTCGCCGAGATTCACCACGGTACCCCGCTGACAGGTGATGGTCACTCCCATCACCTGTTCAGGCCGGGCCGCTGTTGTGGTCCACAGGTCATCGCAGGCCAGCCCGAGCTGGCGCCAGAAATAGTCCGGGTCCTGCTCCGCCCAGCCCGGCTCGGGGGAAACGTAAGGCTCGATCTCCCGCCGGCCCCGGCCCACCAGAGTGCCCCCGGCATCGAACAGCAGTGCGCGAACGCTCTGGGTGCCCTGGTCAATGGCCAGGATCAGCGGCGTGCTCATGGTTCCGGAGACTCTTCAGGCAGGAAACAGGCTGTTCGCCACAGGGTCAGATAGCGTTGCTCTTCCGCGGCCCAGTGGTCATCGTCCCAGCCAAGATCGGGCTGAAGCCGCTGTTTCAGTTCCGCCAGCAGGTCCACCCCGCCCCCGGGCAGGATCAGGCCAAGACGGGTGCGGCGAAGCAGCAGATCGTCAAGGTGAATAACGCTCTCATGGCTCGCTGCCCAGTGCAGCTCGGCCCAGAGATATTCCGTTGTCGGGACTTCGGCCAGCGGACCCGCTTCAAGCAGCCGGGGCAGGTGGCGTCCGAACTGGCCCTGCAGACGGCGCCAGGTGAGATGACGGATTGTCTCCGGTCGCGGCAGACCATCGGCCGGGGGAAACACAGGCTCGCTCTCATCTGCCAGGGCCAGAGTGTTCAGATAGGGGGTTCCGGTCAGCAGGATCTCCCTGGCAATCAGTCGAAAGGTGGTCAGCTTGCCACCGGCCACGGAAATCAGGCCGTCGTCATCCCAGATCACATGTTCACGATTCTCTTTAGAGGGTGACAGGTCTGACGACGTGTCCTGGCTGCTGACCACGGGTCTGACGCCCGACCAGGTCGAGATAATGTCGCCCCGATCCAGTGAGCAACCGGGGTAAGCGCTGTTGGCTGCCTCGAACAGGTACCCCACCTCCTCCGAGGTTATGGCAGGCTCCAGGTCCAGATCGCGCCGATGGTCGAGATCGGTGGTGCCTACCACGGTTCGCCCGAGCCACGGGTAGATGAACACCGGGCGTTTGTCACGGGGGTGGGGAATGGTCAGTGCCACCGAGACCGGCAGTCTGTGAAAGGGGAGCACCAGGTGGCTACCCCGAAGCGGTCGGATGTGTTCCTTCCGGTCCTTTACCGGCCAAAGTCGATCGGCCCAGGCTCCCGTGGCGTTCACCACCAGTGTTGCATCAACGGTACGGCGGGCTGACTGGCCAGGTCCCCTGTCTTCAAGGGTGACGGACCAGTGCCTGTCCCCGGGTTTACTCACTTCCGTGGCCGCCACGTAGTTCAAAGTGGTGGCGCCACGGCTGCGGGCTTCATCGAGGATCCGCATCACCAGGCGGGCGTCTTCCGTTACCGCATCGGTGAAACCGGTGGCCCCCAGCAGATCCCTGTGACTCAGCCCCGGTAGCCATTGCAGCATTTCGGTCTGTTGAATCCGGTGCCGGTAACGCTCGCCGGCAAAGAAGTCATACACGGCCAGCACCAGTCCGAACAGCCTGGGTCCTGGAAACCGTTTACGATAATGGGGCATCACATATCGCATCCGCTCGACCAGTCCCGGTGCCTCGTCGAGCATCCGCTGGCGTTCACGGACCGCGTCCCGGGTCAGGCCGATGTGGCCGCCGGCAAGATAGCGCAACCCGCCATGTACCATCTTGGATGACCTGGAGGAGGTGCCCCATGCGTAATCCTTCTGCTCCACCAGCAGTGTTCTGAGGCCGGCTGCCGCCGCTTCACGGGCGACGCCGGCACCGGTAATACCGCCGCCAATCACGATGATGTCAAAATCGGGGTTCAGGTCAGTGAGTTTCCGGCTCATGGTGGCCCCCCTTTTTACTGCCCCATCCTCCATCAGTCTTTCTCAGGAGCGTGCCTTCGTTGAGGATACCTGTCGGGTCGAAGGTGGCGACGAGGCTCCTGAGAGCCGTCATTCCCAGGGTGCCTTTCTCGACGTGAAGCCATTGGGCGTGGTCCTTGCCCACTCCGTGCTGGTGGGAGATCGTGCCCCGGTTCTCCACGATGAGCGCAGAGGTGGTGTGTTTGAGTCTTTCCCACCGTACCAGCGTGCTTTCGTAGTTCTCGGCGACCGGAAAAACGTAGGTCGTGTAGATGGAGCTGCCCTGGGGATAGACATGGGAAAGGTGGCTGAACACATGGACCGGTTGCCGTTCGTCCGCCAGACCCTCATGAAGATTGTCTTCTATCCGGGTCATCAGGCTGTCGACGTTATCCCAGTCCGTAGCGGTTTCCAGGGTATCCACGGCGTAACCCCGCTGCCACAGGGATTCCCTCAGGTACGGCATGGCAAAGCGCTTCTCCGCCCATTTCTGGCCCATGCCGGTGCCCATGTAAACCGCCCGGAAGCGTTTGCCGAACCGGCGGGCCTCCTTCAGGGCATGACGGCACTGACGTTTGCTGCCGGTGACCCCGAACGTCATCAGGCATTTACCGTCACCCGCTCCGCGTCTGGCGAGATAGGCCTCCAGCAGCCGGATTTTGGTGGGATGGCCGGCCAGGGCCAGTTGCGTCCGGGTTTCTTCCCCGTTGCTGACGCGCAGCATGGACAGGGGGATTTTCGCCTGCACCATGCGGCGGGCCGCCTCACGGGCGAGTTGCCAGTCGTGGAAAAACATCACATGGAAGGATTCCCGTTCAGGCAGGGGCGTCACCCTTACTTTCGCTTCCGTTATGATACCCAGGCGCCCCTCCGAGCCCAGTACCATCTCCCGCAGATCCGGACTGGCGGAAGAGGCGGGCAGGGTGGGTACGGTCAGGGTGCCCTGGAGTGTTTCCATGGTGCCACCGGCAAACAACTGTTCGATGCGCCCATAGCGCAGTGACTGCTGGCCGCTGGAACGGGTGGCGATCCAGCCGCCGAGGGTGGACAGCTCGAACGACTGGGGGAAATGGCCCAGTGTGTAGCCCCGCGCCCGCAGTTGTGATTCCACCAGCGGACCGGGCGTACCTGCTCCGAAAGTGGCGATCTGGCTTTCGCTGTCCAGGTCCAGCAGTCGGTCCATGCGGGCCAGGCTGATGGTCAGCACGGGCCTTTCGCCGGCAAGGGGGTTGATATGGCCCGCAACACTGGTGCCGCCGCCGTAGGGAATAACGATGAAGCCATGTTCGGCTGCCAGTTCCAGCAACTCCCTGACCTGTTCGCCCCGCTCGGGCCGGGCCACGCCATCGGGGAAAACCCCGAACTGCCCGCTACGCATGGCAAGCCAGTCCGGAAGGCTCTGTCCGCGGGCGTGCCGTACCCGGATGTCGGCTTCCTTGCGGATCAGGGGATGGTCAGGGAGCCGCGAAGCCGGAACCTGCCGGATGACCCGTTCAAGGGCAGCGTCCGCGAGCGGTTGGGCGATGCCGATGCGGTCCTCCAGGAAGCCGAGGCCCGAGGCCGGGAGTTCGGGCTGGATACTGTCGTCGCCCCAGCCGTTCCATCTACGCATTGTTTTTCTCTTTTTTGGTTTTGTCTATATCACCGTGCCAGAGGATCCGGTTCGGTATAACTTTCCCGGACACGCCCCGCAAGTACGTCCATGTAGGGCTCGACGAGCGCCTTCCCTGGCGCTCGACGGTCCGGGGAAATCATCCCCAACCGGCTCCCTCAAGGTTAACAGGTGTCTGAAACCAAGTTGATCTTCTCAGTAAAAGAACACTGAAGAAAGTCCTTGGCTCCCGGTTCCCCGGCTCCCCGGTTCTCCGTATCAGGCTCTGCCTGAATACAGGCTGTTGCAACCTGCTACAATCGTGGTAATCTGTATCAAATCGTCGGGAATTCCCTGGAGGAGTTATGACCACACCGGTGCGGCTTGAAGATACCCTGGTTCGCCATGCGGCAGCCGAGGCTCAGGTTCAGCGGCGTTCGACGCCGAAGCAGATCGAGTTCTGGGCCGAGATTGGCCGGGCCATTGCCGGGGAAGTGAGTGCCGAAGACCTGATTGCGATCAGTCAGGGTATTCGCCGGGTCAAGGTGGAGCCGGTCCTGCCGGAGCCGGTGACCAGTGACGATATCTGGGCCGAGGTTGAGGCGGATCGTGACTCCGGTGGACTGTCCCGTCACATTGCCCGGGACAGGATTGTGTACCAGGCGTCGGAGCGTCGGCCCGGATACCTGGAGGCGATCTATCCCGATGGCCAGAGAATCATCGGCCAGTTCCGTGATGGCCGTTTCGAGCCCCTGAGCGGGCAGGGTCATGCAGCCTGAGCTATGGCTTCTTGTCGGAGGCAATGGCTCTGGTAAAACAACGTTCTACGAGCGTTTCTTAAAGCCAAAAAACATCCCTCTGATCAATGCGGACAACATAGCAAGGACGCTCTGGCCCGCCGAGCCGGAAAACCACAGCTACGAGGCGGCCCTGGTTGCCGAGAAGGAACGGTTTCGCCTGTTGGAGGAGGGTCGGACCTTCTGTTTCGAGACGGTCTATTCCCATCCCTCCAAGCTGGATTTTATCGCCAGGGCCAAGGCAGTGGGTTTTAGGATCCATATCTTCTATTTTCACCTGGGAGACACCAGCCTGCACAATGCCCGCGTCCATTCACGGGTCAAAGCCGGTGGTCACAACGTCCCCGAGGAAAAGGTCAAAAGCCGTGTCCCCAGAACTTTCGCAAACGTAAAGGATTCCGTGGGCCTGGCGGATGAACTTCATCTGGTGGACAACTCAAGCGCAACGCGTCCCTACGTCCGTATTGCGAGCTGGAAGGACGGTGCCTGGGAGGCGTTTGCCGACAAGGTGCCTGAATGGGCATCCCGGGTCATGGACTGAGCCAGAAACTCAATGGCCGGCAGCAAGGTCAGAATAGTCTCCGGAAAGGAATCCAGCCCGCCTTGTTGAGGGATCCCACCAACTCGCCGGCCCGTTTGTCAGCCATGGGTGGGAGATTTCCCGGAAATGGGCCCGCCAGTTCCTGCCTGCGTTCTTCGAGTTGTTTGCCCAGTTCCTCAACAGAGTGATCGGATCTTTCTGACGGGCCATAATGGTCCTCCTTGGTGGCGACGTTTACCCGTTTCACCATGGTGTTGTCCTTCAACTCAGGCATCATCAGGGTTGTTTATTAAGCAAGATTTAATCCGAAGTATTTATAATTATATGTCGTTAAAAATGACAAGCAGAACTCACTTTTCCCTGTGTCAAAACATTTACCCTTCTGGAGGGGATCCTTCCAAAAAATAATACAAAATTAAAAAATATAGTTTCATGGAGTGTTATTCTTAAAGTGTGATTGCAATCACAGATAATTGAAACATGTGATATTGGTGCTTCAATGAGTAGGCAGGTGCTGAATCTGTCGATACCAGGGGGTACGGGGCTGACACGTTAATGGGTCGCTCTTTAAAACAACAGGTTACTAAAATGGCGGTTTTTATCTGAAAATGCCGAAGCACCTGCGAGAGGATCGGAGCACTATTTTGCGTAGTGTAAAAATCCACATCAAAATTTTATGTAAATTCAATATGTATATAGTGAGTCATAATCGTTCTAGCTGCAGCATTTTCTTATGCACGGAATCTAGGTGAATAATGCATCGAAGGCAGTTCCAATCGATAAAGTGACATTGCCTTTTGGACACGATCAGGGTCTTTGCCTCGGGTTTCATTTCGAGGCTGTCCAGGCTGGCGGAATGTCTGGGTAGAAATCAACAAAGGAGAAGGGCAATGAGTCTTGTTGAATACAGGGAGTTCCTTGGAAGAAGTGGGGGCTCCGATGAGAGCGGGCCCCGGCCAAGCGCTGAAACCAGGCTTCGTTGTTTGCCCGACAAGCCGGAATCAACACATCACCTGCACCTCGAAGCCTTGCTGGGCCGCTCCAGTGGAATGAAACATGTGCTGTCCCAGGTCCGGCGTGTCGCTCCGACCTCGGCGACGGTCCTGATTACGGGTGAGAGCGGCACCGGCAAGGAAATTACCGCTACCGCCATTCATGAACAGAGTGACCGTCGCGGCCAGCCATTTGTCCCGGTGAATTGCGGTGCGATCTCGCCTCAGCTGATCGAAAGCGAGCTGTTCGGGCACGACAAGGGCAGTTTTACCGGCGCGGTGAGGAGTCACAGAGGGGTCTTTGAGCAGGCGGACGGTGGTACCCTGTTTCTGGATGAGTTGACTGAAATGCCCCTGGAGCTACAGGTGAAGCTGCTTCGTGTTCTTGAGACACGTCGGTTTGTCCGGGTAGGAAGTGACCACGAACGTGACACCGATGTGCGGATCATCGCAGCAACCAATCGTTGCCCGGAGGATGAGGTTGCCTCTGGAAAACTGCGGGCGGATCTGCTTTACCGCCTCCAGGTATTCCCCATTGAGCTGCCCTCTCTGCGGGAACGCAGGGATGATATCCGTGATCTTGCGCTTCATTTCCTGCAGGAACTGAATCAGGCGGATGGCGCCCACAAGGCTTTCTCCGAAGATGCCCTGGTGAATCTGGAGAACTACGCCTGGCCACGCAACATAAGAGAGCTCAAGAACGTGGTTCAGCGAGGCTATATCATGGCTGATCACAGGATTACGGTTAAGGAACTGCCTTCGGAGATTGCCAGGCCCACGGCCCATCGGGTTCGTCAGAATGGGCAGACCCTTACCGTGGATATCGGAACATCCGTGGCCGAAATGGAAAGAAACCTGATCATCGCAACGCTGGATCAGTGCGGCGGGCGGAAGGAGAGGGCAGCCAATATTCTGGGTGTCAGCATGAAAACCCTCTATAACCGGTTGCGGAAGTATGAGGAACAAGAGAGTGGTCAGCCCACCAGGGAATGAGGTGTTCCGTAATGACTGCTCCAAGGAATATAACGGAATGTCTTGTCGGCATCGCTTCGCTGTCTGAGTGTGACCGGAAATTACTGCAGACCCTGGAACCCGAAAGGTGTCACTACCCCAGAAACTCGGTGGTCTTCCGTCAGGGTGACCCCTCCGATCAACTCCTGGTGGTGGAGAGTGGCCAGAGTTTCACCTGTCGTTACCTGGAGGACGGCCGACGGCAGATCATAGACATCCATTTCCCCGGGGATGTTATTGGCCTGGACGAACTGTCCCAGCCTCACCATCTCTCGGATCTGACAACGATGACAGACGCCAGTTTTCTTCACTACGACAAGGCTGAGGTGATCACACTGTTCGCCTGGTCTCCGGGGTTGTCGCTCCTGCTGTTTCAAGTGGTGTCCCGGGGGCAGGCCTTATTGAAGGAACGTATGGTCGGACTTACCCGACATTGTGCCCTTCAGCGCGTTGCCCACTTTCTTCTGGAAGTCCGGCTCCGCGCCTTTCGGGGTGACATTCCGGGAGCACAGATAACAGTAGAGGACAGAGTCGGTTACGACACCAGGCTGAAGCCGCCAACTGTGCTTCGTATTCCCCATAACGTCATCGCCGATGCCCTTGGTCTCAGCATTGTCCATGTCAGCCGTATACTGGCTCAGCTTCGTGAAAAAGGGCTGATTGGCTCCAGCGGTCATGCCATCACCCTGGTTGATCTGAACGGTCTCAAGACCGTTGCAGGCTGGCACACCGCGGATCTTGCCCTGTGAGTTTCCATTCCGCGGTCGATTCCGGGTCAGGCACCATACTCAGAGCTTGCTCAATTTCACCAGCCTCTCTGACATGTCGTCGTCCGTTATGCCCGTAAGCGACGTATACCGGTCCAGGACAGAGAGTAGACTCTCCAGTTCCTTTGCCGAGGGTTCCGTCGCGCCTGCGTTGCGGGTTTTCCTGTAGCACTCGATCCCCAGGGCGGCTAATTGCACGGGAAGGGAAAATCGCTCGTCCTTGCTGGTGAAACAATCCAGTACCGGGTAGGCAAGACGTTGCTCCGTACAGGAAACGAGCTCTTTCGAGATTTCTCCGACCCAGGCCGCGAACTCCTTTTCACCTGGAAACTCCGTCAGGAACTCCCCTTTGTGTCCACCAACCAGGTAAAGTTTGAAGGCAAGCACCCGGCGGGCGACGACAGCCCCCACCACCGAAATGGCGTAGGTCACTATCAGCGTTATAACCAGCAAGCCGCTGAAGGAGGTCAGCACTGTCGCCATCTGTGCCATCGGGTTTCTGGGTGCCAGGTCGCCAATGCCGAGGCTGGAGAGATTGAATCCCACGAAATAGACAATGTCGTAGATACCAATGCCGACCTTGCTGCCGGAATGTGCGATCGCATCCGGAATTCCCATGAAGACCAGAACCCACCCCACCCAGAGACCGGCCAACCAGACCGATCCTATAGAGATGACGCATATCGCACCAAGCACTTCCGATGGCCGGTGCCCCATGCGTATCGACAACTTTGCCAGATTCCGCAAAACTCCGGACACCACCGAGGACAGGGGGCCTTCGCCTTTTGTGGTGAGGGTTGTCCGGACAAAATCCGCCATCACAATCAGGATAAGAACGAGGCCAGGTATGATGTATTCCATAACGGTCTACAGGTACTTCCGGAGCCAGCTATCGATCTGGCGCCGGTATCGTTTTGATTTTTTAATCCGGGTATCCAGCGTATCCGGATAAAGGCTGATCCGCTGGCGGTCCTCGGGAGTGTCGATGGTGAATCGCCTTACCGCGCCAAAGGCCTTATCCTCTGAACCATAGATGCATACCACGTGTATCTCAAGCCAGTGCAGCTGCAACCCCGAGGCCAGGGGCGCGCCCTCCTTGATATCAAGGTTGGCAGAGCTCATTATTCGCTCAATCATTCTCCTGAAGCTGATAACCTCCAGGAATTCTCCGCTGCCCAGAGGACCCTGACGGGTTTTGCTTCGAACGCCGAGTGTTTCGTCGCTTTCCGGTAACTCGTCGCCGAGGCGATCCATCAGGGGGGTGGTATGAGTGCCCTCTGAAGTTTTCAGCTGGGCCACGAGGAAATATATGAAGACAGGCTCCTGGCTCATATTACAGATCAGGCAGGGCGAATCGATGTATTCGTCGCCGACGCCTTTGTTGATGAGGATCCGGGGGCGACGCTGGCGTTTGTAGCCGCTGTACAGGAGCTGGGCATAAAAAATCCACACGAATAACGTGCCGATACTGGTGAGCCCGGCGACAGCGGTGTAGTTATTTGAAATCCATTCAAACATGTAAGTCTGATTTGATGTTGAAGTTCCTGTGGGCCGGGCAATAACATTCGCTTTGCCAGGGCCTGGGGGAGGGCAGAAGCCGGTCCCTGAACCGTAGCCACCCATACCTTTGCGAACTTTGCGCCATGAAACCACGTATTAATGAGGATTAATGGCTGCGTTGTAGCGGCCGGGGAATTCAGTGAGTTCGGTTGGTGGAGGGGGAGTTCTCTCCTGCTGTCAGCGAAAGGCGGGGAGCTGTCGGGCGGCAGGACAGGGAAAGTTTACCGTCGGAATTGTAGTATTTGCCGACCAGTCTGCGTTATCGAAGTCATTCCAGCCCCGCTATTTGAGCGGATCGATCAGGCGTTCGGTGAGGGCGCGCCAGTGGCTTAACTGTTCTGCTGTGCCAGAGCGCTTGTCGCGACCGCCCCGAACCCGCCAGAGGCCTTCGCCGTTGAAGCTGTACACCGGTTCCAGGTCATCCCGCTGGGAGGCGGGTCTGATCTGGTTGATCAGGTTGTCGAGGATCAGGGGATCGGCGTCAGGGGTCGGATACCAGGCAAGCACCATGTGGGCCTGGTTCAGTTCGAGGGCCTTCACATAGACGATACGTAACTGCTGATCAGGAACGCCCATGGACCTGAGGGTAAGGTACTTGGCGATGGAGTAATCCTCACAGTCGCCGCCATTGGTCGCGAGCAGTTCCACCGGTGTTGCCCAGAAATCCTCCTCGTTCCAGTGGGCGAGGTCACTGATAAAAGGCACTCGATTGAAGAAGGAGTTGACCAGACGGATCTGGCGACGGGTGGGGGCGGAACCGGCCAGTTGATGAAGGTCCTGCCAGGTCTCAAGACGTTGCCGGGCCTCGGTGCCATATTCCTGCTGGATATAATTGAGGAGCTCGGTACCAAGCTCAAAGGCGGTAGCCAGGGCGGCGAACATGAGGGCGATCAGCAGAGAGCTGTGTCTGGCCGTCTGCCGCGATGGTCCCATGAAGCTACCTCATCCGTTGTTTTCCCTCAGACGCTCACGGAGCTCTTCCAGCCGCTGGCGTATCTGTTGCCGCCGTTCGTCGGTCGCCTGAGGCGTTCCCATTGAACGGGACTGGCTCTGCTGCGGCGCCCGGGATGGTTGCTGCTGGCTATCGCCGTTGTCCACGGCAGCAAGTTCCAGACCCCGGGAGTCATCTGTCTCAGGAAAGTACAGGTTCTCCAGCTTGCCGCCGCGCTCAATGACAATGCGGTTCGCATGGACCGAGCGCAGTTCGGCGTTCCCCGGTAGTTCATCACCAATCATATAGACCTCAGTCCGGTTTCTGTCATCCTCGACCAAAGCGGTGCCGGGCTGATCTTCGGTACCGGCCAGTACGCCCCTGAGGAAGAGTCGGAGGTTGGTCTCCGGAAGGTCTTCGGTGTTCTGGTTGGCGGCCATGGCCTCGGCGTCCGCGCGTCCGAACATGTCGATGTTGGCGAGATCGACCTCGGGGGCGCGTTCCGCTGGGGAGCGAACCACCTTCGACGGTTGGCTCGCAGGCTGTGATTGCCGGGCTTGTTCCTGTTCCCAGAACCGGTATCCCTGCCACCCGACCGTACCAACCATGGCAACAGTGAGCAGCGACGCGGTTATCAGGGGCAGTCTGGCGCTGATAGCAGACATGTCTATCCTTATTTACCTTGCAAAAAGCATTAACAACGCATCCATTCTTCCTGAAGAGCCTCTGAAAAAGACGCTCATCACAATGTAACAGCTTCGGCGGCATTATAGTGTATTGAGTTATTCAGCGGGCGCCAAAACCTGTGGTAGCCTTCACACCTACAGGGAATAATAATAGGAACAGTCCTCAGTTACGGGGGTCTGGCTTTCGGGCGGTGACGACTGTTCACACTGAAACACGGGGATGACCTTGACTACTGAAACGCAAATCCAGCCGCAGGATTCTCCGCTGGGACGCCTTCCTTTCACCTTCGCCAAGCGCAACGGGGTCATCCTGACCCGTAACCGGACCGGTGACGCGGTTATATTGGTACGCCCGGGCGCGCCCCACAGCGCACTGGCGGAGGCCAACCGTATCAGCGGAGGACGGGCAAAGTTCGAGGCCATCGACCCGGGCGAGTTTGATGAAGCGCTGAATAACGCCTACCAGAGCGATTCCGCAGAAGCCATGCAGATGGTAGAAGGTATCGGCGATGATATGGACCTGGCTTCGCTGGCGGAATCGGTGCCGGAGACCGAAGACCTGCTGGAGCAGGAAGACGACGCCCCCATTATCCGCCTGATCAACGCCATTCTTACCGAGGCCGTCAAGTCAGGGGCTTCCGATGTGCACATCGAAACCTACGAGAAGCGCCTGGTGGTCCGGTTCCGGGTTGACGGTGTACTCCGTGAAGTGGTCCAGCCCAAGCGGGCGCTGGCACCGCTCCTGGTCTCGCGGATAAAGGTCATGGCGAAACTGGATATCGCCGAAAAGCGGATTCCCCAGGATGGCCGCATCGCCCTGCGGGTGGCCGGCCGTGAGGTCGATATCCGCGTATCCACCATGCCGTCAGCCAGCGGTGAGCGGGTGGTGCTGCGACTGCTGGACAAACAGGCGGGTAATATCCGGCTGGAATCCCTGGGTATGAAGGGCCGTGACCTGGAGCTGCTGAGGAAGATGGTCAAGCGACCCTACGGCATTCTCCTGGTTACCGGCCCGACCGGTTCCGGTAAGTCCACCACGCTTTACGCCGGATTGCAGGAGATCAACGACCGCAGCCGCAACATCCTCACGGTGGAAGATCCTATCGAGTACAATCTGCCGGGCATCGGGCAGACCCAGGTCAACACCAAGGTGGATATGACCTTTGCCCGGGGGCTGCGGGCCATTCTCCGTCAGGATCCGGACGTGGTGATGATTGGTGAGATCCGTGACCTGGAAACGGCGGAGATCGCCGTTCAGGCCAGTCTGACCGGTCACCTGGTTCTGTCCACGCTGCACACCAACACCGCCGTGGGGGCCATTACCCGCCTCATGGACATGGGCATCGAGCCCTTCCTGATTTCCTCCAGTCTGGTAGGACTGGTTGCCCAGCGCCTGGTACGGGTGCTGTGCCAGGAATGCCGCGAGTCCTATGTGCCTTCGGCGGAGCAATGTGAATTCCTCCAGGCGGACCCACAACAGCCGCCGACCATTTTCAGGGCCACAGGCTGTGAACACTGCAATAACCTCGGTTACCGGGGCCGTATCGGCATCTATGAGGTGGTTGAGATTACCGACGCCATCAGTTCCATGATCCATAAGCGCGCCGGAGAGCTGGACCTGGAGAAAGCGGCCCGCCAGTCCGGCCCCAGCATCCATGCCGACGGCGTCAAGAAAATTCTGGATGGCGTCACCACCATGGAAGAGGTCCTCCGCGTGACCCACCGGAGCCGCTAGATGCCAGCGTTCGACTACAAGGCGCTGGACAGGCGTGGCAAGCAGGCCCAGGGCGTTCTGGAGGCAGACAGCGCCAGGGCCGTTCGCCAGCAGCTTCGCGAAAAGGGTATGGCGCCTCTGTCGGTGGAGCCGGCCCGTGAGAAGCAGGCCAGGGGTGCGTCCTTCAGTCGCCGGGGCAGCCTCAGCGCGGCCGACCTTGCGCTGGTAACGCGGCAGCTCGCGACGCTGATCCAGTCCGGCATTCCCATTGAGCAGGCCCTGTCGGCCGTGGCCCAGCAGTCGGATAAACCGGCCATGAAAAGCATGCTGATCGCGATCCGGGCCAAAGTCATGGAGGGCTATACCCTGGCGGACAGCCTGGCGGAATACCCACGGGCCTTTCCCAGGCTCTACCGGTCGACCGTGGCGGCGGGGGAGCACGCGGGTCATCTCGACCTGGTGCTCAACCGTCTTGCCGACTATACGGAAGCCCGCCAGGAAGCCCGCCAGAAAATCCAGCTGGCGGCCATCTATCCCATCATTCTTACCTTTGTGGCCCTCGCCATCGTGGTGTTCCTGCTTACTTACGTGGTGCCTGACATCATCGAGGTGTTCGTCAAACAGGGTCAGGAACTCCCGGCCCTGACCCAGGCAATGCTCGCCGCCTCCGACTTCCTGACCACTTGGGGTATCTGGTTGCTGCTTGCGCTGATCATCGCGGCGGTGGCCTTCCGCATGTCCCTGCGGACGGAGGCCAACCGGCGGCGTTTCCACAAGGCACTGCTGGACATTCCGCTGATCAAGGGGATGGTGCGGGGGGTGAACACCGCTCGGTATGCCAGTACCCTCAGCATCCTGACCACCAGCGGCGTGCCTCTGGTCGAGGCGATGCGGATCGCCGGTGAGGTGCTTGGCAACGATCACCTCCGGGCTAGACTCCGGGATGCGGCCCAGAAAGTCAGTGAAGGTGGCAGCCTGAACAAGGCCCTGGAACAGACGGGCTACTTCCCTCCCATGATGCTGCACATGATCGCCAGCGGCGAGTCCAGTGGTGAGCTGGACAGCATGCTGGAGCGCACCGCACGTATGCAGGAGAACACACTTCAGTCGAAAATCGCGGCCATGGTCGGGCTGTTTGAGCCCATGATGCTGCTGGTAATGGGTGTTGTGGTTCTCATTATTGTGCTCGCCATCATGCTGCCGATACTCAATATGAGTAACCTCGTAGGTTGAACCAATCTGCACGGCGGCTGCCAAAGACCGGATAATAATAAGACAAGGAAGACTCTGTGTTGAACCCTGAAACAGGAAACAAGGCAATGACGATGAAACAACCTACGCAACGAGGGTTCACCCTCATCGAGATCATGGTGGTTATGGTGATTCTCGGCCTTCTGGTGGCCGTGGTGGCACCCAATATCATGGGGCGCAGTGACCAGGCCAAGGTCACCATCGCCAAGACCCAGATGAGCAATATTGCCAACGCCCTCGATATGTATCGCCTGGACAATGGTCACTATCCCAGCACCCAGCAGGGTCTGGAAGCACTGGTCGAACGTCCCAGCGGATCACCGGAACCCAGGAACTGGAATCCTGACGGCTACCTGAAGAGCGTACCGGAGGATCCCTGGGGCAATGAGTACCAGTATATGAGTCCGGGCGTGGAAGGACCCTATGACCTTTATTCCTATGGCGCCGATGGCCAGGAAGGTGGCGACGGTGATGCCGCGGACATCAGTGTTCACGACCTCGACTAATCCCCCGTCAACCCACGGAGGCTCCCTCCTGCCAAGACCCGGCCGCGAGACCGGCTTCACCATGATTGAAATCCTGGTGGTTCTGGTTCTGGTCGGTCTGCTGGCTTCCCTGGCCGTGGTCAACCTTGGCGGCGGCAGTCAGGAGCGGGAAATGACCAGCAAGATCCGGGAGCTGTACGTGCTCATGCAGACCGCCTCGGAGCAGGCCATCCTGAACAACCAGGAGATCGGGCTGATTATTGACGATCGGGGTTACCGGTTCGTGGTGCTCGATGAACTGGAGCAGAAGTGGAAGAGTCAGGGTGAACGCCTCTTTCAGGGACGGGATTTCCCGGAGTGGCTGAGTGTCACCCTGTTTCGCGAAGGGGATTTCCCCAGAATGGTCGGCGACGACGAGGAAGATGGAGAAAACCGGTTACAGCCGGATATCGTGTTTTTTTCCAGTGGCGAGACCACGCCGTTTGACCTGGAGTTCGTTGCGACCCCCTCTCCAGACCGGGTCTATCGACTGACCTCCGACGGTCTGGGTGAGATCGAGATGATATTCCCGGCGGACACGGACGAAATCTGATGCGACACCGTGGTTTCACACTGATCGAGGTGCTCGTCGCCCTGATGATCTTTGGCCTGATCGCGACGGCGGCCTCCCGTGTCGGTAGCCAGTATATCGGCAGTTTCGAGCGGGTCAGGGACCTGACCCTGGCCTCGTGGATCGCGGGAAACCGCATGAACGAGGTTCGCCTGCTGGAGGACTTTCCCGCTGTCGCGGAAAATCGTGAAGAGCTGGAATACGCGGGCCGGCGCTGGCGGGTGGTGACGGTCGTCAGCGATACCGATGAGCCGAGCATGCGTCGGGTCGAGGTGCGGGTTGAGGCTTACCGGGGCGACTCCGGAGAACCGGCCCGGCTACAGTCACTCTCCGGCTTTATCCGTAATGCGGAGCCGGGCTGATGGTGCTTAGCGCGACGATCCGATCGGGGCGGTCACCCATCGGGAGACAACCAGCCCGGCCAGTGGGGAGGCAGAACGGCTTCACCCTCATGGAGGTGCTGATTGCCGTCTCAATCACAGCGGTCATCGGTCTTGGCATCTGGCAGGTGCTCTCCGGGGTGATGACATCCCGGGAACGGGTCGATCAGATTGCTGAGGAGTTCAGCGGGCTGCAGAAGACCTTTCTCCTGCTTGAGCGTGACCTGCGCCAGGTGGTCAATCGCCCGGTCCGGAATATCTACGGTGACTATGAGCCGGCCATCGCTTCCGAGGGCCAGGAATTCGAGCTGGTGGTGACCCGTCAGGGCTGGCGCAATCCCCTCGGGAACCAGCGCAGCAGCCTCCAGCGCAGTGCCTGGGAATTCACGGGCGATGAAATCCGGCGCCGTTACTGGGTGATGGTGGATCAGGCTCAGGAAGACGAAAGTCTCGATCAGCTTCTGCTCGGTGACGTGACCGATTTTGTCGTCCGGTTCATGGATGAGAACCGCACCTGGCAGGATACATGGCCCCCGCCCAATCAGGCCATGCCCAGCGGCCCCGGTGCACCCATCCTGCCATTGCCCAGAGCGGTGGAAGTCATGGTAACCCACAACCGGTTCGGGGAGGTGCGACGGCTCTTCCTGATGCCGGATTTCGACTATGGCGCGGTGCAGACCCGTATCAGTCAGCGCAATCAGGACGAAGAGGAGCCGGAAAGGGAAGACGGACAGGAGGAGCAGGGTGGCAGTAATAACGGAAGTCAGGGACAGGGAGGCGGGTCTTGAGATTGCAATCGATGATCCTTTTCCGTCTGTCCTTCGCCCCTGGTCCGGGTCGTATCAGCCACCCTCAGCGAGGGATGGCGTTGATCATGGTGCTGCTGTCCATGGCCCTGGTTGTGATGATGGCGGCGGGCATGATCCAGCAGCAGAGCGTCCGGGTGTTCAGGGCAGGGCATTTTCTCGCCCAGACCCAGGGCTACAATGTCGCCCTGGGAGCGGAAGCCTTTGCCAGCCAGATACTGTTTAGGGACCTTGAGAACGATAAGGAAAACAACGAATACGTCGACAGTCCCGACGAGCCCTGGGCCCGCTACGCCGCCGTCCTCCCGCTGGACGATGGCGGCGTAGCGGAGGTGCAGATCGATGACCTTTCCGGGCGCATCAACCTCAATAATCTGGTCAGCCCGACCGGTGCCGTGGATCAGACGACCCGCGACCGAGTGGTTCGGTTGCTGATGGTGCTGGGCATCACCGACGTGCACGTGGATGCCCTGGTGGACTGGATAGACCCGGATGAAGAAACCCTGTCCGCTTTCGGTGCGGAAGATGGTCAGTATCTGATGAAGGATCCACCGTACCGGGCGGCAAACCAGGCTTTCGTCAGCGTTTCCGAACTGCGCCTGATCGAGGGCATGTCGCCAGAGGCCTATCAGGCGCTCCGTCCACATGTTGCGGCACTTCCGGTTTCCGGCACCGCCATCAATGTTAATATGGCAACGCCCGAGGTGATCCGCTCCCTTCATCAGGATATTACCGAAGCCCAGGCCCAGGCCATTGTCGAGGGGCGCAAGGAGGAGAGGTTCCTGAACGTCGGTGACTTCAAGGCGCAGTTTGCCGGTATGGACTTTCCGAACCAGGGCCTGACCGTGAATTCGCTGTTCTTTGATGTGGTGTCCCGGATTACCTGGAACGACCGGGTTGTGAACCTGGTCAGTACCGTGTACCGAAGCAGTGATGGTGAATTGTCGGTGGTGAGCCGCGACACGGGGCACAAGCAAAGAATAACCAAGGAACCCTACGGGGTTACCGAGGAATAAAACAAGGACGCATCCTATGTCATATCACCTGTACGCACGACCCGTGTCGACCGCTGCCGGCACCCCCCGGGAGGTGCCGCTGTTTGACTGGCTTTTGCTGGACGCCAGCGGTGAGCAGCAGGCCAGGGGCGACAGTGAATCCCGTGAGAGTATCGAAGATGCCCTCAATCGTAACTCCCTGGAGGGCGTGCGGCTTATCGGTCTGATTCCCGGTGATGAAGCCATGTTCTGTTTTGCGGACATTCCCGCCAGGCAGGCCCGGTTCATACGCCAGGCTCTACCCTTTGCCGTGGAGGAGCAACTGGCCCAGGATGTGGATTCCGTTCACCTGGCCCTCGGCGATAAGGATGAGGATGGCTACCGGGTTGCCGCCATTGACCAGCAGCGAATGGGCTACTGGCTCGAGGTCTACAGCGACTGGGAAGGGGCGGAACTGGAAGCCATTTTCCCGGATGCGGCGCTGGTACCACTCAGGGACCATGACTGGGCCATCTGCCTGGGAGATGATCTTGCGCTGGTCGCTTCCCGTCGCGGTGAATGGATGACCATGCGCTCGGAGAATCTCACGGTCTTCGCCCAGACGCTTGCCATGCCATCGGAGGACGAGGTGGCGGCCGAGGTCCAGATCGTGGTGTATGGCAATGAAGAGGCCTTCGGGAAGAACGAGAGTTCGATGTCCGAACTGGTGGGCACCTCGCGGCTGAGTGTCCATCGCGAGCTCATGACCGGCGGCACACTGGAATTGCTGGCCAATGCCCACTATCACCACGCCGTACAGGCCATTAACCTGTGCCAGGGCAGCTATGCGCCCAGCCATGGCGAGGGGGGCGCTCTGAGGGAGTGGCGTCCTGCTGTCGCCATCGCGGCCGTATGGTTCCTTCTGCTGGTGGGCAGTCAGGCGGGGATGGGGTACTACTACCAGCAGGAGGCAGATGCACTCGAGGCGCAGGCCATGGCCATTTATCGGGAAGCATTCCCTGAGGATCGCCGTGCTACCCCGCAGAATGTGCGCCGAATGGTGGAGGCCCAGTTCAGGGTGGCGGGTGAACAGGGTGGTGACGCCGGTTTCCTGCCATTGATGAAATATACCGGACAGCAATACAGTCGCCTGCCGAACAACCAGTCGGTGGTTTTCAATTCCGTGAACTACACGGCCTCCCGGGGCGAACTGGTGGTGGATGTGCGTGCGGACAGCTATGAAAAGCTCAACACCCTGCGCTCCGGCATCGCCGAACAGGGCCTGGAGGCGAGCATCGGGTCGGTGGTCAATGAACCCGAGGGTACCCGTGCCCGTCTTACGGTATCAGGAGGTTAACCGTGGTCAGGAAGCTCAAGGAAAACCCGTCACTGAAGCGCCTGGTTGCGCGCTATGATCATCTGCCACGGCGCGACCAGCAGGCTCTCAAACTGATGGTCGCTGCACTGGTGCTGGCGTTGTTGTATTTTGCCATCTGGCGACCTGTGGATCAGTACCAGGATCAGGCCCGGGCCAGCCGCGAAAATGCCGCCGAACTGCTGGCCTGGATGCAGGAAAACCGAATAGCCCTGCGTGAGCTCTCCGGGAAGGCCGGCACCACCACTAGTAATGCCAGCAAACCCGCCGATGGCCGTGAGCTGATGGCCACAGTGACCTCGACAGCCCGGGAAGCAGGGCTCAGTCTTCAGCGATTCGAACCCAGCGGTGACGACGCCATTCGGGTCTGGATGGAGGACGTGCCTTTCTCCCAGGTGGCGGCCTGGCTGGAAAGACTCAACAACAATCATGGCATTATGATTGATCAGGCCGCGGTTGACCGGCGTAATACACCCGGCGTGGTGTCCGTGCGCCTGACGCTGGCAATTTGAATGATTATGGGACAAAGTGTTGGCCTGAGGCCTCCGGTCCGGTGGAAGGCCTCTGAAACAGGCCGCCACTGGCGGTTTCTGCGCATTGTTCAACGGAGCCCAAAGAATGACAGACGGTATGGCAACGGCTGATAAAACCCTTGAAGGCCAGAGAGCGCCTGCCATCGTCAGGCTGGATGAAACCGCCTTCAACGAAGCAAAGTCCATTCTCTATCAGGCCTATCGCCACGAACCTACCTTCCAGTACCTCTTCGACCACCGCAAACCGGGCTACGACAAGCGGGTACGCGCCACGATCCGGGAACTGCTCAATCTCTACTTCGAACTGAACCAGGATGCTGTCGGCGTAATGGCGGACTATACCCTGGTGGCGGTTGCGTTTATCGGCGAACCCGAGCTGCGCCTCAACCTGGCGCAGCAGCTGAGCTGGCGGATCCGCATGGTGCTGACCGCAGGCTTCGCCTCAACCCGTCGCTATCTGGATTATCACGAAAAAATACGCGGCATGTTGCCCGAAGAGGGCACATATCAGTTACCGATGATGGGTGTTCATCCAAAATACCAGAATCGTGGGTATGGACGTCTGTTACTTTCTTCCGTTGAAAAGCTCTGCTCAGAGAACCCCCGGGGCAACGGTCTCGTACTTGATACCGGCAACAGCCGATACCTGCCGTTCTACAAATCGGAAGGTTTTCGCAGCCTCGGCACTATCAGACTCGGAGACTATGAGGACTTTGTTCTGTTCAGGGAAGCGGACGCTCCACAGATGGCCGGCGCGGAATAGAATCCCCGTAACTTACCTTGTTGAACAGGAGTCCATGTGACTGATTCCCAAGACTTTGATTTGATTGTCATTGGCGCCGGATCCGGGGGCGTCCGCCTTGCCCGTATGTCGGCACAGCGCGGCGCCAGGGTGGCCGTTATCGAATCCCGCTACCTGGGCGGTACCTGTGTCAATGTTGGCTGCGTTCCGAAAAAACTGTTCGTCTATGGCGCTCACATCAGTGAAGACCTGGAAGACGCAGCGGGCTACGGCTGGCAGGTTCCTCGGTCCGATGTGAAATTCGACTGGCCGACGCTGGTGGCCAACAAGAACGCCGAGATCGAGCGTCTGAACGGTATCTATCGCCAGCTTCTCGAGGGCGCGGGGGTGACCATTATCCAGGGCACGGCCACGGTCAAGGGCCCCAACACCGTGACCGTGGGCGAACGGGAACTGACCGCCGCCCATATCACAGTAGCAACCGGTAGCTGGCCATCCATCCCGGATGTTCCCGGTCACGAGCTGATACTGTCATCCAACGAGATGTTCTACCTGCCCCAGCTCCCCAGGGAAGCCATTGTCTGGGGTGGCGGTTACATCGCGGTGGAGTTCGCCGGTATCCTGGCGGGACTTGGTGTGGAAACCACATTGATGTATCGCGGTGAGCTTTTCCTGCGGGGCTTTGACGATGATATCCGCCGCTTCCTGGTGGGCGAACTGGAAAAGAAGGGCATTCACCTGCGCTTCAACACCACCATCAACGCTGTGGAAGAGTCCGGTGCCGGGTACCGGGTTTCCCTCTCCGACGGCGGCGTGGTGGAGACGGGTCTGGTCATGGCGGCAACCGGTCGCCGCGCACTGACGGACGGACTCGGACTGGATGCCTTGGGAGTGGAGTTCACCGCCAGTGGCCACATCCTGGTGGACGAATTCTTCCAGACGTCCGTTCCCTCAATCACCGCGCTGGGTGACGTTATTGGAACCCCGCAGCTGACGCCCGTCGCCCTCGCTCAGGGCATGGTGCTCTCCAGTCGCCTGTTTGGCGACGGCAAGGGGGAGATGGATTATCGCAATATACCCACTGCGGTGTTCTGTCACCCCAACATCGGAACGGTGGGGCTGACCGAGGCCGAAGCCCGGGAAGCCAATCACAAGGTGGTGATCTACAGATCCGAGTTCCGGCCCATGAAGCACACCCTCAGTGGCCGGGATGAGCGCAGCCTGATGAAGCTGATTGTTGACGCAGAGGACGATCGGGTGCTGGGTGCCCATATGGTGGGACCGGATGCGGGAGAAATCATCCAGGGGCTGGGTGTCGCCCTGAAGGCCGGCGCCACCAAGGCGGATTTCGACAGCACCCTCGGTATCCACCCCACTTCAGCGGAGGAGTTCGTGACAATGCGGGTGCCGGTGGGCTGATACCGGCACCCGACCGTTCCCGATCAGAGCGGTACCCACCGGCTGAGCACGGTTCGCAACTGATGCTTGCGCACCGGTTTGGCCAGGTAATCGTTCATGCCGGCCTTGTGACAATGACTTTCAGTGTGGGGCAGGGCGTCCGCCGTCAGGGCGATGATTGGTGTCTGGCGGACGTTCTGCCGTCGCTCCCAGTCGCGAATGGCCTCAGTTGCCTCGAAACCGTCCATAACCGGCATGTGGCAGTCCATCAGAATCACCGTGTACTGGTGGGCACTGGAGGTCACCTGCTGTAATGCCTCACGACCGTTATCCACCGCCTCGGCATCGAACCCCAGCCTTTCCAGCAGGGTTCTGGCTACCCGCTGATTGACCGGATTGTCCTCCACCACAAGTGCCCTGGGTGGTCTGCGTCCATCTGCATTGGGGCCGGAACGGCTGCCAGCGGCATTTTCGGTCAGTGCCAGGGGCTCCGGCTGCTCCGGAGATTGTTCCGATACGACATCAAAGGGCACTTCGAAACCAAAGCTGGAGCCTTCGCCAATGTCCGTGGCGACCCGGACATGGCCACCCATGAGCTCCACGAGCTTCTGCACCAGGGAGAGGCCGATGCCAGTGCCGCCGGCCTCCCGCGAGAGGGAACCATCAAGCTGTTCGAAGCTGTTGAAGACCTGGGCCACCTGCTCCAGGGGGATGCCACGGCCATTGTCCTGAACCTCGCAGCCAAGAAACACGCAGTCGTCGGACTCCTGGTGCCAGTCCATCACCACGGTGATGGCGCCGTCGTCGGAGAACTTGATGGCGTTGTCAAGCAGGCAGGCGAGAACCTGACGATAGCGAACCGCATCACCAATCAGCAGGGGCCTGTCCGGCCAGTGTCCGGTCAGCTTCAGGGAAAGCGGCAGGCCAGCCTGCTCGGCGGTATGCCGGAAACTGGCGATGCAGTTCTCGGCCAGCTCCGCCGGATTGAAATGGCCGCTCTCCAGCAACAGTTTGCCCTGGTCAAGCCGGGAGAAATCAAGAATGTCGTCGATCAGGATCAGCAGGTCTTCGGTGGATTTGCGAGCGGTGTGAAGGTAATCCGTCTGGCGAGGGGTTAGGGGTTCTTCCGCCACCAGATCCACCATGGCGAGCACGCCGTTAAGGGGCGTGCGCAACTCATGGCTCATCACCGCCAGGAATTCGGATTTTGCCGCGCTCGCGGTCTCGGCTTTCTCGCGGGCGCTCTCAGACAGAGACAGGGTCTGGTCGCGGGACTCCTTGAGCTGATGTAAATGGCGCGCCAGTTCGTTCAGGTTGGTTTCAAGCTCAGCGATCTCCGCCACCCTGGCATGGGTTGGCTCAACTTCCCGGTATTCGCGACGGGTCATATCCAGGAGGTGGGCCGCCAGTGCCCGGATGGGTTCCACCACCGGCGCCAGCATTCGGTTCACCAGCAGTAGCGTGAACACCAGTAGGGAGATGCCGACCACGCCGGAAGTAAGCAGAATATCCGAGCGCCGCTCGGTCAACAGTTGTTCGCTGACCGCCACTTCCACGGTGCCGACACGCAATGCACCACCTGTCAGACGATAGTCCGTCTCGAACCATTCGGTTCCGTCGTTTGCCGCGAGGTCCAGCGGATACTGCAGTATTTCCGAGGAAAAACGTTCGACCTCTTCGCTCTCCAGGGCCTGACCCGGCCAGCGTGGGTAGTCGGGGCCGCCAACGAATCCCATCTCCTTGCCCATGACATCGGTGACCCGTATCCATTCCAGGTTGCTTCGGCCCATGGATTGCTCAAGCACCTGACTGACCACCGAACGGTTGCCCGAAACCACGGCGTATTCCAGCGCCGGTGCCAGGTTATCCGCCAGCGTCTGGGTGGAGTCGAACAGATCCTCCCGGGCATCGGAGAGCCTGGCCGTGGTGAAAAACAGCATCAGACCCGCAAACATGAGCACTGCGGGCAGGGCACCCAGCAATATCAACTGACGATTGAGACTGCGCTTGGCGTGGGAATACTTCAAGAGCCGTCCTCCGCCGTCATTCTCTCCAACATGCGCTTGACCTCTTCCACGATCACCGACCCATCCGGTAGCGGAATGTTCAGGGAACGGGCAACCTGTCGATTCAGTTCAACGTCGAAATCCCGGGGATAGGTGGGCTCCGGCAGTTCACCGGTGTCCTGCCAGTGCTGCACATAATCCGCCGCGGCGGCGGCATAGTTCGGTAATGGCACAAAGGAGGACCCCAGCACCCCGGCCCGGACGAAGGCGTGACCGGGTCCGATAACGAGCCGGTTGCGGCGGTAAGTGGTCAGGAGAATGTGCTTGATGGTCCGGGCGTTATAGATCATCTCGTCCGGTGTCGCGAGCAGAAAGTCGCCGTAGCTGAGCGCCCTGCTTAACGTGGGAATCAGGGTGTCCTCTCCGGTGACCAGGAAAACCCTTGCCTCCAGGCCTATCTCCGATAACCGGGCGGTCAGTTCATCGTAGCGGTTGGCGTCTTCGGGGCGGGCCAGCAGGGCAATGCGGGTCGACTGGGGGAGAACGGCATGACCGACAAGCACCTGGCGCAGTAACGGGGGGTCGTAGAAGATGGCCGACAGGGGGGTGTCGGTCTCGTTCATGAAACCCTGATAGGCATCCCGGCTGACCAGAAGCGCAAGCACTGGCCGGCTGGTGCCCGCCTCGAGGACTTTGCTGAGGGCTTCCGGCCCCAGCGTAATGACCGGGCCAGGTGGTGCTGCGTCAAAATGGGAAACAGCCGTGAAAGAGCGGATCTCGATGTCCGGTCCCAGTTCTGACTGAAGCAGTTCGGTGAAGCGAAGATTGAAGGTGGGGTTGGCGGAGCCCTGCAGATAGACAACCTCCGCAGCCGCTCCCTGGGCCAGCAATAGCAGAACGAAGATGAGGGCAAGCCCCGGGAGTCGGATATCGAATCCTGGCGCCCGCGGCTGTTCTGAATGCCGGGAAATACTGCTACCCATACCCACCCTGGTTATCGTCAGCTCCAGCCCTGTGGCGTCAGAAACGAACGCCGGCCTCGACGAAGAACTGATTCCGATTCCTGTAGTTATTGTCGCGGCTTAAAAGCGGATTGTCGTTAAGGTAATGGTGAAGGATCAAGGCTATGTCGTAGCTCAGGCCAGCCCCGTGCACGGTCTTCGCCAGACGCAGATCCGCCCTCTGGTAAGGCCCACTGCGAAACTCATCCGCCACGTACCACGCCACCGCGGAACTCCAGTCCGAGGCGTATCGCTGAATCCAGGCCAGGCTTCCAGAATGCCTCACCGTCAATCGGCTTTCAAGATCTATCTGGCGTTGCTGCTGCGCGGGTGACAGCTCCGGGGAGCCCCGGTACTCACTGTCCTGATCCATATAGCCGTAGCTCAGGCGAAGCTGGGTATTGCCATAATCCAGCGCTGTTTCAAGTTCCACACCCTGCTGATCCAGCGCGACGCGGTTGCCGAGATCGAAGTTCTCAACGGATATGAAACCGCTCACGAGATTCCGAAGATGGTCGTGGAAATAGCGGACCTCCGTGGAGAGAATGCCCCCGCCCAGGCGGAACTGTCCGTAGTAACTGATCTCCCGGCTGATGATGCGCTCTTCTTCCAGCCCGCCCCCGGCAACCGCGTAATAGTCGGAAAGGTCCGCCGGAATGCTGGCGTCGAGCTCCGCGTCGATCCGGCTCCCTTCCAGGAAATCGTAAATGCCGGGGCTGACGTTTGCCGGTGTGTAGGCCCAGTCGGCCCGCTGTTCTAGCGCATCCGGTGTGCGCACCGCTTCCGAATAAACGAATCTCAGGGTCTGGTTGTCGGTGAGGTGAAGGTTTGCCGCTAACCTTGGCGAGAGGAAGCTGTCCTTCATCAGCGAAGAGTACTCCCAGTTGGCACCGGCGTTGAAAGTCACCAGCTCGAAAGGTGAGTATTCCAGGTTTGCGAAAACCCGGGACTGATAGATATTGCCATCGCCGCCAAAAAACGTTTCTGACACATAGGCGTCATCCCTGTAGCCAAGCCCGCTCACCAGGCGAAAATCCGGACTGATTTCCCAGGTATCCTGCAGTTCCATTTCCAGGCGCTGTTGCTTGACATCGTGGTTGAGCCGGGCGCAGATGTCTGGTTGGCCGGGTAGCAGGGGTACACAGCTGATCCAGTCCTGTCGGCGGTTATAGCGCTGGAAACTGCTCTGGACCTGCACCTGGTGGCTCCCAAGGTCACTGATGTTGAGCTGTGCCTGGAGATAATAGTCGTCCACCCTGGCATCCGGCTTACCCTGGATTCCGAAGTCCCGGCCCAGCTTGAGCGGGTCGTCCTGGTCGATACCGTCGGTCACCCCGGCGCGGAGTACGAGGTCGTAGCCGGGCGACAGCAGCACAATGCCATCGTATAGGAAATGATTGAACTCGTAGCCATCGCGGATGGGTATCTGTCGCGGTGGGTTAACATCCCCATCATACTGGTAATCGAAACCACTGGACTCGCGGTGTTCCCAGGTGACCCGCCAGCTGTATTGTTCATCGTTATGGCCGTGGTAGCCGGTATAGCGACGGTGGCCCACGTCGCCGGCCTGGGCATGGAGCCGGGTACCTGCCGTGGTTTCCGGGGTCAGGGTAATGATATTAATAGACGCGAGAAAGGCATTGATGCCATAGGACGCCGCGTTGGGACCCCGGCTGATCTCGATGCGGTCAATCAGCTCAAGAGGAACCGGCATGGCGTTCCAGTCCACATCGGCAAGACTGGGCTGATAGCCAGTCCGTCCATCGATCAGGACCTGGAGCCGGCGCTGCTCGTAGGCAACGGTACCATGGTAACTGACCACCGGCTGATTGCTGCCAACCGCTGCAACGGTCATTCCTGGAACCAGCCGGAACACGTCCGCCAGTGTCAGCAGGCCAAGGTCCCTTATCTGTTCCCCGGAAATGACAGTGGTGCTGCCGGGTACCCGGGATTTGGGCTGTTTGAGGCGGGCGGTGGTCAGCACTTGCGGCAGATCTGCAAGGCCGGCGGCATCGGGCCCGACGGGACCCCAGAGATGCATGTCGTTGTTCGTCACGACATCGGCGGGGCGTTGGTTGGCATTCCCATCATTGCCCGCCGCGACTGGCACAATAACAATCGTCGACACTGCCACCAGCAATCCGGGACAGAGCTTTTGGCTTACCCGTAGTGCGAAGCCTCTCCCCGTGACCCCGAAGATGGCGGACCGCAGGCTGTTCATCCCCTTCACTTTCATCCTGTTACTGCCTCCGGTCCTCTGCGGTTGTTTGTTGTATTTGAGCTCTATGAGCGGCGGGACCGTCAATTTATCTGAAACTGATTTAAGATTAACCCAGGAATTGGCATCATACGTCAATGCACACACAGAGTCTGGTCTTCGTGCCGGACCGTGATCGGGAGTATCGTGTCTGATGAATTGCTGGGAAGTACTCGGCATCGAGCCCACCGGCGACAGTCGTGCCATCCGCGAGGCCTACGAACGCCAGAGTAAGTTCGCTGAGGGCGAGGACGCCGAACAGCTTGAAAGTGCCTATCAAAAGGCCATGGAAGAGGCTGGCCACAGCAGTGACCGCCAGACTGGCGGAGCTGACACCAGCGTCTCACCCAGGGCGCCCGCCGGGGCGGGGCCGTCCGACTGGCAGTCGGAGGCCAATTCGCGACCGCTCTCCGCGGAAGAGGAGCAGGTGGTTCGGGAGGTGGTGATCCAGATCAAGGCGCTGTTGAACGATAGCGCCCGGGCCAGCGATGTGGCCATCTGGCGGGCGATCCTGACAGAGCCACCGGCGGATGAGGACGCCATCCGGGCAGCCATTGGCCGTGAGCTGGAGCCGGAGTTACGTCCACTGGCCGATGACGCCTGGTTTGCGCCACCGGTCGCCCGCTTCCTTGGTGACTGGTTCGGCTGGTATGGCATGACCGACGCCGTGGAACAGCACCAGAACAGCGATGCGACCATAGACGATGCCGGCAGGTACCAGGGCATCAGCCGTTTTCCCGATACCGATGCCGAGGATCAGCAGTCCGATCCCGACAGGCCCAAGATGGCGAACTTCTGGCCGGCGGTTATCGGCTGGATTGTAGGTATCATCATTCTTACGAGCCTGTTCGGCGGACTGGTCGGAGGCGGGTAGGGCGAACGAGGCACCCGCCCCGCTATCCGGTCTGCCGGGGCATCAGGGCGTGCCCCTGTTTTCCTCCTTGGCCTCGATCAGCCTGCGATATCTCTGGGCCAGCATGGCACCGACGATCACTTGGATCTGGTTGTAGCACATGATCGGCAGGACGATCATGCCGAACCCGGGATGGCCGGAAAACAATACCTTGGCCATGGGAAGGCCAGAGGCCAGGCTCTTCTTCGAACCGCAGAACACCACCGCCGCCTCGTCCTCCAGGGTGAATCCGAACCTGCGCACCAGCAGGTGAGCCACCAGCATAAAGAAACCCAGAAGCGCAAAGCACAGAACTATGGTCAGCACGATCGCGCTGATGGGAAGGTTCTCCCACAGCCCGCTGACCACGGAGTGGGAGAAGGCCGAGTACACGATCAGCCAGATAACGCACTGGTCGTACCGGAAGGCCAGGTTTTCATGGCGGGCCAGGAAACCGCCCAGCAGGGGCCGGAAACCGTGCCCCACCGCAAACGGCAGCAGCAGCTGAAGAACGATGTCCCTCAGTGCCTCGAGAACCGAGAAATCCCCGCTTCCGGCCGTACTGACCAACAGGATCAGCAGGAACGGCGTCAGCATCATTCCGAAGACATTCGACGCAGCTGCACTGCAAATGGCGGCCGGTACATTCCCACGGGCCATTGCGGTATAGGCGATGGACGAAGATACCGCTGATGGCAGCACGCCCAGGTAAAGAAAGCCAAGGCCAAGGTCCTCGGGCATCCACTCCGGCACGATACCGCTCAGCTCGTTGATCGGCAGAACCATCAGCGGGAACAGTATGAAAGTGAGGCAGGTAATCACGATGTGAAGCCGCCAGTGGGTGGCTCCCTCGACAATCTGCTGCCGTGAAAGCGCGGCCCCGTGCAGGAAGAACAGAAGTCCCACCGCAACAGACCCCGCCACCGACAGAACCTCGGCCGCCTCACCGCGAACAGGAAGAAAGGTGGCCAGGACAATGGCCCCAAGCAGCAGCAGGGTAAAGCCATCAATACGGAATTTCATTGAGCGGCCTCGTCGAGGGCAGTCAGGCTGGGCTGCAGGAGTCCCCGGGCCAGGGCAATGGACCGCTCCCTGTTCTGTTGCCGGATCGCCGCCAGTAACAGTTCGTGATCCTCCTGGGAAGGCTCCGGCAGGTCCGCATCCTGCTCCGTGCGCTGGATGGTATCGGTAATGGATTGTGCGAAGTACCGATACATTTCCAGCAGGGCAGGGTTGTGGGCGGCTTCCACCAGGGCGTGGTGGAACCTCTCATCGTGGCGGATCCGCAGCTCGAGGTCACTGCCCGCAGCGGCGCGTTCATCAAGGGCACGGGTCATTTCATCGAGGTCGTCCCGGGTTCGTCGGGCCGCGGCCAGACCCGCGGCTTCCGCCTCCAGCATGACACGCACTTCCAGCTGATCCCGTAATCGTGAGCGGGATGCCCGGCGTAGTGCCTCTCCGGGATCCCGTGTCGAGCGCACGTAGGTGCCATCACCCTGCCGGGTTTCGAGCATGCCCACATGGGCCAGCACCCGGACCGCCTCACGAACGGTGTTGCGGCTGACACCCAATGCCTCGGAAAGCTCCGCTTCAACCGGCAGGCGTTCGCCCACGTTCCATTGCGATGTCTGTATCGCGTTGCGCAGACTCTCGATGGCGGTGTCCACCAGGGACCCCCGCCGAATCGGGGTTAAACGGGTCATGATCGGCTCATCCTTTGATCGGTCCACCAATCATCCTATGTTTGGACAAGGGTTTCAAGCATGGTGGAAAGTGCGGATCAGGCCTTTTATTCTGCCGGAATCGGCTACACTGACAGTGAGTTAGACACCAATTCGTGGAATCAGATACCAACGGAGGCACTATGGAGCAGCCTAATCACACCCTTTCCGAACTGTTCAAGCAACTGGGTCTGCCGGATGATAACGACTCTATTGAGGCATTCATTGAGGAGCACCGCCCCCTGCCGGAGAGCACCACGCTTCCTGACGCGCCGTTCTGGAACGAATCCCAGAAGCACTTTCTCAGGGAGGAGTGGCAGGAAGACGCGGACTGGGCCGAGATGGTGGATACGCTGAATAACCGGCTTCGATAAGCCTTGCCGGCCGGCCCGTCAAAGACGGATGCGGCCGGTCAGCATGTCCTTGAACATGACCCAGTCGCCCATCAGGCTGTACACGGGGTATTTGAAGGTGGCCGGCCGATTCTTCTCGAACACGAAGTGGCCAAGCCAGGCAAAGCCATAGCCGATGACGGGTACGAGCAACAACCAGGCCCAGGCCTGGCTGAAAAGGACCCAGCCGATCACCATCAGAACCAGCAGGCTGCCCACAAAGTGCATGCGGCGGCAGTTCAGGTCGCTGTGCTCTTCGAGATAATAGGGATAAAACTCGGCGAAACTGCGGAATTGCTGCGTGGACATGGCCTGCCTCGTCGTCATTGTTGTTGTGAGGGTAACCACTTCAGTCTATCCGAGGTCTCCGGCCACGCTCAAGCCATTCATCAATAGCGGAGCAGGGCGGATCCCCAGGTAAAGCCGCCACCGAAGGCCTCCAGCAATAGCACTTCATTACGCTTGATGCGGCCATCACGCACCGCGGCATCCAGTGCCAGTGGTATCGATGCGGCGGAGGTGTTGCCGTGCTTGTCCACGGTAACCACCACCTGATCCATGGACATGTTCAGCTTCTTCGCGGTGGCCAGGATAATCCGCAGATTGGCCTGATGGGGCACCAGCCAGTTGATGTCGGACTTCTGCATCTGGTTGGCCTCCAGGGTCTCATCAACGATCTTGCCAAGGGTGTTCACCGCAACCTTGAATACCTCGTTGCCCTTCATCTCGATGAACGCACCACCAGCCTTGACCTGCTCGTAGTTGGAGGAGATGCCGCAAGGCACATGCAGCAGTTCTTCGTACTGGCCATCCGAATGAATGTGCGTGGAGAGAATCCCGGTTTCTTCGTCGGCCTCGACAATCACCGCGCCGGCACCGTCACCGAACAGCACGCAGGTTCCGCGATCCTCCCAGTTGACGATGCGGGAAAACACCTCCGCACCCACCACGAGGGCCTTCTTGCTGCTCCCGGTACGGATAAATTTGTCCACCACGGAGAGAGCGTATACGAAGCCGCTGCACACCGCCTGAATATCAAACGCCGGACAACCATGAATGCCCAGGCGGGCCTGCAGAATACAGGCGGATGCGGGAAAGATCTTGTCCGGAGTGGAGGTGGCGAAGACGATCAGGTCAATGTCCTGCAGATCAATGCCCGCCGCTTCAGCCGCGCGCCGTGACGCCTGCTCAGCAAGACTGACAGTGGTCTCGTCGTCTCTCGCAATGTGGCGCTGCGCAATGCCGGTCCGTTCACGGATCCACTGATCCGTGGTATCGACCATTTTCTCCAGGTCCTTGTTGGTAACTACGTTTTCCGGCAGATAAGAGCCAGTGCCGGTAATTCGAGCGTATGGCATGCGTGACGATTCCTGGAATTGCAAAATTCTGTTATCGATAGGTCTATGATTGCATCCTACACTGTAACCCGGGGCTTCGGGTATTAGCGATTTGTCAAAGTGAGGAATTGTCAGGACGGTCAGACGGGACCGACGGTGCTCTGACGCGAGTCACGCAGTGGTAATGCACCAGGGGGTCGACCCTGTTGCGAATGCAGGGCGAACAACGTAAAGAGGAGAAGCGTAGCCGACACTACCTCCAGTGAACTGGGCAGGACATGTCGGCAACAGCGGTTTCTATGGCCGGATAACACCACAGGCGACGCGGGCGCCACCACCACCGAGAGCTTCGGGCTCATCGGAATAGTTGTCACCGCCCTGGTGCACCACCACCGCGCGGTCGTGGAAATCCGACAGTTCCAGGCGCGGGGCAAGCACTGGATGGGTCGCGTGGCCATCACCGTTCACGAACAGCGCCGGAAGGTCACCGAGGTGGCCATCATCGGAGTAGGGCCCCTGATGGGACTTCTTGTCCTTGGGGTCATAGTGGCCGCCGGCGGCTCCACCGGGTGTTACCTTGCCATCCTTGCTGGAGGGACCGCAATCGGGATTCTGATGCAGGTGGAAGCCGTGCAGCCCGGGCTCAAGACCCTTGAGTTCGGGGCGGATAAGAACGCCATGGTCGTGCTCCACCAGGGTAACCGTTCCGACGGATGCTTCCGTGCCTTTTTCGGATACCTCATGAACCTTCACTTCGATGCTGTCGCCCGCCACCGCAGCGGGAGCCGCCGCGAACAGGTAGCAGGAGCCGGCGAGTATCGCCAAGGGCAGATGTCGCATGTTGCTGGTCCTCCAGGTGTCAAGGGAGTTGGCCTCGGTTGTTAACCGACGGTTTCACCCTTAGCGTAGATGATTATTGCCAACTAACATGCCATTTAAGAAACAGTAATGATCCGAAATCCACGTCAACGACCTGAAAGCAAGGAGAACATAATGGGGAAGAAGATCGAGGTGGAGTCGCCGCTGGTTATCCTTCACGGCGACGAGATGGCCCAGGTGGCCTTCGAGGAACTGCTCAGAACCTTTGTCTCCTCGAAGCTGGATATTGATCTCAAGGAAATCGACCTGTCCGCCGAAAACCGCCTGGTCACCAATGGCAATGCGGTAACCGAATCAATTGAGGCACTCAGAAAATACGGAGTGGGTATCAAGAACGCCGGCATAACCGTCAATCGGGCGCAGCTGGACGATCTGCTTGAAAAGCATCCCGACATCGATGAATCCTCACTGGACCCACTTGCGACAAAATCCCCTAACGGCGCCATAAGAAAGGGCATTGGCGGCAACATCACCCGGGAGGATATCCAGTTCCGGAACCTCAGGATCAGCCGCCCGGAATGGGTAGACCGTGACATCGAGGTGATGACCATGGACGATGGCGGCATCAAGGACAGTTTCAACGAACTGTCCCGTGCCACCGGTATCATCAAGCTGCTTTTCGTGGGCAGCAGTGGTGACCCCGAGGAACTGCATCGCCGTGAGATCAACAAGGGCGACCCGCTGCTGCTTGCCACCAACAACATCGACGATATCACCGACTGGGCGCACCGTTTCTTCCAGCGGGCCATCGATGAAAAACGGGATATCTACCTGGGCCTCAAGGACACGGTAATTCCCGGCTACGACGGCGCCATGCGCTCCACCATCGAGAAGATCTACAAGAGCGACTACAAGCAGCGAGTCGAGCAGCTGGGCCTGAACTTTTATTACGAACTGATTGATGCCCAGGCCGCCCGCATTGTTTCCAACCCACCCAAACGGGCCCTGTGGGGTGTGCCGGACAATACCACCGGGCGAAAACTCTTCAAGCTGATCAACCAGCTGAAACTCCATGGCATCCCGCCCCGCAGTGCCCATGTCTCCATTTCCCGTATGAGCGCGGGGGGCGGGGACCAGTACGGCAGCTACAACGCCCCGGCCAGGGAGGACGGCATCGTCAAGGTGGTGGTGGACGGTGAGGAACGGCACGCAAGGCGTGTGAAGAAAGGGGACCCCATGCTGCTGATGTCCAACGACCGCCAGGCGATCAAGGACTGGGTCAGCCAGGTGTTCCGGGACGCCTCCCGCAAGGAAAAGGAGGTCTACTTCGGCCTGAAGCGGGAATACATGGAGTATGACGAAGTCTTCAGTAACGTGATCACCGAGGTGCGCCGGGAGCTGGCCAAGCAGCATACGCCACCTCCGTCCTTCATGATAATGCGGCCCTCCAGCCAGCTCATCAAGATGATCACCGACCCCCCAAGAAACGCGCTTTATCCGTCCCAGAACCTGGATGGCGACATTTTTTCCGACATCTCCGCGGCCCTGGGCGGCAGCCTGGCTACAGCCAGTTCGATCATCGAGAGCAAGGAAGGCACCATGCTCTTTGAGGCGCCCCATGGCACCGCCCACGACCTCTACGTCAGATACCAGGAAAGCAACGGAAAGGAGGCCCACTTCAACCCCTCGGCACTGATCTATGCCCTGGGCAATGCCCTGGAAACCCTGGGTGAGCGCGAGGCCAATGAGGAGCTGGCGGAGTACGCGGGAAGACTCAAACAGGCCCTCAAGGACACCGTGGCTGATGGCATTGTCACTGCGGACCTCAAGGGCAAGACCACCGACCCGGACTCCGAAAAAGTGGTGGACATGTACGGTTTCATTGATGCACTGAAGGAGCGTATCTGAGGGTCTGTCGCGAAGATGGCTTGGCCCTCGGGGATATCTGAGAACCACCAGACTCAAAGTCGCTCACGGTGATGCGCCGCTACCGGGCTGCCGGAGGCGAAAAATCTGAAACCCAAATGACCCGGCAATCGCCCTTCCACGCCAGAACATGGACCAGAGGCAACTTGACCGATGCCGGCGGGCCGGCCTTTACTTGAGGCAACGGCACTGTCGGCGAGGGCGATTCGGGCACGGCAGTGCCGGCAGGATTCAGGCACCGGTGGTTGGCCATTTACGGGCTACGGGCAGACCCCCACCAGACAGAGAGCGCCGCCATGTCATATGCTGAACCGCTTTACCCGGTATCAGCCGGGGAATACAGCGAGTCCGAAGACTGGCTGGATGCCTTCAGGGACGTTCGTGCTGTTACCGAACAATTGTGCAGTCCCCTGGAAACAGAAGATTACGTCATTCAGAGCATGGACGACGTGAGCCCCCCGAAATGGCATCTGGGGCACGTTACCTGGTTCTTCGAGACCTTTCTTCTGAAACCGTTTCTGCGGGGTTATGTGCCCCTTAATGAAGCCTACGATCATCTGTTCAATTCCTATTACGAGACCCATGGCAGCCCCTTTCCCCGGCCCCGGAGAGGCGTGCTGTCCCGGCCGACGGTCGCTGAAGTCTATCGTTACCGGCATTATGTGGACGAAGCCATGGGGCTTCTGTTGAATAACCCGCCCTCGGAGTACCGCCACGCCATCGCCGAGCGCACCTGCCTGGGTATTCACCACGAGCAACAGCATCAGGAACTGCTGGCCATGGACATCAAGCACATCCTGGCCCAGAACCCCCTGCGCCCGGTTTACACCGAGCGCCTGCAGGTGCCGCCAAAACGTCATCCGGTGCCCATGGGCTGGCGGAGCTATGAAGGCGGCGTGGTGTCAGTTGGTGTGAAGCCGGGGAACGGAGGGTTTGCATTTGATAACGAAAGACCGGCCCACCGCCAGTACCTGGAACCGTTCGATCTCGCCACGCGACCGGTGAACAATCAGGAATACCTGCGTTTCATGGAGCAGGGCGGTTACCAGGATCCAGCGCTGTGGCTTTCGGATGGCTGGCATCTGGTCCGGGAGAAGGGCTGGACCGCGCCCCTGTACTGGATGAAAGAGAATGACCGCTGGTACCACTTCACCCTCAGGGGATGGCGCCGGCTGGACCCCAATGCGCCGGTATGCCATGTCAGCTTCTACGAGGCGGATGCCTTCGCCCGCTGGGCCGGAGAGCGTCTGCCTACCGAAGGGGAATGGGAGCGGGCCGCAACCCACGCCCGTAACTGGAATGGTAACTTTCTGGAGAGCGGGTATTTGCATCCCGTCGCTGCGGAGGGTGAAGGCCTGGGCCCGCTCCGACGGCAGATTCCCCTGCAGATGTTCGGCGATGTCTGGGAGTGGACGGGAAGCGCCTACCGGCCCTACCCTGGATTCAGGACACTCTCGGGGAGTCTCGGTGAGTACAACGGCAAATTCATGTCCGGACAGATGGTGCTCAGGGGAGGCTGTTGCGCCACACCGGCAAGCCATATCCGGCCGACGTATCGCAACTTCTTTCCGCCATCGGCCCGCTGGGCTTTTTCAGGTTTCAGGCTTGCCAGGGAGGCAACAACCCCATGAACATTGCAGAGATCCATTTCCACAATCAGCTGTCTGGCGACAGCTTCCCCACCATGACCGAGGAAGTGCTGGCTGGACTCACTGGAAAGCCAAAGCACTGCTCCCCAAAATACCTTTATGATCAGAAAGGTTCGGAGCTTTTCGAGAAAATATGTGAGCTTGACGAATACTACCCCACCCGTACCGAAGAGACGATTCTGATCCACGCCATGCCGGAAATCGCCGCCCTGGCGGGAAAGGATGCCACCCTCGTTGAGTTCGGCAGCGGGGCGAGTCGCAAGGTGCGACTGCTGCTGGACTCCCTCTCGATTAACTGTTACCTCGGTATCGACATATCCAGGGAGTTTCTGATTGAGAGCACCCGACGGCTGGCGGCCGACTACCCCTGGCTGGAGGTCCACGCTGCCTGCGCCGACTTCACCCGTGGAGTGGCCCTGCCGGAAACGATCGAACCCAGGGGACTGGTGGCTTTCTTTCCCGGCTCCAGTATCGGAAATTTCACGCCGGAAGCGGCAGAGCGCTTTCTCAAAAGTCTGCACCACCTGTTGCCACCGGGCAGTGGGCTGCTGATCGGGGTGGACCTGCTGAAGGATATCCGGATACTGGAAGCCGCCTACAATGATGCAGAGGGCATTACTGCCGAGTTCAACCTGAATCTGCTGGACCGGTTGCGGCGGGAACTGGGCCTTTGTATTGACCGGGAACGGTTCAGTCACCGGTCATTCTTCAACACAGACGAATCCCGCATCGAGATGCATCTCGACAGCCGGGTCGCCCAGGTCCTGCAATTCCACGGACAGACCATCCGCTTCCGGGAAGGGGAATCGATACACACGGAAAATTCCTACAAGTATTCCGTTGAGGGCTTCCAGCACCTGGCCGCGCGCGCCGGTTTTGCAAGCCGAGGGGTATGGACTGACGACCAGGATCTGTTCAGTGTGCATTACCTTCTCGCATCGCCGGCACCGGAATCCTCTCCATGAGCCTTGATCCGCCCCTGGCTGATAATCGCCTGTAACAATGCACGGTAAGTTGTGTCAGTAAGGTAACTTCTGCTGCGCCAGATAGCAGAGAGCTGACCGTTACCGATTCTCCCGCTCATGCTTCTCCCAGTCGATCTCCCGATAGTCAAAGCCCTCCGCCAGGGACGGTTTGATGATCTGGAAGTAGGGAGAGGCGTCGAAATCCCGCGGTGTAAAGAGTGAGTGATGGCGGATACTGAACAATTCTCTCTCACACCGAATGCAGCGGGGATCCTCGGCGGGCAGGGTTTTGACTTTTGGCAGGATGGGGTAACGGATACTCTGAAAGGCCTGGGCAATAAAAGAAGAGCAAATGGCTCGGCTGGGGTCACCGCTGCCAAAAGCCATCGCCCGTCGCCGGTATCGGCCCGGTACCGGGAGTGGCACCAGGTACCGGGCCAGATCGAACACATTCTTCATGTCATACTGGTGACCGATTCGCTCTTTCGAAAAGCGGGCGATATGGTCGATGTCCTCCTCACGCAGCCCGACAGGGTGACAGATGCGACTGTGATCGTGGCGATAGAAGGACAGGGGCAGGGTGCGGATGCCTTCCTCCAGGTCGGCCTCGATGAGCACATGGGGTTCCCCGTCATCCGCCACCGGCAAGCCCGCATCCGGCCCGAGGTATAAGGCCGAGTGCGACCAGGTGGACTGGGTCAGGTACTTGATGACCTTACTGATCCGGGTATCGCCGTCAATCAGTAGCACATCACATGGCTGCAGTGAATCCCGGAGGGCCTCGAAGTCTGTCGTACTGATCGAGCGGCTTTCCACCCGCTTGGTAAGAAACGCCGCCAGCCTTCGGTTCAACCACTCCAGAATCATACTGCTTCCCCATCAAATCGTGACACATTGCCCTCAGTTTAGACAATTCGGTCAGCAAGGCGTTACGCCTTCAATATGACGCCAGTGATTTTTACGGGCGCCAACACCACCGGAGGATTGTCAGGACCGGCGATCGGCCTTTAAAGACAATTACAGTCTGTTACCAGAAAGTCTGGAACGATTTCAATAAACCGTCGTGAGAGAAATGAGACGTCGAGACACTCATGATCGCCGATGTCCGGATCATCAGAAGCCTGGCCAGAAAACAGAACTGGCAAACTCGGAGAAGTGACTATGACACCCCAATTGATTAAAGGTCTGAGTGTAGCGGCACTGGCGGCGGCCATTTCGGCTTGCGGTAGCGGTACCGAAAGCACCTCGGCAACCACCAGTCAGACCACCGTAGGGCCCATCAGCGGCTTCGGTTCGGTTATCGTCAACGGCGTCCACTACGATGTCGAGGGGGCAAACGTGACCTCTGACGGCATGAGCATCACGGAAGCTGACCTTAAAGTCGGCATGATCGTGCGGATCAAGGGCCAGACCAATGGCGATGGCACCGGAACGGCAACCAGTCTCAGTTTCGACGATGACCTGGAGGGTCCCGTCAGCAGCGTCGATCTGACCAACAAGCTGTTTGTGGTGCTGGGACAAACAGTCATCGTCAATGCTGATACGGTCTTCGATGATATCACTTTTGACACTCTGACGGCCGGCACCGTGGTCGAGGTCAGCGGTTTCTTCGACACCACCGGTAATCTCAGGGCGAGCCTTGTCGAGAAGAGCGACAGCACGGAATACGAAGTCAAGGGTCATATCGCTGATCTGGATACTGCTACAGAGACCTTCCTCCTCGGTGGCCTGACCGTGAGCTACAGCGGTGCAGTGCTTGAAGATATTGCTGCCCTCGCTGATGGACTGTTCGTGGAGGTCAAGACCAGCCAGTCTCTGCAAAACGGTGTCCTTGTCGCGGACGAAATCGAGGGTGAAGAGGAAGGCGTGGATGCAGAAGAAGGCGAAGCTGTCGAGATTGTTGGCATTATCACCAACTTCAACCCCGAGGGTTTTGTCGTCAATGGCCAGCAGGTCCGGATTGTTGCCGGCACCGAATTTGAGGAGGGCTCTGCCACCAGCCTGGCCAACGATGTCCGCATCGAGGTAGAAGGCCGTGTTGACGCCAACGGCGTGCTGTTCGCTGAGGAAATTTCCTTTGAGCAGGAGAGCGAGATTGAGGTGGAGGCTACACTGGATGCGGTCGGTGCCAGCAGCATCACCGTACTCGGTCAGGAGTTCAAGGTTACTGACCGGACGTTCCTGAAAGACGACAGCTCGTTGGATGACAAATATCTGAGCCTTGAAAAGCTGCTTTCCGGTCAGTGGGTCGAGGTCAATGCCTACCAGGGCAGTGATGGCTCTCTGGTGGCCACGTCAATTGAACGGGGGGACGCCGAAGAGGGCGAGAGCGCGAGTCTCGGGGGGCCGGTTGAGGAAAGTGCTCAGCCAAACTTCAAGATGATTGGCATTACCGTGACCACTGACACCGATACCAGCTTCGAGTCCGAGGGGGCTTTCCCGCAAGTGGGCGAACTGGCTGAAGCCGAAGGTAGTCTCACGGCAGACGGCGTATTCCGGGCTGAATCGGTCGAACTGGAAAACTGATCAGCATAAGTCAAGGGGACTGCTGTGCAGCCCCCTTGACTGAAAAATAAAATATAGGTTTTTGTCCCCCACGTGTCAGACCATGATGGCGCCGGCAAAAATCCCTTTACCCCGACGTTTCGCGGGGCGTGACCAGAACCGTATTGCTTCAGCAAACTGTCCCCCAGACCCCGTCGCAGACTCTCCCAGCTGCCGCCTCCTCGAACTTCCACTTTAACTGCAAACCCTAAATGTGCACGGGCGCCTTGTTCCGGAATTTCCAGATTTCCGGGTCGCCAGGGCGGACGTTGGTTTCTACATCCTTCATGACTTGACTCCGTAGTCAGGTACGGTCGTAACCTTACCGGGACGAATACTTTCAGAGAAGGAATTGCTGCAGTGCCCAGAAAAGGCCTTACCGGTTATCTCGATTACGTGCTGCTGCCGGCACTGGCTTTTTTCATCGGCCTGACCATAAACTCACTCTCGCAGAAAAAATGGTATGACACTTATTACCGCGAATCGCTCTGTAAGGAGTCACGCCCGTGAGGAAGCTGAAAATCGCAGTCATTGGCAGCGGTGGTTCCGCCATGGCGGCAGCCCTGAAAGCGGCTGAGCGGGGAGCCGACGTCACGTTGATAGAACGGGGCACCATAGGCGGCACTTGTGTGAATACCGGCTGCGTGCCTTCAAAAATCATGATCCGCTCCGCGCAGATTGCGCACCTTCGCAGGCGGAGTCCCTTTGATGAAGGTCTCAGCGCCCAGACACCGGAGGTTGATCGTGTGGCACTCTTTGCCCAGCAGCAGGCCAGGGTCGACGAAATGAGAGAGGCCAAATATGAAAGCATTCTCGCGGGCCATGCTGGCATAACCGTAGTGCAGGGTGAGGCCCGGTTCATTGATGGCCGCACCTTGCGAGTCCACCGTGAAACGGGTGACGGGCAAAACGTGCATTTCGACAGGGCTTTCATCGGGACGGGCAGCCGGCCCAGTGTTCCGCCGATTCCCGGTCTTGTGAATACGCCTTATCTGACCTCGACCACCGCCCTGGAACTGGCCAGTATTCCGGAACGGCTGATCGTGCTTGGCGCAGGTTTTGTTGCGCTGGAGTTATCCCAGGCTTTCGCCCGACTGGGCAGCCAGGTGACAGTTCTGGCTCGCAGCCGGTGCCTGTCTCAGGAAGATCCGGCGGTGGGCGAGGCTGTGGAAGCGGCATTTCGACGTGAGGGCATTACCGTCATGACTCAGACCCAGCCGAGCAGGGTCGATTACACCGACGGAGAATTCATTCTGGATACCAGCGCCGGCGAATTACGTGCCGATCAGCTGCTGGTGGCAACGGGTCGTACTCCCAACACCGACCACCTGAATCTCCAGGCCATCAATGTGGAAACCCGGGGTGGTGCCATTCAGGTTGACGACAGGCTGCAGACCGCCGCTGCAGGCATTTATGCAGCAGGAGACTGCACGGACCAGCCGCGATTTGTCTATGTCGCAGCTGCGGGTGGAAGCCGGGCCGGCGTAAACATGACCGGCGGTGAGGCGAAGCTGGACCTGAGTGCTATGCCAGCGGTCATGTTCACCGACCCCCAGGTTGCCACGATCGGTCTCACTGAGGCCCGGGCAAAGGCGCAGGGCTTCAAAGTGAATACCCGGTTGCTGGAGCTGGAGAATGTGCCCAGGGCCCTGGTGAATTTTGACACTGGCGGTTTCATCAAGATGGTGGCAGAGCAGGATTCAGGCCGTCTGCTGGGCGTTCAGGCCGTAGCCGGCGAAGCAGGCGAGCTGATCCAGACAGCCGTGATGGCGCTGCGGGCGGGCATGACCGTAGAGGACATCGGCAATGAACTGTTTCCCTACCTGACGATGGTGGAGGGACTGAAACTCTGTGCGCAGACCTTTACCAAAGATGTTTCCCAGCTTTCCTGCTGTGCCGGATGAATCCTTCTCAGTCGGCAATTGGCTGTCACAGGCAGGACATGCCGGATGCCGGACACTCGCCTTGCAGCCTGCGGGGCCAGATGCGGTAGTGCAATGACTATCGAAACGGAGTTCGTTTCCGCGATGACTTTGATCAGTTCGAAGGCATGTCCTGGCTTTCAGTCTGCTGATAAAGACGCTGCTCTCCGGTCCAGAATGTTCTCAGGTAGTCAATGACAGCCCTGATCTCTTCATCCGTCAGGATGTCCCTGAAAGCCGGCATGGTAAGCCGATCGGACTTGTTGAAGGGATGTCGCCATCCCTCCGCAATCATCCTGAACAGCATGGCGTCGCTATGGCGCCAGGTATGGCCGGATTCGTCGTGGGGCGGGGCGGGCATTTCTCCCTTCTCATCCGGTTTTTGCCAGTTGGCCGCGCCTTCCCCCTGCAGACCATGGCAGGCGGCACAGTATTGCTCGTAAATCCGTTGGCCCTCGATGAGGTCAGCCGGCATACCCTCAATAACTCTGCTGCCGCCCGAGGCGACAGCAAAGGCTGGAACAACGAGCAGGACCAGCAGCCAGATCCACTTAGTCATGGACAGGCGTCCATTCGCCGGCGGAGCCTCGGGCCAGCAGGTCGCCATCGACAGTACCGGCCACCAAGCCCTTTTCCGGAGAGAAAGCCAGGGCCGTGACCGGTTGCGGTACGTCCAGTGCTTCCCAGGCTTCCCCGCCGTCGGCGCTGTGGTGAAGCACGCCTTCGATCACGGCATAGACATTCTCAGGAGCCGCGGGGTCGTAGCTAATGGCGGATACCGTACCTCGCAATTCACCCGCATCGCCCCAGAAGCAGAAACAGTCCATGGACCGGGCGACGCCGCGGGTCGTGCCCGCGAAAAGCCAGCCGCTTTCCATGCTGCCGGGCATATCGGAGTGCAGGAATGTCTGAACCGGCTCCCGCGGGCCGCCATCCACTCTCGCCCATTCGGTGCCGCGGTCCCTGGAGCGGAACATGCCGTTCTGCTCGCTGTAGGCATAGAGAGTCCCTGGCTGGTTCGCGTGGGCGGCGATTGCGTTGACCGAAAGGTCGGGGAGGCTTTCATTGAGAGACTGCCAGTCCCCGCTGGCATTGTCATAGCGCCAGACACCCATGCCGGGGCCTCCGAGATAGACGTCACCGTCCGCGCCTCTTGCGAGGGAGGTTGGCTGACCATCGGAAGCCGGTAGCGGAATGACCGCCGCTGTTCCATCTTCAATGGCGACCAGGCTTCCGCCACGCAGGACCAGAATGGTTCCGGAGGCATCCGTTGTCACAGCCGTTACCGGCTGGTTATCGTCAAGGGGCTGAGCCTGAGCCAACGCCGGCAGGAAGGCGGCCAGCATGAGCAGGCAAAGGGGCCAGACCTTGGTGTTCAGAGTGTGGATCATCGATTTCATGGAGCCGGGCCTCAGTAGTCTTTATGTTCGCGGAATACGCTCTGCTGGCCATTGGCATTGAAGGCAATGACCTGGTAATCGTCTTTACGGCCAGTCTCCATACCAGGCGTACCATGGGGCATGCCGGGCACTGAGAGCCCGAGAGTGTTGAACTGGGGTTTTTCGAGATAGGCCACGATGTCACCAGCCGGGACGTGTCCCTCTATCACCAGATCGCCGATCAATGCTGTATGGCAGGATGCCATTTGGCGGAGCACTCCCTGTTGCTGTTTGACTTCATTGAGGTTGTCCGTCTCGACAATGGTGATTTCGAAGCCGTGGGCGTCAAGGTGCTCCGCCCAGGACTGACAGCAACCGCAATTCGGGCTCTTGTACATGGTGATCGCCGGACCAGCAAGACTATCGGAGACTTGAGCTGATGATGGCTCCATGGGCTCCTTTGCCTGGACCGCCAGAACGGTCGCGCCGGCGGCGAGGAAAATCCCCGCCACACCGGCTGAGAAAGCTGTCAGTTTAATGGTTGATTTGCGCATTGGATTCACTCCGGCTAAAAGCCCGCGACAAATGGATCAAGGCGGGACTTCAGATTCAAGAATTAACGTCAACAAGCTGGCGCAACAGGCGCAGCTCCGGGTTAAAACTCAGGAGTGGCGTTGAGGAGGAGGGGTTATTGCTGCCAGGTAGGGGGCCTGATAATGGGTCGCGTAGCCCACAAACGCAGGCTGGAAGAGGAGTGGGACAAAGCCGTGGAAAGCTGAAACAAGGGTAGCAAGGGTAACCGCGCAGGAGTTCAGTCCACCTGCACCGAGGCAAACCATATTCTGGATTTCCGGACAGCCGCCCTGGCCCTGTAAGCCGGCATCACCACGTGGTTCCTGATCCATTGCCATGGAACCACAGTCCGCCATGGCTGGCGCTGCTTCATCGGCCGGAACCTGAGACATCGCCAATACCGGCCCGCTTATCACCAGAAGTAGTGACAGCAACAGGGGAATGAGTCGGCGGTTCGTTAGTGTCATCGCGATTTCAGGCACCGGGTATCAGGGTTGCAACGATAGGACAGCGAACAGTATGCATAGTTCACGAGGTTATGGCACCTTTTTGATTGGCTCGGTCAGCCCTCTATCCTGAAATAACGCATCATCCCCGCATCTTCATGTTCCATGTTATGGCAGTGGTACATATAGAGGCCATCAAAGCGCTCGAACTTCATCGCCAGTTGCACCGTTTCCCGGGGCATGACCAGAACCGTGTCATGCCAGCCGGAGTCCACCAGACCCTGTCGCACACTGTCCCGGCTGCCACCTCTTCGCCCCAAGACGTTAAACTGCAAACCGTGAATGTGGATAGGGTGGGGCATGGGTGTGTTGTTCCGGAATTCCCAGATTTCCGTGTCGCCAAGGCGAACTTTCTCGTCATCCGCGACACTGGTTCCCTCAAAACGCCGGCCGTTAATGGCAAAACCCCGCATCATTACCATGCTTAACTCAAACGGTCGGACTCGAGTGGCAGTGTTTACCGGAATCTTTTGCCGGTGCAATCCTAACTGCGCCGGTAGCTGTCCGCTGGCCTCTACCGATTCGGCCACCTCCAGCCTGGTCAGGGTGAACCGGCTGCCAACGGGGAGGGCGGAGCTGCTCATCATTCCCATACCGCCCATCATACCGCCGCCCATCATACCGCCGCCCATCATGCCGCCGTCCATCATGCCGCCCCTCATCATTCCGGCATCGTAATGGTCGCTGATGAGCTCGAGCGAGCGTCCTGGTTCTGACTCGGAAAGATCTACCCAGATATCAAGTCGCTGAGCCGGAGCCAACATGACATAAGGCCTTTCTTCCGGTTCGCGAAGAAGGCCACCGTCGGCGCCGATAACCGTGACGGGGCGTCCGTCACTCCAGGCCAGTTTATAGATGCGGGCATTGGAGCCGTTCAGGACCCGAACCCTGTAGGGTCGGCTGGCGACCTTCCGTGTGGCGGGAGGTACTCCGTTGACCAACATGCGGTCTCCCAGGAAACCCCGCATACGTTCCATCATTCCGCCCATACCGCCGTCCAGATAAACCAGTTCGTTGGCGCCGGTAAAGGTTCGGTCCTGAAGAACAAGCAGTAATTCATTATCGCCGGACGGCAGCTCCAGATCCCGTTCTTCATCATCCTCAATGATCAGAAGCCCGGCGAGGCCCGCATAACTCTGGAACCCCACACGACCACCCTGCTCGCCGTGAGCATGGGAGTGGTACCAGAACAGTCCCGCCCGGTCCAGAACCTCAAAGCCGACCGTCATTGTCTCACCGGGAGGGATAGGCAGTCTTGGCTGACCGTCCACATCGGACGGTACATGAAGCCCGTGCCAGTGCACGGTGGTGTCCTCGGGCAGTTCGTTGTGGATCTGGATTTTCACTGTCTGGCCACGGCGCAACCGGATGGTGGGTCCCAGGTAGCTGTCCGGGATTTCGGAGAGGGTATCGCCAGGGCCTTTCAGCAATTTCGCCCTGTAGCGCCATACCTCACTGGGAGCGCCGGGAAGGATGGAAGCCGAGTCGGGTGTGGCACGAAGGTCCAGCTCGACATCGTATTCCTCTGAATCAAGGCCCAGTGTTCCCGGTTCGGTCGCTATCACGCCATCATCGCACCCGGTTAGAAGAAACCCCGGCGACAGGGCGAGAAGAAAACCCGTGCCCGCCATGGCCTTCAGTACAGTGCGGCGGTGGAGGCTTTTCCGGCTCATCACTTGTTCCGCAGATACTTGATCAAGGCCAGAACCCCAAGCACCAGCAGGGCAATCAGAAGTAGCCAGATAATCATCATGAATATCCCCATGATTCCCATACCGGGCATCATAAAGCCGTCCATCATGCCATCTCCCATTTGGCCGGGCCCCTGGGCCAGACCGAGGGCAGGCAGGAAAATTCCCGCCAGGAGGATCAGTGCCTTTTGTAAATTCGTCATCGTGTTTTCTCCCATTTTCAGTTGAGTGACCGATTCCTCGGGTAACAAGGAAATAGACGCCCAGCCCCATGAGTCTTGAATACCCGTTGGTATCCTGCAATTGATACAGCTAACCACTGGGTTCAACATTGATCTGTCATCAGGCTCAGACAGCGACGTCGATCACCACCTTTAAGCCGCCGTTTTCGTCAGTCGAAAAACTCGTCTGCCCCCCGTAGCGGACAACGATCTCCCGGACGATGGCGAGACCAAGGCCGTGGCCGGGCGTTTGCTCGTCCAGGCGCAATCCCCGCTGGCCCAGGCTCGCCAGGGACCCCTGTTCAACGCCGGGACCGTCATCGGTGACCGTCATTCGGGCCAGGCGCCCGTTCTGGGCCAGGGAGAGTTCAACGTTTTTTGTCGACCATTTACCCGCATTATCCAGCAGATTTCCCAGAATTTCGTTCAGGTCATGTTCTTCAATGGGCCACCGGCACTCCTCGGGAAGGGACGTCGAGAGCTCGAAGGACTTTTCCGGGTACAGCCGGCCCAGCATCCATAGCAGGTCCCGGGCCTGTCTGACCGGATAAGCGCTTTTCCCGATCTGAGGCCCCGCAAACCGGCTGCGGCGCATTTCAGCCTCAAGCTGCCGGTCGATATCACCGAGCCTCGATGCCATTTCACGCCTCAGATCCTCGTCCAGGGGCCGGTTGGCATCCTCGAGAATCTGACGGACAGCCGCTATTGGCGTCTTCACGCTGTGGGACAGGTTCGCCAGGGCCTCCCGGGAGCGCTCCAGCCGCTGATCCAGCGAGTCGAGCAGCTGGTTGAGCTGTTGGACCAGCGGGCGGAATTCTTCGGGGCCTTTCACATCGATCCGCGATATCTCGCCCCCCTGGAGTTTCCTGAGGTTCTCCTGGAGGGTCACCACCGGTTGCAGGGAAAGGCTGATTCCAACCCAGATGCTGCCCACCAGCAGAACGATCAACAGGATCGAGATCACCGCCGTCCAGGCGTGCAGCTCGGCCTGTCCCTTTTTTAAAGCCTCCATGTCCTCCGCAACGATAACCGTGACGGGGGAACCGTCGACAAGAAACGACCGGCGATAGGCGAGGATGTCGGATGGCGCACCCGGCTCACTGGCATCCCGCACTCTCACGGCACCCTCGTCTCCGGAGGCAAGCAGAGGCCTCAGTAACGGCGCCCAGGATGCCGGCGAAACCGTCTGGCTGGATGAGGAGGCAATGGCAAAGGCATGATGGAAGACATCCTGGAAATAATCGCCGGTCCTGAGTGCGTCGATTCTGCCTCCGGCCTGACGTACCTGGTGTTCCAGAAATGCGGCTTCGTCCTGTAGACGGCTCTCGATGAAGTCCCGGGACATCCTCTCCAGCAGGACACCGTGGATGAACCACGCCAACACCATCAGGCCGATCCCCGCCGGCAACAGCAGCAGCAGGAGCATGCCCCTTACCGAACGGGGCCATTCAGACAGTGTCATCAAACAGATACCCCTGACCACGCCGCGTCCTGATGGTTTCCGCCCCAACCAGCTTCCTGAGTCGGCGGATATACGCCTCAATAACATTTTCACTCGGGCTTTCGTTGAGGCTGTATAGCTGCTCGATAAGCTGTTCCTTGGAGAATACCTGGCCGGGTCGACTCATGAGACAGCGGAGCAGACGAAATTCCGTACCGGTCAGGCTGGACTCGCCGCCGCCTTCCGTTTTGAGGATCTGGCGGTTCTCGTCCAGCTCGAAGCGACCAGCCTTTACCGAGGACATGACTCTGCCTTCGCTGCGTCGCACGATGGCGTGGAGCCGGGCCACGAGCTCCTCTGTCTGGAATGGCTTGGCCAGGTAGTCATCGGCTCCGGCCTTGAGGCCGTTCACCTTATCCTGCCAGTCGCCTCTGGCAGTCAGGATCAGTACCGGGAAGTCGATTCCGCCGCCACGCCATTTCCGCAACACATCCAGACCGTTGCCATCGGGCAGACCCAGGTCGAGAACACCCGCGCGATAGTCCTCCTGCTCGCCCAGAACTCTTGCCTCACGGGCGGTGGATGCCACATCCACGCTGAAACCGACTTTTTCCAGCTGGCTCGCGAGCCCGTTGGCCAGCAGGTGGTCATCTTCCACCAACAATAGTCGCATTCGCTGTTTTTCTCCCGGAACCTGCATGAACAGCCAGTATCGCAGAATGATCTGAATCGAGGCTGAACGATACGTAATCCCGTTATTCAGCAAGGATTCAGGTTAATGGGCGATGGTAGCAACCGTTTCCGGACATTGCTCAAATTTCAGGGCAGGGCAACAGGCGTCGAACGGAAAACCATTACAGGAGAAAACCGGATGAAAGCATCACATCTCATGGTTGCAGCAGCAGCCTTTTCCATGTCTGCGGCCGCTCTCGGGGCAGGAGCCCACGGCCAGGGGCATGGACACGGAGGTGGTTCAGCCATGGGCGAGGCCGCCAAGGCATCGGAATCCGCCCGGACCATTACCGTTGAAATGCACGACAACTACTACGAGCCCGAATCCATCACCGTGAAGCCCGGAGAAACCGTGCGGTTCGTGATTGAAAACAAGGGCGCCCTGGTGCACGAGTTCAACCTCGGTACCGCGCAAATGCACGAGACTCACCAGCGATCCATGCAGATGATGGTGGACCACGGAGTCATCAGGGGTGATCACATCGATCACAGGATGATGGAAATGGACATGGGCGACGGCCATTCCATGAAGCACGATGCCCCCAACGCGGTGCTGATGGAGCCCGGTGAGACAAAAGAGATTGTCTGGCGTTTCGGCGGTGCCACCGATCTGGAGTTTGCCTGCAACGTGCCGGGGCACTACCAGGCAGGCATGTATGGGGATATCGAGTTTGAATAGGCGGGTGCATGCATTGAAAAGGTCCATTCTAACGGCCCTGCTGGCCGGTTTTGCTTCCCTGGCTGTCAATGCCGGTGAGTACAACATTTCCGTTGACCGGGTCCAGATCGACACCGGCGACTTTGTCAAAGAGGGGATTGGCTACAACGGGGCATCACCGGGGCCGATACTGCGCTTCCGGGAAGGGGAGGAGGTGACCATCAATGTCACCAATAACCTGGATGAGATGACGTCCATCCACTGGCATGGCCTCATCCTTCCGTTCGAGCAGGATGGGGTACCGGGTATCAGCTTCCCGGGCATCAGGCCGGGGGAGACGTTCACCTATCAGTTTCCGATTGTGCAGGCCGGCACTTACTGGTTCCACAGCCATTCCGGCTTCCAGGAACCCAACGGGGCCTATGGCGCAATTGTGATCGAGCCCGAGGGCCGGGAACCCTTCCGCTATGATCGGGAGTATGTGGTGCAACTCACCGACAAGCACCCTCACTCCGGCGACCGCATCATGCGCAATCTGAAAACGTCGGCGGACTACTACAACCGTCAGCAGCAGACGGTGGGTGATTTCTTCAGCGAATCCGCCAGGAACGGTTTCGTGGCGACGCTGAGGGACCGCATGATGTGGGGCGAGATGCGCATGATGAAGGCGGATATCGAGGACGTCCAGGGTTTCACCGGGCTCATCAACGGCAAGGGCCCGGAGCAGAACTGGACTGGCCTGTTCGAGCCCGGTGAGCGGATTCGCCTGCGGTTCATCAATTCCTCCGCCATGACCTATTTCGATATCCGCATTCCCGGTCTCACAATGACCGTGGTTCAGGCCGACGGCAATAACGTGCAGCCGGTCAATGTTGATGAATTCCGACTTGGCGTGGCGGAAACCTACGACGTCATCGTCCACATCAGGGATGAAGAGGCTTACACCATCTTCGCCGAATCCATGGGACGTTCCGGCTTCGCCCGGGGCACCCTGGCACCGAAAGAGGGTATGACCGCTGACGTACCGGAACTGAGGGAGCCACCGCTGTTGACCATGGCGGACATGGCCGGACACATGGACCATGGCGACATGAACGATGATGACATGGCCGGTATGGATCACGGTGGCGCAGCAATGGGTTCCGGCATGGACCACAGCGCCATGGGCCACGGCAATATGGATCAGGGTAGCGGAAGCTCGCTGCCGCAGGACCCTTTCTATGCCCAGGGCAGCGGGTTGACCCCTGTCGCCAGTAATGGTGGCAGGTTCCTGTCATACGCCGATCTCAGGGCCCAGAATCCCCTGTACGAGTACCGGGAGCCGACACGGGAAATCGAGCTTCGCCTGACCGGCAACATGGAACGCTATGAGTGGAGCATCAACGGGATTAAATACGAAGATGCGGATCCCATCGTGCTCCAGTACGGCGAGCGGGTGCGTTTCAAGTTCGTCAACGAGACCATGATGACCCACCCCATGCACCTCCATGGCATGTGGTCCATCCTCGATGTGGGGGAGGGCAAATGGAACCCCCTCAAACACGTCATCAGCGTTGCGCCCGCCACCACGGTCTACATGGAAACGGAGGTGGATGCCCCCGGTGAATGGGCTTTCCACTGCCATCTTTCCTACCACGCCGCCGCAGGGATGTTCCGCAAGATCGTGGTTGAGGGTGGCCCCGACGACCAGGTGGACGTCAGCGCCGTAGCCCGTGAAGGAGGTGATGCATGAAATCATGGTCCAGAGGCGTGCTCCTGCTACCTTTGATCGTGGCTCCCGTTCTCTCCGCCCATGCCGACAAGGACAGGGCAGTTGACGCCCACAGTGCTGGCGCCCAGTGGGGAATCGGCGCGGAGAAATTCGAATACCGCTACAGCGATACCGGCGAGGAACTGGCGGTTGTGGAGGGCGACGCCTTCTACGGTAGCGATGAACTCAAGTTCCGGTGGCTGTTCGAGGGCGAGTGGGAAGAAACCCACGATGCCTGGGAAACCGTGGAAAACCAGTTCGTTGCCCAGGTTCCGGTGGACGATTTCTGGGATGCCAAAGGCGGTATCCGGATTGATACCCCGAAAGGCCCGGACCGGGTGTATGGGGTGCTGGGACTCACTGGCCTTGCACCTTACTGGTTTGAAATCGATACCAACCTTTATCTGAGCGACGAAGGGGATGCCTCGGTGGATTTCGAGGCCGAATACGAACTGCTGATCACCAACTACTGGATCGTGTCGGCCACCTTCGAAACCATGGTGGCATTATCAGAGGACAGGGAGATCGGCGTTGGCAAAGGCCTGAACTACACTGAAATGGGATTGCGGCTGAGCTATGACCTGATCGACCGGGCTTTCTCGCCCTATGTCGGGGTGGTTCACGAACGCAAGTTCGGCGATACAGCGGATTTCGCGGAAGGCGATGGCGGAAGCACCGAAGACTGGTTCGCGGTAATCGGGGCCAGAATCGCTTTCTAACCTCTCCGGAAACAACCCAGGGCAGTCAGCCCCGGGTTGTTTCCCGGTTCAGGATTCGTTGTCGGTCCGTCCACCCTGACGTGCAGGGAAGCGCGGACTTGTTCAGCCCCTATCCGGATTTTCAAGGAAGTGACAGACCCAGAGCAGGCCGGCTGAAAGGGATAACACGGTGCCTTTCCGCTGTCCCCAGATTCCACGGATGAAAGCTTCAGGAGACAACATGAGCAGGGAGCAGGACAGAACCACCCATTACAAGGAAGGCAGCCTGTCGTTGGCAGGTACCGTCATGCTGGGAACCGGCGTCATGATCGGTGCAGGTATTTTCGCTCTGACCGGGCAGATGGCCCAGATGACGGGCGCTCTCTTTCCGCTGGCGTTTCTGGCCGCCGCTGTGATCGTCAGCTTCAGCGCCTATTCCTATATCAAGATCTCCAACGCCTGGCCATCCGCCGGCGGCATCGGCATGTATCTCCACAAGGCCTACGGAAACCGGCTTCCCACGGCGTTCAACGCTCTGCTGATGTATTTCTCCATGGTGATCGCCCAGAGCTTCCTGGCGCGGACCTTTGGCGCCTACACCATGCAACTTTTCGGTGGCGACGAAAGCGGGCGCATGGTACCCGTTCTCGGTGTGTCGCTCATCATCGCGGCGTTTCTGGTCAACCTGTTGAGCAACCGGCTGATTCAGACCGTGGCGTCCTTCATCGGGATCCTGAAAATTGGCGGCATACTGATATTCGGGATCGTAGGGGTGTGGCTGGCAGACAGCATTGCAATCAACATTTCGAGCCCCGGTGAAAAAGGATCAGTCGGTAATTTCCTTGGGGCTACCGCCCTGGGGATACTGGCGTTCAAGGGTTTCACAACAATCACCAACAGCGGCTCGGAGATCAAGGACCCCCATCGCAATGTCGGCCGGGCCATCGTGATTTCCATTGCCGCCTGCGTGGTGATCTACGGCCTGGTTGGTTTCGCCGTCGCCAGCAACCTGTCCCTGGCCGAAATCATCGAGACACGGGACTACTCCCTTGCTGCGGCCGCACGCCCGGCACTCGGGCAATACGCTGTCTGGTTTACCGTGGCGATTGCCATGATGGCGACCGCCGGTGGCATTCTGGCCAGCATCTTTGCCGTCTCGCGCATGTTGGCCATGCTCACGGAAATGAAGCTCGTTCCTCACCGGCACTTTGGTATGCCGGGCAGTATCCAGAAGCACACCCTGGTCTACACCGTGGTGCTGGGAGTGTTTCTGACAGCGTTTTTCGACCTCACCCGGATCGCAGCGCTGGGTATCGTGTTTTATCTGATCATGGACATCGCTATCCACTGGGGGGTGCTTCGCTATCTGCGCAAGGATATAAACGCCAACCCCTGGGTGCCGGCCATTGCCATTTTCCTGGACCTGATCGCCCTTGGGGGCTTTGTCTGGGTCAAGCTGAATTCCGATCCTTTCGTGATCGGTGTGGCCGTCGGAACCATGATCGTTATTGCGATCGCGGAGCAGATTTTCCTGAAGAGAACAGCCGGTATAGAGCCGCCGGATGATGAACAATCTCAAACCCATCACCAACACTGAGACCAACGGTATGAATGGAGATTTACACCATGATGCACAACAGTATGTTCAGTAACACCATGTGGGCAGGCCATTGGCTGTGGATGCTGGTCATGGCCGTGTTGGTGGTGGTGCCGGTCTGGCGCATCTGCCAGCGCATTGGTTACCCGGGCTGGATGGCTATCCTGATACTCATTCCCATGGTCAACATGGTGCTGCTCTACTTCATCGCCTTTGCGGACTGGCCGAGCAATCGTAACGTCGAGGGGAAAGCATAAATGGTAGCCAGGGCCAGTTCGGATTCGAGCGCAACGAAGACCTTCGAACTGATCGTTCCGGGAATGGGCTCGGACCATTGCGCCGGTATCGTCTCCAAAACGATTCGACGTCTTGAAGGAATCGATGACGTATCCACCAATCTGGCCGCTCATCGGGTCAAGGTTACTGCCCGGTATGACGGACCTGATGCCGAAAACCTGCGCAAGGCGGTCGAAGGCGCAGGCTATGATGTCGCCGCGATCAGCCGTGACGATGATGCCGACCAGGAAAGTGAAACCGCGATTGAGGAAGCGTATCTCCAGCAGGCCAGGCGCAGGCTCTGGATTGCGGCAATACCCACCACGCTGATCATGTTGCTGATGATTCCGCACATGTTCTGGCAACCGGTACCGGGTTATCTGGCGATCATTGCCCTGCTGGCCTTTCCGGTGGTGTTTCTTTTCGGAGGCGCTGCGACACACAAGGCTTCCTGGCGCTCATTGAAAAACGGCACCTTCAACATGGATGTGCTCATTTCCATGGGCAGCCTGCCTCCCTACATCATCGGTCTGGTAGGCTTCGTCTACCCGATGACGTCGTTCATCGAAATGGCCGCCACCATCATGACCTTTCACCTGGTTGGCCGTTATCTGGAAACGAAAGCCAAGGGCAAGGCTTCCGAGGCAATTCGGCGGCTGCTGACCATGGGGGCCAAGACCGCCCGTGTGGAGCGGAATGGCGAAGAAGTGGAGATCCCGGTCAGGGAACTGGCCCCCGGCGACATCATGATTGTGCGTCCGGGTGACAAGGTGCCCACTGACGGTGAGGTGGTGGATGGTGAGAGTCACCTGGACGAATCCATTGCCACCGGCGAGTCGGTGCCCGTCTATAAAAGTACCGGTGACACCGTGATCGGAGCCACGATCAATAAGGAAGGGCGCCTACGCGTAAAAGCAACCCGGGTTGGCGGCGATACCTTTCTTGCACAGGTGGTGAAGCTGATTGACGAGGCACAGGGCTCCCGGGTGCCAATCCAGGAATTCGCTGACCGTATGACCGGTCGCTTCGTGCCTCTGGTTCTTGTCATCGCCCTGGGCAGCCTTCTGGTCTGGCTGTTTGCTGCGGACGCGCTCCGCCCGATACTCGAATGGGGCGGAGCCTTCCTGCCGTGGGTGGATCCTGCGGCCCCTACACCTGTGTTGGCAATTCTGGCGGCTATAGCAGTGCTGGTAATTGCCTGCCCGTGTGCGTTGGGTCTGGCGACACCTACGGCGTTGATGGTGGGCTCCGGAGTGGGTGCCGAGCGGGGCATCCTGATCCGCTCCGGTGAGGCCATCCAGACCTTCAAGGACATCAAGGTCATGGTTCTGGATAAAACAGGCACCATTACCAGAGGCGAGCCGAAACTGACCGACGTGGTGGCAGCCGAAGGCGTTTCGGAAACGGAGCTGCTGGAGCTTGCCGCCACAGTGGAGAATGCTTCCGAGCACCCCATCGCCCGGGCCATCGTGGAGGGGGCCAGGGAGCGGGGAATCAGGCCCGGAGATGTTCTTGACTTCCGCTCCACCGGCGCCAGGGGTGTGTCGGGCAGGGTAGGCGACAGGACCGTGCTGATAGGTAACCGCCGCCTGCTTGAAGAAGAGGGCGTCACCGGCCTGGATGCACTGAGTGAGCGTCTCCACGATCTTGAGAGCCAAGGCCGAACCGCAGTAATCGTCGCCCGGGATAGCCAGGCATATGGCATCGTGGCGGTTGCCGATACGCTCAAGGACGAGTCCGTTGATGCGATCAAAGCCATGCATGAGCATGGACTCCACGTGGTAATGATTACCGGCGACAACGAACGCGCTGCACAAGCCGTTGCCCGTGAAGTGGGCATCGACGAAGTTCGCGCTGGGGTGCTGCCAGAGGGCAAGGTGGACGCCATTCGTGAGTTACAGAAGAAATACGGCAATCATGTCGCCATGGTGGGTGACGGCATAAACGACGCCCCGGCTCTGAAACAGGCGAACGTCGGTATTGCCATCGGCGCCGGCGCGGATGTGGCAATAGAGGCCGCGGACGTTACCCTGGTGCGAGGCGAATTATCCGGTGTTGTTGATGCCATGGTGTTGTCCCGTGCCACCTTCAGGAAAATCGTTGAGAACCTGGTCTGGGCAAGTGGATACAACGCTGCGGCCATTCCCATCGCCGCTGCCGGCCTGTTGCACCCCATGATCGGTGTAGTGGCCATGACGGCCAGCTCGCTCTCGGTCATCGGTAATTCCATGTTGTTGCGGCGGCGCTACCAGAAGGAACATCGATAGCCTTTCAGCATGAAAGACGGACCCGCCTTTGCCGGGCCCGCTCTCTTGATTCAAGTCAGTTTCATCCCTGATCCGCCTCAGCCATTCAGTCTGATTTCAGGAAGTCATGATTAACTTCGTCTGTACGCTTTGATCAGACAATGTGAAACGTAACCCGATTTCAACACACCGCACCCGTGAGGAGCCCTTGTACTGCGCTTTCAGCCATATCTACAGCTGGTCACTATTACTGATCTTCACCGTGCATTCGGGCGTCCGGTTTCCTAGCGACTACACTACTGGATAAAAGTCTCGCGAACGCATAAATCGTAAGCTAGGGGAAATCGATGAGCGCTACACAACAATACCTTCTATTGCTGGGAATGGCGATCGGTACCCTTGGTGTGGTTCTGAGCCTTTACGGCCTCGCCCGAGCCATGGGTCCAACGCGCGGTGAGCCGGGTAAGGATGTGCCCGCGAGCGCGGGAACGATGTCCCGTGACCCGGTATGGGGGCGCTACCATGTGCGTTACTACGGTTACGCCCTATTGTTTCTGGCCTTCGACATGGAAATGGCCTACATGTATCCCTGGGCTGTGGTTTACAAAGAAGAGGGGCTGGTTGCGCTGGTTGATATGGGTGTATTTCTTGCAATTCTTTTTCTCGGTCTGCTCTACGGATGGAGCCAGGGGGCTCTCCGGCGGCAATGACTCCTGATCCGATATTGACCGCGACAGGCGTTCGCCAGAAGCGGCCCTCAGTGTTACAGAAGCTTTTCTCCCGAGCCCTGGCGAGCAACCTGAGCTGCCTGGTTGTGCCGGGGCCGGAGATAGCCCTGGCTCATGGGCTGGATGTGAAGGCTGTAGGCATGCGCATTGCCGGCACCCCTCGCGATGCGAGCGTTCTCCTGATTGTCGGAAAGCTGCCAGAGAAAATGAGCGAGGCTGTGGCGGTGCTCTTTGCGCAGATGCCCCGACTGCGCGCTATCCTCGTACTGGGCGCCCGGCCCCCGTCATCCCTACCTGGCACCGATGTGTCCGGGGACCTTTCGCAAGCCGCGCTGATTGAGGCGGTCGCCAGGCTGAAGCAGGTGATGGCCAAGGGCGCCTTTGCGTCCTCTCCCGAGGATTTTGACTCATCTGTCCTGCACGCCAGGACTGAGTATGTTTGCCCCATGCATCCGGAAGTTGTCGAAGACGAGCCGGGCAGTTGCCCCAAGTGCGGCATGGATCTCGTGGCCCGCGAAACCGGGGAGTCGACCCCTGAGCACCACCACGATCATGAACACGAACACCATCACCACGGCCATGATCACGGCGAGCACGAAGACGAGCACGAACAATGCCATGGTCACGAGGATCGAGAACACCAGAATCATCATGACCATCGACAGGACCATGAGCCGGAACATCATCCTGACCATAATCACGATCATAGCGAAGGGGAGGGCCATAAACAGGAAAAGGCCGAGACCGAATATACCTGCCCCATGCACCCGGAAATTGTCCGGGACGAGCCGGGCAGCTGTCCAAAATGCGGCATGGATCTGGTAGCCCGAGAGGACATGGAAGATGACGGCGGGGGAGAGGAAGCTCCCGGGCATGGCAATGACCACGAGCACCAGCACCATCATGATCACTCGGATTACGATGAGCATGATCACGAACACCATCAGGACGATGGGCACGAACACGGTCACGGGCACAGTGGACACGAGCACGGCGGACATGATCATGGCGCCTCGGGATTCATGTCCATGATCGAAGTGACCAAAGACCTGCCGCGCAGCGCTGACGGCCTGCAGATGGACTGGCTTGAGGTGCCATTCGGGCCGGTGTTCCCTGGTCTGCCAGGTGGTTTGAAGTTGACGCTGACGCTTGATGGTGACGGTGTGACAGAGGGGCAGGCCGCATCAGTGGTGGGCATAACCTCCGAAGGTGAAGAAGATGGAGAGATGGATGCCAATACCTTCATCGAGCATCTGTCGAGTGCAATGCCACTGGCACCGGTGAGTTACCGTCTGTTGGCCTGTCTGGCAATTGAGCGGGCGGCGGGGCTGGAGGATGATTCGGCGAACGCAGGCGGCCGGACCGGCGCGCTTGAACGCGAGCGCATCGCCAGTCATCTGGGTTGGCTGGCCCGGTTTGGACATCAAATGGGCTTCGCCTGGCTGGCGAATCGTGCTTCAACCCTGCAGCTGAACGTTCAGGCTGCCAGCAAGGAGGGGCTTATTGAGCTGGAGCCGTCGCTTCAGGCACTGGCTACCCGAGTCGGGCGGACGCCGCTACTCAAAGCGCGGCTGAGGGGAATTGGCGTGCTGCCAACAGGCTCTTCTGATCTGCGCGGCCCTGTAGGGCGTGCTTCCGGCAAGGGCGGAGATGCCTGGGCGCGCCTGTGGCAACGGCTGGACGAGATCCCGGCCAGTCTCGATCTCATTAAAGCAGCAGTGGAACCGGAGCTGCCGGTCCTGCGGAACATTGGCAGCGATGTCTCCGGAACAGGTGAGACAACCGTGGAAACTCCCCGTGGCGAGTCTCGGTTGAAGGTGAGCCTGGAGCATGGCCAGGTGACGTCCTACGAACTGGATACCGCCTGTAGTCACCATATCGACCTGGTTGCGGAGCTCGTAAAGGGCAGGGAACTGGGCGATGCACTGGTGGCGGTCGGATCAATAGACCTTTCGCCCTGGGAGGTAATCTCTTGAGCATTGCCATCGTTTTGTTCGCGCTGCTTGTCACTGCCTGGTTTCTCGCCATGATCGAGAGCTGGACGGCAACCGGACGACTGCATCCAGCCGCACCCCTGCTCAGCGGCCTGGCTCACCTCGGTCGTGAGTCTGTTGTGCCTCGCACGCCCGACCGGGTCTTCTTCGAGACGGCGCCGGTGCTGCTGCTGGTTGCGGCGATGCTCGGTGCGGCGGTGCTGCCACTGGCGCCGAACCTGATCATCGCCGATCTTGCCACCGGTGCCCTGTTTTTCAACGCGGCGCTGGCCTATGTGCTGGTGGCGCTGATCATGGGCGGCTGGGGCCCGAATGGTGCTTATGCCATGGTCGGCGGCTGGCGTTTTCTCGGCCAGCTTATCGCTTATGCCATGCTCATCGTTATGCCGATCACCGCGGTGGCCATGCGCGCCGAATCTCTGGTAAACACCGCGATCGTTGGCTCTCAGGAGAGCCTGTGGAACATCGTTTACCAACCGCTCGGTTTTGTGCTGTTTTACATTGCCGCTATGGCGCTGGCGTTCCGCCCACCGTTTGATCTGCCTACCGCAGAGGGGGAACTGGCCGGCGGTGTTGATGCCGAATATACCGGCGTGCGCCTGGCCGTGCTGCGACTGGCGCGCCTGTTGCTCGTGGTCACGCTGGCTTCCGCAACGACGGTATTCTACCTCGGCGGCTGGCACGGGCCGCTGCTGCCGCCCTGGGCCTGGAGCCTGATCAAGACCCTGGCAGTGGCCGTTTCGATGCTGTTGGTCGGTCACTACCTGCCACGCATTCGCGAGGCGGATCTGTTGGGGTGGTGCTGGAAGCTGGGGATTCCCCTGGCGCTGCTCAATATCTTCATTGTCGGATTGCTTATTCTGGTGGTGCCGTAAATGTATATCCAGGCTTTTTTCGTCGCTGTTTTCGGCCTCGCCGCAATCGGTTTCGGTGTGGTGGTGTTCCGCACATCTTCCATGGTGCGTTCTGCGCTGGCCCTGTTGTTTTCGCAAACTGCTGTCGGCTGTATGTTCCTGGCCATGCAGTCCGAATTTCTGGGGGTGCTGCAGATCATGATGATGGCTACCGAGATGAGCATCATGGCCATTTTCATGGTGATGTTCATGATGGACCCCGGCGGCCTTGGCGGTATGGATATGAGCCACCAGAAACGATTCTCCCTCGGCGCAGGTGGGATTGCCGCCGCCACCGCCATTGCCGTGGCGCTTCTGTCTGACTGGGGCCCGGTGACTGCCGAGGCGCCGGATGCCGCAATGCAGACACGGGAACTGGGCTTCGAAATGCTGGGGCGCTCGATGCTGATTTTCGAGACCGCCGCTGTCACTATCCTGACCGCGATGATTGCCGCCACGGCCACCGCAATACCGGCGCGGGAGCCCGCCAATCACGATCACAAGGAGACCTCAAGATGACGCCGGTCCTGATCCTGGCGCTTCTGACAGGCGCCGTTCTGTTTGGTGTTGGCGTCTACGGCGCGTTGTCCCAGACCAATCTGGTCATGATCATGATGGGCGTGGAACTGATTCTGGCGGGCGCATTGGTGAACCTGGTTGCCTTCTGGCGATTTCTGCATCCTGAGGTCTACTCCGGACAGATGTTCGTTCTGGTGGTGATGACGGTCATGGCGGTAGAGATGGCGGTCGGTTTCGGGGTCGCGACGGCGCGCTTCCGGGCCAAGGGCTCGGTAGAGATGGAAGAAGCGGAGGACCTGAAAGGATGAACCCCGTCCTGCTGCCGGTACTGCCACCGCTGCTCGCCGCTCTCGCTGTGCTGTTGCTGCGCCGGGGCGGACCTGTGCTGGCCCTGACGGGTGCGACGCTCAGCCTGGCGGGGAGCCTCTCGCTCCTGGCCAGGGTTGCCGGGGGCCAGCCCGAAACACTGCTTCTGCACGGTCTGCCGGACATGCCACTGCGCCTGGTTGCCGCGCCAATGGACGCGCTGCTATCCGTTGCCGTGGCCACGGTGGGCACGTTCGTCCTGATTTACGCGGTCGGATATATGAAGCGAGAGTCCGGCCTGTCGCGTTTTTTCGCCGTGATGTCCCTGTTTCTGGGGACCATGCAGGCACTGGTGCTGGCCGGCGACTGGATTCTGCTGTTGGCGGCCTGGGAGCTGATCGGCCTGTGCAGCTATCTGCTGATCGGCTTCTGGTTTCAGCGGCCCGACGCCGCAAACGCTGCCGGCCGGGCCTTCCTCTATACCCGTAGCGCCGACCTGGGGCTATACGTTGCCGTATTCATTCTCATCGGGTCGGCAGGTACCAGTGAGATTGCCGTTTCCCTGGAGGCGGGCGGCAGTACGTCCACCATTGCCGGGCTTTTGCTGCTACTCGCGGCCATGGGCAAATCTGCCCAGGTTCCCCTGCAGGACTGGCTCATGGGTGCCATGGCGGGCCCCACTCCGGTTTCTGCGCTGCTGCACTCGGCGACGTTGGTCGCGGCCGGTGCCATCCTGCTGATACGGTCGGCCCCGTTGCTGACACCCGAGGTGCTGGTCGCGGTCGGACTTGTCGGGGGTGTCACCACCGTGGCAACCGGGATTATCGCGCTCGCCGAGCGTGATCTCAAACGTCTGCTCGCGGCTTCAACGGCCAGTCAATACGGCCTGATGTTGATTGCGGTAGGCGCGGGAGTACCCCTGGCCGCGCTGTTGCATCTCATTGCCCACGCCGCCATCAAAAGCACACTCTTTCTCGCCGCCGGCGATTTTCAGCATGCTCGGGGTGGTACTGGTTTCGATCAGCTGGAGGGAGTTGGCCGCGCGAGGCCCTGGGCCTTTGCCGGCTTTGCCCTGGCATCAATGGCGTTGGCTGGCATCCCTCCGCTGAGCGGGTTCTTCTCCAAGGACGCGGTGATCGCAGCCGTCCTGTCTGCGCCCGGGGCGTTCTGGCTTGCCCCTCTCGCGCTGGCGGGCACTCTGCTCACCGGCGGCTACATGGCCCGGGCGTTGCGTCTCTTGTGGCAGGGTTCCGGCGAATCCCGGCCGGTCGCCGGTAGTGCCTGGATGGGCGTGGGCATCTGGGGTCTGGTGGTCCCTTCTGCTGCCCTGGGACTGGCCTTCGGCCCCGTTGAGGCAATTCTCGACCTCGCTGGCCATGAAGCCGAGGGAACCGGGGCGGTGCTGCTGGGACTCCTGGCCGCAGTAGGTGGCCTGACGTTGGGCTGGCTGGTGCCGGCCCACCGGCTGCTTGGTCCTGTCCACCAATGGGCGGAATCAGGATTGACCGTCGGAGCAGGGCTTACAGGCTATATGGGTAAGCCCGCAATGGCCGTTGCCCGGGGGTGTGACCGCCTGGAGCATGGCCTGTACATGGCCGTGCTTCGTGTTGGCCGCGGAGGCCTCACGATTGCCCGGGGGGGCGAGCGCCTGGAACAGCGTCTGTATTCAGTGGTACTTGGTGCCGGCCGTGCCAGCATGGCGGTGGCGGACCTGGTGCGGGTCGGCGATGAACGCCGTATCGACGGCCTGATCTTCGCCCTCGTGGCCGGAGTGCGAACCCTGGGGGCGCGAGCCCGAACCCTGCAAAGCGGCCTGATCCACCACAGCCTGGCCATCAGCGCCATCGTCACCGCAGTGGCACTGTTCATCCTGTTTTCAGTTTCATTGAGTTCCTAGAGGAACCCGGACCCATGCTACCACTCGTATCGCTTACCCTGTTCCTGCCACTCGCCGGTGCCCTCCTGATTGTGTGCCTGCCACAGCCGACGGCGCGGACGGTACATGGCATCGGCATTGGCACTGCAGCCCTGACCCTGGTCGGTGCGCTGACGATGTGGCTGGAGGGGTTGAACGGTGCCGGCTTTTCCCAGGTCGAAGAGCTGGAGTGGATGCCCGCCATAGGCGCCGCCTACCGGGTCGGAGTCGACGGTATCAGCCTGCCGCTGGTGCTTCTGAGCGCAGTAATGTTCCTGGTTGCTCTCATCTACGCTTCCTCGCTTCGCGAACGGCCACGGGCTTACGTCGCCCTGGTACTTCTGCTTGAGACCACGGCAATCGGAACCTTCACCGCCCTGGACGGAATTCTGTTCTATGTCTTCTTCGAGGTCTCCCTGGTATCGATGTATTTCATGATCGCCGGCTGGGGACATGAGGACCGGCAGCGCGCAGCGCTGATGTTCTTCCTGTACACGCTTCTGGGCAGCCTGCCGTTGTTACTCGCCATCCTTGGGCTTTATCTCGGAAGCCCGGAGCCCAGCTTCGATATGCGGGCCTGGATCGCCGATCCGCCATTGGCCGGGGCGGCGGCCATGTGGGCACTGATTGCCATGCTGATTACCTTCGCGGTCAAGATTCCCGCTGTTCCGCTGCATACCTGGTTGCCGGCGGCGCACGTTCAGGCTCCAACCGTGGGCAGTGTCATCCTGGCTGCCATCATGCTGAAGTTTGGCACTTATGGCCTCGTTCGCTTCGCTCTGCAAATGACTCCTGACGCCTTCCGAGAGGCGGGAACGGTTGTCCTGGTCTTTGGCGTCGTGAGCGCGATCTACGGCGCCTTCGCCGCTCTGGCCCAGAGCGATCTCAAGCGACTGGTGGCCTATACCTCGATCAACCACATGGGCTATGTGATCGTTGGTGTCGCGGTAGCGGCGTTGACCCTGGACCCCTCGGTGCGGGCTATCGCCCTGGACGGCGCCGTGCTGCAGATGTTCAGTCACGGTCTGGTCACTGGCGCTCTGTTCCTGCTGGTGGGCATGATCCAGGAGCGGGCCCATAGCCGGGAAATGGGCGAACTTGGCGGCCTCCTGAAAACCGTCCCGGTGCTTGGCTGGTTGTTCATGCTGGCGGCCTTCGCCTCCCTGGGCCTGCCGGCGCTTGCTCACTTTCCGGCCGAGTTCCAGATATTCCTCGCCACCCTGAGGACTGTCCCGGCGGCGGTTGTGGTGGTACTGGGTATTGCGATTATCGCCGGCACCTTCCTCAAGGCGATCCGCGAAACCTTCCTTGGCGAGACAAAACAACAGTGGCATGGGATGCCGGACCTGAGTGGGCGGGAACTGCTGGCGGTGGTGCCGCTTCTGGTGCTCACCGTGGCTACCGGCGTCGCGCCAGCCTGGGTGCTCGACGTCATTCACCGCACCACGGTGGCTCTGGCGCTATGATGGCTCGTGAACTCACACTGCTGATTCCCGAAATCGCCGTGCTCTTGACGGCGGTCGGAGCGCTGATCGCCGAGATGCTGCGCAGGCCCAGGGTGGCGCTCGGCGTCGCCACCCTGGGCCTGCTTATCGCCACGGGTCTGACCATTCCCATGATCGGCACGGACACGACCGTATTCGGTGGCACCGTCCGGATCGATTCGCTGAGCATCTGGGCCAAGCTTATTCTGCTGCCCGCTACCGTACTGTCCCTGTTGCTGGCACGAAACGACATTGGAGGCACCGTAAGGGAGGGCACGGTCTACAGCCTGATGTGCCTGGCGACCTTTGGTGCACTGGTGCTGGCCGCGGCGGGCGATACCATGTTCCTGGTGCTGGGCACGCTCCTGGCCAGCCTGGCCACCTTCGCCCTGGTGGCGTATCGGGCCACGGATCCCGCCACGGAAGCGGCCATGAAATTTTTCGTGTTCGCATCGGTTGCCGGCGCGGTCATGATCTTCGGGCTCAGCTACTGGTTCGGTGCCACCGGCTCCACGTTGCTCTCCGATCTGGCCCGCGTTGAAGCAATGCCTCTCGCCGGCGTCCTCGGGCTGGTGGCCGTGCTCGTCGGCCTCGGATACAAGGCCTCACTGGTCCCGTTTCATTTCTGGGCACCCGACGCCTACGAGGGTGCGCCGCTGTCTGTTGCGGCCTACCTGTCCGTTGTACCCAAGGTGGGAGCCCTGTTCGCGCTCACGCAGGTGGTTCGCGACCTGCCGGTGGACAGCGGATGGCCCGCCGTCATCGCGGGTCTGGCCGTGCTGAGCATGACCTACGGCTATCTGGCAGCGCTGGTACAGGATAATGTTATCCGGCTACTGGCCTATTCATCGATCGCCCAGTCCGGCTATTTTCTTCTTGGTATTGTGGCGGTGGGCTCCAGTGAGCTTGCGTTGCCCTCGATCATCCTGTTCGCTGGTGCCTACGCCGCCATGAACCTCGGTGCCTTCGCCGTTACGGCTGTGACGGGAAGGACTCTCAACGATTTCACCGGGCTTGGGCGGGCCCGGCCCATGTTGGGAATCGCAATGGTGATTTTCCTGTTATCGCTGGTGGGCATTCCGCCACTGGCCGGCTTCGTTGGCAAGTTCCTTCTGTTCGCTGCCGCCATTGATGTCCAGCTTACCTGGCTGGCAGTGGTGGCGATCATCAACAGCGTGCTCTCGCTGGGGGTTTATCTGCGCATCATCGTCCCGATGTACAGGGGAGGGGAGGCGGCCTCCGTCGCTGTGGGCAAATGGCCTGGTGTGGTGGTGTTAACGGCATTTGCAGCCACATTCATCATCGGCCTGGCAGCCCAGTTCTTCCTTATGACTCCGATGCTGTAACGACACTCGCCGTCAATCGCCTCGTTATCAGTGTGCCGGTGTCCAGATCCTGGTGGTGCGGGTTGATCCTATCCACCAGCCGAACCGAAGTCAGCCCGTTGACAAGCATGTTAGCGTTGGGCTTTTCGTGATTTTGAATAAATAGGGAGGATTCAGTGCTGGAGCGGCTGCAACGCCGATTGGGACTACAGACCATACCCGGGGTGTTTTTTGTCTCGGCCGGGGTAGCGACGTTGTTTGTCGCCCTGGCGGTTCCTTTTGACCAGGAGGTTGCCGAATATTTCGGACTACTGACGGGTTGGGTAGCTCGCAACCTGGGCTGGTTCTATATAATGTCCGTTACCTCCCTGCTGATTTTTCTTCTTGGCCTTGCGGTCAGCCGCTACGGAAACATCCGTCTGGGGGCCGACGACAGCCGGCCCGATTATTCCAACCTGACCTGGTTCATCATGCTGTTCGCTGCGGGCATCGGGACGATACTGATGTTCTGGGGCGTGGCGGAGCCGGTTTCCCATTTTGCCGATCCACCCTTTGAGGATACACAACCAGGCTCAACGAAGGCGGCCGGCGATGCCATGACGGTAGCCCTGTACCACTTTGGCCTGCATATCTGGACGATCTTTGCCATGGCCGGGCTGGCAATCGGTTATTTCGCTTACCGGCATAACCTGCCCATGCGTATCAGCAGCCTGCTCTATCCTATTCTTGGCGAGCGGATTTTCGGGCCTTGGGGCTGGACGGTGGATGTAATTGCCGTGCTCGGCACCCTGTTTGGCGTGGCGACCTCCCTGGGCCTGGGAGCCCTGCAGCTGAACAGTGGTCTGGACTATCTGTTCGACGTGCCCTCCACCGGCCTGGTTCAGGTTCTTCTGATTGTGGTTATCACCAGCATTGCCGCTACTTCGGTCGCTCTCGGGCTGGACAAGGGCGTTCGCCGCCTGTCACAGCTCAACATTGTGCTGGCTATGGTACTACTCGCATTCGTGCTCATTGTCGGGCCAACCGTATTCATTGCCGAGGGAATAATCCAGAGTGTGGGGAATTACCTGGATGCCTTGCCGTGGCTGGCTTTCTGGACGCAAACCTTCAAAGAAACTGACTGGCAGCGGCAGTGGACCCTCTTCTACTGGGCCTGGACCATATCCTGGGCTCCCTATGTGGGCATCTTCATCGCCCGGATTTCGCGGGGGCGGACTATCCGGGAGTTTGTAGCCGGGGTTCTGTTTGCCCCCACCGTTTTCACTCTGGTGTGGTTCGGAATTTTCGGGTTATCCGCCATTCAGGTGGAAATGGGTGGTCAGATCGCTCTGGCAGAGCAGGTACGCCAGGACCCCTCGGTAGCCATTTTTGCTTTCCTGGATGCCTTTCCGCTTGCCAATGTGGCATCGGCCCTGAGCGTAATCATCATCGTCATCTTCTTTACCACTTCATCTGACTCGGCCTCCCTTGTGATTGATATGCTGACCCGGCGGGCCGATCAGCCGTCCCTCGTGCGTCAGCGCCTTTTCTGGGCTGCTGCCCAGGGGGTTATAGCTGCTACTCTGTTGCTGGCCGGTGGCCTCGAAGCCCTGCAGAATGTCATTACCTCCCTGGGCCTGCCATTCAGCATTTTGCTGGTTTTCATGGCAGTTGCGCTATTCAGGGCGCTCCGTGCGGATTATCGGGGCTACAACGTGGATGAACTGGTCCAGGGAAGGGCTTTCCCGGAAGTGGAAGCCAATCGCGAAACGGAACAGGAGAACGACGATGTACCGGAAACTGCTGATCGCCATTGATCCGGAAGACGATGGAGAAGGCGAGCGTGCGCTGAAAGTCGCCATGGATCTGCTGGACGAGAAGGGGGAGATGCATCTTGCCAGTGTTTACAATCCGGACGGGGGAGGTTTCTTCCCACACGTCTCGGGAGAGGCTCCGGAGGAGAAGGAGACCGAGGTGAAGGAGCTGCTGGATGGTCTGGTGGAAAAGTATCTCCCGCCTGGCTGGGACGTCTGTCAGCACGTGGTAGCGGGAAGCGCTGGCAAAAAACTGGTGGATCTGGCGGGCCAGCTTTGTGCTGACCTTATGTTACTGGTATCTCGAGGTAGCAGTGATCGCTGGCGTTTGCGCCGGGCCACCGTCGAGTATGTTGCGGTGAGCGCCCCCTGTCCGGTGCTTGTGCTGCCATCCCTTGAAAAGTCCGGGCAGGAGACGGGGGAAAAGAGAGAACAGAGAGAAAAGAGGGGTGAGCCCGATTCATGACCGGCTGGGCTTGAGAAGTATCGGCGCAAATCCGCCCCCTGGGGTCCGGAAATTGGTTGTCTGGCCTCGATAGAGCCTTGCCGCGGCCAGGAGCAGGGCGCCGCGGTAGGTATACAGGCGCACGTCGACCTTGAGCATTTCCCGCTGACCATCGACCATGACGGTGCGCTCGGAGGGCGGCACAAGCGCCTGGGCGATGTAGTCGCCTGCCACAATTTCGGTGAAGGTTTTTTTGGTGAGTTTGCTGCCCCGATAGACGCCCTTGCTGCCATGACCTGCGACGGGTTTGAAAAACCACTGCCGCCGCTCTTGCCAGAGAGCATCGGCATTTTCAGCACTGACCTGGACCGTGGCGGGAACACCAGACCGGAGCAATTCGGCGTTTTCGCTGCTCAGGCCCCAGCTCATAAGGGTCTGAGGGTCCGATAACAGCGCCAGGTTTCGTTTATCGGCGAGCAGCGCGTGGTTACGAGGGTTGGGGGTGATGACCGCGCCGCCGTCCAGCCAGGCAGAGCGCAGGGCGGCGTGACCGGGTTCTTCGAGCCCGAAGTCCACAAGGCGGTTGTATACCAGGTCGATCTGCCTGTCGCCGGCATACAACCCGCCTGACTCATACCGTAGGTCTGACGGTGAGAGTATAAGCGTCTCGATACCCTGACTCTGCAATGACTGACGAGCCAGTCTGAATTCAGCGTAAAGATATTGCTCGGTGGGCCGGTCATCCACGATGGCTATTGTTTTCGGGCGCCCACTGCCTCGCTGGGCCCGCCACTCACTTTCGAACTGCGCGGCTACCGCTTCATCGAAGTTTTCAGCTGAAGCCGGATGGGGGGCGCCACCGCAGCACTGAACCTGGGCACGTGCCAGCGTGGCATTGAGAAACGCGCCCCCGGCGTTGGTATTGATTTCGATCAGGCGGGGTCCGTCCTCGCCGAGATGAAAGTCGTAGCCCATAAAGGCGCCCACCGGGCCAGGGTTGAATTGTGCACTATGGGGGGCCCGTGACAGCACCTGGCTCTGATAGCCGGGAAGCGAGGCCGCGGCTTCCAGGGCGCGGACGGTGGCTTTCATCCGCTCCAAATCCTCGGGAGGAACGAATACGGCGACATTTGAGAACAGCTGATGCCACACCGCACTGGACAGGATCTCGTCGGCGTTATCGCCCAACCGGCGGGCGAGGGCACGGCTTACCGACTGTCGGTCGAGCGTGATGCAGGTGCACTGCTCGTTCAGTCTTTCTGCTGCTGTCTTTTTCGGGAAGTCACTGGTTGGTTGCAAGATCTGTCCTCTGGTTCTGTTCGCACCCATGAGCCATTTCCCACCGGTTTCTCCTGGCAACTTCATTAGTAGACGAAAAGTTAGGGGTTGAGAAATCCGGTACCGGCCACCACTAAACCATAGGTTAGGCCTAATAAACAAAAGGAGCGAGTATGGAGTCCGTCGATCCGACCTTTTGGCAACTCTACGGTGAGGCCGCCAAGACGGCTTTGGGTTTCTTCTGGAAAGCCGGCTGGGCTTTCGTCATGGGTTACGCGATTTCTTCGATGATCCAGGTGTTCGTGCCCAAGCATCGGCTAGTCCGACACATGGGAGACCTTTCTCTTCGCAGTACCGGTCTGGCAACCGCATTCGGCACCATTTCGTCGAGCTGCTCCTTTGCCGCACTGGCGGCAGCGCGGGCCCTCTTTGCCAAGGGCGCTCACTTTATTCTCGCCGTGGCCTTCATGTTTGCCTCAACCAACCTCGTGATCGAGCTGGGCATCCTTATTCTCATCTTCCTGGGCTGGCAGTTCCTGGTGGCTGAAATCATCGGCGGTCTGGTGCTTATCCTGATCAGCTCCATCATCATTCGAGCCACCTATCCGCAGCGCTGGATCAAGGAGGCCCGTGATCGGGCAGAAGGTGATGTTCCCGAGGAGGAGGACTTTTCGCCGCTCGAACGCATGCGCAGTGTCAAGGGCTGGCAGATGGTGGGCCACCAGTTTGTCATGGAGTGGCAGATGGTCTGGAAGGAGATCCTCATTGGCTTCACAGTAGCTGGCTTCATGAAGGTCTTTGTACCGGACGCGTTCTGGAAAGCGCTTTTTCTTCATGGTTATCAGGACACGCTGCCCGAGCTAGTGATCGTTCTTGAAAACGCCATCGTCGGGCCCTTTGTGGCGGCGCTGACCTTTATCGGCTCAATGGGCAATATTCCCCTGGCAACCGTGCTCGCTGGATCGGGGGTAACCTTCGCCGGCGTAATGGCCTTCATCTATTCGGACCTGATGGTGCCACCGCTGGTGCGCGTCAATGCAAAATACTATGGCTGGCGGGTAGCGCTGTACATCGCGGCGATCATGTTTGCTTCCATTGTGGCAACTGCGCTTATCCTGCATTTCGGCTTCGCGGCGTTGGGCCTCACACCGGATACTGTGGAAAGCACGGTAATGCACCAGCAATTTGCTCTGGACTACACCTTCTTCCTGAACATCGCCTTTGTGGCCCTGGCCGGGTTAATGATTTTCCTGCATCGTCGCCACAAGGCCGGGGGAGGGCATGGCCATCACCACGATCATGATCACGGGAGCGGGGGGTTCTCCTTCCAGGACTGGGTGGTGCTTGTCTTCATCGTAGGCCTGATTCTGGGGATCATTGCCTTTGCTATGACCGGCGGTGTCTGAAGTCGGAAGGGAATATAAACAGCCGTCCCCAAAGATTCGTGCAACGAATTGATGCAGCTCAAAAAGACCCGAAGGTGGTGAACAATTCATCACGTGCATCCCCTTTGAAGGGGATTACACTGGAGAAGGTGGACAGGTTTCATAAACCAGAAGGGAGGTTCCCATGGCTTATACAATCAATCGAGTCATCAGCAATGCGGATTTCGAGGAAGTGGATAAAAGAGCCCGTCAGGCACTCGCGGACCGCGGTTTCGGGGTGCTGACGGAAATCGACGTCAAGGCCACGATGAAAAAGAAACTGGACAAAGACATGTCCGGGTACCGGATTCTCGGTGCCTGTAATCCTGCCATGGCCTGGGAAGCCATCGGGGCGGAGCCCCGGGTGGGCGCGATGCTTCCCTGCAACGTCATCCTTCGGGAGGTGCCGGAGGGAATCGAGGTCAGTGCAGTCGACCCCGTGGCGTCCATGAGCGCTGTTGAAAACGACGAACTCAGCCAGATCGCGGGAAAGGTCCGGGACCAGCTTTCCGAGGTCGTTGAGGCAATCTGAAAAGGAGAATCCAATGAATAAATTTACTCGTCTGATCGCATGTTCACTGCTTGCGTCCGCGCCTTTACTGGCAACCGCCCAGGGCAATTCCGGGCAGATGCCCATGCACCGTGGCGGCATGATGGACCAGGAACAGATGCAGCAAATGAATGAAAACATGTCGCAAATGCAGCAGATGATGCAGGAAATGCGTAATGCAGAATCAGATGCGGAGCGGGAGCGGCTCAGGGAAAGGCACATGGACTCCATGCACAAGCACATGCAGATGATGCGCGGAGGCATGATGAATCAAGGAATGATGGGGAATGGCCAGGGCATGATGGGCAGTGGCCAGCAGGGAATGATGGGAAATAACCAGAACATGATGGGGAACGGTCAGCAGGGCATGATGGGAAACAGCCAGGGTAAGAAACAGCCCGGTAAACCCCAGCAGGGCCGTGACGAGGCCGGCGGTTCCGGCTACGAGCAGAGACTGGAAATGATGGAGACCCGCATGAACCAGATGCAGCTCATGATGGAGCAGATGCTGGAGCACCAGCGGCAACAGCGTCAGTGAGTCTTGAAGAAAGCTGAAGTCTGTTGGTGAGGACCTGAGTGGTTTTTACGGCCCTCATCGGCAGCCCCCATTCCTGCCGAACCAAGTAACACAGATCCGGTTTCCTGCCTTATCGCCAGATAGGGGAGGCATTCGCCTTGCGGAATTTCCGGGGCATGCCTGAAGCGTGGTACCTTCCAACCAGAAGACTTTGTCAACGACCATCAGACACCTGACTCTGGCGAGAAGAATCTATGAACGTAATCATTATCGGCGCGGGGATTATGGGAACCACTTTTGCCACTCTGGCAAAAGAAATGGCACCGGAGCTGGAGATCACCATTCTGGAGAGGCTTGACCGGCCCGGGGCCGGCAACTCCTGGGCGTTCTACAACGCCGGCACAGGCCATGAGGCAAACTGTGAACTCAACTATACCCCGGTGGACGAAGAAGTCATCTCCGTTGAGAAAGCCCTGAAGATCCATGCCCAGTTCAACGTCGCCAAGCAGTTCTGGTCTTTCCTGGTCGAACGGGGTGCCGTCAAAGAGCCTCAAACGTTCATTAACCAGACCAAACACTGCACCATTGTCTCTGAATCCGCAATTGAAGAGCTGAGATTACGATTCAGGGAAATGTCTGCCCATCACTTTTTCGAGCACATGCGCTATTCGGAAGACTTCGATGAGATAAAGAGCTGGATTCCCTACACCATGGAGGAACGCCCCCGACATGAAAAAATGGCGGCCACCGTCATTGAAACGGGTACCGATGTCAATTTCGGTGCTCTGGCGGAGCAGATGGCGGAGTATGCGGTGAATGAGCTTGGGGTCAGAATCGACTACGGCACCCACGTCAAACGTGTGCACAGGAGCCCCACAGGGCGCTGGGTTATCGAAGCGGAGAGCAATGGCAGTCCGGTCAAGCACAAGGCTGACGTGCTTTTCGTCGGTGCCGGTGGCGGCGCGTTTCCACTCCTGAAAAGAAGCCACCTGCCGTTCCGGAACCGGTTCGCAGGCTTTCCTGTGGGTGGCCGGTTTCTACGTGCCCAGATCAGCGCAGAACAGGCCAAGGAATATAAGGCGAAGACCTATGGCAAAGCCAAGGTGGGTGCGCCTCCCATGTCCGTGCCGCATCTGGATCTGCGGGTTGTGGATGGCAAGCACTACCTCCTGTTTGGTCCATTTGCGTCGTTTAATCCGGTCCTCGAAAAGGGTCGAGGATTTTTTGATTACCTCACCTCAATCCGCCCGCATGATATCCCCGGTTTTCTGAGTGTGGCGATCGAGCATTTCCCCCTGGTCCGGTATCTGGTGTCGGAAACCTTCAAGGGGGAAAAGAGCATGTTCGAGGAACTCGACAACTTCGCCCCGGGCCTGAGTAAAAAGTTTGACTGGAAGCCGCTCCAGGCCGGGCAAAGGGTACAGATCATCAAGGACGGGGACTTGCAGATGGGTACGGAAATTCTCGTGTCCGAGGACAGAACCTACGGGACGTTACTTGGAGCATCCCCCGGGGCGTCGGTTTCACCAGAGGTGATGCTGCGCTGCCTGGAACGACTGATACCCTCCATCTTCTCCAAAGAGGAAGCCCTCGAGAAGAAAAGGAAGATGTTTCCCGAGGACGATCTGGACACGTTGATCAATGATCCTGATCGCTACCGGGAAATTCGCGATGCCGTCAACAAGCGCCTGGGAATAGCCCAGTCCAGGGTGCAATAGAATCCATTACGGGAACGCGGCCAAAGGAAAGATCAGGGGCAATCGCGTTCAACCCGTTCCAGGAAGAGTCTTATCTCCTCGAAGGCTTCGTTGGCTTCCGGCAGCAAAGGCGTGAACAGATGCCAGACATGGACCATATCGGGCCAGGTCTGCACCTCCACGCTGGAGCCTGCCTGGCGGGCCTTGGCTGCGTAACGGCGCACATTATCCAGGAGGATTTCCGCTTCACTGACCTGGATCAGGGTGGGCGGAAGATTATGCAGGGGGCCCCGTAGGGGCGATGCCACCGGATTGGTCGGCAGTACCCGCAGGCCCATCAAGGTTCCCCACCAGAGCATGGGTGCGGGTATCTTCGCCAGCTTCGTTACCATGGGTCCGAGCATCGGATCCGATTCGATATTATCCCGTTTGCCCAGGCCCGTGATCATCAGCTCCGTGGAGGGGGACAGCGCCACCGCTGCCTCCGGCGCCCGCAGTTTCTGATCCCGGATCCAGGCAAGGAGGCTTAGTGTGTGGCTGCCGCCGGAGGAATCTCCGGCCACCACCACGAATCTGGCGGGCTCCGGTCCATCCGGACCGTTTTCCAGCAACCAGCGATAGCCCCGACGGCAATCGGAAACCCCGGTCATGAAACTGTGCTCCGGCATCAGCCGGTAGTCGATGGCAAATACACAGGCCCGGGCCAGCGCCGACAGGCGGTCCGTTATGGCCCGATGGCTCCTGGGGCTGCCGGCGATCCATGAGCCGCCATGTATATAGAGGATCCTGCGCTCGGGCAGGGCGCCCGGAGCAATCACCCATTCTCCGGCAGGCGCCGAACCCGTGCTGGGACGGAACTCGGAAACCAGATCCAGCCCATCACTCATGCTGTCCATATAGTCCCGGAGTGCCTTTACCCGGGCCTTACCGCGTAGTCCTTCAGTGGCTCCATGCATGGCTTCGATACTCTTCAGAACCTGTTGTCGGGCACTGTCCGGTGGGTAGACCAGTGGCGCGGAACGATCGCGGCGGGAATCGCGCCCCCTGCGCCGGAACAGGAATACCAGCGCAAGCAGGCCCAGTACAAAAAACATCAGCCACATCAGGGCAAGCCACAGGGTTCCCAGCCAGATCATGCCTGTCCCTCGGAGGTCAGGGCCGGTTTATCACTCAGTCCACGAGATGCCTGCCCCATCCTGTTTTCTTCAGGAATCATGGTTACCGGGAAGGGCACAGGTTCGGAAACCCGCGGGCGGGTCTCCCCGGTCGGGAGTGAAAAAATTCCGGTAGTTGTTGTTGATGAGCCGGGCCCGCGTTGCCCAGCTTCCGCCGCGAAGCACCCGTCGGCCCTCGTCGAACCAGGGTGCAGAATAGTCCTGGTAAAGATCCGGCTTGAAGCCAGGGTATGGCTTGAACAACGAGTCGGTCCATTCCCAGACATTGCCGAGCATCTGGCGGCAGCCAAACGCGCTATCCCCTTCAGGGAAAGCCGCAACATCCACACAGCCCAGCCGCTGCCCATCCAGATTGGCCAATTCCGGGCGGGGATGCCCATCGCCCCAGGGGAAGAGCCGCTTATCTTCCGTCAGGTCATCGCCCGAGTCATCGGGCGCCCGGCTTGCGGCAACCTCCCATTCCACTTCGGTGGGTAACCGCCGGCCGGCCCAGCGGCAATAAGCCTCGGCCTCATACCAGCAGACATGGTTTACGGGCTGGTGGGGCGGCAGGTCTGCCCAGCGGTCGAACTGCCGAACCTGCCAGACGCCACTGGCGCCACGCCGCCAGTAGCGGGGTGCCTCAAGTCCTGAACCGGTAAGCCACTCCAGCCCGGCCCGGCTCCAGAGGTCCCGGCGACGGTACCCGCCGTCCTCAACGAAAGTCAGGAATTCGCGGTTTGTCACCGGCGCCCGGGCAATGGCAAAGGGCGCCACCCGGACTTCGTGGGCCTGCTTTTCGTTATCGAAGCGAAAAGGCACACGCGAGTCCGAGCCCAGCATGTGGCGACCGCCCGGAATCCGGGCGTCGCCGTGCAGCGGCCCACTGTCGGCGGGCCCAGGAGGCGCAGGCTCACTCAGATTCGGAGCAGGGTAGGCGAGTGTCTGCCTGGTATAGGTGAAGGCCTCGCAATGCATGTCTTCGTGGTAGGTCGTAAGCTGGAATGCGTAGCTCTGCGCTTCGCTCACCCTTCCTTTGGGCAGGCAATCGACCATGGCTGCTTTCACCGAGTTCAGGTAGGCAAAAGTGTCCTCAAGATCAGGCAGAGGCAGGTCCCAACGGTCGTCATGAGGGATGCTGGAGGAATCGTAGAGTTTATCCGCGCCCGCCATGATGTACTCCGGGCGCTTCTGAAGCAGGTGCAGCGCAAAATAGTCATGGAAGAAGCCAATGTGGCCCAGTTCCCACAGAGGTGGATTCACAATGTCCAGCATGGGTCCCAGGAGTTGCTCATCTGTCAAATCCCGGGTGAGGTCCAGAGTCCGCTGCCGCGCATCCTCCATCATTTCCACCAGGTCGCGGGCACTCAGGCGCTGAGTCATCGGCATTTCCATGGGTCTTCCTTAGCTTGATAGTTCCTTGGGTGACGATCAGACAACACATAGGCTGCTACCGTGGCCGAGGCGGTCGTTGCGCCAGCTACAAGCGCCAGGCCCGTTTCTCGGTGAGTGCATGCAGAAGCATATTCAGCGTAGACCATGAGCGTTTGCGGTGTCCAAGGTCATTGATTTGCCGCGATCGGCACCAGGCACTCATGTCCGCGGTTCGATCAGACGAGTGCCAATTGGTCAGGCCCGCCAGGGCTTTGCAGAACGTTTCAAGCCCCCTGGTAGTCGGAAAACTTTACACATTCGAAAAAAACCATATATGGCGTCTCCTTCAGGAGATTGATATTGATCCGCCTTTTACAGTTGGCTCAGGCATTGCTGCGCAAGTGTGTCCATTGCGGCTTGAAAAAGGTAAACCCAATGTGGAACGCCAAAAGGTTATCTGCCTCAGTTTTTTTCCTGGCTCTGTTTCTGGCAGCCGGAGTTGCGAAAGCCCTTCCTATTTCCGATGTGATATTCAGTCGCGATACAGGTACCGGCCCGACACTTGAGAGAGTGGGTTTTGATGGCACTACATTCATCGGCGGCGCCACTTTGCTTGAGGAGCTGAATCCGGGTTGGACGTCCATGTCCTACGATGCCACGGCCGGTTTCATGTACTTTACGAGGGCTTCGGGCACCGCCTCCAGGCTTGAGAGAGTGGGGTTCGACGGTAACGGATTCACCGGCGGCGCGACTGTTCTTGAGGAGCTGAATCCTGAGTGGATGTCCATGTCCTACGACGCCACCGCCGGTTTCATGTACTTCACACGGGTTTCGGGCACCACCTCCAGACTTGAGAGGGTGGGGTTCGACGGCACCGGATTCGTCGGTGGCGCGACTGTGCTTGAAGAGCTGAATCCGGAGTGGACATCCATGTCCTACGATTCCACAGCCGGTTTCCTGTACTTTACGCGGGCCTCGGGCACTACCTCCAGACTTGAGAGGGTGGGGTTCGACGGCACCGGATTCACCGGCGGCGCGACCGTGCTTGAGGAACTGAATCCCGAGTGGACGGCAATGTCTCTTGTCTACAGGGAGGCGCCGGTTGCAGTTACAGAACCTGGCACTATCTCTCTGTTCGCAGTTGGTTTGTTACTTTCAGTTGTAGCCAGGGCTAACAGGAAGAAGGGTTCAGGTCCTGGCTCTCGGCAATCGGTAGGTCGGTTGCGCCAGGTCCGGGTGATGCAGCCACGTTCTCTGGATAACAGATTGAGTGCTTCGTGTGGTCATTGACGACCACAGAACGTGCTAAATTTCCGAGGTACCCACGTCATTCGGCCAGAGGATAGTTGAAAATGAAGCGAACACAGTATCTCCAGGATTTGATCAAGCAGCTTTCGCCAAGGCTGGACACGACATCCTATGTCTACTGCACAGTGGCTCGTGCAAAATACGGCGAGCTGGAAAAGCTGAAACCCATTGTCAGTATTGCCGAACTGGAGGGTCTTACCCTGGTGATTCCTCTGGAGCAGGCCCAAGCAGAGGGGCTGGACTACTACCGGGTGTTCCGCCGTATCACACTCGAGGGCCACTCCAGTGTTCAAGCTCTGGGACTCACATCCGTGGTAACCAGCCTGCTTGCCGAGCGTGACATTACCACCAATGTCATCGCAGGCTTTTACCACGACCACATGTTCGTACCCAGCGATCGAATCGATGAGGCCATGGAGGCACTCAGGGATCTCGCCAGTCAACCCAACCGTTAAAGATGGGCAACAGAGGATAGCGACGGGTTGATCGCGGATCTGTAGATCCTCAGATCCCCATCACTCAGGCCCGCAGCTTCAGCCACCCTCCGTAAACAGCTTTAACGGCAGCCTAAAGAATACCGATGTCCCGCTGAGCCCATCGATACGATAAAACGTCGGAATCCTTTACATATAGCTCCTTCCACTGAACCAACGGTTACCGCAACTCTATATATCTGAGCCGTTATTTTTATATGGCATGCATGTGGCTTCTTTTTTCGCTGGTCTAAAAAGCCACGCAACTCATGTCCGAGGGAATTATGTAGTCGTCGGGACAACGATGAAAATTGAGCAAAGGAACGGGCACTATGAAGCAATTAAAAGCGTTCAAGCTTGCATTGGTAGTCGTTTCAAGCTTTATGGCCTTCTCGGCTTCCGCGGCACCGCCACCGGTGGTTACTGACGATCCCGACGACGAACCTCAACATGTACCAAGCATTGCAGATGACCTTGTTCGTGCCGATCCGAGCGCTCCGCTCGCGGCACACGATGCCGCAGTAGCCGACATCGTAAGTGATGCGCCGTTCGCCAAAGTTATCAAAAATCTTGCCGAAGCCGGCCGTGGCGAACGGCTTTCTGCAAACTCCACAACCGATGTTTGGGCACTGGGCAACTATGCGTACACGGGAACTTTTAATAGCCCCTGTGGCGGCGACCCGGACGCGGGTATCTGGATATGGGACGTGCGCAACAAAACCAATCCGGAATTTGTCGGAGTCATTCAGTCACCAACCGGAAGCCGCACTAACGATGTCAGAGTCGCAACAATGGGCAGGGGAGATATCCTGGTGCATTCAAACGAACCATGCGCCGGAGGACCTGGCGGGTACGAGGTCTATAACGTCGAAGATCCTCTACATCCAGTCCACCTGGCGTCGGTCCGCATCGATGACCCAAACCCACTCGCTCCACTTATTATTGCCGGGCCTGTGACAGACGTCGGTGTGCACAACCTGTGGCTCTTTAGCCAGGCCGGAAAGGATTATGTGGCAGTAACGACAGAAACAGTGTTCGGCAACTTCCACATCTACGACATCACCGATCCGGCAAACCCTATGCTTGTGTCATTCTGGGGCGCAGAAGAATTATTCGATCCGGGTGTTGTTGCCAGTGGCGATGTTTCCCGAAATCTGGACGCGGCAATTTGGCTCTTCAGCGGGTTTGGCGCTTCGCAAAACCGTTTTCTGCATGACGTTACCATTACACCAGATGGCCTGACGGCGTACCTGGCGAACTGGGATGCCGGCCTCGTCAGGCTCGACATTACCGATGTTAGCAATCCACAACTTGTATCGGTTGCAATTGATCCGACCAGCGAGGACGGAGAAGTAAACAGCCACTCGGTCTGGCCAAATGCAAATGGTTCGATCGTGGTTGAAGGTGAAGAGGATTTCTCTCCGTTTGAATCTCAGTTCACGATAGATGGCTCGGGCCCAAACGCTGGCACTTATGCCTCCTCTGAGGGAGAGATTACCTCGCCCATTGCCGAGGAACCTGGTGCTGAAATGAGCGGGCAGACGACCTACGTAGGCCTGGCCTGTGACGGGGCTTCTGTGCCGGCGGGTAGCGGAATTGCGCTGATCCAGCGCGGCGTCTGCGCCTTCACAGTGAAAGGCGGGAACGTTATCGCTGCCGGTTATAGCGGCATGGTGGTCTTTAATGACGAAGCCCGTGGCGATGCGCTGGTCACGATGGGCGGTACGGCTATCTCAATACCCGGCGTTTTCGTGGGGCACTCCACTGGCCTCGCCATCATGGGAGTGGCAAACGCTGCTGATCTGGTAATCGGTGCTGGCGGAGCGACGATCACCGCTGCGGTGATTCCGAATGGCTGGAGCGGCATGCGGATCTGGAGTTACGCTGACCCGGCCAATCCGATCCTGATGTCTACGTTCAACACCGTATGCAGTGCCAATCCAACCGATCCCAGCTGTGATCCGCGCGGCACCTATTCATCTCATAACGTGATTGTTGAGGATAACAAGGCTTATATTTCCTGGTACTCGGATGGTGTTGTGGTGTTGGATGTAAGCGACCCGGTCAATCCGGTGGAAGTTGCACGCTATCATCGGACCGGCAGCGAGTTTGAAACGCAAAATGCTGGTATCCAGGATGTCTGGGGAATTTACAAGATTCCGAATCAACCGTGGATTTATGCGTCTGATCGAAACGGAGGGCTTTACATACTCAAAGAGTACGGTTCTGGTTCAGCCAAGAACGCTAAAGATTAACCTAAGTGGCGATATTGTTTGTTGGAGGCCTATCGATTCGAACAGATAAATGCACCTCAAATCCGGCGCCAGGCCGCAAGGCGGATGGCGCCGGCCGTGATGGTGCCAAAAAGTCGCATGCCGGCAGCGATGCAGGCCTAAACCACGTCAAGCCCCGCACTGAACCAATAGACTGCAATCAAGGCCCCACCAATTGCCACCACAAACCGGACCAGGGCAGCAGCGATTGGCCAATGGATAACGCCGGCACCCTGGGAGCCAAAGTAGAGGGCAAGGCCAAGGCCCTGGAACAGAAAGAGAGGTCCGGCAATGTGGAGGAACTGCGCGCCCGCAATGTAGGTCGCAGGATCGTCAGTAAAAAGTCCGACCCAGAGACCGGGGGCGAAGGCCAGCATCAGACCGATACTTCCGGTGAGGGCTGCCGCGAGTGCCCGGCCGGTCCAATCCAGCTGATGGAGCAGGGCGGTACCGCCGAGCCACCAGATCAGCCAGAACAGGCCGCCCGCCGCCAGTGCAATCACTACACCGTGCCAGATGAGCGCTTCTGCCTGGTCTTTTCGGCCACGCCCCAGTGCCCTCGCCACGGAACTGCTGAGGGGCCCGCCAAGAGCGCCGTTGGCCAGCATCTGCATCAACGCCGGAAACATGAGTGCAATGGCAGTCAGGGCTTCGGTGCCCAGGTGTCCAATAAACCATACCTCGGTCATGCTGACGGTGCCTTGCACAAAAAAGGCAATGGCATTCGCCGTCGCCATTACCAGAATCAGCGGCAATGCAGGGCGAGTCAGCATCTGCTCGGTGCGGGACCCGGGGGACTATTGAGAAACTGTCATGTCAGGACGGACGATCCATCACCAGCAGCGTCGAAGTTGCGGATGTCAGGAGTCGGTCATTCGAATCGACGAGACGTGCCTCTGCGAATGCAGTACGCCGGCCCATGGTTAGCACGGAGCCAATGGCCCGCACCGTTCCCGTTTTGGCAGTCATGCCCCGGTGATAAGCCGTCTTGAGTTCCAGCGTCGTGTACATCTGATCGGCCCTGAGTCTGGAATGAACCGCGCAGCCGCAGGCGCTGTCGAGCAGGGTCGCCGCGAATCCGCCGTGTACGCTGCCGATCGGATTATAGGCATGGGGACCGGGTTCGGCTTCAAACACTGCATGGCCTTCTGCAATTTCAGTGAGGCGGAACTTCAGCGTCTCGCCAATCGGGGCCCCCTTGCCGGAAGCAAGCAGTGCCTGCAGCTGTTCCAGCCCGGTTGCATCTGTATGGGTATCGTTTACGTTCATATTAGGGCTCTCCTATCAAATTGATATTTCGTTGTTTTTCGACAGCTGCCACGAACGCTTTCACGACAGGGCGACCTTATTCCGGGGTCGGTGGGCGATAACAGGAATGAACACGAGTAGCGCCAGCGCCGAGCCGGCGGTCATTGTGGCTGCCAATGCGAGCGCTGGAGGCAGTGGTAAAACGCTGGCCGCTGTAGAGCCGATCGCTGCACACGCCATCTGGAGAAAACCCTGCAGCGCTGAAGCCAGCCCGGCATTGTGTTTGAAGGGTTGCAGCGCGATCGCCGTACCCAGCGGGTTGACGAATCCCATGCCAAGAAGAAACAGTCCAAGACCACTGGTGATGGACATTAAAGTCGGTGTCGCGGCCTGGGTCAGAATCAGAAGACTCCCCGCCAGCGCGATGACCGCACCGATCATGGCAATCCACGCTTGCCCCCATCGGCGTGCAAGTTTCGGTGCCAGAAAACCGGCACCAAAGACAATAAACACGGTTGCGGCGAAATACAGCGAAAGTTGCAGTCCAGTCAGCCCGAGCTCACCGATAAGAATGGCCGGCGCGCTCGCAAAAAAAGCGTAGAGCATGCCCAGCGTCAGGCTGACTGAAAGGGCGGGGTAGATAAAACGGCGATCCCGTGCGAGTGCACCATACGCCACAAGGACAGCACGGATCCGAAGCGGCTGTCTTGCCCCGCTCGGCTGGGTTTCGCCCATGCTTCGCACGTAAAAAATGCCGAGCGCCAGACCAAACAGGGCAACGCCAGCGAATATGAAGCGCCAGCCGAGTAACGCTCCGAGTCCGGTACCCACAAGCGGCGAAAAGCCAGGTGCTGCAGCCATGGCAATCATGATTAACGCCAGCGCTCGTGCCAGCGCCTCGCCATCGAATAAATCACGCGCTATCGCCCGCGCCAGAACGAAGGCGGCGCAGGCACCCAACGCCTGGATGATGCGCCCCAGAATCAGGATGTCCAGGGTGGGGGAGAGCGCGCACACCGCACTGCCGACAATGAAGATTGCCAGGCCGCCGACCACCAGAGGCTTGCGACCAAAACGGTCCGCCAGTGGACCAACAAACAGCTGTCCCACTGCGAACGCGATGAAAAAACTGCTCAATGTCAGGCCGAGATCCCGTGTGTCCACACCAAGACCGACGCTCATGCCTGGAAATACCGGCAGGATCACATTCGTCGCCAGTGCTCCCATAGCTGCCAGTCCCGCGAGCAGGAACAGAGTCGGCCCGGTAAGGGTTTGGGGTGTTGCGGATGAATGTGTCACAGGAATTCTCTCTTATAAGTGGTCCGGTCGAAGCCATCGATGCTGATTCGCCAGAATCAGAACTTGACAACCTGGACGACCAATGTAACTCTCATGATAAGAGTTACTAGGGGGAAGTCAAATGAAAACCAAGTCCTTTGCCGGCATGCGATGCTCGGTGGCAGGCGCACTGGAGATCATCGGTGATCGCTGGACGCTTCTGTTGCTGCGGGATCTCGGTCTTGGACTGTCCCGGTACGACGACTTCAGGAAGAGCTGCGGTATTCCCACGACGACCTTGTCGAAGCGACTGCAATCGCTGGAAGCCCACGACGTTGTCCAACGAACCCGCTACAGTGAGCGGCCACCGCGGGATGAATATCACCTGACCGAGAAAGGCTGTGATCTTTGGAAGGTCACAACCGCCCTGCGTGAGTGGGGGGATCGCTGGGATGCCTCGGGCTATGGCGCGCCGACCGTCGAGCTCGTTGACCGTGAGACCGACCGCGAATTGCGACTCGCCCTTGTGGACCCCGAGACCGGGCAGATCGTCCCGCGCAACCGGATCCGGCTGCGCCCAGGGCCGGGAGCGGATGCGCACGTCCTTGCCCTGTTGAACCATTCGACGGTCAAGGCTAAGAAATAAGTCACGGGAGAAGAGTTATGGATCCAGTCTGTCTGGTAATGGGCGCCGGTGCCGGCATCGGTGGCAGTGTGGGTAAGCGCTTTGCCCAGGGTGGTTACCACGCCGTGCTATGCAGGCGTAGCGACGATCAGGGGCTTCAGAGGTTGGTGCAAGACATTGAGGCAGAGGGCGGTGCCGCATCCGGGTTTCTGCTCAATGCGGCGGAAGAAAACAGTATCGAAGAACGTATTGATGCGGTCGAGAAGGAGATCGGCCCCATTGAGGTCGCTGTCTTCAACCTTGGTGCCCAGATCGGCGATCGCCATCTCGCCGATACCAGCTACAAGGCGTTCGAACTGGGGTGGCGGCTTGCGACGTTTGCGCTGTTTCGCTTCGCATCCGCCATCATGCCCCGCATGGAAGCACGGGGCCACGGCACGCTTCTGGTGACTTCGCCAACCGCTGCGGTGCGTGGCAACGCGGGACAGCACTCACACGCGGCAGCAATGGGCGGACGCCGGATGCTGTGCCAGTCATTGAACGCTGAATTCGGGCCGAAAGGTATTCACGTCGCCAATATCCTGATTGACGGTGCGGTCGACGCCCCCGACACACTCGGCAAGCTGTTGGGACCTGAAGAATTCCAGGAGCTGCGCAGAACACGCGGCCTGGAAAATGACGGATTGATACTGCCCGAGCGAGTGGCAGAAACCTATTTCCACATCGCCGGCCAACATCGCTCCACATGGACCCACGAGCTTGATCTCAGGTCATTCTCAGATCGGCCGTGGTGGAATCACTAGAGCCCATGGAGATCGTTATGAATCCCAAGATCGAGTTCTACTTTGACTTCGGCAGTCCCAATGCCTATCTCGCCTACAGGCGCATCCCTGAAATTCAGAAGCGACTCGGCGCAGAGTTTGAAATGAAACCGATATTGCTGGGTGGCGTATTCAAGGCAACGGGTAATCAATCCCCCATGATGGCTTTTGCCAACGTTCCAGCAAAGTTGGCTTACGAACGACTTGAGATGACACGCTTCATCAAGCGCCATGGCATCAGTCAGTTCAGGCAAAATCCGTTTTTTCCGGTCAACACTATGATGCTCATGCGTGGTTCGATTCTGGCGAGGCAGACCGGAGTTTACGACCGCTATATAGAAATGGTGTTTTCCGCCATGTGGGAAAAAAGTTTGAACATGGGTGATGAGTCCGTGTTCTCCGAGCAATTGGGGTCTATAGGCATCGATTCCAATGACTTCATCGCGAAGTTATCGGATAGCGATATTAAGCAACAGTTGGTTGAAGCGACTGAAGAGGCGGTTCAGCGAGGCATTTTTGGTAGTCCGTCATTTTTTGTCGGTGATGAACTCTTTTTCGGCAAAGATCGACTGGATGACGTTGAGCGTGAGTTCCTCTTGAAAACCGAGGCTTAAGAGGCGAAGGCAAGACGCTGGTAGGCACCACGGTATTGCGCGAACGGGTAGGCCCGATCAATGAATGGTTCCACTTCATGCCGAGCCATCGCAGCGGGCAATGCTTCGAAAGTCAGTCGAGAACCGATTGCCTTGCGGGCAACCTGGAGCGAGGGGAGCCCGGGGTTATTGAGCAAGGCGGTTCGCAATCGCCGCTAGTACGTCACGGTTCCAGCCCATACCAAGGTGGCTGCCTCTGATTTCAATGTCATGCACGAGATCAGACCGTTCGAGGTGGCAACAGGTCTTCCAGGAGACGACACCATCTGACCGGCTGTAAATTGAGGTGGTATGAATCGGTGGAGGCGTTCGCAGCCGTTGGCTCAACGCCGGATCGTATGCCAACGGACTGCCGTTTATCAAACGGAAGAGCCAGCCCACGTTGGTGTGGTCGGCTTCCGCATTGAACGGTGTCCCTAGTGTGATCACCTCTCGAACGTGCGGTGCCATCAGTTTGGCCAGTTCGCGGGCGTAGAATCCGCCCAGGCTCCAGCCGATGAGAGTGGCCGGTTGGGTGTGATCGGAAAGCAAATCGACAATCCGTGACTTGATGGAGTCCAGCCAGCCGTCCAGATCCCCCTTCGGCCCCAAGTTGAATCCCTGGCCCCAGTCGAAAGCATCGTAACCTAATGAGTTGCAGAAGGCGCGCAAGGGAGCGACGGATCTCCCGTCCGCGCCAAGACCCGGGAAAAGTATGACTGGATGCCCGTCTCCAGGCTTCGCGGAATAGGGCTTCCCGAGACTGTACCCGGCCAACTCGGTCATGGCGCGAAAGGGCTCGGACATAAGCAGTGAGAGAGAGGGACGTTGGATCTTCAGTGCCCTCGACTTGCTAATCATGCTTCCTCGATATTCACTTTGTTGCCGGTGGGGAGAGCTTCATGCCCATGTGATCAGCCCCGCAGCTGTTGATGACTTGATCTACGATTATGACGCCTGAGCACGGCCATGTCTGTTCGGTCGGACACCTTAAAAATGAGCCGCCTTGTGGAACACTCTGCACCCATAGAACAGCAACATCTCACTGACAAGCCCTCAAACAGCAGACGCCTGATAGCGTTACACTAAAAGCAAAGGAAGCGTAAAGTGGTCTCGCTTATGGCAAAGTCTATCAAACCAACGCAAGAGGAGTCCCTATGATAAAGCGACACCCCCGGGAAACGCCTACAACTGTCGCGACCCTCGACGATCTCGCAACGTTGGCAGATTATTCACTCATGGACACGCTCAACTGTGATCCTGAGGGGAAAGCAAGCGGAGCTGACCATGAGCCACGACAAGTCTTCTCGGGGCACTATGTTCCGGTCAATCCCACGCCAATCGAAAATCCCGAGTATGTCGCGCATGGGAAAAATCTGTTTCACGAACTGGGTTTCGCCGACGGCATGGCGCAGTCCCGCGACTTCGTCCGCATGTTCTCCGGCGACTTATCCCGTGTTCCGGAGCCTCTGCGCAACGTCGGGTGGGCGTGTGGCTACGCACTTTCCATCTTCGGCAACGAATTCTACCAGCAATGCCCGTTCCAGACCGGCAATGGCTATGGCGACGGTCGCGCTATTTCGGTGCTCGAGGCTGTCATCAACGGGCAGCGCTGGGAAATGCAGTTGAAAGGGGGAGGGCGCACACCCTACGGCCGCGGCGCGGACGGCAGGGCCGTTCTGAGATCCAGTGTGCGGGAGTTCCTGGCCCAGGAGCATATGCACGCACTTGGTGTGCCTACGTCAAGGTCCCTGAGTCTGTACGTGTCGAAAACCGAGAAAGTCAGGCGTCCCTGGTATTCGGAGGGCTCACGCTCAGTAGATCCCGATATCCTTATATCCGAGCCCGTTGCCATCTCCACGCGTGTTGCGCCGTCGTTCATTCGGGTAGGGCAGCTTGAACTCTTTAGCCGTCGAGCCCGCAAGCAGGAACACCCTCAGGCGATGGAGGAGCTCGAGAAGATCGTCTTGCACCTGATCGATCGTGAGTACGGTGACGTTATCGACCAGTCACTGGCCACCGCCGAAAAAGTGGTGTTGCTGGCACGTGAGTTCCGCAGCCGGCTGGCGTCGCTTGTAGCGAACTGGATCCGTGTTGGCTACTGCCAGGGTAACTTCAACAGCGACAACTGTGCGGCGGGCGGCTTCACGCTCGACTATGGCCCCTTTGGATTCTGCGATGTGTTTGATCCGCAGTATCAACCATGGACGGGTGGCGGAGACCACTTCTCGTTCCTCAACCAACCAGCAGCGGCCGAACGCAACTTCCACTCGTTTTGTTCGGCGGTTCGGCCTTTGGTGGCAGGGCACCCAGACTCTCTGCGACAGCTGGAGGAGATTCAGAGCGATTTCCCAGTGGTGATGCACGCACAAATGGAAAAGATGTGGGCTACCAAGCTTGGACTCGACGTTTTTGAGGCGGCTTTGTTCCGCGAGCTGGCAAAGCTGATGATGCAAACCCGTGTTGATTACACCATGTTCTTCCGGGAACTCTCGTCGGTGCCAGATGACATTGAGCCACTCAAGAAGAGCTTCTACAAGGGCCCGACCTATACTGCAGACCCCGAAGGAATAGACAGGCGCTGGTCAGCATGGCTTACAAAATGGAACTCGCTCACTCGGCGTGGTACTCGTGAGGAACTTTCCAGCCAGATGAAGCTCGTCAACCCGAAGTACAGTTTAAAGGAATGGTTGGTTGTGCCTGCCTATCAGCAAGCCGCAGCCGGGGACTACGCCTTGCTGCGAGAGCTGCAGGAGGTCATGACCCAGCCATACGCGGAGCAATCTGAGGGCGTGGAGAACAAATACTACCGGCCGAAGCCGCCGGAGCTTTTCGGCGTGGGCGGGGCCTCGCATCTTAGCTGCTCATCGTGATTCGAATTCAGAATGACCAAACCCATGTCCTTAATATTTTCTTAGGATTTACTTAGGCAAGATTTAGCATCGCCCCTAACCTGCCCGAAGTATTCTGAACCCGCTTGAGTGACATCGACATCACGAGGAGTTCAGGAATGATTACCTCAACATTTTCAGCTTTCCGCCCCGCCTTTTGCGCCGCACTGCTTGGTTCACTGTTATCCGCGCCTGCCATTGCTGGCGCGCCTGAGACCCGCAATGCATCCATTGAGCGCGGGGAGTATCTCGCCCGCATTGCGGGTTGCAACGACTGCCATACCGCCGGCTATCCGGAAACCGCCGGAAACATTCCCAGGGAACAGTGGCTTACCGGAATGAACGTTGGGTTTCAGGGTCCCTGGGGCACCACTTACCCCGCCAATCTGCGGCTGTACTTTGCCGACATGGACGAAGAACAGTGGTTGGCCCGGGCCCGTGCACCCATGATGCCACCCATGCCGTGGTTCGCTTTGCGGGACATGAACGATGAAGACCTGCTGGCCCTTTACCATTTCGTAAGGTCCCTCGGGCCGGCCGGCGATCCGGTACCGGTTGCCGTTGCCCCGGATCAGCCGGTCAGCACCCCGTACATCGAGTTCTTCCCCAAGAATCTGCCGCTGCAAGCAGCGACACCCTGATCCTCTTTTAGGTTGACGACTTTGCTATGAATATCTTGAGAGATACACCGATAAATCATCCCCAACCCCGGTTGCGTGGCCTGGACACAATGATGCTCATCCGGGCATACGAAGAGCGGCTCGCATTGATGCAGCAGAACAACGGGGTACCAGGCACCTGCACCAGCGTCGGCCAGGAAGCTTGCGCTGTCGGAGTGTTGGGCGCTCTGGACAGTCGAGACAGAATTATCACGAACCATCGCAGCGCTGCACACCTGCTTGCACGCGGGGCCGACCCGGGCCGCCTGATGGCGGAGGTGCTGGGACGTGTTGACGGGTATTGCGGTGGCCACAGTGGCAGCCTCCATGTCTCCGCGCGGGAACTGGGAGTCGTTCTGACCTCCACCATTGTGGGCGGAGGCCTGTCGTTGGCTCCGGGCGTGGCATTAGCCCAGAAGATGGGGCAGGGAGAGGAGGGCGGCGTGGTGGTTGTATTCTTCGGCGACGGTGCCGCCTGCGAAGGTATTCTGCATGAGTCGCTCAATCTGGCCGTGCAGTGGCAGCTTCCACTCCTGTTCGTCTGCGAAAACAATCAGTGGCAGGCCTATGTGCATCGTCTGGAAACCATGGCCGATGATGCCATCTACCGCTGGGCCTGTGGTCATGGGCTCGATACCCAGCGCATTGATGGCAACGATTCAGACCTGGTTCTTGAAGCTGCAAGGCAGGCCGTTGGCGCAATCCGTGCCGATGGCCGGCCAAGATTCCTGGAACTGCTGACCTATCGCCAGCGCGGACATCTAGAGCCGGATGATCTCGCCTATGTGGACCAGGTCGAGCGCCAACGCTGGCTGAAACGCGACCCGATTGCGTTAATGCAGGCACGCTTGAAGGCCGAAGGCCTGTTGCAGGATAAAGAGTTGAGGACCATCGAGGAACAGATCCATCGGCAGACCGATACCGCACAGGCCTTTGCCGAGGCAAGCCCCTGGCCGGACCCACAAAAACTGCTACAGCATGTCTATGCCGGATAAGGAACGAAAAACATGTCGATATTGAACGTAGAACAGGCAATAAACCAGGCGCTGCAGGAAGAGATGCACCGCGATTCCCGCGTCATGGTGATGGGTGAGGGCGTGGCTAAGTCCCGCGCTGCTCTGCTGGCGTCTTTTGGTCCGCAGCGCGTCCGCAATACGCCGCTGGCGGAGGCCGTGATCAGTGGTACGGCCGTGGGAGCCGCGGCCACCGGCCTGCGCCCTGTCGTCGACCTGTTGTTCGCGCCGTTTCTGACCTACGCCATGGATGCGCTGGTCAACAGTGCTGGCAAGCTACGCTATCTTTCCGGCGGCCAGCACGAATTCCCGTTGGTGACCCTCAGCATGACCGGCGCCGGCTGGTGCGTTGGTGCCCAGCATAACCACAATCTGGAAGCGATGTTCGTTCACGCGCCGGGACTGAAAGTCGTTATGCCGTCTACCCCGGCGGACTTTAAAGGGCTTATAAAGACGGCGATCCGCGATAACAACCCGGTGCTCGTATTCACCGATCTGAGCCTGTTGCACGCAAGTGGCGAGGTTCCCGATGAGACGGAATTCCTGGTGCCCCTGGGCAAGGCTGCGGTGTCGCGCGAGGGCACTGATGTCACGCTGGTCAGTTACGCCAAGACGGTGAATATCTGCCTGGAGTCGGCAAAGCAGTTGGAGGAGTTCGGCATCAGCGCTGAAGTTATCGACCTGCGCAGCCTCAAGCCCCTGGACGAGGAAACGGTGTTGCGGTCGGTGCGCAAGACCGGGCGCCTGGTCATTGTCCAGGAGGCGAGCGGGCTGTGTGGCATGGCGGCGGAGATTGCCGCGCTGGCCGTGACCCGCGCGTTTGAAGCGCTACGGGCTCCGGTGGTGCGACTGACAGGCCCCGACGCGCCAGCGGCAGCCTCCTGGGTGCTGGAGCAGGCGACCGTCCCGACAGCTGGGAAGATTGTCCAGGCCGTGCGGGAAATGCTGCCCCACGCTGCGCCGGTGGTCAGGCAGCAAATCGTGCAGCCGGCCTGATTATCCGGCAGCTTCACGAAGCTTTAGTGGGCCGGCTACCCGCAGGCGAAAGCGCCCGCGACCGATTTTCTCGATTGCCAGGACATTGCAGCGTTCGGCCAGCCGACGCTGCAAGAGGATCAGCCGCGCCTCAAGGTTATCGACGACATCCGGCAACTGCAGGCTATTATCACGACGTAGCTCGCGATTGGAGAACTCGTCGCGGCCCAGCGCGCTGTGGTCCCGGACCAGCTTCCACAGGATGGCCCCGGCGACGCCTTTGATCAGGTACTCGTTGTTGATAAACACGCTCTGGTCGGTCCGGTAGAAACACACGTCAACCGGCTTGCTGCCGGCTTTCGACACGGGCTGCCTGGTCGGGGGCTCAACGGCAAGATCGCTGCAGCGTTCCAGCGATCTGATTGCCAATGCCAGGTAGTGCGAAAGCGCCACCAGCGCATCCTCGTCATCCCAGCTAAAGCGCATTTCCTCAGGGCTTTCAGCATACAGTACGGCGATCAGCTGCTGGCCCTGCAGGATGGGAACCGCTATCTGGCTACCAGATCTGGCCAGCCCGGGCACCGGAATACGCATCTCGAGGTCAGCCGAGGCATTATTCTGCAGATAACTTTCACGAACGGCATAGCTATACAGATACTCGGTTGCGCAGTGGCCGATTCGGATGGCAACGCCTTCACGGGCCGCTACGCCGATAATTCCTTCACCAAGACCAATTTCCGAACCCGCGCCGGAGTGAAGATAGCCATGACTAGCCACGGTATAGAGCTTGTCGCCAGCGGCGTCCAGCATCAGGACCATGGCGTGCTGGATGTTGAACTCCTGTGCCAGACAGGCCAGGGCATCTGCCAGGAGGGAAGAGAGGTCCTGGCAGCCCCCAAGTCGCTCAATAGTGCGCCGCAACACCGGTAAAGGGCTGGACGCCACCGGTGCCCAGCATGCCGGCGAAGTGCCTGATACCGGTTCTATTCTCTGAACCCGGTAGACATCAGAGCCTTTCAGCCGGAATACGTCACTCATGCCGCTATGGGAGGCGATGCCGGCAAGGCGCGCCTTCATCGATTCGAACAATGGGCCTTCCGAGACGGTATGCAGGTAGGAGATATGAAGGTGATAGTGCTCTGCCGTTACCGGATCCACCAGCAGAATGGTCGCCGTGGGATTGGCCAGAATATTCTTGCGCGTTGTGTTGAAAAACTGGAACGACAGGGCGACGTGCTCTTCGTCTATGTAATGCACCTGTGAGAGGTAAGCCACGTTGGGGATGGCGTTCTCGTCACAGGTAGCGATGACGGCAGGAACGGCACCTTCGAAACAGCGCCGAAGACTACTCAGAAGCGGTTTCATTACCCGGCTCCGAGAGGTTGGCCCGCGCCAGCCCCGGGTGTCTGGTCAAAACCGGCTACGGGCAGAAAACAGACACAGACAGCATCGGTAATATCAGGTGCCATCAACGCCGTCGAAAACGCAGGTGCGTAACCCAGGGAAATCAGCTCACCAGCAGCGCGCAGGCCATGTCGTTCGACCAGAACCTGATCACCATCCTCAAGCGGCTGAATCCGCGCGGCGGAGGCCTTTAGCTGCACGGTTCTGTGGGTTGCCGGGCGACTGAATACCGCAGAGAAAGCGCCTCCTTCACGTAGGTCGCGTAGCACCCTGGTCGAGCGTGATTCAGACAGGAAAACGCAAACTTCACCAGTGGCTCGGGATATCCGGCAACCATAGGCCTGGGATACCGAGGGCACCCGGGCTGCGCTGCAGGAACCAACTTTTATGGCAATGGGGCCGAGAAGGAAATCGGTGAGTTCCTGATTGAAAAGCAAAGCACCAGTGGCAGTGGAGCTCATGCAGTAGTTCATCCAGTAAAAAACAGGCCGTGTGCTCAAGCCGAACCCAGTGGGGGTATGAGCTCACAAAACATTATTTCAGATTGTGATTTCCGTCAATCATCAAGTCTGGCAGTATCTAACTGCGCATAATGTATATTATGTTAAATCCTGTATAGATCTGACCGGCACGTTTCGTATTTTTCCGAGTTGCCATTCCCGGGCGCCACACTCCGTGTCATGGACCGATTTCGGCCTCTCGCTTCCATTTACCTCTACACCGACTATATTTAAGTTGAAGACCGGGATGCACTGACCCGTTGTACCCGCCGGTGGGAAATTTACGAGCCTGAGCGCCTCACCTCGCCCTGGGTTACCCAATCCCCCCCGTAAACGACGCTGTGTGAGCGTTCAGTTCACCCGGTGCGCCTGATCGGCGTAATTTGTCCGGGTTAACCAGCAAGGAGAACATCGAATGTCTATGGCATCGGAAAAAGAGTTGCCCAAAGAGGTAGCAGCCTGGCGCGATCCGAACATGGACTCGGTTCGCGGAACCGAGACCCCCAAGGATCCTAACAAGGGCTATATCGCCCTGCTTGGCTGGAGCGTCAACGCGATCAAGGCTGCGCAAAAGTTTGACCGCCGCTATATCGTCGTTGCTCCTGACTGGGCCGCGGATTTCTGTACCGCCAACAACATCCCTTTTATTCCGTGGGATTTTATCCGCCTGAATGACCGGTCCCTGGAGATTGCCGAAAGGCTGAAGGCGGAAGGCGTCGACGTGGCAATACCACTGTTCGAGGAAACCGTCGAGTGGTCCGGCGCCATCAATTCCGTGCTTCTCGATAACCCCCGTATGTACGGGCAGTCCATCCTCTTCCGCGACAAAGCTCTGATGAAGCGGCGTGCCCAGCTTGGTGGCATTCGTGTCGGTATCTTTGAAGAGGCACACGAGAAGGAAGACATCGTCCGCTTCATGAAGCGCGTCAATCAGACGCTGCTCAAGCTTGACGGTGATCCGGACGACCCGATTCACGTCAAGGCCTTTGACAAGGCCGGCTGCCTTGGCCACCGGATGATTCGCACACTGGAGGAAATCGACCTCATTCCGGACGAGGAATACCCCCTGCTGATGGAAAGTCACCTCAGCGGCTGGGAATTTGCTGTCGAAGCCTGGATCCATGATGGCAAAATCCAGTTCCTCAACATCTCTGAATACGTGACACTGGGCTACTCGGTGTTCGTACCCGCTACCAAGGAACTGGAGAGCTGGCGTAACGCGATAACCAAGCAGATCGAGTTGCTGATCAAGACGTTTGATATCAAGTTCGGTCTGATTCACCCGGAGTACTTCGTTACGGCCGACGGTGAAATGTACTTCGGCGAGGTCGCCTATCGCCCACCCGGCTTCAAGGCTTTCGAGCTGATTGAACGGGCCTACGGATTCAATGCCTACCAGGCTTCAATGCTGGTGTTCGATCCGAAGAGCACCAAGGAAGAGGTGGAAGCTTTCTTCCCGAAGGAAGTGGTGGATGCGAAGGGCTACGCTGGTTGCTTTGGCGTGTATCCGAGACGCCGGGTGGTCAGCAGGCTGGAAATGCCCAAGGAAACGACTGAACATCCCTATTTCGAGTCCCACGAGCTGATCGCGCCGACAGAAGAGACGGTTCCTGACCGGTCTGCCTTCGGGACCCACTGGGGCCTGATCTTCTTCTTCGGTGATGATCCCATCAAGATGCGGGATCTGCTGAAAGCCCAGGAGGATCTGGACTTCTACGTCTAGAGCCCGCCAGGGCCATTCAGCTGTGACCAATGAGCCTTCCATGATTCCGATCCGATGACGCCGGAATCATGGAAGGCTCAGGGCCTGCCTTAACGGGCCGTATAACCCCCGTCGATGACCAGTTCGCTGCCGGTGACAAATTTGGACTCATCGGAGGCCAGATAAACCGCACCCCACGCGATGTCATCCGGTTCCCCCAAATGACCCACAGGGTGGAGCTCCGCAGTCATCTTCCTGGCTTCTTCGGGATCCATTCCGGTGGTTTTGAGATGTTCCTGAACCAGCGGTGTCCAGATAAATCCGGGGTGGATGGAATTGACCCGGATATTCTCGGTTGCATAGAACAGGGCATCGGTTTTACTCATCAGCCGAACCGCGCCCTTGGATGCGTGATAAGGGGGTAAATCCGGCGCACTCACCAGCCCGTAAATGGACGACAGATTGATGATGCTGCCGACCCCGGCGCTTTTCATGTGGGGTATGGCGTGCTTGGTGCAGAAAAACACACCCTTCACATTGACGTTCTGGACGGTGTCCCACTCTTCCTCGGTCAGTTCATGGGTTGGCTTGTTCGCTCCAGAAATGCCCGCATTGTTGACCAGCACAGTCAGGCTGCCATAGTGTCCGGCGATGTCGTCCAGAACCTGTTTGACCTGCTGCTCATCAGTGACATCACAGTGCCAGTAGCCGGCGATCAGGCCTCGATCCGTCAGTTCCTTCGCAAGGGCTTCTCCCTCCCGATCCTGGCGGTCCAGGATGGCGACGGCGGCGCCCTCTTCCGCCATTCGGGTCACGGTGGCAGCCCCGATACCTACGGAGCCTCCGGTTACCACTGCTACTTTGCCTTTCAGTCTGCTCATGATGATCGTCCCCGTATCAAAGAATCGTGCGGAATACCAGGGTAACCCTGCTCGAACCTACGATTATTTTTATCCCATTAAGGGGTATGAGCGTTTGATATCGGTCAATAGTTGATCAGGCGTGTCCGGCAATTTCGTGAGGCACGTACCCCGCTTCCAGGCGCTGCTTTTCTTCCACCGTCAGCTCGATGTCCAGGGACGCGACGGCGTCATCCAGTTGCTTCTCCTTGCTCACCCCCACAATGGGTGCGGTGATAACCGGATTGGAGGCGACCCAGGCCAGTGCCACCTGGGCCATGGGCACGCCGCGCTCTTCGGCAATCTCCTCAAGTGCAGCGATAACCGGCTGGTCAATATCACTGCCCAGGTGCCATTTCCGGGTATTTTCATCACTTCGGCCGCGGGTGGTCTTTGCGCCCTGCCCCTGGGCCTTTCCCGCGAGTACACCCCGGGCCAGGGGGCTCCAGGGAATCACACCGATGCCCTGGTCGCGGCAAAGCGGCAGCATCTCCCGCTCCTCTTCCCGGTAGATCAGGTTGTACATTGGCTGCATGCTGACGAACCGTGTCCAGCCATTGATTTCGGCCACGTGCTGGGCCTTGCAGAACTGCCAGGCGAACATGGAGGAGGCACCGATATAACGCGCTTTACCAGCCTTGACCACATCGTGGAGCGCTTCCATCGTTTCCTCAATAGGGGTGTCGTAGTCCCACCGGTGGATCTGGTACAGATCGATGTAATCCGTTCCCAGCCGCTGGAGTGATGCATCAACCGCGTTCATGATGTGCTTTCGTGAGAGTCCGCCCCGGTTGGCGCCCTTGCCTATCGGCATGAACACCTTCGTGGCCAGAACGAATTCCTCCCGATCCGCATAGTCCATCAGGGCGCGGCCCACCACCCGTTCGGACTCTCCCTCTGAATACATGTCAGCGGTATCGAAAAAATTGATGCCGGCGTCCAGTGCCTTTTTCAGGAAAGGGCGACTGGCCTGTTCATCCAGTACCCACTCCCGCCACTCCGGGGTGCCATAGGTCATGGTACCCAGACACAGCGGCGAGACTTTCAGGCCGGTATTGCCGAGACGACGGTAATTCATTCAGTGACTCCTGAAGCATGCGAGGATGTCCTGGTGGCCGGTGGCGGCTGAAACGAACGAGCCGCACTTTACGGACACCCGGGCCTGAAATATGGTCAACACACGGCAAGAAATCAATCTGCTACTCTATATGGGGATGTATCCTTCTGAGGTGACCAAGATGTTTGGTTACGCCTTGCTCTTCATTTTTCTGATTTTGTCGCAGCCAGTATTCGCCGGTCAGCGGACGGTGACGCTCGTGGGTGACCGCTGGTGCCCTCATAACTGCCTTGGCATGGGTGAAAGGAGTCAGGGCCACCTGGTGGACAAGGCATCAGAGGCGCTGCAGCGAGCCGGCTACCGCGTGGAATACGTGGAAATGCCCTGGAGTCGGGCCATCCTGGAAGTGGAATCGGGCAACTTCGACGGTCTGGTCGGCGCCAGCCCGGATGAGTCGCCCGCGTTAATCTTCCCGCGACAGCCCCTCGCCATCGCAAGGCACAGTTTTTATACCCTGCCCTCGTTCAACTGGCTATTCGAAGGACTCCACTCGCTGGAGACGATCACGCTGGGTGTCGTCCAGAGCTATTCCTATGGAAGGCTCCACGACGATTATATCCGATTCCACGAACGGGATCCGAGACGCCTTGCCATTCTCAAAGGAAACCGGGTTCTGCCCCGGCTGGTGAGGATGCTTACCATGAAACGCGTGGATGCCATTATCGAGGAAGAAGCGGTACTGGAGTATTACCTTAAAACTACTGTTAACCCGGTAACGCTACGTTTTGCGGGCCTTGGCTACACAGAGGAACTCTACGTCGCCTTTTCTCCGGCCATCAGGGACGCCCATGTTCTGGCCGAGGCGTTGAGCGTGTATGCGGAAAGCCAGGTATCCGCGCTGCCAACAGAACAATGATTCGGCTGCGCCAGCGCGCAGCCGAGACCCCCGGGTTAAAAGCTGACCGTCACACCAAGCGCCAGACCATCAAGCTCCACGTCGTCCTTGTCTCCGTAACGCATGTATTCCAGATTGCCCGACAGCGCGTCGCTGAAAGCCATGTCGATACCGATACCGTAGGAAAAGTCCGACTCGTCTTCAGTGGCAGTACCGCCAGGGCCACTCACCTCGTAGTCGTATCGGGTCAGGCCGGCAATGACGTACGGCGTTACCGTTGAAGGATTATCAACGTTAAGAGTGACGTAACCTCCGTAAAGTGCATTCAGCTCCAGATCGGTGCCCCCGCCAATGCTGTCGTCCGCTACGCCGAAGCCGCCGCGGGCCTCGACACCCAGATAAGGGCTGACTTTTGCCCCTACCTTCGCCGACATCATGCCCAGATCCGCATCGATACCGCTGCCGTCGACGTTGAGGAAGGTGTAATTGGCACCGGCGTAGAGGCTCCCGCCACCGGACTTGTACATATCGGCGCTGGCCTGGGTGGCACCCAGCAACAGGCTTCCAGCGCCGGCGACGGCAAACAACATTCCGGAAAAACGGATTTTCATGGCTGTTAAACTCCTACTTCTGCAGAGACAGGGTTCCGGCACTCAGCAAAGCAATCGGAACCTGCCTGTTGGCTGATACAACTGATTGTTCCCCACCACCCCGCCTGAAATCCAGATCACTATCAGCCCTTTGCACGAAATTTACGGAGTGGCGACAAAGCCCCCGGAAGGTCGGTCCTCGCCATCCCCGGTATCAGTTATGGCGCAGCCTGTTAAATTCGATGAGATCGGGAAAGAAGGCCAGAAAGTGGTGTTCAAGTTCGCTGTCCAGGGGCCGGATTTCCTCGATAACACCGTGGAAGTGATGGGGAAACCGAATCCGGGACGCGACCCGGTCCATGGCCTTGCCGACATTCCCCAGGTCCTGATAGGCCCTGAACCAGTCGTAGTCGATCATCCGCCGGACGACCTGCCTCATCTGATCGGGCATAAGCTCACGTCCAGCCTCAAGATCTTGATATAATTCACTGATATATAGTTCATTATCTTTGTGGCCGAAACGATCCCAGTGCCGGAGCAGGTAATGGTCGAACAGAATATCAAGGGCGATTCCGGCAAACCGCCGACGTTGACTGGAGAACCGGGTCTTGCACGCCATTACCTCGGGATGGGCGTCGGTAAAGGCGTCCACGGCCCGGTGGTTATCCAGTCCTTCCCGGACCTCTTCCGGCAGTCCCCGGGTATTCACCCCCCTGGCGAAATCCCCCAGCAGGTTCCCGACACGGGACTCCACCGTTGGCCGGGCCAGGTAAAGGTGAACGAAATGGTTCACAGGTTCAGGTGCTTGCGAAGAAATGCGCCGATTTCCTGAATTTCCTCCAGGCAGACACTGTGGTCCATGGGATAGCTGTGGTAATCCGCCTGGTAACCCATGGCCCTGAGCTTTTCCACAGAGTCCCGGCCCAGCTTTTCCGGGATCATCGGGTCATGAGTGCCGTGGAACACGGAAATGGGAATATCGCGGTTGGCGTCCGACGGCTGGACACTCTCCGCCGTTGCGAAGTAGGAGGAGAGGGCCAGGATGCCCGCCAGCCGTTGCGGATAGCTCAGCCCCAGTTCATAGGCAACCGCGCCACCCTGGGAAAAGCCCGCGATGATAATGCGCTCAGACGGTATGCCCCGCGCGACCTCCTGTTCCACCAGTTCGGCAACGGCCTGCGCCGAATCCCTCAGCTGCTGGGTATCAATGCTGCGGCCCAGTTCCAGGGATTTGATGTCATACCAGGCGGGCATTCGCATGCCGCCATTGATGGTGACGGCCATTTCCGGGGCATGGGGAAAAAGAAACCGTATACCGGCGTTTGCGGGAAGCTGCAGTTCCGGAACCACCGGCTCGAAGTCATGGCCACTGGCACCCAGGCCGTGCAGCCAGATGACAGCGGCATCAGGGTTATGACGGGTTTCCAGTTCGATGTAGTCAAGTCTGCTCACAGGCACCTCGCTATTCAGAAGAATTTTCCTGTGCCTGCTGCGCACTCAGCGAGCTGATCACAGGATTGGCGTACATGGCGACCAGATAGGGCCGGATGGCTTCCTCGCAGGCGTTGATCCGCCGGCTCAGTTCCTCTTCGGCGGCCTCCAGTTCCGCCGGCGTCCAGCTTTCGGCGGTCACCACCTCCTCGCTCACCTTCTCCGGCGTATCGTGGGACGAGGGGTGGAACCCTTTCATGTTGTAGGCCACGAGATTGGAGGCATGGAGGTGATAGTTGGCGTGAATCTCGGTATCGATGAGCGTTGCCAGCTCCCTGGCGTTGTCCGGAGCATTGTGGATCGGGAGCCCGAAATGAACGTGGACATGCCCCTTGAAGCCCGTCAGGCCTTTGACAATCTGCTCTGAATCTTCATTCTCAGCCTTCTTGTAGGTGCCGGTGCGCTGACGGATTTCAAGCTCCCGTGCCTTGTCCTCATCGCAGGGATCGTATTCATAGGCGATGGATACCGGCACGATCTGCATACGGTTCATGGCCTCTGCGAACCCCAGGCCCTCCTTCTTGCGGCTCATGTAGAACATCTTGATGATGGCGGGGTCGGTGAGATCGACGCCGTTCTTGGCCCGCCCTTCCCGCTGGGCGATCCAGATGCTGTGGCCGTCGTCCAGGCTGTGATTGATAAACCCGGACAGGGTCAGGAACACCTGGCGCATTTCGCGGGGGCTCTGGATGTCCCGCTGTACAACGAAGCTCTTGTTGAGGCGCATCATCTCTGCGAACACGGGGTTCTTGAGCAGGTTGTCACCTATGGCAATCCGGGTGGTCTCGAACCCGTTCAGGTGCAGCAGGTGATTCACCACCATGGGATCGAAGACAATATCCCGATGATTGCAGACAAAAAGATAGGCCGAGCTGGGGTCCAGCCGGTCAAGGCCGGAGGACGTCAGGCGGGTGGTGGTGTTGTTCACCAGCTCCGTCGTATGTTCCGACACCGCCAGCTGGATGTCCTTGATGGTCTTTGCCGCCCCGAACTTCTTCCATAGCCAGCGCTTCACACGCTTGCGCAGCAGCCCTGGAAACCACCGGGCAAGAAAGGGGGACCGGAACCGGCCGACCATCAACAAGAAATCCGGGTCGTTGGACAATCGGTTGACCGCTTCCTCGACCTCGTCGTCCCCGTAAGGACGAATCGCATCAAATTCCTGCATTACGATCCTGTTTTTGTAGGCTTTCTGAAAAGTAGCCGGCGACCGCGCGGTGCCGCCCGTGACGAAAAAACCGCGCCATTGTATCGCGAGAAAAGCAAACATGCTTCCTTCGGACATTTACAGCGGGTTTTTGCTATCATCTCCGACTCATTCGTTCTGTCCCCGATGGCCCATTATGGATTCCTATTCGGACCTCGATCACCTCAGCCATGAAAAACCGGTAGCCCCGACCTCCAGCCCTGAAGACGTCCTGCACAAGGTCTTCGGGTATGAGTCATTCCGGCCCCTCCAGGGAGATGTGGTCCATGAACTGGTGGGCGGCGGCAATGCCATGGTGCTGATGCCAACCGGCGGTGGCAAATCCCTGTGTTACCAGATCCCCGCCATGGTTCGGCCAGGAACGGGGGTAGTGATCTCCCCCCTTATCGCCCTGATGCACGATCAGGTGGCGGCGCTTCGCCAGCTGGGCGTAAGGGCCGCGTTCCTGAACTCCTCCCTTGCCCCGGAGCAGGCCCGGGATATCGAAAATGCCCTGCTCCAGGGGGAACTGGACCTGTTGTATTGCGCCCCGGAGCGCCTGCTGCAGCCTCGCATGCTGTCCCTGCTCGAAGACGCGTCTCTGTCCCTGTTTGCCATTGACGAGGCCCACTGCGTATCCCAGTGGGGCCACGACTTCCGCTCGGATTACCTGGGGCTGAGCGTGCTGGCGGAACGCTTCAGCCACGTTCCCCGGATCGCGCTGACGGCCACCGCCGACGAAAGGACCCGCAGGGAAATTGCCGAACGTCTCTCGCTGACGGATGCCCGTCATTTCATCTCCGGCTTCGACCGGCCCAACATCCAGTATCGTATAGCCGCCAAGACCAACGCCAACAAGCAGCTGCTGGATTTCATCCGCAGTGAGCACCCCGGGGACTCCGGCATTGTCTATTGCCTGTCCCGCAACAAGGTGGAGGCAACCGCGGCCCTGCTCCAGAAGAACGGCTACACAGCCCTTCCCTACCACGCGGGCCTGCCGGCGGAGCAGCGGGCACATAATCAGGAGCGCTTCCTGCGGGAGGACGGCGTCATTGTCGTCGCCACCATCGCCTTCGGCATGGGCATCGATAAGCCCGATGTCCGCTTTGTCGCCCATCTGGATCTGCCCAAGAGCCTGGAAGCCTATTATCAGGAAACCGGCCGCGCGGGCCGTGATGGCAACCCGTCTACCGCCTGGATGGTCTATGGCCTGCAGGATGTAATCAAGCTCCGGCAGATGCTGGAGGGGTCACAGGGCAACGATACCTTCAAGCGTGTCGAACGACAGAAAATGGACGCCATGCTCGGGCTCTGTGAGATCACCACCTGCCGCCGCCAGGCCCTGCTGCGTTACTTTGGCGATCAGCTGGACGAACGCTGCGGCAACTGCGATACCTGCCTGACGCCGCCTGAAACCTGGAATGGCACCGATGCGGTTCGCAAGGCCCTGTCCTGCGTCTACCGCACCGGTCAGCGATTCGGCGTCAATTACGTGATTGATGTCCTCCGGGGCGTGGATAATGAGCGCATCCGGCAGGCCGGACACCAGGCCATCACCACCTTCGGGATTGGCGCGGAACTCACAGCCACCCAGTGGAAATCGGTATTCCGGCAGCTGGTGGCCAATGGCTACCTGCGGGCCGATCCGGAGGGCTACGGCGCGCTGCAGCTCACCGAAAGCTGCCGTCCCGTGCTGCGAGGTGAAGTCGCACTGGAACTCAGGAAGGACCCGGAACGTAAGGCGGTCAGCAAAACCTCCGCCGGGCGAGCCGGCAACAAGGCCCCCATTACCGATCCCGAGGGTTGGGAGGCTTTACGTCGCCGGCGTAAGGAACTGGCTGACGAGCAGGGTGTTCCACCCTTTGTTATCTTCCACGACGCCACCCTCCAGGAAATCCTTGAGCGTCGGCCAGCCACCCTCGAGGAAATGGCGCAGGTCAGCGGGGTGGGTGCCGCGAAACTGGAGCGTTATGGGGCGATCTTCCTCGAGGTGCTGGGCGAACTGGAGCAATCGCAAGGCTCCGTCCAGCGACAGGAAGAACACTCAGGCATCTGAGCCGTCTGGGAACGCGCGCGCCCGTCCTTGCGAAAACACGGCTACACTGGGTTTTCAGAGAGTCTCTCGGGCAAGATGGAATGCTGCATGAAACGGACGTTTTCGGGTTCAAGGTGCTTCAGGAGCCGGTCGCCGGCACATGCTCTGGTCACGGCACTGTTGATTGCTCCCCTTCTGGCTTTCGGGGCTGCGGCCGACGCCCCCGGTGAGCCGACCACCTACACGCTCTGGTACCGGAATTACGACAATCCCGCCGTCCTGTCCCTGCTCCGGATTGCGTTTGACCAGACTCCGGAGTATGGCGCATATCGTATTCAGCGCTCTGCTGAGATGGTTCAGGGCCGTGCGTTGCTGGAGCTTAAACGGGAGGATGACCGTCCTCTTTCCATCATCAATGTCGCCACCTCGCCGGAACGGGAGCGGGACCTCTATGAGGTTCCGATCCCCATTGACGGGGGACTGCTGGGTTTCCGCGTGTGCGTGGTCCAGGAAGAAAAGGTCAAGCTCTTTGCCGGGGTCCGAAGCCTGAAGGAGTTCAGTGACCGCGGCCTGACCATCGGCCAGGGAACCCACTGGCCGGACACCACAATTCTGGAGGCCAACGGCATTCAGGTGGTCACCCACACCCGTTTCGAAAATCTTTTCGACATGCTCGAACGTGGCCGCTTTGACTGCTTCGCCCGGGGTGTCAGTGAAGTTCTTTACGATATGGAACGCGTTCAGCACCACGGGCTGGTTGTCGAACCGAACCTGTTGCTGGCCTATCCGATGCCCTCCTATTTTTTCCTGGCGAAGGACGACCATGAGACCGCCCAGCGGCTCCAGTTGGGCATGGAACGGGCCATCGCCAATGGCACCTTCGGCATCTTTCTGGCGGTCTTCTATGGCCGCGCGGTGACCGAACTGAACCTCGGGCAACGGACCATGTTGAAACTGGAGAATCCCTACCTCAGCGACGACCCGGATTCCCTGAGCCGGAAGCTTTTCGAAACTCTCCGCACGCGCATTGAAAGAAACTCGCATTAGCAGGACGGCGCTTTGCTCCACCGCGCTCGTCCGTTTCCCTGGTCGACGTGACCGCGCTTATCGGGGGCCCCGGGCGCGAAGTCTTTGCTTTGGTCTGTTAGGATACCCCGCCTGGGCATTCTTGCAGGTCCGGCGCAAACAATTGCCCGCCTGACGTCCAGTTCGGGAAAGCCCTCGTAACCGTCTATACTCTCAGACGCGGGGCTTGTATTCCCCACCAGACACTGACAGGAGCTGTTCCCCCATGCCACACGAAGAACTTCACCTCAGCCTTCGCAATCTCACCGAAGATGACTATGACCAGCTAAAGGTGTTGATGGACCGTGTGTACGACGATATCGGGGGAGCCTGGCCGAGAGACACCATCAAGGCACTGGTGGATCAGTTTCCGGATGGCCAGATGTGTATCGAGGATCACGACGAGCTGATAGCGGTGGCGCTGACCGTATGCGTCAAGTACGAGCGCTTCAGTAACCCCCATACCTACGATGACCTGATCCTCCGCAACGAGAAAATCTGGCACAACCCGAATGGCGACTCGCTCTACGGGCTGGATGTCTTTATTGATCCGGATTATCGGGGCTACCGTCTTGGCCGCCGGCTTTACGAGGCCCGAAAGGAACTGTGCCGATCCAAGAACCTGCGGGCCATCCTCGCCGGGGGCCGGATTCCCAATTATCACAAGTATTCCGACCAGTACACGCCGGCCGAATACATCGAGCGGGTGGACCGCAAGGAAATCTACGATCCCATCCTGACCTTCCAGCTGTCCAACGACTTCCAGGTCACCCGGCTGATGCACAAATATCTGCCGGAAGATCAGAAATCCCTGGGCTACGCCACCCTGCTGGAGTGGAACAATATCCTCTATACCCCACCCTCCACGGTGATCAATACCCGCAAGACCCAGGTGCGCCTGGGCGCCGTGCAGTGGCAGATGCGTGAGTTCACCTCGGTGGAAGAGGTGCTCAAACAGGTGGAATACTTTGTCGACGCCCTGTCCGATTACAAGAGCGACATTGCGATCTTCCCGGAATTCTTCAACGCACCCCTGATGGGTCTGACCGACCAGATGGACCAGACCCGGGCTATACGCTTCCTGGCCGGCTTCACCGAACAGTTCCTCAATGAAATGTCGGAGATGGCAGTCAGCTATAACATCAACATCGTTACCGGCTCCATGCCGCTTCTGGATGACGACCGGGTCTATAACGTCTCCTATCTCTGCCACCGGGACGGTCGGGTGGACGAGCACCGCAAGATCCACATCACCCCCCACGAGCGTCGGGACTGGGTGATCGAAGGGGGCGACAAGTTCCGGGTGTTCGACACCGATGTGGGCCGGGTCGCCATCATGATCTGCTACGATATCGAGTTCCCGGAGCTTGGCCGGATGGCGGCAGCCCAGGAGGTGGACATTATCTGCGTACCCTTCTGGACCGACACCAAGAACGGCTATCTTCGGGTGCGCCACTGTGCCCAGGCCCGGGCGATCGAAAACGAGTGCTACGTGGTCATAACCGGCAGCGTGGGTAACCTGCCCAAGGTCGAGAACCTCGACGTGCAGTACGCCCAGTCCTCTGTTTTCTCGCCATCGGATTTTGCCTTCCCCCATGACGCCGTCATGGCGGAGACCACGCCGAATACCGAGATGATCATGTTCTCGGATCTCGACCTGGAGAAGCTCAAGCTGGTGCGCAACGAAGGCTCGGTCACCAATCTCAAGGATCGGCGCACGGACCTGTACACGATCCATACCAACGATACCGATCACGATATCGTGGAGGACTGATTACCGGAAACGGGCGGTAAGGCGCATTAAAAAGCACCGCTACGGCGCTGAATATATTGCCAATGGCTCGTACAGTGGCTAAGGTTTAGCCATCCTGAGAGTAAACATAACTGATAACAACCCCCGTATTTGACGGCCGATCCGTCATGGGTGAGTACCATGGAAAGCAGAATGCAGATGTCAGATAAACGCTATGCGATCCCCCTGCCCGACCTGATCGCCCGATTCACACTCAGGAAAGGGCTGTTTCGCAAGGAACGGGTCGAAGCGCACCTGTTTGATCTGAATCAGTTCGGGTGTGTCCTGAAAACCGATAAAGTGTTCGAGCCCGGGGATACCCTAGGGCTCGAACTGGAAATGGAGATGCCCTTTGAGAACCTTCGGGCTTCCGGCCTGACCGGGTTGATCACTGAGCGCAGAAAGTACTGCAGCAATTTCTTCTATTCCATTGATTTTATTGGTAGTGACTTCCGACCAAAGGCGGACAGTTCGGAGCAGCTGAAACGCATTCGTGATGTCGTCGACCGCAAGCTGAACCTGCTCTCCCGCCGCGAGAACACCGGATTGAGTGCGACTGCCTGATCGGCGCCCTCTGAATTGCGAGTGGGCCAGATCTCCGCTCGGCACCGCGTTTTAACCATCTGGGGTAATCCGATTCGCTCCCGTGACGGTATACCCTCAGGCTCGTCGTAACATGTGAACATGGAGTGGCATCATGGCTAAGAGCAGCAAGACCAGCAAAACCCAGAAGTCCCGGCCCAACGTGGACAAGATCGTCAAGAAGGTGAACAAGGAGTTCGAGAAAACCTCGACCCAGATCGAGAAGCTTGTGGACGACGCCCTCAAGCAGCTGGACGCACTCCAGACCCAGGTGCAGGAGCCGGTCAGGAAACTCATGAAGGACGTTGAAGACCTTCGTGAGCGGGAAATGAAGCGCTTTCACGACGAGCTCGACCGCCGGATGGACGACTTCCAGAAGATCCAGGCGCAGGTCATGGACCGTCTCGGCATTGCCCAGAAAGAAGCGGAGCGTGGCGAGAAATCCGTGACCCGTTCACTGGAAAATCAGGCGGCCGAAACTGCGTCGACGGCCAAAAAGGCCGGCAAGACCACCGCAAGCAAGGCCAAGGCCACGGCCGGTAAGGCCAAGAGCACGGCCCGGAAGACCACCAAGAACACCGGTGCTGTCGCCAAGCAGGCGGGCGCCACCGCTACCGCAGCGGCAAAAGGTAATGACCTGTCGGACCTGACCCGTATCAAGGGCATCGGTCCGGCTACGGCCCGGAAACTTCAGGGGGCAGGTATTACTTCCATTAACCAGATCGCCAATCCCACCGAAGCCGAGCAGGAGACGCTTAACCAGTTCTCCTCCATGAAAGGCTTCAGGGACTGGCCCGACGAAGCGAAGAAACTGATCGGATGAAGGTAACTGAACAACCGGTACTGCGTGACATCGTATTGATAGGGGGTGGCCACAGCCACGTTGGAGTCCTGAAGCGTTTTGCGATGAAACCGGTGCCGGGCGTTCGCCTGACGCTGATCTGTCGCGATACCCACACGCCCTACTCCGGCATGCTTCCGGGCTATGTCGCTGGCCATTATTCCTATGACGAGTGCCACATTGACCTGAGCAATCTCGCCGAGTTCGCGGGCGCGCGCTTCTATCGTGATGAGGCGATTGGCCTCGACCGGACCAATCGAAGGATAATCTGCCGTGGACGTCCGCCGGTTCCCTACGACCTGGTGTCCATCAACATTGGCTCAACACCCAGGGTCAACGAGGTTCCGGGGGCGAGCGAACATGCGGTGCCGGTCAAGCCCATCCATGGTTTCAATGCCCGCTGGCTGAACCTTCTGGAGCGGGCCCAGACTCACGAAGGCCCCATGAGCATCGGCGTCGTTGGCGCCGGCGCCGGTGGCGTGGAACTCCTCCTCGCCATGCAGTACCGCCTGCAGAACGAATACCGTGCCCGGGGCAAGGATCCCAAGCAGCTGTCCTTTCACCTGTTCGACCAGGCCCCGGAATTGCTGCCCACCCACAATGACAAGGTCCGCAAGGCCTTCGAGGCCACGCTGCGCAAGCGCAACGTCCATATCCACCTGGGCTCCGCCGTCAACCAGCTGGAGGCCGGCCACCTGGGTACGGAGACCGGCCAGAGCTTCGACCTCGACGAAATACTCTGGGTCACCCGCGCCGGCGGCCCGGAATGGCTGCGGAATACCGGGCTGGATCTGGACGAAGGCGGCTTTATCCGTTGCCGTGACACCCTGCAGACCGAGTCGGACGATGATGTCTTTGCGGCGGGCGACATTGCCAACGTGGTGGATCACCCCCGGGAGAAGGCCGGTGTATTCGCTGTCCGTCAGGGGCCGCCCCTGGCCGACAACCTCCGGCGACGGGCCCTCGGCAAGGAGCCGAAGCCATTCCAGCCCCAGAAGGACTGGCTGGCACTGATCAGTACTGGCGACAAGTACGCCATCGCCTCCCGTGGCGACCGCTTTTTCAAGGGCCGGTTGGTCTGGCGCTGGAAGGACTGGATCGATCGCCGCTTCATGAAGAAGTTCAACGACCTGCCCCCCATGGAAGAGTCGTCCACCCTTCCCGACACCGCCGCGGCCCAGAATCCGGAGGAGGCCTCCCAGGCCATCTCCGCCGTCGCCATGCGCTGCGGCGGGTGTGGTGCCAAGGTGGGCAGTACCGTGCTGTCGCGGGCGCTGGGGGAGCTTCGCCCCATCGAGCGGGATGACATCCTGGTGGGGCTCCACGCTCCGGATGATGCCGCCGTGCTGAAGGTACCGCCTGGCAAGGCAGTGGTGCACACCGTCGACTTTTTCCGGGCCTTCATCGACGACCCCTATGTATTCGGCAAAGTGGCGGCCAACCACAGCCTGGGTGACTGTTTTGCCATGGGCGCGGAAGCCCAGAGCGCCACCGCGGTCGCCACCGTGCCCTATGGCATCGAATCGAAAGTGGAAGACGTGGTTTTCCAGATGATGTCCGGCGCTGTCGAGGTTCTCAATGAGGCCGGGTGCGCCCTGGTGGGCGGCCACACCGGCGAAGGCCGTGAACTGGCCCTGGGCTTCGCCGTCAACGGGCTGATCGATCCGAACGAGGTCATGAGCAAGGGCGGCCTGAAGGCCGGCGACAAACTGATACTCACCAAGGCCATTGGTACCGGCACCCTGTTTGCGGCCCATGCCCGACTGGCTGCCCGTGGCCGCTGGATCGACGCCGCCCTGGAATCCATGGTGCAGTCCAATCTGGAGGCTGCCCGCTGCCTTCGCCGGTACGGCGCCCAGGCCTGCACCGACGTTACCGGTTTCGGGCTGTTGGGTCACCTGGTGGAAATGACCCGTCCCTCTGGTGTGGATGCGATTCTGAACCTGTCCGCCATTCCGATTCTGCCGGGTGCCGCGGAAACCGCTGCCGAAGGTATTCTCAGTTCCCTGCAGCCGGCCAACATCCGCCTGCGCCGTGGCATCAAGGATCAGGACCGGTGGGTCGATCATCCCCAGTACCCGCTGATTTTCGATCCCCAGACCGCGGGCGGACTGCTGGCGAGTGTACCGGCTGACAAGGCGGACGCCTGTGTCGCGGAGCTGAGGGCCCTCGGCTATCCCGTTACTGCCATCATCGGCGAAGTCACTCCACAGGGAGACGCCATAGAGCCGATCACCCTCAGGGACTGACCCGGCGGAGGGCCTCCTCAAGGGAGGCCTGTTCCCGCTCGGGGGTGAACCTGCCTGCCAGGTCACTCACGATGGTTCCGAGGGTGGCCAGCCATTCGGCATCATTCTCCGCCCGCTCCAGCAACTCCGACAGTCTGCGCACGTCCCCCACCGGATACTGGCCGGGGTAGTGTTCGCCGAGCAGGCCCAGGTTCCCGGGAATGTCCGAAGCGATTACGGGAAGTCCGGCACGGCAGGCTTCGGACACCACATTGGCACCTCCTTCCATGATCGAACTGATGACCATGGCCCTGCTGCTGGCCAGCAGGTTCCGCGTCTGTTCGCGACTGATCTCTCCCAGCCAGTGGTACCGGGGGTTGGCGGCCATTTCATCCAGTGCCGCCTGCTCCCAGTCACTGTCATGGGCCTTGCCCGCGTGCAGAACCCGGAGGCAGGAGGCAGAGGGCAAAAGGCCCGCCGCCCGCGCCGTTGCCAGGGGATCTTTCTCCTCGCGAAGATGGCCGATCACGCAGACATCGAAATGCTGCTGGTCCTCTTGCGGCGGTTGGGGGTCCGCCGCCCGGGCGGACTGGAGAACAACCGTGATACGGTCCTGGAGATCTTCCGGAACGTCCCGCCACGCCAGTTCATGGAGCACGATAAGTCCATCCGCGGCCGCCATGGCCGGCCGTGTCTCATCCGGATGGGTATACTGGAACCGGTAGAGGTCGGTGCCGGTGAGGGCCACGATAAGCGGCTTGTTCCCCTGCGCTCGTCGCCAGCTGGCAATTGCCTCATGGCTGCGCCAGGCATGAAGAGCAATAAGCAAGTCAGCCGCGTCCGCAAGTTCACTGTCGTAGTTTGTGGCAATCTTCACCCGGTGACCGGCTTTCTCCAGCAGTCCGGCCCAACGTTCGGCGGTCGCCCGGTTCCCGGCCAGGGATCCTTCGGGGGCTGGCGTCAATAGCAGTAGTTTCATTTAGTTGCTACCATTTATGTGCTACACAGTTTGTCGTACGTTGAGCTGATCCGATTCGGCCATCGTAAAGTATCATCACAGACAACCCATCCCATAATTCAAGGAATGACTCCCCATGCTGAAAAAAATCATTGGCCTGGCTACGGTAGCCGCCGCCACGGCGTGCTTTGCGTTTTCGGCAGCCGCCGAGACCTTCGTGTTCACCGCTATTCCCGATCAGGATGAGACCAAGCTGGTCGAGCGCTTCGGCGCCGTGGAAGAGTATCTCGAGGAGCAACTCGGGGTCGAGGTTCGCTATATCCCCGTGAAGTCCTATGCCGCGGCGGTCTCCGCCTTCCGCAACAACCAGGTGCAGCTGGCCTGGTTCGGTGGCCTCTCCGGGGTTCAGGCACGTCGCCTGGTACCCGGTTCGGAAGCCATTGCCCAGGGTGTGGAAGATCCGGATTTCCAGACTTTTTTCATTGCCAATCATGAGTCGGGACTTGAGCGCATGGCTGAGCTGACCGATGAGCTGCGCGGCAAGACCTTTACCTTTGGCTCCAAGGGTTCCACCTCCGGTCGCCTGATGCCGGAATTTTACATCCGGGAAGCGTTCGGTGAGGCCCCGGATGAGGTTTTCTCCCGGGTCGGATTCAGCGGCAATCACACCCGCACCATCCGGCTGGTTGAGGCGGGAACCTATGACATCGGTGCGGTGAACTACAAGGTCTGGGAAAGTCAGGTCAAGGAAAATGCCGTGGACACCAACAAGGTTCAGGTCATCTGGGAAACACCCTATTACGCGGATTACCAGTGGACCATTCGCGGCGACGTCGATGAGCGATTTGGTGACGGCTTCAAGGAGCGGGTCACCCAGGCGTTACTGAATATGGACGACCCCGAGCTGCTGGAGCGTTTCCCCCGCAAGGGCTTTATCCCCGCCTCCAATGAAGATTACGATGCCATCGAAGATACGGCGGAGTCCCTGGGCCTGGTCAATTAATGGATGCGCCGCTCGAACTGACCGGACTCTCCGGTTTCTACAATGGGCAGCGGGTGCTGGGCCCGCTGTCCTTTACCGTCAACCCGGGCGAAAGGATTGCCCTGGTTGGCAGCAGCGGCGCCGGCAAATCCACCCTTATCCGGCTGATCCATGACCGGGTCAACGATACGGCCGCGCTGGTTCCCCAGGAACTGGGACTGGTGAATGCCCTGCCGGTTTTCCATAACGTCTACATGGCGCGGCTGGACCAGCACAGCGCGCTTTATAACCTGGCAACCCTTATTCGTCCCTTCCGCAAGGACCGGGCGGAGGTAACCGGCATTCTTGAGCGCCTCTCCATGGGCGAGAAGCTCTGGAAGCCATCCGCGAGCCTGTCCGGCGGCCAGCGGCAGCGCGTGGCCATTGCCAGGGCGCTGTACCGTGAGGCGGACCTGCTATTGGCGGACGAGCCGGTCTCGGCCCTCGACGGGCCCATGGCGAACCTGGTCATGACTTTGCTTCAGGAGCGATTTTCCACCTTTGTGGTGGCCCTGCACGATGTTGAGCTTGCCCTGGACCACACCACCCGAATTATCGGAATCCGTAACGGCAAGATAGCCCTGGACGCACCAAGCCGTGACCTGACGCCCGCCGATATCCGACCACTGTACGACTGATGGACTATCTCTGATGCTGCGCTGGCCCAACGTACCCATGAGCCACTCCCGGACCGCCCGCACCAGTCTCATGTTCGTTGCGGTTGCCCTGGCGTGCCTGGCGGTATCGGACATTGCGATCACCACCAGTAACCCCTGGAAGGATCTGCTGCAGTTCTTCCTGGGCGTGGTGACACCGGATTTCTTTTCAAGTGAGGGTCTCGCCACCGCACTTTTGCGGACGGTGGCCTTTGCCTTTGTCGGCGTCACCATCGGCGCCCTGTCCGGCTTCCTGCTGGCGCTGGTGTACCGGATCCGGATCGTCCGCACATTCTGCGCCTTTATCCGTGCCATCCACGAACTGTTCTGGGCCCTGATTTTCCTCCAGTTCTTCGGCTTCCACCCCCTGACCGGGGTGCTGGCCATCGCCATCCCCTACGCCGGGATTTTTGCCAAGGTATACAGCGAGATTCTGGACCAGGTTGACCCGGAGCCCCGCAACCTGCTGCCAGTGCGCACCGGCGTTTTCTCTGCCTTTATCTACGCCCGGATTCCCGATTGCTGGGAACAGATCCGCACCTACACGTCCTATCGGCTGGAATGCGGCCTCCGCTCCAGTGCGATTCTCGGTTTTGTCGGACTACCGACCCTCGGCTTCTATCTTGAGTCTTCGTTTTCCCAGGGGTTCTACTCCGAAGCCGGCGCGGTCCTGATCCTCTTCTACGTGCTTATCGCCACTATCCCCCTGTGGGTTCGTCCGAAGCTATTGCCCTTGTATGTCATTGCCTCCCCCTTCTTCCTGGGCGATGGGATGCCCATTATCTGGGGTAACGTCAAGCGGTTCTTCACCGAGGATATCGTGCCTGCTCCCCTGAGAACTGGCTATGGCAGCGAGGAGTTCTGGCCCTGGATAACCGACCTTGTGGTCAACCAGGCCCTTCCCGGTATCTGGAACACCCTGGTGCTGACCCAGATAGCCCTGGTGGCCACCGGCCTCGTCACATTACTGGCCTTCCCTCTGATTTCTCGGCATTTCGGGAACCGGGTGTCCCGCACCGGGGGGCACGTGCTGCTGGTCATCGCCCGGTCAACGCCGGAGTACATCCTCGCCTATATCCTGTTGCAGCTATGGGGACCCTCCATGTTGCCCGCAGTGGTTGCGCTCGCTCTGCACAATGGCGGTATCATCGGTCACCTGATCGGCCGTCAGACCAATGGCATCCGGCTTCGCCCGGACGCCCCGAAAGGCGTGCTGCGGTATGGCTACGAGCTGATACCCCGGGTCTATCCTTCGTTCCTGGCCTTCCTGTTCTACCGGTGGGAAATCATCATGCGGGAAACCGCGATCCTGGGCATTCTGGGCATCTACACCCTCGGCTTCTATGTTGACAGCGCCATCCAGAACATCCAGTTCGACAAGGCGATCATTCTGATCCTGATCACCGCCATGCTGAATATCGGTATCGATTCCCTGTCCCGACGTATTCGCAGCCGGCTCGCCCTGCAGACCATGCCCACCTGTTAGGTCGGGTAAGCCGGGCGGCGTCAGCTCTCAAAGGCCTCCGAGGGACTGAAGACAAGGCCCGGCCCGGTGTCCAGTCGGCGGCCGTCCACCTCAAAGGTCACCTGCCAGACCATCTCCGGGCCGGTGGTGCAGAAGGGCGGGACGAAGGTGGCGTGATAACGGCCGGCTTGCTGTTTCTGCATTCCCACAGGGTATTCGCCCATGTACATGCTGACACCGAGCAGAATCATCACCACCCGATCCGGGTTGTCGGGCAGCTTGAGTTCTAGCGAGAGTTCATTCTGCTCCAGAGGCTTCATGGAGACGGACGCGGGGCCGTCAGCCAGCGGCCAGGTGCAGGTTTCAGACAGAGGATGGCAGGGGGACTCGTCGCCCTCCCCGGGGAGCTCGGATGACGAGCCGGCCACCTCGCCATCCCTGCCCAGCCAACGGGGACCCAGGGTCATCAGGGCCACAAGGCCGACAATCAGAAGTAGTACCAACAGACCACGCATGCAAAATACTGCCTTTTCGGGGACCAACGAGAAGAGCATGCATTGTGCCGGTGAATAGAGAGGGTGCCAAGCGGGACGGGACACCCGGCCCATAACATGCGAAAATGCCCGACTTTTCCCATCCTGCTGACGGAGTAACCTGGCGTGCAACCGGATATTTCGGTACAGAACCTCAGCAAAACCTATGAAGACGGCTTCCAGGCCCTCAAGAACATTGACCTGGATATCCAGAAAGGCGAGATATTTGCCCTGCTGGGCCCCAACGGCGCCGGCAAGACCACTCTCATCAGCATTATCTGTGGCCTGGTGAATCCATCCAGCGGCAGTGTCAAAGCCGCCGGCCACGACATCCTCAGGGACTTCCGCGCCGCCCGGTCTGCCATCGGCCTGGTGCCCCAGGAGCTGAGCACGGATTCCTTCGAGAAGGTCTGGAACACCGTGAGTTTCAGTCGGGGCCTGTTCGGCAAGGCGCCTAACCCCGCCCACATCGAAAAGATCCTCCGTGAGCTGTCGCTCTGGGACAAGCGCAACAGCCGGGTCATGTCCCTTTCCGGTGGCATGAAGCGCCGGGTCATGATCGCCAAGGCCCTTTCCCATGAACCGGACATCCTGTTCCTGGATGAACCCACCGCCGGTGTGGATGTGGAGCTGCGGCGGGACATGTGGGAAATGGTCCGCAAGCTGCGTGAAAGCGGGGTCACCATCATTCTCACCACCCATTACATCGAGGAAGCCGAGGAAATGGCGGACCGCATCGGGGTGATCCGCAACGGCGAACTGATCCTGGTGGAGGAAAAGACCAGGCTCATGTCCAAGCTCGGACGCAAGGAGCTCCGTCTGCACCTGCAACACCCCCTGGACACCCTGCCTCCGGAACTGGTGGATCAGCCCATTGAACTGTCGGAAGACGGCTACGAGCTGATCTACACCTTCGACAGCCAGCAGGAGCAGGCCGGTGTGGCCCTGCTGTTGCGGACGCTGGGAGAGCTGGGGGTGGAATACCGGGATCTGCAGACCCGGGAAAGCTCCCTGGAAGAGATTTTCGTGGGACTGGTCCACCATGACTGACCGGTCCGGCCTGCCCTGTTCTGGAGTGTGTTTATGAACCTGTACGGCATCCGTGCCATCTACAAGTTTGAAATGGCCCGCATGTGGCGGACTCTCATGCAGAGTGTCGCCTCACCGGTGATCTCCACGTCTCTTTATTTCGTGGTGTTCGGTTCGGCCATCGGCTCACGCATGGGAGACATTGATGGCATCAGCTATGGCGCCTACATCATTCCCGGCCTGATCATGCTTACGCTGCTGATGCAGAGCATCTCCAACGCCAGTTTCGGCATCTACATGCCGCGGTTCTCGGGAACTATCTACGAAGTTCTGTCGGCACCGGTCTCCTATGTGGAAGTGGTGCTGGGCTACGTGGGCGCCGCTGCGACCAAATCAGTGATTCTGGGGCTGATCATCCTCGCCACGGCCCGGCTGTTCGTCGACTACAGCGTACTCCATCCCTTCTGGATGCTGGCGTTCCTGGTGCTGACTGCAATCACCTTCAGCCTGTTCGGCTTTATCATCGGAATCTGGGCCGACGGCTTCGAAAAGCTCCAGATCGTGCCCCTGATGATCGTCACGCCACTGGTATTTCTCGGTGGCACCTTCTACTCCATCGATATGCTGCCGGAGGTCTGGCAGACCATCACCCTGTTCAATCCGGTGGTCTATCTGATTTCGGGTTTCCGATGGGCATTCTATGGTGTCTCCGATATCCATATCGGCATCAGTGTGGCCATGATCCTGGTATTCCTGACCCTGTGCATGGTGTTGATCAGCTGGATCTTCCGCACCGGCTATCGCCTGAAACCCTGAGGTTGGCCCATGGCCCTTTTACGGCAGTGTATCCTGCTTGCGCTGATCTGCGTTGCCATTCCCGCTGTCAGCGCGGATGAGGGCCCGCCCCAGTTCCTGGAGGCACGCCCGGCCTGCCTGGTGACGGACCGCGGTGCCGTGCACCTGAAGCTTGAGAGGGCGACAACGGATCGCCAGCGCCGGATAGGCCTGATGGAGCGGAAATCCCTGCCACCGGAACGGGGCATGGTGTTTCTCTATGAGGATCAAAGGTCCGCCAACGCGGGTTTCTGGATGTACCGCACCCGCATTCCCCTTGATATCGCCTGGCTTGATGAACAGGGTGTCATCATTAACACGGATACCATGACCCCGTGCACAACCCCAAGTGCCATTCTCTGTCCGACCTGGGAGCCTGGCGTGTCACACCGGATGGTTCTCGAGGTGAACGCGGGCTTTTTCGAGGAAAATCATGTCGACAAGGGCGACAAGTTAATACTGAACCCGAAAGACCACAAGGAGTGTCAAACGGGCGTTTGAGTATCTCCTTTCCTGAGATCGCTTGATAAATCTCACACCCTTCGTGTCCAACCCTGTCTTTTTTTCACGCCAAGTCCATATACTTTCCGCGGTTTTCAATTCAGGAAGCCCCGTAAGTCGCTGTTAATTATGACCATAAATTCATAATTGGTGGCGCGAACAGGATGAACCCGAAGCAGGATGTGTCGGGTCGGGAAAGCAGCTCAGGGAGAAGGCGCTATGGAATTACTTCCCGTGGAAACACTCAAGACGGCATTGATTGCCGGCCATCTTCTCGGGCTGGCCTTTGGCGTCGGTGGTGCCCTCACCCTGGACATTATCGCCTTTCGTTATTTCTATCTCGACCGCATCACCCCCGAGAAACTCGTCCTCTTTCATTTCATTGCCAGGCTGGTCACTGTTGGCCTGGTGATTCTCTGGATCACGGGGCTCGCCTTCCTGTGGCTCTATTGGCAGCACCAGCCCGAACTGCTGGGCAATCCGAAGGTGTGGGCCAAGGTGACCATCGTCGTGGTACTGACCGTTAACGGTTATTTCCTCCACCACAAGGTCTTCCCGATTCTCGACCGCAATCTCGGCAGGTACCTGTTCTACCGGGTGAACGTGGACGAGAAGGCAATGATGTTCACTTTCTCCAGTATTTCGATCATTTCATGGGGTTTCCCGCTGGTTCTCGGTATCGCCCGCTCCCTCAATTTCACCACCGGCGTGGAGAACATCCTGGCGTTCTATTTCCTGATGCTCGCCAGCACATGCTTCGTGATGCTGATTATTTTCAAGCTGTTCCTCGAGCCGTTCAAACGCTTTGTGATCGACAGGCCCGCGCGGCAGAGAATCGCCCCGCCGTGAGCCGTTCCCGGTACGCAGTCACGGATTCGGAAGTCATCCATTGAATCCCGATGCCCGCAGTTCGGGCCCCAATTCATTGCTACCCGTGGTTTGTGGTGGCCGTGTTTCACTTTCAGTACAGGATTAAAAACGTGTGCTATGAAGACTAAATCCAGACTGGCCCTGCTGTTGTGCGGCAGTGCCCTCTCCGGTACGGCGGCAGCCGACTCACTCTGTGAGGTGGAATACATCATTCAACACAGCTGGCAGACGGGGGCTGTTCACCGGGTTCACCTCAACTACAACGGTCCGGCAACCTCTGGCTGGAACCTGCGCTGGACATTTCCGGGGCAGGAACAGATCGACTCCATTTTCAACGTCACTCACCTCCAGAACGGCCACGAAGTCACGGTCGGGAACCTTCAGTGGAACGCCAGACTGGAACCAGGCAGCGAGCGCAAGTTCGGCTTCAATGTGCGTAATCCATCCGGAGCCATGCCTGGGGAGTTCTTCCTGAATGGCCAGAGGTGTGGCGCCGAAACCGATCCTCAGGAGCCTGAGGAACCGAGCGAGCCCGGAAATCCCGATGAGCCCCTGGACCCTCCTGGCGATGATGATGGCGGCCACGGCGATGGCGGATCCACGCCTCCGGATTCCGGCAACCCGGGCGACGGCAGTGACAGTCCGGATGATGGCGATACCGGCACCGACGACGGTGGCATGGAGCCGGGCACCCCGGCGGAGCCCACTGACTGGTCGCTGAATGGCGAGCAGTCCTTCCTCGGTTTTGTTACCACCAAGAACATCAACAACGTGGAAAGCCACGGCTTTGGCGGGCTTGCCGGTGGTGTTTCCGAAGACGGCATCGCCAGCCTCACCATCGACCTGGACAGCGTACAGACCGGCATCGATATCCGTAACCAGCGCCTGCGGCAGATGCTGTTCAATACCGCGGTGAACCCCACGGCCAGTGTTTCCATCGAACTGGGCGACAACCTTTCCAAAGTGCTCGGCCTGGATGCCGGCGAGGTCCTCTCCCTGGCGCTGCCGGCGCGGATCAGCCTGAACGGCCAGACCCGGGAGATCGGCAGCCAGCTGCGGATCGAGCGCCTGGGCAACCACCGTTTCCTGGTCAGCAGTGTCCAACCGCTGATCATCACGGCCGACCAGTTTGGCCTGGAAGGTGGCGTCGAGGCGCTTCGGGACGTGGCCGGCCTGAGCTCGATCAGTATTGCCGTACCCGTTGACTTCGCGCTGTTCTTCGAAACAGCCAAGCTCCCGACACCGTGAAGAGAGAGGCCCTTATGAAACCCTTATTCAAACTGCTGACACTCACCGCGGGGGCAATGGCCGGCAATGTCGCGCTGGCAAACCAGCTTTGTACCGTGGAGTACCAGGAAACCGCCAACTGGGGCGCGGGCGCCACCCACATCGTAACCGTGGAAAATAATGGCCCTGGCCTTGAACAATGGGACATCTCCTGGACGTTTCCAGGCAATGAAACCATCGTCCAGCTGTGGAAGGGACATTTCGACCAGCAGGGCAATCAGGTGGGCGTCATTGATGCCGGATACAACGGTACAGTGGCCACGGGCGGCCAGTTCGATTTCGGATTCAACCTGGAAAATCCCTCCGGCAACCTGCCAACCGAGTTCTTCCTGAACGGGCAGAGCTGCACCACCCTGCTGGGTGGCCAGGATCCCGGGGCGGAACAGCCCGGCGAGCCGGATAATGATGCCCCGGACATGTCCGTTATGGGGTGGTCCCTCAACGGCGTCCAGTCCGAGTTTGGCTTCGTCACTGTCAAGAACACCGACGTTGCGGAGATCCAGAGTTTCGCCAACCTGCAGGCGTATGTGGACACCTCCGGCCGTGCAACCCTGGCGATCGACCTGAATACCGTTGACACGGGTATCGACATTCGGGACCAGCGCATTCGCGACCACCTGTTCAGCAGCGGCCTTTTGCCAACGCTCTACTTCACCACCCAGGTGGATATGGGCTCCGTGGCCGATCTTGAGCCCGGCGACGCCACCACCATGACGCTGGATGGTCGGCTTACCATGAACGGCATAAGCCAGGATACCACCGCCGAAGTGCTGGTCATCCGCACCGCCGATAACCGCATCGCGGTGCGCACGGCACGCCCGGTGATGGTCAAGGGAGATGACTTCGAGCTGGCAGGCGGTATCGAGACGTTGCGGACCATCGCCGGCCTGTCCGCTATCGGCCAGACCGTTCCGGTGTACTTCAACCTCAATTTCTCGGCCATCCAGGGCGACGATGGCGATAACCTGATGCCGGTGGAGGCGGGCACCACCCCGGCCACGCCGTCCATCGTTAACGCCAGCTATACCGGGGCGAACAGCACGGTAACGGTCAGCTGGCAGGACCTCAGTGACAATGAAACCGGCTTTGTCGTAAAACGCCGTCAGGGCAACGGTTACTGGGAGACCCGGGCCGCTGTCGATGCAAACCAGACCCAGTGGATGGAGCGACTGGACTCCGAAGGCAACTACACCTATCGCGTGATTGCCGTGAACGGCAGTGTTCCGTCCGCCTCTTCCGGGAACGTTATTGTCAATGCCCAACCTGGCGATGACAGTGGAGATTCCGGGGACAACCCCGGCACCGACCCGAGCCAGAATCCTGATGATGGCGACAACGGTAATGGTGGCGACGGCGGTACCCCGGATAACGGCGATGGTGGCGATACTGGCGGTGAAGAGCCAGTACCGGGTGACGGTGATGACAATGCCGGTGGACAGCCCGATGGTGCCGAAATCTACGCCAGCCATTGCGCGGCCTGCCACGGGGCGGACGGTTCCGGTGGCGCCATCGGCGTCTCACTGACCAGCCCCGGCGAGCTCGGCTCGCTGGTGGCCTACATTGAACGCACCATGCCCCTGGGCAACACCGGCCGTTGCGTGGACGACTGCGCCGAAGCGGTAGGCCAATACATTGCCGACAGCATCTGGGCGGACACCGGTTCGGGAGGCGACGGCGGTGACGTCGTGCTGGAAGACGAAACACCAGGGCCACGCCAGCTCAACCTGATGACCCGTTATCACTACGCCAACGCTATTCGTGACCTGGTGGGCATTGATGCCTCCGACCTGACCACCAACTTCCCGGTAGAGGCACGGGTTCTGGGCTTCAATAACAATGCCGCCAAGAACTATGTGTCGGCACGGCACCTGGATGAATACCTCAAGGCTGCCGAAACCATTGCCGAAAAGGCGGTGACCGAGCGCCGTTCCAGCCTGTTGTCCTGTGATGCGGGCGCCAGCGGATGCTCCGCGCAGTTTGTGGAAGGCTTCGGCCGCAGGGCGTTCCGCCGACCCCTCAACAGTGACGAGCACCAGGCCTACCTCTCCATGTTCGATGCCGAGGGCGATTTTGACGAAGGCATGGAAGCAGTCATCACCGCTATGCTGGTGTCACCGAACTTCCTGTATATCAGTGAGCTCGGCGAGCAGACCGGCAGTGGGAACTATGAACTGACGCCCCACGAGGTGGCCACCCAGCTCTCGTTCACTTACCAGGGTACGATTCCCGACGCCACCCTGATGGCGGCCGCGGACGCTGACCAGCTGAATACGCCGGAACAACTGGAAGCCCAGGCCCGCCGTCTGCTGCAATCCGACAAGGCCCGTGTGCATCTGGGGCACTTCGCCGAACAGTGGCTGGAATCAGACCCGGCCTCCATGGGCAGCAAGGATCCGAACCTGTTCCCCCGCTTCAACGGCGATGTCCGTGAGGCCATGCACCGGGAACTGCGGGCATTCTTCAACCACGTGGTATTCGACTCCACCGGTCGCTTTGACGAGCTCTTCACGGCGGACTATGTCTTCGTGAACGAGGCCCTGGCGGACTACTACGGCCTGCCCGGTGTCAGCGGCGACCAGCTTCGCCTGGTTCAGGATACCAATGGCATCCGGGGCGGTCTGCTGGCACTGGGCGCCGTCATGGCCTCCCATGGTCACGCCAACGAATCGGCGCCCATCCCGCGGGGCAACTTCGTGCGCCGCCGGCTGATGTGCCAGGACCTGCCGCCCCCCCCGGAAGATCTGGACACCAGCGGCCCTGCCCCTGACCCGTCACAGACCACCCGTGAGCGATTTGAGGCCCGCACCGGGGGCGACGACTGTCAGACCTGCCACCTGTACATCAATGGCATCGGCTTTGGCTTCGAAGCCTTTGACGGAGCCGGCGGCTTCCGCACCACCGACAACAACAGGCCTGTTAATACCTATGGTGTGATCTACGGCCTCGAAAGCCTGCTGGAGGAGACCAGCGCAGCCTACGACGGTGTTCGTCAGATGCAACAGACGCTGGTCCAGACCGACAGTCTCAAGAGCTGTATGTCCAGGCAGTTTTACCGGTTCGCCCGGGGATACATCGAAACCGGCAGTGACAGCAACACTCTCGATAACCTGAACCAGCTGTTCGCCAATAGCGGCTATGACCTGCAAGAGCTGATGGTCGGCCTCACCCAGCTGCAGACGTTCACACTGCGCCGGTAAGACAAGGAGTTTTCCAATGAAATCCAATCGACGTCAGTTTCTGAAAACCCTCGGTGGCACCGCCCTTGCGGCGCCACTGGCCACCATGCCCTGGGCCCGGGTGGCCATGGCTCAGCAATCGGGAGCGCCCAGGCGCGCGGTTTTCGTCTTCATTCCGGACGGCTGTATCCCCGAGCGTTTTCATCCCAGCGGGAGCGAGTTCGAGTTTCAGCTGAACGACATGACAAGCCCGCTGGAATCCATCAGGCAGCACTGCGTGTTCACCAGCGGTCTGAACATGTATGAAGGCGGCCATACCCACGAGGGGGGTGTGGCAAAAGTGCTGACCGGTAACAACACCGAATCACTGGATTATTTCCTGGCCCAGCGCATCGGCCAGAGCACGCCCTTCCGTGGAATCAACCTGGGGGTGCACGCCACATTCCAGAATGGTGAGGGGAACGCACCGAGCTTTTCCACGGGTAACGTCCCCATAACCCCCAACGACAACCCGATCAACGCCTTCGATAACATTTTCGGAGGCCAGGACCCGGGTAATGTGCCGGTAAGCGACCGTCGCAAGCGCAGCATCCTCGACCAGATGATTTCTGAAATCCGGGCCCTCAACAGCAAGGTGGGTGCGAACGAACGGGAAAAGCTGGAATTCCACACCGACAGCATCCGGGAAGTGGAAAAGCGGATACTGAGTAACGGCGCCGAAGCGGGCATGTGCAACACCTCGGGCTACAATTCAGCCGGGTTTACCGTGCCCGAGGGCTGGCACGGTTATCCGCCGAAAATCCACCTGGACGAGCATTACGAAACCATCGGCCGCCTGCAGATGGATCTGATCACCGAGTCCTTCGCCTGTGACATGACCCGCGTAGCGACTCTGATGTGGTCCCACCCGGTCAGTCCGCTGCGAGTCGAGGGCATTGACCAGGGGCACCATGACACCTCCCACTTCGGCCAGGCCGACGGGGGCATCGCGGACAAGTTCGTACGGTACAAGCAGTACCACATGCGACAGTTCCGGTACCTGGTGGAGAATCTCGCCAGCCGTACCGATACCGATGGTAACAGTCTGCTTCACAACTCGGTCATCTTCCTGTGCTCGGAGCTCGGCCACAGTGATGCCCACGATCATCGCAACATGCCCTTTGTCCTGGCGGGCAACGCCGGCGGAGCGCTCCAGACCGGCCGTTACCTGAACTTCGGCGGCGACGCCCATACCAAACTGCTGGTATCCGTCGCCAACATGATGGGTGTGGACATTGACCGCTTCGGCTACACCGGCCACGGCACGGGCGGACTTCCGGGTCTGCTAGCCTAGTGTCTCGGCGGGTTAATTCGCTGACCTACTGAGCCCCTGAAAGCCTTGAGAGCAAGGCGCGGTGTCGAAGGTTTGGTGGTTCCAAATCGAGGCGCCGCAACACAGCTCTCAAGGCTTTCAGGGGCTCCCGGAGGGCTTGCCGCTGGCGACTCTGGACCTGTGTTGTCAGCCCTTGATGTGGAACCACCACACCTGCGGACTGACGCCTTGGCCAGAGTCGCCAGCGGCAAGCAATAGGTCAGCGAATTAACCGGCCGGGACACTAGCCTGGTCAGTAACGAAAAACAAGAATCCGGTCTGAGAAGATGCTTGCCCTGGCCTTGCCGGGGCTTTTTTTTGCCGAACCTCTGGACAAGGGCGGGCCACTCGCCAACACTCTGAAACAGTGAACAAAACCTGTAAGAGCAGGAACAGTCACAGACGACCTGCCAACAACACAATGAGGAAATGCCAATGCCGTTTTCCGCCGATCACATCGCCGAACTCAATCTGCTCACCCTGTTCGATGCCCCCTCCTCCCAGGAAGGCATCAAGGTCCATGAACATTCCGCCGCTCCGGAAATGGTCGCGGCTGCAGAACGTCTTCATGCCAAGGGTCTGATATCCCAGAGGGACGGTGGTTACCTGACCAACCTCGGTAGCGAGGCCGCCGAGCACGCCCAGCGGATTCTCTACGTGCTCACCAGTGACCAGAACTAGTGTCCCGGGGAAACACTACCGCTCAGGTAGCCTTACCTCTTTGACGCCACCTCCGTAGCCGTGCTTCTGGTCACGGCCTTCGACCACCACTGTATCGACATCTTCAGGTATCTCAACGCCTCCGAGACGGCGGGTAAAGGGCTGTTCGTCGGCATGGTGGTGCAGCAGCTGGCGCACTCCCAGCTGGGTGCCGTCCGCCGTCCTGATCCGGAAGGCGTCCGCATAGCGCTGGGGCGAATCATAGGGTGACGACAGGGTCACGGAAAACAGGTAGCTGCCACTGGCTTCGGGTTCGACCTCCACGCCGATCACATCGGGATATTTCTGCGCCGTTTCTTCGCCGTGGGCGGTCACCACGGCGAGGGCACAAGCGAACAGCAGCGGAGATAGCGTAACAAACGAACGAATCGTCATGGCGATATCCTTCCTGGAACAGGCTTTGATGGGCCCGAGGAGCTGGCAGGCCCCAGCCGCACCCGTCCAGTGAACATGGACCTCGTGCCCCTGATTGTCCAGCAGTAGCACTAGCCCCGCACTTTAGGTCGTACCGTGAGCATGAAGATCAGCCCGAAGACCATGCCCGCCAGGTGCGCGAAATTGGCCACGCCCTGCTGGGTACCGCTGACGCCCGCTACCAGTTCGATCACCCCGATGAGCACGACAAAGTATTTGGCCTTCATGGGAATCGGGGGAAATATCAGCATGACCATCTGGTTCGGAAAGGTCATCCCGAAAGCCAGCAGAATGGCAAAAACGCCGCCAGAAGCCCCTACTGTGGGCGCCGCCGGCATCACACCGCTGGACATCAGCAGAACCTGGACCGCTCCGGCGCCGATAATGCACAGGAAATAGAAACAGGCGAAGGTGAGCGAACCCCAGGCACGCTCCATGGCACTGCCAAACATCCAGAGCACGAACATGTTGATGAACAGGTGAAACAGGCCTCCGTGCATGAACGCGTAGGTGACCAGTTGCCAGATCTGAAACTCGCCGGCGGAAGCACCCGGGGGCAGATTGATGGCCACCTCGCCGCCCATGGGCCATAGCGCGAGGCTCTGGAGGCCGGCATAGGGCCCCGCCAGCAGCGCAACGAAAGCAATCGTATTGACGATCAGCAGGCCGGTAACGACGGGAATGGGCCCACGGCTGATCACTTCGTTCTCGTTCATTCGTTCGCTTTTTTCCTCGGCGTTCATAGCACTCCCCGGGTTGTGGAACTGGCACTCAGTTAACTATAGACGTGTGGCCCCACTCCCGGGACTACAACCCCGGCTGCCGGATCCACTGCCTGTCTGTTTTGAGAAACACCGGATACCAAGGCGGTTGTATCATCGAAAATGCCGCCGCCGAGGAGCTGCGATCAGCGCGCCAGCATTTTCTGCAGCTGTTTCAGGGTTCGGGTATTGAGCAGATGCTTCTTTTCCATCCAGCCCCGGCGGGCCTGGGCCACTCCCAGGTGCATGAAATTCAGGTGGTCCACCGCATGGGCGTCTGTGGAAACGACGCCCGGCACGCCGGCGTCCCGCAGCATGCCTGCGTAACGGCCAGACAGGTCCAGCCGACTGGGCTGGGCATTCAGCTCCAGGCAACAGCCCCGTTCGGCGGCCGCTTCAACAATTGCCTCCAGATCGATCCGGTAGGCTTCGCGCCTGTTGATCAGGCGACCGGTGGGATGGCCAAGGATGTTGCATCGTGGGTTATCCATGGCCCGCAGCACCCGCTCCGTCTGCTTCTTCCGGGACAGGTCGAATTTGGAGTGAACCGAGCAGACCGTTAGATCGAGCTCATCCAGTACGTCATCAGGCAGATCCAGCCTGCCATCCTCCAGGATGTCCACTTCGATCCCCTTGAGTACACGAATTCCGTCCAGCCCGTCGTTGAGTTCATCGATCTCTTCCATCTGTTGCCGCAGTCGCCTGGCGTCCAGGCCTTTGGCCATGGCCAGACGTTTCGAATGGTCGGTGATGGCGATGTACTCATAACCAAGGCGTTTCGCCTCCTCCGCCATTTCCCGGAGATCATTTCGGCCATCGGTGGCGCTGGTGTGAAGGTGCAGGTCGCCCCTTATGTCCTTCTCCTGCACCAGATCCGGTAGCCGGTCTCCCTGAGCGGCTTCGATTTCACCCCGGTTTTCCCGGAGTTCGGGAGGAATCCAGGGCAGTCCCACCTGCTCGAACACCTCCTCCTCGGTCTCCCCGGCGATGCGCTTACGGCCACGGTAGACGCCGTATTCGTTCACCTTCAGCTTGCGTTCGACAGCCATCTTCCGGATCGCGACGTTATGGGCCTTGGAGCCGGTAAAATAATGCAGCGCTGCGCCAAAACTGGCGGTTTTAACAACCCGCAGATCCACCTGCAGGCCGGATTTGAGATGAACGGTAGCGCGGGTTTTGCCCTGGGACGCCACCTCCGCCACTTCCGGATGACTGGTGAACCGCTCCATGACAGGCCCGCTGTCGTCGCAGGCCACCAGGATGTCCAGGTCTCCCACCGTGTCCCTGCGCCGGCGGTAACTTCCGGCCACCTCGATCCGACTGACTTCGTCCAGCTCATCCAGGTACCGCACAAGGGGGCCAGCCACCTGCTCGGCCTCCCCCAGCAGGATACGCTGATCTTCCCGCTCACTGAGCCTGGCCACCTCATCCGCTATCTTTCGTTCCGTCTTGGGGCCGAAACCGGAGAGCTCCCGGATCCTGCCCTCTTCCGCCGCTTTCTCCAGCTCCTCCAGTGACCCGATTCCCAGTGCATCGTAAATGGCGCGGGTCCGCTTCGGCCCCAACTGGTCCAGACGCATCAGTTCAGTAAGCTGTTCGGGCACTTCCCCCTGTAACTCCTGCAACTGTGGCAGATTGCCGGTTTTCACGAGCTCCTCTATCTTTCCCGCAAGATCATCGCCAATACCCCTTATGGCCGTCAGGTCCTCGCCGTCGGCCACCATGGATTCGATGGGCCGGGAGGAGCCCTCCACAATGCTGGCGGCGTTGCGGTAGGCCCGCACCCGGAATTCATTGGCGTCCTGGATCTCCAACAAGTCGGCCAGTTCATGAAACCTGCGGGCGATCTCTGCGTTGTGCATGGATGGCCTCCCAATACCAGCTTTTCTCTCAATGGTGGTACATCGTATCTGTACGGCAGAATTACAGTCAGTCTAACAGCCAGCGCGGAGTCGGCCAGCCGCACTGGTCCCGGTGGGGATCGCTGTAACCGTTCTCAGGGGGGGCATGCCGGGAGTGGATTCTCAGCGCGGTCGTGCAAAAACCTGGGTCCAGAAGGGAGAATATTGTGAGCCCGGCGCCTCGACCCTCGCTGCGCCCATCTCGGTGAATTTGGGACTCATGATGTTGGCGCAGTGGCCCGGGCTCGAGAGCCACCCATCCACCACGTCATCGACAGAGTTCTGGCCTGCGGCGATGTTCTCGCCCACCGCCGACCAGCGGTAACCCCTGTCGTTTACCCGCTCCCCGATCCGGACACCGTCAGGGCCGGTATGACTGAAGAATTCCAGTTCCGCCATCTCCGTGGAATGGGCCAGGGCGGCATCCTCGAGCTTGCAGTTCCAGGACAGTGGCTGTGCGGCATCAAAGCTTTCGTCACCGCATTGCCGGGCCTCGCCGCGGGCCTCATTGACTCGCTCCAGCAAGGCCTGCTCGGTTGCATCCAACCCACAGTCATCGGCCGCGGAACGATCGGCAAGCCCGGGCAGGAACACCAGGGCCAGGATCAGTAAGGAGTGGGATGCTGAAACAGTCATGGCGGTACCGGATACGCTACAAAAAAACCCGGCCGGCACAGAAAAAGCGCCGGCCGGGTGCCTCTTGTCAGCTTAGTTTACTGACCGGGGTTTTGCTTGAGCTCACCCACGTTCCGGTAATTTTCGGAGGATACCTTGTTGTAGTTTCGCTCCTGGTAATCAGCTGAGTCCTCCAGTTCGTCTTTTGTCCTGGAGGTGTCCCACACCAGACGGTCGTCTTGCAGGTGCAGTTCATCCAGAGGCGCCATCACTTTCTCGGCACCCATGCCAAGAATACCACCGATGGAGAGCACCACCCCTGCTTTCCCCTGATCCCGGGACACCACCACGTGGTCGACATCACCAAGATCCTCGCCATTGGCGTTTACGATCTCCCGGCCTCTCAGCTCATCGATGCTCAGGTTGTCCAGGGTCTGCTGCCGGGCCTGCCGCTCTTCACTGGACATGCCCGCTGCGGGAGCATCCATTTCGTCCAGATTCTCCGCCGCCACTTCCTGGCCCCGTTCCTGTTGCTCACTCCGGGCCTGGTCGCGTTCTTCCCCCTGCACGTTTACACCGGCCTGCCCTGCAGTCTCGATGGTAACCTCAGGCTCTGCCTGGGTGATCTCCACCTGGGGCTCGGACTCCTCAATCTGGACCTGGGTCTCCCCCTCTGCCTGCTGTGTGGTTACATCGGCCTGCTGTTGGGTGTCGGTCATGCTCACGTCGGGCTTATCCCGCTGCAAAACCACTTCCGGTTGCTGCCCTTCCACCTCAACCTCGGGCTTCTCTCTCCTCACAGTGACCTCAGGCTCCTGCTGCTCGATCTGAACATCGGGCTGGCCCTGATCAACATTGACGTTGGGGTCCTGCTGGGTCACCTCGACCTCCGGCTTGGGCATGGTGATGGTTACCTCGGGCTTGGGTTGCCGCACGGTCACCTGTGGCGCCTGGGGTTTCACTGAAACGTCCGTCTCTGCCTGCTGCACCTGCACATCAGGAGACTTCTGTGTCACCTCCACTTGCGACTGACCGGGATCGACCTGGACGTCGGCTGACTCAAGCTCGACCTCCCGCCGCTGCTGACCGGTCTGGCGTTCCTGCTCCGACTGCGCCCTGGCGGTCTGTCCGGTCTGACTTCCGGTCAGTCCCGCCTCCGTCACGAAGCGCTGGTACTCCTGGGGTTGCAGTGCGTCGTCGTCGTTCCGGTCAAACTCACTCATGAGTTTGTCCTGGTCCCACTTGTCCTTGGCATCCGCGTTCTCGAGCCTGGGCTCTATTTCGTCCCATTCCAGTTTCTGGTCGTTGTTCTCATCCAGTTGCTTGAATTCCGCCCTGGCCGACTGTTCCATTTGCCGGTTCTTGTCCTGCCTGGCCTGATCAGTGGAGCCTGACTGGGCAGATACCGGCGATACCAGCAGCAAGGCGCTTACCCCGGCTGTGGCCAGTTGCAGACCAAGATCCCGCATCAACTTGTGTTCCTTGTTCATACCATTTCCCCTTAGCCGATTCGTCGGCTTCGCTTCTGTCCGCTCTCCGGTATAAACAGATACCTTCACGCCCGCATTTCAAAGAAGAGCGTCAATCAGACGTTGCACGGGCCGGTAATACTCAAACTGGTGTGGAGCATCTTTCTTGCCAGGTCTCGTTATCCCGCTGTCCGGGGTCCTCTGCGGCCCTCCGGCAATGAAGAACCGGACTACCCCACGTAATAATTACTGGCGGGGCGGGAAATTTTTCCATATGTGGCGATTAACTTTGACAACTATTCCGAGTGTCGTTCGTCACGATTTGAAAAAGGCAGGGCAGGCTTCAAAGGCACCGCGAACAGTTCAGTTGGCAACGTACCCGGTCTGGATCTCAGCAACTGATTGGGAACAGGGTTGGGTCAACCTGAAAGCAGGATGATAGATACCTTGAGGAAAACAGCTTAACTAACTGAAAATATTTTGGTGCCCGGGGCCGGACTCGAACCGGCACGACCTAACGGTCAGGGGATTTTAAGTCCCCAGTGTCTACCAATTTCACCACCCGGGCATTGCAGGAAGGTGCTGGAGGGTCAGGATTGTATAAGGCCCGGGCGGCCAACGCAATTATGGTCGGTGCGACCTGTCGGGTTAGCTCTGCGCTGCCACGATCGCCCTGCCCTGGTAGATGTAACCGGCGAAGCCGGGGGCCTTTGGAAGGTAGAAGGTCTCCAGTTCCACCACCTCGAAACCCGTCTCTCGGAGCATGTCCGCGATGGGCCGGTTCAGGTGGCAGCCGCCGGCCACATGTTTCCAGACGGGGGTGATCCGGTTCTGCCATTTGCGAACTGCCTGCTGGTCGGCTTCGCCGTGTTCGAGGAACAGGAGCTGACCGTCGCTCCGGAGGACGCGCCTCATCTGGCCCAGGGCCTTTCGCCAGTCCGGTATGGTACACAGGGTGAACGTGGTCAGGACGGTATCCACCGAATTGTCGGCCAGGGGAATCTCCTCGCCCGGCAGGTTCAGCCACTCCACATCAAGTGGTGAGTTTTCTATCTGTGGCTGTGCCTTACGGCGCATTCCTTCCGACGGTTCGAGCCCGTAGAGTCGTTCCACCTTCTCCGGATCGTAGAACGGCAGATTGACCGCGGAGCCCATGCCGATCTCCAGCACGACGCCCTCAGCCCTCGGCACAATCCGCTTCCGCAGCTTCATCAGCTGGCCGACGGAACAGGCGCAGTCCGTCAGATGGGGGAGAATCTTTTCTTCATAGAAGTTCATGTTGTAAACCAGTCTTGAGATACATCAACAACTGCGACATTTCGCCCTATCCGATCTGAGCTATGGTTACGGTAGCATGCTGTTATCTGCCGGTGAGAAAAACAACCGCATAAATTGCAGGCAGTCTGCCAAGGTCGGTGTTGTTTCCTGTGATAATGGTGGTTACCGGAGGTTCCAATGGAGCTTGATCCCCTCTTGCTATCGCGAATTCAGTTCGCGTTCGTGGTGTCTTTCCACGCGATTTTCCCGGTCTTCACGATTGGCCTGGCTTCCTATATCGCTGTTCTGGAGGGCATTGGCTTCAAGACCGGCAACCCGATGTGGACCCGCCTTTCGACATTCTGGACCAAGGTTTTTGCCGTGGTGTTCGGCATGGGTGTGGTATCGGGCATCGTGATGTCCTTCCAGTTCGGCACCAACTGGTCCAACTTCTCTCAGGCAACCGCCAATTTCATGGGGCCAATGCTGAGTTATGAGGTAATCACCGCGTTTTTTCTGGAGGCTGCCTTTCTAGGGGTTTTGCTCTTTGGCCGGGACAAGGTGCCCAAAGGCGTCCACCTGTTTGCGGCTATTATGGTTGCCCTCGGAACACTCATCTCAACATTCTGGATTCTGTCAGCCAATAGCTGGATGCACACTCCGGCGGGCGTGGAACTCCGTGACGGCACTTTTCAGGTGGTGTCCTGGACTGAAGCCATTTTCAACTCTTCCTTCCCCTATCGCTTCACCCACATGGTGTTGGCGTCGTTCCTGACAGGCGGCTTTGTGGTGGCCGGGGTCAGCGCCTGGTACCTGTTGCGGGGCCGAGAGGTGGAGGCCAATCGCAAGGCGCTTTCCATGTGCCTGTGGCTCCTGCTGATCATTGCACCCGCCCAGGCCGTGGTCGGTGATTTCCACGGACTCAATACCCTGGAACACCAGCCCATGAAAGTCGCGGCCATGGAGGGACTCTGGGAAACCGGCTCAGGAGTACCCTTGTTGCTGTTCGCCTGGCCGGATCAGGAAAACCAGACCAACCACTTTGAAGTGGGAATTCCCAAGCTGGCCAGCCTGATTCTGACCCATGACCTGGAAGGCGAGGTGCCGGGCCTTGATCAGGTCAGTGAGGATGAGCAGCCGCCGGTCGCCCTGATTTTCTGGAGTTTCCGGCTGATGGTGGGCCTCGGCCTGTTGATGATTGCCGTCGCCCTGGCGGGGCTGATCCTGCGCAAGGGTGGCCGCTATGCCACCAATCGCTGGTTCCTGCAGGGACTGAGGTTCATGTCGGTGACGCCATTTGTGGCGGTGTTGGCGGGATGGGTCGTCACCGAAACCGGTCGAGCGCCCTGGGTTGTCTACGGCATGATGAGCCAGGCTGAAGGGGTGACCCCATCTCTTACCGGAGGTATGGCGTTGTTTACGCTGATCGGGTATGTGGTGGTTTACCTGCTCGTTTTCTCCGCAGGTGTCTATTACCTCATGCGGGTGCTCCACGACGGTCTTGAGGCCAAGGACACCGAACACGAGTCCGATCACCCCAAACGTCCGTTCTCGGCGGCTCATGTGCCGTTCGAATACAACGAGGACGTTGTCCGCCAGGGAGGTTACTGATATGGAACTGTTCGATCTGACCATGATATGGGCGCTTATTATTGGCTTCAGCGTGATCATGTATGTGCTTATGGACGGCTTTGATCTTGGCGTGGGGATTCTGTTTCCCTTCGCGCCGGATGAGGAGTCCCGAGATGTGATGATGAACACAGTGGCCCCGGTGTGGGATGGCAATGAGACCTGGCTGGTGCTCGGAGGGGCCGGGCTACTGGCGGCTTTCCCCCTGGTCTACTCGATCCTGCTGCCGGCTCTGTATATTGGCGTGTTCCTGATGCTGGCCGGCCTGATCTTCCGGGGTATCGCCTTCGAATTCCGCTTCAAGGCCCGCACCTCACGCTATCTCTGGAACTGGGCGTTCGCCGGCGGCTCCACCGTGGCGGCCTTTGCCCAGGGCGTTGTGGCCGGAGCCTATATCCAGGGTTTCGAGACCAGCAGCCGCGTCTACACCGGCGGTGCGCTGGACTGGCTCACCCCTTTCACGGTACTGACCGGACTGGGACTGCTTGCCGGCTACAGCCTGCTGGGTTGCACCTGGCTGATCCTGAAGACCGAAGGGGAGCTGCAACAGTGGGCCCGTCGTCTGGCCCTGCCCCTGCTCGCGGCGGTTCTGGTGGTATTCGGCGTGATCAGTATCTGGACGCCCTTTGTGGACGAGTTTGTCCGCAACCGGTGGTTCGACCATCTCAGTGTTATCTGGGTATTCCCTGTTGTCGGCCTGCTGTTCGCCTTCATGGTATTCCGGAGCGTTCGTGTCGGTGATGAGGCGGTTCCGTTTCTTGCCACCATGGGGCTGTTTATCTGTGCCTACCTGGGCCTGATTATCAGCAAGTGGCCCTACGTGGTGCCACCGGATTACACTCTGTGGGATGCGGCATCCGCCTACAATTCCCAGCTGTTCCTGTTGCTCGGCCTGTTGTTCGTGATTCCGGTGGTGCTGGGATACACCGCCTGGACCTACTGGGTGTTCCGGGGCAAGGTCCGCGCCGGTGAGGGCTATCATTAACACTTCCACCAATAGCGCGGCCGGCTGGCTGAGGGAGTACCAGAGCGTCGCCAACCGGCAGATCCGCGGTTCAGTGGTGGCCGGCACCCTGGCCGGAGCTGCTGCCATTGTCCAGCTGGGCATGATGGCCGCCCTGGCCCATCAGGCCCTTGTCGTGGAGGCACCGGTATCGGACTGGCTGCCATGGCTGGCGGGCATCATCGTGGCCCTGCTGGCCCGGGGTGCCGCCCTAGCGGTCCAGGGCCGGCTGTCCGCCATGGCCAGCCGGCACATCCGGGCGTTGCTGCGGCGTAACCTGTTGCAGGCGGTCCGCGCCCGGGGGCCGGTTGCCCTTGCCGATACCTCGTCGGGCACCCTCGCCTCGGAGTGGCTCGAGCAGGTGGACGCCCTCCATGGTTACTACGCCCATTTCCTGCCCCAGACCATCCTGTGCGTTTCGGTGCCGCTGATGATCCTGGCGGTCACCTTCTGGCTGGATTGGCTGGCGGCCCTGTTTCTGCTGCTCTCCGCTCCCCTGATCCCGTTGTTCATGGCCCTGGTGGGCATGGGCGCGGAAAGACTGAACCAGCAGCACATGCGCTCCCTGGGGCGCCTCTCCGGCCTGTTCCTGGACCGGATAAGGGGGCTGACCACCCTCCAGCTGTACCAGCGAACCGGCGCCGCTACCGCGGACATCCATTGGGCCACGGACCACTACCGCCGCATCAACCTCAAAACCCTGCGGGTGGCCTTCCTGTCCTCGGCGGTACTGGAATTCTTCGCGTCCGTGGCAATCGCGGTGATCGCGATCTACGTCGGATTCGGGCTGCTGGGTTATATCGATTACGGGCCGTCGGACCAGCTTACCCTGTTCAGCGGTCTGTTCGTGCTCCTGCTGGCGCCGGAGTTTTTCCAGCCATTGCGCCAGCTGGCCCAGCACTACCATGACCGGGCCACGGCCCTTGGAGCTGCCAGCCAGCTGGCGGCCCGTCTCGGTAGCGCGCCACCGAAGGAGGCATCCGCCGCCGCACCTGACCAGTCCCGTGGGGACCGTCCCGCGGTTCAGGTGGATGGCCTGACGGTGATCTACCCGGGTGACCGCCGGGCCCTGGACTCAGTTAGCTTTGCCGTCGAGGCCGGAGAGTTTGTGGCTATCCGCGGTCCCTCCGGCAGCGGTAAGTCCACCCTGCTCCAGGCTCTGGCCGGATTCCTGCCGTCCGCCTCAGGCACGGCGACAGTCCTCGGGCAGGAGCCCGGTGCCCTTCCCCTTGGCTGGCTGGGCCAGACGCCCTACCTGCGCCAGGATTCCTGGGCCGGCAACCTCAGGCTCGCCGCTCCGGATGCCTCGGACGCGGAACTGATGGACGCCCTGGAACAGGTCGGGCTCGCTCACGTTGTCCGTGGCAGGCCTGAAGGGCTGAATGCGCCAATCTCAGAGGAAGGCGTCGGGCTTTCGGGGGGGCAGGCCAGGCGACTCGCCCTGGCGCGGATCTTTCTGGCCCGCTATCCGCTGATACTGATGGACGAGCCCACCGCCGGGCTTGACCGCGCCAGTGAGGACCTCGTGATAGCAGCCATCCGGGCATTACGGCGGGATGGTTCGACCCTGGTGGTGGTCAGTCACCATCCAGCGGTAATGGAAGCGGCAGACCGATGCCTGAACATGGAACGGGGGCGGCTGTGCTGATCGGCCCCCTTATTCCCTGGCTCAGGATGCTGCAGCGGCGCCGGGGACGCCTGATGGTAGGCGGGCTGTTGCTGTTTGTCACCATTCTTGCCGGCACCGGCCTGCTGGCACTCTCCGGCTGGTTCATTACCGCCACTGCCCTGACGGGACTGCTGATGGCAGCGGGAGTCCAGGCCTCACTGGAGATCTACGCGCCCGGGGGCGGTATCCGTTTTCTTGCAGTCGCGCGCACGGTCGCCCGTTATCTGGAGCGACTCTACAACCATGACACGGTACTCAGGCTGGTGGCGGACATCCGGGTTGAGCTGTTCCGCGGTCTTGCCCTTCAGCCCCTTAATTTGCGCCGGGCGCATCGTGCTGCGGACCGGGTGAACAGGCTTACCCGGGACGTGGACGCCCTGGATAATCTTTTCCTCCGGCTGGCAGCGCCCCCGGCCCTGGCATTCGGTTCGTTGCTGCTGGCGGCCATCCTGTTTCTGGTCGTGGCCCCCGTGATGATATGGGCGCTGGTCCCACTTTGTGTGCTGCCCCTGGTGCTGATCTGGCTTGCCCACCGCACCCTGACACCGACCCGGGAGGCCGGCCGTCACGAAGAGGAGCTTCGGGCCCGCCTGATCAATGCCCTGGAAGCGCAGCCGGAGCTCCAGGCCGCGCAGCTCTGGCATAAGGAAGCCGCGGACCTGCTCGACCGCAGCGACCGGGTCGACCAGAGCCGCGAGCAAGCCACCGTCACATCGGCGACGGCCAGCGGACTGACCCTGGTTACCATACAGCTTGCAACCGCCCTGGCCCTGATCCTCGGCCTGGCACTCTGGCGGGAAGGAACCATCAGTGGACCGGTAGCCATAATGCTTACCCTGGGTATCCTGGGCCTTGGCGAAGCTTTTCTGCCACTGCCGGCGGCCTTCAGCCAGCTCGGCGCCACCCTGGGCGCAGCCGACCGCCTGAACGGGCAGACGGGTGCCGGCAAGGCATCAGGGGAGAACGGAGGCGAAGCCCCGTCCTCCGACACCGTCAGTCTTGAAGCGCTGTCGCTCCGGCGTTACGGGGAATGGGTGGTGCCACCGCTGACCGCAACACTGGAGCCGGGCGAGCGCCTGGCCATTCTGGGAAGCTCCGGCTCGGGAAAATCCACGCTGCTGGATGTGATCGCCGGGCTAGAGCCAGGCCATAGCGGGCGTCTGATGATCGGGGACCAGCCTGTCGATACTGCCCGTCATCTTCCCTGGGGCAACAGCCTGAGCTACCTGAGACAACAGACCCATCTTTTCAGCGACACGCTGCGGGCTAACCTGTTGCTCGCCCGCCCCGATGGCAGCGACGAGGAACTCGACGCTGTCCTCCACGCGGTCGCCCTGGACGAGCTGGTGTCGTCGCTGCCAGCGGGTCTCGATACCTGGGTCGGCGATCAGGGCCAGCGCCTGTCAGGGGGCGAGCGGCGGCGTCTGGCCCTGGCCCGGGCGCTGCTGCATCGCGGCTGGCTGGTATTGCTGGACGAACCCTTCACCGGCGTGGATCAGGCAACGACGGCTCTGATTTCGCGACGCATGGAGCCATGGCTCCGGGGCCGGACCTGCATCATGGCCGCCCATGGCCAAGAGGCCCTGCCCGGGGTGAAACGCTGGCTGGATCTTGACAAAAAAGATTGCTGAAATGAGTCTTATCAAGAATCATTATCCCAGCCGGGTTAACATTCCGGCGGATGGTCTCCGTCCTGTCACAGCTCAGCCTTGGTCCACAGGTATCGCCCGTGTCTGTCCTGAAATCGTTTATCCAGGCCTTCATGCATGCCCTGAAGAACCTGTTTCCCATTATTCTCGTGGTGGTAGTCTTCCAGGGACTGGTACTGCGGCAGATCCCGGACAATACCCTCGCCATGGCTCTGGGTCTGCTGGTGGTGGCGTTGGGAGTAGCCCTGTTCCTGCAGGGCCTGGAGCTGAGCATCTTTCCCGTTGGCAAGAGCCTGGCCAATCAGTTTTCTCGCCGGGGTTCGGTACCCATACTGCTGGCCTTCGGCTTTGCCATTGGCTTCTCCGCTGTTATTGCGGAGCCGGCGCTGATTGCCGTGGCCCAACAGGCCCAGGAAATCAGTGCGGGGCGAATCGACGCCTTCAGGCTACGGCTGCTTATCGCCGTCTCCGTGGGACTGGTGACGGCCCTGGGGGTGTTTCGGACCATTTTTGGCTTCCCGCTGCACTGGTTCATGATCGTCGGCTACATTACCGTGGTCATCATAACCTGGTTCGCCCCTGCGGAAATTGTCGGCCTTGCCTACGATTCTGGTGGCGTTACCACCAATATTGTCACTGTCCCCCTGATTGCCGCCCTGGGTATTGGTCTTGCCGGTTCGATCCGAGGCCGCAATCCACTGATTGACGGTTTCGGCCTGGTGGCCCTGGCGGTGATGGTTCCCATGATCAGCGTCCAGCTATACGGGATAATGGTGTTCGGCGACGACAACCCCGTCACCGCCCCTCTGACGACAGCCCCAGTCATTGCACCGGAGCCCATCGGGTTCTTCAAGGTACTTCTGGAGCTGGGCAGCATGATCCGGGATGTGCTGCCGATCATCGTCACTATCCTGTTTTTCCAGTATCTCGTTCTGCGCAAGGGGCTGCCCAATCCGCCCAGGACCCTGCTTGGTTTTACCCTGGTAATACTGGGTCTGTACGCCTTCGTGATCGGTCTGAAACTCGGCCTGTTCCCCATTGGCACCGCCATGGCGGAGCAGCTCATCGGCCTGGACGGGTTTCTGTTTGTCTACCTTTTCGCCTTCGCCATCGGTTTTGCAACGACCATGGCGGAGCCTGCCCTGATCGCCATCGGCCGACAAGCCGAGGAAGCGGCAGCCGGGCAGCTCAATGGCAATGTGATCCGGGTGCTGGTGGCTCTCGGGGTCGCCGTGGGCATCACGATCGGTGTGCACCGGATCATCACGGGGGGATCCATGCACTATTTTATTATCTCCGGGTATGCCCTGGTGATCCTGCTGACGTTTCTGGCACCCCGGTTTATCGTTGCCCTGGCTTACGATCTGGGCGGTGTAACGACCTCTGAAGTGACCGTCCCACTGGTTACGGCGCTGGGCATCGGTCTTGCGAGCAACATCGAGGGTCGCAATGTGCTGATGGACGGGTTCGGACTGATTGCGTTCGCGTCCATCTTCCCCATCGTGACGGTTATGTCCTACGCCATTGCTGTTCAGTGGCTCATTACACGACGTGAGGTAGAATCATGAAATTCTCCGTATTGGCCGCCATCGTTCCCGATGATCTCGAACAGGAGTGCATCGACGCCGCCAGGGATCTGGGCGCTGGAGGTATCACCATAATGCCGGGCCGTGGCATCAGCAACACCACGCGCAAGACGTTCTTTGGCCTTGCCTACGATGGCAGCCAGAGCGTATTGCTGATGGTGCTTGAAAAAGGACTGTCCCTGGAGATTTTGAAGGCGGTTCACAAGATCATCATGCCGGAGGGGCGGGATTCGAAAGGAATCGTCTTCACACTACCCCTTGAGCACCTTGCCGGCATCGACTTCAGCCAGGTAGAAAAGTTCGAGCAACACCTGAAACATTCCATGGAATAAGAGGGACTTCCGATGATCCTGGTCAAAGATGTGATGGTTCGTGATGTTATCAAGGTGTCGCCGTTCGCGCCGATCCGTGAAGCCATCGGGCTGATGAAAGAACATCGCGTAAAATCTCTGGTGGTGGAGCAAACCCATGAACACGATGCCTGGGGCCTGATCACCTACACCGATATCCTGAAAACGGTTATCGCCGAAGACGGCGACATCGACCTGATCAACGTTTACGACATATGCGCGAAACCAGTCATCAGCGTGGGCGAAAGCCTGGCGATACGTCACGTCGCGAGCCTGATGACTGCCCATAGAGTGAAGCGCTTGCTGGTACTGGATGATAATCGGCTGCAGGGTTTCGTCACCATGGACGACATCATGGGTGCCCTTTTCGAAACCCTCGACTGACCGCTCCGGTAAAACCAGCGCGGCCACGTGATAGCCGCGCTTTACAGGCGGTCAGCGGCCCATTAGCACTTCAAACTTCATGGCGGCGTGCTGCTCCAGGCGTTTCAGCAGGTGCCCGTCCAGCAGGCTGGCGGGGGTCCAGAAACCGCCCCCGTGGTCTTCGCCGATATCAAAGGCCAGGCATTCCGCCGCCTGGGCAAGAATCCGGCTGGTGGAGCCATAACCGGGATCGCCCTGACCCGTCACCTTGGTGGTGATGGTCTGTCCACCTTCGGTCTTGCCGATGAAACGGAGATCGTAGAAACCTTTCGCCTGGGCTTCCTTGTCGGGACCCTCTCCCGGGCTAGGAACCACAAACTTCTCCAGTACCCAGCGGGTCGGCTTGATGGCCGTCGCCAGAGTAAAGCCGCCCAGGGCCCCCACCATGGCCAGGGCCCGTGCCCGTCCCTTGAGGCCACGGCCGGTCATCATGGCTTCGTCATACTGGAACTCGGTGCTGTAAGGCGCGTCCTGAAGGGCGTTTGAACGATGCACCACCCGGGTATTGATGGCGGCCATCACGAAGGGGGCCACCCAGACCTCAAAGTCGCTGTCGTACTCGGCGGCCTTGACGTTGGGCTGGCGCTGTACCGACCGGTGGTCCGGCGGACAGATGGAGAACGGGTCCGCCAGTTCCTTGCGCAGTGCCTTGTTGGAGGATGCTTCCCGGATTACGTTCATCAGGCTGGCGACCGTCCCGCCAGACAGCCCGCCCCGGGCGGCCTTCACCCGCATTTTCACCTGATGGCAGGGTGTCCCGAAACGGTCGATGGCCTCCTGCTGGAGATGCCATACGCCCAGGTCCGACGGTACCGAGTCAAAACCACAGCAGTGAACGATCCGCGCCCCTGTGGCCTTTGCCCGCTCCTCGTACAGCTGCACCATCCGGCGAATCCACTGAACCTCGCCGGTGAGGTCACAGTAGTCGGTACCAGACTCCACACAGGCACGCACCAGAGGTTCGCCGTGGAGAGCGTAAGGGCCAACGGTTGAGATCACTACCCGGGTCTGCTCGCACAGGGCCCGCAGGGAATCGTCATCCTCCGCATCGGCAATGATCATGGGCAGGTCGGTCCCCGCGGGGCCGAGTTCGTCCCTGAGGGCATCCAGCCTGGCCTTGGAACGACCGGCGATGGCCCAGCGAACCGGTTTACCGTCGTTGCCGGACGCTTTCGTGCCATCGAACCCGTGGCGCTCGGCCAGCCGCTGGGTCACGATGCGGCCGACAAAGCTGGTGGCACCGAAAAGCACAATATCAAAGCCGGAATCCATGTCGTTCTCCTTACCTGTGTCGAGTGTTCCTGCCCCGGTTGCATCCACAAGGAGCCGGGGGTACCAAGAGTAAAAGCATCAGAAGGATAGCAGAGGCGGCGACAACAACCACCCTTCCGGAGCTGGAAAGCCACAAAAAAGGGGCGCCCGAAGGCGCCCCTTTTTTATTCTGAATCAGGCTCTTACAGGACCTTCTTCAGTTCCTCTTCAAGCTGGGGAATCGCTTCGAAAAGGTCAGCAACCAGACCGTAGTCTGCAACCTGGAAGATCGGCGCTTCCTCATCCTTGTTGATGGCAACGATCACCTTGGAGTCGCCCATACCTGCCAGGTGCTGGATGGCACCGGAAATGCCCACCGCGATGTACAGCTGCGGTGCGACGATCTTACCGGTCTGACCAACCTGCATGTCGTTGGGTACAAAGCCCGCGTCAACCGCGGCCCGGGAGGCACCGACGCCAGCGCCCAGAAGGTCGGCAACCTTCTCGAGCATCTTGAAGTTCTCGCCGTTCTGCATACCGCGACCACCGGAGATAACGATGTCAGCGGTTGCCAGGTCCGGACGGTCGGACTCGGCCAGCTGCTCGCTCACGAAGGAGGACAGGCCGGCGTCCTTGACGATGTCCAGGTTCTCAACGCTGGCGGAACCGCCTTCGCCGGAAACCGGATCAAAGCCGGTTGAACGGACAGTGATCAGCTTGGTGCTGTCGGACGACTTGACCGTGGCAATGGCGTTACCGGCGTAGATCGGACGCACGAAGGTGTCGGAATCGACAACGGCCATGATGTCGGAAATCTGGGCAACGTCCAGCAGAGCGGCTACGCGCGGCATGAAGTCCTTACCGACAGTACCGGCGCTGGCCAGGATGTGGCTATAGCCCTTGCCCGCTTCCGCCACCAGGTCCGCCAGGTTCTCACCCAGGAAGTGACCATAGGCCGCGTTGTCGGCAACCAGAACCTTGTTCACGCCTTCGGCCTTGGCGGCCTGCTCGGCAACCGCACCACAGTTCTCGCCGGCAACCAGAACGTCGACATCGCCACCAATGGCCTTGGCAGCCGCCAGGACACTCAGGGTAGCCTGCTTCAGGCTGCTGTTATCGTGTTCAGCAAATACCAGGATGCTCATTTAGATCACCTTCGCTTCGTTCTTCAGTTTGTCGACAAGCTGGGCCACGTCTTCGACCATGATGCCACCCTTGCGTGCCGCAGGCGCCTCAACCTTCACGGTCTCCAGGCGGGGAGCGATGTCCACGCCCAGGTCAGCGGGAGTCGTGGCGTCCAGGGGCTTCTTCTTGGCCTTCATGATGTTCGGCAGCGAAGCGTAACGCGGCTCGTTCAGGCGCAGGTCAGTGGTAATGACCGCAGGGAGGTTCAGGGAGACAGTCATCAGACCGCCGTCCACCTCACGGGTGACATTGACCTTCTCGCCTTCAACAACAACTTCGGAAGCGAACGTGCCCTGACCCATGCCAGCCAGCGCTGCCAGCATCTGGCCAGTCTGGTTGTTGTCAGAATCAATGGACTGTTTGCCGAGGATCACCATTTTCGGCTCTTCCTTGTCAACGACAGCCTTGAGCAGCTTCGCGGCTGCGAGGGACTGGACTTCTTCGTCCGTCTCGATGTGGATACCGCGATCAGCACCCAGAGCCAGGGCTGTGCGGATTTGCTCCTGAGCAGCCTTCGGGCCGATGGATACCACAACAATCTCGCTGGCGACGCCCTTTTCCTTCAGACGAACCGCTTCTTCGACCGCGATTTCACAGAAGGGGTTCATCGCCATCTTGACGTTGGCAAGATCAACACCGGAATTGTCCGGCTTGACGCGCACCTTCACGTTGTAGTCGATAACTCGTTTTACAGCGACCAGAACCTTCATAGATTCCTCGTTCTTCTACGATGGGTTTAATGACTCGTAATCAAAAAAACTCTCGACCAACCCGCCTGGGACACAATCACCGCCGGGGGCAACACCAGAGTATTCATGATTCCTGTCGCTCCGGCCGCAATGAGCAACGGCCGAACGTTGATTCAAACAGCAAAAACTCCATTGGACCTGCTGTCAGGGCGCCATAATACTGAAGGCAAAGACCCGGTGGGTCAATAGCAAAAGCCGTTTTGGCGCCCCTCCAGGCCCGTTTTTCCCGGATTATCAGTGGCTCCGGTACCGAACCGTGTTCTGTTTTCGGCCGTGAAAACCCCATTTTTGCGGTATTTTCGGAACACTGTTTCGCAAAATTATGGTATAACCCACTTTGCTTGCTATCCGGTTGGATCCGAGACTGACCGGACGCTTTAACGATGCCAGAACCGGCCGATAAATTCAAACGTGCGTTTGAAACCGGCAAAAAGCGGGGTAAACTGTCGTTTATCAGCCGCTTGTCCGGTACCATGTAAGCTTTGCATGTATACATGGGCCACCCGATAAGGGACCCGGTCGCTATCGTTACAATGAGATTTGGGCGTAAAAACGTGACGGGACGTGCAGCGCCGGCCGGAAAGAGCCGCCTGCCCCGGGAAACTTCCGTGAGAATCCCGACGTACCAGATTGCCTTTTATTCACTGATGAGACGTTTGAGGAGACCATCGTGGAACGCGAATCAATGGAAGTTGATGTTCTGATCGTCGGCGGGGGGCCCGCGGGCCTGGCGGCAGCTTGCCGCACCATGCAGCTGGCCCAGGAAGCCGGTGAGGAACTGACCGTTTGTGTCGTAGAGAAAGGCTCCGAGATCGGCGCCCACATCATTGCCGGCACGGTATTCGAACCGACTGCCCTCAACGAACTCTTTCCCGACTGGAAGGACCGGGGTGCGCCGCTGAATACACCGGTGACCCGTGACGACATCTTCCTGCTCAGGAACGAGGACAAGGCGACCAAGATCCCCAACGCCTTCGTGCCAAAGAACATGCATAATGAAGGGAACTACATCATCAGCCTGGGCAACCTGTGCCGCTGGCTGGCCGAACAGGCCGAAGCCCTGGGTGTTGAGGTGTATCCCGGCTTCCCCGCTTCCGAGATGATTATCGAGGATGGCCAGGTCAAGGGCATCATCACCGGTGACATGGGCATCGCCCGTGATGGCAGCAAAAAAGACAGCTACATGCCGGGCATGGAACTGCGCGCCAAGTACACCCTCTTTACCGAAGGCACCCGCGGCCACCTGGGCAAGCAGCTGATCAACGACTTCAAGCTCAACGAAGGCAAGGATCCGCAGCACTACGGCATCGGGATCAAGGAACTGTGGGACATCGATCCGGAGAAGCACGAGCCGGGGCTGGTCATTCACACGACCGGCTGGCCGCTGAACGAGTCCGGCAGCACCGGTGGTTCGTTCCTGTACCACCTGGAAAATGGCCAGGCGTACGTGGGACTGATCACTGACCTGTCCTATAGCAACCCTCACATGAGCCCGTTCCACGAGTTCCAGCGCCTGAAGCTGCACCCGGAAATCCGCAAGCACCTCGAGGGTGGCAAGCGCGTTTCCTACGGCGCGAGGGCCCTCACCAAGGGTGGTCTCAACTCCCTGCCGAAGATGAGCTTCCCGGGCGGCCTGCTGCTGGGCTGCAACGCCGGAACCCTGAACAGTTCCAAGATCAAGGGCTCCCATTCCGCCATGAAGTCCGGCATGTTGGGCGCCGAGGCGGTGTTCGAGGCAATCAAGGAGGGCAAGACCGGTGAGGAAATCACCAGCTTCCAGGAGCGCTTCGAGAACAGTTGGCTGTACAAGGAGCTCTATAACGAGCGCAACTTCTCGCCGGCAATGCACAAGTTCGGTAATGTTGGCGGCGGCGCCATTGCCTTCATCGAGCAGAACATCCTGGGCCGTCCGCTGCCCATGACGTTCCACGATACCACGCCGGACTACGCCACCCTGAAGCCGGCCGATCAGGCCAAGAAGATCGATTATCCGAAGCCGGACAATTCCCTCATCTTCGACCGCCTGTCCTCGGTGTTCATTTCCAACACCAACCATGAGGAAGATCAGCCGATCCATCTGAAGCTGAAGGATCCCTCGATTCCCATCGAGCACAACCTGCCGAAGTATGACGAACCGGCCCAGCGGTACTGCCCGGCAGCGGTTTACGAGGTGGTTGAAGCGGAAGACGGCAGTGGCAAGAAGTTCCAGATCAACGCCCAGAACTGCGTTCACTGCAAGACCTGTGACATCAAGGATCCGGCCCAGAACATAACCTGGGTTACCCCGGAAGGGGGCGGCGGTCCCAACTATCCGAACATGTAATCGTTCGGTATAAGCGAAAAACGGCCCCTCGGGGCCGTTTTTTTGTGGGTGTTCTCCGCCCAGGCGTGGCGGTGGTTGCCAGTCGGCCAAAAATAAAAAAAGCGGCCCGCGGGCCGCTTTTTTATTACCAGATCGCCTGGCGACTCAGAGTCAGTGCACGTGACCGTGCTCCTGCTCCTCGTCCGTTGCGGGACGGGCTTCAACGACTTCCACGTCGAAATGCAGGGTTTCACCGGCGAGAGGGTGGTTGGCATCAATGGTCACGGTCTCATCGTTCACTTCAACCACGCGAACGACCTGGGGACCGCCCGGAGTCTGCGCCTGGAACTGCATTCCCGGCTCGATGGTTTCCACGCCTTCAAAGGCGGAACGGGGAACCGGCTGGACCAGCTCTTCGTTCTTTTCACCGTAACCCTCGGCCGGTGACACGGTAACCTTTACCTGATCGCCGGCTGCCTTCTCGGTAAGGGCGCTTTCCAGACCACCGATGATGTTCTGCGCACCTTCCAGATATGCCAGCGGCTCACGACCTTCCACACGGGAGGAGTCAAGCTGCTCTCCCTGATCATTGGTCAGTGTATAGTGGATGGTTACAACGCGAGGTTCGGCCATGGTTTCTCCTTGCATGTCTCAATGACTGTATATGTTAAAACGGATGATCGAAAGTGATCGTGAACAGCCGGACTGCACAGAGGAACTAACGACCACAGGGCACCCCTACCGGGGCTGCCGGGCTCGATAACATGATTGAACGCACAGTCTAACAAGGGTCAGACCGTCATTTCCACCGTGTTACTTCCTTGGTGGAGGCAACGGACCGTATTTCAACCTTGCCCCACCTCAAAAAACTGACCATTACTCCAGATGCCGAGCGTCTTGCCCTCGTCGGTGGTTTCTTCCACCAGCAGGTCGGCCAGTTCATAGTAGGCTGCCGTCGTCAGTCTTGCCTCCAGGCCCCGGCGAACGTGAACAACCGGGCGGGGAGTGCTGTCACTGTCGTAGGCACCCACCTCAAGGGGATGATCCGCCCCCACGACGACATGCTCGCCCAGGTTGGTAGTGACACCCAGCAACTGCATCTCGCCCTCACCCTCGACTTCCAGAGTGTGTGCCAGAAAAGGGGTGTCCTCCACCTGGATGCGCCATTTTTCGACCGGGGTCACAAGGTAATACTCACCATCGTCTTCCCGCCTGAGAATGGTGGAAAACAGCCGGGGGATCGTCTCTCTCTGCATGGGCTCCCCTTCATGGAACCAGGTGCCATCGCGGGCGATGAGGATATCAATATCGCCTGACAGCTCGGGATTCCACTGCTCGATGGGGGGCAAGCCCTTACCCTCCACCTGAGCGGCCTTCACCTGTTCTTCCAGACGTTTCGGATCCTGGCTCATAGGCACTCCTGATCAGTATGGAAATATGGGGCTGGTGGTTTTCGTTTCAGCCACCGGCCATATATCCAGAGAATGGGGGCAGACACAATCGGTTCCAACCCAAACGACGACCCCCTGGTTTGCAGCGTCCACGTCAGGGGAGAAACTGGCTCTTCAGGTCGGCACAGCCGGGGCCGATCACCGGCATGTCCAGCAACACGGCCTGGCTGGTCATGAACGGAATGCCCCGCCGGTGACCGTCCACCAGCAGGGTGGACAGCGAACCCACCAGCGGCATGTGGGAAACCAGCATCAAGGGCCCGTCCACTGACATGTCCAGCAAGGCATCAAGGCACTTGCCGGGATCGTCGTCCGGGGTGAGGAATATCTTCTCATCCACTGGACAATTGAGGATCTCGGACACGACCGCTGCCGTCTGCCGGGCCCGGACCAGGGGGCTGGCCCAGATTTCGACCGGCCGCCAGGGGGATCTGGCGATCTGTCGGGCGACGATTCCGGCGGCCTTCCGGCCCGCGTCCGTCAGTTGCCGCTGCTGGTCAATGGAATGCCAGCCGGCCTCGCCATGGCGCATTACCAGCAGGTGCACGGCTCAGGCCTGCCCTGTCAGTGTACGGGGCAGTATGAACTCCACATCCGAGTTCTGTACCGCAGTCATGAGACTGCTGATCACGGCCTTGATGGAGGCTCCGCCGTACAGAATATCGTACAGGCCCCGAACCAGGGGCATGTAGATGCCAACCTCCTCAGCCTTCTCTTTCACCAGCAGCAGGGTATGGATTCCCTCGGCCACCTGTCCCAGCTCCGCAACGGCATCCTCCAGCCGGTCACCGCGGCCCACTGCATAGCCCACCCGGTAATTCCGGCTCTTGGCGGAGGTGCAGGTCACCACCAGGTCTCCGATACCCGCCAGACCCATGAAGGTCATGGGGTTGGCCCCGAGGCTCACGGCGAAGCGGCTCATCTCGGCAAGGCTGCGAGTCATCAGCATGGCGCGGGCGTTTTCACCCAGCTCGAGAGCAGACGCCATACCCGATACAATGGCGTAGATATTCTTCAGGGCCCCTGCCAGCTCCACGCCGTAGACATCCACGTTGGCGTAGACCCGGAAGTACTCGCAGCCCAGCAGCGCCTGCACCGTTCGCCGCACTTCAGGAACCTTGGCGGCGATGACCGTGGCAGTAAGCTCCCGGTTGACGATCTCCGCCGCGAGATTGGGCCCGCTCAGCACGCCGATGCGGGTTTTGGGAATCTCCTCCTGGAGTATCTCGCTCATCAGCTTGAAACCGTCCCGCTCGATACCCTTGGTCAGACTCACGACGATCTGACCGGGGCGGAAGGCACCGGCATGGCTGCGAATGACATCGCGGAAGGCTTTACTGGGGATGGCGACAAAAACGGTATCCACCTGCGCGACGGCGTCGGCGAAATCGGTGGTCGGACAAAGGTCGCCGGAAAGCGTCACGCCGGGCATGTAGCGGCTGTTGGTGCCTTTCTCGGACAGCTCCCTAGCCTGGGCCTCGTCCCGCATCCAGAAATGAACCCTGTGGCCATTCTCGGTGAGGACCTTGGCCATGGCTGTGCCGAAACTGCCGCCGCCGAGCACGGCAACTTCGTGCTTCTCAGACTGTCCGGAGTAGGTTTTCTGTATCTCGGAGGGTTGCCCGTCACCGGGCTGTCTATTCTCAGGCATAGTGCTTCCGTTTCGGCTCGCCGATGCATGGGAATGGTGCCTTCACGACCGTATCAGCCGATATCTTCGCATTCCAGTGCGCGCACCAGATTACGAAATTCCTCCCGATTACGGCTGTTCAGGCCCATCAGCACCCGGTGGGCATCCAGTACCTTGTCCCGGACTTCCTGCTCGCTGGCACGCAGAACAGGAATCTCTTCCAGTTCTTCAATCCTTGAGGCAGGCTCCCGGACAATGATGAAAATCCGGTCGAACCCCATGGAGGTAATAATCCGGGTAACGTCCGGATTGGTGGATATGAGTGTGGGCAGAAAATGACTCTTCTTGTTGGCCGCCATGGCGATTTTCGCCAACAGCCCCAGAGTCGTACTGTCGATGACCTCGGTCTCCGTGAGGTCAATCACAACCGTCTTGAATGCCGGATCAGAGGTAATGGACTCCACCAGATTATCCAACGTGGAACAGAGGTTGAGTCGTATTTCACCAATGAACTTGAGGACGTAGATCCCCTGCTTTTCAGCCTGCAGAATCTTGTAGCCAGCCATGTCTTTACTGCCAGTCGTTCGACAAAACGGAACCGCCGGAAAGCCTTGGCTTATCCAGCACCCGCCGGCTTCCCGGCATCAGTTTCCGATACGTTTGTTTTCATTTGCATCGGACATAGTCACATCAGTGACCGAGACAATCGCGATATCGTCTGGTAGCTCTGCCATCCCATCGAGATGAAGGGCCTCATTTAGCGATGCGATAGTGTGACGGCCTCCTGAAATGAGTTCAAGTAGTTGCTCTTCCTTTTTAATAAGGCTCTCAGCCTTCAGGACTTCAAGTATGCCATCTGAAAACAGGAACAGGCTGAAAGGCGTCGATAACGGTATCTCGTAGACCTCCCACTCAGGATCCTCAAACAGTCCCACTGGCAGTCCCGATCCCTCCAGAAAACGGGTCTCGCCCGGCTGAGCGATCACCGGCATCGGGAAATGCGCCCCAACAGCGTAACGGAGTGTTCTGGCGGCGGATGAGATGATCCCCACAAAAACCGTAACGTGCTTGCCAAGCCCGGTATCCAGTAACTCTGAATTGATACGCTGGAGAAAGCGTTCCGGATACAGAATGTCATCAGAGGAGCCCCGGCGCATGTTACGTTGAAGCCGGTTTGTGAGGTTCTTGAGCAACACCGTCACAAAGGCGGAGCTGGCTCCGTGCCCGGATACATCGGCGATGTAGACCAGGGTCTGGTCGTCGGAGATCCGGAAATAGTCCAGAAAATCGCCGCTGAGAAAAAGTGAGGGTTTGATCAGGTGATCGATGGCCAGGCCGTTGAGCATGACCTGATGGTCTGGCAGCATCCTCAACTGGACCTTGCGCCCGGCCCGCTGATCGGCCCGAAGTTCCGATATGCCCTCGCGCAGGTCCGAGTTGGCTTCTTCCAGTTCCTGGCGGTAGAGATGGTTCAGGCGGTGGATCCGGATCCGGTCAAACAGGCGCCCCAGTACATCATCGACCACGGACTTGTCACTGAGGGGCTTGAGGATGAAATCCGCTGCGCCGGCGCGCAACGCCTCGATAACCTGAGTGGCGTCGGTGGCATGGGAACAGGCGACGAGCGGGGTAAGGCCGACAGTGACATTCAGTACCGACACCAGCTCCGAGATGGCGCTGGGTGAAAGGTCGGCAAAAATCACATCCGGTGGTTGCTCGGTGAAGAGCTGCCGGCATTCGGAAATACTGGCGCAGCCCTGGGCGTAGAAGCCCCGGGATATCAGGTATTGATCAAGATCGTTCCTGGCAGCTTCATCAGGATCAATGATAAGAATGCGCTCAGTGCGCGCTGTCATGCTTCTGCCTTAGCGTTGTTGGTAAAGCCTGCCCATGGCCGGTCCATAACGTGTGTTATAGCGGGGCTCATACCGGGTATTCTGGCATGGTGCTGTGATATAACAAGTACCACATTGTTTTTCCTGTGAGGTTTAATCATGCGCAAGGCGGTAAACGACCTGCTCGGAGCCTATGACAAGATCATTATGGATCCGGTTCACGGCGGTATTCCCCTGTACCGCCATGAGATCAAGGTCATTGACCATCCGCTGTTCCAGCGGCTGCGAAATATCTGCCAGAACGACATCCTGAGCCTCGTCTTTCCCGGCGCAACCCACTCCCGTTTCCTGCACAGCGTGGGCGTCATGCATGTGGGCGGGCGGATGTTCCGGGCCATGATCGATGCCTATCTGCGGGAAAGACAGCTCAGCGAACAGGTGGACCTGACCCTGAGCCAGCTCGACGCCATTGACTACCTGGCCAAGACCATCCGCCTGGGATGCCTGCTTCACGACAGCGGCCATTCCAGCTTCTCCCACCAGTTCACCCAGGCGGCCCGCATCCACGATCTGATGGAGCAACCCGGACTGTTCGAGCAGCTATGGGAAGGTGTTGACTACCGGCGCTACTTCAGGGAGCCGCCGGAGGGACTGGAACACGAACACTATTCCGTCAGGGTGGCCCATGACATCCTCACCAGCATCGACCTGGCGGAGGCGGGACTCTACATTGAAGACGTGATGGGCATCATGGAAACAACGGATGTCACCCCCAGCGACGCCTTCTGTCGCCACGCCAATACCTTCTGGGAATTCATTGCCGGCGAGGACTCCGGCTCGGGCAAGCTCCGCAGCGCCGATATACCCGCCCTGGTAATGAACATGCTGTCGTCCATAGTCTCGGGGGAAATTGACGCGGACCGTGCCGACTACATGCTTCGCGACGGTTTCCACTCCTCGGTGACCATCGGCGGGTTCAACCTGGACCACCTGCTCAGTAACCTCCGCTTCGGCTGGGATACCAGGGCGCCGTGGCTGGGACTGGCCATCACTCACAAGGGGCTGGGCGCGCTGGAGGACTTCGTCTACAGCCGCTATCAGATGTATCGCAAGGTATACGCCCACAAGACCGCCCTCGGCTTCGACTGGCTCCTGCGGGAAGCCATAAACGAGGCCCTGGAGGCGCCGGACATCTATAACTGGGTGAATACCTGCCTGAGCGACATGAACTACTTCGCGGATCTCACCGACAGCTTCTTCTGGGAGGCCTTTCGCAAAATTGCCCGGCAACGGTCGGCCAGTTACTCACGGTGCATTGTGGACCGGGTCAAACTGCAGCACCTGGATACCCGCGAGGACCTCAGCACGGCGGAAACCGGCGCCCATCGTCACTGGCTTGCCCGGGAACTCGCCCTCGAGCCGGCGGAAGTGGTGACATGCACCATGCGGGCACGGTTCTCGAAGATCGGCGAGAATTTCGAGGGTATCAAGGTGCTGGTGCGGGATCCTGTCAGCCGACGCCGGTCCTTGCGGCGGATTACCGAGGTAAGCGCTTTCTTCAGCAAATTCGGTGATGGCACCATCACCCACTTCTACGTGCGGCCGCCAGGGGTCAGCGCTGCCGGGCCGAAGCCCTGAGCGCTGTCAGCCCCTGCCCCGGCAGTCAGCTCTGTACTTCTGCATCCGGCTGCGGCGCCGGCACCAGGCCCAGGGACTCGAGCCTCCGTACCAGGCCGTCGGCACTGTTGAACGCGCCCTCCACACGACCCCCCTCGAGCCAGTCCCCCATGATGCCAATGCGGTGGTCGTCGAACCAGAGGTGGCCAGGCCCCGTGCGGGCCCGGGGCCGCGCATAGAGCCATCGGTGCAGCAAGGTTTCACTGGGTTCGGCGGTGATGCCGCTGATGCTGAGAAACTCGTCAAGCAGCTGCCGCCGGACTTCCTCGGGATCGGTTTCGGTATTGGCATCGGACCAGTCCGGGTCTCCATGGAGCACCCACCACTCGCCCTCATCCTCCCGACCGGGTTTACTGGAGTTGTTACCGGCCCAGTGCAGCAGGCGACTGTTGGGCATATAGCCGCTGATATCGGTGCCGGTGCCCGTTGGAAAACGGACGACGACGGTCCAGCAGGCCTGCAGGCGACTGATCCGTATGTTCAGGTCGTTCGCCAGGCTGTCCAGCCGGCTGGCTTTCAGCAGCTCTTCGGTCTGGGCCGGCGGTGGCGTCAGCAGCACTGCATCAAACCCGTCATGCACACCGCCGTCCGTGTCCGTCAACCGCCAGAGCCCCCCAGTGCCCTGATCCAGGGACTGGATACGGATACCGGCTTTTATCTCCAGGGACGTGGAAAGGGCCCTGGTGATGGCGGTCATTCTCGGGATGCCCACAAAGCGTTCCGCCGGGCGCAACTGCTGCCAGACATTATCCGCACCCTGGAACCGGAAGATGCCGGACCACTCGCCGTAACTTTCACGGCCTGCGTACTGGTCGAGAAAGCTGCGAAAAGCAGGATTTCGGATAGTGAAGTATTGGGCTCCGATATCCGCCGAACTGGCGCTTCCCGCAATCTCCGGCAGACGTTTGGCTGCCATCCGGCCCCCGGGACCGCGGCTTTTCTCGAACAGAACAACATCGATACCGGCTGCCCGGAGCTGACGACCTGCGGTCAGGCCGGCGAGCCCTGAACCAACGATGGCGATCCTGCGTAATGGTAGGTGTGGGTTTGAACTATTAAACATGTGTTAAGAGGCATCCAAAAGAGTGATGGAAAACGTAAAAGTCAATGCAGCGATTTCTGCGGCACTACACGCTTATCTGCAAAAGGTTGTATCGGCATGACCAGAGTTCAGTCCTGGCTCACAAACATTCTGAGATGGTTCGACTCAAACGCCGGTTCGGATCAGCTTGATATAGAGTCGCGCCAATTCAATGCCCTCCGGGTGCTGCCCTTCATTGCCCTGCACCTGGCCTGCCTGCTGGCTTTCGTTACCGGTGTCAGTGCCTTTGCCCTGGGCTTCGCAGTGGCTTTCTTTGCCGTCCGCATGTTCGCCATAACCGGTTTCTACCACAGGTACTTTTCCCACAAGACCTTCAGAACCACCCGTGGCTGGCAATTCCTGTTCGCCCTGCTCGGGGCAAGTGCCGCCCAGCGGGGACCACTGTGGTGGGCGGCACACCACCGCCACCATCACCAGCATTCCGACCGGGAAGAGGATCTGCACTCCCCCCACCACGGTGGCTTCTGGTGGTCCCACGTCGGATGGTTCACCTGCGACGCCGGCTTCCGCACCGATGAGCGAAGGGTGAAGGACTGGCTGCGATTCCCGGAACTGCGTTTTATCAACCGCTTCGACGCCCTGGTTCCCGCCGCTGCGGCTGTGCTGATCTATACCCTCGGCGAAGCGCTAGCGGCCTGGGCCCCGGGCCTCGGCACCAATGGCCCACAGTTACTGGTGTGGGGCTTTTTCATCTCCACCGTGGCGCTGTTTCACGCCACCGTTTCCATCAACTCGCTATCCCATGTCTGGGGCTCCCGGCGTTTTGACACCCCCGACAACAGTCGCAACAATTTCTGGCTTGCCCTGATCACCTTTGGCGAGGGCTGGCACAACAACCACCACCGCTGGCCCCAGTCGGCCCGCCAGGGTTTCCGCTGGTACGAAATCGACCTCACCTACTACGGTCTCTGGTTGCTGTCCAGGCTCGGCATCGTCCACGACCTCAAGCCAATACCGGAAACCGTTCGGGATGAAACCCGTCGCATTGACCAGCAACGAGGAAATCGCCCATGACGATCCAGACCGCACCCGCCAGCGCAACAGACATCTACCGCAACCAATCCGTTGAGGGGACCGTGGACCGGTTCCAGCGCCTCTTCAACACCATGTGTGCCGGCAACGTCGGCAACCTGGACGATGTCTACGGCTCTGATGTCCAATTTATAGACCCTTTCGGCGAAGTTGACGGTATTGTCGGTCTCCGGGCCTATTTTGAAAAGGTCTACAGCAACGTCAGCTCGTGCCATTTCGAGTTCTCTGACACGGTCTTCAATGGCAACCAGGCCTGCGTTACCTGGACCATGTACCTTAAACACCCCAGGTTGCGCCGGGGGCGCGAGGTCACTGTTGCCGGTATGAGCCACCTGCAGGTAAGTGAGGGCCGGGTCCGTTATCACCGGGACTATTTCGATGCCGGCGAGTTGCTTTACCAGAACCTGCCGCTACTCGGCACCGTGATTCGCTGGATCAGGAAGTTCGCATCATGAGCGGTTTTCTGTCCAGACCGACTTCCATCTGGCTGACCGGAGCGACGTCCGGTATCGGTGAAGCACTGGCCGAGGCGCTGACCCGACAGGGGCACCGGCTGGTGGTGACCGGGCGCCGTCAGGAGGCGCTCGACAAACTGGTGGCTCAGGCGCCCGACCGCATCGTTGCCGCGGCGGCGGACACGACCAGTGTGGACCAGCTGGCGCGGATCGAACCGGCCCTTGAGCAGTTCGGTTCTCTGAATATGGCCATTCTGAACGCGGGTACCTGTGAATACGTTGATCCAGATCATTTCGACAGCGCTCTGATCGGCCGCAATATCGAAACCAACGTCATGGGCACCGTGCGTAGTGTGGAGCGTGCACTGCCCGCACTGAGGCGTGCCCGGGCCAAAGGCGAGAAGGCTGCCCTGGTTATCGTCGGCTCCTCCGCCTGGTGGTTTCCGTTTACCCGGGCCGAAGGCTACGGTGCGTCCAAGGCGGCACTGAGCTATTTCACGCAGTCGCTGCGGGCGGATCTCGCGTCAGAGGGTATCGAGGTATTCCTGGTCTCGCCAGGTTTCGTCAAGACGCCCCTGACCGACCAGAACGACTTTCCGATGCCCTTTCTGATTTCAGCCGAGGACGCGGCCGACCGGATCCTGCGGGGCCTCAGGAAAGGCAGGCACAGCATCGAGTTCCCGCGGCGCTTCACCTGGACCCTGAGGCTTCTGTCCAACCTGCCCCAGCCCCTGATCGACAAAATGGCCGCCAGAATGGCGCGAGACACCACCCGGGAAAACTGAATCATAATGAGCAACACCCGCGAACGAATTGCCGTGATCGGCGCTGGCGTGGCCGGACTCACCACGGCCTGGCTGTTATCCGAACACCACGACGTCACCCTGTTTGAGGCCGGTGATTACGCCGGCGGCCATACCAACACACGCCCGGTCAGCGCCGGTGGCCGCGACTGGCCGGTCAACACGGGGTTCATTGTGTTCAACGACTGGACCTACCCCAATTTCATCAGGCTGATGGAACGGCTCGGTGTCGACTCCGAGCCAAGCGACATGAGCTTCAGCGTCGACTCCGCCGCCAACGGGCTCCAGTACAATGGCACCAACGTCAATGCCCTGTTCGCCCAGCGTCGCAATGTTTTAAACCTGCCCTTTCTCAAGATGGTGCGGGAGATTCTCCGGTTCAACGACCAGACCCGTGGCGATCTTGGCGCCGGAACCCTGGACGATACCGAGACCCTGGGCAGCTACCTCGACAGACACCGGTTTTCCCGTTATTTCCGGAACCACTATATTGTGCCAATGGGTTCTGCCATCTGGTCGGCGCCGGAAATCGTCCTGGAGCAGTTCCCTATTCGCTTTTTCCTTCAGTTTTTCAACAATCACGGCATGCTGTCGGTGGACCAAAGACCCCAGTGGCGGGTGATCAGCGGGGGTTCGGCCCGCTACGTGGACCGGATGATGGAGCGCCTGGAAGATCTTACCCACCTGAACAGTCCGGTGGAGCATGTTACCCGTGGCGCCTCTGGTGTCACCATGCGGGTTCATGGTGAGAACCTGGCCTTCGACCAGGTGGTTTTTGCCTGCCACAGTGACCAGGCGCTGGCCATGCTGGGGGACCCGACCCCGGAGGAGTCCGAAATTCTCGCGGCAATTCCGTATCAGAACAACGACGTGGTCCTGCACACGGACAGCTCGGTTCTGCCGTCCAACCGGCGGGCCTGGGCCGCATGGAACTATTACATTCCCCAGCGGCAGGACCAGCCGGTATCGGTCAGTTACAACATGAACATTCTCCAGAATTTCCACGACGCCCCGGAAACCTTCTGCGTCACCCTGAACCGGACACGGGATATCGACGAGCGGCGAATCATTGAGCGTTATGAGTACGCCCACCCTGTGTTTTCCCTCGCTGCCGTTGCGGCTCAGCAGCGCTATCATGAAATCGGCAACCGCAACCGTACCCACTATTGTGGCGCCTACTGGTTCAACGGTTTTCATGAGGATGGGGTTCGCAGCGCCCTGAGAGTAACCGAAGACTTGGGGGTGAGCCTGTGAGTGATACCCAGGTGCTGGCCAGCAGCTGGCTGGAAGGCACGATCCGTCACCGACGCCGGCAACCGGTCAGCCATGAGTTCGAATACCGGACGGGGATGCTGGCCCTCAACCTCGACGAGTGGTCGCGCCTTGGCCGTTTCAGCCGCCTGGTGTCAGTGGAAGGCTTCAACTGGCTCTCAATGCATCGGCGGGATTACCTGGACCCGGCGGAGCCGAACCTGAAGCAGGCGGTCCGGGACCGGGTGGAGGCGGCCACCGGCTGGCTCCCCGACGGCGATATCGAGTTGATTACCCATCCACGGCACTTCGGTTATGTTTTCAATCCGGTGAGCTTTTACTTCTGCTACCGCAGCGGAGACCGTCCCGCCGACGGTGCCGTGCCCAGGGTGATCCTCGCCCAGATCACCAACACCCCATGGCATGAGCGTCACCTTTACTGCCTGGATGTGGGCGACGTCAGCGTCACCGGAACAGGCTGGCAGACGGTAAAGGCCGGTTTCGGCAAGCGCTTTCATGTTTCGCCCTTCAATCCCATGGACCAGCAATACCAGTGGAGCTTCAGCTTCCGGGGCCCGGAGCTGCGCATCCATATGAACGTGAATCGCCCTGGCAGCCCGGGGGCACCCCACCAACGCAAGGTTTTTGATGCCACCCTGGTGGTCCAGCGCACCCCTGTGACTCGTAAACAGATCAGACACAGCCTGAGGCGTTTTCCCCTGGAATCTTTCAAGGTGGTCGCCGGCATCTACTGGCACGCGCTCAGACTGAAACTCAAGGGGGTCCCGTTTCACACCCACCCGGACAAACTTCCGTCAGACCATCCCCAGCAGGGGCGGGGCAATGAGGACCAGGGGCTGGATGTGGGACTCGCCGACACCAAAACCGAACCACACTTTTCCGGCGCCAAGGCCACGAGGATCAGCTCATGGAGAACGTAAACAACCGCACCCGCCAGGACACCAGCAGCACGGCGTCGCCCCGGGATATGCCGGTGGCCAGCAGCTGGGCCAGGAAGCTCGTTTTCACCCAGTTGGCAGAACTGGGTCACGGCGAACTGGTGGTGAGGGAGCGCGGCTTCGACGACCGGGTGTTCGGCGATGGCGACTTCACCTGGCCTGCGGCCCGGATCGATGTGCACGATCACAGTGTCTGGCGGGACCTGCTTACCGGGGGTGGTGTGGGCGCGGCGGAGGCCTACGTCGCCGGTGACTGGAGTTCGCCGGACTTGACCGCCCTGCTCCGCTTCTTTACCCGTAACGTGGACCGGATGAATGCCTTCGAGGACCGCTTCAGCTGGCTGACGAAACCCGCTCTCAAGGGGCTGCACTGGCTCAACCGCAATACCCGGGAGGGATCCCGCAAGAACATATCCGCCCATTACGATCTGGGCAATGACCTCTTCGAGACTTTTCTCGACCCCACCATGATGTATTCCTCGGCGGTATATCCCCGCCAGGAGGCCACCCTGGAAGAGGCAGCGGTCCACAAGCTTGATCTGATCTGCCGCAAACTGGACCTTCAGCCCGGCGACCGGGTGATGGAAATCGGTACCGGCTGGGGCGGTTTTGCGGTTCATGCAGCCAAACATTATGGCTGCCATGTCACCACCACCACCATTTCCAGCGAACAGCTGGCCCTGGCCAGGAGGCGGGTCGAAAAGGAAGGTCTGCAGGACCGGGTCACCCTGCTGTTCGATGACTACCGGGATCTGGAAGGCCAGTTCGATAAACTGGTCTCCATCGAGATGATTGAAGCGGTGGGGCCGCAGTTCCTGGACAGCTATCTGAGCCAGATCAGCCGCCTGCTCAAACCTGACGGGCTGGCTCTCGTGCAGGCGATCACCATGCCGGAGCAGCGCTATCACCGGGCGCTGAAGAACGTGGATTTCATTCAGCGGTTCATCTTCCCCGGGAGTTTCATTCCCTCTTTCGGCGCCATTCTCGGCTCGGTCCGGCGGGAAACCGATCTGGTGCTGACCCACGCCGAAGACTTCGGCTTCCACTATGCCCGTACATTGCGGGACTGGCGCGAGCGCTTCATGGCCAAAGCCGGCGAGCTGGAGTCCCTTGGCTACGACGAGGCCTTCCGGCGGCTCTGGCACTTCTATTTCGCGTACTGTGAGGCGGGGTTCAGCGAGCGGGCCATCGGGGTCAACCAGCTGGTACTGGCCAAGCCCCACAACAGGCGGCCGAACCTGATTTCCGATACGGCGCAGGGCTGATCCGCCGTGGCACGTGATACCACGCTGAAGGTGATCAATTTCCTGCTGTTCCAGGCAGGCTGGTTTCTGTGCGTATGGCTTACCAACTGGATCGCCGTGGTGATCAGCCTGGTCATTGTCATGGTCCACCTGACCGTGATCAGTCGACGCCCCTGGCCGGAACTCCGTTTCATTCTGCTGGGTGTGGTGCTCGGCACTCTGCTGGACGGACTGTGGTTTCAGACCGGGATCCTCCGGGACGCCAGCGGCAGCGTCTGGACGCCGCCCTGGCTGATGGCGATCTGGGCGCTGTTCCTGACCACCCCGGGCCACTCCCTGGTATGGATGCAGGAACGTCTCTGGCTGCCCTTCGTGCTTGCTCCTGTCGCCGGGCCTTTCGCCTATTTCGCCGCCAATCGCCTGGACGCCATCTCCTTCCCCCACTTTACCGAATCTCTGGTCGCGCTGGCCCTGGGCTGGCTTCTGATCTTCCCTCTGCTGCTATGGCTCCAGCGACATTTTTTCCGGGAGACGATGACATGACAGTGCTTCGCGTTCACCCATTCATCCCCCTCGCCCTGCTGTTGGTCAGCGTCACCGGGGCGCGGGCCGCGGATTTCGCCTTTGAAGGGACTGCCAGGGACCAGCAGGGGGAAGTCATATACCAGGAGCGGCACCGGGTTTCCGGCAGCTGCAAAGAAGGTAGCTGGCGGCCGGGCAGCCAGAAGGTTGATTATATCCGCCCGGATGGGGACTCCCCCTTTGCCAAAAAAAGCCTCACCTACCCTGACACTCTCATCCGTCCGGAAGTGGACTTCCGCCAGCCGGATTTCAACGAAACGCTCGAAGTAACCTTCGGAGATCAGCAAGAGGTGGCGCGGGTCGAATGGTCCCTGGGGAATGGCGAGGCGGAACGCTGGAAACTTGAGGTAACCCCCCGGCTGGTTGTGGACGCCGGTTTCGACCACTTTATCCGGGCCAACTGGGACACGCTCAGGGAGGGTGGCTCCGTTGAGTTCCGGTTCCTGGCCCCGACCCGGGGCGAAGCCTATGATTTTGTGGCGGAGCCTGACCCTGACCCGCTGGATGGAGCCAGGCATGCCTTCCGCATCAAGCCTTCGGGCTTCCTGATGGGCATGCTGGTGGATCCGATCCGACTGGGCTATGACGAGCAGGGTTTCCTCACCCATTACTCGGGCCTGGGCAACATCCGCCGGAACCAGGAAGAAAACTACGTGGTTGACCTGCGCTACCGGGTCACCGAGCCAGCGGACTGCCCGCTGTTACCCTGACAGGGGCCTGAAACGGCCCGGGAGAACCGGGCCTTGGTGCTTCCGCTGGCTGTGATAGACTTTGCCGGCATCCTCACTGAATGGCAGAGTCCCTTTCCATGAAATTCGTGTCCTTCAACGTCAACAGTATCCGTACCCGTCTCCACCAGCTGGAGGCCGTTGTCGATCAGCTCCAGCCGGATATCATCGGACTCCAGGAAACCAAGGTCAGCGATGACCAGTTTCCGGTGGAAGACGTCGAAGCCATGGGCTACCACGTCAACTTCCATGGTCAGAAAGGCCACTATGGCGTCGCGCTACTGTCCAAAGAGGCGCCGGCTGGAGTCCACAAAGGTTATCCCTGGGATGGTGAGGAGTCCCAGCGGCGCTTGATCCGGGGCCGGTTCCGGGTCAACGACAAGACCCTGACAGTCATCAACGGCTACTTCCCCCAGGGGGAGAGCCGGGATCATCCCCTTAAATTCCCGGCCAAGGAAAAGTTCTACCAGGACCTGATGAAACTGCTGGACGAAACCAGAACCCAGTCGGACTATCTGCTGGTCATGGGCGATATGAACATCGCCCCCACCGACCGTGACCTGGGCATTGGTGACGCCAACGTGAAACGCTGGCTGAGGGAGGGCAAGACCAGTTTTCTGCCGGAAGAACGGGAGTGGATGGCGCGGCTGGAGCAGCGGGGCCTGACGGATGTGTTCCGCCACCTCCATCCCGAGGAGGAGGACACCTTCAGCTGGTTCGACTATCGCAGCCGGGGCTTTGAACGGGATCCCCGTCGCGGCCTGCGGATTGACCTGATCATGGCCGACGAAGCGCTGCTGTCCCGGGCCCGGTCGGCCGGTGTCAGCTACGAAATCCGGGCCATGAAAAAGCCCTCGGACCACTGCCCGGTGTGGGCGGACTTCGACCTGTAAACCCGTTCCGGCCAGGGAGGTGGCAGTGAAGGTTAAAACCCGCGATCGCATACTGTCCGCCAGCCTCGCCCTGTTCAATGAGCTGGGCGAACCCAATGTCACCACCCTGCTGATCTCCGACGAACTGGATATCAGCCCGGGCAATCTCTACTACCACTTCCGCAGCAAGGGTGACATTGTCGGTGAGCTGTTCGGGCATTACCGGGAAGCGATGGATGATCTGCTGGCGATACCGGATGACGTGGAGGTGAGTCTGGACCAGCTGGGCTTCTTCCTGCACCTGCTGTTCGAGACCCTGGAGCGGTACCGCTTCCTTTACCACGATCTGGTGAATATCCTCACCCGCTATCCCGAGTTGAAAACCCCGTTCCGCAGAATTCTCAAACGCAAGGAAGCGGGGTTCCATACGCTCTGCCGCAGTCTGTCACGGCAGAATATGATGAGCCTGGATGACCCGGGTGTGGAGGCCCTGTGCCAGCAGCTGACTCTGACGGTCTGCTATTGGGAAAGTTACGATTCACTTCGGGACCTGGGTAACCGCAACGGTGTCGACCCCGGCCGGGGCGTCTACCAGGTGCTGTACCTGCTGATGCCCCACCTGCCCGGCCCGGTCCGGGATGAGCTGGAACTTATCGCCCGGGATTACCAGTAACCCGCCCCTGATCTCCCTATTCCTCTTCATCCCGACCGGGGTTCCGGACGGGACTTCCCCCAGACGTCTCCCTGAGCTCAGCAAGCTCCCTTTCGACCTCGGCCAGCCTTTGCTGCAACGCCTCCATCTCCTCCCGGTGGGGGATACCCAGCCGACGCAGGGCGCCGGAAACCCGCTCGTCGAAAAGGGTCTCCAGGCGATCCCAGGTGCCGGTGGCCCGGTCACGGACGTCCTCGACCCGATGCTCCACGGCCTTGACCCTGCGTCCCACGATACCGCGGGTTTTGGATTCAATCTCCTCGCCCTCCGACACCAGGCGCTCGAATAAGCGGCCGGCGTCACCTTCCGCCTTGGTGTAGGCGCCCAGACCGGCCAGCCAGATCTGGCGGGCGGACTCGCGGATCCGGCCAGCCATCTGGGAATCTTCTTCACTCTGCTCTGGGGCCGGCTCGACCTGCGGAGGATGCTTCTTGTCGGCCATTGTTCGCCTTCCTGTTCTGTGATGTTCAAACGAGAGTTCTCTGGGCTCCAGTGTATTACATCAACCGATCCGATTCCTAAGGCAGTGCCTGAAACAAGCCAATCCATTGCCGTAAACCATAAGAGAGCCGCTGATATTCAAAAACAGTTTGAAATAACACCCCTGATTCCTTGAAGTGTTTAAATTTTGGTCAATACTGAAAGTGACCGACTTCTCCATGACGTCGGTTTGTCTGGAAGTCTTTCATGGATACTACTCGCACGCCTCTGCCCGGCCACCAGTGCCGGGCCTTTTTTTGCCCGGAAATACGGTGACGAGCATCTCCCGCTCCGCCTCCACCGAGAAAATAATCGTTTGGATATAAGCATAGAATCATTTATTATATACCTCCGTTATGAATCGTCGAGTCCAACTGATTTCAGGAGAGCGTCATGATCCAGATAGCCTGGGAAAGTTTTACCCCCTGGTCCGCCCTGATCGGCGGCCTGGTAATAGGCCTGGCCGCTGCACTGTTTGTCCTTCTCAACGGTCGCATTGCCGGCATCAGCGGTATTCTCGGTGGCCTTTTGACACCGGTGAGAAGCGATATCGGCTGGCGGGTCGCCTTTCTGGCGGGCATGATCCTGGCACCGGCAATCTGGGTGGCCTTTGCGCCGATGCCGGCCATCGAGGTAAACGCGAGCTATCCGGTCATCATTGTTGCCGGTCTGCTGGTGGGTGTCGGGACCCGATACGGTTCCGGTTGTACCAGCGGGCATGGCGTCTGCGGCTTGTCACGGTTTTCCCTGCGCTCGCTGCTGGCGACGCTGACCTTCATGGTGGCGGGTTTCGTCACCGTGTTCCTGATTCGCCATGCCTTCGGCGGCTGAACCCACACAACAGGGCGATACTGCAATGAAATACACGATAACTTCCTTTTTCGCCGGCCTGATATTCGGCTTCGGCCTGCTGATTTCGGGGATGGCGAATCCTGAAAAAGTACTTGGCTTCCTGGATATCGCCGGTGCCTGGGACCCATCCCTGGCGCTGGTTATGGTGGGAGCTATTGCCGTTGGTGTGGTCGCTTTTGCCATAGCGCGCCGTCGTCACCTATCCTTTCTGGGTTTCGATATGCGACTTCCCAAGGCGGACGAGATTACCACGCGGCTGCTGGTAGGCAGCATGCTGTTCGGAGCTGGCTGGGGTCTGGCGGGCTTCTGCCCGGGGCCGGGGCTCGTCGCCCTGGGGGCCGGCGAAACCAAGGCGGTCGTCTTTGTGGCTGCCATGGTTGCGGGCATGGCCCTTTTCCAGCTGCTGGAACGTCGTCACGCTGCTGTCAGCGCGTAACGGACCGGGGCGCCCGGCAGGCTGTGTTAACCCGCGGTTTTCTGTAGAATTTGAAAATCGCAGATCACTCGGACCAAAGGGCTCCCCATGGATATTCGCAAGATCGACGACGACCTCTCTGTTGCTCCCCAGATCCAGCCGGAGGAGGTCGCCGAACTGGCAAGGCTCGGCTTCAGAACCCTTATTGCCAATCGGCCGGACCGGGAAGAACCCGGGCAGCCGCCAATGGCGGATCTGGAAGCTGCCGCCAGGGAACATGGCCTCCACTGGGTCTACCTCCCCGTGGAATCCGGCAACATTACCGATCAGGACATCGACGCCTTCGACCCGGTCTTTGAGGAGGCCGAGAAACCCGTGCTGGCGTTCTGCCGCTCCGGCACCCGCTGCAGTGTGCTCTGGGCCCTGAGCTCGGCCCGGCGTATGCCTCTGGAGCCGATCATCCAGCGCGCCGGCCAGGCCGGTTACGATCTCCGTGGCCTCATTCCCCGCCTTCAGCAGCAGGCGGCCAACCGCAAGGACTGATCCCGAAACCCGTAGCGACCGTACTCCAGGTGCTCAGACCGCATCGCTTCCATTGACCGTTTCGAGGATCAGCAGCCCCATGAATTACAAGGGTGAGGACAGTTTTCGCCACGACCAGCCGGCAAGGCTGGGCATTCTGGTCACCAATCTGGGCACTCCCGATGCGCCCACCAAAAGCGCCCTTGGCCGCTACCTTGGGGAGTTTCTCTGGGACCCCCGGGTTGTGGAGGTGCCACGTCCTCTGTGGTGGCTGATTCTCCACGGCGTCATTCTGCGGATTCGCCCCTCCCGCTCGGCAAAGGCCTACAAGTCTGTGTGGCAGCCCGGCGGCTCGCCCCTGCTGACCCACACGGCGGACCAGTGCGAAGGCATTCGCGCGGCCCTGCAGCAAAAATACGGCGATAACGTGGTGGTGGGCTTCGCCATGCGCTATGGCAACCCTTCGATTCCCAGCGTGATCGATGAGATGAGTCGTCAGGGCATGCGGCAACTGCTCGTGCTGCCTCTTTATCCCCAGTATTCCGCATCCACCAGCGCCTCCACCTTTGACGCCGTCTCGGCCGACTTCCGCCGCCGCCGCTGGCTGCCGGACTTTCGCTTCATCAGCCATTACCATGACTTCCCTCCCTATATCGAAGCCATGGCAAGCCACATCGAAAGGCACTGGGCGGAGCATGGCAGGCACCAGAAACTGGTTCTCTCCTATCACGGCGTGCCCAAGAAATACCTGCTGCGGGGCGACCCCTATCACTGCGAATGTCACAAGACATCACGCCTGCTGGCGGAACGGCTTGGCCTCGGGGCCGATGACTACATGACCACCTTCCAGTCAAGGTTCGGCCGCGAGGAATGGCTCCGGCCCTACACGGACGAAACCCTCAAGGGACTCCCGGACCAGGGCGTGAGTTCAATCGACGTATTCTGCCCGGGGTTTGCCGCTGACTGCCTGGAAACCATAGAGGAGATCAACGAGGAAAACCGGGAGTACTTCCTCGAAGCCGGCGGGTCCGCGTTTCACTATATTCCGGCACTGAACGCCACCAGGGGGCACATTGACGCTCTGGTGGCCCTGATCGAAAAGAACCTGCAAGGCTGGGACCTGCCATCGAATGAGCCTTCCAGACTGACGAGGCGCCAGGAGCGGGCGGAAGAGGTCAGAGAGGACCTTGGATGGTAGACTGGAGCGAGCACGCCAGTACAGCGATCAGCACCGGATACCCGATATGAAACTGAACTGCGACCTCGGCGAGAGTTTCGGCGCCTGGACCATGGGACAGGATGAGCAGGTCATGCCGTATATTGACATGGCCAACATCGCCTGCGGCTTCCACGCCTCGGACCCGTCCATCATGACCCGCACCGTATCCCTGGCGCTCAGTCACGGTGTCCAGATCGGTGCCCACCCCTCCTATCAGGATCTGGCCGGTTTCGGCCGGCGCTCCATTCACCATACCGCTGATGAAATCCGGGGGCTGCTCTGGTATCAGACCGGGGCGCTGGAAGGCATCTGCCGGGCCCAGGGCACAACGGTGGAGTATGTGAAACCCCATGGCGCGCTCAACAACGACATGATGCGCTCCCCTGACATCCTCACGGCGGTAATGGAAGGCGTCGCGGCGTATCGCTCCGGACTGCCGCTGATGATTCCAGCCACACTGGATGCGGAGCATCATCGGGAGCTGGCGAAGCGGGTTGGCCTGCCCCTGATATTTGAAGCCTTTGCCGACCGGGCCTACGACGACCAGGGCCTGCTGGTATCCCGGATTGAGACCGGCGCGGTCCATGACGATCCGCAGGTCATTGTGGAACAGGCCCTGTCCCTTGCCAACCGCGGTGGCATTCGCAGCGTCAGCGGCAAGTGGCTTGCCCTGCCAGCCCAGAGCCTCTGTGTCCACGGAGATAACGGCCACGCCCTCGCGGCGACCCGGGCCATACGATCGGCCCTGAGCGGCCAGGTCAACGGCTAGCCAGACTGTGGATATTCGCCCCCTGTCCGAATGCTCGATCGTGGTGGTGTGGGGGAACGAGATCGACCCGGCGCTCACCCCCGCCATTGCAGGCGCCGTTGCCCGTATCCGCAGCAGTCTGGCTGAACTGGTAACCGATGTGGTTCCGTCCTACACGACAGTTACGGTTTACTACGACCCTGTCCGAATCGACTTCCGTAGATTTATCATAATGCTACGGCCTCTTCTTGAAGAAAACTCTGGAAACCACGAGCCACCGCCGGGTCGTCGCATCGAGCTGCCCGTCTGGTATCATCCGGATGCCGGACCGGACCTGCCTGCCCTCGCCCGCGCCTGCGGGTTGAGCATTGACGACGTTATCGAACGCCATACCACCGCGACCTACCAGGTCTACGCCCTCGGCTTCAGCCCCGGCTTCGGCTTCCTGGGCCAGGTGGACCCAACCATAGCCAGGCCACGCCTGGAAAGCCCCCGGGTACGGGTCCCCGCTGGCAGTGTCGGCATTGCAGGCCGGCAGACGGCAGTGTACCCGTCGGCCTCCCCGGGCGGCTGGCAGCTGATTGGCCGCTGCCCGGTCAGGCTGTTCGATGAGCAGAACCTTGCCCTGTTATCGGTGGGCGACCAGGTCACTTTCCGCCCGGTGGACCGCCAGGCCTTCCTGGAACTCGGTGGTGACGCGCTGGAAGCGGCCGATAGGGGTGCCGGGTGACCGGGCTCTGGGTTGACAACCCCGGTCCCCGCGCCACGGTCCAGGACCTGGGCCGGCATGGGTACCAGCATCACGGGCTGTCACCGGGAGGCGCTGCAGACCTGCATGCCTTCCGCTGGGCCAACCGCCTGCTGGACAACGGCCCCGGGGATGCCTGCCTGGAAATCACCCTGGGCGGTTTCACAGCGACGGCCGAGGCGACCCTGAGGGTTTCATTGACCGGCGCGGACTGCAACGCCCGCGTCAACGGGACGGCCGTCGCCAACTGGCGGACCTTCCTGTTGAAAAAGGGCGACCGCATACAGCTGGGAGTCCCCGCCACGGGACTTCTGACCTACCTGGGGGTGACCGGCGGCTGGCGGACCCGCAGCTTCTGCGGCAGCCGCTCGGTGGTGGCCCGGGAAGGACTGGCCGGGCTTTCGCCCGTCAAAGCCGGCTCGCGGCTACCCGCTGACCTGCCGGAACGGGCCCGGCTCCCTGATCGCCAGTTGCCACACCACCTGCAAAAACACTATGGCATGGCGCCCTGTCTGAAGGTCATGCCGGCCCTGTCACCAGAAGGACTTGATCCAGGCGATCCTGTGCGGTTTATCCACTCGTCCTACCGGATCGGCCGGCAGTCGGACCGGATGGGCTACCGCCTTGAGGGCCCGGCGCTCCAGTCTGACGGTGGGGTGGTCTCCCGCGGCGTGTCCTGCGGCACCATCCAGGTCCCGGGCGATGGAAAGCCGATGATCCTGATGAACGACCGCCAGACCATCGGTGGATATCCCGTGCTCGGAACCGTTCCGGTTCTTGATTGCAGCCGTCTCGCCCAGTGCCGGCCAGGCCAGTCTGTCAGCTTCCAGTGGGCGGATGTCGCCGACTGCCAGGCGGAGCGGCAACTCTTTGAGAGGCTTCTGACCCGGACCACCTGGGATAAACACGGCAACTGCCTGAACCAGTCCTGAAAATCCATGGAATACGGGGCGTTGACACGACTATCGATTCCGGTATCATGCTCGTCGCTGTCGCAATGACGGCATAATTTGGATAAACGGTGGGCTGGCAGAGTGGCTGAATGCAGCGGTCTTGAAAACCGCCGAAGGTTAATAGCCTTCCCGGGGTTCGAATCCCTGGCCCACCGCCATTTTTTTCCAATCTTTCCCAATTTCTATCCCCGTTCGTACTTCAGCACTCTTTTCACTGCACCCAGATAGAGCCTGACGGCGGTCCTGTCGGCCTCCGGTACTTTTGTCACCTTGGCCAGCAGTGCGGCGCTGTGACTCAACATATTCCGCATACTCGCTTTCTGTTCGGCCGAGAAATTCGGGTTATTGGCCAGATCTGCGCTTATGTGGGGGATTTCCGCCTCCAGCGTGGGTGCCGTATCACCCATTTCCAGACTCATGACTGCCAGCATCACCCGGTCGCCAACACTGGACCAGGTATCGACATCGGCGAAACCATGCTCCTCAACGAGCCGCTCCAGGACGTCATGGGCGTCATGGCCCACCAGGAGCGCCACCGTATCCGAGACCAGCACCGACACCGGGGTGTCCTTCTGTTTCATCCCCTGATCCCATGCCTCGTCCAGCGCGTGGAGATAGGTGTCACTGGTCTGTAATGCCTCCATCACCGCCACGAACCGCTTGACCTGCCCTTCGCTGAGGGGCGAGGACCATGCCTGCGCCGCCACCAGGAATCCCGCCAGGAAAAATACCAGTATCCCCGAGTATGCCCTTGTCACTGTGACCGCCTCCCATTCAGTCTACCGATGACCGCCTATCATGATCCCTGGCTCCCGCCGGGACAAGGCTGTCGCTTTCCCGCCGAACCCGTGTCACAAAATGGTCTTTCCCGTCAGGCGCCGCCACAGGACACTGTTCCGCCAGAGACAGGAGCTCACTATGACATGTCACTTCACCTGGATAGATTCCCCATTGCCCGTGGATGCCCTCGGCGGTGCCCTGTGGCGCCTCCTGGGAGCCACGGCAGGGGAAGACGCCATTCTCGGCATTGATGATCAGCACGACAGCAAGGCGCAGGAAGCCCTTCTGCGCCAACTGAAACAGACGCTGGCCGGCGGTGGTCACCTGCTGATCGGCAGCGTTCATGGGCGGCTGGTGGTTGCCTGCGTGCTCAAGCCCCAGTCCTTGCCCACGACCTGCCACCTTGCGGAATTGCAGAAGGGTGTTATCGCACCCGAGTACCGGGGCCAGGGTCTGCTGCCTGCCGCCCTGCGCCAGATCACCGAAAAAGCCCGCCAGCTGGGAGTCAGTCGGCTTTTGCTGGACGTCAGGGCGGGCTCCCTGCCTCACCGGCTCTGGCAGCACTGGGGCTTCAGGACGTTTGGCGTGCTGGAGGACTATGCCCGTCACAACGGTGAGGTATTTGCCGGCCACTTCATGCAGCAGAGCGTCGACGACCTCGCCATCCGGGTTGCCCGTCGCCTGAACAAAAGCCGTTACCCAAAGGACACCGGGGCCACGACGGCCTCATCGGATCAATGACCACAATCTCCAAGGAACCGAGATATGCTGATGGAACGTAATGAATTTCGTGCTGAACTGAACCGTACTCTCCAGCACAACCTGACCCTGAGCCACCCGCTCTTCGCCCTGCTCCTGAATGCCGATAACCCGGACATCCACCTGCTCCGGAAAGTGGCGCTACAGGGCTACCAGCTTACCCGGCACTTCCTGACCTACATAGAGCATCTGTTTTTCTTCTGCCCGTTGCCGAAGCACAAGCGCCACCTGCTGTTCAACATGTTCGAGGAAGAAACCGGCCGGCTCTCCCGCACCAAGAACCACGTCCACCTCATGGAGGACTTCCTGCGTGCCCTGGGCATCAGCGACCAGGAGCGGGACAAGGTGACTGCCCTGCCCGCCACCCAGGAGCTGATCGATTACCGCATGGACGCCTGCACCAACCCGGAGCGCTATCACATCGGCGCGGCGGCGGTACTGGTTGCCAGCGAAGGGCAGAATCTCGAGACCCTGGGTGAAGATGCGAGGCACACGATTCTGGGCCGGGTATTCGGGCTTCAGGAAAAAGATCTGCTGTTCTTTTCCGTTCATCAGAAGGAGGATGTGGCCCACGTCCGGCAGGGTCTGGACCTGGTCGCCGATCTCTGTACCACGGCGGCCATGCAGAAAGAGGCGCTGTTTGCGGTGAACCATACCTGCCGGCTTTTCTATGGCATGTACGAGGGCATCTACCAGACCCTCGGACAGCCGGAACAGGCTCATGTCTGACGCCATCCCATCCGCAAACGCCTCCCGGCAACTATGGGGGGTCGTTGCCGTCGGCTTTGGCGTTATGTTCCTCAGTTCGTCCATCAAGGGCGCCTACCAGGTCTATTTCCGGGACCTGGCAGACCTGTTCGATCTGGGGCGCGGCCAGTTCGCCCTGAGCGGGGCGCTGTTCGGTCTCTGCCTTGGTGTGGTTTCACCGCTGGTGGGCACCATTTGTGATCGCTACGGTCCCTACCGGTCGATGATCTCCGGCGCCCTGGTAGCGGCACTGGCGTTTGTGTTGCTGGGAGTCTTCCAGAACTTCCCGCTGTTCCTGATCGCCTACGGCGTGCTTGCAGCCTACGCCCTGGCGGCCATGACCTTCGTGCCGATGGGGGTCTGGATCGACAGCGTCTTCGCCGAGCGCCACAAGGGGCTGGCCTATGCCGCGGTCAGCAACGGGGTGGCCATCGGCTTTATTGTGCTGTCGCCACTTTGGGTCTGGCTGAACACCTGGCTCCACTGGTCGGCCCTGGCGCTGGCCATCGGCTTCGGCTTCCTGATGGCCGTGGCCGCGCCCCTACACTGGGCGGCCCGTCATCTCCCTGTCGACAGGCCGTCGGATACCAGTGGCCGGCCATCCGGTCGGCCGGTGGCCGGCATCCTGGCGGAGCTTCACCAGCCCCTGTTCATTCTGCTGGCCATCAGTTTCGCCGGATGCGGCTCTTCCATGGCCTTCATCGATCTGCACTTCGTCCCCCTGGTGCAGGAAACGCCGGTCACCGCCCACCAGGACACCTCCACGGTGCTTGCCCTGTCCCTGAGCATTCTGGGTGTTTTCGAGCTCGCCGGCGCGATGGCGGCGGGTTACCTGGCGGGCAAGGTCCAACCCGCCATGCTGCTGGCGCTCCTGTACGGCGTGAGGGCCCTGATCCTGACCTGGCTCGCCGTCTCTCCCAGCAGCGTGACCTTTGTGGTGTTCGCGGCGGTCTTCGGGGCAACCTATATGGGCACGGTGATTCTGACGTCGCTGCTGTGTCTCCGACTCTATGGCCCGGCAATCAAAGGCCGGATGTTCGGCCTGCTTTTCACCGTCCACCAACTCGCGGTCTTTGGCACCGCCTGGGCTGGCGGACTGGCCAGGGACATCACTGGCAGCTACATGCTCACCACCCTCGGCGTTGCGGCTTTCTGTACACTGTCGGTGGTCGCCGCCATTGTCCTGCTTGCCGTCGCGCAGAAGGCAGAAAACGATACCGCTGAACAGGCGCCGGACCCGATCGCCAGTGCGGGTATGCCCGGCGGCCAGGGGCAGGGACACTGATGCCCCCGCAGACACAATACCTGACCGGCCCGGCACAAGTAGGGCCCGTTCATACGGAGCATCGACCACAAGGAGACGTCATGCCATCGCACAATAACCTCACCCAGGCACTTCACTGCACGAGGGCCAACGGCGACGACGCCCACGCCGCTCCCATCTGGATGACTTCCGCCTATGATTTTGATTCCGCTGAGCAGGCCAGCGACCGCTTCAACAATCTATGTCCGGGCAATATCTACAGCAGGTTCACCAACCCCTCCGTGAGCGATTTCGAGCGCCGTCTCGCGATTCTTGAACACGGTGAGGAAGCTGTCGGCACCGCATCCGGCATGGGCGCGTACCTGGCACTGGCGATGGCGTTTCTGGGCCAGGGTGACCACGTTCTCCTGGGCGCCGGCATGTTCGGCTCCACGGCGCACCTGTTCCGACAGTATCTGGGACAGTTCGGTGTCGAGAGCCAGACTCTGCCAGTGGGCCATACCAGCCTGTGGGCGCAGTCCATTCGCCCCAATACCAGGATGCTGATTCTGGAGACGCCGCTGAACCCCACGATGGAGGTGGCGGATATCGCGGCCCTGTCGGTGATTGCCCGGGACAACGGTGTCCTGCTGGTCGTGGACAATACTGTCCTCTCTCCCATATGCCAACAACCGCTACGCTTCGGCGCAGACCTGGTGGTGCAGTCCGCGGGCAAGTTTATCGACGGTCAGGGCCGGTGTGTCGGAGGAGCCCTGGTGGGTGATTCCCAGCGGATCCAGTCGGTGCGGGGCGTGCTGAGAAGCGCGGGCATGTGCATGAGCCCCTTCAATGCCTGGGTCCTTGCCGCCAGCCTGGAGACACTCCATGCCCGCATGCGCCTGCACGAGATCAATGCCCGGCAACTGTGCTGCTGGCTCGAACGCCATCCGATGGTGACGGCCGTGCATTATACCGGCCTCCCCGGGCGGCCCGACGAGACCCTGATTGCCCGCCAGCAAACCGGTCATGGCGCCCTGATCAGCGTCGACATCAAGGGTGGCCAGCCTGCTGCCTGGGCGTTTATCAATGCCCTGCGCCTGGTTGCCCGGTGCACCAATATCGGCGATGCCCGCACCATGGTCACCCATCCCTGGTCCACCACCCACTGTCGATACACCCCCGATGAAAAAACCGCGAGCGGAATCGGTCCGGGGCTGGTCCGCTTCTCGGTAGGCCTTGAACCACCGGAAGACGTCATCGGCGACATCGAGCAGGCCCTGGCCCAGGCGTCCCAAACCCAGAGGAAAACCGCATGATCCGATTGATACATCTTTGGACCCTGTTGCTGGCGCTCTCAACCACAGCGGTTGCCGATGAAACATCCGCAACGCCCTGGCCCTGGAACTACCGGTTCGTCGCCTTCCCGGTACCGGGGCTCGACTCGCCGGTGGCCGGGCGTCTCAGTTTCCCGGCTACGGTGGAGACGGCTGTACCCGCGGTCATCATCGCCCATGGCTCCGGGGGCGTGGATGCCAGGGGCCCGCTGTACGCGAGGCGACTCAATGAGGCAGGCATCGCCACCCTGGAAATCGACATGTGGTCCGCCCGGGGCATGAACGGTGGCCTTGACCGTCCGACCCATGTCCGGGAGACATTCCCGGATGCCCGCGCCGCCCGTGATTACCTGGCCTCCCTGAGCGACATCCGCGGCGAGCGTATCGGCCTGATGGGCTTTTCCTGGGGTGGGGTGATGGCCATGCTCAGCGCTGGCGGGACGGAAGCCGATCCCGGGGGGTTCGACGCGCTGGTTGCCCTTTATCCGGTGTGCTGGGGATACAACCGGGTGCCCGGATACGAGCTTGAGGCCATCGCCGTCGACGACCTGCTGATCATCGCCGGAACCCAGGACGACTACGATGGCCGGGATGACTGCGACAGGCTGGTGTCTTCGCTTCCGGAACAGGATCGGCGCAAGGTTGAGTTACTGGTACTCAACGAGGCCACTCATGCCTTCGACCAGCGCGCACCGGCAACCACCTTCAATGACCCCTATGCTCACCGGGGCAAGGGGGGCGATGTGGCCATACGGTACAATCCCGCCGCGACCAAACATGCGCTGTCCCGGGTGACCACGTTCTTTTCCGAGAACCTTTCCGGGACACCTGGTCAGAAACAGGCAGATGCTCATTAGTGTCCCGCTATGGGGCGTCGGGCCGCCTGCCCTCCTGCTCCCGGGGATGCCCCCTGAGGAGGCTCGGCGCGGTGTCGTATTTCCGCATCCAGGCCTCCCGGAAGGCCCGGGTACTCTGGAAGCCGGACTTTTCCGCTACCAGCTCGATGGAGTCCCGTCCATCGGCCAGCAGCTCTCTCGCCTTTTCCAGTCGCAGAGCGGTCAGGTAACCCTTGATGGAGATGCCCGTGCTGGCCTTGAAAAGACGCTGCAGGTGTCTCGTTGAGACCCGGTGGGCCGCCGCCAGACCGGAGACTGTCAGCGGCTCCCGGAAAGCCCGCACCATGTGGTCCTGCACCTCATGGATCAGCGGACTGACGTGATTGTGGTGCCGGAGATGCTCGGAAATCTGGGGATCCTCCCCCATCCGGCGGTTATGCACCACCAGTTCCCTGGCAGTGTCGATTGCCACCCGGCAGCCCCGAAGGCGGGCGATGAGATATAGGGTCAGGTCGATACCCGCGGTCACCCCCGCTGACGTCAACAGGTTGCCATCTTCCACGAAAATGCGTTCGCGGGTCACCCTCGCTTTTGGAAACGCCTCGTTCAGTGCCTGCAGCAGTCGATGATGGGTGGTACATTGGCGGTCGTCCAGCAGGCCCGCCTCCCCCAGAACGAAAGTCCCTGTACAGATTCCCACCAGGGTTGCACCCAATCTGTCCGCGCGATTCAGCCAGTCAGTCAGCCGGCTGTCCCGGGCCGCAGCCATAACCTGAGGCGTCAGTTTCATACCACAGACGAAAATCAGGCTATCGGCGGTGACGGTCTCCGGCAATGGCTCGACATTTCCGATTGCTGGCCCCTGCCAGCAATTGACTGAGGCCCCGAGGCCCACGAAACGCGGTCGGAAAAAGCCTCCGTGAAGCTCATTACACTCATGGATAGCCTGCACCGGGCCTGCCATGTCAAGCAGATGAACGTCCGGAAGCAGCAGGAAATAAACATCCATGTCGGCTCCTTTTGTTTGAGTAAAGGGGGCGGTTTTCTTGCCTTATTATCAATGTTTTGCCAGTCTAAAAAAGCATTAACGCAAAAAACCGCGGCGAGCTCCGGGGCATTCCTACCCGGGGTCGGGGCCCATTTTTATAATAATAAAGCCGGTCAGAGCCCAGCCGTACCTCTTGAGGACGATGGAGAAGAAAGGCATGAACAAGAGCACAACTTTACGCAAGATCACTGGCGCATCCTGCCTCACCCTGGCTGCAGCCATCGGCGCAACCAGTGTGGCCAACGCCGCCAACTGGCGGTATGCCCACGAGGAGTATGATGGTGATGTGCAGGACGTGTACGCCGAGCACTTCAAGGATTACGTGGAGGAGAACTCCGACCACACCATCCAGATTTTCGAATTCGGTCAGCTGGGTGAATCCGACGACATCATGGAGCAGACCCAGAACGGGATTCTGCAGTTCGTCAACCAGTCTCCCGGCTTCACCGGTTCGCTGATTCCGGAAGCCCAGATTTTCTTCATACCCTATCTGATGCCCACGGACATGGACACGGTCGTCGAGTTCTTCCGGGAGAGTGAAGCCATCAACGAGATGTTCCCCAAGCTCTACGCGGATGCTGGTCTCGAGCTTCTTCAGATGTATCCGGAAGGGGAAATGGTGATCACCCTTGACGAGCCGGTGACTTCTCCGGAAGGGATGAAGAACAAGAAGATCCGGGTCATGACCAACCCCCTGCTGTCGGCCACTTACGAGGCCTTCGGTGCCACGCCCACACCCCTGCCCTGGGGCGAGGTATACGGCGCCCTGCAGACCAATATGATCGATGGCCAGGAGAACCCCATCTTCTGGATCGAGTCAGGTGGTCTCTACGAGGTCTCTCCGAACCTGGTCTTCACCGGTCACGGCTGGTTCACCACCGCCATCATGGCCAACAAGGACTTCTATGACGGCCTCTCCGATGAAGACCAGAAGCTGGTCAGGGACGCGTCCGACTACGCCTTCGAGAAGATCATTGTCCACATCGACGGCCTCGCGGATGAGTCCCTTGAGGAAATCAAGAAAGCCAGCGACAAGGTAACGGTGACCCGCCTGAACGAGGAGCAGATTGAAGCTTTCCGCAAGCGTGCGCCCAAGGTCGAGGAAGCCTTCATTGACATGACTGGCGAAAGCGGCAAGGAGCTGCTTGAGCAGTTCAAGGAAGACCTGAAGGAAGTCCAGAAGGACTGAATCAGGCAACGCCTGGGGCAGAGCAGGCTCTGCCCCAGGCGTACCTCCCCGCGGTTGACCAAATGGAGTTCTCATCATGACCAATTCAGCCACTGAACCGGATGAGGCGGAAGGCTACGCTTCCGGACTGCCCGGCGTGCTGGGTGTTATTGACCTCGCGATTGCGAAGGTAGAGGCGTTCATGCTGGCCGCGGGCGTTCTGCTGATGGCGCTGAACACCTGTATCAACGTCATCGCCCGCTTTGTATTCGGTGAGGGTCTTTTCTTTTCCGGTGAGATCAACCGGATCCTCATCATTCTGATCACCTTCGCCGGCATCGGTTACGCGGCCCGCCACGGCCGTCACATCCGCATGTCCGCGATTTACGACACCCTGCCCCCCAAGGGGCGCAAGGCACTGATGATCTTCATCTCCCTGTTCACCGCCGCGATGATGTTCTTCATCTGCTACTACTCGGTGGAATACATTCTCAATCTCTACGCCCGGGGCCGGGTCCTGCCGGCATTGGGAATTCCGATCTGGACCATTTATGTCTGGGTGCCGGTTGGCACCGCCATCACTGGCATCCAGTATGTGCTGACGGCAATCCGTAACCTGACTGCCCGCGATGTCTATATTTCCACGGCCGTGCTGGACGGGTACACCGACAACGAGTCAGAAGTCTGACCATCGGAAGAACGAAAAAAGGAACAAGAAATGGCTACCACGCTGATAGTGATCATGATCGTGCTGCTTCTGCTTGGCTTTCCGATGATGATCCCGCTTCTCACCGCTGCGGTGGTCGGCTTCTACACCATGTTCGATGGCTTCGGCCAGATGACCACACTGATCCAGCAGATGATGGGGGGCATCCGCCCCGCTTCCCTGATTGCCGTTCCCATGTTCATCCTGGCAGCCGACATCATGACCCGGGGCCAGTCCGCCGACCGGCTGATCAACATGGTCATGGCGTTCATCGGTCATATCAAAGGCGGCCTGGCAATCAGTACCGCCACCTCCTGCACCCTGTTCGGGGCGGTTTCCGGCTCCACCCAGGCCACCGTGGTGGCGGTTGGCTCACCCCTGCGGCCAAAACTGCTCAAGGCCGGCTACTCGGATTCCTTTACCCTGGCTCTGATCATCAATGCCAGTGACATTGCCTTCCTGATACCCCCCAGTATCGGGATGATCATCTACGGGGTCATCTCTGAAACCTCCATTGCAGAGCTGTTCATCGCCGGGATTGGTCCCGGGGTCATGATCCTGATCATGTTCTCCCTGTACAGCCTGATCTACGCCTACGTCAACAAGGTTCCCACCGAGACCCGGTCCACTTGGACGGAGCGCATGCGTTCGGTCCAGCAGGCGCTCTGGCCCCTGTTCTTTCCTGTTATCATCGTCGGCGGTATCTACGGGGGCATTTTCAGCCCCACCGAGGCCGCTGCGGTCTGCGTGCTCTACGCCCTTTTGCTGGAATTCGTGATCTTCCGGTCACTGAAGGTGATGGATATCCACCGGATCGCCAAGTCCACGGGTCTGATCACTGCAGTGGTCTTCATACTGGTTGCCGCGGGTAACGGTTTCTCCTGGATCATTTCCTTTGCCCAGATTCCCCAGGCCATCCTGGAGGCTGTGGGGGTCAATGATGCAGGCCCGGTCGGGGTTCTCGTCGCCATCTGCATCTCGTTCTTCATTGCCTGCATGTTCGTGGATCCCATCGTGGTTATTCTGGTGCTGACGCCCATATTCGCACCGGCGATCCAGGCCACGGGGCTGGATCCCGTGCTGGTGGGTGTTCTGATCACCCTTCAGGTCGCGATCGGCTCAGCCACACCGCCCTTCGGCTGCGACATCTTCACGGCAATCGCGATCTTCAAGCGGCCCTATTGGGAGGTCATCCGGGGAACACCACCCTTCATCTTTATGCTGATCCTTGCGGCTGCCCTTATCATTGCGTTCCCGCAAATCGCCCTGTTCCTCAGGGACATGGCATTCCGTTAACGATAAAGGGGCCCCAGGGCCCCATGAAATGACGCGGTCCGGCGTTGAGGAGGTGAACATGTTCAAGCGAATCCTGGTAGCCGTGGACGGCTCGAAGTCCGCCCTCGACGCACTGAAACAGGCGGTTGAGCTGCAAAAGCTCAGCCAGTCTGAGCTCTACATCATCTGCGTCTATAAGCACCACAGCCTGTTCTCGGCCTCTCTCTCCATCGCGCGACCGGAGGAGCTGCGGATTCCAGACGAGGCCCTGTCGCAATATGCCCGCGATGTGGTTGAGCACGCCAAGGCAATCGCCGTAGAAAACGGCGCCCCCACGGTCAAGGGCTATACAGACAGCGGCCGACCGTCAAAGACCATTGTCGAATTTGCATCCAAACACGATATCGACCTGATAGTTCTGGGTGCTCGTGGCACTCACGGTGCAAAAGATGGCATACTGCTGGGCAGTGTATCGCAGCGGGTCGCAGGCATGGCCAAATGCCCCATACTGTTGGTCTGAGCCTTGATTCCGGTGATATCGACCGCATATTCGAGCCCATAGGGATCACGATCCCCACACCATTCGGAGATGCGTCATGACAACGCCAGAGAGTTCACCCTCCAAGCCACCCGAGCGGGCCTCGGAGCAACCTCAGGATCGCCGGTTTTCCGTGTCGTCGAATCGCGGCAAAGCCCGCCACCAGATTCGTTACGTCGAATCGGGAGGAGCAATCGTGGACACCGAGGACTGCACATTCTGTCAGCCAAATCCCCAGCTGGACTGGGATGAGGGCAGCGACAATTCCTCAGAGGCACCGGACAAACATTAAATCAATTTAATAAAACCTTTCACGAAGGGCTCTGTCGAAGTTTCGTGAAAGTTGCGGATTGAAAGTTTATACCGGTCCATTATTATGGACCCCAGAATCCCAATCACCAGATGTGATCGATAACGGAGAGCAACATGGAAAACAGGCGTTTTAACGTCAACCAGAATCAGGGTGCCTACTCGGTCCCCCGCGCGGAAGCCGGTGGCCAGATCAGCGCCGAGGCCAGAAAGGTACTGCGCAATACCTATATGCTGCTGGCGATGACTCTTGTGTTCAGCGCCGTCATGGCGGGCGTTGCCATGGCCGCTGGCGTTGGTCAGGGTGTCAGCCTTATCGCGATGCTCGGCGCACTGGCACTGGTATGGCTGGTTCTGCCCCGCACCGCCAACAGCTCCGCCGGTATCGTTACGGTGTTTGCCTTCACAGGTCTGCTGGGCTTCTCGCTCGGCCCGATCCTGACCCACTACCTGTCCATGGCTAACGGCGGCACAATCGTCATGCAGGCTCTGGGTGGAACCGCCCTGATTTTCTTCGCCCTGTCCGGCTACGTGCTGACTACCAAGAAGGATTTCTCCTTCATGCGGAGTTTCCTGGTTGCCGGCCTGATGGTTGTGGTCCTGGCCATGGTAGGCGGCCTGGTTGCCAGCCTGTTCGGAGTTGAAATCAGCGCCTTCAGCCTGGCACTGAGCGCGGCGGTGGTGCTGCTGATGTCCGGCTTCATGCTGTATGACACCAGCCGGATCGTCAACGGCGGCGAGACCAACTACATCATGGCCACCACGGCCCTGTACCTGAACGTCTACAACCTGTTTGTGCACCTGCTGCACCTGCTGGGTGCCTTCAGCAACGAGTAAACCCGTCGACTGACAAACCGGTTTTGCCAAAGCCCCGCTTCGCGGGGCTTTTTTATGGCAGAATATCGCTTTTGGTTGTGGAGGACAGTATGGATTCAACGCCCGCTGCCGGTCTTCCCGGCTACTCCCTGGTCATCTCCGGTGGACTCTATTCCAGTCAGGCCCCCGCCACTGCACTCGCCTTTGCCAAGGCCCTGGTGAGTACAGGGCATCGGATCGACCGGGTATTTCTTTATGGCGAAGGGGTTTCCCTTGCCTCGGCACTAAACACCCCGCCCTCCGATGAAACCGACTGGACCCGGGCTTGGCAGGAGCTGCTCACCGATCAAGATATCCCCGCGTTTGCGTGCATTGCCTCGGCCCTACGCAGGGGGCTCCTCAACCAGCAGGAGGCGGACCGCTACCAGCGACCTGCCGCCAATCTTGCGGATGGGTTCGTTATCGCCGGTCTCGGGGAATGGGTACAGGCCCTGGCCGACTCGGACCGCGTTATTCACTTTCCCGGAGGAGCCTGAGATGACCGATTCCGCTGTTCTTGTGGTGATCGACCAGCCGCCCTACGGCGACTGGCAGGGTCGCGAGGCTCTGGACATGGCCTTCTCACTGGCCGCGTTTGACCGCCCGGTTGCGCTGCTGTTCCGGGGCCCCGGGGTGAACTGGCTCAGACCGGGCCAGGATGCGGGCCCTCTGGGCCAGAAAACCGTAAGCAGGAACCTGGGCGCCGCCACCATTTTTGGCGTGGAAGCACTGTACGCGGACACAACCTCGCTGGCGCACTTCGGCCTCCGGGATATGGAACCCCCGGCGGAAACGGTTTCTCCTGACGCCGCCTTCTACCGTTCCTTCAGTCATGTGGTGCAGCTATGAGCAAGCCCGATAGCAAAGTCCCGCCGGTGACCGCTACCCTTCACCTGGTGAACAAGACGCCGGACCATTCCCGCTTCGCCGAGTGCCTGCTCGCCATGGGGCAAGGCGATTACCTGTTGTTGATGGAAAACGCGGTGGTCGCCGTCGCGGACTGCCGCCACCGCCTACCGCCTGATACCGGCTTCCTGGTGGCCGATGCCCGCGCCCGGGGTCTCGGCGATGAGCCATCAGAAAAAGGACCGCAGCCCCTGGAATACGCGGATATGGTTCGCCTCACGGACCGATTCCACCGTATCGTCAGCTGGTAATGGTTGACCCGGAGAGATGATGCATGTCATTGCCTGAACGCAACAATGAAGGTTTCCTCGAGAATGCCAGTGAATGGGACGAAGCTGTGGCAAGGGCCATTGCCGCCGAGTCTGGCATCGATCTGACGGAGAAACACTGGGAAATACTGTTCCTGCTGAGGGAGTTCTATAAGCGGCACGAGGTGTCGCCTCCCTCCAACCGGCTGTTCGTCAAGGCGGTCAAGGATTCCCTGGACGAGGACAAGGGCAACAGCATCTACCTGATGCAGCTTTTCCCGGGAACACCCGCCAAGACAGCCTGCCGGATCGCGGGGCTTCCCCGCCCCACCAACTGCCTGTGACGAGCGCCTGGCCAATAAAAAACCCCGGACCGGTGTTAAGCCGGACCGGGGCTTCCTGTGCCTGTAGCGCTTACTGGTAGTAGGCGTTTTCCTTCACGGAGTGATCTGTCACATCCCTTACCGCCGTAATCTCCGGCACCCGTTCCTTCAGAGTGGACTCGACCCCCTGTTTCAGGGTCAGGCTGACCGCGCTGCAGCCCTGGCAACCGCCTCCGAACCGCAGCACCGCCACGGATTCATCGACGATTTCCACCAGCTGTACATCGCCGCCGTGGGAGGCCAGTCCCGGGTTGATCTCGGAGGCCAGGATGTAGTTGACGCGATCCGGCAGGGGCGCATCATCGTCAATCTTGGGTACCTTGGCATTGGGCGCCTTGATGGTCAGCTGGCCGCCCATCTGATCCTTGGCGTAATCCACGTAGGCTTCCTCGAGGAAGGGAACCGAGTTGTGGTCCAGGTACAGGGTGAACTTCTCCAGATCCACCTGCTCGTCGGTGGGCACCACCTCATTGGGCGGGCAGTAGGCCAGGCAGGTCTCGGCGTGTTTGGTTCCCGGCTGCGTCACGAAAATACGCACGCCCATGCCTTCCACATCCTGCTTGTTGATCAGTTCGGCCAGATAGTCTCTTGCGGAGTCAGTTACGGTTACCAATGCCATTTCTTCAACCTGTCAGCAAATGTGGGTTTATTTTACCGGAGATCGCGGAATCCTGAAAGACCAAGTAAAATAGTCAGACTTTACCAAAGGTAAGGACGCGAAGGCCCTGTTTCAAGGGCTGGATGGCCCGATGGACGCCACCTGCAACAGGACGCACTGGCGCAATTTTGCTATTATGCGCCGTTCACAACGGTACACATTCATTAATCCCGGACAGTTCAGACCATGACCGATCGCGCAACCCGACTTGCCCAGCTTCACCAGGCCCTCAAGGAACGTATTGTGGTACTTGATGGTGGCATGGGCACCATGATCCAGAACGAGCGCCTGGACGAGGCCGCGTTCCGGGGGGATCGCTTCCGGGATTACGAGCGGGAGGTCAAAGGTAATAACGATCTGCTGTGTCTGACCCAGCCTGAGCTGTTGACCCGGATACACGCCGACTACCTCGAGGCCGGCGCCGACATTATCGAGACCAACACCTTCAACTCCACCCGTCTGTCCCAGGCGGACTACGGCATGGAGGAGCTGGTCCCCGAACTCAACCGCGAATCGGCCCGCCTGGCGCGGGCGATCGCCGATGAGTTCACCTCCCGCAACCCTGACAGGCCCCGTTTCGTGGCGGGCGCCATCGGACCCACCTCCCGTACCGCTTCCATCTCGCCGGACGTCAATAACCCGGGCTACCGGAATGTCGACTTCCAGACCCTGGTGGACAACTACTACGAGGCGGCCCAGACCCTGACGGAGGGGGGCTGTGACCTGCTGCTGATCGAGACGGTGTTCGATACGCTGAACGCCAAGGCGGCGATATACGCGGTCCAGCAGTACTTCAAAGACTCCGGCATCGAGCTGCCGCTGATGATATCAGGCACCATCACCGATGCCTCCGGTCGCACCCTGTCGGGACAGACCACCGAGGCCTTCTGGAATTCCGTGGCCCACGCCAGACCGCTGACGGTCGGCCTGAACTGTGCCCTCGGCGCCGATGCCCTGCGGCCCTACGTTGAGGAGCTGGCAACCAAGGCGGAAACCTACGTCAGCGCCCACCCCAACGCGGGCCTGCCCAACGAGTTCGGCGAGTACGACCAGACCCCGGAAGAGATGGCGGAGATCATCGAGGGATTTGCCCGTGACGGCTTCCTGAATATTATCGGTGGTTGCTGTGGCTCCCGGCCGGATCATATCGAGGCCATCGCCACCGCAGTTGCCAAGTACCCGCCACGGCGGATTCCGGAGCGGCCCAAGGTCCTTCGCCTGTCGGGTCTTGAGCCATTCACCGGCGACGAGAACACGCTCTTCATCAACGTCGGCGAGCGCACCAATGTCACCGGCTCCAAGCGCTTCCTGAGACTGATCAAGGAAGAGCAGTACGAGGAAGCCCTCAGCGTGGCCCGGGACCAGGTGGAGAACGGCGCCCAGATCATCGACATCAACATGGATGAGGGCATGCTCGATTCCAGGGAGGTGATGGTCACCTACCTGAATCTGCTTGCGTCGGAGCCTGATATCTCCCGGGTCCCCATCATGATCGACTCCTCCAAGTGGTCGGTGATCGAGGCTGGCCTGCGGTGTGTCCAGGGTAAATCGGTGGTGAACTCCATTTCCCTCAAGGAAGGCGAGGAGGAGTTCCTCAAGCGGGCCACGGACTGCATGCGCTATGGTGCCGCGGTCGTGGTCATGGCCTTCGACGAGCAGGGTCAGGCGGATACCTACGAGCGCAAGACCGAGATCTGCAAGCGCTCCTACGATCTGCTGGTGGGCATCGGCTTCAATCCCGGGGATATCATTTTCGACCCCAACATCTTTGCCATTGCCACCGGTATCGAGGAACACAACAACTACGCGGTGGACTTCATCAACGCCACCCGCTGGATCCGCGATAACCTGCCCCACGCCTCCATCTCCGGAGGGGTGAGCAATGTGTCGTTCTCCTTCCGGGGCAACGATGCGGTTCGCGAGGCGATTCACTCCGTGTTCCTCTACCACGCCATCAAGGCCGGTATGAACATGGGCATCGTGAACCCCGGCCAGCTGGTTATCTATGACGAAATCGACCCTGAGCTGAAGGAACTGGTGGAGGACGTGGTTCTCAACCGTCGCCCGGACGCCACTGATCGACTGCTGGAGATGGCGGAACGCTACAAGGGCCAGGGTGGCAAGACCCGGGAGGAAGACCTGGCATGGCGGGAGTGGCCGGTTGAAAAGCGGGTGGAGCACGCCCTGGTCAAGGGCATCACCGCCTACATCGTGGAAGACACGGAAGAATGCCGTCAGCGCGCTGACCACCCCATCAGGGTGATCGAGGGACCGTTGATGGACGGCATGAACGTCGTGGGGGACCTGTTCGGCGACGGCAAGATGTTTCTCCCCCAGGTGGTGAAGAGTGCCCGGGTCATGAAGCAGGCGGTCGCCCACCTGATCCCCTACATTGAGGCGGAGAAGACCGAAGACCAGCAGGCCAAGGGGAAGATCCTGATGGCCACGGTCAAGGGTGATGTCCACGATATCGGCAAGAACATTGTCGGCGTGGTACTGCAGTGCAACAACTACGAGGTCATCGACCTGGGCGTCATGGTGCCCTGTGAGAAGATCCTGGAAACCGCCAGGAAGGAGAATGTGGACATTATCGGCCTGTCGGGGCTGATAACACCCTCCCTGGACGAGATGGTTCATGTCGCCCGGGAAATGCAACGGCTGGATTTTCAGATACCGCTGATGATCGGTGGTGCCACCACGTCCAAGGCCCACACAGCTGTCAAGATCGAACCCCAATACCGGAACGACCTGGCGCTCTACGTGTCGGACGCCTCCCGCTGCGTGAATGTGGCGTCCACCCTGCTCAGTCGGACCGCGAAACCGGACTACGTGGAAACTACCCGCAAGGAATACGATAACATCCGTGAGCGCCGCAAGAACCGGGGCGAGCGAACCAAGCTGGTTTCCCTGAAGGAAGCCAGGGCACGGGCTCCAGAGCTGGACTTCACTGACTTCAGACCGGTAAAGCCCCGCTTCACGGGGGTGAAGTCCTTCGAGCAGTATGACCTGAACGAACTCGTCGATTACATCGACTGGACGCCGTTCTTCATTTCCTGGGACATCGCCGGCAAGTACCCGGCGGTGCTTGATGACCCCAAAAGGGGTGAGGCGGCCCGCAGCCTGTTCGAGGATGGCCAGGAAATTCTACGGCGAATGATCGACGAGAAACGGGTAGAGGCCCGGGGCGTGATCGGTTTCTGGCCGGCGAACCGCCGTGGAGACGACATCGTCCTCTACCATGACGAGTCACGGACCGCCGAATTTGCGACCCTGCACCACCTCAGGCAGCAGGACGACAAGGCACCGGAACAGGCCATGCGTGCCCTCTCCGACTTCGTGCTCCCGGAAGACGCCGGCGAGTGCGACTATGTCGGGGGCTTCGCCGTCACCACGGGAATCGGGGCGGAAGAGTTCTCCCAGGAATTCAAGGACGCCAACGACGACTACAATGCCATAATGGTCAAGGCCCTCGCCGACCGCCTCGCAGAGGCGTTTGCCGAAAGGATGCACGAACGGGTAAGAAAAGAGTTCTGGGGTTACCAGCCCGAGGAGCAGCTCGACAATACCGCCCTGATCAAAGAGAAATATCAGGGCATCCGTCCGGCGCCTGGCTATCCGGCCTGCCCGGACCATACCGAGAAAGCTACCCTGTTCGAGGTGCTCAAGGCGACGGAAAATACCGGCATCGAACTCACCGAGCACTTCGCCATGTTTCCTGCTGCGGCGGTCTCGGGCTGGTACTTTGCCCACCCGCAATCGAAATATTTCGCAGTTGGCAAGATCGGCAAGGACCAGGTAACCGATTACGCCCGGCGCAAGGGTATGAGTCGGGCCGAGGCAGAACGCTGGCTTGCGCCGAGCCTCGCCTATGACCCGGCGGAGTGACCTGACCGGCAGCCCCCGGCACCAGAGTCCTCGCCGGGGGCTTCAACCGGCCTAACCATCAGGAGTTGTGATGAACGAGAGGGATTCAGATCGCGATCAGTCAACTGATCAGCGCAAGCCGGATCAACCGAAGAAGGGACCCGGCGTTCTCAAAGTGATGCAGAGCGTCGCCGCCGGTGCCTTTGGCGTTCAGTCAGGCAAACGCCATGAAGAAGATTTCGCCAGTCACAGCCCATGGCCCTACATCATTGCGGGTATTCTGTTTACGGTCGGATTTGTCGGTGTGCTGGCGCTCATCGTGCAGTGGGTGCTCTCCAGCCAGTAAGGAGCGGTCACGCCTCCTCATGCCACTGACTTGAGTGGGGAGGCCAGGCAGGTCCACCAGAGGATGCACCCACCCTGCCAGCACTGCATGTCTACTGGCCAGCTACCCAGCTCACGGCAAAAGCAACCACCAGAAGTACCAGCATGGTAAAGGCGATGGCGTCCACCTGACTGTCCTTGAGTGTACTCTTTTTCATTTCCGGTTCTCCCTTTTCAGTCTTGTTGGTCTTGTTGTCCCGGAGAACCCGCGGGCTCCGTCTCCGGAGACTATAATTTAGGCTACCCGGGAGTCCAAGTCTAGCGTCTCGCAAGGGTCCTGAAAGTCGGTTTCTTTATCACCTTAATCGATTACCATATTTTGAAATAATCATTTTAACAATAAGGGGGGAGTGATATCCTGCCGCCAATCCATCCCCTTGACCCATGTCATGGGAGCGCAGTGATTCACGGACTGCGGCAAGACACCATTCAGGAACACCCGATTATGTACGTTTACGATGAACACGACCGGCAGATACTGGAGGAGCGCGTCGCCCAGTTCCGGGACCAGACCGATCGTGCACTGGCCGGGGAACTGAGCGAGAGCGAATTCCTGCCCCTTCGCCTGCAGAACGGGCTCTATGTTCAGCGCCTGGCGCCCATGTTGCGGATCTGCATTCCTTACGGCATGCTCCGTTCCGAGCAACTCCGGCGGCTGGCCCGCATAACCCGTGATTACGACAAGGGCTATGCCCACTTCACCACGCGCCAGAATGTCCAGCTCAACTGGCCGGCGTTGGAAGATGTGCCGGATATCCTCGCGGAACTGGCGGAAGTGGAAATGCACGCCAACCAGACCAGCGGCAACTGCATCCGCAACACCACCACGGATCAGTTCGCCGGTGTCCAGTCAGACGAAATCACCGATCCCCGGCCCTACTGCGAGATTATCCGCCAGTGGTCCACCTACCACCCGGAGTTCGCGTTCCTGCCCCGCAAGTTCAAGGTGGCCGTAAACGCCTCCGAGCATTCCGACAGGGCCGCCATCCAGGTTCACGACATCGGCCTGCAAATGGTACGCAATGACGCTGGCGAGCTGGGATTCCGGGTCCACGTGGGTGGCGGCCTCGGCCGTACGCCGATGGTTGGCCCCGTAATACGGGAATTCCTGCCTGAACTGGACCTGCTGACCTACCTGGAGGCCATTCTGCGGGTCTACAACCGCTACGGCCGCCGGGACAACAAGTACAAGGCGCGCATCAAGATTCTGGTGAAAGCACTGACACCGGAAGGCTTCGCCGAAAGGGTGGAAGCGGAGTGGTCGCACATCAAGGATTCCCCGACCCGACTGACCCGGGAGGCCATCGATGGCATGAAGGAATACTTCACCGAGCCCGACTATGAGGCCCTGGAGGACAACCCCACGGAGTTGGCGGAAGCGCGCAGCCAGAGCAAGGCCTTCGATAACTGGGTGAGTCGTAACATCGACCAACACAAGAAGCCCGGCTATGCCATTGTCACCCTGACCCTCAAAAAGACCGGAACGCCTCCCGGCGATGTCAGCGACCTGCAGCTTGAGCAGATTGCCGAGATCGCCGACCGCTTCAGCCTCGGCGAGGCAAGGGTCACTCACGAGCAGAACGTGGTACTGGCGGATGTACGGCAGGATCAGCTTCACGAGCTCTGGCAGGCGATTCGCCCCATGGGCTTCGCCACCGCCAACCTGAATACCCTGACCGACATGATCTGCTGCCCTGGCGGTGACTACTGCGCTCTTGCCAACGCCAAGTCGATCCCAGTGGCGGAGTCGATCCAGCGCAGGTTCGACAACCTGGATTTCCTCTATGACCTCGGGAACATCGACCTGAACATTTCCGGCTGCATGAACGCCTGCGGTCACCACCATGTCGGCCACATCGGTGTCCTGGGGGTCGACAAGAAAGGCGAGGAGTATTACCAGATCAGCCTTGGCGGATCCTCCCAGCACGATGCCACCATCGGCAAGATCCTGGGCCCGTCCTTTGCCCGGGAGGACATGCCCGAGGTGGTGGAAAAACTGATTGGCGTCTATGTGGAAAATCGCACCGAAGAGGAAGAATTCCTCGACACCTATCGCCGGATCGGTATTGCCCCGTTCAAGGAGCGTGTGTATGCCTAACATTGTCCGCCACGACGGCACCATCACGTCGGACGACTGGACCGTCGTCCCTCAGCCCGCCGAGGGCGAATCCCTGGAATTGCCAAAAGGTCCTGCGTTGATTCCGGCCGAGCTGTGGCTGGCCGGCCGCGAGCATTTCGAGGGCAATCCGGAGATCGGCGTCTGGCTTGACAGCCATGAGGAGCCGGAAATCCTGAAGGACCACCTGGACAAGCTGCCCATCATTGCCATCAACTTCCCGAAGTTTGCCGATGGTCGCGGCTACAGTTCAGCACGCCTGCTGAGAGAAAGGTTTGGCTACCGCGGAGAGCTCCGAGCGATCGGCGATGTACTGCTGGACCAGCTGCAGTTCATGAAACGCTGTGGCTTCGACAGCTATGCCCTGCGCCCTGACAAGGACATCAACAAGGCGCCCCGCTGTCTGCAGTTCTTCACCAACGCCTATCAGGCCGCCACCGATAACGACGAACCGCTGTTCCGGCGCCGGGGTGAATTCCCGGTAGCGGTGGCCGAAGAAACCGCCTGACGACTTGACCGCGACACCAGAAAAGCAGGCCGGGGGGCCTGCTTTTTTTGTTTACGTGGTTCTGGTCCGCCTACAGACTGTGGTCCAGCACGATCTTGCCGCTGGATTCACCCTTGAGGAAGGCCTGCAGTGCCTTGTCCAGGTCCTTGCGACCGATATCCCGGGCCGTAGCCTCTGTCTTGGGGCAGGCCCACTCACCTGCCAGTTTCTGCCAGACGGCCTGCTTGTCCGCCAGAGGAATTTCAACCGAGTCCACACCAAGCAGGTTTACCCCCCGCAGGATAAACGGCATGACCGTGGTCTCCAGCTTCGGGCCGGCTACCAGGCCACAGCAGGCAACGGAGCCACCAGGGTGAATCTGCTTCAGCAGTTCAGCCAGGGGACCACCGCCGACGGTGTCCACAGCATTGGCGTAGGCCGGCTTCAGCATCGGTTTTTTCGACGTCTCGAGAGCGTCACGCCCCACCACATCGGTGGCACCGAGTTCCTTGAGGGTATCGGCCTGATCTGCCTTGCCGCTTACCGCCACCACCTTGAAACCCTGCCCCGCCAGAATCTCCACAGCCACGCTACCGACGGCGCCGCTGGCGCCGGTCACGGCAACGGGCCCCTGATCCGGCACGGCACCCATGCGCAGTAACTTGGCCACACACAGTCCGGCGGTCAGACCAGCCGTACCGTAGATCATCGCGGTCCGTGCGTCCCAGCCGGAGGGCATCTCAACACACCAGTCCGCCGGAACCCGGATGTACTCGCCAAAGCCGCCGTCGGTGTTCATACCCAGGTCATAGCCGGTGACAATCACCTGCCGGCCAACCGCCGGACGTCCGTTGGATTCGACCACCTCACCGGCGGCATCGATACCCGGTGTATGGGGGAAGTTACGGGTGACACCCTTGTTGCCGGAGGCAGACAGAGCGTCCTTGTAATTAAGGGACGAGTGGCTGACCCGGATCAGCACGTCGTTGTCGGGCAGGTCTTCAATACGGCGGGTTTCCTCGGCACCCTCGTACTTGCCGTCTTTCTCATGAACACGCCACGCCTTGAATTCGGTATCGGTTGTCATGGGGCTTCTCCTCGGTTGTCGTTATTGGATGTTCTGGTTCCGGAAGGAACCGACGATACGCCAGAAGGTGCTTTCTGCTGCGGTACTGGCCGCCAGTCCGAGTTTCTCCGGCAGGGTTCGTTTGCGCTCATAGGAGACCGTCACCACATCGGAACGGTCACAGGCCTCAATCAGGTACTCATCCGATGTTTTCAGTTCATCGATGAGCTTCATCTTGAGAGCCCGGGTACCAAACCAGATATCGCCGGTGGCCACCGCGTCGATATCCAGCTCCGGGCGCCGCTCACTGACGTAATCCTTGAACAGGTGATGAGTGTCCTCGAGATCTTCAAGGAACTTCTTCCGACCTTTCTCGGTATTCTCGCCAAACAGGGTCAGCGTTCGCTTGTGCTCCCCTGCCGTGAGGATTTCATAGTCCACATCGTGTTTCTTCAGCACCCTGTGGAAATTGGGCAGCTGGGCCACCACACCAATAGACCCAAGCACCGCAAACGGTGATGCCACGATGCGGTCCGCCACACAGGCCATCATGTAGCCGCCACTGGCCGCCACCTTGTCGACACAGGCAGTCAGGCGAATGCCCTTACTGCGCACGCGGTCGAGCTGCGCTGCAGCCAGGCCATAGGCATGGACCAGGCCACCACCACTTTCCAGGCGCACAACCACTTCGTCCCGACCAGGTTCCGCCACCGACAACACGGTGGTGATGGCCTTGCGCAGAGTTTCATTGTCACTGGCCTTAATATCGCCGTCGAAGTCCACCACGAAGGTCCGGGGCCGCTTTTTGTCGGCGTCGCTGTCTTTATCCCCTTGATCTTTTGCGGATTTTTTTCTTGCCTTGGCCGCTTTCTTCAAGGCTTTTTTCCAGGCCTTGCGCTGCTCCGGCGGTACCATGCGACTCTCGATGGTTTCCTTGAGGTGACGGTACTTCTCGTTGAGACGGCGAACCGTCAACTCACCCTCGTCATCCTCGCCATGACGGCTGCGCTGGATGGCTGAGCCAGCCACGGCAATCAGGACCACGGCGGCCACGACAAACGTCAGGGTTTTCGCGAGGAAAAGACCGTATTCAGAAAGAAGTTCCAATGCATGCTCCACTTTTGTCAGAAAAAGGCCATCAGGTCCGGCGTCCGGAGAAACCAAACGGCAGAGAACTCAGCCATAAACCCCTGATTGTAACCGAGGCCCTTTCTCGTACAACCATGATCGCTGAAAATAGAAGAGGTTGGAGGAAAAACTCATCAAACGATCGTTTGATTTTTTCTTGACACGATTATGGGCTCCCCCTAAAGTCGGATAGAACCGGCAGGTCCAGAGGCCCAACAGAACCATTGGAATGATACCTGCTGATTGCAGCGCTTGACGCGATTTCCAGAACCACAGCACTCGTCACACAAAGGGAAAAATAATGTCCGTAGCCCAGGTATTCGAGAAATTCGAACAGAACTTCAACGCCGACGCCGCAAAAGGCATGGATCTGGTATTCCAGTTCAACATTGAAGATGATCAGAACTACCACATCATCATCAACGATGGGACCTGCAAGGTTGTTGAAGGTGATCATGATGACCCTTCGGTTACCCTGATTATGGACTCCAACACTCTCAAAGGCATCGTGTCCGGCGAGACCGACGGAATGCAGGCCTTCATGTCCGGCCAGCTCCGTGCCGAGGGCGACATGATGCTGGCCACCAAGCTCGGACAGCTGTTCACCCTGCGCTGAGAACCGGCGTCAGCCCATCAAAAAAGGCATCCCCATGGATGCCTTTTTTATTTACCGACAGGCCTGAATCGTCAGCGGCCTGCCATGGCCCGGCCAATCAACAGACGGGATACCTGCAGACCTTTTTCACAAGCCCGTGCACTGTCAGAGACCGGCATCGTCAAGGGAGGTTTCCGCCAGCCTCAGGAGATCCGGATTACGGTCATCCCGCGTGCCGATACTTTCAATGTAATACTCCAATGACGTCAGGGCGTCCGCAAGGGATTCCAGCACCGCCCCACTCGGGGGTGTTTTCACGTCCAGCAGCCTCTCCTGGATCGACCGGGCCACACGCTCCATTACATCCGCCGCATCCGGGTCACCAATCAGTAGAAGACCGCCCCATATACTGTGCAGGGTGTGGGGAAGATTGGCCAGGTGCAACTTGTCGTAGTCCGATTCCACAAATGCCGTGATGGCCCGTTTGGCCAGGGTGAGCGCACCACGGGCCTCATCCCCCACGACAATGGTCGCCTCGCGCAGATAGAGGGATTCCTCACGGGCATTGGGGCGGGCAATGGCCAGGGCATCGGTTTCCGATGTAATGCCCCGGGAAACCAGTTGCTGTACCGCGTTCTCGATACCAAGAACCGCGTCCGCCAGGGAGTAGAGTTCGTCCTCGGCCGGCAGGGTGCCGGCGTGCTCCCACGTTCTCAGGCGGTCGGCCTCGGACCGGGCGACATCCCCCAGGCGATGAAGGTCGAGCATATTGAGGGTGTTACCCAGGCGTATCAGGGAGTCGGCAATCGTGGCCAGTTCACTCAGGTCCGGTTCGATACCCCGCTCAATGATGTCGAGCCGGTCCTTGAGCTGATTCAGTTCCTCCTGCAGGGCCTTGGACAGGGACTTGAGGACGTCGGCACCGGGGCCGTACAGACGCTTGCGGTGGGCTTCCATCATCGACTCAGGATAGCCCGAAGGCGCCAGCCGCCAGGCTGAAAGTATACGCTGGACTTCCTCGTTTGCTGAGCCGCTCCGGTACAGCAGGTATACCAGCTCGCGGATGACCTCGTCCTCCACGCTGCGCCGGGCAGCGGTTCGGCCGACATAGACCATGTCACGGCTGTACCGCTCGATTTGCATCAGCAGGCGCTTGCGGGACTGGCTGAATCCCATGGCACGATCGATCATGGCTTCCGCCACCACAGCCAGCAGGCACCACAGCTGTTTCAGCTGCCCGTCCCCGCACAGTCTGGCAAAGCCCCGGGCGGCGCGGGCAATCAGCTTCTTGCTGACCACCTCGTTACGGTCGCGGATGATCCCGACAAGAGCCACCTGAAGCATCAGCCGCATACGCCGGGCGTAATTCTCGAAATCTTCCTCGGAAAGATCCATGGGCCTGAGGGAAAGGCCGGAACAGAAATCCGGGCGCGAGGTTACATCCAGCTTGAAGAAATGGGATTCCGGGTGGGCCGGCTCTTTCCTGGCCACCCGCAATTCATTGATTATGGGCAACAGCAGTTCCGGGTGGTCTTCCCGCTGCTGATGATAATATTCCACGTAACGGCGCAGAATGAAGAGAGCGCTGCTCAGGGCGGTAAGAAGAATGTTCTTGTCGTCGCTGGCGCCTACAGGTACATCGTTGGCGACCATGACCGCTTCCTTGCACAGGAGGGTGCCGCCGCGCAGTTCCACCAGCACAAAGATGCCCCGCAGCTGATTGAGGTAATCAACACAGTTCTGCAGGTCTTCACCGCTTTCACGGTTCTCCTGGAAGCGCTCGAGACTGGATTCCGCATTTCGGATGGTCTGCTCAATCTCGCTCTTGACCAGTTCAAAGGACTGGGATTTCGTCGCAAGTGACGACTGAATCATAAACTGACGCTTCCTGTCTCAGCTCTGCCTGCGCAGGTACCGCTCAACTGACCAGTACTCCTGCACAGGCGTGGCCTGAACAGGGATTGCCCGGCTAAAGCCAGGCCACCGGCATCCTGTTATAACGGATACTGCTTGGTCGGGTGCGGTCACATTCGGTGTGCCCACGCCAACGGTTGCCGTAATTCAAGGACCGGAAATCATCGCAATCGTCGGAGATATCCACGGGATATTCCCAATATTTTCCGACTCCGGTCCATTACTTATAACACAAAAGGCAGCCCGCTCAAGCGACTGGGGCAGGAACTTTCGAGATATCCTAAACAGTTCTCAGTTCTGTCATTACACGCGACAATAGGACTTGCCAGACGGATTTTACGACGTGGCACCGCGCCACACCGACGCCCCGGCAGCCTTTTCCACCAGGTCCAGGAACTCATCGTGAGCCGAGGTTTCCTCGGCCGTGGCACGCACGACTTTCAGGGCCGGCCGATCGGCAGGCAGACGCCGGATAGCCAGGCTGCCCTCTTCGCCGTCTCCGCTGGCATCCAGAGAAAGAGCGGTCTGGCCGCCGGTGAGCAGGAGGAAGACGTCCGCAAGGATTTCCGCGTCCAGCAGGGCGCCGTGAAGCTCCCGGTTGCTGTTGTCCACTCCGTAGCGTTTGCACAGGGCGTCCAGGTTATTCTTCTGGCCCGGGTGTTTGCGACGGGCGATGGCAAGGGAGTCCAGGACCCCGCAGTGCTCCACAACCTTGCGCACGGGTTTGAGCCGGGCGAATTCCGAATCCATGAAGCCGACGTCGAACGCCGCGTTATGGATGACCAGTTCAGCGCCATCAATAAACGCCAGAAATTCATTGGCAATCTCGGCGAAGCGTGGCTTGTCCGCCAGAAACTCGTTGGTGATGCCGTGGATGGAGATGGCCTCTTCCTCCACTTCACGCTCCGGATTGATGTAGACGTGGTAATGGCGCCCCGTGGGCTGCCGCTCCATCAGTTCGACACAGCCAATCTCGATGATCCGGTGGCCTTCTGCGGGGTCGATACCGGTGGTTTCGGTATCCAGTACGATCTGTCTCATGGGTTACCCGTTCTCCATTGCCCCCAGGGGGCCTGTTCACGTCACTTCTGCTGTTCGATACCGCGATTGGCCAGCTCGTCCGCCAGCTCGTTATCCGGTATGCCTGAATGCCCCTTGACCCAGTGCCAGCGAACCGTATGCCGGCTGACCTCCTGGTCCAGTAGCCGCCACAGATCCTCATTCTTGACCGGTTTACGGGCAGCGGTTTTCCAGCCATTGAGTTTCCAGCCGGTAAGCCACTCGGTAATGCCCTTGCGGACATACTGGGAGTCCGTGTAGAGATCCACGTCGCAGGCCCGGTTGAGGGCACGCAGACCCTGTATCGCCGCCATCAGCTCCATCCGGTTATTGGTGGTATCCGGCTCGCCTCCATAAAGCTCCTTGAACGAGTCTCCGTACCGGAGTACGGCGCCCCAGCCTCCCGGCCCGGGATTGCCCTTACAGGCGCCGTCGGTATAGACAATTACACTTCGGGTCATGGGTGGTACCGTGTTTATGATGCATCGGAACGTCGCCCGTGTGCTGCTGATTCACGACACTGACGAGTGGCGCCGAGTGTACCGGGACTTGGCAATGGAATCACCTTGGCACGACGCCAGGCTCTCCGGCGGGCGATGGGCGAACAGACCCGCTTGGTGGCGCGAATGCAATAATAGGCCCCAACGGGCAACAGTCCCTGGGTACCGGCGTACTCCAGGGGACTCCGTCGCTCGAGGAACGCCTCGCTCTGTACCGGAAGCCGGAAGAAGTAGCTGCCACGCTGCTCCAGCGAACAGTCCAGCAGACTCAACCAGTCTTCCATCCTTGAGCGCAGTATGAACCGGCCGCCCCAGGGCCCCTGGCGCTGACGACTGATGAGTCTGCGCAATCCCCAGGAACTGACCGGATTGAAGCCCAGCACCAGCAGCTGCCCGCCGCCGCGAAGCACACGGACGGATTCCCGCAATACCTGATGGGGCCAGGCAGAAAAGTCGGCGCTGTGATGGAGAATCACCAGATCGACGGAATCCGACGGAAACGGCAGCTCGTCCGGGTCACAGACCACGACGCCGGGGGGCAGGTCCGGCCGCCAGTAGGGGGTGGCCAGAATGTGCTGGGTAAAGTCGGTGTCCGCTGCCAGCGGTAACCGGTGGCTGAGGCCGATATGCAGCTGCCTGGCACCACCAAGCTCCGCCACCTGGGTGCTGACACAGGCTTTCTGGTCCATCAGTAGCGCCTGGCCCAGGGGCGACTGGAACCAGGCCTCGAAGCTCCTGTGACTGGCACGGAAATCCCGGGGCCGGCGCCGAAGACCCCGGGCAAGTCCTGCCCACCAATGACGTTCTGGTCCTGCCATGTTGCCAAGCCTCCTGTTATGCCGGCTGAAACCACTTCCTTGGGCACATCCGTTCAATTCATCTATGATAACAGGCACGAATTCAGTCCTGAAACCGGGGGTACCCATGCTCAACATTACGCCACTACGGGCCTTTTCAGATAACTATATCTGGTGCCTGGCGAACACAGACTCTGGTAAAGCCCTGGTGGTCGACCCGGGAGAGGCCGAACCGGTTCTCCGGTTCCTTGAGCAGAAAGGCCTGACACTCGACACTATTCTCATCACCCACCATCACCCTGACCATACCGGCGGCGTGGCCAGGCTGCGGGAGCAACTGCAGCCAAAACGGGTGGTCGGCCCCGCCGACTCGCCCTTCACCGATACCACGGACACGGTTCACGCCGGCGATGAAGTGGTCTGGGAGAGCCTGACCTTCGATGTTCTGGCAACTCCTGGCCACACCCTGGACCATATCGCCTACTATGCGGACACCCGGGTCGAGGGCCAGAGGGTGCTGTTCTGTGGCGACACTCTCTTTGCCTGCGGTTGCGGGCGCCTGTTCGAGGGCACCGCTGGCCAGATGGTCGAATCCCTGGGGGGACTGCGGACCCTGCCGGACGATACCGCCGTCTATTGTGCCCACGAGTACACCCTGGCCAATCTTCGTTTCGCCCGAAGCTGGCTGCCCGATGACCCCGCCCTGAAAGCCTTCGAGGATTACTGCCGCGAGCGGCGGGAAATGGACCAGCCCACGGTGCCGGTGACCCTCGGCGACGAAAAAATCCGGAATCCTTTCCTGCGCTGGGACGACCCGGTGGTCATCGAAGCCGCCGACCGGTATGGCAGACAGGAAGGCCTGAAAACCGACAGTGATACCGGGGTATTTGCGGCAGTGCGTCACGGCAAGGATCACTTCTGACGGGTACAATGGACGTTGCAACCGGATGGCGTGCGGGTCGGTCCCTGCAAGAGGTCGCGACCCCCTCTGCCTTGCCATCCCGTAACGCGTGTTTCATTGACCCCGTCAGAGGGGTTACTTAGAATCGCGAGCATCCCGAATCACCTGACAAGCCCGCTCGGCAGCCCGCGGTCGCGGTCCGAGCCCCCGGAATGGCCATTATGATGGTAAGACGTAAAACCACCCTGACCTTCCTGACCGTGCTCCTGGCCGGTTGTTCCTCCACTCCCTCCTGGCTTGGCTCGGGGGGCGGCGATACCGTTCTGGACAGTCACCAACAGACCGTTGCGGCGGGTGAGGAGGCACTCAAGCGCGCCGTGGAGTCCAGCGAGGGCGATGGCAATACCGATCTCGACGAGGCCATCGAGCCCTCCCTGAAGCTGACGGCCGAAAATGCCCGGGACCGGCTGGATGCCGGCAAGCCCGATCTCGAAGATGAAGCCGAGGCAGAGGAACGGGATCTCTGGGCCCGCCTTCGCGGCGGATTTGCCATGAATCATGAACAGGGTGATGAACGCGTACAGCAGCAGCTGAACTGGTACAAGAAACACCCCTCCTATATCCGCCGGGTAGTGGAACGGGGCAGCCGTTACCTGCATTACATTCTGGACCAGACCGAGGAACGGGGCCTTCCCGCGGAATACGCCCTTCTCCCCGTCGTGGAAAGCGCATTCGACCCCTTCGCCTATTCCCACGGCCGGGCGTCCGGCCTGTGGCAGTTCATCCCCGGAACCGGAAAGCATTTTGGTCTGGACCAGAGCTGGTGGCATGACGACCGTCGCGATGTCATCGCGGCGACCAATGCCGCCCTCACCTATCTGGATCAGCTTGCCAGGCGCTTCGACGGCGACCCCACTCTCGCGCTTGCGGCCTACAACAGTGGCGGCGGCACGGTATCCAGCGCCATTCGCCGCAACGCCCGTCAGGGCAAGCCCACCGACTACTGGTCACTAAGCCTGCCCCGGGAAACCCGGCACTACGTACCGAAACTGATTGCCCTGGCAAAAATTTTCGACGATCCCGAAGCCTATGGCATCGAACTTCCGGCCCTGGCGGATGAGCCCTACTTCGAGGTGGTGGAAACCGGCGGCCAGATCGACCTGGCACACGCCGCTGAGCTGGCCGGTGTGGATGTGGATGAGATCTACCTGCTGAACCCGTCTTTCAATCGCTGGGCCACCAGGCCGGACGGACCGCACCGTCTCCTGGTGCCAGTGGCCAACGCCGCGCGTTTCCGGACCGGTATCGCCGCCATCGACCCGGATACGCGGGTCTCCTGGCAGAGCTATAAGGTTCGTTCGGGCGACAATCTGGGCAGCATTTCCCGGCGCCATGGCACCACTCCTGCCGTACTTCGCGAGGTCAACAAGCTCAACAGTGATCTGATCCGGGTTGGCCAGCAACTGCTGATCCCCTCTGCCCGTGATGGCAGGAATGCATACTCTCTGAGTCAGAGCCAGCGCATCGCCCGCAAGCAGGAAAGCGGCGGTCGCAGTGGCAGTGGCACCCGGGTTGAGCACGTGGTCAAGCGAGGCGACACATTCTGGGATATCGCCCGGGAACATGGCGTCAGCGTTCGTCAGGTGGCTGCCTGGAATGGCATGGCGCCAGGGGATCCCCTGGTGCCGGGCAAGAAACTGGTAATCTGGTCCAGGGACGCCAGTGCCGCCACCGGCACCGCGGTCGCCAGTGCAAACCGTTCAGGCATGGTGCGCAAGGTTGGCTACCGCGTCCGCAAGGGTGACTCCCTGTCCACCATTGCCAACCGCTTTGCCGTCAATATCAGCGATATTGCCAGCTGGAACGACCTGAACACCGCCCGCTACCTGCAGCCAGGTCAAAGTCTGGTACTCTACGTTGACGTGCGGAACAGCCGCTGATTTTCAGGTAGCTGGTTGTCACGGTCCGGGGCTTCCGCCAGTTTTCAGTGGGTGGTCCCGACCGCCCGCTCAACCGAACGGATAGAACGGGTAACCCAATATTTATGGCCAGACCACGTAGCTCTCGACTGTCCACCCTGCTCCTTCTGGCAGGCTCCTTCTGCATTCCGTCCGCCATCATGGCAGATGAGGCCGGCAAGTCATCCGCCGGGGCCTCGGGGCCGGAGGCGCGGCACGCCATAGCAATGCATGGCGAACCCGACTACGGTCCGGATTTCAGCCATTTCGACTATGTCAACCCTGAGGCTCCCAAGGGAGGCCGACTGCGCCTCGGTGTCGTCACCAACGGCTACGACACCTTCAATCCCTTTGTGGTCAGGGGTGTGGCCGCCGCCGGCGTCGCCACTTACCTCTATGACTCCCTGCTGGTGTCGTCCGACGACGAGCCTTTCAGCGCCTATGGGCTGGTGGCGGAATCCCTGGAAACGCCGGATGACCGGAGCTATGCCATTTACAACCTGCGCCCGGAAGCCCGCTTCCAGGATGGCGAGCCCATCACCGCCCATGATGTTGCCTTCAGCTTCAGAACCCTGATGGACAATGGCCATCCCTTCTATCGCAGTTACTATGGCGACGTGTCGGAAGTGACGGTGGTATCCGATCATCGTATCAGGTTCGATTTCGGCGACACCGATAACCACGAAATGCCGCTGATCCTGGGCCAGATGCCCATCTTTCCCAGGCATTACTGGGAAGACCGCACCTTCGGCGAAAGCGGCCTTGAGCCGCCGGTTGGAAGCGGCCCCTATCGCATCAGTGAGTTTGACGCGGGCCGCTCGGTCACTTACCAGCGACTTGAGGATTACTGGGCGGCGGACCTGCCGGTACGCCGCGGGCGCTTCAATTTCGACCAGATCCGGTATGAGTACTACAGCGACGACACTGTTGCCCTGGAGGCCTTCAAGGCGGGCAACTATGACTTCCGCCTCGAGAGTTCCGCCAAGAACTGGGCAACGGCCTATACGGGCGATCGGTTTTCCAGCGGAAAGATCATTACCGAGGCGATCGAACATCAGCGCCCGGCCGGCATGCAGGCCTTTGTCTTCAATACCCGCCTGGCCAAATTCTCTGACCCCCGGGTAAGGGAAGCCATTGCCCACGCCTTCGATTTCGACTGGGCAAACCGAAACCTGTTCCACGACCAGTACACCCGCACCAACAGTTACTTCGCCAACAGCGAACTGGCTTCCGCGGGAGTGCCCGAGGGCCGCGAGCTGGAGATTCTGGAACCCTTCCGCGACCAGTTACCGGAAGACGTCTTCACCGAGCCCTATTTCCCCCCCTCCACAGAAGGCGACCGGACCTTGCGGGACAACCTCCGCAATGCGGTCAACCTGCTCAAGCTTGCCGGGTACGAAATCCGTGACGGCAAGATGGTCCATGACGAGACCGGCGAGCGCCTGTCCTTCGAGTTCCTTCTCCATCAGAAGAACTTCGAGCGCATCGTGCTTCCGTTCAAGAACAATCTTGAACGCCTGGGCATGGATGTCAGCCTGCGGCTGGTGGACACCAACCAGTATGTCCAGCGGGTGCGCAGCTTCGACTACGACATCATTACCCAGGTAATGCCCCAGTCCAACTCACCCGGCAACGAGCAGCGTGATTTCTGGCACTCGTCCATGGTGGATGTCCAGGGCTCCCGCAACTACATGGGCGTCCGGAGCCCGGTCGTCGATGAACTCGTCGAGATGGTGATCCAGGCACCCAATCGAGAGGAGCTGGTTTACCGGACCCGGGCCCTGGATCGGGTGCTTTTGCAGGGGCACTACGTGATTCCGCAATGGCACCTGTCCACCGACCGTATCGCCTACTGGTCCTTCCTTGAGCGGCCGGAGGAAACCCCCAAAAACGGCGTCGACATAAACAACTGGTGGTATGGCCGTTGAGCTCATGCTGACTTTTTCTGACATGCATCGGAATCGGAGCTGATACGGTCCATGGGCGGCTACATACTCCGACGTCTGGCGCTGATCATTCCCACCCTGGTCGGCATCATGCTGCTTAATTTCATTATCGTGCAGGCCGCCCCTGGCGGCCCCGTCGAGCAGCTGATCGCGGAAATGGAAGGTCACGGCGGCAGCGCCCTGGCCCGGGCCACTGGCGGCGGTGGAGCGGAGGTTGCAACCGGTTCCGGTGATTCCCGGGCCTCACGGGGCCTGCCACCGGAACTTCTTGAAGAAATCAATACCATGTACGGCTTCGACAAGCCGCCCCACGAACGCTTCCTGATGATGCTCACGGACTACGCCACCTTCGATTTCGGAGAATCCTTCTTCCGCGATCGTTCGGTGGTGGAGCTGATTATCGACAAACTGCCGGTTTCCATCTCCCTCGGGCTCTGGTCGACCCTGGTCATCTATCTGGTTTCGATTCCGCTGGGTATCCGCAAGGCGGTTCACGACGGCTCTCGCTTTGATGTCTGGAGCAGCTCGATCATCGTGGTGGGCTATGCCATCCCCGGCTTCCTGTTCGCCATCCTGCTGATCGTGCTGTTTGCCGGGGGCAGCTATTTCGAGGTATTCCCGCTCAGCGGCCTCACCTCCCCCGATTTCAACCAGATGACCTGGTCCGAGAAGGTGGTGGACTACTTCTCCCACCTGGTACTGCCGGTAACCGCGAATGTGATTGGCGGTTTCGCCACCCTCACCCTTCTCACCAAGAACTCCTTTCTGGACGAGATCGGCAAGCATTATGTGGTGACCGCCCGGGCGAAGGGACTCAATCAGCGCCAGGTCCTGTATGGCCACGTCTTCCGTAATGCCATGCTGATTGTTATCGCCAGCATGCCCGGCGTGCTGGTGTCGCTATTCTTTACCGGGTCCCTTCTGATCGAAGTGATCTTCTCCCTGGACGGCCTGGGCCTGCTGGGCTTTGAGGCCGCTTTGAATCGCGACTACCCGGTCATTTTTGGCACCCTATATATTTTCACTCTCATGGGCCTGATCCTGAAACTGATCAGTGATCTCACCTATGTGGTGGTGGACCCTCGCATCGATTTCGAGAGCAGGGAGGGGTGAGCGTGCGGACACTGTCTCCCATCCAGCGCCGTCGCCTGGCCAACTTCCGTAGCAACCGGCGGGGATTCTGGTCACTGTGGATCTTCCTGCTGCTGTTCGGTCTTTCACTGATCGCCGAGCTGATCGCCAACGACCGGCCCCTCGTGCTCTCCTACAAGGGCGATCTTTACTTTCCCGTGGTCCAGACGATTCCCGAGGAAACCTTCGGCGGTTTCCTGCCCTCAGAAACCGACTACCGGGAAGAGTTTATCCAGGAGGAGATTGAAAGCCATGGCTGGGTACTCTGGCCGCCCATCCGCTTCAGTTACGACACCGTGAACTACCATCTCGATCAGCCCTCGCCGGCGCCGCCCTCCGCCGAGAACTGGCTTGGCACCGATGACCAGGCCAGGGACGTCGCTGCCCGGGTCATCTACGGCTTCCGGTTGTCGGTTCTGTTCGGCCTGATCCTGACGTTGCTCAGCTGTCTAGTCGGGGTAGCGGTGGGTGCACTTCAGGGGTTTTACGGCGGCAAGGTGGATCTTCTCGGCCAGCGTTTTATCGAGATCTGGTCCGGCCTGCCGGTGCTGTATCTTCTGATCATTCTGTCATCCATCGTCCAGCCCAATTTCTGGTGGCTGCTGGGCATCATGCTGCTGTTCAGCTGGATGGGCCTAGTGGATGTGGTGCGGGCTGAATTCCTCCGGGCCCGTAACTTTGAATACGTGAAGGCCGCCAGGGCACTGGGCCTGGACAACCGGAAGATAATGTTCCGCCACATTCTTCCCAACGCCATGGTGGCCACCCTCACCTTCCTGCCCTTTATCCTGACCGGCGCCATCACCGGGCTGACCTCCCTGGATTTTCTGGGCTTCGGCCTGCCCTCAGGCTCTCCTTCCCTCGGCGAGCTGATCGCCCAGGCTAAGGACAACCTGCACGCGCCCTGGCTGGCCGGCTCCGCCTTTGTCAGCCTGGCCCTGATGCTGACGCTGCTGGTCTTTGTCGGCGAAGCCGTGCGCGATGCCTTTGATCCGAGGAAGAGCTGAGATGTCCGACGTGCTTGAATTCGACGACCTCACCCTGTCCTTCCGCAACTCTGAGCCCGCGGTCGACGGCCTTTCTTTCGCCGTGGGCGAGGGTGAAACAGTGGCCCTCGTCGGCGAGAGCGGTTCCGGCAAGTCGGTATCCGCGCTGTCGGTCCTGCGACTGCTGAATGAAACCCAGGTCAGCTACCCCCGTGGGGCGGTCCGCTACCGCGGCGAAAACCTGCTGACGGCTTCGGAGACACGGCTGAGACAGATCCGGGGCCGGTCGATCGGCATGATTTTCCAGGAGCCGATGACCTCCCTCAACCCGCTGCACCCGGTGGAAAAACAGATAACCGAAGTTCTGGAGGTGCACAAAGGTATGCGCGGCGCCAGAGCCCGGGAGCGCTGCCTGGAGCTGCTGCACCTGGTTGGTATCCCCGACCCCGAGAGCCGATTGGCCAGCTACCCCCACCAGCTCTCGGGGGGGCAGAAGCAAAGGGTGATGATTGCCATGGCCCTGGCCAACGAGCCGGAGCTGCTGATCGCCGACGAACCGACCACTGCCCTGGATGTGACTGTGCAGAAGCAGGTACTGGAGCTTCTGGAGAGTCTGCAGAGGCGATTCGGCATGGCGATCCTTCTGATCACCCATGACCTTTCCATTGTCCGACGCTATGCGCAGCGGGTTGTGGTGATGGAGCATGGCCGCAAGGTGGAGGAAGGCCGGACCGAGCAGGTCTTTACCACTCCCGGACACCCCTACACCCGCAAACTGCTTGACTCGGAACCGCCGGGCCGGCCTCCGGCGGTGGCCAGCCGGCATGGGGAACTGCTGACGGTCAGCGATCTGAGAGTAAGATTCCCCTTGGGAAAGACCCTGTTCGGAAGAACCCGCGCCTGGTTCGATGCCGTCAAGGGAGTGTCCTTTTCCCTGAGACAGGGGGAAACCCTGGGCATCGTGGGGGAAAGCGGCAGCGGCAAGACCACCATTGGCCATGCCCTGCTCAAACTTACCGGCAGTGACGGTGAAATCCGCTTCCAGGATCATCGCCTGGACCACCTTAATCAGAAGAGCTTCCGGCCCTGGCGTCGCCGGATTCAGATCGTGTTCCAGGATCCCTTTGGCAGCCTCAGTCCCCGCATGTCGATCGGCGAAATCGTCGGCGAGGGTCTGGAAATCCACGCCCCCGCCACAGAACAGGAGCAGGAACAGCGGGTGATACGGGCCCTTGAGGACGTTGGTCTCGACCCCGATTCACGACACCGCTACCCCCACGAATTCTCCGGGGGCCAGCGCCAGCGAGTCGCCATTGCCCGTGCCCTGGTGCTGCAACCGGACATCATTGTCCTGGACGAGCCCACCTCGGCACTGGACCGGACCGTGCAGAAACAGGTCATTGAATTGCTACGGGAATTGCAGTCACGCTATGGCCTGAGCTATCTTTTCATCAGTCATGACCTGGCGGTTGTCCGGGCGGTCAGCCATCAGCTGCTGGTTCTTCGCTCCGGGGAAGTGATGGAATACGGCCCCGCCGAGGCCATCTTCCAGGCCCCGACGACCGATTACACCCGGGAACTGCTGTCGGCGGCCTTCTTCTACCAGGCTTCGCCTGACAGTCCCGGCCCCGGGCCTACGACCAATTGAGCGTTAGGCATAGCCCGCTCCGTCGGGGATAATGCCCAAAAATCTGATCAAGGGAGAACATTCATGGGAATTCTCAGTGGTAAACGCGCACTGATCGTTGGCGTTGCCAGCAAGCACTCCATCGCCTACGGCATTGCGGAGGCATTCCACGAGCAGGGCGCCGAACTGGCGTTCACCTACCAGAACGAAAAGCTGCAGTCCCGGGTTGAAGGCTTCGCCGAGGGCTGGGGCAGCACCCTGACCTTTCCCTGTGACGTCGCCAGCGACGAGGAAATCGACCAGGCCTTCGCCAGCCTGAAAAACCATTGGGATACGGTTGATATCATCGTTCACGCAGTCGGCTTTGCCCCGGCCCATGAACTCAACGGCAACTATGTGGACGTCACCACCCGGGAAGGCTTCCGCACCGCCCACGACATCAGCTCCTACAGCTTTGTCGCACTGGCCAAGGGTGCCCGCCAGCATGGCATGCTCAACGAGCGCAGCTCGCTGATGACGCTGTCGTATCTGGGTTCCGAAAAGGTTCTGCCCAACTACAACGTCATGGGCCTGGCGAAAGCGTCCCTGGAGGCCAGCGTTCGCTACATGGCGGTTTCCCTGGGTGGCGAGGGCATCCGCGTCAATGCCATCTCCGCCGGACCCATCAAGACCCTGGCCGCATCCGGCATCAAGAGCTTCCGCCGTATGCTGAATGAGAATTCCGGGCGCGCCCCGCTCAAGCGCAACGTCACCCAGAAGGAAGTGGGCAATGCCGCAGCCTTCCTCGGGTCCGACCTGTCCAGTGGTGTCACTGGCGAGGTCATGTACGTGGACTGTGGTTTCAACATCACGGGCATGGGCACGCTCGAAGACTGACCCGCGTCAGTGATACAGCCCGGGGCGGATTGTCCGCACCGGGCTGTCCTCCCCTATTCCGCATCCATGGCCTCGGCCAGCGCCTCCATCCACATCAGATAGTCGCCGTCACCGGTTTCCAGAATCCGCATTCCGGACTGCCACCGGCCGGAATCCATCGCCCGACACCAGACCACCTCCGCAGTCAGGTTGCAGGGCTCCGCAAACCCATCCAGACGCACTGCCACGGTCAGCAGGGCCCCCTCCACCAAGGGCTCCGGAATCACGACTCTCAGCCCGCCCGGAGAAACGTCCGAACTGGACGCCTCGACTACCCGGGCCTGGTCAAGGCCCCCTGGCTCAGCGGACTCCAGCTCCAGACGCACCTCGGCGCGCCCCACCAGCCGAAACTCGCCTCTCTGATCCTGTCCCGCCGCCTCGTTCCCGTTCCCGAAGCTGTAGGGATCTGAATGGTCTGTCATTCTGCCGCTTCTCACCTCATCTCCGTCCAACCCGGATTCTGCCCACAACCCGGCTCAGGGTCTCATCGAATTCCGCCGTGGAGCCCAGGATGCGGGCATTTCCCGACAGCAGCCGCTCCGTCAGGGTATCCACCGATAGCTCGGTGCGGTTCAGACCAAGCCGGTCCACAAACACCAGTTTCCGGCTGGCATTGATCCGCACGGCCAGCTTGAGGCGTCGCTCACCTTCACCCTCCGCAAGCGCGATCCAACCACCCATCTTGAGGCCGTCCACCTGTGCCAATGCCTGTTCCCGCGCGATCCGGCGCTCGACCTCAAGGCGCTCCGCCTCTTCCTGCTGCTCCTGCTCCCTTGCCAGCCGGGCCTGCTCCCTGGCTTCGGCGAGCCGGGCTGCTTCCTCCTCCCGCCGGCGCTGCTCCTCGGCCTCCTTCTCGATCCGCAACTGCTCGGCCTTCTCCCGGGCAAGGCGTGCGGCTTCCCGGCGCTGGCGACGCTGGGATTCCAGCACTCTGTCGAGAGCCAGCACCGTGTCCGCCAGAACATCACCAAACCGGCTCAGTGGGGGTAGCGGCCGCATGGCGCCGCTGCCCAGGGCCTCGGTGAACGCAGGCCAGGACATGGTACCCAGGCGCACACCATAGCCATTGCTCCAGAGTACATCGCCGGTATCCTCGAGAAAGGCCAGGAAGAACCGTCGCTGCTCGGTGTCACCGCTGCCCTGGACAAACCATTGGCCCTGGTAGCGTGACACCTCTTCTGCCGGGGCATCCGCCAGGTCCAGCCAGCGGGGGTCGAAGGCGAGCCTCCGGACCCACGGTTCGGCCATCTCTACGGCCGGATTGCCGCCCCTGAGGCGTTCCACCAGCACGGCCTCCAGTTCCGACAGGGGGGTGGCGGGAGGAACATCCTCCCAGACCCGCTGCCAGACCTCAGTGATCCGATCCGACAACTGCTCTCCCACCTGGTACAGTCGTTCCAGATTCTGTCCGGACAGTTCCGGATCCCCTGCCCAGACCATCCACTCGAGTAGCCGCGTGGCGTGACGCCAGGTGTCTGTCGTGGTCTCTTCCTGCCAGGCCACCTGGCGCAGCAGGGGTAGCCACTGGTCCACCACAAACCGTAACGTGGCAGCCGGCAGTTTACGTCCGGTCAGGGCGCGGCCCACCAGTGCACGGGACACCTGGTCCGCCCGGCGCTGGCGCGCAGCCCCAAATTCCGTTTCAAGCAGACGTTGATGGAGGCGGGTGGAGTGCCCCTGCCGTCGCTCCGCCTCGGCGTGCCACGCCAGGCAGAAGCTCTCAAATGCCTCCGTGTCACCGGACCGGAACCCCTCGTCGATCACGTCAACCAGCCTATCGAGCTGGTCCAGAAGCGCCCGCGATGATCGACCTCCGGAATCGCTCCAGCCACGCCAGTCGTCGAAGCTGTCCAGCCAGCGAACGAGCAGCGAAATGAACCGGAAGTCTTCTTCCTCCACCAGCCGCCAGGCCAGTGGGTACCGCAGACGGGCGAGACGTGTCACCAGCAGAGGATGCAGCCCCGAGGAGCGCAGAAAGACATCCATGATACGGTCGGCCAGATAGGCGGCATTGACCTGAGGCACACGCCAGGGGCCTTCCAGACCGGCGATAAGCGCCGATACCCGTTGATCGGACTGGGCACGCCAGCTGTCCTGCAACATTGGTTGCCAGTCCCTGTGATTACCGGGATCGGCCCGGCCCACGGGATAGGGCAGATCGGGAACACGAATCTCCCGCAGCACCCCACGAATGCGGTCGTCAAGGGACTCTGGAAGCGAGCTTTCTGGCATGTTTGGCAGCAGACTCTCACAGTGGGCCCGGAAGTCGGGCAGGGGTTCACATTGCAGCACGGGAGTTCGCCCCAGTCCAGCCCGGACGCCCCTCCCTGCCCCTGCCTCGTTGCATTGACAGGGTAAATGCCGCAGTATATCCATCCATCAAAATAACCACTGAAACCCTTGCGTACCAGGCATTCGCCGGGTTTCTCCGAGAGCGCACCAGGAATCACAACAGTATGTCCGGCAAACAACTTGAAAACCTGAACGTCGCCAGTCAGGAGCCCCTGATCACACCCGAGGCCCTCAAGCGCGAGATGCCCCTGACCGATGCGGCCGCCGTCACCGTCACGGAAGGCCGGCAGACCATCTACGACATCCTCGATGGCAAGGACCACCGGCTGTTCGTCGTCGTCGGACCCTGTTCGGTTCACGACGTGGAGGCTGCCCGCGAGTATGCCAGCCGTCTCAAGAAACTGGCGGACGAGCTCAGTGACACTCTTTATATCGTCATGCGGGTCTATTTCGAAAAACCACGGACCACCGTCGGCTGGAAGGGTCTCATCAACGACCCCCACCTGAACGATTCCTTTGATATCGAGCAGGGTCTCCATATCGGTCGCCGTCTGTTGCTGGACATAGCCGAGATGGGTCTTCCCACCGCCACCGAGGCGCTGGACCCGATTTCGCCGCAGTACCTGCAGGACAGCATTTCCTGGTCCGCCATTGGCGCACGCACCACCGAGTCCCAGACCCATCGGGAGATGAGCAGTGGCCTGTCCATGGCCATCGGCTTCAAGAATGGCACCGACGGCAGCCTCGACGTTGCGGTCAATGCCATGAAATCGGTTTCTCACCCCCACTCGTTCCTGGGTATCGACCAGCAGGGCAAGGTGGCCATTATCCGTACCCGCGGCAACCAGTATGGCCATGTAGTGCTGCGCGGAGGCGGCGGCAAGCCCAACTACGATTCCGTGAGTGTCGCCCTGTGCGAACAGGCGCTGGACAAGGCGGGCCTGCGCAAGTCCATCATGGTGGACTGCAGTCATGCCAACTCCAACAAGGATCCGGGCATCCAGCCGCTGGTGATGCAGGACGTCGCTCATCAGATCCAGGAAGGAAATACCTCGATCCAGAGCCTGATGGTGGAAAGCAACCTGAACTGGGGCAACCAGTCCATTCCAGAGAACCTGGACGATCTGAAATACGGCGTGTCCGTCACCGACGCCTGTATTGACTGGGAAACCACCGAAAAAGCATTGAGGGACATGCGGGACCGGCTGAAGGACGTGCTGCCCAAGCGCGTGAGATAGATCATCCGGATGCGTCTAAGGCCCTGCCCCGGTCACGGAACCGGCCAGGGTCTTTGTTGCTGTCAGACTTGCTGCTGAACCGCCCCCATCCAGTCCAGTCTTTCCCTCAGTTTCACCACTTCCCCGATAATGACCAGCGTGGGTGCCTGCACAGCGCTCCCCTTCACCCTGTCGACGATGGTCTCCAGGGTGCCGGAAATCACTTCCTGTTCCGGCGTTGTGCCCCGTGACACCAGCGCCACCGGCATGGTGGCGGCCATGCCATGGCCTGTGAGTTCCCTGACGATGATCGGCAGGCCCACCAGCCCCATGTAGAACACCAGTGTCTGGTTGTTCTGGACGAAATCCGTCCAGGGAAGATTGCAGCTGTCATTTTTGAGATGGCCGGTCACAAAGCGGACGGACTGGGCATAGTCCCGGTGTGTCAGTGGAATACCGGCATAGGCGGCGCAACCGGAAGCCGCGGTAATGCCGGGCACTACCTGAAAACGGATACCCGCATCCGCCAGGGTTTCGATCTCCTCGCCCCCACGGCCGAAGATAAAGGGATCACCCCCCTTGAGGCGAACAACCCGCTTACCTTCCCGAGCAAGGGTGACCAGCCGCTGATTGATCTGGTCCTGGGGCAAGGTGTGGTTAGCCCGCTGCTTGCCCACGTGAACCCGTTCGATGCCTTCCGGAATCAGGCCCATGATTGGCTGGGACACCAGCCGGTCGTACAACACAATGTCCGCCGTCTGCAGCAGGCGCCAGGCCTTGATCGTCAGCAGTTCAGGGTCGCCGGGGCCGGCTCCCACCAGAAAGACCTCCCCTTCCGAGGTATTCTCATTCAGGGTGACCGGGTTCAGCCGGTACCGGGGCGGCAACCGGATACCACCACTGCCTTTCAGTGGTGCGTCCCACTGGCTCGATGCACCAGAATGGTTCCCCGGTTCTCCGCTCCCGTTCTTTTCCGTCATTGAATCCTGTCCATGCCTCTCATATAGGGGCGCAGTGCCTCCGGAATCTCGATGCTGCCATCCGCCTGCTGGTAGTTCTCCATCACCGCAATCAGGGTGCGGCCCACCGCCAGGCCGGAACCATTCAGGGTATGGACCGGTTCCGGTTTCCCGGTGGCGGGGTTACGCCAACGGGCATGCATGCGTCGTGCCTGAAAGTCCCTTGTGTTGGAGCAGGAGGAAATCTCACGGAACTTGTCCTGGCCGGGCAACCAGACCTCCAGGTCGAAAGTGCGGGCGGCGGAAAACCCGATGTCGCCACCACACAGCTCCACCACGCGGTATGGCAGGTCAAGCAGCTGAAGAATCTTCTCGGCGTTGCCGGTCAGTTCCTCGAGGGCCGCATCCGATTCCTCCGGCCGCACGACATGGATCAGTTCCACCTTGTCGAACTGGTGCTGTCGTATCATGCCGCGGGTGTCCCGACCGTAGGACCCCGCCTCACTGCGGAAACAGGGAGTATGGGCGACAAACTTCAGGGGCAGCTCCCCGTCGTCGATGATGGAGTCCGCCACCAGGTTGGTGACCGGGACTTCCGCCGTGGGAATGAGGTACAGCGGATGTTCCCCTTCGGTGCGGAACAGGTCTTCCTCGAACTTGGGCAACTGGCCAGTACCGAACAGAGTGGTGGCGTTCACCAGGTAGGGCACATAGGTTTCCTCGTACCCGTGCTCCATGGTGTGCTGATCCAGCATGAACTGGGTAAGGGCCCGATGGAGGCGGGCGATAGGCCCACGCATGGCCACAAAACGGCTGTGGGCCAGGCGGGTGCCGGCTTCGAAATCGAGGCCACCGAGTTTTTCGCCAAGGGAGACGTGGTCCAGGGCCTCGAAATCGAACGAACGGGGTGTGCCCCAGCGACGCACCTCCACATTGTCGTCCTCGCTCTCACCCTCCGGCACGGTGCTGTCGGGCAGGTTGGGAATACCGGCGAGAAAGGCGTTCAATGCTTCCTGTACCGAACGCAGCTCATCCTCCGCCTCGGCCTTCTGGCGCTTGAGGTCGTCCACTTCCCGCAGTAGTGGCTGGATATCCTCCCCTGCCGCCTTGGCCTTGCCAATGGACTTTGAGCGGCGGTTCTGCTCGCTCTGCAGGGTTTCGGTCCGCACCTGGATGGAACGGCGCTTTTCTTCAAGCTCGTTGAAGACATCTCGCTCAAAGGTGAAATTCTTGACCGCCAGGCGGCGGGCAATCTCGTCGGTTTCAGCGCGGACACGTTTCGGGTCGAGCATGGCAATCCCTGTGGTTGACTCAGTGGCAATGGATCTGGAATAACCGCTGATTATAACCGCTCGCCCTGCCCTACGTTAAGGACAGGCTCCATAAATGCCACAAAGCCTGTTTCCTTGAGGGAGTTAAAGCCAGGCGTGTCAGCCCTTGCCGGAGGGATACCGTTGTCGGCTGCTGGCCTGGTTCAGACTGTCCAGCCGCTGGCGCTTCTCCGACAGCTTGATCTCCAACCCCCGGGAAACAGGCTCGTAGTAACGCCGGTGGCGGATTTCCTCGGGCAGGTAGGCTTCACCGGCGGCAAAGGCATCCGGCTCATCGTGGGCATAGCGGTATTCCTCACCGTAGCCCAGGTCTTTCATCAGGGCGGTGGGAGCATTACGGATATGCACCGGTACCGGGTAGTCCGGGTCATTGCGGATATCGGCCATGCACCGGTTGAAGGCGCTGTAGACGGCATTGCTCTTGGGCGCGAGCGCCAGATAGGTAACCGCCTGGGCCATGGCAAGCTGCCCCTCCGGCGAGCCCAGCCGTTCCTGAACATCCCACGCATCCAGGCATTGGCGCAAGGCCCGCGGGTCGGCATTGCCGATGTCCTCGGAGGCAATGCGGACCAGTCGTCTGGCCACGTAGAGGGGGTCGGCGCCGCCATCCAGCATGCGACACATCCAGTACAGGGAAGCGTCCGGGTCGGAACCCCGTACCGATTTGTGGAGAGCGGAGATCTGGTCGTAGAACACATCACCGCCCTTGTCGAAGCGGCGGAGGCTGCTCTGGAGCACCTGTTCGAGAACCGGCTCGGTGATTTCGGGAGTGCCATCATCCGCCGGCTCGGCAAGATCGGACGCCACCTCCAGTATATTGAGACTGCGGCGGGCATCACCGCTGCCCGCGGAGGCGATCATCGCCAGCACGTCATCGGACACCCGGATCCGTCCAGCCAGACCTTCCGGCGCATCCAGAGCGCGGTGCAGCAGCGCCAGCAGGTCATCGTCATCCAGGCTCTTGAGCACATAGACCCGGGTCCTGGAGAGCAACGCACTGTTGAGTTCGAAGGAGGGGTTTTCTGTGGTGGCGCCAACAAAAATAAAGGTGCCATCTTCAATGTGCGGCAGGAACGCATCCTGCTGACTCTTGTTGAAACGGTGCACCTCATCCACGAACAGCAGGGTATCCCGCCCTTCCGTCTGCTTGCGGTGACGTGCACGCTCCACCGCAGCACGGATGTCCTTGACCCCGGCAAGGACCGCCGACAGGGTTTCATACCCCAGGTCACCAACGCTGGCCAGCAGACGGGCAAAGGTGGTCTTGCCCACGCCGGGTGGCCCCCACAGGATCATGGAGTGGAGCTGACCCTGTTCCACCGCCTGGCGCAACGGCTTCCCCGGACCTACAAGGTGGTGCTGACCGGCGTATTCGTCGAGATTACGGGGCCGCATCCGGGCCGCCAGGGGCTCAAACCCACGTTGTTGTTCCCCGAACAGGCTGTCCTGCATCAATCCATGCCCTGAATCACATCCACTTCCTCGGGGTAATCCAGCGTAAACGCCGAATCCGGCACCGGTTCGTTGATGCGCACACTGCCGAACTCCAGCTCGGTCTGTTGACCCAGAGAGTCCTCCATCCGCATGGCCTGAAGCTCATCGCCGTAGAAGATCATGGTCAGCGACGTGAACAGCGAATCCTCGCTCCGGGGAACGAGGGTATATTCCCGGGTTCTATCGCCATAGCGCTGTTCGCTGATCTCGTAGATTTCGGAAAGACCCTGGGTTTCCCCACTGAGCAGCAGCGCCGGGGTGGCGGCAACCTGATCATCCAGAGCCTGGATGGTGACCTGTTCCAGGTCCGGGTCATACAGGGTTACGTGCTCGCCATCACTGACGATGAACTGCCGGGCCGGCGGCCTGGTCTCCCAGTAGAACAGACCGGGCCGCTTGGCCTTGAGCTCGCCCCCGGTTTCCTGCATCACGCGACCATCACTGTCCATGACGGTCTGGCTGAAGCTGGCCTCAAACGTGGAATAGCTTCGAAGGATATCGGCCAGGCGATCGGCAGCCGTATCCTCAGCCCAGGCAATGGCGCCGGACAGCGCCAGAGCCAGAACGGTAACAAACGTGGAAACGGTTCTGATCATGCAATGCCTCCTGAGCATCAGGGTTTGGGAGGGGGCGGCGCCAGGACTTCCCGGGCACCATTGTGGCCGGCGGGACTGACAACCCCGGCGGCTTCCATGGCATCCACCAGGTTGGCGGCCCGGTTGTAGCCGATCTTGAACTTGCGCTGGACCGAGGATATCGATACCCGGCGACCTTCAGTGACAAAGGCGACCGCCTCATCGAAAAGAGCATCGCCCTCACTGTCGCCACTGTCGGTCAGGGTAGGCACACCGGGCAGGCTTTCGCCCTCGGCACCGTTAAGTACATCATCCAGATACTCGGGTTCACCCCGGGCCTTCCAGGCATTCACGATGCGGTGCACCTCGTCATCGTCCACGAAGGCACCGTGAACCCGCACCGGCAGGCCTGAACCGGGAGGAAGGTAGAGCATATCGCCGTGGCCAAGCAGTTGCTCAGCTCCGCCCTGGTCGAGCACCGTCCTGGAATCGATTTTGGAGGAGACCTGGAATGAGATCCGGGTGGGGATATTGGCCTTGATCAGGCCGGTGATGACGTCCACCGATGGTCTCTGGGTGGCCAGGATGAGGTGGATACCTGCCGCCCTCGCCTTCTGTGCGATGCGGGCAATAAGCTCCTCCACCTTCTTGCCGACGATCATCATCATGTCGGCGAATTCATCGATCACCACGACGATGAACGGCAGGGTATCCAGCTCCGGTCGCTGCTGCTCATCATTGTCCAGGTATTCGTCCGGCTTCCAGAACGGATCCATCAGTGGTTCCCCGGCGTCCCTCGCCTCCCGGATCTTGCGGTTGTAGCCGGCAAGGTTACGGACCCCGAGATTGGCCATCAATTTGTAGCGCCGTTCCATTTCGGCAACACACCAGCGCAGGGCGTTGGCGGCGTCCTTCATGTCCGTCACAACCGGCGACAGGAGGTGGGGAATGCCCTCATAAATACTGAGTTCAAGCATCTTCGGGTCCACCATGATGAAGCGGACCTCTTCCGGGGTGGCCTTGAGCAGCATACTCAGAAGCATGGCGTTGACGCCCACCGACTTACCGGAGCCGGTGGTACCGGCCACCAGCAGGTGGGGCATCTTGGCGAGATTGGCCACCATCGGATTACCGCCAATATCGTTGCCAAGGGCCAGGGTAAGTGCGGAAGACGACTCGGTGAAGACCCGCGCTCCGAGGACCTCACTCAGGCGTACCATTTCCCGCTTCTCGTTGGGTATCTCGATCCCCACCACCGACTTCCCGGGAATCACTTCCACCACCCTGACGCTCAGCACTGCCAGCGACCGGGCCAGGTCCTTGGCCAGGTTGGATATCTTGCTGACCTTGACGCCCGGTGCGGGCTTGATCTCGAAGCGGGTGATGACCGGGCCCGGGTTGACCTCGACCACCTCCACCGAGACGCCAAAGTCCGCCAGCTTCTCCTCCACCATCCGGGACATGTGCTCCAGGGATTCCTCAGAGTACCCTTTCTCCTTGTGCTCCTCGGGCGGGTCCAGCAGGGACAGGGGCGGAATCGGGCTTTCAAGGTCCTCGAACAGGGACGCCTGCTTCCGGCTCTTCTCCTTTTCCGATTCGCTGTCGCTTTCCCGCTTGAAGGGAGAGATGCGCACCTTGCCGCCGGCCTTGTTACCGTGGCTGCGCCCGCTCGCGTCCGACTTGGCCGGGGCCGGAGTCGGCTCCGCGGCCAGTTCCTCGGGAAGCGGCTCGGCGACCTCGTCGTCCCGGGACGTGAAGCTCTCCAGCAATACCGGTTCGTCCTCATCAAATCCGCGCCTGGCGGACATGGGGTCGATCCTGCCCCGGGACCGGCTGGAACCATCGCTCTCTTCCGTTTCTCCGTTTCCGCTTGCTCTGCCGAAGGGCCACAGCCACCGCCACCAGGGCCGACGGGGCTCATCCCCGGAGTCGTCCTCGGGCTGGAGCACGGGAGGCTCCGGAGCGGGGCCGCGGGCACTGGCGGTTTCGGCAGACCCGGTGCTCTCAGTGCGGCGGAACAGGCCCAGGAAGCCGTAGAAAGTGCTCAGGGTGTAGCCGCCCACCTGGTCCATCAGGCGGAACCAGGACAAGCCGGTGGTGACCGTCAGGGCGAACAGGAAAATGGCCACGAGCAACAGGGTGGTGGCGGGCAGATTGAAGAACCGTACCATGGCGGAGGACACAGCCTGACCCAGGGCGCCACCGGAGGTGGAACCAAGGCCGAACAGGGAATAGAGCGCCAGCAGGCTACAGGCCGAAAGCAGAATCAGGAGGAACCCCCCCGCCCGCATCAGCAGCAGGGGCCAGTGCATTTCCAAGGGGTCGTGGCGGAGCCGTATCAGCAACAGGGCATAGCCTGCCACCATCACCGGGAACAGGTAGGAGACCTGGCCGAACACATCCATCAGCAGGCTCGCAAGCCAGGCGCCAAAGCGCCCCGCCGCATTGTCCACGGTCACCTGATGACCAATGGATGCCCAGCCGGGATCCGAGGGGCTGAAGGTGATCAGGGCCATGGCCAGGAAAATGGCCAAGGCGATCAGCGCGATCACCAGCCCTTCCCTGCCTCCCTGGGAAGCCAGACGACGAAATCGTTGCTGTTTTTCGGTGAGAGCCCTGGGGGCAGTCTCTTGCTTGCCAGTTTTTGCCATGAAGTCCGGAAACGATCCTTAGCTGCTTGAATGGCTTGGTTGCTGTCGGTCTCAGGACCTCAGCGCGTCAAGGCCCCGGCGGATGTCGTTTTTCAGGTCTTCAAGGGACTCGATGCCCACGGAAAGACGGATAAGGTTGTCGGTGATGCCGGCCAGGGCCTTGTCTTCCGGAGACAGGCGCCCATGGGTGGTGGTCGCCGGATGCGTGACGGTGGTCTTCACATCCCCGAGATTGGCGGTAATGGAGATCATTCGGGTGGCGTCGATGAAGGCCCATGCCTCCGCCTGTCCGCCCTTCACGGTGAACGACAACACACCGCCAAAACCGCTCTGCTGTTTGCTGGCCAGGGAGAACTGGGGGTGGCTTTTCAGGCCTGCGTAGAATACCTTCTCGACCGCCGGTTGCTGCTCCAGCCAACGGGCCAACTGTAGCGCATTCTCACAGTGCGCTCGCATACGGATCGGTAAGGTTTCCAGACCCTTATGAAAGATCCAGGCATTGAAAGGACTCATGGTGGGTCCCCCCGAACGCAGGAAACCGTAAACCTCTTCCATCAGCGAATGGCTGCCAACCACAACCCCGCCGACGCAACGCCCCTGCCCGTCAAGGTACTTCGTGGCCGAATGGATCACGATATCGGCGCCAAACTCGAAGGGACGCTGCAGCACCGGTGTACAGAAGCAGTTATCCACCACAAAAAGGGCATCATTGGCCCGGGCCAGTGCTGCCAGCGCCTCCATGTCGGCCACTTCACACAGCGGATTCGAGGGGGTCTCGATAAACAGCATCCGGGTATCGGCGGTAATCGCCTGCTGCCACTGGCCCATGTCGGTCAGGCTGACAAAGGTGGTGGTCACCCCGAAGCGGGCAAGGTATTTCTGGAACAGCACGTTGGTGGTGCCGAAAACACCGCGGGAGCAGACCACGTGGTCGCCGCTCTGGAGCAGCGACATGCAGGTGGCGAGGATAGCGGCCATGCCGGAGGCTGTGGCCACCGCCCGCTCTCCGCCTTCCATGGCGGCAATACGCTCCTCGAACGCCTGCACCGTCGGGTTGGTGAACCGGGAATAGATGTTACCGGGTTCGTCGCCCCCGAAACGGGCCGCCGCCTGAGCCGCGCTGCCGTAAACGAAACTGGAGGTCGGGAAGATGGCGTCGCTGTGCTCCAGCTGCGCGGTACGATGCTGCCCTGCCCTCACCGCCAGGGTATCGACCGAAACCCCTTCCAGGTCGGATTCAGGGATAAAGGTATGCTCTTCACGGCGTAGGGTCATGGTGCGATGCGCCTCAGTCTTCGTCGTTGTGCAGGTCAATGATGGCATTGTCGGACGGCACCCCTACCTGGGACGCTTCCCGGGCTTCGTCCCGCCGCATGGCATCGAGCCGCGCCAGATAAGCGTCATCAACGTCGCCGGTGATGTAATAGCCGTCAAACACCGAGCACTCCCACCCCTCGATGTCGGGATTTACATCGCTGACACAGGAAATCAGGTCATCAAGATCCTGATAGATCAGCCAGTCCGCACCGATCAGCTCCTGGATTTCACGTACCGTGCGGTCATGGGCAATGAGCTCCTGGGGCGATGGCATGTCGATGCCATAGACATTGGGGTAACGCACGGGCGGGGCGGCGGAAGCAAAATAGACCTTGCGCGCACCGGCATCACGGGCCATCTGGATAATCTCGTGACAGGTGGTACCCCGCACGATGGAGTCATCCACCAGCATCACATTCTTGCCTCGGAACTCCAGATCAATAGGGTTCAGCTTCTGGCGCACCGATTTCTTTCTCAGCTTCTGGCCGGGCATGATAAACGTACGGCCAATGTACCGGTTCTTGATGAACCCCTCCCGGAACTTGACCCCGAGGCGGTGTGCCATCTGCAGGGCCGAAGTACGGCTGGTATCGGGGATCGGCATGACCACGTCAATGTCGTGGTCCGGGCATTCCCTCAGGATCTTGTCCGCCAGGGTCTCGCCCATCCGCAACCGGGCCTTGTACACAGACACCTTATCAATGATGGAATCGGGCCGTGCAAAGTAGACGTGTTCGAAGATGCAGGGATTGAGGCGTGACGATTCGGCGCACTGCTGGGTGTACAGGGTGCCATCGGTCTCGACGTAAACCGCCTCTCCCGGGGCGATATCCCGCACCAGCCGGAAACCGGCCGCGCTCAGGGAAACGCTTTCCGAGGCAATCATGTACTCGTTGCCTTCCTCGGTCTCACGCACACCGTAACAGGCGGGCCGGATGCCGTTGGGGTCCCGGAAGCCCACGATGCCGTAGCCGGTAATCATGGCGATGACGGCGTAGGCACCACGGCAGCGCTTGTGAACCGCACTGACCGCCGAGAAAATCTCATCCTTGGTCGGGTTCAGTTTGCCCAGCTTCTGCAGTTCATGGGCAAAAACGTTCAGCAGTACTTCCGAGTCGGAATTGGTATTGATATGACGCAGGTCGGTCCGGAACAGGTCCCGGGCCAGATCATCAGCGTTGGTCAGATTGCCGTTGTGCGCCAGGGTGATGCCGTAAGGACTGTTCACGTAGAATGGCTGGGCTTCGGCAGAGCTGGCACTGCCAGCGGTGGGGTAACGGACATGGCCGATACCCACGTTGCCCACCAGCCGGCGCATGTGGGGCGCGAGAAACACATCCCGCACCAGCCCATTGTCCTTCCGCAGGTAGAACCGGTCGTTCTGGAAGGTCACGATACCGGCCGCATCCTGCCCCCGGTGCTGCAGTACGGTCAGGGCGTCATACAACGCCTGGTTTACGTACTGGGTACTGACAATACCTACTATTCCACACATGAGAGCTGTGTTCTCCAGAGCATTAATACGACTGCGTAAAAATCAAAGTGCCCGGGACTCCGCCTCCGACACTTTCCCCGTTCCGGCGTCCTTGACGGGCGCCGGCCCGAGGAAACGTTCAAACTCATCCCCGAAGGTGCGGCGGGACCAGTCCTCGACCACCGCCAACCGTTCTATCATTACCGAAGTCCGCCACCAGGTATCCTCAGCCAGTGGCGTATAACGGGTAAATGCGATGGCAACGATAACCACCACCACTCCCCTCAGAAGACCGAATATCATCCCCAGGACCCGGTCTGTTGCGCTCAGGCCGGTGACCCGCACCAGGTGGCCGATCATGTTGTTGATGATGGCGCCAATAATCAGGGTTCCCACGAACAGAATGGCAAAGGCGGCAATCAGGCGGACCAGCGGGGTTTCCACCGTACTTGCCAACAGGGTCTGCATCTGCGGATGGAAGGTCCGGGCCACGATGAAGGCTGCCACCCAGGTAACCAGGGACAAGGCCTCTCTGACGAACCCGCGCTTGAGGCTGATCAGGGTTGAAATTGTCAGCAGGGCGATGATGACCCAGTCGATCCAGATCAGCGTGTTCATGAACAACCCGGTGGTAAACAGGAAGCGCAAATTCTATCAGGAATCGCGGGCAACCCAAACCACAATACCGGGATTGCAGACCGCGGGGCGGTCAGGCGGTGGAAGGCGATGGGACCCTCCGGGACACTAGTCGTCGCCCCGGCCCGCACCCTGGGTCACCAGGGCCCGGATGTTGAAGGCCTCGTCGAGCACGGCCTTGGCTTTCTCGGCCTCGGCTTCATCAGTGAACGGCCCGGAGAATACCCGCACCATCTGGCTATCACCCACCGTCACCGGCTGCAGGTGGGCCCCGTAACCACGGTCACGCACCCGGTCACGCAACCGACGGGCGTTTTCCTCGTTGCCGAAGCTGCCCAGTTGCAGGACCCAGGCCCCTTCCAGAGTACGCTGGAAATCGCCATTGTCCCCGGAGGACTGAGGGGCGCCGGCTTCTACGGTCGTCGTTTCATCAGCGGTGGCCGTTGTTGTATCAGGAGTCCCGTCAGACGCTGTGTCGGTATCCGGGGGAAGACTGGCTGTATCGCCGGAACCGCCGGCGGGTTGCTCCGGATCCGGCTGGACCGCAACAGAATCGTCGCTGCCAGGTTCATCCCCGGCCATCGAACCCGCATCGGCATCCTCTGCTGAGCGCGCCGGCGGCTCAAGCTCCTCGATACGGTATTCCGGGACACCCTGCTCTTCCGGGCCGGTATCCGGTATGGAAACTTCGGGAAACGGGGGCTCTTCCGGAATATCCAGTGATCGCACGGCCCGTTCATCATGGGGTTCATCGAACATCATCGGTACGAATATCACCGCCAGTGATATCAATACCAGAGCTCCTATGATCCGTTGCTTCAATCCGCTCACCTCATCCGGCTCCCGTTGCTGACCGTGACCCCGATCGCCGGCCATTGTCGGCTTGCGGCGACCCGGAACTGCTGAATGTGAATATAACCGCCACAGATTCCGAACTCAAAGAGCGCAATCGTCCATGACCAATCTTTAAGACGTCCCGGGAAAATAGCGTCGCGCCTCCGCCACCGTGAAAAAGGACCCGAACACCAGCAGGATGTCTCCTGTGCCGGCCTTGCTGAGGGCGGCCTGGACCGCCTCCGTCACCGACTCCAGCACGGCGACGTTCTGATCGGCCACCGGGCCATGAAGCCGGCTGGCCAGGGCGGTCGCCGATAAACCCCGGGGCACGGCAAGGCCGGCCAGGTACCAGTAATCCACAACCGGAGCCAGGGCGGCCGCCACATTGGCTGAATCCTTATCTTCGAGTCCCGCGTACACTGCCCAGACCCGGGCATCGGGCGCCTGTTGACGCAGGTCGGCAAGCCGCCGCGCCAGCCAGCCGGCGGCATGGGGGTTATGCCCCACATCCACGTAGACGTCCGGTTCCCTGGCAACCTTTTCAAAGCGGCCAGCCAGTTGAACCGACCCGAGGACGGCGGCGATCTGGCTATCTGTCAGGGGCGATCCCAGCCTGATCATGGCGATGGCGGCCGCCGCCAGACTGTATAACGGCAGGCCGTTGGGGGGCAGCGCCACCCGATGTTCGGCGTCGTCGGTTATCAGCACCGGCCCCCCGGCAGTGGTCTCCAGAAAGTAGCCGGTGCCAGGCCGTTGGAGATTGACCTTCTGGGCCCGGGCCTGCTGGAGTACCGAGGCGGGTGGGTCCTCATCGGCGTAGATGGCCAGCTGGCCGGGCCGGAGAATACCGGCCTTCTCGAAACCGATGGTATTGCGGTCATTACCGAGCCAGGCCGTATGGTCCAGGTCAACGGAGGTAATAATGGCCAGATCGGCGTCCAGCACATTCACCGCATCCAGCCGACCGCCAAGCCCCACTTCAAGAACCATATTGCGCACGCCGGCTTCCTCCATCACCAGGAAGGCCGCCAGGGTGCCGAATTCGAAATAGGTCAGGGAAACGCCGGAGCGGGCCTTGTCGACCCGCTGAAAAGCCCGGATAAGGCTGTCATCGGAAACATTCCGCCCGTTGATGCGAACCCGTTCGTTGTACACCATCAGATGCGGTGAGGTGTAGCAACCCACGGTTTCCCCGGCAGCCAGCAGCAGCGATTCCAGGGCCACAACCGTACTACCCTTGCCGTTGGTGCCGGCAACGGTTATCACCCGACTGGCGGGCCTGGAGGGCATCAGGCGCCTGAGAACGAGCAGGACCCGGTCCAGGCCAAGATCCATTTCGGTGGGGTGAATCGATTCGAGGTAAGACAGCCAGTCATCAAGGACCGCCCCCTCATCAGGGGGCGTCACCGGCGCCTCACTCCTGGACATTGGCGGCTTCAGGATTGTCAGGCCGTTCCGTTACCTCGAACTCTATGGGACTCTCCGTCTCCGGTCGCTCCTGGCCGGTAAACTTGGCAAGCACCGAAGCGATTCGCTCACGCATCTTGTGACGGTGCAGGATCATATCGATGGCACCGTGCTCAAGCAGGAACTCACTGCGCTGGAACCCCTCCGGCAGCTTTTCCCGTACCGTCTGCTCGATGACCCGCGGCCCCGCGAACCCGATCAGGGCGTAGGGCTCGGCAATATTGAGATCACCCAGCATGGCCAGGCTTGCGGACACGCCACCGAACACCGGATCGGTCATCACTGAGATGTAGGGTATGCCCTCCTGTTTCATGCGTTCAAGAACCGCAGCGGTCTTGGACATCTGCATGAGGGAGATAATGGCCTCCTGCATCCGGGCCCCGCCGGATGCCGAAAAGCACACCAGTGGGATGCGCTCCTCAAGACAGATGTTGGCGGCACGAACGAACTTCTCCCCTACGACCTGGCCCATGGAGCCACCCAGGAAGTTGAATTCAAAGGCGCAGGCCACCAGTGGAATGCCCAGGGTCTTGCCCTTCATTACCACCAGGGCATCCTTCTCGCCGGTTGCCTTCTGGTTCTGGGCGAGACGCTCCTTGTATCGGCGGGTGTCCTTGAACTTGAGACGGTCCCAGGGCTCGAGCTCGCTGGCGATCTCCTCGCGGCCATCCTCGTCAAGAAAAATCTCAAGTCGGCGGCGGGCATTGACCCGCAGGTGATGGTTGCACTTGGGGCAAACATCCAGGTTCTTGTCCAGTTCGGGCTTGTAGAGAAAACCGCCACATTTGGGACACTTCTTCCACAGCCCCTCCGGCACTCCCGTCCGTTGCTTGGATTCCGAGCGGATCTTGCTCGGCATGATCTTGTCTAGCCAGTTACTCATGTTGTCATCCTGTCATTACCTGCTGACTGGGGCCGGCTTGCGCCGTCAGGAAACCAGCCCGTCCAGAGCCTTGCGCATGGGTTGCAACAGATCCGTAAGCGCCTGTTTCAGCTGGGCGGGATCCGTCTGGTTTCGCGCTATTGTATCCACCAGCACACTGCCGACTATTACACCATCGGATACCTTACCCACAGCGGCCGCGGTTTTCGCATCACGGATGCCGAAACCCACACCCACCGGCACCCTGGTGATACTGTGAACATTGGCCACCTTGCGGGCCACCTCATCCACATCAATGGCGGCGGAGCCTGTTACACCTTTAACAGAAACATAGTACACATAGCCGGAAGCGTGTTCACTGATCAACCGGATGCGTTCATCCGTGGTGGTTGGCGCCAGCAGGAAAATGGGGTCCATCTTGCGGGCCGCGAAAAGCGGAGCGACCTCGTCGGCCTCTTCCGGCGGCAGGTCCACCGTGAGAATGCCGTCGACACCGGCATCGGCGGCAATATCGGCGAAAGCTTCATAACCCATGGCCACCATGGGATTCAGGTAGCCCATCAGCACAACCGGCGTATCCGGGTCCTGCTCCCGGAAAGTTTTGACCAGTCCGGCCACCTGCCGCAGGGAGGTTCCATGCTTCAGGGCCCTTTCGCAGGCCAGCTGGATGACCGGTCCGTCGGCCATGGGGTCCGAAAACGGCACGCCCAACTCAATGATATCGGCCCCTGCCTTCACCAGCGTATGCATCAGCTCGACGGTCTGATCCGGATGGGGATCGCCAGCGGTAATGTAGGGAATCAGAGCCTTGCGGCCCTGCTCCCTGAGGTTGTTAAGCACCCCTTCAATTCGACTCATGCCTGCTCCTGTTCAAAACCTGGTTCCTGGTTCGGTCGGGCCCGGTCATTCAGGCCTCGATACCATCAAGCTGGGCGATGGTATGAATGTCCTTGTCGCCCCGACCCGATATGTTGATCACCACCATCTGGTCCGGCTCCATTTCAGCGGCCAGTTTGATGGCATAGGCCACGGCATGGGCGGTCTCCAGGGCCGGCATGATGCCCTCCACCCGGGTCAGCCTGCGGAATGCGTTCAGGGCCTCCTCATCGGTCACAGAGACGTAGTTGGCCCGGCCAATGTCCTTCAGCCAGCTGTGCTCAGGTCCCACACCCGGATAATCCAGGCCCGCTGACACGGAATGGGTGCCTGCGATCTGGCCATTCTCGTCTTCCATCAGGTAGGTGCGGTTGCCGTGGAGCACGCCGGGGCGGCCAGCGGCCAGCGGCGCCGCATGCTGGCCGGTTTCAATACCCAGGCCACCGGCCTCGACCCCATAGAGCTGGACACTCTCATCCGTCAGGAAGGGATAGAACATCCCGATGGCATTGGAGCCACCGCCGACACAGGCCACCAGTGCATCCGGCAGCTTGCCCGCCTGCTTGAGGGACTGCTCACGGGTCTCCCTGCCAATCACGGACTGGAAGTCGCGAACCAGCAGGGGATACGGATGGGGCCCGGCCACGGTGCCGATGATATAGAAGGTGTCGTCCACATTCGCAACCCAGTCCCGCATGGCGTCGTTCATGGCGTCCTTGAGGGTGCGGGTGCCGCTCTGAACTGAATGGACCTGGGCCCCCAGCAGCTTCATCCGATATACGTTGAGGGACTGTCGGCGAACGTCCTCAGCACCCATGAACACGTGGCATTCGAGCCCGAGGCGGGCGCAGACTGTCGCGGTGGCCACACCATGCTGGCCGGCGCCGGTCTCCGCGATAATCCGCTTCTTGCCCAGGAAACTGGCCAGAAGCGCCTGACCGATGGTGTTGTTCACCTTGTGGGCGCCGGTATGGTTAAGATCCTCCCGCTTCAGCCAGATCTGCGCACCGCCGGTTTCACGGGTCAGGCGCTCAGCAAAATACAGCGGGCTCGGGCGACCGACATAATGGGCGAGATCCTTGTCGAAAGCGGCCTGGAACTCGGGATCCTTCTTGAGGCGCAGGTATTCCCGCTCCAGGGTCATGAGAGAGTCCATCAGCGTTTCGGATACGAAACGGCCGCCATAGTCTCCGAAATGGCCCCTTGCGTCCGGCAGTTGGCCCAGCATTTCTTCAGTCAGTTTGATTGACACGGTTAACCTCGCTCAGAAACTCGGTAATTTTGGACACATCCTTGATTCCTTTCCGGGTGCCGTCGGCTGTCCCGTCGGGGCTCTCGACGCCGCCGCTGACATCCACACCCCATGGCCGCACCTGCCCGATAGCGGTCGCCACGTTAGCAGAGTTCAACCCACCGGCCAATATAAGGGGTAAGGGACGCTGTCGCGGGATGACCGACCAGTCAAAACTCTGGCCGGTCCCGCCATAGCGTGAAGGGTCATACGCATCAACCAGCAATCCCGATGCCTCGCGGTAACGATCAAACGCATCCGTAACCACCGCGGCATCGCGGACCCGCACGGCCTTGATCCAGCGACGACGGAACTGGGTGCAGAATTCAGGGGTCTCGTCACCATGAAACTGGAGGAGGTCCAGAGGAATCCGGGACAGTGCCATCTCCACATCCATTCGCGACGGATTCACGAACAGTCCCACCAGAGTCACGAAGGCCGGCACAACGGCGGCGATCTCCTGAGCCCGTTCAAGAGTCACGGACCTGGGGCTTTTGTTGTAGAACACCAGCCCGAGAGCATCGGCACCCGCCCGGGAAGCCGCCACGGCATCCTCCGGCCGGGTCACACCGCATATCTTTGTTCTTACTCGTGCCAGTTCCACGGCGACCTCGTCAGGACAGCGTTCGTTGTTTCTGGTGAATCCAGCTCGGCGTTACCGGGCCATTGGCGGCGTCATCGAACCAGGGGCGCACGAACGTGGGACCGCAAAGGGCCGACGGAATACCGAAATGATCCGGATAGCCGACATCCACCAGGTAAAGCCCCCCGGGCGGCGCCGTGACACCGGCAAGCCGGCGATCCTGGCCCGCCAGGACCTCTCCTATCCATGGGGGCGGGTATTTTCCCTGCCCCACCGCCATGAGAGCCCCGGCAAAATTACGCACCATATGATGGAGGAACGCATTGGCCTGCACGTCCATCACCACGAAATCACCACGACGGTCTATCCGGATAAACTCCACAAAACGACGGGGCGAACGGGACTGACAACCGGCGGCCCGGAAAGCACTGAAATCGTGATCACCTGTCAGCATCTGCGCCGCCTCATGCATGAGTCCGGCATCCAGCGGGCGAAAGGTCCAGGAGACCTGGGACGGCAGCAGCGCCGGCCGTACCGGACCATTGAAGATAACATACCGATAGCGCCGATACACGGCGGAAAAGCGGGCATGGAAAGGCTCCGGGGCATCGCCCGCCCAGTGTACGGCGATATTCGCCGGCAGCGCGGTGTTAATGCCCATCACCCACGAGCGCAGGTTGCGCAACGCCCGGGTCTCGAAATGCACCACCTGGTAGCTGGCATGAACACCGGCATCCGTCCGGCCCGCGCAGACCAGCTCAACCGGCTCGTCCGCAACCTTGCTGACCGCCCGGGTCAGTTCCGTCTCCACTGAGGGAACACCACTTTTCTGGAATTGCCAGCCATGGTAGGCCGCGCCATCGTACTCGAGGACCAGGGCCACCCGGCCCTGTCCGATCGGCTTGTCTGTGGTGAGGGGGACGGGCGTCTGGAACAATGTCTTTCCTGAATACAGGTGCAATCAATGAAGAACGCCGGCCCATGGGCCGGCGTTCTTGTCGGGATCGCTATTATAACGGATTACGGGAGTTTTTTGAGTAGCGATTGCGCGTCACTCTTCTGCTCATCCGTTCCCTCGAGAATCACCTCCTCGAGAATCTCCCGGGCACCTTCACTGTCACCCATGTCGACGTAGGCACGGGCAAGGTCCAGCTTGGTGGCCACCTCGTCGGTACCGGAGAGGAAGTCGAAATCATCGTCATCCCCCAATGAAGCCTCATCCATCTCATCGATATCCATACCGGAGGACTTTCCTGCAGTACTGGCTCCCTCCACCGGCTTCTCCTCCGCAAGGTCGTCACTGTCCAGTTCCGGGATTTCCAGATCCGATAGATCGTCGATGTCACCCTCGGTTGTTCCGGCTTCATCCAGGTCGAGATCGTCCAGATCCAGCCGGCTTTCGTCCTCAGGCTCTGATTCGGAAACCTGGTCCATCAGCGCGAGATCTTCATCGGACACGTCCAGCTCGAGGTCGTCGAAACTGTCCTCGGAAGCCCGGGAAGGCTCGGCGCTTTGTCCAGCCTCAACCCGGTCCAGTTCCGCGTCCAGCTCGTCAAGGAAGGATTCGTCGAGGTCGGCCTCATCCTCCGGGTTCACCGAGCTGTCGGCCAGGTCCAGATCGCCGGTCTCCAGATCGGTGTCGTCAAACTCCAGGGCCGACTCTTCCTCAGCGAGATCCGCGGCACCCTGGACGTCTTCCGGTGCCGGCTCGCTGTCGAATCCTGCGTCATCCAGTTCCAGGGAACTGAAATCGTCGTTGTCTTCGAGATTCAGCGGTTCCTCGCCGCCCTGATCGCTGACATCAGCCTCTGATGCTTCCTCTTCCTCCGGGAATTCGAAATCAATGTCGGCGAGGGATTCTTCCCCCTCCTCGCCGGCGGGCTCAGCGGGCAGCTCGCTCTCAGGCGGGGACTGTCGGTCCGGTGTCTCGTGTGCCAGTCCGGAGATGTCGAATTCAATGGCCTCATCGGGACCGGACCAATCACTTTCCCGGTTTTCCTCTTCCGGCAGATCCAGTTCCTCGAAGCCGGCAATCAGTTCATTGGCCTGCTCGTCGGAAGGCGCTGGCGGCTGGGTCGATTCCGAGGCCGGTGACTCGTAGGCACTGAAACCACTATCGCCCCGGAGCTGGGACTCCAGCTCATCGATACTGGGGGTCGATTCCATCTCTTCCAGTCGGGCCCGGAGCGCCTGGGCCTCTGGCATGGCCTCGTCCATCTCCATGGCTTCCAGCTCGGCATACTGCTTGTCGAAGGCCGAGCGGTTACCGGTGTCGGCATAGACCGCCAACAGCTTCAGGCGCAGATCGGAGCGGCTGGGCTCACGGGATATGGCGTTTTCCAGCACCTCCACTGCCGCATCATGCTGGCCGTAGGAGACATAGCGGTCAGCCTCTTCCAGCGCGGTGGTTTCAGAGGCAAGGTCTTCCTCGCCCAGGGACAGCTCGAAACCGCCCTCATCCTCACCTGTTTCCTCGTCCAGCTGGCGGTAGAAGTCCTTGTCCTTGCCACCGGAACGACGGGAGACCAACAGAACCAGCAACAGCAGCAAGACCAGAAAACCTCCGAGGGCGATCTGGTACATGAAGTTGCCGGCGATCAGTTCGATCGCTCGGGCGACCAAACCCTTTTCAGGGTCTGCAGAGGCGGTGGGTTCAGGCTGCGCTTCAGTCGCCGCGGCGGGCGCCTCTCCGGTTTCCGCCGGCTGGGTCACCTCAACGTCCGGCTCTGCCGTGGGGGAAGTTTCCGTGCCTTCTGCCGCAGGAGTTTCAGCGGCCTCTGCCTCAGGTTCCTGCTGCCCGGCATCCGGCGCGGGCTCTGCATCCTCCGTCGCAGGGGCCTGTACGTCCTCGTCCGGCGTGGCGTCGGCGGCTGCATCCTGCTCTGCCGCTTCACCGGTTTCATCCGCTGTCATGTCATCCGGGGTGACGGGACCATCGCCGGCCGGCGCGGCTTGCTCTTCCGCGGCCACCGACCCCTGGATCTCGGCCAGCTGACTGTCTTTCAGCTCGATCAGGCGCTGGAGGGTCTCGACCTGATCCTGCAGATCCTCAAGCCGGCTGTTCAGCTCTTCGTTCTCACGCTGGACGCGATCCAGCTCCTCCAGTGCCACGGCTCGCCCGGCATCAGCGGTTCCGCCCTGGCGACCATCACCGCCGGCGGAGCCTTCGGTCCGGGTGGCTTCGCCGTCCTGGGGAACCACCAGACGAAGTTCATCGGAGGCGCCCGCAGGCGCTGTACCTGTATCACCGGTGTCGGCCACGGCCTGATCGGTGGCATCCACTTCACGGGCGGGCTGGGCAAAGGCCCTGTTCTGTGCCGCGACCTCTCGGGTTGCCTGAGCCTGGGATCTGGCGCGGATGTCTTCCATGTCCGGGACCCGCAGTACCTCGCCCCGCTTCAGGCGGTTGATGTTGCCGTCAATGAATGCGTCCGGGTTGAGGTCCTGCAGTGCCAGCATGACCTGATTCATGGAAACGCTGCTGTCCGGGCGCACCCGCTGGGCAATGGTCCAGAGGGTGTCCGACGATGTGGTCGGTCCCAGGGTGCGGCCCTGGCCAGCATCCCTGGACACGGTTTCCGGGGGCTGCTGCTGACGGCCCTGGGGCTGGGCAGTGCGGCGCTCGGTACGGGCGGCCTGCACAGGCTCCTCGACGCCGGAATCCTCGGCGTAAACCGGGGGATCGATCAACAGCGAATATTCCCGCATCACCCGACCGCTGGGCCAGGTCACTTCCACCAGGAAATTCAGGTAGGGCTCGCGCACCGGCTCGCTGCTGGTCACCGAAATCACCAGTTCGCCGTTGGCGTCAGTGGTGACATTGAAATTAAGACGGGAAAGGAAAAAATCACGATTGAGGCCGACACGCTCGTAGGCGCGCTCGGAGGCCAGGTTGACGATGATCTCGTCCGGGCTGATGCCCTGGGCCCTGCGTACATCGATTTCTGCATTCAGTGGTTGGTTGAGATAGGACTGCAGCTCTATCTCTCCAAGGCCCAATGCCTGTGCGACACCGGAACCAAGCCCTCCCGCCAGAGCCAGGGCAACCGCAAGCTTGCGTACCTTCATGCTTTTTCCTTACCAGTCTCCGTTATTCGTTACCGCTATTGAATACAGAATCGGACGAGGTTGGATGACTTTCGCTTTATTAATGTTGGATTGCGGCAAGTATTATTGATAAAGCCTTTTTTATCAATCAATCAGCCTTAACCGTTGCACCACTTCCTGATGTGTGTCACGGAAACAGTTGTGACAGCGATGTAACCCGCCTTGTATTGAGTGCTAAAAATAACAGGGGCGACGACTGAAATCAGCCGTCGCCCCTGGTGTCTTACCGGAAACTGTACACAGTTGGCATTGCCGGCCTCCGGTAGCGACAGTTTTTTAACGTTCCTGCAGAATACGCAGCATGCGGCGCAGAGGCTCCGCCGCGCCCCACAGCAACTGGTCGCCCACGGTGAACGCGGAGATATACTCCGGACCCATGGCCAGCTTGCGGATACGGCCGACGGGGATGCTCAGTGTTCCGGTCACTTTGGCCGGAGTGAGCTCACGGATAGTAGCTTCCCTCTCGTTGGGTATCACCTTCACCCAGTCATTGGCGCCGGCAAGAATGGATTCGATCTCCCCAACGGAAAGGTCCTTCTTGAGCTTGATGGTCAATGCCTGGCTGTGGGAGCGCATGGCACCAATCCGTACACAGATGCCATCAATGGGAATGGGATTGTCGCTGCGACCCAGAATCTTGTTGGTCTCGACACCCGCTTTCCATTCCTCCTTGCTCATGCCGTTATCGAGCTGCTTGTCGATAAACGGAATCAGGCTGCCCGCCAGCGGTACCTGGAAGTGCTCCACCGGGAAGGTTCCGGAACGCATGCCTTCGGTAACCTTGCGGTCAATCTCAAGGATTGCGGAGGCAGGGTTGTCCAGCTCCGCCTTGACAATGCCGCTGAGCTCGCCCATCTGACTGAGCAGCTCACGCATGTTCTGTGCGCCAGAACCTGACGCCGCCTGATAGGTCATGGGCGAAACCCACTCGATCAGATCCTGCTCCAGCAGGCCGCCGAGCGCCAGCATCATCAGGCTGACAGTGCAGTTGCCGCCGATATAGTCCTTGACGCCATCGTCCAGCGCCGCATCGATTACGTTACGGTTGACCGGGTCCAGTACGATTACCGAGTGGTCGGCCATCCGCAGAGTCGAGGCAGCGTCAATCCAGTAGCCGTCCCAGCCCGCATCCCGAAGTTTCTGGTAGACAGCACCGGTGTAATCGCCGCCCTGGCAGGTCAGCACCACATCCAGGGTCTTCAGGGTGTCGATGTCAAAAGCATCCTGAAGTGCCGGAACGCCGTCCTTGCCCACGTCCGGTGCCGGCTTGCCGGTCTGTGAAGTGGAAAAAAACACCGGCTCGATGTCGGCAAAATCATTTTCGTCCAGCATGCGCTGCATGAGGACCGAGCCCACCATGCCACGCCAGCCTACTAGTCCAACTCGCTTCATGTTGACGGAATACCCATTTAATGCCCGCCCGCTACCGTTATCGCTGCTAGGGACAGGATGGATGATCCCGCGGCAGCCGCATCCTGCTGCCGTCGGGTCGAATGTACTGGCCGCAGGGTTCGCGGCTACAGGGCGGCAAGCACCGCTTCACCCATTTCACGGGTGGATACCTGCCTGGCCCCCTCGGACATGATGTCCGCCGTGCGCAGGCCCTGGTCCAGCACCTTGCTGACCGCTGCTTCAATGGCCTTGGCTGCTTCTTCCTCACCAAGACTATACCGTAGCATCATTGCGCCACTGAGGATGGTGGCCAGCGGATTGGCGATGCCCTGACCGGCGATGTCCGGCGCCGAACCATGACAGGGCTCATACATGCCCTGTTTTTCGGAGTTAAGCGACGCGGACGGAAGCATGCCAATAGAGCCGGTGAGCATCGCCGCTTCGTCCGAAAGGATATCACCAAACATGTTGCCGGTCACAATCACGTCGAATTGCTTGGGGGCACGGACCAGCTGCATGGCAGCGTTGTCCACGTACATGTGGGACAGCTCCACGTCCGGATACTCTCCCGCCAGCTCGTCCATGATTTCCCGCCACAGGACCGTCACCTCCAGTACGTTGGCCTTGTCCACGGAACACAGCCTGCCCTTGCGCTGCCGGGCCGCCTCGAAGGCGACACGACCGATGCGGCGGATCTCTGATTCACTGTACACGTAGGTATTGAAACCCTGCCGCTCTCCCCCTTCCAGTTCCCGGATGCCCCGGGGCTGGCCGAAATAGATACCGCCGGTCAGTTCCCTCACGATCATGATGTCGAGACCGGACACCACCTCCGGCTTGAGTGAGGAAGCCGAGGCCAGCTGGGGGTACAGGATGGCCGGACGCAGGTTGGCGAACAGTTCCAGGTTCGACCGTAACCCCAGCAGGCCTTTCTCCGGTCGCTTCGCCATTTCCAGCTTGTCCCATTTGGGACCACCGACGGCGCCCAGCAGGATGGCATCCACCTTCCTGGCACGCTCCAGGGTCTCATTCGGCAGCGGCTCCCCCGTCTCATCGATGGCGGCGCCACCCACCAGGCCAGACTCGAACGAGAGGCCCAACTCGAAACTGTCGTTGATCCTGTGCAGGACTTTTTCCGCTTCCGCGACGATTTCCGGACCAATACCATCACCGGGCAACATCAATACCGTTCTGGACATAGACTTTTCCTGTTTCGCTTAAAGGGTTTGTTGGTTACCGGCCCGCATTGAAGAGCCAGGGAGCGGTTTCCCGTCGCTGCTCTTCGTAGGCCCGGATCTGTTCGGCATCCTCAAGCGTGACGCCGATATCATCCAGGCCATTGAGAAGGCAGTGACGGCGGAAATCATCCACTTCAAAGTCGAAGGACTCACCGGACGGGGTGGTGACTCTCTTAGCCTCCAGATCCACATCCAGTTGATAACCTTCGTTGGCGTAGGTTTCCTGGAACAGCTTCTCAACCACTTCTTCAGAAAGAACAATGGGTAACAAACCATTCTTGAAGCAGTTATTGTAAAAAATGTCGGCGAAGCTCGGAGCGATAATCACCCGGAAACCGAAATCGTCCAGGGCCCACGGGGCGTGCTCACGGCTGGAGCCGCAGCCGAAGTTGCGACGGGCCAGCAACACGCTGGCGTTTCGGTACCGGGGCTGATTCAGCAGGAAGTCGGGATTCAGGGGTCGGTTGGCGCAGTCCTGGTCCGGCTTGCCCTCGTCGAGGTAACGCAGTTCGTCGAACAGGTTGGGACCGAACCCGGTCCGCTTGATGGACTTGAGAAACTGTTTGGGAATGATCATGTCCGTATCCACATTGGACCGGTCCATGGGGGCAACGATGCCCTTGTGCTGTTGCAATGCTCTCATGGTCTGTCTCCTGTGGATCAGTTCATCATGTCACGGACATCGACGAAATGTCCGTTGATGGCCGCCGCGGCGGCCATGGCCGGGCTCACGAGGTGGGTACGTCCGCCGAAGCCCTGGCGGCCCTCGAAGTTCCGGTTGGAGGTGGAGGCACAGTGCTCGCCCTGGCCCAGTTTATCGGCATTCATGGCCAGGCACATGGAACAGCCCGGGTCGCGCCACTCCAGACCGGCCTCGATGAAGATTTTGTCCAGACCCTCCTGTTCGGCCTGTGCCTTGACGAGGCCGGAACCGGGAACGACCATGGCCTGCTTCAGGGTGGGAGAAACCTTACGGCCCTTGACCACCTTGGCCGCCTCTCTCAGGTCCTCGATCCGGCTGTTGGTGCAGGAACCGATGAATACGCGATCGAGTTTGATGTCCGAGATTTTCATGTTGGGCTGCAGGCCCATGTATTTCAGGGCGCGAACGATCCCCTCCCGCTTGATGGGATCCTCTTCCCGATCCGGGTCCGGTACATTGCCCTCGACACCCACAACCATTTCCGGAGACGTTCCCCAGCTGACCTGCGGCTGGATTTCGCTACCGTCCAGCTCCACCACTTTGTCAAAGACGGCGTCGGCATCACTGTGGAGGGTGCGCCAGTATTCAACGGCGGCATCCCACTGTTCTTCCGAGGGCGCGAACGGGCGGCCCCTGACGTAGTCGATGGTGGTGTCGTCGACACTGACCATGCCCACCCGGGCGCCGGCCTCGATCGCCATGTTGCAGATGGTCATGCGGGCTTCCATGCTCAGGTCATGGATGGCCTCGCCGCCGAACTCGATGGCATAGCCGGTACCGCCCGCGGTGCCGATCTTTCCGATGATGGCCAGGACCACGTCCTTGCCGGTGACGCCGGCGCCGAGTTTGCCGTCGACCTTGACCAGCATGTTTTTCATTTTCTGCTGGACGAGGCACTGTGTGGCCAGCACATGTTCCACTTCAGAGGTGCCGATGCCGTGGGCTAGGCAGCCGAAGGCGCCGTGGGTGGAGGTATGGGAGTCGCCGCAGACGATGCTCATGCCCGGCAGGGTCGCGCCCTGCTCCGGCCCGATGACATGGACGATGCCCTGGCGCTGGTCCTTGATCTTGAATTCGAGGATGCCAAACTCGTCGCAGTTCCTGTCGAGGGTTTCCACCTGGATCCGGGACACTGGATCAACGATGCCCTCCACGCCCCGCTCCCGGTCGGTTGTGGGCACGTTGTGGTCCGGGGTGGCAATGTTGGCGTCGATGCGCCACGGTTTGCGGCCGGCCAGGCGCAGGCCCTCGAAGGCCTGTGGCGAGGTGACTTCGTGGAGCAGGTGCCGGTCGATGTAGATCAGTGCGGAGCCGTCGTCCCGCTGTTTGACCAGGTGGTCGTCCCACAGTTTGTCGTATAAGGTCTTGCCCGCCATGATGGTGCCTCTCTCTCGATTTATTCGGGTCTTCGATGTTGGCTGCTATGGGGTGGATTCTACTCCTCGGCGTCCCATAACCTCAATTCATGTTTTTTATTCAACACATTCCCATAAGGAATGATAGAGTCAGCATGAAAGAGTGATGCCGGGACCGGGATGCGGTATTTTTTTCCCACACCCTGGCCTCCGTACTGTTTGCCGGCCTCGGATGGACTGTCTCGAAAATGGATTCCAACGCTCTAAAAGCTTTCGTTACCATCATTGACCAGGGCTCATTCTCGGAAGCGGCCGAGACGCTTCACCTGACCCAACCTGCCATCAGTAAGCGACTGGCTGCCCTGGAAAATCAGCTGGGCACTCCCCTGCTGGAACGCAGCCATCGCCAGATCCGCCTGACAGACGCCGGCGCCCGGCTGTTGCCCCATGCCCGCCGGATTCTGGATGAGGTCCACAATGCCCGTCTCTCCCTGCAGGATCGGGACGGCGTAGTGTCCGGGCAGCTGTCGCTGATTGCCAGCCACCACATCGGGCTGCACCACCTGCCCGGCTGGCTGCAGCGGCTGAGCCAGGGATACCCGGAGGTTTCGCTGACGTTGCAGTTCATGGACTCCGAAGGGGCATACGATCAGATGCGCAAGCGGACGGCGGAGCTGGCATTCGTGACCCTCAGCGAGAGCATGGATCAGTCTTTCGAGGTGCACGCACGGTGGCGGGACGAGATGGCCTTCGTGGTATCACCGGATCATCCACTTGCTTCCATGGAGAGCCCGGATCTGAGGGCGCTGTCGGGGTACGACGCGCTGTTGCCAGAGGCGGGAACGGCCACCTACCGGTCCATCAGCCGTCTGTTTCTGGACGCGGATCTGCCCCTGAACCTGCCCATGCCCACCAATTACCTGGAGACCCTGAAGGTGATGACCGGCGTTGGTCTGGGCTGGAGTGTGTTGCCGGTGAGTATGGTGGATGACACGCTCAGGGTGCTGCCTTTGTCCCATCGGGTCAGCCGGTACCTGGGGGCTATTGGCTTGCGGGGCCGGACTCTGAGTCCCCAGGCCCGGGCGTTGCTGGGCATCGCCGGGGAAATCAGGTAGCGTTCTCCTCCGGGGGTGGCCGCAGCCATCGCCAGGTGATGAAGATGGCGAATACCATGGCCGCGGCGCCGCCCCAGAAGGCAGCCGAGGTATCGAAACCGTCCACCAGGAACCCCGACAGCCATGCGCCGACCGCGCCGCCGGCGCCGAATGTGAGACCGCTGTACAGTGCCTGGCCCTGGCCATGATGGTGCTCGCCAAAGAAACCCTGGACGTACTGCACCGAGATGACATGCAGCGCCCCATAGGAAGCCGCGTGAAGCAGTTGGGCGAAGATCAGCACCGGTACCACGTCAGTTACTTCGGCAATCAGGACCCAGCGCAACATGGTCAGCGTGAGCGCGCCGATCGCGATCTGTCGCACGGAGAAGTACCGGGTCAGGTGGTGCATCACGAGGAACAGTCCGATTTCCGCCACGACCCCCAGGGACCACAGCAGTCCGATAGGTAACTTGCCATAGCCGTGCTGCTCCAGGTGGATACTGAAGAAGGTGTAGTAGGCGCCGTGGGAGACCTGGAGCAGGAAGTTCATGAAGAAGAAGGCGATCACCGCCGGATGGCTGATGATGGCCTTCAGGCTACCCTTGGGCGCCGGCTCCTTGCGCTCGCCCCTTTCGGAGGGGACCAGGAACGCGGAAACCGCGATACCGGCGAACACTGGCAGCAGCAGCCAGGGCAGCAGCAGGATCGGTACCAGTTCCAGCACACCGCCGATGATGGCCACGCCACCGATAAAGCCCACCGAGCCCCACATCCGGACCCGGCCATATTTTTCTTTCTTTGAGCCCAGAACCCGAAGGGTGATCACTTCATAGAGAGGAAGAATCGCATTCCAGAAGAAGGTGAATGTCAGCATCACCAGGAGCAGGCCGTAAAAGCCGGGTTCCAGGAACACGCCGGCGAAGCAGATGGATCCGGCCACGGCGCCGAAGCGCACCAGGCGAACCCGCAAGCCACTGCGGTCGCCCAACCAGCCCCAGACGCTGGGAGCGATGATCTTGGTCAGCTGGATGGTCGCCATCAGCGTGGCAATCTGCAGGTAGCTGAACCCGCGCTCCACCAGGTACAGCGACCAGTAGGGCAGCAATGCCCCCAGGAGCGCGAAAAACCAAAAGTAGAGGTTGGAGAGTCGCCAGTAAATGGTTACACCTGCCCGATATCCGGCGTGGAAACCGCCACATCTCCGTTCTGGCCCCGATGGCGCAGGTAATGATCCATCAGCACGATGGCCATCATCGCCTCAGCGATCGGTGTTGCGCGGATGCCCACACAGGGGTCGTGGCGGCCCGTGGTGATCACTTCGACAGGGTTGCCGTCCACGTCGATGCTCCGGCCCGGCAGACGAAGGCTGGAGGTGGGCTTCAGGGCAATGCTCGCCACAATCGGCTGGCCCGAGGAAATGCCCCCCAGCACGCCCCCTGCATGATTCGACAGGAAGCCCTCCGGGGTCATTTCGTCCCGGTGTTCGGTGCCTTTCTGGGTGATGGCGTCAAACCCCGCCCCGATCTCCACCCCTTTGACGGCGTTGATGCTCATCAGGGCGTGGGCCAGGTCCGCGTCGAGCCGGTCGAAAATCGGCTCGCCCAACCCTGGGGGAACCCCTTCGGCCACCACGTTGATGCGGGCACCGATGGAGTTTCCCTCCTTGCGGAGGGCGTCCATGTAGGCTTCCATCTCAGGCACCTTGTCGGCGTCCGGGCAGAAGAACGGATTCTGGTCCACCTGGCTCCAGTCCAGTTTCTCGGCCCTTATAGGCCCCAGTTGCGACAGGTAACCGCGAACGCGAATGCCCAGACGCTGCTCCAGGTATTTTCTGGCCACCGATCCCGCAGCCACCCGCATGGCGGTTTCCCGGGCGGAGGACCGACCACCGCCGCGATAATCACGAACGCCGTATTTATGCTGGTAGGTGTAGTCGGCATGAGCCGGGCGGAACTGTTGCGAGATCTTGGAGTAGTCCTTGGAGCGCTGGTCGGTGTTCTCAATGACCAGGCCGATCGGCGTGCCCGTGGTTTTGCCTTCGAAAACCCCGGAGAGGATGCGCACCTCGTCCGCCTCCCTCCGCTGGGTGGTGTGCCGGGATGTACCTGGCTTGCGTCGGTCCAGATCCTTCTGCAGGTCTGCCTCACTCAGCTCCAGGCCCGGAGGACAACCATCAATGATGCAACCCAGTGCAGGACCGTGGCTTTCTCCGAAGGAAGTTACAGTAAACAGCTTTCCAAAAGTATTTCCCGACATGATTCAGTATCTTGTGTTTGATTTTTAATGTTGGTTCAGCGCTGAGGAAAGGCGGAAACCAGGTCCTCTCGGGTCAGCAGGAAAACGCCCTCACCGCCGTTCTCGAACTCCAGCCAGGTGAACGGCAGCTCCGGATAGGCCTCGTCGAGGGTCTCCCAGCTGTTACCCACCTCAACCACCAGCAAGCCACCGGGGGTCAGATGGCGGGCGGCGCCGGCAAGGATGCGGTGGGCGATATCCAGGCCGTCGTCCCCGGCTTCCAGTCCCAGGCGTGGCTCCCGGTGAAACTCCTCCGGCATGGCCGCCAGATCCTCCGCATCCACGTATGGCGGGTTGCTGAGGATGACATCATAACTGTCACTGATTCCCGCAAATACATCGGACTCCAGGGTACGCACACGTTCACGCAGGTCGTGGAAGTCGATGTTGGACTCAGCCACGGCAAGCGCGTGGGGGGAGATATCCGACAGATCCACTTCCGCCTCGGGGAAGACGGTGGCCGCGGCGATTCCGATGCAGCCGCTGCCGGTGCACAGGTCGAGCACGCGCTCCGCAGGATGATCCCCGAGCCAGGGCTGCAGCTGTTTCTGGATCAGCTCCGCCATGGGTGACCGCGGCACCAGCACCCGCTCGTCCACCTTGAACGGCATTCCCATGAACCAGGCCTCGTTGAGAAGGTATGCTACCGGAACCCGCTCATTGATACGGCGATCGACCCGCTCCAGTATTCGCTGGCGTTCCTCACGGGTCAGCCGGGCGTCCAGGAACAGGGTATTGTTTTCCAGGGGCAGGAATACACTGCGCATCACCAGCAGAACGGCCTCGTCCCAGGCATTGTCGGTCCCATGACCGTAGTACAGCCCTGCCTCGCTGAAACGGGAGGCCGCAAAACGCAGATAGTCACGCACGGTTATCAGGTCGTCGATGGGACGGGTCACTTGCCAGGATTCCTTATTGCCGGTCCTGCCCGGCCCGGGAGGCCCGGCGGACGGTGAATGTTATCAGGGGATTATACGCAGATTGCCGTGCAACAGGCAGCCCTGCCGATGGCAATATGGTTCAGGTGGACAGTGGACCGGAGCTACTGCGATCCGACTCGAACCGGTCCAGCGCGACCTGCATGCGGTCACGGCCAATCTGTATCATTTCCGGCGCCTTGTGGTAATCGTAGGTACGGCAGGCGTTCTTGGGCACATTGACCAGAAGGTCCGGGGGATAACCTGCCAGTTTGTACTGCACCAGTGCGCTCTGCATGGTTTCGATGGTCAGGTTCATGATGTCGAACTTGCCGATGCCGAGTTTTTCCCAGTTTATGGTGCTGGCCTCCCCAGGGCCTTGTCTTTCTGAAGACGACTCGGGTTTCCGATGTTCGGTCTGGCGGGCAGCTGCTTCCCGCTCCAGGCGCTCTTCCGGCGTTATCTCATCATCTTCGCCCTGCTCCCGGCGACCGCCGAAGGATTTGAGGGCGTCCCAGTCCAGCCAGCGTGAGGCCTTGTCCCGAATCCTGTCGATCCACTCGTCAGGCTCGCCGCCCTCATCCGGTGGTGTTCCGAAGGCCGCATCGGGAATACGGGGACGGCTATCGTCCTCCCCGGCCAGGTTCACGGCAAACACGAGGTCGGCGTGGGCCGATATCGTGGGCACGATCGGCAAGGGATTGAGCAGCGCCCCGTCAACCAGCACCCGGCCGTTCATCACCACCGGCGTTACCAGGCCGGGGATGGCGATGGAGGCGCGGATGGCCTGCTCAAGAGGGCCTTCCTGGAACCAGATTTCCTTATGGCCCAGCAGGTCCGTTGCCACTGCGGTGTAGGCAATGGGCAGGTCCTCGATGCGAATGTCGCCGAGCATCTCCCGGACTACGGAGAACACCTTGTCACCCCGGATTGCACCAACCGAATTGAGGGTGATATCAAGCAGTTTCAATACGTCGAACTGACCAAGACCCGTAACCCAGTCCTTGTAGTCCTGCATCTTGCCGGCAGCGTAGACGCCGCCGATCAGCGCTCCCATGGAACAGCCGGAAATGGCGACAATGTTGTAACCCCGCTCCTGCAGAACCTCGAGGGCACCGATGTGGGCATAACCTCTGGCACCCCCCGAACCCAGTGCCAGTGCAACGGTTTTTTTACGGGACTGTCCGCCACTGGCGGAACGGGAGGATTCCGCGGGTGCGCCAGCAGGCTTGTCGGAGGTCACCGCAGGCCTTTTCGCCGGCTTCTTCGGAGGCTGTGGAGTTCCACCCATTACTCCTGCCCCCCCTGCGGCGGCGCGACCACCAGGATCTCCACCCGATTGGCGGGCTGACCCACCACCCGGCTCTGAACCATGGGACCGATGGCGCGGATAATCTGCCGGGAGCTGGAAATACCGGAGCGGTCCAGCAGCGCACCCATGGTGTTGGCCGCGTTTTCCGCATTCTCGACCGCCTGCTCCAGGGTCTCGCCGGGCCCCAGTTCTGAAAAACCGGCGACGACAACCCGGCTGCCCGGCACCTCGGCAAGGTTGCTGATGCGCCGCCGCAGGTCGGCGTCCCACTCGAACCGGACTGAAACGCTGCCTGACCAGGGCACCACTACTGGCCCCTGAATACGGTTGCCGGCCGCGGCAACTCCCGGCACGACAGCACCGTCCTGAAGCGCCAATTGCTCGATCCAGGCGTATTTGCGCTGGTTGCCACGGGTAACGGTATACACCAGGACCAGCCAGCGCTGGCCGCTGCTATCCACCAACGAGGCCGCCAGATAATCCTGGTCGGCATCACGTCCGTAAAGTGTCGACTGGCTGAATATCTGGTTCGCCCACACATTGCTGCGGCCACAGTCCCGGCCCGAACACTCGAACAGGATGGTGGCATCGGCTTCACTCAGCCGGTTACGGTACCAGCGGCGGGCATCCTCGCGACTGACATCCGAATCGAGCTGAAGAAGCTGGCCCGTGCCTTCCACGGGCACACGAATAACAGACTCGGAGCGGATTTCGTTCCGCACTTCCCGTATCGGGCTCAGCATGACCCTATGCAGGTCAGAACGGATCTCGACCCGACTCTCCAGTGTCGCCTGGGGGAAGGCGGGTATTACCTGCGCCGCGGCGGACAACGACATCATCAGAATCGAGAGTGTTGCGACTGTGCGGACGAATCCGCCGCAAAGCAGGGCGGCAAAACGAATTCCATCGCGTCGTAACATCGGTTCAGGCCTCTGCCAGGAAAGATCGGATACCACTGGCCACAGGTGATATATCCCCGTCCAGGTGGCAGTGATGGCCGCCATCAATGTCCAGTGACCGGACATCCGGCAGCGCATTGTAACGGTCCTGCCAGCGGTCAAAATTCGCCAGCAGACCGTGCTCGGCTCGGATAAGCAGAGTCCTGGCGGTAACCGACTCCACAAACGCCATGACCTGTTCTTCGGTGAACATCATCACGGATGGATGGCGAAGCCTCGGATCGGTCCTCCACCGCAGGCCGCCGGAACCCTGCTCAAGATTCCGCGACAGCATCACTTTCGCAACCTCGGGGGACAGCGGATTCCGGCCCCGGCCCCGCAGCCTCGCGGCCTCGTCCACACTGGCGTAGCCGGCACTCTGTCCCGAGCCGGTAAGGCGTTTGTGAATGCCCCGACGCAATTGGCCAACGGCTTCTTCCGGGGCCTTGGAAAGCGGGCCCAGGCTGTCGATCATTACCAGGCGCCGCACCTTCTCAGGAAATGCTCCAGCAAACATGAGAGCGACAATTCCTCCCAGGGAGTGACCCACCAGGTCCACCGACTCATGTTCAGGGAAATGGGTTTCCAGCAGTTCCGCAAGATCCGAAACATAGTCCGCGAGCAGATAGCTGTGCCCGGGTGGCCGGTGACCGGACAGGCCATGACCGGCATGATCGATTGCCCAGAGATCGCCGGTATCCCGGAGCCGGGGCGCAAGGCGGTAGAAACTCAGACAGTTGTCCAGCCAGCCGTGGAGCATCAGGACCGGTGTGGTTTTGCCCTCAGGCCTTGAGCAGGGCCAGTGCAGACCCGCCAGCGTCAGGCTCTTGAGGGGCCATTGAATGTCCCGGCAATCGGCGTCAGGACCAGAGAGCCCGGTCGGCAGAAAAGACTGGTTCATAACCGGTGGAATTCCTCCTTCAGAGACAAGGTGGCGACGCACCCCGGTGGTTACATGGTGTGGGTGGGACGATCGGAATTCAGCGAACCGGCGAGATAGGCTTCAATTTTGGTCCGGGCGGTCTCGTCCTCGCCATTGAACTGGACGCCGATGCCTGCGGCCCGGTTACCCTGGGCGCCCCGGGGGGGTAATCCATACCACCTTGCCCGCCACGGGTATTTTTTCCGGCTCGTCCATCAGGTTGAGCAGCAGAAACACTTCGTCCCCCAGCTGGTATTGTTTCTGGGTGGGAATGAACAAGCCACCCTGACGGATGTAGGGCATATATGCCGCATACAGAACCGCCTTATCCTTGATGGTCAGGGTCAGAATACCGCTACGCGCACCAAAACCGGGACCCATGGTCACCCTCCAACTAACGTTCTCTGTGGTGGCGCCAGCCGGGCGACACCTTGATTATCCGTACCGTATTTTTCTTGCTGTCGCCAGATTCTAGCAGACGTCTCGATCAGCCTGCGCGCTTCCTGCCGGGCATCAGCTGCTGCCACTGGATCAGCAGCCGGTCGGTCTCAAGCTCAGGGTTCACATTATTCACCATTGCCCGACGCGAATCACGGATTGCGTCCACAAGTTGGTGAGCACGCCATGGCGGATTTGCCGACCCGAGATAACGAACCACCTCGGCGATCCCCGGATCCCGGGCCTCGCCCCCGGCCATTACCCGCGCCAGATCGCTGGCCCAGTTTTCCATCAGGTTCAGGGTCGCCTCGTGGCCCAGTTCACGGAAAGCACGGGACGCCGCCGCCACCGTGGTGGCGCCCTTCATGAACTGGCGAAAAGCCTCGAGGGCTGACTCCCGCTGATCCAGGAATTCCCCGGTCAGGTAATCCAGTGCCAGTCGAGGGGCGCCGCCGGCAAGATTCAGGGCCAGGGCCTGGCGATCTTCTGACGCCACGGTCTCCGCAGCCGCCAGCTCCGCGGAGAGCCAGGGCATCGCCTGCCCGACGGTCGGGGTTGCAACCGTGGTCACCCGGCAGCGGGAGCGGATCGTGGGCAGTACGGGCCGTCCGGTTTCCTGAAGCAGGATCAGCACCACATCCGCCGCGGGTTCCTCCAGGGTCTTCAGAAGTGCATTCGCTGCGTTGATGTTGAGCTGGTCAGCGCGATCCAGGATGGCCACCTTGTAGCGGGCTACCTGGGGTGACGCCACCGCGAACTGGGACAGGGCCCTGACCTGATCTATGCGGACCATCCGGGACTTCTCCGGCTGGTATACCCGGATATCGGGATGGGACTGACCCTCGATCAGCTGACACTGCCGACACGTGCCGCAGGGCCGGGTGTCCCCGGCGTTGCGCTGCTCACAGACGAGCAACGCCGCCATCGCATCGGCCAGCGCCCGCTTGCCGACGCCCCGCTCACCGGTTACCAGGGTGGCGTGGGGCAGCCGCTCCTGTGTCAGGGCTTCTGCGAATCGTACCAGTACCGGCTCAAGCCAGAGCATGCTGTTCAACATTGTCACCCTTGATCGTGCCCGGAAGGGCTGGTGGACTGAAGACGGCCGGAAACCGCTGCCGGGCTGAGGGTTCGCCCCTGTCGCCGCAGTTCCCGCTTGACACCATTGAGTCGTCGTTTCATGGTCTGCCGCCGGCCTGCATCACGGCTTCGCCCCTTTGGCCGGTGTGCGGCCTCGGGGCCATAGTAATAATTGTTCAGGTCACGGGCAAAGCCCCGGACCAACCTGGTGGCTCCCGGGGCGTGACGGGAGGTTAGCTCCGCCAGATGATCGGGAGTTGCGCCGGCGGGTACTTCCACCCCGACCCGTCGCAGCAGCCGCGCCCATCTGTCCATCAATCGGGCCACCGGGTCATGGCCGCGCTGCCCCCGATGCTTCAAAGTGGCGATCACACCCGCGACAAGCAGCGCGAACCCCACCATACCGGCGGTAAGATAACCCAGTTCCCTGAAACCCAGGTTGCCGGGCAAACGACCCATCAGATCCAGTTGGGACTGTCCCTGATAGCCCACCACCCAGCGCTGCCAGTTGTAATTGACACGATCCAGCTGAAGGCTGGCCCATTGCAGCATCGCCAGATCGCCATACCGCTCTGGCGAGGCCCACTCATTCTCCAGGAACGATCCCTCTTCCGCCATCGCATCCCTCAGCCCGGACTCAATCCGTTCCGGTGCGATCATCGCCGTGGGGTCGAGGCGGACCCACCCCTGCCCTTTAATCCAGGCCTCCACCCAGGCATGAGCATCGAACTGTCGCACAATCAGGTAAGCATTGTCGGCGCCGGCGGAGCCACCCTGGTACCCCACCACCACCCTCGCGGGAATCCCGGCGGACCTCAACAGGAAGGCGGTGGCACTGGCATAATGGGCGCAGAAACCCCGGCGGGCGTCGAACAGCAGCGCATCCACCGGATCATCCGGCATTGCCGGAGGACGCAGGGTGTAATAGTAAGGCTGCTCCCGGAACCGGTTCATGATGGCCAGGGCAACCCTCCCGTCACTCTGGTATTCCCGGCTGAGGCTGGCGACCAGCTCTCTCGCCCGGGGGTTACCGCGATCGGGAAGCTGCAGGTAACGTCGCCGCATATCCGGGGCCAGGGGCTCTTCCGCGCGCCGCCCTGAATCCGGGTCCAGCGCCAGTCGGTAGCCAACATCGGTATCCGCCGGACGCCGCAGGCGGAACAGGCCACCGGCCACTTCCTCCACGTTGGCGGAAACCGGCCGGGAGTCATCCAGGGCGTAGACCCAGGGCTGACCGGACGCTTCCATCAACACATCGTACTCATTGACCGCGAGGCCGCCGCTGCCGGGGTCCCGGTTCACCCGACCCGGGCGGGTCGGTAATTCCTCCTGCCACTGGGTCCAGGTGGTACCGTCGAACCGGTCCAGGATCAGACCCCGCCAGTAACGGTCCCGATGCTCAGGCAGATTGCCGCCGAAGCTCACCCGGAAGGCCCGCTCGCTGCTCTGGGCCAGACTGGAGATATCCCCCGGGGTCATGGTGTCGGAAATACCGGTACGGGCCTCCCCGGAAACCAGGGGCACACTCCACAGGGGAGCCATGCGGGGGAAGAAAATGAACAGCGCGATGACCACCGGCAGTGTCTTTGCCATCATCCAGCCCAACCGTTTGAGCCCCCCAGCGGGCTCCGGACGATCGCCGGCGTATGAAGCGACTGCAGCGCCATGAGCAGGAGCACGACACCGGACAGGGTGAGCAGGGCCCAGACGATACCCTGCCGGAACAGGAAGTTCACCGCGGCCAGGTAAACCAGGATAAAAAACAGCACGAAAAAGTCCCTGCTGGTGCGGGTTTCCAGCCACTTCAGGCCCACCGCCAGAACAAAAAACGAAGACGCGGTATCAACCGTGAAATGGGCCCGTACCGTGGCGATGTAGATGGCGATCAGGGTGCCCATCACTGCCATTCTGAGCCAGCGCCCCGGCAAACGAAGCCTGCCCTGCTGAACCAGCCAGCGCCAGGTCGCCAGCAGCACGCAGGCCGCCAGCAACCACAGCGGCAGGCGGTCCCACTGGGGCACCAGCAGCACCAGGAAACCGATCAGCAGCCACAGGAGGGCGGCGGAGGGCAGCAGCGACTGTCTAGCAGCCATGTGGGGGCTCCTCATCCGGCGGAGTCCTTCCCCAGGTACCCAGGGCCCTGAGACATTGTTGGCGATGGCCTGCTCCCTGATCCGGCGCGATCACCGCCCCCGGCAGCCGCAGGCCGAAGATGTCGCCGGCCCGATCACGTTCCAGCACCAGCGCCGTCAGATAGCTGAGCCGGAGTTCCTGGTCGATTCCAGGAAAACCGTCGTAATCCAGCCAGCGCGGACTGCCCTGCTCTCCCTGCCAGTCGGCAACCACCATGTCGCCATTGCGGGAAAACCGCTTCCAGTCAACCCGGGCACTTATATCACCTTCCCGCCAGGGTCGCAGTTCCACCTGGTCCTGGCCCTGTCCTGGCCGAGTGCCCTCGGAGGCGTCTGCGGCGCTGACGCCCTCGGCGGGATGCGGGGGGGTCAGGGGCCGCGGGAACACGACCGCCGGGGTCGCGGGCCGAAGCCACGACCAGGCCTTGAGCAGACCGAACGGAAACCGGGTCTCGACACGGACCCGCTCCGGCAACAGGTAGCCCCGCTCGCGACTTGTCACCAGCAGGGTGCCGTCCGTTAATTCCTCACGGGGTACTGAAAGCGTGAGTCCGGGCGTCTGGCCCGAGAACAGGACAATGGCTGGAGCCTCATGATCCGCCTGAAGCCGCACACGGAAAGGAATCGGATCGCCGGCGAAACCGTCACCGGGCTTCAGGAATGCCAGCTCGAGGCCGCTGAGATTATTGTGGGTCTGGTGCATGGCCGCCACGAACAGGGCCCCCAGCAAAAACGTCAGCAGGTAGATCAGACTGTTCTGGTAATTGATGCCGGTAATCAGCATCACCAGCAGTAACAGCGCAAACACGGCGCCTGCGCCTGTGGGCAGAATGAATATGGTCTTCCGGTCCAGCCGCCGACTGTCGGTGCGGGCAATGCGACGGTTGAGCCACCGTCGCCAGTGCTGCCTGGCCTTGTGTTTTATCGGGTGCAAAGGGACTTCCCGGGCCCGTCGGGCCATTACATGATTGATGCGGTTATAGGGTATCATGGGCCGCTGTTTTTCCCGCCACAGCAAACCAGGTTTTCGGATGTTAACGAGTCAGACCGTGCCCCGTTCCCAGATTGATTCACTGCTGGATTCCCTCTCCACGGAACCGGGATTCGCGTGCCTGGATACCCACCGGGGCGGATATCGCACGGTCAGCGCCCTGCCCGTACGACAGTGGTGGCTACCGAACCAGGCCGAGCGGTTTCGGGACACGGTGGCGGACATTCTCGAAGCCCATGGCAACCTGGGACCCGAGACCCGGGGCGCCGGCATCGGCGGCAGTATTCTCTACGAAGCGGGTCAGCAAACGGTTCCGGGCTTTCGGAGCCGGCATCATCCCACAGAGCATCTGGGCTGGGCCGGTCTTTACCTGTGGACACTGACAATTCCGGCAACTGGCAACGGTCATGACGATGCCAGCCTGGACTTTCACCAGGACTGTCCCCGAAGTCTGCGGGACCGCATCCTGGCAAAACTGACCGATAGCGCCCGAGTATCCCGCGAAGCCCCAGAAAGCTTTCGCATTACGGGACGGTTCCAGCCGACACAGGCACCCCGGGCCTATCGTGAGGGTGTTGCCCGCATTCTCGACTACATTCAGGCGGGCGACTGCTACCAGGCCAATCTCTCCCAGCAATTCACCGCCCGCTTCCAGGGCTCTCCCTGGCTTGCCTGGCGTTCACTGATGGCGGCTGTGCCTGTGCCCCATGGCGGCTACCTGGATACCGGCGACTGGCAACTGCTGAGTATCTCTCCGGAAATGTTCCTGGAAATCGAACAGGGCCAGGTCACCAGCAAGCCCATCAAGGGCACCCGGCCACGGTCCCTCGACTCCGACAGCGACAGGGCGCTCGCCCTGGAGCTTCAGAGCGACCCCAAGGACCGTGCCGAGAACCTGATGATCGTGGATCTGATCCGCAACGACCTGTCCCGCTTCTGCACCCCGTTTTCAGTCAGGGTACCGCAACTGTTCGAGCTGGAGAGCTTCCGCAATGTCCATCAGCTGGTCAGCACCGTGACCGGCCAGCTGCGTCCGGGCCTAACCCCCTTCGAAGCCCTGATATCGGCCTTCCCCGGTGGCTCCATCACCGGGGCGCCGAAGCGGCGCGCCATGGAAATCATTGACGAGCTGGAGCCCCACGGGCGGGGACCCTATTGCGGAAGCCTGTTCTGGTGGAGCGCCGACGACCGGCTGGACAGCAATATCGCCATTCGCAGCCTGCAGGCCGGACCCGGCGGGGAAATTCGTGCCTGGGCCGGGTGCGGAATCGTGGCGGACTCGGATCCTGAATCCGAATACCAGGAGTCCATCACCAAGATCCAGCGGTTGCTGGCGACCCTGGAGAACCTGGGTCGCCAGTAGACCGCCGCCACTTCTCAGAAGCGGTTGCTGAGCCTGAGAAAGGTTTCCTTCAGTGCCTCGAAGTCCTGCACCGCCGGGAACTGGGGGAATTCCTCGATGACGTTCCTGGGGGCATGGAACAGGATCCCCTCCTCCGCCTGGGTCAGCATGGTGGTGTCGTTGTAGGAATCGCCCGCCGCGATGACCCGGTAATTCAGCAGCTGGAAAGCCCGCACAGACTGCCGCTTGGGATCACGCTGACGCAACAGGTAGTTAGTGATCCGGCCGTTTTCATCCACCTCCAGCTTGTGGCACAGCAGAGTCGGATAGCCAAGTTTCTTCATCAGCGGCATCGCGAACTCATAGAAGGTATCCGACAGGATGACCACCTGGAATCGCTCCCGCAGCCAGTCAAGGAACTCCGCAGCGCCTGGCAGCGGATCAAGCTCACCAATGACTTCCTGGATCGCAGGCAGACCATAGCCATGCTCGTCCAGCAGTCGCAGGCGCTGTTTCATCAGCACATCGTAGTCGGGGATGTCGCGGGTGGTGGCCTTGAGCTCCTCAATACCGGTTTTTTCCGCAAACGCGATCCAGATTTCCGGGATCAGCACTCCCTCAAGGTCAAGGCACGCAAGTTCCACATTGATCTCCTGTCATCGGCCCGGGGCCGGGTATGTATGTAAAGAGGCCGCTATGATAGAAAAATACGCCGACAAATGCATCGCCCCGATGCCCTCGCATTGCGGACCCGCTATAACCTTATGATTGCAGATTACTTCATGGTCCTGGGATCTGGTGATAAATTGGCGATTCATTTTCCAGGAAAACCGCGACTCAATGACCGATATCGAGAAGCTTCAGCAGGAACTTTCCGACCAGAGCCCGAGAGCCATTCTCAAGGCCGCCCTGGCTCGCTACGACGAAATCGCCATTTCCTTCAGCGGCGCGGAAGACGTTGCCCTCATCGAACTGGCCCATAAGCTTACCGACCGGCTCAGGGTGTTCTCCCTGGACACCGGTCGTCTGCATCCGGAAACCTATCGCTTCTTCGAGCGTGTCAGAGAGCACTACAACATCGACATTGAGTTCCAGTTTCCGGATGCCGGTGCCATCGAGGCGCTGGTCACCGAAAAAGGCATGTTCAGTTTCTACCAGGACGGCCACGGGGAATGTTGCGGAATCCGCAAGGTGGAGCCGCTTCGCCGCAAGCTCTCCACCCTCGATGCCTGGATCACCGGCCAGCGCCGGGACCAGAGCCCGGGCACACGCAATGAGGTGCCGGTGGTTCAGCTTGATGAAGCCTTCGGCGGACGACACGGCCCCCTGGTGAAGTTCAACCCGTTGGCCAACTGGAGCTCGAAGGACGTGTGGGACTACATCCGCATGACCGAGGCCCCCTACAACACCCTGCACGAACGGGGCTTTGTCAGCATCGGATGCGAACCCTGCACCCGCCCGGTATTGCCCGGCCAGCACGAGCGCGAGGGCCGCTGGTGGTGGGAGGAAGCAACCAGGAAGGAATGCGGCCTCCACGCCGGCAACCTGATCGCCAGCCAGGCCTGAAACCGGTCAGGGCGCCAATGGCGCCCTGCTTCAAACCCGGGTTACCGTCTGCCGGAGTCAGTAGACCGGCAATTCCACGTTACGGAAAAGCTCTTCGATTTCGTGCCGGCTGCCCTGATGGGCCACCGCCTCATTGACGGTCTCCCGGGTCAGGTGCGGAGCAAATCTCTCGATGAAATCGTACATATAGCCCCTCAGGAAGGTTCCCTTGCGGAAACCGAGGCGGGTCACACTGGGCCGGAACAGCTTGCTGGCGTCCAGGGTAACGAGATCTGAATCCACCTCCGGGTTGTAGGCCATGGAGGCAATGATACCGACTCCCAGTCCAAGCCGGACATACGTCTTGATCACATCCGCATCCGCCGCGGTAAAGACCACCTTCGGCTCCAGGCCCTCCGCCTGGAAAGCCTCGTCCAGTTTCGAGCGACCGGTGAAGCCGAACACGTAAGTGACCAGCGGGTGCCTGGCGAGCTCAGGCAGGGTCAGTTCCGACAATTGAGTCAGAGGATGGCCCCTTGGCACGATGACGCACCGGTTCCAGCGGTAGCAGGGCATCATGATCAGGTCGTTGAACAGCTCCATGGCCTCGGTGGCGATGGCGAAGTCCACGGCGCCATTGGCCGCCATTTCCGAGATCTGCATGGGCGTACCCTGGTGCATGTGCAGGGACACATCGGGGTATGCCTCGATGAAACCCTGGATCACCGGTGGCAGGGCGTAGCGCGCCTGGGTATGGGTGGTGGCAATACTCAGGTCGCCCTTGCGCTGGTTGCTGAATTCCTGGGCGATTTTCTTGATGCCCTCCACCCGTCGCAGGATTTCGCCCGCTTCCCGGATGATCGTTTCGCCACCGGGGGTGATCCGGGTCAGGTGTTTGCCGCTGCGGGCGAATACCTCGATACCCAGTTCATCCTCCAGCAGCCGGATCTGTTTGGAGATGCCGGGCTGCGAGGTGAAAAGGCTCTGGGCGGTGGCGGAAACATTGAGATCGTGGTGGGCGACTTCCCAGATGTAACGCAGCTGCTGTAGTTTCATTGCTTCTTTCGCTCCCTAAGCGCACGGGGTACTGGCGCCCCGGTTATGCCTATTCCGTTGACAGAATACGCATAAAAGTAGTTGTTTTCATTCTTTTTCAATCTAGAGAGTATGCCCTTGTAGTGTAGTTCAATTCCCGCCTTTACAAGCAGGCGGAATAAGCGGGATGAGAATTTCTTCCGACAGGACACTAGCCGATTACCCGCCTGAACGGCGGCAGGGCATCAAGCAACAGCTGGCCGTAACGCCGGCTGACGATCCGACGGTCCAGAATCGACACCCGGCCGGTATCAGATTCCGTTCGCAACAGACGGCCTACCGCCTGCACCAGTTTTATCGAGGCGTCGGGAACGGTGATCTCCATGAAGGGATTGCCCCCGCGGCTGGTCACCCATTCCGCCAGACTGGCCTCAATGGGATCGTCCGGCACGGAGAAAGGCAGGCGGGTGATGATCACATGGTCCAGGTAGCGGCCAGGCAGGTCGATGCCTTCGGCAAAGCTGGCAACACCGAACAGCACTGAGGGCTTGCCGGCATCCACCCGCTCGCAGTGGTGACGCAGGACCTCACCCTTGGACATGTCGTCCTGGGTGGTGATCAGCCCCGGATGGTCCGGCGCCAGCCTGTCCCGTACCGCTATCATCTGACGCCGGGCGGTGAACAGCACCAGAGTGGCCTTTTCCGCTGCCCAGAGTTCGGGAAGCCGCTTGACCAGGGACGCGGTGAAAGCCTCGGTATCCGTCGGCAGCGCATCCATTGGCGGAACTTCCACCGTGGCCATCTCGCCATAGCGAAAGGAGCTGGGCACCACCAGGTACCGGCTTTCTTCCGGCAGCCCTGCCCGGGAGCGCAGGCGGTCAAACCGGCCCAGGGCAGTCAGGGTGGCGCTGGTGAGTACGGCACCAAAGGCGCGGGACCAGAGCCGGGAATACAGCAGGTTATCCGCCAGCACCGGACTGCTGTACAGCGTTATGTCCTCGGCGTGCTCCCAGCGCTGACGTACCGCCCAGCGGGCCGGCGGTGGATTCTTCGGGCGCTCTCCCTCCCTGGGCGGGGGCGCGTTGTCGCACCAGGCGGCCCACAACCGGCTCTGGTCTTCGGCGCGGGCGTGAAAACTGCCCATCACCGGAAACCAGGCCTCGGCGGTTTCCCGGTCAAGTTCGTGGTCCTTGCGCTCGTCAAAAGCCTTCTGCAGTTCATCACTGATGGTGCCCAGGTGACGCACCAGCGCGGCGGTCGCGGCCCGGGTTTCTTCCGCCAGAGCCAGCATCGGTTCCGGCAGCTCCCCCTCCGGATAGCGCCACTGGGCAGGACGCCGCTCATCGGTGAACTCCCACTCCACACTGGTCAGAGCCAGCTCGTGGACCCTGGCCAGGCAGTGGTCCAGCGCCCGTGATGCCTCACTGACCTTATCCACCGTCTTGCCCGCCATCGTGGTGGGCGCCAGCCAGGGCTGAATCTTGCCCAGGGCCTGGGACAGTTGCTTTAGCCACTGGCGGGTACTGTTCAGGGGAACCGACGCGGCAAAGTGATTGAGCGCCTTGTCCGGCAGGTGGTGAGCCTCGTCGAACACATAAAGGGCATTTTCCGGCTCCGGCAGGATCGCCCCGCCACCCAGGGCCAGGTCCGCCAGTACCAGATCATGATTGGCCACGACTACATCGGCGGTTTCCAGCCCCTTGCGGGCATCAAAGAACGCACAGTTATCGAAATAGCTGCAATGCCGGTTGGTGCATTGCCGGTGATCGGTGGTGACCTGTCGCCAGATGTCGTCGGGGATGGTGGTGGGCCAGTGGTCCCGGTCGCCATCCCAGGTGCGGGACCCGTACTGACCCAGCATTTCCTCGAAGAATTCACGGGTACCCGGCTCCTGCTCCCTCTTCTCATCCAGCAGAAACAGGGGCATGGTGTCACTGTCGCCATTACCCTCGTCGTGAAGCCGGCTTTCCAGTCGCGACATGCACAGGTAACGGCCGCGTCCCTTCGCCAGGGTCCAGGTGAACTCCAGGCTGGTGTGCTTTTTCAGGTCGGGGAGGTCCTTGCGGATAATCTGGTCCTGGAGCGCTACCGTGGCGGTGGAGATGACCAGGGTCTTGCCCAAGGCCCGGGCCACCGGGATGGCGGCAATCAGGTATCCCAGGGTTTTGCCCGTACCGGTCCCCGCCTCCACAACGCAGGTTGCGGGCGCCGAAGTACGCTGACCGTCATTCTCCGTGATGTCGCCCATGTACCGGGCGATCTCGGCAATCATCAGGCGCTGGCCGTAGCGGGCCCGGATGCCCTTGCCGGCGAGAACGTCACGATACCCCTGCTGGATCTGGGATTTGACCTCGTCTGTAAGTGCCATTACCGGGGGCTGCTCCAGTCACGAACGACACCCACGCGGAAGCGCTGGCCGTCCATGCTGAGCTCCACTCCCTGTTCGGTGATGAGTTCCACCCGCAACGGGCCGAAGGACTCCCCCATACGCAGTAACCGGTTATTGATCATGACGCTGCGAGCCCATGGGTCATCGGAATAGACGTGGCTGTTGAACACCAGGTCCGGCACCTGTCGCTGGAATGCCATGGGCAGCTCCACAAGATGAGGCACCCTTCCTTCCCACGCTTCGTCGGTCGTGGCGCCATCTGCCTGGTAGGGTGCGCCCCGGACCGTGGGCACAATAACCGTGGGTGCCTCGCTGCGCACGACTTCAGCGGAAACGCCTTCAACTCCGCGGTCACCACTGGCGGCTGTCATGTCTGTCGGCCCGGCCGGATCTTCAGCATCGTCAGCCTTTGCGGGTTCGTCTGCCGCCACCGGTGTCGAAGGCGACACGGCCCTGGCCGGTTCCACGGTTACCGGGACCTCGCCCGCTCCATCGGGGTCCGCTGACCAGAAGCCGTAACCAGGCCAGAACAGAGCCGCCATAACAAACGCATTCACCAGCAGAGCCAGAGCCAGCCAGGCGGCAGCGGGAATACCGCGCTTGCGGTTCCGGTGAATCATACGCATCTGCTGACCCAGATCGGGAACCCGGCCCTGATTGCGCTCCGATTCAGACTTTTTCAATGCTTCGAGGATATAGGACATCGTTGCGCTATCCGGAGCGGGGCTGAAGGGTCTGGGCAGGACCGATGGGCGATACCACCGAATGGGATCCCGGAACGAGGCGGGGAACGCCGGCATCCAGGTCATTGCTCATCTGTATCAGTGTCATGGCACCAATCACACCGTCCTGCTCAAGGCGCTTGACCTTTTGATACCAACGCACCTGTTCGTCCCGAACAAGGCGACTTATCCGCTCGATTTCCCGATCGTCACTGGCGTGCAACCCGACCAGCTGCATCATCCGCGCGCTGAGCCAGACCCCCTTCTGGTACTGCCGTGACAACTCACCGGGATCACCATCCCACGCCATATAGGGTGGCACTTGCCACAATACGGAGTAGTTGCCGAACCAGTAATTCTGAAGTTCACTGAACGAGACCTTTACCGCGCCCTCTGGGGTTTTCAGGGTGGCCTCATCACCATCCAGTCCGACCAGGGTCACATAGGCCGCTCCTCCATCCGGGCCACGCAATTCGAGGACCGCGGGCCGGTTGATTTCTTCCATGCTACGGCGACTGCCCTGCTTGTGCAGGCAGCCCAGGCCTGCCGCGTCCGCGTACTCGCAGGCAAGGGGATAGTCCGTACGATCCCAGGCATGGCCCCAGACCTGGAAAAGTTCCTCATAAGCCTCGGCTGTATTCATCCCGTGCTCAGCAAGGTCGAAATCCTCCAGGTCCGGTACCTGGCTCTCGACCTCACGGATTTCGGCCCGCTCAACAGTACCGGCGGCGGCTGCGCTCTCCACGATCGGACTCCCGGCCCCGATGTCGGCAGTTGGCGCTTCTGGTCCCGCATGCTCCGGACCGTCCACCTGCGGAACGTTTCCCTGATCGTCCGCGGGATCCGCCGTGGCTTCCACGGGAGGCTGGGCTTCGGCCCTCTCGGCACCGGCGTCCCTGCGGGAATCCGTGTAGGCGAACGCCGCCACGGCCACCGCAAGGACCGCCGAAGCCAGGGTCAGATAACGCAATGCCGGTGAAATCCCCGACTCCGACTGGGACCGTGGCCGGCTTCCCACTTCCCTGGCGGCCTCACGGACATGATGTGCCTCGATCTGGTGGAGGCTCTCGCTGTAGGCACCCAGCAGGGCCCGGTCGCTGATCAGGTTGATCAGCCGGGGTACACCCTGGCTCTTGCGAAAGAGCAGCCGGATGGCGGCCGGTGAGAACAGATCCACCTTCACACCGGCAACACCCAGGCGATAATGGAGATATGCGGGAAGCTCATCCCGCTCAAGAGCATCCAGGTGATACCGGGCGGTGACCCGCTGGTTCAGCTGTCTCAGCTCAGGGCGCTCAAGCATTTCCTTCAGTTCGGGCTGACCCAGCAGCACGATCTGCAACAGCTTCTTTTCGGAGGTCTCCAGGTTGGTCAGCAACCGAAGCTGCTCAAGCACTTCGGCCGACAGGTTCTGGGCCTCATCAATCATCAGTACCTGGTGGCGACCGCGGGCATGGGCATCAATCAGGTGCAGGTTAATGCGGTCAACCAGGAGCTTGATGGTGGCATTGTCCGGATATGCGACACCGAATTCATCACACACCGACGCCAGCAGTTCACGTGCGGAAAGCCGGGGATTGAGGATCAGGGCAATGTCGACGTGAGCGGGAACATTTTCAATAAAGCACCGGCTGACCGTGGTCTTGCCGGTGCCAACCTCACCGGTAATGACAATGAACCCGCCCTGCCCCTGGACACCATACATCAAGTGCGCCAGCGCTTCCTTGTGGCGTTCACTGAGATACAGATAGCGGGGGTCCGGCGCGATCGAGAAAGGCGGCTCCCGAAATCCGAAGAAGTCGTAGTACATGGGTATCCAGTCAGCTGACGGCCGGGGTTTCCGGGCCCGTCCTTTTCAGTCGAAGGCCCGCATTCACTCCCGTATCATAACGCCCGGGCCGCGCCACTGTCATCATCGCCACGCCGGCGCGCGACCTGTGTCAGAAATTATCCAGCATGACGTCTTCGTTCCCCTGCTGAAGGAACGGATCCTTGCCGGTGCGACCATCGTTAACCAGGAACTCCCTGCGTTGCAGGTAGGCATTGCGGACAAACACGTAACTGTCGCCGGACAGCATGCCCTCGGCCGAGATCAGGTCCGCACGCTTGTCCACCACCTCGAGAACTAGCGCGTAATAGCGGTCCGGACTCTCGGCGTAGTCGTAGGGCGACGGGAACACAAGACCATCCGTGGCACGACCGGTCAGGTGCCGTGGAGTCGATGGACCCAGGAAGGGCAACATCAGATAAGGTCCCGAGCCCAGGCCCCAGTAGCCCAGGGTCTGACCGAAATCCTCAGGCCGTTTCGGCAAATCAAAGGCCGTGGCCACGTCGATCAGGCCACCAAGGCCGAAGACCGTGTTGTAGGTGAAGCGTCCAGCTGCCACCACAGCGTGCTCCCCCTTCAGCTGCAGCACGCTGTTGATGAAATTGCGCACCTCCTCGAGGTTCTCGAAGAAGTTGGTAACGGCGACGTCCGCGAAGCCCGGAACGACCGTCTGGTAACCCACTGCAGCGGGACGCAGGACATAGTCATCGAAGCCCTGGTTGAAGGCAAATACCTTCCGGTTCCAGTTCTCATAGGGATCGGTGATGGAACTGGCCGTCGAGCCGCTCTCCACCGCCGTGTCCTGGTTTGAGGCTTCCTCACTGTCAGGAGAAGTGGCACAACCTGAAATAAAAATAAGGCTGGTGAGCACCGCCAGCGCAAATCCTGAAGTCCGATCCATGAGCTTTCCTGTTTGGCTCTGTTTAAACAAGGGGTTCGTGGTCTGGTCCGTTTCGGATCAGCGTTTCTTGACCACAACGCTGCCGATGGAATAGCCGGCCCCGAACGAACAGATGACCCCGAGATCCCCACTGCTGAAGTCGTCCTTGTTCAGGTGATAGGCAATGATGGAACCGGCGGAGCTGGTGTTCGCGTATTCGTCGAGAATCACCGGCGCTTCTTCGCGGGTGGCTTCGCGACCCAGGACACGCCTGGAAATCAGCTGGTTCATGTTGAGGTTGGCCTGGTGCAGCCACATGCGCTTGAGGTCATCAGCGCTCATGGACAGGCTTTCCAGGTGAGCCAAAATCAGGTCCGCAACCATGGGCGACACTTCCTTGAACACCTTGCGGCCCTGCTGGACAAACAGCTTGTCCGGTTTGCCGATACCGGACTCATCACCCCGGTTCAGGAACCCGAAATTGTTGCGGATGTTGTTCGAGAACTTGGTTTTCAGGCGGGTTCCGAGTATCTCGAATCCCTGATCCGGTGCCACCTCATCGCTGCGCTCCACCAGCACCGCGGTACAGGCATCGCCAAAAATGAAGTGACTGTCACGGTCACGGAAGTTGAGATGGCCGGAACAGATTTCCGGGTTCACCACCAGAACCGAGCGTGCTGTGCCGTTCTCGATCGCATTCGCTGCGGCCTGGATGCCAAAAGTGGCGGAACTGCAGGCCACGTTCATGTCATAGGCGAAACCGTCGATTCCCAGAGCCTCCTGGACCTCGATGGCAATCGCCGGATAGGCACGCTGGAGGTTGGAGCAGGCAACGATCACCGCATCAACATCCTCCGCCTTGCGACCCGCCTGCTCAAGGGCTTCACGGCAGGCGGCCACCGACATTTCGCACTGGATGGAAGGCTCGTCGTTACTGCGGTCCGGCAGGTTCGGGCACATCCGGTCAGGGTCGAGAATGCCCTCCTTGTCCATGACGTGACGGCTCTTTATACCGGACGCCTTCTCGATGAACTCAACCGAGGACGGCTGCAGAGGCTCCAGCTCCCCCCGGGCGATCTCGGCCTCGTGGCGCTGGTTAAAACGCTCGACATAGGTATTGAAGGCGTCCACCAGCTCCTCGTTGGAGATGCTGGCAGGAGGTGTATACAGTCCGGTACCGGTGATAATGGCGGTAATGCTCACAAATGACCCCGACTTTTCTGATAATTTTGGTGGACAGCGATCCAGCCTGACCCGTGACAAGCGCCGGAAAGTGCGCTTGCGGGAACCGATCCTTTGGCGTGAATGTTATCACAAACCTGCCATTGTGGCCGCCCGTCAGGGACGATGGTCACAATTTCACGGAGTAGCCTGGCACGACCCGCGCGAATCCCTCAATGGACCAGCTCCCACTGGCGATCGAGGCGTTTGACGGAGACCGGCATGGCAGTGCCGAGCTGCTGGGCGAAGAAGGAGACCCTGAACTCCTCGAGCATCCAGCGGTACATGGTCAGCTCCGGGTCCAGCACTCCCTGCCGGCGATGCTGCTCCTGCTTCTGCTGGTAGCGACTCCAGAGCGGCTCCATGGTGTGCAGAAACTCCCGCTCCCGTCCCATTTCACGGGGCATCTTGTCCAGCCGGATATCCGCCGCTTCGAAATAGCGCGGAAAGCAGGCCAGCCAGTCCGGCGGCGTGGCGGCAAGAAAACCCGGATAAACCAGATGTTCCATCTGGAACTTGAGGTCCGCCATGCTGTTGGCGACGGCGAGGCTGATCTTGCCCTTGAGCTGCTTCATCACCCGGTGGTAGCCCTGCATCACTTCGTAAAGCTGTTCGTCAGCCTGCTCCAGCGCTGGCAGGAAATCACCACGAGCCTGCTCGCAGGCACGATCAAAATCGGCCTGGCTGCGAGGCAGTTTCTCGGCGGGTTGGGAGGGACCGCCAAGAAAATGATTGGCGGCGGAGGCAATCAGGAAGTCATCCAGCAACACCTTTGCCTGGCCAACCGGTGCGAACATCAGTGCCGACTGCCTGAAATGACGAAGACGACCGTCGATCCGCTCCAGAGTGTTGCCCAGGCGATTAAGGATCAGCCGGGCGACGGCCCTGCGATGGGCCTCCGCCGACGTCAACGGGTCCAGGAAACGAGTTTCCCGGACCTTATCACCAAGATCTTCCAGCGCCGGGTACACCGTTACCTGCATGCCACCACGATCCGTGTGCAGCGTCGCTGGCAACGCCCCGAACCGCCAGTCCCGGCCCTGTTCCGCAACGCTTTTGCCCTCTTCGGCATCGACCCGGGCCAGGGCCTCTTCCGCCTGTCGTTCCAGCTTCTTCTGGAGTTCGTCAGGATCCCTGCCCTGGGCCATGACCCTGCCACCCTCGCCCACCACCTTCAGATTCATTCGCAGGTGCCTGGGCAGGGAATCCGTGGGCCATTCCTCCGGCGCAATCCGGACGCCGGTCATTCGCCTCAGCTGGTCGGCAAGAGCCGCGGTCAGGGGCTCATTGGAGGGAGTCATGTTCTCGAGGGCCGCATCGACGAAATCGGGCACGGGTACAAAATTACGACGCACCGCCTTTGGCAGGCCTTTTACCAGGGCGATGCATTTCTCACGAACCAGGCCCGGCACCACCCACTCCAGACGGTGACCCGGAAGCTGTTTCAGGGCCATCAGGGGCACCTGGATGGTCACCCCGTCGTCCTCCCCCGTGGGCTCGAAGTTGTAGCTCAGCGGGTAGCTGGCGCCCTGCCATTCCAGTTCGTCCGGATAACGTTCGAGCTCCTGGTAGTCCAGGTCCCGCTGAAGAATGTCCTTTTCCGTGAGTTCCATGGCCTTCAGCTCGGTGGCCGACAGCGACTTCCACCAGCTCTCAAAATGACGGCCACTGACAATCTCCGCAGGCAGACGCTCGTCGTAGAACGCCACCAGCTGCTCGTCGTCCACCAGCAGGTCGCGGCGCCGGGTCTTGTTCTCCAGGCTCTCCACGGTCTCCAGAAGCTCGCGGTTACGCGCGATAAACGGCGCCCTGGTGCGGTAATCGCCTTCCACCAGGGCCCGGCGGATGAACAACCGCCGACACTCCTCCGGATCCACACTGGCGTAAGGCACCCGACGTCCGCTGACTACGTCCAGGCCGTACAGGCTGATCCGCTCGTACGCCATCACCTGGGCACGTTTCTGTTCCCAGTGCGGTTCTGAATAGTGGCGCTTGACCACATGACCAGCCAGGGGCTCGACCCAGTCCGGCTCAATCTTCGCCACCATCCGGGCGAAGACCCGGCTGGTTTCCACAATTTCGGCGGCCAGGATCCACTTGGGAGCCGTCTTGGCCACCTTCGACCCCGGAAAGATCAGCACCTTCCGGTTGCGGGTGGCCAGGTATTCCTTCTTTTCCTGCCTGGTGGCCACCTGCCCCAGCAGGCCGGCCAGAATGGCTTTATGAATGTCCTCATAGCTGGCTGGCTGAGCGTTGATGACGAACTTCTGTTCCCGGCTCAGCAGGGTCAGCTGGCGGTGAACATCCCGCCATTCCCGCATGCGCATCCAGGACAGGAACTGCTTCTTGCAGTACTTGCCAAGCTGATTGGAAGACAGTTCCTGGCGCTGCTCCTCGAAATGGTTCCAAAGGTTCAGCAGCGTGACAAAATCAGACTCCTTGTCGTTCCACTGGCTATGGGCCTGATCCGCGGCCTGCTGCTTGTCCTGGGGCCTTTCCCGGGGGTCCTGAACGCTGAGACCGGCAATCACCACCAGCAATTCCGAGAGACTGCCCGACTCGCTGGCGGTGACCAGCATGCGGGCCAGCCGGGGATCCAGCGGCAGGCGGGCCATGGTTCGGCCAAGGCCGGTAACCTTGCGCCGGTCACTCACCGCCCCCAGTTCTTCCAGCAGTTTGTAACCGTCGTTGATCTGGCGGTTATCCGGCGCCTCCAGGAAGGGAAAGTGGCGGATGTCGCCCAGGCCCAGCGTCACCATCTGAAGGATGACGGAGGCAAGATTGGTGCGCAGTATTTCGGGGTCGGTATACTCGTCCCGACTGAGGAAGTCCGCCTCGTCGTATAACCGGAAGCAGATACCCGGAGCTACCCGGCCGCATCGGCCGGCCCTCTGGTTGGCGCTGGCCTGGGAAATCGCCTCAACGGGCAGGCGCTGGATTTTCGAGCGCACCGAGTAACGGCTGATCCGGGCCTGCCCCGTGTCGATCACGTAACGGATCCCCGGCACTGTCAATGAGGTTTCCGCGACGTTGGTGGCCAGCACGATGCGTCGGCCCCGATGGGCCTGGAACACCCGGTTCTGTTCCTTGGCGCTCAGCCTGGAATACAGTGGCAGCACCTCGGTATGCCTGAGATCAGCGTGGCGCAGCTGCTTGCTCAGTGAACGGATTTCCCCTTCCCCCGGCAGGAAGACCAGAACGTCACCAGGGGGTTTCTTTTCACTACGCTCATGGTCCTCGATTTCCTCCACCGCCGCCACGACGGCCTCGCCCCACCCCAGGTCCCGTTCCTCGGCGTCGCCGGCCAGGGGGCGATAACGCATTTCCACCGGAAAGGTACGGCCCGAGACCTCGATCACCGGCGCCCTGTCGAAGTATTCGCTGAAGCGCTCCACTTCAATGGTGGCCGATGTAATGATGACCTTCAGGTCCGGGCGACGGGGAAGCAGCTGTTTCAGGTAACCCAGAAGAAAATCGATGTTGAGGCTGCGCTCGTGGGCTTCATCGATAATGAGAGTGTCGTAGGCATCCAGGAACCGGTCATGCTGGACTTCCGCCAGCAGGATGCCGTCCGTCATGACTTTCAGCCGGGTCTGTTCGGAAGTGGTGTCCGTGAACCGGATCTGGTAGCCCACCTGGTTGCCCTGCTCCGGCCCCAGCTCCTCAGCGATCCGGGTCGAGACGCTGCGGGCGGCGATCCGTCGGGGCTGGGTATGGCCGATCAGGCCGCGGGTCCCGCGCCCGGCGTTCATGCAGATCTTGGGCAGCTGGGTGGTTTTCCCGGATCCGGTCTCCCCCGCTACAATGATGACCTGATGCTTTTCCAGGGCCTCCCGGATATCGTCCACGCGCTCGGCAACAGGCAACCCCGCCGGAAAACTTGCAGGCCGGTGGGAAGCCCGCCTCGCTTCGACTTTCTGCTCACCATCGTTCAGCCAGCGGCTGATCCGGGCAAGATCGGCCGCCGTGGGCCTGTTCCGGGTTTTTGCCAGCAGGCGCAGAATGCGGGCGGCTTCGCGCTGATTGCAGTCACCAAGACGCTGACGGATGGCGTCCGGGTCCGCGGGGATGGCAGGGCTGGTGGAATCGGGGCCGGAAGGGCTTGTGCTCATGAATTACCCAGTTGCTGAATTTTGCGCCGCCATTGTACCGGATGCGGGGCCGTGAAACGAAAAAAGCCCTGCCGGAGCAGGGCTTTCAGAAACCACCGCGAGGCGGTTTACTGGTGCTTTTTCAGCTCTTCATCGCGGAGCTCGCGGCGCAGGATCTTGCCCACGTTGGTCTTGGGCAGCTCCTCCCGGACCTCAAAGGTCTTGGGCACCTTATAGGCGGTCAGCCGCTCGCGACAGAACTCCTTCAGTTCGTCATCCTTCAGGCTGGGATCGGAAGGTACCAGGAACACCTTGACCGCTTCGCCGCTCTTCTCATCCGGAATACCCACTGCGGCACATTCAAGAACCTTCGGATGGCTGCTTACCACGTCTTCCACTTCATTGGGATACACGTTGAAGCCGGACACAATGATCATGTCCTTCTTGCGGTCCACAATGCGGATGTAGCCATCTTCCTGAATCAGCGCCACATCGCCGGTTTTCAGATAGCCGTCCTCAGTAAAGGACTTCTGGGTTTCCTCGGGCCGCTGCCAGTACCCGCGCATGACCTGGGGACCCTTTACGCACAGCTCGCCGGCTTCGCCAAGAGGCAGGTCCTTGCCATCCTCATCGATCGTCTTACAGATGGTGTTGCAGATGGGCAGGCCGATGGTACCCAGCTGGATGGCACTGGGCGGATTGAACGTCACCACTGGTGAGGTTTCCGTCAGGCCGTAACCTTCACTGATCTCGACACCGGTGATTTCCTGCCAGCGCTTGGCGGTAGCACTGGTCAGTGCCATGCCGCCCGAGGAGGTCATTTTCAGGTGGCTGAAATCCAGCTTGCGGAAATCCTCGTTGGCCATCAGGCCGTTGAACAGGGTATTGAGTCCCACGAAGGACGTGAACTTGTGGTTCTTCAGTTCCTTCACGAAGGCCGGAATATCCCGCGGATTCGGAATCAGGATGTTGTGGCCGCCGGCCTCCAGCATGATCCCGCAATTCAGGGTAAAGGAATAGATGTGGTACAGGGGCAGCGGCGCGATCATCACCTCCTCCCCTTCCACGACCTTGTCTTCCAGCAGCGGCCGGGTCTGCAGCAGGTTGGCCACAAGGTTGCCATGAGTCAGCATGGCGCCCTTGGCGACGCCGGTGGTGCCACCCGTGTACTGCAATACTGCCAGGTCATCCTGGGTGGGCTGGGCCGGATTGAGCTTTTCCTTGGCACCGGCGGCCAGAACTGCCGGCAGCTTGTGGGCCTGAGGCAGATTGTAGGCAGGCACCATCTTTTTCAGGTGCTTCACGGCGGCGTTCATCAGGGTGCGCTTGAGCGGAGAGTGCATATCCGCCAGCTCGGTCACGATCACATGTTCGATGCCGGTATGGGGAAGCACTTTCTCCGCGTTGGCAGCCATATTGGCAAGAATCACCAGGGCCTTGGCACCGGAATCGTTGAACTGGTGCTCCATCTCGCGGGTGGTGTACAGGGGGTTGGTGTTAACCACCACGAGGCCCGCCCGCATGGCGCCATAGACCACCACGGGGTACTGGGTGAGGTTCGGCATCTGGACCGCAATGCGATCGCCGGGCTTGAGGTTGGTCTTGTTCTGCAGCCAGGCCGCAAAGTCACGGGCAAGTTCGTCAAGCTGCTTGTAGGTCAGGGTCACACCGACCGCTGAAAAGGCCGGCTTGTCCGCGAATTTCTTGACCGACTTGTCAAACACATCAACCATGCTCTTGTACTGGTTGAGATCAACATTGCGGGGCACGCCGGGTGGGTACTTGTCCTGGTAAAACTGTTCAAGGTCCATCGCACCTTCTCCTGTAACATTATGATTATAGTTAACAGCCCTGTGGCGGTTGCCGCCTCTGTGTAGCGCCAGCACCCAGGACCGCTGCAGCATGTCGGGATACCATCCAGCCTGAGCCCCACCGGAACGAACGCCGGCGAAAAAACAAGCAGACCAAAGTATCAGCCTTGGAAGAAGTGCGAGAATACCAGTTTTGATTGTTTTCAGGTAGTTCCAGACATTGCCTGGGAGAAAAGCCTGACCCGATTGTGACGGTTTTCGCGTAAAGCTGTCGGCTATTTTTACAGTTCGTTGGGCGGGACCGGACGGGGAGCCGGGAAGAAGATCAAAAGACACTGATTTAAAGGGCGATTCCCGTTATCGGCAAAGTCTTTGCTGACAGTATGGTGACGCAGGTGCTTACTGGAGGTGCCTCGCGTTAAATGCCGAGCTTGGCCGATACACCCTCAACCGTGTATCGGCTTTTTTTTGGATGCCGAAACGGGAGCACTGATGACAGACATCCGCCGGCAAACCGCCAGGGTCGACCGAAAGGGCCAGCCCCCGTATACCGCGCGAGGTTCCTTCTCGCAAACCGGGACCTGACATAAGAGCCTCGAAAGGCTCACGGCGGATTGAAGCACAGGGACAGATTAACTGAAAATTTCATATAGTTTAGCAGATACAAAAAAGCCCGGGGATGATCCCGGGCTGTCTCTGGGGTGATTACGTCAGGAGTGGTCTGTGACTGTGGTCACGGCGGGCTTACTTGCTGAGATACCGCATGGCGGATTCCAGCCCCTCAATGGTCAGGGGATACATGTGGTCTCCCACCAGCTGGCGGGTTATCCCCAGGGAACCACCCCTTCCCCAGTAACTTTCCGGCAAGGGGTTGAGCCACACGACCTTGCGGAAATGTTCATTCACCCGCTGGAACCAGGTTGCTCCCGCTTCCTCGTTCCAGTGCTCGATGGAGCCTCCGGGATGCGTGATCTCGTAAGGGGCCATGGTGGCGTCCCCGATGAAAATCACCTTGTAGTCGGAACTGTACTTGTGAAGGATGTCCCAGACCGGTGTGGTCTCGTTCAGACGACGCACATTCTTGGTCCAGACCGCTTCGTAGATGAAGTTATGGAAGTAGAAATACTCCATGTGCTTGAACTCCATCCTGGCGGCTGAGAACAGCTCCTCGCAGACCCGCACGTGGGGATCCATGGAACCGCCCACATCGAAAAACAGGAGTACCTTCACCGCATTGTGGCGCTCAGGAACCATTTTCAGGTCGAGATAACCAGCGTTGCGGGCGGTGGACCGAATGGTGTCGTCAAGGTCAAGCTGGTCCGCGGCCCCCTGGCGGGCAAACTTGCGCAACCGGCGCAGGGCCACCTTGATGTTACGGATACCCAGGGTGATGCTGTCGTCGAGATCGCGGAACTGGCGCTTTTCCCAGACCTTCACCGCCCGGCCGTGGCGACCCTCGTTCTGACCGATGCGAAAGCCCTCCGGGTTGTAACCATTGGCGCCAAACGGAGAGGTACCGCCGGTGCCGATCCACTTGTTACCGCCCTGGTGCCGCTCCTTCTGCTCTTCCATCCGTTTTTTGAAGGTGTCGATAAGCTCTTCGAGGCCCCCCAGGGATTCGATCTGGGCCTTCTCCTCCTCGGTGAGCTGCTTCTCGAACTCGGCCCGCAACCAGTCATCCGGGATCAGCGCTTCCATTAGCTCATCCAGGTTCTCGATACCCTTGAAATAGGCCTCGAAGGCGCGGTCGAACTTGTCGAAATGGCGCTCGTCCTTCACCAGGCATAACCGCGCCAGGTAATAGAACTCCTCCATATCGGCGAAAGCGATGCGCTTTTGCAGCGCCTCCAGCAGGTCCAGGTATTCGCGCAGACTGGCGGGTACCTTCGCCGCGCGAACTTCCATGAAAAAATCTATCAGCATGGCGTCCTCCCAAAAGAGGCCGTTGAATCAATGGTCCGCCGGGACAGCCCCCTGCCCCGGACGCCCTGCATCACTTCCTGCGACGTGCCATGAAGGCGAGCTTCTGGAGCAGGTGCACGTCCTGCTCGTTCTTGACAAGAGCGCCGTACAGGGGAGGCAGCGCGCTGCTGGTATCCTTCTCCTGGAGCATCTTGCGGGACAGGTCGTCCGCCATGAGCAGCTTCAGCCAGTCAATCAGCTCGGATGTGGAGGGCTTCTTCTTCAGGCCCGGAACCTTGCGGACATCGAAGAACACCTCCAGGGCATCACGGACAACTTCCTGCTGGATGTTGGGAAAGTGGACATCCACGATGGTCTGCATGGTGTCGTGCTCCGGGAACGAGATGTAGTGGAAGAAGCAGCGGCGCAGGAAGGCGTCCGGTAATTCCTTCTCGTTGTTACTGGTAATCACCACGATCGGACGATGCTTAGCCTTGACGAACTCCTGAGTCTCGTAAACGTAAAACTCCATTCGGTCCAGTTCAAGCAGCAGGTCGTTGGGGAATTCGATGTCGGCCTTGTCGATCTCGTCGATGAGCAGCACCACCGGTTCATCCGTTTCGAAGGCTTCCCAGAGCTTGCCCTTGACGATGTAGTTACGGATATCCTTGACCTTCTCGTCCCCCAGCTGGGAGTCCCGCAGGCGGGAAACCGCATCGTACTCGTACAGGCCCTGCTGGGCTTTGGTGGTGGACTTGATGTGCCATGGAATCAGCCTGAGGCCAAGACCGGCAGCCATCTCCTCGGCCAGGAGGGTTTTACCGGTACCCGGCTCACCCTTGATCAGCAGCGGGCGCTGCAAGGCAACCGCCGCGTTCACCGCCATCTGCAAGTCTTCAGTGGCTACGTATTTTTCGGTACCGGTAAACTTCATGATCTGTTCCTATCAGTTAAAAGTGGGAGCTACACATCGGGGCCTCGCGATAACGCCCTGTCGTCAGGTGCCCGGTGCTATTCGGTGATGATCGACGAGTATAGATTTTTTACCCCTGTTTGATAAGCATGCAAAGGTTATCACTTCCTGTCGCTGTCGATGCGCCTGTCCTTCTGACCCGTATCCTCCTCATCGTCGGCTTCCAGGTCGGGCAGGTCATCGATGTCGGAGAGATCGAAATCTTCGAGACCGAACTCGTCGTCATCGTCCTGATTTTCGTCCAGAAGGCTGTCGTCGAAGTCCTCCAGGCCCGGGTCTTCGTCGCGGCTAGCTTCAGGCTCATCCCCGCCTGCGCCCTTCAAAGGCTCCTCAAGAACATCGGAGGTCTCGTCCAGCTGCGGGACATCCGATTCATCGACCTCAGCGGTTTGCTCTGCAGGGGTCCCGGTCGCTTCCGCCGGCGGTTCCATCTCTGACGTCGACTCATCCTCCTGTTCCGGTAACTGGCTGGCTGCCAGAGGATCAGCGGCATCATCGGCCCTGGGTTCGGGACTCTCCGCGAGTCCATCGGTTTCGCTCAGTTCCTCCTCCATGGCAACCGGAGGTTCCGGCTCCGGTTCTGGTTCCGGCTCCGGTTCTGGCTCTGGTTCCGCACCGGCAGCGGCCCGAGCCGTTGCGTTTTCCTCGTCGGCGGGCTCTGTTGACCTGCGCCTGCGCCTCCACCAGAGCATGAGTGCCAGGACTGCGATCAGCGCCGTTGCGCCCCCCGCCAACCAGGGCCACCAGGCGGCAAGACGGTCTGACAATGACGGCGACGTGTCAGGCGTGGACTCTTTCCCGGCCTCGGGTGAGGCCACGGTGTCGGGAGTGGACACGGCTTCGGGCTCGCTCGCCGGCTCTTCCACCAGGCTCAGGTCGACCGGGCCGGACCCTGACTCCGGCGCGACCGGCTCCTCCTCCGGAGTCACTGACGGTGCCGGTTCCTCCCCCGCTGGGGAAAGTGGGGCTTCCGCCGGCGGCGCGGGCACCTGATCGCCCTCGGGCGCCGCCAGCGTCAGGGTCTGTCGGTACTTCCGGGAAAAGGTCTCTCCGTCAGCCTCCAGCTCCAACAGGTACTGACCCGGTTCCGGCAAGCGGGCAATGGTATCGCGATAGATGCCCGACTCGGGAGGACGCTCGCCGCTCAGGACACGGGTGCCCCGGCGACCATCCTCCGTGGTCATGCTCAGGCTGACTGTAATAACGCCGAGAAAGTCCGGGTCGGTAATACGCTGACCCTCCTCGGTGAACCAGGCCTCAACCTCGACGTCCTGCCCCATGTCGAACCGTGCCGGTATCGGTGCCACCTGCAAGCGCAGATTGCTGACGACCGTCACGCGGCTGCCCTCCCCCAGGGTACCTTCCACCTGCCACTCCCCCGGCATGGGCCCGGAGACGGTGATCAGGTCATAACCGGGCTCACGGGCCCAACGGATGTTTTCCGGCAGCTGGGCGGCGCCGTGGCGCCCGCCGGAGGGATCGATCAGTTCAAGCTGGCGCCTCTCCGGCCCGGTCTCACTGAAGATCAGGGCAGTGAATTCCTCGACTCCGCCGTCCACCTGGAAACGGTTGTTCTCCAGCGGTACCTCGTTGGCGGGAACCGCCTGGCCCAGGGTATCGGCAAAGATCCGGCTCAGTTCATCCGCGGAATCCGCCACCCTGGCAACGCCGCCGGTCACATCTGCGATGGCGCCCAGCAAGTCCAGGTCAGCCTCGGAAGAGAGCGCGATGGTGTGGATGGTCAGCCCGGCATCGGCGAGCCTGGGAACCAGTTCATTGAGGATGCGATTCCGCTCCTGGTCGTTGGCGGAGGCACTGGGGGAAATGTCCACCTTGCCATCGGTCAGCAGAATCATATGAGTGCCGGACAGGTCCCTCTCCGGGGCAAGCCAGGAATCGCTGGCGGTCTCGATGGCGGCGCCGAGGTTGGTCCGCTGGGCTATGGAGTTGATATCGTCCGAGCGTTCCACCAGGGTGTCGCGGAGTTCCGGTGACAGGGTATCGTGGGGGACCAGCATGTTCACGAGACGACCGAACGTCCACAGGCCGACGTGGGTGTTTTCAGGTAGCAGCCGGGCAATCAGCCTGACCGCGGGTCGACGCAGATTGTCGGGATCGTTAAGCTTCATGCTGCCGGAAATATCCACTACCAACCGCACGTCCCGTGCCGGCTGGTAGTGGCCCTCCCGGGCACCCTCCTGAGCGGATAACGGCGAAAATACAAACGCCAGAAACAGGTATAGCGCCAGGGTCAGTTTCTTCGACAGCATGAAAAGATCCTCGCGAAAGGTCCGCCTTTACCGGCGGGTGAAGCGATACCGCACCAGATCCAGAATCCAGACCAGCGCCATGATCAGGGCGGCGACCCCCATGTTGAAGTAAGCCCGGGCAGCCTCGGAGGGATCTCCCATGAGGGTTTCGTAGCCGCCGAAGAGCCAGGCGGGAACCCACCAGCCATCCACCACAGTCGACTGGACCGGCGTGGCAATAACAACAATCAGAAGAGCCTTGACCAGGGTCCGCAGTCCATAAAGAGGGATCCACCGGATCAGCCTCGACATGGCCCAGTAGAACAGAACGAAACCCACCACATAAATGCCCCAGAACAGGGCGTAGGCGGTTTGCGTTTCGGCGTCGAGGCCGGCAATTACCATTGATTCAACCATAGGAGTCGATGCTTCCCTCACAGTACCCAATGAATAATATGTTCTTCCCAGTCATCTTCCGGAACCTGATCGGCCGGAATGACCCGGTGACCCATGGAGACACCGGCTTCATGAACGGAATCCGGCGAACCCGACAGCAGCGGATGCCAGTGCGGCAGGGGGCGTCCCTCCGCCAGGGTCCGATAGGCACAGGTCTGCGGCAGCCAGTGGAACTCATCGATGTTTTCCGGCGTCAGCACCACGCACTCCGGGACCACCTGCTGCCGGTTCCGGTAGCTGGTGCAGCGGCAGGTCTGGGTGTTCATCTGGCTGCAGGCCAGGTCGGTGTAGTAGACCTCACCGGTGTCCGCGTCTTCCAGCTTGGTCAGGCAGCACTTCCCGCAGCCGTCGCAAAGCGACTCCCATTCACTGGCGGACATTTCGTCCAGGCGCTTGCGCTGCCAGAAGGGGATCTGTGCGCTCACGCGCCGAAATCCTTGAGTTTTTCCTTGAAGGCAACGAGGTAACTATCGGCTTTTTCAGGAAGCTGGAGATAGTAATCCTTCTCGGCGATCGCCTCCAGCACTTCCCGACCGGTGGTCCGGGCCAGCTTGCGGTCCGGGGTCAGCACCAGGTCCAGCGAATGCACCGGATTGCCGAAAATTTCCCGCAGTGACTCCGGCAACTCGTTCCATTGCTGGCCCCTCCGGGTGTAGAGGTAGGTGTCCTGCCGCCGACTGCTGCGGAATACGGATACGAAGGTTTTCTCACTCATTGTTGTCGGCTCGTTCGTCAAGCAGGGTTCTGATGTCATCGAGTACCGGCGCGAGCACCTTGCCCCGCCACCCCGAAGCAAACGCTTCCAGGGCCTCGGGAGCGCGGGCACCGGCTCTCAGCAAGGCTTCCAGTTTCTTCCTCGGCGCCAGCAGTTCCACCGGTACGTCCCATTGGTCGGCGGCGCCGGCCATTTGCTTTTTCACCTTGCGGTAAAGCTCCTGCTGGGGACGGGTCAGGGGGCGGTCGATCAGCGGATCCGGCTCGCCACCCGACTCCAGCGCCTCCCGTATCACCGCAAGAAGGGTATCTCCGAAACGACGGACCACCACCGGGGGAACCCCCTCGACGGCTGCCAGGGCCCCGGTGTTTTCCGGCAGCCGGTCGGCGATGTTGATAAGGGCGGCGTCCGCGAGCACCCGGTTACGGGGCCGGTCACGACGGCGGCACTCCTCTTCACGCCAGGCCACGAGGGCCTTCAGGACCTGTTGACTGGATCCGGCCAGGTGCCAGCCACCACGGAGCTTGAGGTAGGCATCCCCGGGCTCCGAAAAGGCCAGAAGATCCATGGCGAACCGATCCGACTCCTCAGACAGGGCACCGGACAGGCCACGCTCCCGTAGCCTGTCGGCAATCCATTGGTACAGCGGCGCCAGAAAGCGGACATCGTCCAGGGCGTAACGTTGCTGGGCGTCACTCAGGGGTCTGGCGAGCCAGTCTGAACGTGTCGCGGACTTGTCCAGGGTTTCCCCGAAAATCTGTTCCACGATCCGGGCATAACCCACGGAAAACCCGGCGCCCGCCAGGGCTGCGCCCAGCTGCAGGTCCAGCAGCCCCCGCGGCTCCAGAGCCAGCCAGTGGCGGAACAGTTCGAGATCCTCTCCCATGGCGTAGAGCAGTTTGGGCCGCCCGGGATCGGCCAGCGTCTCCCGGAACCGGGCTGACTCGACGGCAACGGAGGGTTCTGCCAGTCGCAGCGAATCCCCGGCACCCAGCTGGACCAGCCCGGGAATCGGATAGAACGTGGACACCCGTTCAAACTCGGTATCCAGCGCCAGCGGCTCATGCTGATATTCCGCCAGCCAGGCGTCCAGTGCATCAACGCTCTCAAGCCATTTTGGTTCGGCGGGAACGGGGTAAGGTGGCGCCAGGGGTGTAGCGAGAGTCATGTAGGGTCTCAGTCTGCCAGCGGTTTGCGGCCCCGGAAGGCGTGGGTCAGGGTAAAGCCGTCGACGTAACCCAGCTCGCCACCGACAGGAATCCCGTGGGCAAGCCGGGTTGTCAGCACGCCGGCACCATCCAGCCGGTCGGCAATGTAATGGGCCGTGGCCTCGCCTTCAACGGTGGGGTTGGTGGCCAGGATGAGTTCGGTTACGCCCTCCTCGCTCACCCGCCGCAACAACAGCTCAATACCGATGTCTTCCGGTCCGATGCCGTCAATCGGCGAAAGGTGCCCCATCAGTACGAAGTAGCCACCACGGTAGTCACCCGCCTGCTCGATGGCCAGCAGATCCGAGGGGCTCTCCACCACGCACAGCGTACCGGTCTGGCGATCGGACTGTTCGCAGATGGGACACACGGGAGTATCGGAAAAATTCTGGCAGCGCTCACAGCGACGCACTCCCGTCATGGCTGCCGACAACGACCCCGCAAGCCGCTCTCCGCCCGCCCTGCCTTTTTCCAGGAGGTGGAACGCCATACGCTGGGCGGTTTTCTGACCGACACCGGGCAGGCATCTGAGGGACTCAACCAGTTCATCTACCAGAGGGCTGAAAGCCATCCATACTCCTGCACATCAAGCTCAAGGAAATGACGTATTACTTACCCATCGGCAGTCAGAACGGCATCTTGAATCCGGGCGGCAGCCCCAGGCCGGACATCATACCCGACATGCGCTCTTTCTGGTCCTCTTCCACCCGACGCACCGCGTCATTGATGGCCGCCGCCAGAAGGTCCTCGAGAACCTCCTTCTCCTCGGTCAGCAGGGAATCATCGATATCCACCTTGCGGACGTCATGGCGCCCGTTCATGGTGACCTTGATCAGGCCGGCACCGGACTCACCCGTGACCTCGGCCTTTGCGGATTCCTCCTGGGCCTTCTGCATCTGCTCCTGCATCTGCTGGGCCTTTTTCATCATATCGCCCATACCGTTCATCATGCTTTCCCCTCAATGGTGCAATTCAATCAATCAGCCGGCTTCGTTCTGAACCGGCCGGATGCTTTCTTTGACGACCCGACCCTCGAAACGTTCAACGATGGCGCTAACCAGCGGATCCTGCTCTATGGCCTGCTCGGCTTCCTGCTGGCGCCGCGCCCTGGCCCGGGCCTCCCAGGCAATCGGTGTCTGGTCGCCAGCCTCGCCCACCCGCACTTCGATCCGGACCTCGTCTCCGAAGGTCCGGCGCAGTCCTTCCAGGATGCGCTCCTGGTGGCGGTCATTCAGCAACCGGTAATGGCCCTCGTCGAGGGTCAGTACAAAGCGGTTGCCGTCACGCTCACAGGCTGCCTGGCTGGCCAGATTACCGGCCATGCCAACAATACCCAGTTTGCGAAAATCCCGGGCCCAGACAAATCCTTCCTCCAGAGCGAGGGGCTCGGGCACGACTGGCACCGCCCCATCCCCTGACTGCAATTGCGGCGCCAGGGACTGCTCAGGAGCTCTTCCGGCAGACAGGGTCTCCTGGACCGGAGGAGGCTCGACTGCAGGGGATGACTCCCGGCCTGGGGCCGGCCCGGGCTGCCCGGATTTCCGGGGCTCTCCGGCCGACCGGGGCTCATCAACTGGCTGGGACTCCCCCACAGACTGAGGCTTTTCAATTGGACGATGCTCTTCAAGTTGCCGGGGCTGGCGAACTTTCTCAGGCTCCACGACTGACGGCGCCTCATCCCACGGCGGTGCATCGTCCACGTCAGCCGCCCCGGCCATCTGGTCTGCCATGGCCATGAGACCGTCATCCTCGGCACGGTAATCGGGATGAAACCCCGACGCCACAAGCGGAGCCGACTCATCAACGATTGCCGCCGCAGGCGGGGCTGAGGGTGCCGGCTCTTCGGCGGACGGGACTTCCGCTTTCCGCCCGGGTTGCGGTGCCGCCTTTTCGGATACGGCGGGAGCGGGTTCCTCGCCTGCATCGCCGCTGGCCGAGTCAACGCTGCCACGGTCCGACGATTCCCTCTGGCCAACACGGGCGGGCACGCCCGTTGACGTCGCCGGAGGCTCCCGGTGCTCGACCCCGGGACGAAACGCGAGCATGCGCAGGAGCGTCATCTCGAACCCCATGCGGGCGTCGGGCGTGATATCAAGATCCTTGCGGCCGATCAGAGCGGCCTGGTAGAACAGCTGGGCATCCTCGCCACTGAGTTCCCTGGCCAGGGCCTGGACCCGGTGGGCGTCGCCCATGGCGTTGTCGACACTGCCGGGCACCACCTGCTCCATGGTGACCCGGTGGAACAGCGACAGCAGGTCCGCAAGGATCGCATTGAAGTCCGGAGCGAAGTCCGAGATGCGGCCGATTTCCGCCAGCAGCTCCGGACCATTGTTCGCCACCAGGGCGTCCACCAGCTTTTCGATGTCCCGCTGGTCGATGGTGCCAAGCATACTGCTGACATCGCTGGCGGCCAGTTTCTGGTTGCCGAAGGCAATCGCCTGATCGGTCAGACTGAGAGCGTCCCGCATGCTGCCATCGGCGGCCCGGGCGAGCTGCCAGAGGGCCGGATCCTCAAAAGGAATGGACTCTTCGCCCAGGATGAAACGCAGGTGCCCGACGATATGCTCGGGGGTCATCCGTTTCAGGTTGAACTGAAGGCAGCGGGACAGCACGGTGACCGGCAACTTCTGTGGGTCGGTGGTGGCCAGCAGGAATTTCACGTGCTCCGGGGGCTCTTCCAGGGTTTTGAGGAAGGCGTTGAAAGACTGGTTGGTGAGCATGTGGACCTCATCGATGAGGTACACCTTGTAGCGGCCACGGGTTGGCGCGTACTGGACGTTATCGGTCAGTTCCCGCATGTCATCGACGCCGGTGCGGGAGGCCGCGTCGATCTCGATCAGGTCAACGAAGCGGCCGTCCAGGATTTCGCGGCAGCTGGAGCATTCGCCGCAGGGCTTTGCGGTAACTCCGGTTTCGCAGTTCAGGCACCTCGCCAGCAGTCGGCCGATGGTGGTCTTGCCCACCCCGCGAGTGCCGGTGAACAGGTAGGCATGGTGCAGGCGGTTGTGCTCAAGGGCATGGACAAGCGCCTGGAGCACGTGCTCCTGGCCGACCATATCCTCGAAAGTTCTTGGCCGCCACTTACGGGCGAGTACCTGATAGCTCATAGGGCCGTCACTGCGTTGCTCGGTCGGTAAAGGGCCAAGCTTATCATGGACAGGCATAGTGCAGAAGCAAACCGACCACCAGGAAGCCAATGACCAGGAGGGAAATGACGTGGAGAAAACAGGAGATCAGGGGGGAAATCTGGGGGTGACCCCACCAGCGACACCCCGGCACACGAATCCACCGCTGCGGCTGCTCCCTTCCGGGCCTGACCGGGTTCACGGTTTATCGTTGCGGGGGCACCGGCAGGGCCACCATAACGGCGATCCGGATTGCCCGAATGCGGCGCGCATAGTAGCAGCAGGCGGGGGTGGTATCAATCCCCCAGGAGATGAAAGGGCCCGAAAACCCTGCCACCCTCCCCCGGGCCGGTCAGACACCGGTCAGCGGAACCGGCACCACGTCCTGGCGGAACCAGCAGGCGATGCTGTGGCGGCTGCGGGCGGCCGGCAACACCTCATGGGGTACTTCCTCGCTCATGAACACCGCCATCCGGCCGCGCTCGGGGAAGACCCTGCCACAGACCGTACCCGGGGCGTTCCGGCCGAATACCTGCAGTTCACCGCCGTCGGCCGGCCCCCAGTCCTCGTTGAGATACATCACCAGGCTCACGACCCGGGAGGCTCGACCCTGGAAGCTGTCCACATGCCGGCGATAGAAGTCCCCTGGCTGATAGCTGGCGTAGTGAGCCTCGAAGCGCTGCAATCCCAGGAAAAGGCGGCGATTGAGGCCCACGCGAACCTGTTCGAAAAAGTCGAACAGTGCCCCCTGGCAAGCGGTTTCACCATTGAGCCAGGCGATGCGGTCGCGGCGCACCGACCGGTCACGGGTGAAGTCACCACCGCGCCCCACGCCGGCGCGCTCCATGGCAGCGGTTTTCTCGAGGATCTCCACCTCACGATGCAGCTCCGCCAGCAATTCCGGACCCAGCAGAGGGGTGGCATCCAGGGTCAGCCAGCCGTGTTGACAGAGATCATCGGCGATCGTGTCGAGCCACGTTTCACCGGCCTGACATTGCGCGACCGCCGGGTCACCGGTCCGCGGGAAGGATGCATTCAACAGTGGCATTGTCATGGATGGTTTTCCCGGTCGGTAAAAACAGGCATTCTAGAAGTTTTCGGGAGCGACGTAAGTATCCACCTGAACTTTCAGGATAGGCAGATACCACAACCGCAAACCGCCATTAATATCAGGACCGCAACATGCAACAGGACGTCGCCGGCAGCCGCTTCACATCACTGATCACCGAGGGAGAGCTGGACGCCCTCGACATACGCCACCCGGACTTTCATGCCACGGTGTTCCTGCAGGGCGCCCACCTTACCCGGTTCTGCCCCACGGGAGAGGAAAACTGGCTGTGGATGAGTGACGAGGTGCGCCTCGAGAAAGGCCGGGCCATTCGCGGAGGCATTCCGGTGTGCTGGCCCTGGTTCGGCGATCCTGTTCGTAACGAATCCCCGGTGCGGGACCGGGTGGCCACAGACCTGCCCCACGGTTTTGCCCGCACCAGTCCCTGGGCTCTGCAGGCCATCGAAGAAACGGACCGCACCGTAACCCTTAACCTGAAACTGGACACCTCGCCGGAGCCCGCAACCCTGCCCTGGCGGGGTCAGGCGGAAGCAACCATTGGCTTCCGGTTCAGTCGCTCGACGCTTTCCATCGATCTGGCGACCAGGAATACCGGAGCCGATCCGCTGGCCATCAGCCAGGCCCTGCACACCTACCTGCCGACCACGGAGATCCAACGCAGCCGTATCCTCGGCCTGGAGCATTGCGACTACCTGGACACCCTCGATGACTGGCGGAAAATCATGCAGCGCGGCGACGTGACCTTTGCTGGCGAAACCGACCGCATTTACCTGGCGGCTCCGGATCTGGACATCCTGACCCCGACTCACCGTTATCACTTGACCGCCAGGGGCAGTGGCTCCACCGTGGTATGGAACCCGGGTCCGGAAAAGGCGGCCCGGCTGTCGGCGTTTCCCGACAACGCATGGCGAACCATGCTCTGTGTGGAAACCGCCAACGCAGCCACCGATTACCGCTCCCTTGACTCGGGGCAGACACGCTCGCTCGGCCTGACCCTGACCAGAACCGACGGCGGTCAGTAAAACCCGAAAAAGCCTGAACCGGGGGCTGACGTGGATCGCGAATCGCCTATACTCCGGAAAGATACAGGAAAGGAAGACCCATGAGTCTGGCAGAATTTCTCAAGCGGCGTCTGGTAAGCAAAGAGCTGGATGAAGAGATCGACCAAATCGGCAAACCCATCGGCAGCCTCGGGTACGATCCCTGGGGGTACAACAATGAGACTCTCAAGATCGGGTACGCCGTCACTCGCGAGATCTATGAGAAATATTTCCGGGTTGAGGTGGACGGCATTGACAAGATACCCGCCGAAGGTCCGGTTCTCATTATCGCGAATCACAGCGGACAACTGCCCATTGACGGCCTGCTGATAGGATTTGCCCTCGCCTCCCGCGAGAACAGACCCCGCATACCCCGGGCCATGATCGAGCGCTTCTTCCCCACGGTTCCCTACCTGGGAAACCTGCTGAACCAGTTCGGCGGCGTGCTGGGCGACCCGGTGAACTGCGCCAAGATGCTCGCCAACGGGGAGGCCATCATCGTTTTCCCGGAAGGCGTCCGCGGCTCCGGCAAACTCTACCGTGATCGCTACCAGCTCAAGCGTTTCGGTAACGGCTTCATGCACCTGGCCATGGAACACAACGCCACCGTGGTGCCGGTGGGGGTTGTTGGCTGTGAGGAGACCATTCCCGCCATCGCCAATATCAAGCCTCTGGCCAGGATGCTGGGACTCCCCTACTTTCCTCTGGCGGCACCGGTGATCCTGCCCGCCAAGGTGCACATCTGCGTGGGGGATCCGATGGTATTCGACAACGATGACATACCGGAGGAGCAGGTAACCACGAGGGTAGAGCTGGTCAAGGCCGCCGTGGGCGAAATGATCAAAAAGGGACTGAACCAAAGGAAAAGGCTGTTCTGATGACTACCGAGAAAAGACCACAGATTCTGGTGACGGGGGCAGCGGGCACCCTGGCCCAGCAAGTCATCAACCAGCTTCGGGACACCTGCGACCTGGTCGCGGTGGACTTCCGTGAGCAGGTATGGCTGGGAGATGACATCCCCAGTTACTGCATTGATTTCAACAAGCGGGTGTTCGAGGATCTGTTCCGGCGGTTTCATTTCGACGGGGTCATTCACCTGGGCCGCATCATGTCCAGCCAGGAGACCCGGCTCAGCCGATACAACGCCAATGTGCTCGGCACCCAGAAGCTGCTGGACCTGAGCCACAAGTACAATGTGCAACGGGTCATCATTCTTTCCACCTTCCACGTCTATGGCGCCGTTCCCTATAACCCCGCCATGATCGACGAGGCTGCCCCCCTCAAGGCCGCCGGCCTGACCATGGACCTTGTGGACTCGGTGGAACTGGAGAACCTCGCCAATATCTACCTGTGGCGCTACCCCCATCTGAATATCACCATCCTGCGCCCCTGCAACATCGTAGGACCCGGGGTCCGCAATGCCATGAGCACCCTGCTATCCAGCGAGCGGGCACCGGTACTGGCGGGGTTTTCCCCGATGATGCAGTTCATCCATATCGACGACATGGCCGATGCCCTCGTGCTGGCCTACCGCAGGAATCACAAGGGCATCTATAACGTCGCGCCCAGTGACTGGGTCGCCTACCAGAAAGCCCTCGACCTTTGTGGCTGTAAACGGGTTCCGATCCTCTCGATTCCGCCCATTGTGCCCAGGACCCTATTACGATTGCTGAACCTGCGACGTTTTCCACCTTACCTGATGGACTTTTTCAAGTACCCTGTCATCATCGACGGAAGGGCGTTCGCGCGGGAATTCGGCTTCCAGCCGAAGCGTTCGCTGGATGAGATTTTCCATTACTACCTGGAGAACAAGCACCCGGTCTAGTGTCCCGTGCGGGAAACCGGAAGCGTCACAGGATGTGCAGTAAATGCTTAATGAATTCGGACTGATCAGCCATGCCGCCGCTGCCCTGGCCTTCCTGCTGCTGGGCGGGTTGATTGTCACCCGTTACCTGCGCCGCGCCTCGGACCGTATCCTGCTGCTGTCCGTCACCCTGTCATTTCTCTGGGCAGGTTCCCTGGTCACCCAGGAAATCTGGTCTGAGCCTCCATTCCTTGTCCGCTACCTCCTCGAACTGCTCCGGGACGGCGGCTGGGTACTGGTCCTGCTGATCCTGCTCCGGCCCATCGACCGCCAGCTGAGAACGGTCAACGTCATGCGGCGGTTCCTCGGGTTCTCCACCTTTGCCGTGATCTTCATACTGTTCACCCTCGCGGCCCTGGAATACCTTCTGAACATTCCCCTGATCAGCGGCAAGTTCAAGCTGGTGGGACAGATTGCCCTGTCGCTTCTCGGTATCTGCCTGGTGGAGCAGATCTGGCGTAACTCCATACAGTCGAGCCGCTCCAGCATCCGCTACCTCTGCATCAGCGTGCTAACGGTGTTTGCCTACGACTTCTTCATGTACACCGACGCCCTGCTGTTCGGGCAGATCTCCAGTGGCTTCTGGGACGCCCGGGGTTTTGTCAACGCCCTCGTGGTGCCCCTGCTGGGCGTTGCCATGATGAATACCCGCAAGCAACCGGTGGAGTTCCAGCTTTCGCGCAACGCCATGTTCCACGTGAGTGCCCTCGTGTTCGCCGGTGTGTACCTGCTGTTCGCCGCGGCCGGCGGCTATTACGTCCGGGTGCTCGGTGGCCAGTGGGGGGACGCCCTGCAGGTTCTGTTTGTCACTGCTGCCATGGCTTTCCTGGCCCTGCTGCTGACCTCACGCCGTTTCAGGGCGCGGCTGATGATCTTTATCAGTCAGAATTTCTTCGACTACAAATACGATTACCGGGAAGAATGGCTGAAAATGACCCGGGAGCTGGCCAACCTGAGCGACCATCCCCCCCTGCCCGAACGCATCATCCGTATCCTCGCCGGGCTTGTGGAGAGTAGCTCTGGCGCACTCTGGGAACGGGACGAGGACGGTAACTTCATGCTGCAGAGCACCGTCAACATGCACCAGCCCCGGTTCACCAGCATCGACGGCAATTGCGAACTCGTGCGATTTTTCGCCGAGCGGGAATGGATCATTGACCTGGAGGATTACCGGGCCGACCCGGTGCGTTACAACCTTCTGGAGATTCCCGACCCCATCCTCAAGTTCGAGGGGGGCTGGCTGCTGATCCCCATGTACCTGGGCAATCAGCTCTATGGCATAACCTTGGTGGGACGGGCCAACGCCCGGGTGGTCCTGAACTGGGAAAACTTCGACCTGGTCCGGGTGGTGGCCCGCCAGACCTGTAACCTGCTGGCCCAGGCGGATGCCCAGAACCGGCTTTCCCGCGCAATGCAGTTCGAGGCGGTCAGCAAGGCCTCCGCGTTCATGGTTCACGATCTCAAAACACTCATTGCCCAGCTGTCGCTGCTGGTCCGCAATGCCGGCCGTCACCGGGACAACCCCGCGTTCATCGACGACATGATCAGCACCACCGAGCACGCAGTGCAGAAGATGTCCAACCTGGTGGACCACATCCGCAAGCCCGACTCGGGTCCGGGGGACCGGGAGCCGGTGAACCTGCAGGCACTGGTCAGCGAGCTTGCCGCTCACTATGCCCGTAACCAGCCCCAGCCAAAGCTGATGGGTCCCATGGATCCGGTCATGATCCGTGCGGACCGGGTCCAGTTGTGGAGCGTGCTCGGCCATCTGATTCAGAATGCCCAGGACGCCACTCCTCCGGCTGGCGAAGTCACCCTTACCCTGAAGGCCTCCACTGGTCATGTGGTCCTGTTCATCCAGGATTCGGGTACCGGCATGACGGAAGATTTTATCCGCATGCAGCTTTTCAAGCCGTTTGAAAGTACCAAGGGACTTACCGGCATGGGCATTGGCGCCTACCAGGCACGGGAGTATATTCGCGAACTCGGCGGCAATATCGACGTCACCAGCGAACCCGGTATGGGCTCCTGCTTTTCAGTACTGCTGCCCACGGTCAAAACCTCCCTCCAGAGTTCAGGGGAATCCGGGACAGTAGCTTCGAAGGAGACTGAGCTCAATCACGAGCAGTTAGCTGACCGTGCCGGCGGTTTGCAATAGAATCGTTTTCGGCCGACACTGAACAAAAAGTGATCTTGCGATAAATTGATTTACGCCACCCAATAAAAGGATTTAGTCCGTTGTGAAAAAACGACTGCTTATTGTAGAAGACGACCCTGGCCTCCAGAGCCAGATGCGCTGGTGCTTCAGTAGTGATCTTGATGTGGACGTTGCCGCGGACCGGGCAGCCGCCCTGGCTCTTCTACGCCGCAACGAGCCCCAGGTGGTCACCCTTGACCTGGGCCTGCCGCCTGACCCCGGTGGCGCGTCCGAAGGCTTTGCCCTGCTCGACGACATTCTCAGGCTGTCGCCCATGGTGAAAGTCATTGTCGTCACTGGCCGTGAAGACAAGGAAAATGCGGTCAAGGCCATCGGTATGGGAGCGAGCGATTTTTACCAGAAGCCCCTGGACCCGGACATTCTCTCCTTCGTGGTGAACCGGGCCTTCCGACTGGCCGAGCTTGAGCGGGATAACCGTGAACTCACCAATCGCCAGAACGGCACCAACATCAAGGGCGTTGTAGCAGCCAGCCCGCAGATGCTATCGGTGTGCAGAACCCTCGAGAAAGTCGCCCCTACGGACGTGACCACTCTGATCGTCGGTGAGACCGGTACCGGTAAGGAACTCCTTGCCCGCGCCCTGCACGACCTGAGCCATCGGGCCGACAAGCCGTTTGCGGCCATCAACTGCGCGGCCATTCCGGAGAACCTGTTGGAAAGTGAACTCTTTGGCTACGAAAAAGGCGCCTTTACCGGGGCAACCCAGAGCAAGAAAGGCAAGATCGAAAGCGCCAATGGCGGCACCCTTTTCCTGGATGAAATCGGCGATATGCCCATGGCCCTTCAGGCCAAGCTGCTTCGTTTCCTTCAGGAACGGTCGGTCGACCGGGTTGGCAGCGTCAAGCCGGTACCGGTGGATGTCCGGGTGGTCTGCGCCACTCACCGCAATGTGGCCCACCTGATCAGCGCCGGCGACTTCCGCGAAGACCTGTACTACCGGATCAGTGAAATCACGCTAGAAGTGCCCGCCCTGCGGGAGCGCCAGGGCGACTCCATTGTGATCGCCCGATCCCTGCTGCAGAGCCTGTCCCGGCAGATGGACCGGCCCAGCCTCTCCTTCAGCGAGGACGCGGTTCAGGCGATCAGCGGATACAGCTGGCCCGGCAATGTCCGGGAGATGATCAACAAGGTCAAGCGGGCCACCATAATGGCCGAAGGCAAGCGCGTGACAGCCGCTGACCTTGAGCTGACCTGCGAGGGAGTGCCGACGGAAAACCAGCTCAACCTGCGCCAGGTGAGGGAAACCGCCGAGCGGGATGCCATCATCCAGGCGCTTCAGACCACCGGATACAACATGGCCCAGGCCTCGCGCCTGTTGGGTGTGACCCGCCCGACCCTGTACAACCTCACTGACAAGTATCGCATCGACACCTCTGCCGAGTCGGTCCAGGCCTGAGCCGGGACCGATCAGATCACGAACAGCTCCATGAATTCGTGGACCGGCGTCTGCTCCAGGCGCTGCGGGTCGGCACACAGCCGGAAGATCCGGTCGCAGGTCTGGCCCGGAAAGCGGGTGGCGAGGTTGTTCCGGAACTTGTCTTCCAGCAGCGGGATGCCCTCTTCCCGGCGCCGGCGATGGCCGATGGGGTATTCCACAGCCACCTTGTCGGTACTGCTTCCATCCTTGAAGAATACCTGCACGGCATTGGCGATGGATCGCTTTTCCGGCTCAAGGTATTCGCGGCTGTAGCGCTCGTCCTCAACCACTTCCATTTTTCCGCGAAGCTCATCAATGATGGGATGGGCCTCGTGGAAGCTGTCCTCGTAGTGATCCGCGGTCAGGTTACCGAAGATCAGCGGGACCGCTGTCATGTATTGCAGACAATGATCCCGGTCCGCGGCGTTCGCCAGCGTGCCCTCCTTGGAAATGATGCGAATGGCGGATTCGTGGGTGGTGATCACGATACGGTCGATCTCATCGATCCTGTTCTTCACTTCGGGGTGCAGGGTAACGGCTGCCTCCGCCGCGGTCTGGGCATGGAACTCGGCGGGGAAGGAAATCTTGAACAGGATATTCTCCATCACGTAACTACCAAAAGCCTGGGGCAGTGAGAACCGGCGCTGGTCCTCCGGTTTCAGGGCCTGGTTCCGGTTGGTCTTGCTGAACAGAACGTCATAGAAACCCCATTGCGGAGCTGTCAGCACCCCGGGGATCCCCATCTCCCCCCGTAGGGCGATATCCGCGAGCCGCACCGCCCGGGAGGTCGCATCGCCCGCCGCCCAGGATTTGCGGGAACCGGCATTGGGGGCGTGGCGGTAGGTACGCAAGGCCTGGCCGTCGACCCAGGCATGGGAAAGCGCGGAAAGCAATTGCTCCCGGTTAGCCCCCATGAGCCTGGCGGTAACTGCGGTGGACGCGACCTTGACCAGCACGACGTGGTCCAGCCCGACCCGGTTGAAGGAATTCTCCAGAGCGAGAATACCCTGGATCTCATGGGCCATGATCATGGCGACGAGTACATCGCTCATGACAAGAGGCGACTGGCCCGCGGATACCCGTTTCTGGGACAGATGATCCGCCACCGCGAGGATGCCCCCGAGATTGTCCGACGGGTGGCCCCACTCCGCTGCCAGCCAGGTGTCGTTATAATCCAGCCAGCGAATGGTACAGCCAATGTCCCAGGCCGCCTTCACCGGATCCAGCCGGAACTGGGTACCCGGAACCCTTGCCCCATGGGGGACCACGGTACCCTCCACCAGGGGACCCAGATGCTTGGTGCACTCGGGATATCGCAACGCCAGCAGACCGCAACCCAGCGTATCCATCAGGCAGTTACGGGCGGTGTTCCAGGCTTCCTCACTGTCGACCTTGTAGGACAGGACGTAATCAGCGATTTCCTGCAACACATCGTCGTAATCAGGGCGAACGTTTTCATCCACGTTGGCTTTCATCGGTTGTCCTCCGGTTGCTGAAGCCCCAGAAGCCGGCTTCACGGGTTCTTTGGTGACAGATCATGGAGTCAGTCTAGACCAGCCGGAACAACATGGGACAAACCCGTATTCCCGTAATTTGACCATGGCCCACTCCAGGATCCATCCTTTGCATCCCGAATGACGATTACGGACAACTCACCACAGGACGAGCCATGCGACGCACTGCCATCAGTCTGTCATCCCTGATTCTCAGCATTATCCTCCTCATAACGGGCAACGCTTTTCTGATGACGCTGCTCGGCCTCCGGCTGAGTCTGGAGGAATTCAGCGAGAGTACGATTGGCTGGATCCTGGTGTTCTACTCGGTTGGCTTCGTCTTCGGCACGCTCTATGCTGGCAGGATCATTGAGCGGGTGGGCCATATCCGCGCCTTTGCGGTATTCGCGGCCATCCTTGCCGCCGCCACCCTGATCTATCCCATGGCGGTTGAAGCCGGGTTGTGGGCCGGTCTGCGGGCTCTCGGCGGTTTCGTGATGGCAGGCCTGATGATCGTCATGGAGAGCTGGTTCAGCAGCAAGGCGGATAACCGAAACCGGGCAACCCTGTTCGCGCTTTACCAGATCGTCTTCTTTCTCTCCACCGCCGGCGGCCAGGTACTGATCCGTGTTGCCGACCCCTCCGGTTTCATTCCTTTCTCTCTGGCGGCAATTCTGGTTGCCCTGGCGGTTACACCCCTTTCCATGACCCGTCGTGAGTCCCCCGTCATCGTGAAGGGGCAGCGAATGTCATTGCCCACGCTCTACCGGGTTTCCCCCACCGGAGCGCTGGGTGCCGTGATCGCCGGCCTGCTTATCAGCGCCTTCTATGCCATGGGGCCGGTTTACGCCAACCGCATCGGCCTTGACCTGAACCAGTTGTCGAACTTCATGGCCTCGGCCATCGTGGCAGCGATGCTGCTGGCATTCCCGGTGGGGTGGCTGTGTGATTCCTTCGACCGCTATCGTATCCTCGTGGTGACAACGGTCGTAGCCGCGGTCTGCAGCCTTGTGGTGGCGTTCGCCGGCTCCTACAGCCTTGTCGTGCTGATCCTGTTTACCGGTCTGTACATGGGCCTCAGCGCCGCCCTGTATCCCATCGCGGTTGCCATCACCAACGACCTGATGGACAGCAGTGAAATCACCGCAGCGAGCACCGCCCTGTTACTGAGCTATGGCGTCGGCAGCTGCGCCGGGCCGATCATAAGCGCGCTGTTCATGGACCTCCTCGGGCCCGGGGGACTCTTTGTCAGCAATGCCTTTTTCCTGGGCCTGATGGCCCTGTTCATGGTCTTCGGCCCGGGCCGAGTCCGCCCCGCCGTTCAGCACCAGGAGCATTACTACCCCACCACTCCGGAAGCCGGGCTCGGGTTGGCGGAACTGGACCCGCGAAATACCGAGTTCGAGGAGCCGCCACAAGAGGACGAGGAGGAAGCGAAAATGCGGAGAAGATCCCCTGGCACCGATGCCCCGCCGGAAGCGCCAGGAGGGGATGGCGATCAGAACCGGTGATGAAGCCGCGGACTCAGTGGCTGTCGCTCTGCTGGTACCGCTGGTGGAGAATGCCAACCCGCTCCACATAGGCCCGGGTTTCGGCGTAGGGGGGAATGCCGCCGTGACGACGAACCGCGCCAGGCCCGGCATTGTAGGCAGCGGTCGCGAGCCGGGTGTCGCCACCATGGATGTGCAGCATCTGTGACAGATAGGTGACACCACCGCGGATGTTTTCGGAGGCGTCGAGGGCATTGCTGACCCCCACTTCCCGCGCAGTTCCGGGCATCAACTGCATCAGTCCCTGGGCACCCTTGGAAGACACCGCCTGGGGGTTGAACGCCGACTCCGCATGGATGACGGCACGGACCAGAGCCGGGTCCACCTCGAATTCCCGCGCCGTGGCCTCGATCTCGTCCACGTAGCGGGTCAGGAACAGAGGCGTGCGGTGCCAGTCGACGCGGGAATCCGGCCTGCAGGCGTAGCACTCGAAACGGATCACATCGTAATCCGCCCCGTCAGGCCTGGCCTCGCTGAATGTCACGACACCGTGCTGGTCACGGTATTTGTAGACGGTTTCCCTTTGCGTGCTGGGACGGGCGCGGTTCTGAGCGGGAGCATTGGTGTATTCCACCCGACCGTCCGGGTGAACAATTCTGCGTACTGAATCCGCAAAGGCGGAGCTGCCGCAGCCAAGCAGCAAAACAACGCCGACCAGTGACGAAATCAGGGTCATGCCAGCGAACTTCATTCATACCTCGTGGAAACGACGGAATCCGGTTTCTGATGACTGGACACTGAATGGCAGTATAAATCAAACAGGTCCGGCAAACCGGAACCGATGGGCATTTCAGGCAGGTGCGCTATCCTGCCAATACGTCCATCGGCACAGGAGTGGGAAATGACCTTCGACCAGCAGATAGATACCATTGTCGCGGACCGTGAGCATGGCTCCTCCACCCTTGTGAAGCACATCCTGCAGGCGCTGCATTCCCTCGAACCCGGGCCACCGGATGAGAGCCGGTTGCGCGAGGCCTTCAGACGATTGCGCCACATCGACCCTTCCATGGTGGTGGTTCACCATTTGCTGAATGCACTGGAGCCCGCCATCGGGCCGGATTTCTTTGACGCCCTCGATGCTTACGAAAAACGGTGGCAGGACGTTCCCGAGCAGATTTCACGGAACCTGGCGGGCATCTGTGACTGGCATGGCAAGCGCCTGCTGGTTCACAGCCGCAGCGGCACCCTGTTTGAAGCCATTTGCTGGCTGGATCGCACGTTCGGAGATATCCAGGTCTTGCAGACGCGGTCGGTTCCCGGCGAAGAGGGGGTGGCACAGTACGACGCCCTGCGTGAGGCCGGCGTTGCCGTACACCTGGTGGAGGACGACCGTATCGCCGGGCTGGCGCCTTCCCTGGATGCGGCCCTGCTGGGCATGGACCAGTTTTGCGAGGGCGCCTTTGTGAACAAGACTGGCAGCCGGCAAATTGCCGGTGCCATGATTCAGGCCGGCAAGCCGGTCTATGTACTCGGGGATTCCCGTAAGCGGGTCGACCGCCTGCACTATTCCACTGAACTGTTCGAAGCGGCGCCGATGACGCGGGGCGTTTACCTGGTCAGTGAGAGCGGGGCGCAGCCGATGAATGACGAAGATGAAACGGGCGCAACGCCCGACGACCGGTGCCGGTAGCCCGGCCAGGATCCAACTTTCAGGACCATCAGACCGTATGCGAACAACCATAGACCTGACCACGGACCGCCCCCAGACCGCGGTTGAAGCCCTGAGCGAGGCCTCGGATCTGTCCCGGCAGCGGATCAAGGACGCCATGAGCAAGGGCGCCTGCTGGTGGACCCACAAGGGCAAACAGGTACGCCTGCGCCGGGCCACCCGGGAGCTGAAGCCCGGCACCCGCATCCAGCTCTACTACGACGATCAGGTGCTGGCCCGAAAACCCGAGACTCCGGAGCCCCTGGCCGACCACGGGCGTTACAGTGCCTGGTTCAAGCCCCACGGCATGCTTTCCCAGGGCTCCCAGTGGGGGGACCACTGCAGCCTGTTACGGTGGGTCGAGATCGCCAACGGCAGGCCCGCATACCTGGTCCACCGGCTCGATGCCGATGCCGCCGGGCTGATGCTTATTGCACACGACCCCAAGGCCGCAGGAGCGCTATCGCAACGTTTTACCGGCCGGGAGATGACCAAGGTTTACCAGGCCAGGGTACACGGCCTGCTGGATGTCACTGACCGGCAGGTCGACCTGCCCATCGACGGCAAGCCGGCATTAAGCCGGGTGTCTACCCTGGCGCTGGACAGGGAGGCTCAATGCACCCTGCTCCAGGTGAGCATCGAAACCGGACGCAAACACCAGATCCGCAAGCACCTTGCTTCCCTGAACCATCCCATCGTCGGAGACAGGCTGTACGGACGCGCCGCCAACCAGCCACTGAGGCTCGTTGCCGTCCACCTGGCTTTCCACTGCCCGCTGACCGGCAAGGCCATGAGCCTGGCGCTGCCGGACACGCTGAACGACGTCGGTGGACCCAGCCCGGAGACCTCCGGGAGGCCCCCCCAGCCTGACTAACCCTCTGTTTTGGGTGTCGGCCTCACCAGGATTTCATTGACATCGACATGGGCAGGCTGGCGCAGGGCGTAGGTCACCGCCTCGGCAATGTCTTCCGGCCGCAGGGCATTTTCGGGGCGTTCATCGAAGAACGGTGTATCCACCATGCCCGGCTCAATCAGGGTCACGCGGATACCAGTACCCCGTAGCTCTTCCCTCACCCCATAGCCGATCGCCGATACCGCCCATTTGGTGGCACTGTACATGGACCCGGGGATCGTCGCCCGGCCCGCCGCGGAACCGGTAATAAGCAGGTGTCCTTTCGACTTCCTCAATTCCGGCAGGCACGCCTGCAGGGTGATGCCGACGCCCAGCACATTGGTGAGGATCATGTCCTTCCAGACTTCCGGATCGGCACCACTGAACCCTCCGGGCTCGCCGCCGCGTCCTGCGTTGGCAAAGACCGCGTCGATGCGGCCAAAAGCGGCCACTGCCTGTTCCACCATGGCCGTCTGGTCGGAGACTTTCTGGACATCGCAGGCAGCAATCAGCGCGCGCTCCTCGCCCCCCAGTTCCTCCTGCAGAGCCTTGAGCTTATCTGTGGAGCGGGCCGCCAGGACCACGCGATAGCCAGCGCGAGCCGCGGCCCGGGCTGTTTCGGCACCGATACCTGAAGAAGCGCCGGTGATCAGCAGCACCGGATTTTCACTGTCGCTCATCGTTTTCTCCTTTATCTTCTGATGAATCTTGCCGGGTTGAAGGCTACGGTCGGGGTCGCCGACAGGATCATTACCAGCCGGCCCCGTCAGCAATAGCGTAGTCTCTTCCGCGGACTCCCACAGAAGACCGGGCCATTTCCATACCAATAGCCAGATTCCTGCTATCAATATTATTTTTTAGAATTTTCAGTTTTATCTGTCGTTTGCTACATTGCGCCCAATTCCGGAACACACGATTGCACGACAGGGGAAAGCATCATGAAAACCTGGATCAAGGGTCTTGTCGCTGGTGCGGCCATTCTGAGCGCGCAAGGCGCCCTCGGAGCCGAGCGCCAGCTGCTGAATTCGTCCTACGACATCGCCCGTGAACTCTTTGCTGCCTACAACGAGCAGTTCAAGGAGTACTGGCTCGAAAAAACCGGTGACACCGTCACCATAGACCAGTCCCATGCCGGTTCGTCAAAGCAGGCCCAGGCCATCATCCAGGGCCTGAAGGCCGATGTGGTCACCTTCAACCAGGTAACCGACATCAACATCCTCCATGAAAGGGGACAACTGATACCCGAAGACTGGGCGGAGCGCCTTCCGAACAACAGTTCCCCCTATTACTCCACCATGGCGTACCTGGTTCGCAAGGGTAACCCCAAGAATATCGAGAACTGGGACGACCTGGTCCGGGAAGACGTGGAACTGGTCATGCCCAACCCCAAGACCTCCGGTAACGGCCGCTACACCTATCTGGCGGCCCTGGGCTATGCCCAGGAAACGTTTGGCGACGACCAGGAGAAAACCGACCAGTTCCTGGCAGATCTTCTCGGCCGGGTGAAGGTGTTCGACAGTGGCGGCCGTGGCGCCACCACCACCTTCATCGAGCGCGGCATCGGGGATGCCCTGCTGACGTTCGAGTCCGAAGTGCTGAATATTGCCGACCGTTACCCTGGCGAGTACGAGGTGGTGACACCGAAGATCAGCTTTCTGGCGGAGTTCCCGGTCACCTGGATCGACGAGTACGTCGAGCAGAATGGCACCGAGGACCTGGCCAAGGGTTACCTCACGCACCTTTACAGTGAAGAGGCCCAGCGCCTGCTGGCCGGCTTCAACTACCGGGTTCACGACGGTGTGGTGAAGGCCGAATTCTCCGACCGTTTTCCGGAGGTAACCCTGCTGCCTGTCTCGGAAATCGCCGGCAGCTGGGAAAACGCCATGGAGACCCACTTTGCCAGTGGGGGCAAGCTGGATCAGCTCCAGCGTCGTCGCTAGGCCACCAAGGTGACAGGCTCCACTACCCAAGCCCCGGGCCGCACCCGGGGCTCTCTTGTTCGCAGCAAACGGGTGCTCCCGGGGTTCGGCCTCAGCCTGGGCATCTCGCTGCTGTTCATCAGCCTGGTTCTGTTACTGCCACTGACCGGGCTGGTGGCGGAAGCCTCCGGGATGAGCTGGAGTCAGTTCTGGTTTGTCATCAGCGACCCGCGGGTGGTGGCGTCCTACAAGGTCACCCTCTGGACCGCACTGGCGGCCTCCCTGTTCAACGGCGTCTTCGGCCTGCTCCTGGCCTGGTGCCTGGTACGCTACGAGTTTCCCGGCAAGCGCCTGATCGATGCCATGGTGGACCTGCCTTTTGCGCTACCGACGGCGGTTGCCGGTATCACCCTCGCCACCCTGCTGTCCCGGGACGGCTGGTATGGCCAGTGGCTTGATACCCTTGGCATCAACCTCGCCTATACCCCGGCGGGGATCGTGATTGCCATGGCCTTTACCAGCCTTCCCTTCGTGGTCCGCACCGTGCAACCGGTGCTGGAGGAAATGCCACCGGAAGACGAAGAGGCAGCCATCACCCTCGGCGCCTCCGACGGTCGCGTCTTCCGCAAGGTTATCTTTCCTACCCTCTGGCCGGCCCTGGTCACGGGTGTCGCCCTGTCCTTCACCCGCAGCCTGGGGGAGTTCGGTGCGGTCATCTTCATTGCAGGCAATACGCCCTATGTGAGCGAGGTCACCAGCCTGATGATCTTCATCCGGCTGCAGGAGTACGACTACGCCGCGGCGAGCGCCATTGCCGCCATGGTACTGCTGGTGTCACTGTCGCTCCTGTTCGCCATCACCCTCTGGCAGGGGCGCTATCTGCGCCGGCTTCTGGGGAGGTAGGCATCATGAAGTACCAGTCTCATCATCGCGTCGGTGACGGCCCATGGGTACGAAGAACCCTGGTCCTGCTCACAGTGCTGCTGGCCACCCTGTTCCTGGCCATTCCCCTGATCCTTATTTTCAGCCAGGCCCTGGGCGCCGGCTGGGGCGTGATGATCAGCAACATCACCGACCGCTACACCCTTCATGCCATTGGCCTTACGCTTTTTGTGGCCCTGCTCACGGTGCCACTGAACCTCGTGTTCGGCGTCGCCCTGGCGTGGCTGGTGACGCGCTTCCACTTCCCGGGCCGCAAGCTTCTCATCACCCTGATCGACATTCCGTTCGCGGTATCGCCAGTGGTTGCCGGCCTGCTGTATCTACTGCTTTACGGTCGCAATGGCTGGCTGGGAAGCTGGCTGGGAGAGTACGACGTTCAACTGATGTTCTCCTGGCCCGGCATCGTCATGGTTACCGTTTTTGTGACCTGCCCCTTTGTCGCCCGGGAACTGATCCCGTTGATGCAGCAACAGGGCAGCGAGGAGGAAGAAGCCGCTGTCACCCTGGGTGCTTCTGGCTGGCGACTTTTCCGCAAGGTCACCCTGCCCAATATAAAATGGGCGCTGATCTATGGCGTGGTACTGACCAACGCCCGCGCGGTGGGGGAGTTTGGTGCCGTATCGGTGGTCAGCGGCAATATTCGCGGCCAGACCAACACACTGCCGCTGCACGTGGAACTGCTGTACCAGGACTACAACATCGCCGGTGCTTTCGCCGCCGCCTCGCTGCTGGCGGCCATTGCCGTACTGACCCTGGCCATCAAAGGGGTGGCCGAGTGGCGCCAGGCCCGGCTTATGGCCAATGATCGCCCGGACAGGAAACTTCAATGAGCATCAAGATAGACCGTCTGAACAAGTACTTCGGAGATTTCCGGGCGTTGCAGGACATCTCCCTGGATATTCCCGAAGGCAGGCTTACCGCCCTGCTTGGCCCCTCCGGCTCAGGCAAGACCACCCTGCTGAGAATCATTGCCGGGCTGGAATCCGCTACCCAGGGCCGGATCCTGTTCGGTGACAGAGACGTCAGCCAGGTGCCGGTGAAGGACCGCAACGTGGGCTTCGTGTTCCAGCACTACGCCCTGTTCCGCAATATGACGGTGGCGGATAACATCGCCTTCGGCCTCGAGTCCATGCCAGCACGCAGCCGGCCACCAAAGGCGGAAATCCGGAAGTCCGTCGAGCGTCTGCTGGAGATGATCCAGCTGCCGCACCTGGCGAAGCGTTACCCGGCGCAACTCTCCGGGGGCCAGAAACAACGGGTCGCACTGGCCCGGGCTCTGGCCACGAGACCGGACATCCTGCTGCTGGACGAGCCTTTCGGTGCCCTGGATGCACGGGTACGCAAGGACCTGCGCCGATGGCTGCGCAGCCTCCATGACGAATTTCACTTCACCAGCGTTTTCGTGACCCATGATCAGGAGGAAGCCCTGGAACTGTCGGACCAGGTGGTGGTGATGAGCCAGGGGCAGATCGAGCAGGTGGACGCGCCGACGCGACTCTATGCCCGCCCCGGCAGCCGCTTCGTGTTCGATTTCCTGGGACATGTGAACGTGATTGCCGGTACCGTCGATGCCGAAGGACGGCTGAGACAGGGTGAGGCCTGGGTAACGCTGCCGGATGCCCCCGCGCCAGGGGAGGCCCAGCTTTATCTCCGCCCCCATGAAGTCCATCTGGTGTCAGAGCCAACGGGGCAGGCATGCCTGCCCTTTATCATCGAAGCGGTCAACCTGATTGGAGCAGAGGTGCGCATTGAACTGAAGCCGAAGGGCTGGGCCTGTGATGATATCTGGGAAGTGGGCATCTCCCACGCCGAGTTCAGCCGATGGCAGCCAGAGCGGGGGGATCAGTGCTTCGTTTCACCGGACATCGGGCACCTGTTCAAGGGCGAATCGACGAGTCCCGAAACCCTGACCTGGCGTCCCTGATGACATATAGTCATAGGTAATCTATCCTTATAACGATTAACGACATCGAATAAGGCAAGGCATCGGCAGACAGGGACGAGTGTGATGGCAAACCAACCTGCGGAACCCTCCGGTTACTATCCCCGCCCACTGCGGCATCTCAGTGGCTATCTTTCCGGTCTTGTCAGGGAACGGCTCTGGCTGAAGGTACTGATCGGCATGGGTCTCGGGCTTGTGGTCGGGACCCTCCTGGGCCCCTCGGTGGGATGGGTTGAACCGTCCACGGGCACCCTGATTGGCAACTGGCTCGCCTTTCCCGGCCAGCTGTTCCTCGTCACCATCCAGATGATCGTGATTCCCCTGGTGATCGCGTCCGTGGTCCGCGGCCTCACCGCCAGTGAGGATCTGGAACAGCTCCGTAAGCTTGGCGTGAGAGTGGTCCTTTTCTTCGTGGCTACCACTGCTATAGCCGCCTCTCTCGGCCTCTGGGTCGGCGGCCTGATAAACCCCGGAAGGATGATGACAGGGCTGGCCATACCCACCACTGAAGGCGCGGCGGCGCCGGTCGCCGGCAGTCTTCCCGACGTCCAGGATATCCCGAAGACTCTCCTGGGCCTGTTACCCGGTAATCCACTGGACGCCATGGTGGAAGGACAGATGCTGCAGGTGGTGATCTTTTCCATCATCGTGGGCATTGCACTGGTGAGCATGGCGCCTGAGAAGGCACGCCCCATGCTGGATCTTCTGGATTCACTCCAACAGATCTGCATGACCGTGGTGAAATGGGCCATGCGACTGGCGCCCTACGCGGTTTTTGGCCTTATGGCGCAGTTGACCACCACCCTCGGATTCCGGGCGCTCATGGGCATGGCCTCCTACGTACTGACCGTTATCGCGGGCCTGCTGCTGATGCTGGGGGTCTACCTGCTGATCATGAAACTGATTGTGGGGTACCCTCCCCTGAAATTTCTTCGGCAATCCCGGGACGTCCTGTTACTGGCCTTCTCAACTTCCAGCTCGGCTGCTGTGATGCCGTTGTCCATCCGTACGGCGGAGGACCAGCTCGGGGTTCGCCCCTCCGTATCCCAATTCGTAATCCCTCTGGGCGCCACCATTAACATGAATGGTACGGCCCTGTACCAGGCCGTCGCCACCATCTTCCTGGCCCAGGTCTATGGTATCGACCTGAGCATGGGAGCGATGGCGCTGGTCGTAGCCATGGCCGTGGGCGCGTCCATCGGTTCACCCGCCACCCCTGGGGTGGGTATCGTCATCCTTGCAATGGTTTTGCAGACTGTGGGGATTCCGCCAGGCGGCATTGCGTTGATCATGGGTGTGGACCGGATCCTGGACATGTGCCGTACCGCCATCAATGTCACCGGCGATCTGGTGGCCTGCCGCCTGATGGAAAACTGGTCCGGCAAGCGGTTACCGGACCAGTTGTAGGAAGTAAGCAGCCCCGGAAACAGGTCTAGTGCCTATTAGCTAATCGCTAAACCGCGGTGGAGCCACCATCCACGGGCAGGGCGACGCCGGTAGTAAATCCGGCCATGTCGGAGCACAGGTACAGTACGGCCTCCGCGATCTCCTCCGCCTGACCCAGGCGGCCAACCGGGTGCATGGCTACCGCCATCTCGGCTTTTCGGGGATCGGCGGCCGCCGCACGCCGGAACATGTCCGTGTCGATGACCGCCGGGCACACGGCATTCACTCTGATTCCCTTTTTCGCATATTCCACGGCGGCGGAACGGGTCAACCCGATAACCGCATGCTTGCTGGCGCTGTAGATGCTCATTTTGGGTGCTGCTCCCAGCCCCGCAACAGAGGCCGTATTGACGATAGCGCCGCCCCCCTGCTCCAGCATCACCGGAATCTGGTGCTTCATGCAAAGCCAGACGCCCCTGACATTGGTGTCCATGATACGGTCGTAGGTTTCCACGTCACCGTCCGCCAGCTTCGATTTCTCGATATCGACCCCGGCGTTGTTAAAAGCGATATCCAGTCGTCCCCAGGTGGCCACTGAGCGCTCGATCAGAGCGGAGACAGCGTCGTTATCACTCACGTCACAGGGGATGAAGACCGCTTCCCCGCCTGCCGCCGCAATGGCAGCCACGGTGCCCTCACCGCCCTGGACATCAATATCGGACACCACTACGCGGGCGCCCTCCAGGGCAAACGCCTTCGCTGTTGCCGCGCCGATCCCTGCCGCGCCACCAGTGACCAGGGCCACCTTGCCGGAAAATCTTGTCGTCATTGTCACTGAACTCCTCTGACTTTTTTGGGGGACTCTATCCTAGATCCCGTCTTACGACAGAGGAACTGATTTTCGCTTATCTGGAATATAAAGGTGGTGAATGGCGCACCACGCCAAAAACAAAAAGGTAAAAAAGCAATCTGTTTGATCTTTGCTATCGTTAGGTATGGCAATGGTCAATTTTTCCACAAACCTTAGCGAGGACTGCTTATGGCCCGTATTATCGCCGGACGTTTAGAGGATCAGGAGAAAGCCGACGAATTGGCGCAGGCGCTCCAGGATGCCGGAATCAGTAAAGACAAGATTTCAATATTCTTTGTCAATCCGGACGGTCAGCACCACATTCTGACCATGGGTGGCGATAAGGAAAGTTCGCCCGGCGCCTCGGATGCCGGTAAGGGCGCCTGGGTAGGCTCGGGGGTTGGCGCGGTTGCCGGCGCGGCAATTGGCTCCGTTGGGGGACCGATAGGCGCTGGTATCGGGGCCGGAGTCGGCGCTTATACGGGATCCTTGGCCGGTGCCGTCTCGGAAACCAGCGACGATCCGGAGTCCGACCCGGATGCCGACAAAAAGGATGAGCCGGTAACCGACCGAAAATCCGGGCTTCACGTGGCAGCCGAAGTAGGCGACGAACACAGGGACAAGGTGGTCAGGCTGATCCGGGACCACGACGGAAAGGACGTCGAGGAAGCCGAAGGCAACATTGAAGACGGGAAGTGGAAGGATTTCGATCCCACCAAACCCGTCAGACTTGCTTCCTGACAAACTGAGTCGGCCTGAGGGCCTCATCTCCAGACGAGCTGCCCTCAGGCCAAATCGTAAGATTCCGGGAGGAGACGTTAGTGTCCTGTCCGGGATAAAGAATTCACTGTACGGAAGACTAGTGTCTCGGCCGGTTAATTCGCTGACCTACTGAGCCCCTGAAAGCCTTG